>JFLW01000124.1 GCA_000635495.1 Prochlorococcus sp. scB243_495K23 | reverse complement strand
TGAAGTAGATGAAGAAATAAATCTTTGGAAAATTCTTGAAATTTTTGATTTAAGGTAAAAAGATTGATTTCTAAAAATTTAAAATAAATTGATAATTATATATCAATATTTTAGGCAAATTATTTTTAAATTATCTGAGATGAATAGAGTTTGTTATATTAAAAGGTGATTTTCAATAAATATGGATTTATTTAAGGAACTAAAATCATATAAAGATTATTTAAATAAGAACCCATTCCATAAACTTCTTAAGATAGATCTTAGTTCTTATGGCGCTATTGATGAAAAGAAAATTAATCCTACCTATTTTGGCGTTGATTCTAATTTAACAGAAGCAGTTCCTGCAGAATTAGATGATCTAATAAGGTTACATTATCTTGTTAGGTCAAGAAAAGTTATTACTATATTAGAATTTGGTGTCGGTAAAAGTTCTATAGTACTAGATCATGCTTTGCAATTAAATAAAGCTAATTATAGTGATTATATTAGTAAAAATATTAGAAGAATAAATAAATTTGAATGCTTTTCCGTAGACGCTGATAAAGACTGGATCAATCATTGTAAACAAACTGCTGAAACTAAACTTGTGAAGTTTCATTTTTCTGAAAATGAAATGTCCAGATTTAACGGCAGAATTTGTTCTCTTTATAAAAATCTCCCAAATATTTGTCCTGATCTAATATATTTAGATGGTCCGAGTCAATTTAATGTGGAAAGTAATATTAGAGGCATTAGCACTAATCATCCAGATAGATTACCAATGGCAGCTGATATCCTTTCTATTGAACATTTTTTATTGCCAGGTACTTTGATTGTTGTTGATGGTAGGACTGCAAATGCACGTTTTTTAAAATCTAACTTTCAGAGAAATTGGTCTTATTTTCATTCTGAGGAATTTGATCAACATTTTTTTGAACTTTCAGAAAGTCCTTTGGGTATCTATAACAAAAAACAAATAGATTTTTGCCTAGGAGATGATTTTTATAAGAGATTA
>JFLW01000123.1 GCA_000635495.1 Prochlorococcus sp. scB243_495K23 | reverse complement strand
GATGAAGATGATTTTATTTTCATTCGTAGAAAAGAACATTTATTGAAAACTGATTTAGATTTAGAAAACTATCTAAAATCCCTAG
Source organism: Prochlorococcus sp. scB243_495K23 (assembly GCA_000635495.1). Lineage (GTDB taxonomy): Bacteria > Cyanobacteriota > Cyanobacteriia > PCC-6307 > Cyanobiaceae > Prochlorococcus_A. The sequence goes on along the minus strand of JFLW01000123.1, from coordinate 1,767 downwards.
CTATTAACGTTACAGTTCTTTGTGTAGATAATCATAAATTAGGTCCAGTTCATTCTTTATTAGAAGTTAAAAACTTTATTGATTTCGAATCTGAATTAATTGTTAATTATTGCGATTTTGATTGGAGGTGGAATTATCAAGAATTTAAAAAATGGTTGGCTATAGAAAAACCACATGCCGCTTTATGTGTTTACTCTGGATATCATCCACATTATATAAATCCCGCTCCTTATGCTCATACGAGAAATCATCAACATAATGTTTTAGAAATAAAAGAAAAACAATCTTTTACAAAGTATAGGGAAGAGGAACCAGCAGCTAGTGGTACTTTTTACTTTTCAAGTGGAAAAATTTTATTTGATGCTTGTAATTGGTTAATAGATAAGAATGAGAAAATTAATGGTGAATTTTATGTCAGTTTATTATTTAACTATTTCCCTTTGAAAAATATGAGGACTTTAAGCTATTTTGTAAAATATTTTATGCAGTGGGGAACCCCAGAAGATCTTGAAGATTATAAATTTTTGGCGAAAAAAGTACCAATGAACTTTCCTTTTTGTTTAATAAATTGTTCTTCAATTACACTTATGGCAGGAAAAGGTAAAAGAATGAAAGCAGTTGACAATGTTAAAAAACCATTTCTTACTATAGATAATAAATTTCTATATCAAGTTTGTAACCAAAATTTTAAAACTTCCAAAAAAAATATATTTGCTTTAAATGGTGATAAAGATGATTATGATTATGGAAATTTCATTGATGAATCCAGTAAGGTTTTTGTTGGGGAAACAAACTCTTCAGTTGAAACTTTATTAAAAGTTTTGGAAACAGTTGATTTTGCAGATGATCAAGAAATATTTATCTTACCTTGTGATGCCGCAATTAATTTAAATTGGGAAAACTTTTTGCAAGATTATAAAAAAATGTCTAATTGTGAAGCCGTTATTTTTACTTTTTCAGGATATTATTTTGCACGTTGGAAACCTGATCAATACGGTTGGATCAAATCAAATAAAGATAAATCTATAAAATCAGTTGGATATAAAAAAGGTTGGGATGCTGATTTTTTAAATCCAATAGTAACTGGCTATTTTTGGTTCCCTAATATTGGTAAACTTAAAAATAAACTTAAAAAATTCTTTGCAATTTCAAAAGAATTTAAAAATGAAATATCAATAGATCAATTTTGTGAGTTTTTGATAAAAAATAATAATAAGGTTTATTCCTATGAAGTTGATGATTTTCTATGCTTAGGGACTTCTGAAGAATTTAGAGCTTATGAATATTGGATCAATGCTAATGAGATTACAAAACTCATATAAACAGTTAATTTGTTTTTTTTTGGTAGGTTTTTTTGCCGTTTCTATTGATTACTCAATATATATATTTACCAGAAATTCTTTTGGGCTGGTTTTCTCCAAGTTGTTAGGTTTTTATTCTGGTGTATTTTTTAGCTTTCTCTTAAATAGTTTTTTTACATTTAAAGAAAAAAAGAAAAGTTTTCTTTCATGGATTTATTTTGTTAGGTACATAATAGTTCTGTCAGTAAATATGTCTGTCAATGTTTTTATTAATTATTTCTTATTGAATTATTTTTCATCAATTAATAACATAACTTTTTGGGCTTTTTTAATAGCTACTTGTTTTAGTATTGTTTCTAATTTTATTGGCATGAAAATTTTGGTATTTAAATGACATTAACTTTAATCATTATTTTTTATTAAACAAAATCCATAAATCAGGTTTTTTTGTACAAATAGCATCAAT
>JFLW01000122.1 GCA_000635495.1 Prochlorococcus sp. scB243_495K23 | reverse complement strand
CCATTTGAAGATGTATCGAAGCCTAGTCCTAGTATTGATGCAATGATGGTTAGTTATGGATGTGTTTATAAGAGGAGTAGTAAACCAGTTATGAAAGGCAGCAGGGTAGAGACTGTAGAGAGTGCCAGGGAGGAATATAAAAAATTACTAGCTGAGGGTTGGAAGAAAACTTCTATATTTAATAGCTATTTCTAGTGATAATGAGCGACATGAGGTTGCAAAGTTATGCAAGGTATTGCAAATCCTCGCTCAAAGCTCGCTCAGTCTCATTATTCCAAAAGCAAGCAATAAAAAAGAGAGTCTGGGAAACTCTCTAGTACGACTTGGTTTTTATAGAGTCGGGGCGACAGGATTCGAACCTGCGACCTAGTGCTCCCAAAGCACTGGGCGGTATTTTTAAGAAAAGCTTGAGACTTTAGTTATAGCTTAGATAAATTATAGCTATTGGAATGGATTTGAGACTAGATATTGATTCTTATTTATACTTGTATTAACTTGTAAGTACATCTTAGCTCCCCCTCTAGCTCCCCCCTCTACGACCTAATGCCGACTAGAAAACCACAAGAAGATTGGATAGAAGCTATTAGAGTTTTTATTAGAGACACTCTAGGGAATAAGAATTGGCAAATTATTGAAAATAAAGGCAAAGCAAGATTAGGAATAAGATTTGCTGATGGAACAAGAACTTATAAGTATCTCCCTTATCAATGGCAAAGAACCAATGCTAATGAAATTAAACATTTTATAGAAGCTGTCCACTATCTACATATCAAGAAAGGAGTTCCAATAGAGGAAGCATTTGAGAGAACAAAGAAGAGAGCACCGAAAGGAAATCCTCTTC
>JFLW01000121.1 GCA_000635495.1 Prochlorococcus sp. scB243_495K23 | reverse complement strand
CAAAAAATAAAACTAATCCAAAAGTATTATTAGATGCTTGGGAGAAGTATGGAGTTTTTAAAGTTGAACAAAGTGGAGCTATATCCCAACAAACTTGGGAGAAAGGTTATGCCAAAACTTTTAGAAAGTTAGAGCAAGTTGCTGACTCCCAAAATGCTCAAGATTTATTAATTAAAATTGGAAGATTTAACGAAGCAGGAAGTAGAACTAGAGAGGAGAATGTTCAAAGAATAGCGGCATTTCTTCGTTGGGCTACAAGTAAGGATTCTGAGTATTTATTAGATGAAGAATTATGGAATCCTCCTCCTAGATTTAATCTTCAGGACTTCAAAGGCAAGAAGTCTAGGAAGTTACAGGAGCAGACACAAAAGCCAACAACTCCAATAGAGGAGAATGATATTTTTGAACTTCTGGAGAGCTTACAACTAACAACCGAAGAGAAGAAGCACCGCCAAGAAGATAGAGCTAAGGAATGGAGTCTGGCGATAAAACTTATGAGCACTTATGGGTTACGACCAATCGAAGTTCAGCATTTAGAAGTTAGAAGAAATGGAAAAGATACTTTGTGGTGCACCTACTCCAAGAGAACTTCAGCAGGAGGAACAGAAGCAAGAAGATTATTCCCCCTCCACCCAACTTGGGAAAAGAATTGGGAACTAATTAAACAAGTTAAAAATAAAGCTCCACTTCCAAGAATGAAAGCAGGGGCGGCAGAAGCTTTTAAGAATTACATGAGATTTAATTCTGTATGGAAAGAGTTAAAGGCTAAGGGTTGCAGTGGGTACTCATTCCGCCACGCCTACGCTATGAGAGGACACTTGGAATATAGATTCCACCCAAGAGAACTATGTGTGATGATGGGGCATAGCTTAGAAAGTCATCAACAATATTCAAGATTTTTTAATGAGGAAATGTTAGAGGATAGTTTTGAGAGAGCTATTGAAAGAAGGGAAAATATGCACACAAGCCGTTAAGTTTAAAAAAATAATTAGTTTACTAGTTGCAGACTTTCCAGAAGTAGCTATAAGTAAAGACAAGGCGTTAGAAGGTGGTTGGTCTTACGGGTTAAAACCTTCTTGAAAGTTCCAAGTCTGTGGCTTTGGGATTAGTTAACTAAGTCTGTGGCTTAGGTCTATAAACTCCAAAAGTTTTTTTGACCACCGCTTTTGAGTTGTAGAAAATATCAAACTTAACTTTTAAATTTTTAATGAAGACGACTACTGAGGAGTGGGTAACCACTTCCGAGTGGGTAAGGACTGCGGAGCTTGCTTCTAAGCTTTGCATGACTTCTACTAATCTTCTGCGGAAGAAGGACAAGTTCACGAGAGATGGAACTTGGATTGAAGGCCAGCACTGGATAAAAACAGGCGAAGTTGGCAATTCACATATTTTGTTTAATGCTCCTGAAGTGTTAAAAACATTTGTTTCTAATAGAGCACCTTCGAAGGGAGGTAATCAATAGAACTTATGTCCATATTGCATACACCAAACTTTGCAGAACTGGATAGGAAGAGAAAAGAGAATAGGGACAAATTTGACAAATTAGTTCCACAGTCTGTTCTTTCTGAATATCTAGATGCAAGGCAAGAATTAAAACTTCTTGCTTCAAAAAGACAAGCGGAGATTAATTCCATTTATAAAAAGCATGAAGAGGAGAAGAAATCTCTTTTTGAGAAGGCTCACTCTTTGCTTAAAAATATGGAAGAACTATCAGGAGTTAAGGTCGAGGATTTGAAAAGTTTAGTTGGGGGCTACTACGTCAATGACTAAAACTTTTATATCTAGAGACGACCACTTCAGAGAGGAAAATCTAAATAATATGAAATTCTCAAATATTCCTGAGGATCTCATTACTGAATATTTAGATCTCAACGAAAAGTTAGGCCTACTGGAGCAAGACCACTACTGGAAGGTTGAAGAACTTAAAGAAGCTTTTCAACGTAAGAAGAAATTAATTCTTCTTGACCTAGAAAACAACAAGAAAAAGATGACAGAAATGTCAAACTTAGATTCTTTTGATTTACTAAAAAGACTTCCTAAGAAAAGAGTAATCGAACCACTCTTTTAATGGATAGGTTCGAACTCATCTCTAAGAAGATGGAGCTAGAACTACAAGTTGCAAATGAAGTTTATTTGAGTGATATCTCAAAGCAAGAACTTCTAAAAAAACTTATAGAACTAAGTCTCCAAGACGATAGCTCCAACTCCTGAGCTAAAGACAAGAAAGCCCCAAGATGAACCTCCATTCTCTTGGGGTTTTTCATTTGGCTACTCCAAACTATCTTGCGGAAATGTATCACTGTTTCCTCTTCAATTTTATTGGAAATTTTATATAAAAAATACTAGGTAATTATTAAGAAAAATCAATTAGTAAATACTTGTAAACATAGGTAGAACCAATGTTCTGGAGGAATCGTTCACAGTTGTGAATATAAGTTTAGGTTATGTATAACCACGTTATACCCACCAGTGACCGACCAAGAAAAACTCCAATATTATGCCAGTGAAATGAAGGGCAGTCCGCTTATAGAACTTATTGCTTTTCGTTGTACTAATCAAATGATGGTTTGGCTAAAGATGAGAGGTGCTATTGAGGGGAGAGACTATTCCGCAGTGATTCGCCGACTGTTAACAAAATCAATGAAGGAGGAGGGATTTAATCCAAGTGACATTATCTGAACCTCTATTTAGTGGAGCTTTGGAAGGTGCTCCAGAGTCTTGGAAATATACTCCTGTTAAAGATAAAGACGCTTACCTAACAGGGTGGAATGAGAAGCCACTTTCTATACATGAAGTACTAAGAGTAAGAGGTGCTACTGGCTTTGGAGTGCTTCTTGGTAAAGCTACAAAAACTGCTTGTATTGATGTTGATAAAGAAAATCTATCGTTAGAAAAAATAAAAGAAAATTTCAGAAACTATTTTGGAAAGGGTCTAGATGAACTTCCAAAAAGTATTAGTTGGACTTCTGGGAAAACGGATAGATACCAAGTAGCTTTTGAAATACCTGAAAGTTATTGGGATTTACTTTCTAGCTTTAGGAATCCTCCTGAATTACCTGAAATGGAATTGAGATGGAGAGATAAGAAAGGGAAGCACTTGCAATCGGTTCTGCCACCTTCCAAGCACCCAGAAACAGGTTCTTATAAGTGGATTAATAGTCCAAAAGATGCTCCACTTGCTGTTGCTCCTGATTGGTTTTTAGAGGGTTGGGCTAAGTTATCCGAGAAGAAGATTAAACCTAAGAAAAGAACTTTTGTTGATTATGAATATCAAAGGACTAGAGATGAGTTGGACTATGACTCTTCAAGAGTTGAAGAAGGATTAAAGATATACTGCCAAGATCACAAATACATTACTTATTCCAAGAAGCCAAATTATGACTATTGGAATGAGATAGGAATGACACTTCACTGCTTGAGCAAAGAGTGGGAGGACTTAACTGAAGGGAAGATAACTGATAAGCATTTAGATGATTGGATTGCTTGGAGTAAAGGGCATGAGAATTATGACCCCAATGCTTGTTTGGATAAGTGGAACAACGACTACAAGAAAGATGGAGGATTGAGAATCAATACTTTTTTTGATTATTGCGAATCTAATCCCATACATAAGAACCACAAGGAGTGGTTGAGAAGGAGAGAAATGTGGGAAGAGTTGGCAAAGTTAGAAGCACCAAAAGAAGAACCAAAAAGGAAAAAAACTGAATTATTGAATGATATTTTTGAAGCCGCAGTGAAAGGAGATGAGGACTCCTATGCGGAGGACTTCGCTGAGATGGAATTTAGATTTAGAAAAAGATCAAAAGATATAGCAATAGATTTATTAAAAGTTCTAAGGAATAAATTTACTAATAAGGTTTATTCCGTTGGGGAAGTTGATATGTCAAAAGTGGATAGCCTGGAATATTTATTGGAGGGCTATGCAATAAAGGGAGAAGTTGGAATCCTCTTTGCTCCTTATGCAACAGGAAAAACTTCTTTAGCCTGCGGAATGGTTCGGAGTGGCTTCAAGAAAGTTGGTTTTTTAGATCAAGTTAGAAAGAGGGATAAGTTCGAAAGTTTAATGATTATGAGTGATGGTGGAGCTAATAGATTTAAGGAGGTTTATGACCAGATAAAACTAACCCCCGAAATGGTTACTGTATGGGCTTCCGATAATAAGCAGGCAAAAGCTAATTGGAAATGTGATTTAAAAGACCTTATCAAATTACATAAATATCTAAAAAATAATCCTCAAAAGAAATTAGTAATTATTGATAGTGTCATTTCAATGCTTTCGGGCACTGCTTTCGAATATCGGGATAATACTGAAGTTGATTTGATAGTTGATTTTTTAAGGTCGATTATTGCCGAGCCGCTTGGAGTTAGCATCATCTTATTAAGTCATCTAAGCACCGATAAAGCCGCTAGTTCTGGAGCTAAGAGATGGGTTGGTGCTTGTGGTTGGGCGGCTGAGATTAAAGCAGTAACAGTTAATGAGCAAGAGGATTATACGCAAAGAAAACTACTTATCCGCAAAGACCCAATAAATGGAAAAAGAGTTTTTGATTTCAAAATTGATGAGAATGGAATTTTTGTTCCAGTTTATAACTCAGATATGAAAGGGGATTGCTTTGGAGAGTTAAAACAACATATCCAACAAATTAACTTTGCAACAGGTAGGAAAGTATTTACAGCCCAAGACTTCCACCAAATAAAATATTCCTCAGCCCAAATCAATAGAACAATAGCGGAACATTGCAAGGCTAGAGATGGAATATTGAAAAAACAAAAGGATTCTTCTGGAAAGGTAGTTAGAGGAAAATATGAACTAAAGAACCAATATATACTCCTCAATGATGATAAAAACCAACAAAAGCCTGCTACAGATTGGGATTTTTGGAAAAATTAGACGATAAAACGAATGATAGATGATAAAAAGAAGCTCCACTAATCTTCTATCATTTATCCCCCGACTTATCATCTTTTTTTCTTTCTAATTAACTGATATATCTATTATTTTTATTGTTTTATCATCATCAACATATACATAGGTTAGAAAGGTGGAACTAAAAATTTAGACTCTAAAAAATTGATTTAAGCTGTAAGAAAAAAGATTGATTATGGGATTAGATAGAGAGTTAGAAGCAATGAGAAGGAGATTGAATAGGATAGCTCCTATCAAAAATCCTCCAGAATTAAAAATGAATATATTTACTGAAGAAGAGTGGAACAATAAAAAACCCACCGACCAAAGCCAGTGGGAATTGAATTTAGTAATTGAAGATAAGCGGCCTTTAATAGGTTAAGCAAGATGAGCAATAGCTCTCTTCTTGTCCGAATCATCTACCTCAAGATACAAGCTCAAAGTTGAGAGACTTTGATGACCACTGAGGGATTGAATAACCTTTAGTGGAACGCCCTTCTTATGGAGTGTTGAGAGCATACTTCGCCTAAATGAGTGCGAACTACCTCCAACTATTTCCGCCCTTTCAAAGCCCGATTCAAGGGCAAGTTGGAAAGCCCTTTCAGTTACATGAGAGCCATCAAATCTTCCATAAAAAATGAAATCTTCTGGAAGAGGTTGCCGCCCTTTATGTATTGCCCAATAGTGCTTCCATTGCATTAAATCTTTCCTGAAATCAAGAGAAATAAAAATCTCCCGACTCTTCAGCTTTCGCTTAACGATAGTTGCAGGAAATAAGATTGAATCTTCCCCAATATCTCTCCACCTGAGTTGGACAACTTCGCCAACTCTTGCTCCAGTATTCCTAAGAGTTAGAGCAATAGTTTTATGAAAGATAGAAGGAAGATAATCAATAAGTAAATCAAGCTGAGAGGTTGTTAACACCTTCGCTTGTCCATAGCGATTGTTCTTCATTAATTAAGTTTTAGAGGTTCTAAGAGGTCAGCGAGTAGCTCACTTCGTCTTATTACTATTTTACGAAGTCAATACAAGTAAATAAATGTAATTACATCAAATATTAGTACAGTATTGCTTATCCTATTTGTATAAACTATTAAGAGTCAAAATATCAGTAATAGCAATGTATTTAGTCTTTTTTATGAGTTATACTAATTTGACAAATAGACGGGGAGGGTTGCAAATATTTCAGTTCCAGATCGTCCTACTCGGTACTTATTGATACATACAATATACACGCTTATTTAATATTTAGCAAGGTAAATTAGAGGATAATTTGTATAACGCTGTTATACATACTTTAGGGTTATTCTTTATACATAGTTTCTTTTATTTAATCTTGAGAGAGGACTTGGAACATAACTTCGACCTAGCTGAGTTCAACAACTCTGCAAGGGTTATGAAGTGTGCTCGCCAACTCTTTCCTCATAATGAAAAGCAAGCAGAAATGTGGGCTATTTATTGCTATGAGAGATGGACTAGGGGCGAGGGTGGAACTCCTGAACAACAAAGAGACAGGAGGAATCCTGATTGGAAAAAAGCTCTCGAAAGATATGAAAAAAGGAGACAAAAAACAAAAATTATCTACTACTAAAATGCAAGACCTCCAAGCATATTATCAACAAGAATTTGCTAACTTCTGGGCGAAAAGTTTTCCAAATAAGGATTGCCCACCAATGCCAAAAAAATTAGACGATTTAGGAATGATGGAGCAGATGGCAATGAGAAGTGAAGCTCCAGAACTATTCCAAAATTTATACAGAAGTGACTACTCTGCTATGCCTGCTGATGTAGCAACAAGACTTCGAAATAATACTCTTTGGACAGATGATGTTGAAGTTTTGGAGAAATATGGTTGGACAGCAAAAGCAAAAGAGATGAGGGGTCAAATCGAGGAAGCTCAAAATTTAATCCTCCAGAAAAGAATACAAGAATCAGCCGAAAGAAATGCGGCAAGAGAGAAAGCTATTAGAGAGAAGCCTTCTGGATTTGCAGGCTTAGCTCCACTATCTCAAGAACAGATAATGAAGGCTCGCCAAGAGTGGGGAATATCAGGCTAATCAATGACTCTAGCAATGCCAAAGAAGAGGGGAAAGAAGAAGAGAGAAGAGATGGAACTCCCTGCAAATGTAAGGAGGGGTTTGATTGCACATAGTGAGGGATTGAGTTGGATTGAAGCTAGTAAAGTCGCCAACTTAACTCCTCATGCAATGCGGCAATGGAGAAAGCACCCAGATGCAGAGAACTTCATAAATCATGCAATTAACTCAAGTCTGGAGGAGTCTTTGGGTAGTCTTGCCCAAGCTACTCCTGCACTTGCAAATAGATTAATAAAGATAGCTTTAGACGAAAAAACAAGGGGTTACACTTGTGTATCTGCTATCCAAACAGCCTTCTCAATTCTTCAGAGTGGGGTTATTGATAGGGAAAATAAATCAGAATTGAAGAAATTAAGAGAAGCAATGGAAAGACTAGAAGGAGAACCTACTGGAGTTATAGATATTTAAAAAGAAAATAATTACTCTATATATATAAGGAGTAATTTATGGACTTTTTTAAGAATCTTTGGAATAAAAGCCCAAACCTAGTTAAGTATTTTGGTTTAACAGGTATAGTAATTGTTTATTTAATAGTTTCTACTCGGCCTAAGACTCCTAATTTTAGGAAAATGATTGCTGAACAAGAAAAGGCAACAGAAATAGAAGTAGCTATGACTGATATTGAGTATATGAAAAAATGTGCTCAAGAAGTAAGGCTTATGAGAATGAATTGGTACTTCGAAGAGACAGGCATGACAACAACTTCTTATTCCTCTGCTCCACAAGATTTGCAGAATTATTATGATACTTACGATATTGAACCAAATACAGGACGAGAGCTTCCATATAAAGATTGCTCTCCAAGTGCAAGGTATCAATAATTAGAAGGCACTGACCCTTAGCTCCCCCTTCAGCACCTATTTGTACTTGTACCTACTTCCTAGCTCCCCTCCTAGCTCCCCTTTCTCATCTGAGAATGAAAACAATAAAAAAGAGAGTCTGGGAAACTCTCTAGTATAACTTGGTTTTTAAGAGTCGGGGCGACAGGATTCGAACCTGCGACCTAGTGCTCCCAAAGCACTCGATCAGCAAATTGCGACAGTACCCATGAGAACGAAGTGAGGCTATAGCTTATTAGTTGGTATGACAGGGATGTATTTGAGTCTCAATATTGCAATCTAATGTTGCAGGGTATAGCATAGGTGTGCAAATGATCGCCCGAGGATCGCCCGCAAGCGAGCTAGTGTTATGAGAGCACGGAATCAAAATCCAGAATGGGTTATAGGCTTAAGGAGTTCGCTTAGGTTAACTTGTGGTCCATCTTGGAGAGTTGTAGATCATAGGGGTGACTTTGCAAATAATAATGCAATCAAAATTTTTTTTCATAAATACTGCACACTAATATTGAATTTCTTTAAAACACTGCTAGTATCTTTATAAGACAAACCTGACTGTCATAAAACCCTCTCATTACGAGAACAGGTATTAAGAGTAAGAAATATTTTATTTTTAGAAGAAATTTTATAAAAAATTTTAACTTACATAATAACTATTTAATCGAATTCACCAATGAAATTATTATTAGCTTTATTACCACTAGCAGTAGCACCTGCGATATCAAAACCTTTACCGTTTGTAATGGTAGAACAAAATTCTGTATATCCAAATGGAAAATATAATCTATCAACACTTGAATTACAGTTCGGAGTTAAGAATGAATTTGAGAAAGGGTATGTATACGCAAGTGCAGGACCTATTATGACTCATCTTGCTTTAACCAACGACTTTGGGGATACAGAACTCGCTGGCACTGTTGGTGCTGACATTCAAATCAATGGTAATATTTCAATGTTTGGTGAAGTCTTTGGCACAACATCAGATACTTTTATTACAAAAACTGGTATCGTTTATTCCTTTAACTTTTATTAATTTAGAAGGTCAAATTAAAACAACTCTTAAACTAGAGAGCAAAGTCGCAACATTAAATAAAAGGTATTTCTTAAGGAGTTATTGATTCAGGATAACCAAGCTATATTTTAAATTGAAAATTAAATCTCAGGGTTGGAGTTTAATCTTTAGTATTGGAGCAATGGTCTGTTTAATATTGCTTATTTAGTTGTTTTAGCGGGCGATGCACCATGCAAAGTTATGCAAGGTATTGCAAATGATCGCCCAGAGATCGCCCAGAGGGTAATTGAGAAAGCTGAGAAGTCAATCGGGGCGACAGGATTCGAACCTGCGACCTAGTGCTCCCAAAGCACCCGCGCTACCAAGCTGCGCCACGCCCCGCTCATAAGATCTTAGTTCATAACAGTCATCTATAAAAGACCAAATTCCTAAATTTTTTATAAAAAATCACTTTTGAGGGATAAAAATCAATTTTGTCGCTATTTTGTCACTAATGAAATTAGTGTTTTGTCGCTATAAATCTATACAGTTCATCATTAAGTAGTGCTCTATTTTTGTTTCCCTTCTTCTCGTTTAAGTAATTGTTTGAGAAGATTAATTTTTTCTTCATTTTGTTTATTACTCTCTTTCATCCATTGCAAGAATTGATTTAATTCATTTTCATTAAGCGAAAACCACTCTTTTCCTCCTCTCTCAGGAGAGTGTTTTAATTTAAATCTTTCATGGAATGCATTTTCCCAAGATAGAGCTTCTTTTCTTGAAAAAAACCACGTAATTGATATACCTCTAACTTGGCCAACATTATATTGTTGTTCAATTTCTTTTTTCCTTTCTCTAGGGTTATTACTTATACCTATTTTTACATCGCCACTTACAGTATCTTCAACTAAATAAAGAGCACACATTTCATTATTCATTAATGTGGAAAAATGTAATTATTCAAAATTATATCTGCCAAATATTTAATATGAAATAAAATTTAGTTCAATAGTATCTAATGAAATTTCATTTCATAAAATGAATGAAGGTCAATACAATTTAAATGGAGAAAGTGACTGGTCAAGTTTTAGTGATAACAAAAGTAGCGCACAAAAATTTAAAGAATTAAAAGTTACTTTTAGAGAGCTTGGTTTTCCAGCTGGAATTCGTATTATTTTAGAGAAAAATGGCTTTGATAGTTTAAGCGATTTATTAGGTCTTCAAAAATCTGATATTTTGTCATTCCAGGGATTTGAAAATGATCATGTAGAAGTTATATGCAAATTACTTGAAGCCTATAATCTCAAAATTCCAATCACTTTTGATCAGCCAACAAATCTTTTGCCTTCATATCTTGTTGGTTTGCCTAAAGGGAAAGAGATAAAAAATACTGATGAAAATAAATATATTGTGCAATCAGAAAGAGAGATATCATGGGATGAATTTCAAAAAATAACCTTAGATGAAAAAATAGATTTTTATAATTTTGATGAATTCATAAATAAAATACTTCTCTCTAAAAAGTCAAATAAATTATTTGAATCGCTTATTAAGATTTTCTCTTTGATAGATAGTTTTGAAATTCATTTAGATAAATACAATTTTGAAATGATTGATGATTATCAGCAAGAATTCACAAAAAAAGAAATCTTAGATTTCGATAAAAAAGTATTGAAATATCTTTTTTTTAGCAAATTTTTATCTCAATCATCTGATGCAAATAATAAATGGATAATTAGATTTACCAAAGAAATAGCTCAAAAAAAAATTGAGAAAAAACTGTTCATATTATTTTCAAGAATGGCTGGAATGACACTTCAAGAAATTGGAGATGTATTTGGAGAATCTAGGGAAAACACCAGACTCGTTTTAAGCCGTTTGAAAGATCAATTAGGGATTAATATAAAAGACATTCAGGAATTTTCAAAAGAAGCAAAATTAGAATTAGTTAAAAGCTATAAAATAAATCTTCTTGAGAAACATTTTGAGGAATTTAGAAGGTTACCAATTAGAACTGATAACCCAAAACACAATTTCGATAAAGATAAATTTTATCTTTTTATTCTTGATCTAAATCCAGGTCAAAGGATGAAACTATTAAAAGAATATAATATGGAGGCTTCTGAAGCTGAATTTGATTACCATTATGAATATTTTATCGATAATGACATTGCCGGTCCTAGTTACTGGAGAAACTTTGATTATTTAAAAGAATATATTTATAGGCATGCTAAAGCGCTTGGAGAACCGCATTTAATGCCCAAGCAAACCTCCTTTGTAAGAAGAGGAGTAGGAGGTGCAATTGGTAAATTTGGAGGCCAGAGTGCTGTGGCAAATAAAATAGGTCTCGAGTATCAAGGACAACTGGTTAATGATGGAGGAGGAAGAACTTTTTGGACAGATGAGAGGCTTAAAAACTTAATTTATGATGTAAATGAATTTTTTAAACAGTCTCAAGAGCTATTACCAAGTCAAGTTCAAATTCATAACTATATCGAAACTACTGACAAAGAAATATATCAAGACAAAAAAGGAGGCAGCATAATAGCAGCCTTTAATAAGTTGGGAAATCTTGATTGGTTAGATGTTGCAGAGAGATTTGGAAAGAAATTACAAAAAACAGAACGGGTAAATACAACTTACTTAAAATCTTTTGTGAGAGATTTGGGAGAACATCTTGCCGTATTATCTCCATCAGAACTTTACGTGCTTTTTCAAGCTCAGGGACTTAATGATAAAACTAATCAATTTAGCAGGACATTTGATGTCCTTATTGATGCAGTTCAAAGCGGAACAGTAAATAAAAAAGACCTAGTTGATTGGTCAAATAATATTGAAGTTCCATCAATTAAAGAATTATTAGATTTAGGTTCAGATATAAAGCGACTCTCAAAGGAAGAGAGAGAATTAAAACTTTTAAAAAGGAGATCTTTAAAAATTAAGAATGAAAATCGAAATACTAAAGTAATTAATCTTGCGGAAATAAGTAAAGAAGATTTACCTACATTAGATCCAGGAAAAACATTAAGAGCTCTTGATAAGGCTGCAGGAGTTATAGAGACACAAGGATCTGATTTGAAACTTATTCAGTTTTTAAAGGCTAAGGCTACTGCGAAACTTTGGGATAGTTGTTTCTGTGATGAAGAAAAATTAATTGGGCAATTAGAGTCGAATTATTTTGATAAGGATTCTTACAGTTCGCAAGTTAAAGAAGCTTTTTTAGCGGAATATAACGGAGCAAGAAATTTGAAGATACCTTCTACTTATAAGTTCAAAGATTTAAAAGGTATTCCAAGAGAACCTAAGTTGATGCAAAAACTTGTTGCTTTTAGAGTGCAAAGAGATAAAAGATTACTCAACTTAAGTGGTACAGGTACAGGGAAAACACTTTCTGCAATTCTTGCGGCTCAAGTATGTAATTCTCAAAGAGTTTTTATCTCATGCCCAAACGGAGTTGTTGATAGTTGGGAAAGAGCACTAAAAATATCTTTTCCTGAAGCAATCCTCCACATTAAACCAAATAATTGGAAGATAAATTTAGTCGAAAATAAAATTAATTTCGTAATAGTTAATCATGAAAGATTACAAGAAAGATTTACTGAAAACCTCTTGGAGTTTTGTGTTAATTTTCAATCAGAAATGATAGTGATCGATGAAATACATCAATCGAAAAGTAGAAAGGAAAATACTACAAGCCAGAGAAGGGAATTAATAAAAGAATTTATACGCATATCTTCTAACCTTAAAGAAGAAGTTAAAGTGCTTGGATTATCTGCAACCCCAGTAATAAATAATCTCTATGAAGGTAGATCACTAATTGAACTTGTTACTCAGAAGATTCTTTCTGATGTAACAGGAGACGATATAAATTCCTGTATGAACTTATATCAGCACTTTATCCTAAATAGCATAAGGATGAATCCAGGTAATCTTTCAAGAACTAAAATTATCAAAAAGGATATTGAGACATCTAATCTTATTGAGGAAATTGTAGAAATAAATAATTCACCTAAATTAGTTAAATATCATGATTTAGAAAGAGTTTTTGTAAAACCAAAATTAAAAATTCTTGATGAAGTCATCGAAGAAGGAGTTAAGACAATTATTTTTATTACTCTTATTCAAGGAACATTAATTCCAATTACTAATTGGCTAAAAAATAAAAATAAAAAATTTAGTATTTATACTGGAAACGATAAAGAAGCTTCAGAAGAAGGATTTGCAGATTCCTTAGATGAATTTATCAATGGTGAAACTGAAATCTTGGTTGCTACTATTCAGTGTGCAGGAACAGGTATTGATGGACTTCAATCTGTATGTAATAAGGCAATTTTTTTCCAACTTCCGTGGACTTCTACGGAATTTGAACAATCAATTGGTAGGCTGGATAGAGATGGCACAGAATTTGATTCAATAGAAGTAATTCTGCCTGTTACTTTTTTAGAGTTGCCAAATGGAGATGTTTGGAGCTGGTGTGAGTCGAAATTAGAGCGGATTAGATCAAAAAAAGACATAGCTAAAGCATCTGTAGATGGTGACTTGCCAGATAGTGGATCAATGATATCTCCCCAAGAAGCGACTAAATATTGGTTGAAATGGTTAAAAAGGTTAGAGGCAAATGATAGCAAAATTTAGAAAGCACTTCCAATTACACAATATATTTGTTACCCACAAGTAGGATCACCAGTTATACAGTATTTCTGAATTTCCTTGTTTACTCTAATTGCACAACCAGGCCTAGTTATCTGTCTTATTGTTCCTCCAGAATACAATTTATCCTGGAAATGATTACAAACTTTATTTCTTGACTCGATCCATCTTTTATAAAGCAATTCATCATTCAATTCCTTTCTTAGATCTCTATCGCTTTTAATAAGCTCTATCCATGAACAAGCGGCAATTTCAGGGGTAGTCCCTTCCGGGTTGCATTTGAAGGGATAATCTTTGAATGCCTCCTTAATTTCATCTTCGAGGGAAAGTTCATTTGAAAGGGTTTTTAATTTATTCCCCGAAAATGTAAAAAAGGGCAAAATAAACAATAAAAAAAATAGAACCTTGCTCTTTTTCATCTTTAACTCTAACTATTGATTTATTTTCAAAAATAGAGCATTGAGAGCACCCGCGCTACTAAAGTTTTGTCGCTTTTCCTCGCTTTTTATTCTGTAATAAAAGTAAGAAAGTCAGTAATTGCAATCGTTCTCGTTAGTAAAAAGGTATGCTCCCAAAGCACCCGCGCTACCAAGCTGCGCCACGCCCCGCTCATAAGATCTTAGTTCATAACAGTCATCTATAAAAGACCAAATTGCTAAATATTTTATAAAAAATGACTTTTAAGGCCAGAAAATGATCTTTGTCGCTATTTTGTCACTAGAAATTAGTCTTTTGAAGCGACAGAAATAATCTCTGAACTTTTTAGTTAAATTTAATAGGTTGAGAAACTAGGACTAAAGGGCCCACCTCCAAAGCCACTCATTCCTCCACTTCCATCAGGGAAGACCGTCATTCCTCTTTTTGTGATACTGAAAGTAACTTCTAAGCCTTGCGTGTCACTTGTAATTACAACTGGATTAGTAGGCGCAAAAGTACCATATAAATGAGTTGAACTTCCACATGAAGAGTCGGCAGTATAAGTTCCTAAGTTACCACCACTTACTTGAGCTAATACTGCCTTCATGGTTCCTGTAGGTGCTGATGTGAAAACTTCCGCTCCAGCTAATTCTGGACTTCCTGAACATGTTTTCCCATTACTGAAGTCCATTAAATCTTCATCAAATTCATCATAAGATCCTTCCGCAACTGGAGATCCATCATTAGAACTATAAAATGTTTGATTATTAATTTGATATGTACCTTTTAAGCCAAAAGTATTTTTAATTTTTATATAAGCATAAGGATAAGATCCTGCTGGAGGCCTTATGTTGGTCCCAGTTAATGTCTGAGTAGCATTCCCGCCTAAATTTACTAAACTTCCTGTTGATGATTGGAAAGAAGGCGTACAGGAAGAATCCGTAATAGTATTGTCCGTCACAACCTCATCACTACTATTTATAGTGGTTCCAGCAAGAGGATCAGCTGTGCATAAACCCATTTCATAGACTCTTATTTTGTAAGTATTAGGAGTTATATAACAGGCATTATTGATACTTGATGGATTATCCCCAAAAAGAGTTTCACAATCGTTTGCAAAAGCCTTCTCATTTGAAGAGATGATTGACGCTACCACACAGAAGCTAAAACCTGCTGTTGCTTTTAAAGAGAATTTAGAAAAAAGTTTCATTTTTAGTGTTAATAAATAAAGATAGAAATAAAATTAAGAACCTTTAGCTCTATTAGTAAAACTTCCTGAAGAGCGCTCTAAAAGAACATCATATTTACGTTTGACTGGTTGAGTCATTTGAGTAATCATGTTCTTCTTGTAATTAGATTTCTCAAACTTGACAGGACTTCCAGTGATATTCATCCTTAAACCAAAGAAAGTCTCATCTGTTCCAGGCAGTGAAGTATTAACAGTAGTAGAAGCTGCAGAAATTTCATTAGAAACCCATGCCTCAAGACCAATATGTGGTGTAGCTTGCCAACTTACTGATCCTTCTAATCCAGAATTATCTTGCGTATTTTTGTAATCCCAATTAAATCCTCTTACAAAGAATGCCAGTTCTGGATTATTTGGAAGCCTGTATCCTAGTTCCACATCCCAACCCGGGACTACTCTCTCTTTGTATGATGTGCCCTTTACGGTTACATCTTTTTCATCAGTAATAGCCATATAGAAGTTGTTTCTAAACTCAAAATCTTTCCATAAATATTCTCCGCCTAATCCAAGCCTGCTGTGGGCATCACTATAATCAGTCATTCTATAATCCCAGAACGCATTAGCTCCGATCATAGAAATATCATTAGGACGATTTCTAATTCCTAAACCAATATTAATAGTGGAACCATCTGCATTTGTTGCAGTAGCAAATCTCGCTTGAGAAAAAGCAAGAGTTTTTAAATCACCTTCTTCATCTTTTGCAAGTTCTCCAAGTTTCATCAAACTATTTATCGAGAAGCTTGTATCTGATTCTGTTCCACCTGAGATATTTACAGAAGTCTGGGAAAAAAATGGGATTTTTTGTATCTCATCATTTGCTTTTGAATTTGCAAAATCAAATCCAGCATCAACTAATAATCTCTTAAAATCATTAGACATTATGTCTGTATATTCACTTCCTTTTGCACCATCATTAATTAATGGAACAAATTTGGTTGAATAGGTGACTCCTTTAATTATGTATTCATCTAATTTGTCTTTTGGTTCATATATATCTTGCTTATTTTCATGATGATCAAATTTGAATTCCTCAAAGTCGTATTCGTTAGCAGAGACAGAAAGAAATGAACCAAAAGCTATTGGTATTAGGCTTAATGATTTAATAAATCTCACTTAAATAAAAATTTTTTTTAATTATTATTTCTTTATTCACAAAAGTCTAGTTATTAGTTGAAAAACTATACATTTAAAGGAAAACTGAGCTTTTTTATTAGGGCAAGAACAATCTTTTCGCAATCTTAAGGTATAAAAAAACTTAAAAAATCTTTAATAAAGCGGGT
>JFLW01000120.1 GCA_000635495.1 Prochlorococcus sp. scB243_495K23 | reverse complement strand
TTTCTCAAAAGACAATAAAAAAAGACATGACTCCTATAAATAATTATTAAACCATTTTTTTTCATAATTAAATGTTGCATTTGACTTGTCATATCTTAATCCTCTCCTAAAAATTCTATTAGTTAGAAAAACATTTTCTGGAAAATTTACTTCGATTTTAAATTTGAATTTACCTTTATTGGTAGATCCCCAAAATATATTACCCTTACTATAAATATAGAAATCATTATTCTTATCCCAATAATGAGTTATTTCTGAATTATCAACTTTTATTTCTTTTAAGTAAAAAGAATCCATAAATTAAAGTTG
>JFLW01000119.1 GCA_000635495.1 Prochlorococcus sp. scB243_495K23 | reverse complement strand
ATTTCCCGAAGAAGAAAAAATATAAGTACCTACTGAACAATTTTGTGATATCCTTTTTTTTTCTGTAACCTCAACTGCGATAGATGAATCTTTGCTAGAACCTTTAGCAAATGACCAGTGATCTCCTTCACCACAGAAACATGGGATAACCCCAAAGATATCTTCTTCAAGTAATTCATTTATTTCTTCATGTTGGAATATATGAAAAGTATCGCAATTATGTATTATTAGAGGTCCATCAATATTAAAGTAGGAAATAGCTTTAATAGCAGTTGATAATTGGCCTTGCAAAATTCCACTT
>JFLW01000118.1 GCA_000635495.1 Prochlorococcus sp. scB243_495K23 | reverse complement strand
TTTCAAAATATATCTGGTCCTTTTTAAGTAAGACAAGGGAATCAATAAAAATGTTAATGCAAATACAACAAAAATTTTAAAAATATTTGATCTTCTTATCTTTATCCAACTAAAAAAATATTTTAGAGATTTAATAGTTAATTTATTAAACTTCAAGCTAAGTAAGTGAGAAGAGATTAAATAGGTCTCATAATAATCATTTTTAATTGGTCTATAAATATCGCATATTCTTGTTCTAAAACTTTTAATTTCAATATTTTTTAAATTTGCAGATAAAAAAATCAACCTACATGCATCTCTTTTGTCTTGACCATTATCAAATTTATTTTCCAATAATTGAGGAATATTATCCCAAAAATCTTCAATAAAATTCATCGCTCTTAAAGAACCTCCAAAGAAAATATCATATACTCTTCTGGGATAATAAGCCCTTCCAAAATTGATATTATATAAAAAAGATGATGCAGAATATTCTTTTAGAGGATATAAATTTAAAGGATGTACATATATAGAATCAAATCTACATCTGAAGATAAGATCATATTCATTTTTTTTGGAGACATTAATTCATAACATTTTGAAAGTGTATAA
>JFLW01000117.1 GCA_000635495.1 Prochlorococcus sp. scB243_495K23 | reverse complement strand
TAGTAAGACTACTCTTTTTCTTTTTTTTTGTATTTGGCAACATTTAAGTAAAAGAAGAAAAATCCAGCTTTTTGCTCTTTTAGGAGTTTCAATTTTAAGTGCACTTTCTGAAATAGTTACACTTTCGGCTATGATTCCTTTCCTAGCTTTATTAACTAACTCAGAATTAAACAATGATATAGCTATATTCCCTTTTGATTTTTTAAAATTTGGTAGTATTTCTGGATTAAGTTTATTAAAAATCACATCGATATTTATTACTGCTGTAATTATTGCATCTATTACAAGGTTGATTAATTTATGGCTAAATGGAAGAGTTGCTGCTGCTATAGGTAGTGATATTAGCTGCAAATCTTTTAAGAACTCAATAAGTCAGCCATACATAGTACATTTGAATAGAAACAGTAGCAGTCTTATTTCAACATTAATTACTGAGGTTAATTTAACTGTTGTAGCTATTAATTTATTCTTGAAATTAATAACAGCTGTAATTCTCTCGATTGGTATATTAATTGGATTGTCACTTATTAATTTAAAATTATCAATATCAGCCGTTTTTATTTTCTCTACAATTTATTTATTATTAGGATTTATTTTCAGAAAAAGACTACTAAATAATAGTAGGGTAATTTCTCTATCAACAAAAAAATTAATTAAAAACACTCAAGAAAGTCTTGGCGCAATCCGAGAAGTCATTTTAGATTCTCATCAAAATTTGTACACCAATATTTTTTTGAAATCCGATAGACCTATGAGGCTAAAGCAAGCTAATAGTGTTTTTTTAGGAAGTTTTCCTAAGTATTCATTAGAAGCATTTGGATTAGTTTTTATTTCTTTTTTGCTTTATATCTAACTCTATTGAATGATGAAAATTTACTTATAATTCCGCTT
>JFLW01000116.1 GCA_000635495.1 Prochlorococcus sp. scB243_495K23 | reverse complement strand
AAGTAAATCTCCATGATTAGGATCAATTTTTATTGCCTTCAGGAGTACTTTTTCTGCATCCTTGAATTTATCCTCAATTTTTAATATTTCGGCTAACAAAATATAAGGATTAATAGATGAAGGAAATTTATTAATTAAATTAAGAAATACTCTTTTTGCTAAATTAAAATTTTTTAAATCTCTACAAAACAACCCATAAGCGTAAAGTAAATCAAAAGAATCATTATTTGATTTTAATAACACTTGAAATATCTTATTTGCCTCTAAATAATTTCCCGCTTTTTGTTTTATTTTCGCTTCTTCAATTTTTTTTAATAAATCAATTTTTTTCAATTTATTTAATTTATTTTTATTATAGTTACTGAAATTATGATTCAAAAAAAATTCATTAACTTGAGAATTTTAAAAAAAAAGACCTGCTGTTAAGCAGGTCTTTCTTTGTGTGTAGTTTTTTCTATCTAAGTTATTAGAAGGAGAATGAAGTTTTAACAGCTACTCCTGTTTCATCATCTGCACCATCAACCTCTTTGATAAAGATACCTGGTGTGACAGTCATGCCATCATTTAAAGCATATGAGTAAGACGCTTCATATGTAAGAGTCTCAGTTGCACTGTCAGCAAATAATCCAGTAGTTGCAGCAGCAATGTTTACTGATCCAGGACCAACTTCTGGGAAAGATAGACCAACAAAGTATCCATCTTTTTCAGTTGTTCCATCATCTGAAGTTTCGAAACCAACGCTTAAGCTTACTAAATCAAAAGTGTAGTAACCGTTAAGACCCCAGTATGTTGTATCAGTAGCTGTACCGCCATCATCAGATACGTATGCTACAGCTACTCCATAACTGTCTGCTGAATAAGCAGCATTAAGGCCAAATGCGTCAGCAGCATCACCTAAGATTTCTGTACTTCCGGATGTTACTCCACCAGCAAGTGAGAATCCAGAATCAAAAGCATAACTCATAGCTGCAGTAACACCTTTACCACCTGCACCCATAGAGTTACCAGTACCACAGTCGTCTGGAGTCATATCAGTGAATGCACTATAAGTACAAGCTCCTGTAAATGCAGTACTTAGGTCAGTTGAATCACCAACTACCATTGTTGCTCCACCAACAGGGAATGTGTAAGTAACACCATCAACAACTAAGCTAGTTCCCTTGTCGAATCCCATTGTTGATCCAAGAACTGATTGTGTTCCGCTACCGTTGTCAATAGCTATGTCAAGTGAATCTTCACCTGTGAAACTTGTTGATAAACCAATGTTGAATTGGAAATCTAAACTTGTTGTTTCGCTAGATGCACCGTCTATAGCACCTACAACAGTGTCAACGCTGAATGATGCAGTAGTTGTTTCTGAGAAAC
>JFLW01000115.1 GCA_000635495.1 Prochlorococcus sp. scB243_495K23 | reverse complement strand
ATTTATTCCCTTTTTTAATATCTTTATACTTTCACTTAATTGATTTTTTTCTTTATAAAGGATACTTAGATTTAAATACGCCAACTCCAATCTTTGATATTTTTTTATTAATCTTAAAAGGATTATTTCTGCTTCTGCAAACTTCCTTTTTTTTAAGAGTGCATCGGCTAGGAGAATATTTATTCTTATTTCTTTGTTATTATCCTTTTTAATTCTATTATTACTATTTAGATCCTCTAAGATAGATAAAGCTTCATCAATATTGGATTTATTAATATAAATCTCAGACTTTAAAAGTTTATAAATAGCATTATTTATCGATAATTTAATAGCTTTATCAATATAAACCAATGCAAAATCAAAGTTTCTCAAAGAAAAATACAAAAGAGCAAAATTATAAA
>JFLW01000114.1 GCA_000635495.1 Prochlorococcus sp. scB243_495K23 | reverse complement strand
AGATATAAACTTTAGTTATCCTGATAGCAATAAGTTAGCTTTGAAGATGATAAATCTTCAAATTAAAGCTGGCGAATCAATTGGAATAATAGGAAAGACTGGAAGCGGTAAAAGTACATTATTAGATTTAATAATTGGATTATTAAGTCCAGATTCGGGAAAATTACTTATAGATAACGAGAATATTTACAATTCAAAAAATGAAGGAATATTACGATCATGGACTTCAAATATTGCCCATGTTCCTCAAACAATTTTTTTAAGT
>JFLW01000113.1 GCA_000635495.1 Prochlorococcus sp. scB243_495K23 | reverse complement strand
ATAATGATACCTTTATTAAATGATTCTTATAAATTAAGAATTAAAAAAAGTTTTTTATTTCTTTTACTAATAATTACATTTTTTGCGAATCTTTCAGCTACTTTAATTCACCCAATTTCTCCTGCAGCGGTGATATTAATTATATTGATTTATCTAATGATAAAAAGAAAATCAACTTTTTTTAATCATTGGAACAAAATATTAGTTTTAAATATAATATCCTACATCGTAGGCATTTTTATATTAATGAATAGTTTTCCTCAAGGGGAAATAAGTAATTTGGATCT
>JFLW01000112.1 GCA_000635495.1 Prochlorococcus sp. scB243_495K23 | reverse complement strand
TTTTAAAAATGCTCATCATGTATTTGGAATTGTTTCAGAAGTTGTCGAAAAAAAAGACGATAATTTGATTGAATTTGTTAAAGATTACTCTATTCAGAATTTACTTCAAATGGGTGTACCCATTGGAAAAGGAGGACAAAAGTTTTGTTGGGAAGCAGTTGGAAGGATTGAAGATTTTTCCTTAAATTGTAATTCAATAATTAATTTTGAAATTGATGGTGGATTAACTTATGAAGTGATTAAAAATCTAAAAAAGGATAAGATTAATAGATATGCAGGCTGGTCAATTATTTTTGATGAGGATCCATTAAATGTTATTTCTAGTGCTAATAAGATTCTTGAAATTATTTGACTAATGAATATTGTTATACCAATGTCTGGAACTGGTTCTAGATTTGTAAGTAAAGGTTATAAAGAAATTAAAC
>JFLW01000111.1 GCA_000635495.1 Prochlorococcus sp. scB243_495K23 | reverse complement strand
TCTCAAAAAGATTTTTAATTATTTTTCTTTCAGTATCTAGATCTAATGCGCTAGTTGCTTCATCAAAAACAATTACATTCGCCTTCTTGTATAAAGCTCTTGCTATAGCTATTCTCTGCCTCTGTCCTCCACTTAACCTAACTCCCTTCTCACCAACTAATGCCTCAAAACCCATTTTTCTAGATTTAACAAATTCATATAATTCTGCTTTCTTTGATACTTCAATTAAAAGTTCAGTATCTATAGACTTTTTAGGTATACCAAAA
>JFLW01000110.1 GCA_000635495.1 Prochlorococcus sp. scB243_495K23 | reverse complement strand
TCCCAGGCTGGTTTTAACTTCTATTAATATAGAATTTAAAATTTATTTTTAAGTATCAATTATTTGATCACATAATAGATATTCATAATATCTAAACTTCCTCATCTAATTTTGAAATTTAAGTGTCAAACTTAAAATTCCTTATTTGGGGAATTTTTATTTAATAGAAATTATTTAATACTTAAATAAATACCCAAAAATTATTGGCCAAAAGTTTATAGAAATACAGGAAGCTTTACCATAACAAGAGTATTTGCAATAATAAATCACACTTTATTTAGCTATGTATATCTAGACTTCCTAAAAGAAACTATTATTAAACGAATTTTTTCCTTAAATTTCAAAGTTCAAAGTTTCTTTTTATCTATATTATCCAAGCATGTAGAACATAATAAGTGACCTTTTTTTCTCCAAAATGCTTTTGTTGATCTTTCTATATCCTTTCTACATATTAGGCATTTAAAAATTGGAGACATTCAAAGCATCATTCAGAATAAAAGTTTT
Source organism: Prochlorococcus sp. scB243_495K23 (assembly GCA_000635495.1). GTDB lineage: Bacteria > Cyanobacteriota > Cyanobacteriia > PCC-6307 > Cyanobiaceae > Prochlorococcus_A. The sequence goes on along the minus strand of JFLW01000110.1, from coordinate 137 downwards.
CCTTCTGATTATTAAAATAGAAGCTAACTAAATAAATAATAGTAGAAATTAATTTACGGAGCATTTTTATTTAAAACCTTTTTTTAAATAGTAAAAAATTAATTTTAAAAATTTTCATAAAAAAAAGACCTGCTGTT
>JFLW01000109.1 GCA_000635495.1 Prochlorococcus sp. scB243_495K23 | reverse complement strand
TATATTTGGTATAAACTAAGGATAAATTTTACAAAAAATAGAGTATTTTCAAACTATTTGCATTTGTAAAATGGTAATAAATAAACTTTTATAAAAAATAATTGTTAAAAAATACCTACGCTAATTAAACTTGAGAATTATAAAAAATATCTTTTTTAATTAAATTTAAGAATTATAAAAGATAATATTTAATTAAATTAAAAACCCAATAGTTTCAAGTGCATTTAATAAAGTACATTTTTTTGATTTTTGCTGTTGGGACTTCCCCAATCCCTTCTTTGCCGTTAATACTTGTTTCTTATAAAGAAAATGGTTTTTATGGAGGATTTACAACAGCAGTAGTTGGTGGGGCTTTAGCAAATATTTCACTTTATATTATTGGCAGATTTCTAAGGAAATACTTTTTTAGATTTAATTTTTTTAAGAAAGCAATAAAATTATCAGATTTTCTAAAAGGATTCTCATTTAGAGATTTATATTTGATTAGACAAGCTAGTATTTTCCCTTCAAAGTTAACTAGTGTCGCCTGTGGATTAGTAAGGTATCCTCCAAATGGTTTTAGCTTTTCATTTCTTCTATCAAGCATCCCTTGTCAATTTTTGTATTTTTACTTAGCTACAAAAATAGATATTATCTCAAATTTATTCGATAAATTCGGATTTAACATTTCAACATCTTATTTTTTGTCATTAATATC
>JFLW01000108.1 GCA_000635495.1 Prochlorococcus sp. scB243_495K23 | reverse complement strand
AAAATATATGCAAATAATACACCATAGAATAAATAGTCTATGTTCTTTGGAGAAAATACCCTATGATCATGGAATTGAAGTCGATGTAAGATATCATGAAAATAATCTAATTCTTAAACATGACCCTTTTAATCACCATATCAATAGTGATACTAAATTAATTGACTTATTAAAAGTATATAAGTGTAGTGGGCCAATAATTTTAAATCTTAAAACAGAAGGAATTGAAGATGAATGCATTAATCTAATGACAAAATACAATATAAAAAATTGGTTTTTCCTAGATATGACGATACCTTTTCTTGTTAGATATGCGGACAAAGCCTACAAAAAAAAGATTTCAAATTTTTCGCAGGATAATCTTGCTGTAAGATTTTCTGATATAGAGTCAATAGAAAATGCTTTATCATTCAAAGACAAAGTTAAATGGATTTGGATCGATTACTTTTCAGAGTTTCCCCTTAATAAAAAAATATTTTCTTTAATTAAAAA
>JFLW01000107.1 GCA_000635495.1 Prochlorococcus sp. scB243_495K23 | reverse complement strand
CAAAGAGGATAGGGAACGAACGAACAAACCTTAACTTCATATCCAAGCTTAACAAGAGTACTTATAAAATTTTCTTGAAATCTTTTTGCTGCTGGGCTTTCAGCTGAACCAGGATACTTTAAACTTCCTTTAGAAAAAGATCCAAGCCATAATATATTAAAATTAATTTTCATTTAAAAAAAAATTTATGAATAATTTAATTTAAATAGAATTTTCATTAGTTAACTATAAATCTTGTAATTAGTCGATAAAAGGAGATTTATTCATATCAAAATTGTATACAACAATAAAAACAGGAATTAACAATGATGCTGACATTAGTCCAAACAAAATTGATGTTCCAAGGCCTGCGAATAAAAGAGGAATGCATAAATAATAAAAAGTAGATGTTTTTAATCTTGATATTCTTATATAAAAAATCATTAAACCAACTAATGCAAAAATACCTCCAAGCACAAACCAATAAGAATATTCAAAATCAAAAGGAAAATCAATAACTCCTGATCCTGTTAATAAGGAAATAATATCTGCTGAATCTAAATAATAATCTTTTAAGAATGATAACTTAATATCAAAGCTTCCACCTTCAGAAAAACCTTCAACTAGAGAAGCTAAAAATTTAATTGACAATGTAAATAATATACCCAATGTGAATATTAAAGATGAAAATATAGACCCTTTAAAACGCGTAAGATTTAAAAAATATTTTTGATTATTAATTAAAATCATTAGAAAAAAGGCTACTATAAAAGATCTTGATCCACTGCTTAATAAACTTAAAAAAACAAGAAATGAGCCACCTATAAAAGAATTCCTTAAGTCTCTTTGATTAATTATTTCTGAAATACTGATTAAATATTTTGATGTACTATAGAAAACTAAATAAACTAGGAATAAATTTGCAGCATAAACATTGGGATTGTACCATAAACCTCCCAGTCTAAAACCTCTAAAAATAGTAAAAGCATCAGTAGTTAATCTTGAGAAATAGGCTCTTTCTCGCCAT
>JFLW01000106.1 GCA_000635495.1 Prochlorococcus sp. scB243_495K23 | reverse complement strand
ATCCTAAAAAAAATAAAGAAAAAGATTATTTATAAATTAGCTGTATATTCTACGATCAAATTCTCAAAATCAGTATTTGATAATAGTATTTTTAGTGAAAATAAAAAGCTTTGCATCTTTTTTACAAGTTCAACTGCAAACCCTACGCACATAAGATCAGAATTAGTATTTTCAAAAATAATGTTGAAGAGAGGTTATAGAGTAATTGTAGTTTTATCTGGAAATTTATATGATTCAGATGAGTTTTTGCAGCCTAAAGAATATAATCCAAAATCAGTTAAAATAAGGAAAAATCAATTAAAAATTGCAGAAAAATTAGTTTCTTTATCTCCTCAAAATATAATTTGCCTCAGCTCTCTAGAACTCAGCCAATCTGAACAAGATATTCTTTATAAATTTTCGAAAAAATTTAAATTTGATAATATTGAAGATTTGATTAATCTAGAATTATATGGAGTTAAAGTTCATGAGCATATATATTCAACTTATTGCAGGCAAACTCTTACAGCACCTTTAGATTTAAAAGATATTGATATGAAGAGATATAGGATATTAGGTATTAATGTTATAAAGTCTATAATTTATACAAACAAGGTTTTGTTAAGCTTAAATCCTGATATAACTTTAGCTGTTCATGGGATCTACACAAATCATGGCCCACTTGTTGATTTGTGTAGAATAAAAAATAAATCTTTGACAATATGGGGAGTTCCTTATAGAAAAAAAACATATTTCATGACTAAGGGTGACACCTACCATAGATCTTTAATTGGAATAGAGAGAAAATTATGGGACATAAATCTAACTAAATATGAAGAATCAAAAATAATTTCTTATTTGGATGCAAAGGAGACTGGTAACAGAGATTATTGGTCTTATAAAGGCTTAGAGGAGCTTAAATCATCTAAAAAGATTTCTGAAATTGCAAAAAGTAAAAAAATTTACACTCTTTTTACGAATGTAATGTGGGACGCCCAAATTTATTACAATACAAATCTTTTTGATAATCAAATTGACTGGATTAAATTTACAGTAGATGTCTTAAGTCAGAGAGAAGACATCCACACAGTAATTAGAATTCACCCTGCTGAGATTAGTCAATCAAACGAATCATTAAAAGATTCAATATCAGAATTGTTAAATTCAACTTATTCAGAAAAAATAACGATAATAGATCCTAATGATTCATTCTCTAGTT
>JFLW01000105.1 GCA_000635495.1 Prochlorococcus sp. scB243_495K23 | reverse complement strand
AGTAGTTGTTTCTGAGAAACCAACATCAGAGCTACCACTATCAACTAAACCTTCTCCACCTGCAAGTAAAGAGTTATTCTTTGGTTCATCATTTACAAATGCATTAGCAAGATCAAGATACTCTAGATTAGAGTATTTTGAGATATCGTTTAAGTTTGCCTCGCCAGCAAAGGCAGAAAATGGAGCAAGTAGCCCAATAGTTGCTGGTGCTACTAACAAGCTTTTAAAAAGCTTCATAAAAATTCCTCACACAATTAAGGTTTTTTAAAAGTAATATATATGCTCAAAATTAACAACTACCAGTAGACAAAAATCGAGCTGGCTATTATTAGAAAACACTCTGCTTTATGAAATCTTATCTCTTAGGATTTTATTTGCTTTAATAATTTCAATTGCAGGTTCTAAAAGTTCCTTATACTCTTTCCAAATCCCAATAGAAGAAGAATAAAATTTCTTTCTTATTTGAGCGCTACTAGCGGTGTAGACATTTCTTTTGTTTTGATGAGGTGAAAGATATTTTTCGTCCCAATCCCAATCAAGCCAATTTATTATCCCAGGTATAACATTATCAGGATTTTCAATTAAATTCTCATAGTGATAATCATAAATATTTTCACCATATTTAATTTTATATTCCTCCATAGTTTCAAAATAGTTCAAATATAAACTAGAAATATCAGTCAAAGAGAAAGAGAAAGACTGTTTTAAAAAGTTTGCTCTGTACATGGATAAAATATTATCAAGAGGGTTTCTTATGCAATTAATTATTTTTGCTTTAGGGAAAAAATTAGAAATTACAGCACAGTACATATAATTAAATAAACTTTTGTCGGTATAAATGATAGAGGATTGGAATTGATTTATAACTTTTTTTTGATATGCGTCATAAACATCCTCAAAATCATTAGTTTCCTTGATGGATTCCTCTAAAAAGTTAACCTCACCCATATCAGTTACTTCGGGATTTAAACTCAATATGTTTTCCAGCAAAGTGCTACCTGACCGTGGCATTCCAACGATAAAGATATAATTAGAAGAATTTTCTAAATATTTATTTTTTGAATTTTTAATTTTTAGTGATCTGTAATATTCGGTATGTTTTTTTTTCAGACTTAAGTCAGATTTTTTATACTTCGTGCTTTCTTCGTTGGCAATCTTGAGATATTTTGCACTTTCTTTAAATTTTCCTTCCTTATGTAGCAAATTTGAGATTGCAAAAGCTGCGTAGATTTTTGAGTTTGGATTGAGTTTCTCTAGTTTTGTATTTAATAAAAAATATAATTCATTTTTATGATTCTTAAAATTATAAATCCCAGATAATTCATAAAAACTATTAAAGTCAAATTTGTTTCTCGAAATAATAAATAA
>JFLW01000104.1 GCA_000635495.1 Prochlorococcus sp. scB243_495K23 | reverse complement strand
TTAAAATGAATATGATAATTTCTTAAAATGCAAAAGTAAATCCCATTTTTATCTAACGAATAGTTATATCCCTCAAAAGCCTCAGATAAATCAAAATTTCTACCTTTTTCGGAAATCCTTGAATATAAAACTTTTAAAGTAGCATTTTCTTTTGAAATATAAGTAGAGATCTTTTTAAATAAAAAGCCTCTATAACTACTGGGAATATTTGTAAAGAAAATCATATTAAATTAAACTTACTTCTTCAAGAATTTTCTTAACTGCTTTTTCCCATGTAAATAAACTTCTTTTAGATTTTAATAAATTGACATGCTCTAATATTAGCTTTTCATTAAGTAAAGCTTCTAAAATATCATCTACTAACTTGTATGGAATTATCAAATCATATAAATCAGGATGTAAATTTTCTGTCAAAGTTGAGAAGGTAGGTGAATCATAAGTTAAGTATCCTAAAACTTTACTTGGGAAATTATTAAGCCAGTCTTTGTTTGAAGTCAACCTTGGATTTATAAAAGCGCTACAATTAGAACTGATTTTGTGTAATTTATCATTACTTATATAACCTAAAAATTGAACATTTTTATTATTCAAATATTTTTTAAATTTTTTAGGAAATAATCCTTTTCCACAAATCACCAATTGGTAATAATTAGAAATTTTTGAATTACAAAATTCTACTAGAAATTCATGAATACCAGTTCCATTTACAATGGCTCCAGAATATAAAATATCTGGCTTTCCATTTGTCTTTAATATAGTTTTACTATTTGAAGAAAATTTTATTTGTTTTTTGAAATCGGGATAAGGATAAAGAGCTAATGGGAACAATATATTTCTACTTTTATGATATTTTTTAAAATTCTTATATGAGTATGAAGATAAATATAAATTAACCTTAGGAAATTTTGACGGTTTATTCCCATCTGCAAAAATAGATATCCATTTAAAACCAATTTTTTGGAATATTATGCCGCATAAAACATTTTGGAAATTTTGATTATAAGTT
>JFLW01000103.1 GCA_000635495.1 Prochlorococcus sp. scB243_495K23 | reverse complement strand
CATAGAAATAAATTAGATTGGTTTGATAATAGTGATTTAATTATTAGCGTTAGTGAAAGTTCAAAAAATGATCTTTTAAATTTAATTCCAAAATTAGAGAACAAAATAAAAACAGTACACTTATATTCTAGTTTCAGTAAAAAGAGTCCTTCGTTAAAACCGTCTTTGGATTTTTTCAATAATCAAGAATTTAAGCCTTATTTCTTGTATATACCAGGAAGAGAAGGGTATAAGATTGTCGAAATGCTTTTCAATGCTTTTAAAAAATTCAAAGATATGAATGGAATAGAAAAGTTAATATTTGCTGGTTCTAAACCTTTCACATTTGAAGAATCAAAACTGATTGAAGATTATCAAATTCAAAAATACATTTATAATATGCCTGTAGATGATAGTGAGCTTTGGTATTTATATCAAAATTGTTCAGCCATTTTAGTGCCTTCTTTGGCAGAAGGATTTAGCCTTCCTTTAGTAGAGGGACTTGTAGCTGATGTCCCAATTATCACATCGAACATTAATGTTCATAAAGAAGTAAGTTCATCTTTTGCATATAATATTGATCCCAATAATTGTGATGAATGGGTAGACCTAATGTTATTAAAAAGCAAGCTAAAGCCTAGCGATAGATTAAATAAAAAATATAATGAATTATTAGATTATTTCAGCATTGATAGACTTACTAATGAAACACTTAATCTTTATAAGAGTCTTTTTTAGATTTTTAACAAAATCCCTAATTTAATAAAGAATTTTTTATTTAGAGAATTAGGAAGTATATTTATGCAGTACCTAACAAAATGGAATTAAAGATATCATCTTCATCAATTTCAGAAAGATCATTAAATGAAGTGCCAACATCCAACAAGTTTTCTGCCCATTTAGAATCTAAAAATATCCTAAAATAAACATAATAAGCGAACCTTATGGAATAAAGCCTTTGGTGCTTTAAGGGAGCCAATTCCTCTATTAGTAGTTTTTTATATTCTTGTCTAGAATTTGGTAAGTAACTAAATTCATTTTGTTTAAACAGTGAATTTCCACAAATAATTGTAGGAACTTCTCTATATGCAGACTCTAAAGATATTTTCGATCCAAATATTAAAGCTTTTGCGCTAATCCTTAATAATTCATA
>JFLW01000102.1 GCA_000635495.1 Prochlorococcus sp. scB243_495K23 | reverse complement strand
TATATATATTATTTTTTTAAGAGAAAAAGGTCATTTCAAAAGATTCGATGCACCATTTCGTAAAAGAAAATTTGGATCTTCTTCCTGGGAAAAAGGACTGAATAGTAAGCTTAAACATGCATATAAAATTCTTATTTTTTTATTAAAAATGAGATTCAAATCAAATTTATATTTTAAGTAAATATTGATTTTTATTTAATCAAAATTTATTTATAAATTTATTTTTTTTGTTAATTAGCAATTAAGATTAATATAAGAGATTGCATATCGATCTGTTTAATTTATGTTAGAACATATAAATAGAATCATTTATCTAAAAGAGGTAAGGGATACAATTAGGTCTGCAATTAATTCTAAAGACTTATATTGTATTGGAGTAGATGGTCCAACAGCTTCTGGGAAAACAATCTTTGCAGAAATACTTAAGAATGAGATATCTAATATTTCAGGGAAAAAGGTACAAATTGTCCCTTTAGATTCATTATTAATTGAAAGGTGTCTTAGAGAGAAATGCTTGCAAAATCTTAAGAAGATTTCAGTCCCCTTTGAGTATGAGGCAGAAATGCATATGCAATTCTCAAAATTAGATGAATTATTAAATTTAGTAAAATTAAAGAAAAAGAAATTATCAGATAAAGAAAAAATCACTCTGGAAAATCTTTATTCTAGATCTGATAATGGTAGTTGTAATGGAAAATTGGAAGTTAATTTATCAGAAAAAATCGTTTTAATTTTTGAAGGTCACTATACAACCAGACCCGAATTTTTAAATGTTATTGATAAGAATTTTATTTTATTAGCTAATAGAGAAGAATTAATTGATAGAAAAATTCAAAGAGTTGCTGGATATAGGAATAAAAAAGTAGTACAAGAATATTTTGAATTAATTGATGAGCCTTCATACCTATCTAATTATTATAGATTTGCCTCCTCTAAATCATTTATTATTGATAATTCAGATTTTTCATCTCCTTTTTCTGTTGGATACGATCATATAAAAAAGTTATTAGATACAAATAAATTTTTAAATGACAATAAATCATCTTCACAACAAATTAGAGAATATGTTTTTGGTCTGCATGGATTATCTGATTATAAATTCAATGATAATAATATTGATAACTTATTAGGTGAGCTGGAAATATTCAATTTATATGAGGGTCGCAAAGGTATATCAAATATTTTTAATAAAAATAAGGTCCCACATAAAATTTTTTATTTTAATTATCAAGGAAAAAATAAATCCGAAGTAGGTTTGGTTACTAAATTATTTGGTAAAAACGTTTCATGGATATTAAGTAGGCAAAATAAAGTTACAAAGCATTTAATTTCATGGGAAGGAGGAATTTTTATAATTTCAAAAGGTCAAATAGAAAAGTTGCCATACATAATTAATCAAAATGATTTTAAAAATAATTTTAACGATAACTTTTTCAAAAATTTTATAGATTGTAAGTTGTTTATAACTTCAACCTTAATTTCTGGAAGATTAAAAAATTATACGAATTATTATTCCTTCTTTGATAATTCAAGCCAAACTTCATTTATTGCAATGCTTCTTCAATATACACAATTTCAAAGTAATTCATTAGGTAATTTTTTTTCAATTTCATTTAAAGGTTGTTTGAATAAAAATATTGCAAAGTATGTTTCAGAAACTCTGCCTTTTCAAATAAACAAGATAAACTTAATTAATGATTTAGATGATTTCTATCATAAGAAATCAGAAAAATTTATCTTATCAAAAGATTTCTTGATTTTAAGAAAAAAATTAAATAATCAAATAGTAAAAGAATTAAAAGATATTTATTTTAAAGCAAAAGATATAAAGATCAGGTCAACAATAATTGAAGGGTTATTGCACGAAGATAATTTAGGTCTTGTGCCAGAAGATATTAGAAAATATCTTAATTATGGGATTGGTTTTTTACCAATTTCAATGGAGAGATTGTATATACTTAAGAGGCTGGGAATAGAGAAAACAAATGTCCTAGCTGTAAATATTTATGATGTTTCAAAAGATCCAATAGATTCTTCTACATATTTAGAGGCAGCTTACCAAAAATCTCTACCAACTATTTTACAGATTAGTTTAAATGCTATTGGTCACGCTGAAAATGCTCCAGATGGATCTAATGTTATTGGCTACCTAGAACCCGATAAAGGCATAAAGGATTTTACAAATTCAATAGAAGATTCTCTAATATGTATTCTTAAAAAAAATAATCACAAGCAATACCCTCCACCTTTTATCGGAATTGGTCTTGATCACGTAGATGTTAGAGGAGACTATCCTAAGGGTAGATCATCTAGATTTTTAAAATCAGCAATTGAAACTGAGCTTATCACTCATATAACTCTAGATGGCTCTGAAAAATTTAAACCTAAAGAAAAAATAAAGTCAGAAATTTTTAAAGCATATAAAGATGTTTTTAGTATTTCTCTAAGTTTCCTAAATAAAAATAATTTTAATGGAATTGATTTGGAATTTTGTACTGGAGAATTAAATTACATTGGGAATGCTACGACTCCTCATTATCCAGATGGTGAAGAAATGTCGTTGTTACCAATTTCCTTTTTTGCATCCTTAGAAAAAGAAACTGATTTAGAATATAAGACTAATTTAATTAATAGTATAAAATTATATGTAGGTAATCTAGGAACTTTTCATCATGCAAAGGATAATGAAAGAGCCTTAAAAATAACCCTTAGTTCTGAATGGCAAAATGAGTTATTAGGCACAAATTTTATTAGTCCTGTTTTACATGGTACAACAGGTTCCTCAGATAAAACATTTTTATTAGCCGCAAAATCATGCCAGAAAATTAATATTGCAGGATCTCTTCTAAAGGTATTTCTAGAGAATTTAAACTCATCTCAAAAAGAACTTTTAGGATTTCAATATTTTGACGATAAAAGTAAATTATTATGCAAAAAATTAAAATTATTAAAAAAAGATAATGTTATTTATAATAATAACGAGTTAAAAAATAGTTTTTTAAGGTATTCTGAAATTAATAATGTAAAAGCTATTGACAAAAAATATGAGTCTATTATTCGAAAAACTTTATATGGCAGGAATAAAATTACTATGTATATTTTCTCAAAACTTGAGGAAATGATAAATTTATGAGTTCAATTTTTCTTCCCTCAATGATTGAAGTGGAATTTGGTGATTATTATAAGAAATGCTCCGAGGCTCTTTTTAATAGAGGTTTTACTTCCTTTCATATTGATTTTGGAGATAAAAAATTCATTGGCAGAGAACTTGAATGTTGGAATAAAGTAGATTTTTTAAAAAAACTTGGTCCTGAGGTAAAACTTACGGCTCATATTATGAGCTTATCTGGTGATCATAAATTAAGCGTTGAAAGAATCTCAGAAAAATGTCTTGAAGAGAATTTTGAAATTATATATATACATTCAAGATCTTTTAAGAATAAACAAGATTTATATAAATTTAAAGAAAAATTTTTTAAAAATGCTCATATCTCTTTCCTCTTTTGCATTTTCGATTAAACAATAATTTTGAGTATCAAAAGATTTTACTTTTATATCACCTGATAAATGATCATAAAAAATTACTTCTCTGTCTGTCCTTATTTCAATTTTCCTCTCTTCAAAAGATGAAGCAAATGATATTTCTACCAATGATTCAATACCTCTTTTATGTTTTATTTTCAAGGAAGCTGTATCCTCTACCATTGTATTTGTAAATTTCTTCTGGAAAACGTTTCCTTGAATATCTTTAATTTTTCCAATAATAAAAGATGATAAATCGATCTCATGGGAAAGCTCGTTTAAAACTCCACCTCCTCTTTCTCTATTTAAAGAAATAGAATCTAAAACTGGTTGATTCCTCCAATTTTCTAAATTACTCAAACAAGTAAATTTTGCAGCTAATATTTTTTTATTTTTTATAAAATTTCTTAGTTTTGAAATCCCTTTTTCAAATCTTTTGTTATATCCAACATATACTTTTTTTTTGGTTTTATTATCAACCACTAAGTTAGTTTCAAAATTATAAATTGAAATAATAGGTTTTTCGACAAGTAATATCCTACAAAATTCCGAATATCGGGAAATATTTGTGAGATGTATGTCAGATGAAGTAGCAATAATTCCAACATCATATTTAATATTTTCTTGGAAAATTTGATAACCTTTTTTTTTGAGCTCATTATCTCTATATAAATTAGAACTCTTTATGAAAGTATCACAAAATAAAAGATCTTTAAAAATTCTGTAATGTCTTTTTCCTATACTCCCTGTTCCAATGATTAAGACCTTTTGCTTTAAATCATTCATAAAAAAATTTTTAAATAGAAGTTTTAAGAGATATTTGAATCATGGAAAACTTTTTGCAGTGGTATTTCCCAAAATTCTTTACTTTTTAAAACCTTAAGAAAGTTTTCTCTACTTTTCCCAGCTCCAAAATGTTTACATCTTTTAGTTTTTACACCCCATTTTTTGTTAATTGTTTCAACTAGTAAATCCTTTTCAAATGGAGAGCAATTTAAAATATTTGCTGATGGAGATCTATTAAACTGCCTACTACCAATATCAATGCTAACAATCCCAAGGAATGGGACTTCTCTTATACCAGTACTGCTATTCCCAATGAATATTGAGGAATTTTTAATTAGTTCACTAAAATATTTAAAGCGCATTGTTGGTATTATCTTAAAGAATTTTGCATCTAGCATCTCTAAAATAGAGAAAATCTTTTCACTTCCTGGATCATTATTAGGAGAAATCACAATAAATTTTTTCTTTGTATCTTTTAGTGCCTCAAATAAAGCATATGCTTGTTGCCCAATAGTATCTAATTCTGAGGTAACAGGATGGAAAATAACAATTCCATATTCATCAAAATTTATTGAATATCTCTTTTTTACATCTTCTATTGACAAGCCAGACTCTTCATTATGAATATCCAACTCAGGTGAACCTATTGTAAAAATCGAATCCCCCCGTTCTCCTAGTGATAGAACCCTTTTTTCTGCAATTTCACTAGAAACAAAATGACTTATACATAACTTTGTATTGCAATGTCTAAAGCTTTCATCTATTGTTCCCGACATCTCACCTCCTTCAATATGTGCTGTTCTTATATATCTCATTGCACAAACTAAAGAAGCTGCGAGGGCCTCAACTCTATCACCATGTATAACTACAAGATCAGGCTTATTTTCATAAACAAAATCAGAAAACCCTAATATCGTTTTTGACAAAATAACTTCAAGAGAATCATTCTCTCTTTGATTGACAAATTCAAAAAATTTAGCCCCTTTAAACTTTTGAACTTCTATTGTAGTTTTGCCATATTTGCTCATCATATGCATTCCAGTTATAAAAAAGGAAATATTAAAACCTCCCTCATATAAAGATTTTGCTAGAGGTTCTAATTTTCCGTAATCAGCTCTAGTTCCAGTAACAAATAAAATATCTTTATTCATAAAACTTTCTATTTATCAAAAAATTCCCATTTTAACTGGATATTTTTTTTTATAAATCTATTAGTTTTTAAACCAACTACTTTATCAAAATCATCTACAGAAATCTCTCCAGAACCTGGTCTTCTTGCCCAAATATCTTTTGAATTTATAGTTTCTCCAATTTCTATATCTCTCTCTGCGACAACTGATCCACGAGCAAATTTATAAACCTCATCCTCTGGTATTGTTCTAACTTTAGGATTATTTAATGCTGTAAAAATTTCTTTTGATCTATCAATTAAAAACTTTAATTCGGAAGGATCCATGGAACAAATAATATCAGGACCTTTCCTATATCTACTATCGGTGAAATGTCTTTCTATAATAGACGCTCCTAAAGCTACTGCGCCTAAAGATATTGAAGGTCCAATGCTATGATCTGAAAATCCAATAACTGCATTAGGAAAAATTTTTCTAAGTTCTGAGATCCCCTTTAAACTCACTATTTCAGGAGGAGAAGGATACAAATTCGTACATTCTAGAAGAGCATAATCTATATCATATTTTTCGAAAATATTTATAGATGGCTTTAAATTTTCAATTGATTGCATGCCTGTACTCATAATTATAGGCTTTTTGAATTTTGATATATGCTCAATTAACGGTCTGTGATTACATTCTCCGGAACCTATCTTAAAAGCAGGCACCCCAATATCATTAAGGAAATCAGCTGCATCTCTACTAAAAGGGGTTGATATATAAATCATTCCTTTTTGTTCAGTGAATTTCTTTAGTTTAATTTCATCATCCTTTGATAATGAACATTCTTCCATAACATCCCATATAGATTTGTTCGCATTGGGAGGGTATATATTTTTTGCTTCTACAGTCATCTCATCTTCAACAAAATGAGTTTGGTGTTTTATTATTTCGCAACCCGCTTTATAAGCAGCATTTACCATTGTTTTTGCTACTTCTAAATCACCACCATGATTAATTCCAATTTCTGCAATCACTAATGGTGGAAATTTAATACCAATTTGTCTATTAGATATTTTCATATTAATTAAATAGCAGTCCAACCTCCATCTACAAAAAATTGTTGCCCAGTTGAATAGCTTGAGGCATCAGATGCCAAATATAAAATCATTCCCAATAAATCTTTTGGATTAGCCATTCTACCTAGAGGCGTTCTATTGGAATACCTTTTAATGAATTCTGGATCATGGTTATTCTCAACACCCCCTGGCACTAAAGTATTAACTCGTATTCCTTTGCTACCCCAATATGTCGCAAGCCATCTTGTCAATCCATGAACTCCAGCTTTAGCAGCTGCGTAACTAGCTAAAGAATTGAATTTCATATCTTCATAAATTCTATGATCAGGTCCAACAACACCATAAGTACTAGATACATTAATAAGCGATCCTGAAGAATATTTAATCATTAATTTGCCAGATTCCCTCGCAACAAGATATACACCTGTAAGGTTTACTTTAAGCGTCTTTTCCCATACAGATAGATCAGAATCTTCGAAAGAAGTAAATACTTCTCCCTCTCGCATTAAGTGTTCTCCAGTAGCAGCAGCATTATTTATGACAACATCTAATCTTCCAAAATTTCTTTCAACGTAATTAAATAATTCAACTACTTCTTTCTCTTTACTTACGTCGCAATTAAAACCAAATATTTTATTTTTATAATTTTTATTTAATACATCAGCCTTTCCTTTCGGATTAGATTTCTCTAAATCTGCAATTATTACTCTGGCACCAGCTTCTAAAAGTGCATTCGTATATTCAGTTCCTAATAATCCAGTACCACCAGTTAAAACTATTGTTTTTTCGGACAAATCAAATATTTTATTCATCCTTTAGTGTAAGGCAAACTATTTATTAGTTTATAGTAAAACATAATG
>JFLW01000101.1 GCA_000635495.1 Prochlorococcus sp. scB243_495K23 | reverse complement strand
TGGATGGAGGAAAGTCCTAAAGTAAATAAAGAAAATTTTCTTATTAATAATTTAAAAATTTTTATTTATGGCAAAGTAGATTTCTTTATAGTACCAGGTGATTTTTCTAATAAAAAGGTAAAAAATATACTTTTAAAATATTCTTCTAAAACTAAAAAGCAAATTTTTAACTTACCAAATCTAATAGATACTGTTAAATTTAGCGGTAGGAATTTACAACAAGAAAGAAAATCTAATAAAACCATTCAAATCTTAATAGTTGCAAGATTGGATGATAAAAGAAAAGGTATAACACAATTTATAAAATCAATATCTAATTCAAAATGTTTTAGAGAAAATTTTAATATTAATATTGTGGGTGAAGGTCCAGATAATGAAAAAATTAAAAAATGTATTAAGGAAGAGGGAATTTCTTCATTAGTAAATCTTTTAGGCAACTGTAAATATGATGAAGTTTCCAATTTAATGAAAGAGGTGGATGTTTTTTGTTTGCCTTCATTCCTAGATCCATCTCCACTTTCTTTAGTAGAAGCAGCATTTAGTGGGTTACCATTAATCGCTTCTAAGTATTGTGGTAACAATAAAGAATTATTAGAACATAAGAATAATGGTTATCTAATTGATCCATTTAATTCTCAAACATCTGTCGATGCTATTGATTGGATTTATAATAATAAAGAAAAATTAGGAGAAAAAGGTAAACTAAGTCGTGAAATCGCAAAAAGAAATTATGATCCTGATGCCGTAATTAAGAAATTAATTTTTTCAATGAAGAAGTCTAATTATTTGCAATAAATGAAATTTAAATTTAAGCCAAAAATATTAGTTTTTGTTCCTTATTACTTGCCAAGCTTTGGGGGACCATTGAAAACAATTGTTAATTTAACAAATGAATTGAATGATAGATATGATTTCTTCATAGTAACTTCTGATAGAGATCCTTCCTCAAAAAAAAGATACAATGGTATAAAAGTAAATTCATGGAATACTGTTGGTAAAGTTAAGGTTTTTTATTGTTCGCCCAATAGAAAAAATATTTTTACATATATAAAAATATTTAAAGAAAAAGCATATAGTGCAGTTTATTTAAATAGTTTTTTTTCATATGCATTTACCATATTACCTCTATTAATCGTTAAATTCTATCTTAATTCGTCTTTGAAAGTAATTATTGCACCTAGAGGGGAATTTAATTCTGGAGCATTAAAAATAAAAAAAATAAAAAAAATTATTTATAGTTACTTTTTTAAAATTTTCATTATTTCAAAAAATATCGTATTTCAAGCTTCGAGTGAGATTGAGGTTAAAACAATACAAAGAAAATTTAACTTTTATAAAAAATTAAACATATTCGAGGCTCCAGATTTTCCATCTCCTTATAAAAAATTAAATCTCTTGGATAATTTAGATAGAAATAATCATCTCAGACTAATTTTTCTTTCAAGAATTACACCAATGAAAAATTTAGATTTTCTTTTAAGGGTTTTAAAAAATTGTTCTTGTAAAATTCAATTTGATATTTATGGACCAATTACTGATATTAATTATTGGAATAAATGTTCCTATTTAATATCTGAAATGCCTTCTAATGTTTTTGTTTCCTACCAGGGAGAGAAAGATCCTTCTGAAGTTTCAAATATATTTGCAAAATATCATTTGTTTGCTTTACCTACACTTGGAGAGAATTTTGGGCATGTAATTATTGAATCTTTATTTGCAGGAACACCTGTAATCTTGAGTAATAATACACCATGGATTCCATCTGATAATTGGTCTTTAAAAGTTATCCCATTGAGTGATTTTGATAAATGGATTGAATATATAGATTCATTTCTTAATAAGTTTGATTCCAAATCAACTAGAAATGATGCAGTAATTTATGGGAAAAAACTTATTT
>JFLW01000100.1 GCA_000635495.1 Prochlorococcus sp. scB243_495K23 | reverse complement strand
ATATATATAAAATTCAAATTTATGATCATCAGGAGAATTATCTATAAATTTTAAAGAAGATGTTTTAAATATATTTGGTTGACCCGCCATATCCCAACATTTATCAAAAAATAAAATTGAAGATAAAATTGATACACCAATAGTAAACAAATTTTCAATAGTTGATCTTCCAGTCCTTAATCCCTTAAGAGCAAAATTGCCACCAGA
Source organism: Prochlorococcus sp. scB243_495K23 (assembly GCA_000635495.1). Classification (GTDB taxonomy): domain Bacteria; phylum Cyanobacteriota; class Cyanobacteriia; order PCC-6307; family Cyanobiaceae; genus Prochlorococcus_A. The sequence continues at coordinate 1,953 of JFLW01000100.1, read as the reverse complement.
AGATTCTAAATTATTTTTTTCTAGAATTTTATGAGCATCCAAGAGAACACTTGTATCTTGTTGAAGATCAGAATGCATCCATCCACAATATTCTGTTTTTACCTTTTCTAAGCCATACTTAATACCTGCTCCATATCCAGTATTGACTTCTTTTTTGTAAAACTCTATATTTTCTGGAATTTCTAGTTTATGTAAAATTTCTTGAGTATTATCTTCAGAACCATTATCAACTAATATAAAACTAAATATGGAGGTAACTTTACTTAATTGATTAATAAGTTCTGGCAAAGATTCTGACTCATTAAAACAAGGAATTACTATTGTAATTTTATTCATAGTGAAGAAAAAATTTAGTTATTCAAATAAATACTATTTTTGTAAATATTAGCAAAGAGAAATATTTTAAAAATATAATTTTTTTGATAGACGAACATTAAAAATGAGATTCTTTAATATTGATTAAACCTATAGAAGCAGTATCTTCTAAGAACATATATAAATTATTTTCTTTAAATTTTAAGTCTCTTATTCTTTCTCCAACTTTAATTTTTGTGAGATTTTTCAATTCTCTTCGATTATTTAATTCAAAGAAATAAAGAGCCCTTCCTCTCATTGATCCTACAACGTATTTATTATCTCCAATTTTAATTATTTCAGAGATACCAATTGATGGAACGAATGCTTTAATAGGCTCTATAAATCCATTATCAGAATGAGATTTAAGAAGAGGGAATTGCTCATATTTTAATTTATTAGATTTATTTCTACCTCCATAATGTTCTCCATATGATGCGATTGGCCAACCAAAATTTTGCACCTTATCTTTTTCTATTTCTATCACATTAATTTCATCGCCTCCCATTGGTCCATGTTCGGTCTCAATTATAAAGTTATTTTCTCTATCAACATAAAGACCTTGAGGATTCCTGTGCCCCATTGAGATAATTTTATAAGAACTATCATTTATATTAATTTTAATTATTTTTCCATTAACACTTTTCTCATTTTGAGCAAGAACTCTTGTTCTATATTCTCCTGTTGAAAACAAGATGTTATTATCATCAAAACTGAAAATTCTTCCTCCTGATTGATGTGGTTGAAATTCACCATTAGTTCCATCAGCGTGAATACATTTGGCGTATCTAAATTTTTCATTAACCAATTCTTTTGCTGAAAATAATTTCTTAAAATTTATAAACTTATAGTTAATATTACCCATGATAATACTTGTATTCCAACAATTATCTTCTATTTCTTCGGTAAAAGAAATGAATATTTTATCTTTAATAATGGATAAATCTTTAATAGAAAGTCTATAGTCTTTTCTGTATTGTTCACCGCCAATAAATTCACCAATATTATTTTTAATTTGTTTGAAATTTGCTTTATTTTCTAATTTATTATTAAATGCCAAAACCCCTCTTGACGATAAAACAAATAAATTACTTTTATGAAAATCAATATAGCCGCTTCCTGGATACTTCTCATGTATGCCAGAATAAAAACCTGAGGTGAATTTAAATTTTTTTAAGTTTTTTTGATTTGATAATATAACATTACTCTCCTTAATGCCTAAATCGTTTCCAGTCACAATTGTATCTAACTCCAGCTCTAGTAAATATGGTGTAAGGCCTTTAAGAAACTTGAGAGACTTTAAATCGTCTTCATATTTCTTTTCTTGTTCCTTTATGTACCTATATGGTAGAAGATATTTTTTTATGAAAAGTTTATTTTTTTTTCCTAATAAAGAACTGTAGTTTATATTTTTAAAATCTAATTTAGATGTCTGGGTAATACTAAAACCTAATACAAATACAGATATAAAAATAAAAAAATTCTAAATTTTTTATTCATTCAAAATTAATTAAAAATTTAAAAAGAAAAATTAAATGACTCTTTTCATATTACTATAGTAACAAAAAGATTTATTTCTATAAATTTTTAGTTTATTAA
>JFLW01000099.1 GCA_000635495.1 Prochlorococcus sp. scB243_495K23 | reverse complement strand
GTGATATGTGTTTCAAAAACTGGACTTAATAATTTACTTTGGACTTGATTTTTAATTTCTGATAAAAAAACCTTTTCTTTAAAAGAGAAGAGTCCCCATATCCAGAAACCTTTACTTGATCTCATAAAGTAAGCTTTTAATAAAATCTAATAATAATAACTTTAAATAAAAAACTACAAATATGAATCATTAGATAATGAAAAATTAAATATCTAGAAAATTTAAAAGTTTGTATTAACTTCTTGAATGAAAATTCTTTTATCAGAATGAAATAAAGATTTATTA
>JFLW01000098.1 GCA_000635495.1 Prochlorococcus sp. scB243_495K23 | reverse complement strand
CATCAATTAAAAAAACATTAAACCTAGTTATAGCAGAGTTAAAGTCTCTTGAAATATCAAGACCTTTGCATCTAGGACATGGTGATTTATGTTTCAATAATATTCTGGTTGATCCTACCTTTGGATCAATTAATTTGATTGATCCAAAAGCAGAAAAACATAAAGATTTAAATATTTATGGCCTAGTTGATAACTTTTATGATTTATCAAAATTGAATCATTCAATTGAGGGTTTATATGATTCAGTTGTAAATAATTTATATAGATTAGAAGTCTTTGATAACAAAAATATAATCTTTGAAATATATAA
>JFLW01000097.1 GCA_000635495.1 Prochlorococcus sp. scB243_495K23 | reverse complement strand
TAGTCTTATCGATATCTACAACAAGTGTCCTACTTTGATTACCAGTCCACCCATTCTCTCCTAATAATTCATTAAAACTAATATCAAATGTCTTTAGTAACTCTTGCGGAGTTCCAAAAACCTTAACAGACTTGGAATTTGAGATTTTAACAATATTATTATTTTGAATAGCATATTGATAGATAGGGGCAATAAACAATTCCTTTGAATCATTAGTAATGCCTTGATAATATTCATTAAATATTGAAATTAAATTTCTCGAAGAAGAAAA
>JFLW01000096.1 GCA_000635495.1 Prochlorococcus sp. scB243_495K23 | reverse complement strand
TCTGATCTCCTTATTTGTAAAGATGTGATGCAACATTTGAGCATTCATGAAAATCATAAAATCATAAAAGAGGTTTTCCCAAAGTTTAAATATATCCTTTCAACAAATTGTGTTTCTCCAAGAAGTTATTTTGGAGACTTCTTATATAAAATAACAGGTAAATATTCTACAAAATCTATAAACAGAGATATATTGAATGGAGATTGTACCTTATTTAACATAACTAAGTATCCTTATAAACTAAAAGCCAAAAAGGTTTTAAGATTTAAAGGTGAAAGATATAAATTAAAAGACTTAGCTAGAAATCCTAGTCTTCTTTTAACGGGAAATTTTAATAAATTTGTGAAAGAAACCTATCTAATAACTAATTAAAATTCCTTTTTGAAATA
>JFLW01000095.1 GCA_000635495.1 Prochlorococcus sp. scB243_495K23 | reverse complement strand
GAACAGATAACCAATTTAAAAGTAATGGCGCTGTTATTTTATTTATTATTCCTATTGAACCTTTAAAAGTTCTCATATTTCTTGAAGTAAACAATATAATATAAACACCTTCAGAATATGCTTTTCTCAAAGCTTTAATAACATCTTTATTTGGCCGAGCATTTGAATAGTCTTCGCTAGAATCTTTTTCGCATATAGTCTTATCGATATCTAC
>JFLW01000094.1 GCA_000635495.1 Prochlorococcus sp. scB243_495K23 | reverse complement strand
TTACTATGGTAAACCTTAGGGCGATTCCGTAAGCTATGTGGATGATAAAAATTTATCTATTAATAATTTTATTGATGAATTTTCAGATTAATTATTATGAAGGTTGCTTTTTTGTTCTCTGGTCAATTTAGGGAAATTCCAATTGATTTAATGAAAAATAGTCTTCAAAATCTTACAAAAGATATAAATTATGATATTTATTGTTATTCATGGGATGAGC
>JFLW01000093.1 GCA_000635495.1 Prochlorococcus sp. scB243_495K23 | reverse complement strand
TTGGAATAAATCTTATTAGTTGACTTGGCTCAAATATTAGAGTATTTATAATACCAAAGGAGAATAAAGCTGTAGTGATAAGTTTAAATCTTAAATATGAATTTAACGTATAAGAATTAAATCTATTTATTACTATAAAAAAAAGAGAAAGTATAACTAATGGTTGAGCTACTATAGTAGGAGTTAAAGGTGCAAAAAGGGCAAAGGCCAGTAGGATACTATGCATATTAAAAATATATCTCTATAAAAGTATTTTTGAAAGATGAGTAAAGAATTCTTAAAAATCTGCTACGATCAACAAGCTTTTGTAATACAAAAATATGGTGGGGTAAGTAGATACTTTGCAGATCTAATTTCTCAAATTCAAGAATTTAATAATTTGGAATTAATACTACCTTTTAAATTTCATCAAAATGCTTATCTTAGAAAAAAAGGTATAGGTGTATCAAACAAATTAATCAACAAATTTAAACTTTATTATTTAGATAAAGTTTTAAAGAATCAAAAAATATATGAAAAATGTGATATTCACCATGGTACTTATTACTACGGTAT
>JFLW01000092.1 GCA_000635495.1 Prochlorococcus sp. scB243_495K23 | reverse complement strand
ATCTATAAAAGACCAAATTCTTAAATTTATTATAAAAAATCACTTTTGAGGCTAGAAAATGAGTTTTGTCGCTGGAGAAATAAGTGATTTGTTATTAAAATCATATATTTTCAAATATTTTTCTATTATCAATTTCAGGGCACATAGTATTCATTACATCATTTATAAGAAATTTATCTGATCTAGAAATTGGTTTTTTAAAAGTAGTATCTAAATTCTTTTTTATATCTTCAATAGGATTTCCATTTCTTGCAAGGGCACATAACAAAGCAGATGTCTCAATATGTTTTCTTTTTTAAGAGAATTCGAACCATTTTTGAGATTTGAATTATTTCATTTACTGTTTAAAGGCATAAACAAAATAAACTTTAAAAAATTTTGATAGTAAGTCATTCTTGCTAACAAGCTTCACCAAGCCACTTTCATAAGTTTTATATTATCCAAAACGAGAAATTAAATTACTTTTAATTAAGTTGGCTTTGAAATTTTTTTAAATTGCGACATATCTATAATACAAATTGAATTCCACAAGGATATTTTTCTTAATTGCTTTCTGGATTTAGAAGTATGAAAAAATTAGAAGATTTGATTCTCACTTATAAGGATTTTCCAAAAAAAGGTATTGACTTTAAAGACGTTCTAGAAATTCTTCAATATCCAGAAATTTTTAATGACCTTATTTTAAAAATGTCTTCAAATGAATTTTTAAAAAATGCTGAAGCAATAATTTCCATAGATGCGAGGGGATTTATTTTTGGTTCTGCAGTTGCTCTACAATTATCTAAACCCATGATTGTGGCACGAAAACCTGGAAAGCTACCAGGCGATATATTAACAAGAGAATATGATTTGGAATACGGAAAAAATTCTCTTTCAATACAAAGTAATGCTCTGAAAAAGTTCAATTCTTTTGTAATCGTAGATGACTTGTTAGCTACAGGAGGAACAGTTAATTGTGTCTCGAGGATGCTTCAAGATCAGAGTAAGGAAATACTAGGTTTAATAACTGTTATTGAATTAAACAAATTGAAAGGCAGATCAAAATTTGACTTTCCCGTTCAGTCAATAATTTCAATTTGAATAATAGAAAATATTAAATTTCATAATAGAAAAAAAATTAAATGTTTATTTTTAACAATTAACTTGTAATGGAATTCCTAATTTTAATTTAATTAGAAATTCAACCTATAATTGATTGAACTTAAATTATCCCGACTGATCCCGCTGTGAAACCAACAGCAAGAAAAAAAACAAATTCGAGTAAATCTCTAGGTAAAGAATTCACTACAAGACTAAGTTGAGTCATTTGACCTT
>JFLW01000091.1 GCA_000635495.1 Prochlorococcus sp. scB243_495K23 | reverse complement strand
ATTTATAAGTAAAACAAATAGAGAAAAATAAGAATTCGAAATTAAAGCTGGATTTCACTTTTTTTGAAGAATTTATTATGCTTGAGAAAATAGCTGTTACTAAAAATAATTGTGTAGTTATAATTAATGAATCAATATATATAACAAATAAAGAAAATAAAGCCAATGCTGTTTCATGATCTTTAGATAAAAACCAAGATAAGATATTTATAAAATTTTTTTGAGGAGTA
>JFLW01000090.1 GCA_000635495.1 Prochlorococcus sp. scB243_495K23 | reverse complement strand
TTTAATATTTTTTGTAATTTCTATTTCTATAATATGCGTTAAATCAAATTACTTAAAAATTGAAAGTTCTCTTACTAGAGTGGTATCTCTTTTTATAGCAAAAACATACGATGATAATTCTGAATTTATAATCTCAGATAGTTTAAATGATAAACTGATGTACCCAAGGGAAGTGGGGGGAATTAATATATTTTATGATTTTA
>JFLW01000089.1 GCA_000635495.1 Prochlorococcus sp. scB243_495K23 | reverse complement strand
AATTCTTGCTTTTGCTCTTCCTGTTTTTCTAATTCTTGCTTTTGCTCTTCCTGTTTTTCTAATTCTTGCTTTTGCTCTTCCTGTTTTTCTAATTCTTGCTTTTGCTCTTCCTGTTTTTCTAATTCTTGCTTTTGCTCTTCCTGTCTCTTTTTTAAAAGTGCATAAGCTTGTGCAGCCCATTCACGAGAATTATCAGAATCAGTATTTGTCATTATTATATTTAGTTCTTAGTAAAAATTTTCTAAATACTATTATTTATATCAAATAATTATGACAATTAAATTGTTTGTAATCTCCTTAAAACTCCATTAATAAATTTTCTTCCTTGCAAATCACTATATTTATTAGCTAAATTGACTGCCTCATCACAAGCAACGGCGATAGGTGTGTTCAAAAAATTGATATCCACGTAAGCTAGACGCAGAATATCCCTATCAATTCTTGGTAATCTTTTTAATCTCCAGCCATCCATTACTTGATCAATATCAGAATCAATACTTTTAAGATTATTAATTATATTACAAATCCTTTGATTTACATCCTCTCTAATATCAATTTGACCACTAGAAACAATTAATTTTGGAAAATCTAAAGTGACAGAAAGTGTATTCATTACGGTTTCAATTTTTGTCAAAGATTTTTTTAACTCATCTCGAACATTTGAATAAGAGGAATCAACACCCTCTTGCAATTCACTATCTAATATTTGTTGTGAAGCATTTTCTAACTCTGTCTCACAATTATCTAATTCCTCTCTGCAATGGTTTATTAGAGAATCCAACGCAGATTCAAAAATTTCTTCTATCTGAAATTTATTTAATTTAAAATCACCCTTATCTTTTATAAGGCCAAGAGAAATTAAAGATAACTCTCTAGAAAGGGATCTATTATGCATCAATTAAGAAGAAGTATTAGTAGAAGCTCGTAATTGAGAAAACAATTTTGAAAATGTTGGATTTGTGTTGTTATTTTTCTCATCTGGATTAACTATCCCAGCAGAAATTATTGTTCTAAAAGCATCTTCAACAGAAATATTCAAATCCTTAACAGAAGACTCAGGAACGAGTGTGTACCACCCAGTCGTTGGGTTTGGTGCTGTAGGAATGAAAACACTAAGTAACTTTTCTTCTAATTCGGGCTGTAGAGAAGGTCCTACGTCTCCAGTTACAAAGCCTACACTATATAGTCCCTCACGAGGATATTCGACTAAAACAACTCGTCTAAATCTATTTGATTTATTACTTAAGAAAGTTTCTAGCAATTGTTTAAGAGTTTTATAAACCGCTCCAGCTACTGGGATTTTTGATAAAGTACCCTCTCCAAATTCTAATAACCATCTTCCTACAAAATTTCTCGCCATCAAGCCTATAAGCAAAATAGCTAATAAAGGAACAGTCAAACCTAAGGTGAGATTAATTAAATCTTGTAATAAAGGATTTAAATTAATAAAAGGATTTAATTGCTTTGGGACTGAGGTAACTAACGTTAAAACAAATTTACTAACTAATGATGACAGCCAGATTGTTGTTGCTAAAGGTATTACAACCAACAACCCAGCAATAAGATCATTTTTGAGATCTTGTTGAAGCCTTGATCCTAAATTCGAATCTTGATTTTGATTAGATTCAACCAAAATAACGTTTTAACTATATTAACTTTACTAATAATTTAACTGTTTTTACTAAGTTAGGATATATTTTTCTTAAATATATCTATTTTATTTATAAGTTTTTCCTCCCAAACTTAACTTTTAAAAGAAATGCTATAAAAAAAGAAATGATTGATACGATTCAAGAAAAAAAAGAAATAAGTAGAAAATTAAAAGAAAGGGCTATTTTTGAGGGTTTTGCAGTTGCCGGAATAGCTTCAATTCCAGGTAGTTCGCGCGTAAAATTAAGAACTAATGCATTAGAAAGATGGTTAGCAAATAACTATCATGCTGAAATGAAATGGATGGAAGCAGAAAAAAGAAAAAATATAGGCACACTTTTTGAAGATGCAAAAAGTATTTTAAGCGTTGGATTTACTTACATTAATTCACAAAACAGCAACAACAATTTCCTCAAGGTAGCTAAATTTAGCCAAGGTGAGGATTATCATAAAGTGATTCACAAAAGATTGAAGAATATTGGTAAGTGGATCAACACAGAAATCCCTGATTGCAAATGGAAAATATGTGTTGATACCTCTCCTCTTCTTGAAAAAGCATGGGCAGAGGAAGCAGGAATTGGTTGGATAGGTAAAAATAGTAATTTAATCAGCAAAAAAAATGGTTCTTGGTTTACTTTGGGTTTTATGATTCTCACAAAAGAATTAATGCCAGATACACCTCATCAATCACTTTGTGGAAAATGTGATATTTGTATTAAACATTGTCCCACAAAGGCAATTGTAGAACCATTTGTAATTCAATCAGATTTATGCATTGCGTATCACACAATAGAAAGCAGAGATAAAACTATTCCGAAGAAAATAGAAAAAAATTTAGGTGGATGGGTTGCAGGATGTGACATTTGTCAGGATGTTTGTCCATGGAATAAATCAGTGCCATACAACAATAATCATGAAACCACGCCGAAAGAATGGATTAAAAATCTTAATATTGATTCCCTCAATTGGGACGATAAAAAGTGGCAGGAAAATCTCAAAGGAACTACTTTAAGAAGAATTAAACCATGGATGTGGAAAAGAAATATACAAGCCAATATAAAGGATAAAAAAATTAAAATATGAAGTCATTTTTAAAAAAAACAATCTGGATCTCCATGATCTGTTTTTATTTTTTTCAAATAGAAATAGTTCGAGCAATAGTTCCCTATTATTATTTCCCAACAATAAAAAACTTACAAAAGCAAAGTTTATATATTGGCAAAAATGCATATCAACTACTTTATTTTGGTCAATATGAAGACAGTCTTAACTTAGCAAAATTAGCAGTAAAAATAAATGCAAAAGATGAAAAACTATGGTTGATTTTGGCTGAAGCACAAATAGCTAACAAAGAATACAAAAATGCATTAAGTTCTCTAAATAAAGCAGAACAGATAAATTCAAATATTAGCGAAATATATTTTGCTAAAAGTAATATTTATTTAAAAATTTCCCAACAGACAAAAGCAAAGAATGCTTTAGAAAAAGGAATAAAGATTGAGCCCAATAACCACAAAGCTATTTTTCAATTGGGAAATATTTTATTAATGGAAAAAAATTATTTGGGAGCTATAAAATTGTTTGATAAATCTATAAAAATCAAGCCTGATTTCTGGCAAGCAATAAATAATCAAGGTTTAGCTTATTTCGAAAAAAACAGAGTAAATCTCGCAATCAAACTTTTTGAAAGTGCAATCTCAATCGAGGAGAATGCTGAACCATTACTAGGTCTAGCCTCATGTATAAATATAAAAGATAATGAATTAGCCATTCAGCTAGCAAAAAAAGCTTTGGATAAAGATCCCAAATATGTTTATTATGATTATAGAAAAGAACAGTTATGGGGAGAAAAACTACAAGCCTCTACAGAAATTCTTTTACAAAATGAACAACTTAAAAAAGATGTAATACTGGCAAAATCCAAAATTAGTGAATCAACTTAATGTTCAATACTGGTAAATATTTTTTTACCTATTAGTCTTAATTTAGTTACTTAATAATTATTTAAATTTGCGCTCTAATGGATAAGAAAAACTTCACTTCCATCTCGCTTCAAGAAGAAATGCAACGTTCTTACTTGGAGTATGCAATGAGCGTCATAGTTGGACGTGCGTTGCCTGATGCAAGAGATGGTCTTAAGCCTGTACAAAGAAGAATCATATTTGCAATGCACGAATTAGGTTTAACTCCTGATAAACCATTCAGGAAGTGTGCAAGAGTTGTTGGAGATGTACTTGGAAAATACCATCCACATGGAGATCAAGCAGTTTACGATGCATTGGTAAAGCTGGTACAAAATTTCTCAACTAAGTATCCTACTCTTGACGGCCATGGGAATTTTGGATCTGTGGATAATGATCCACCTGCAGCAATGAGGTATACCGAGACCAGATTAGCGCCTATAGCTCATAAAGGATTTCTTGAAGAAATTGCATCAGAAACAGTAAGCTTTTCAAATAATTTTGACGGTTCTCAAAAAGAACCAGATGTGCTTCCAGCCCAACTTCCATTCTTATTGTTGAATGGTTCAACAGGTATTGCAGTTGGCATGGCAACAAATATTCCGCCTCATAATCTAGGCGAAATTGTAGATGGCTTAGTTGCCATAGTTAAAAATAAAGATATTAGTGATAAAAAACTTTCTAACATTATCAAAGGACCTGATTTTCCTACAGGCGGAGAATTAATTTATAGTCATGCAATAGAAGAACTTTATCAAACTGGAAAAGGATCTATAACGATAAGAGGAGTTGTAAATACGGAAGAGATAAATTTAGGCAAAGGAAAACATAAAAAGAATGCAATAATCATTTCTGAACTTCCTTACCAAATTAATAAAGCAGGTTGGATTGAAAAACTCGCAGAACTTGTTAATTCAGGCAAGATTACTGGGATTTCTGATATTAGGGATGAGAGCGATAGAGATGGAATGAGAATTGTAATAGAACTAAAAAAAGATTCTAATTCTGAACTTGTTATTTCTAATTTATATAAAAGAACAACTCTCCAAACAAACTTTGGCGCAATTTTCTTAGCTTTAATTAAAGGCAAACCTGTACAACTAAATCTAAAAAAATATCTCAACTATTTTCTTGAATTTAGAGAAGAAACAATTAGAAAAAGAACTTTTTATTTTCTAAAAAACACCCTTGATAAACTAGAAATATCAGAAGGTTTATCTAAAGCTACAAAAAACATAAAAAAAGTTATCGAAATTATAGAAGAATCAGAAAATTCTGCGCAAGCTAGATCAAAATTAGTTGAAAATTTTTTCTTAAGTGAAAAACAAGCAAATTCAGTTTTGGATATGCCACTAAAAAAATTAACAAATCTAGAAAAAAATCAAATTGATAACGATATAAAAAATTTAGAAGAAAAAAAGAATTATTTTCAAAAATTGTTGAACCAAAGAGAATTATTACTTGAATTACTTATAGAAGAATTATTAATATTAAAGAAAAAATATAATGTTATACGTAAAACAAAAATAATTAAAAATATAAATCAAAATCAAGAATTAGAAACGCTTAATAATCAGATATTAGAAGACTTTATAAATAAAAAAACAAAAATGTATATAGACAATAGACTTTATTTAAAGAAGATGATTTTAGGTAATTACAAGAAATCATTTGAGGTTGTAAATAAAATTATAGATAATAAAAATATTCAAAAATTTATAGGTAATATTGAAAAAAATATAAAATTAATTGGAATAACAAATACGGGAAAAGTATTTAACATTGATTGGGAATCAAATATTAATAAAGACTATAAATTAGATAATAAAATTCTTGGAAATATTCATCCTAGTGAGATAATAAATTTTCACTCAATTAAAAAAGACATTAAAAATTATTTATGCATATTAAATTCAGATGGAAGATTTAAAAAAGTTTTATTTGATGAAGATATGATTAAAAGCAATAGATCTTTCACTATTACAAAATTAAAAAATAATTTAAAAACAATTGATTCTTTTATTTCTAATGAAAGGAAAGATTTAATAATATTAACCTCGATAGGAAGAATTTTTAAATTTAATTTATCAAATAAATTTTTAACGCCAACTTCTAAACAATCCCAAGGATTAATCATTGCAAAACTTTTACCATCTGAAAAAATCGTTTCTTGTTGTACATTTAATGATGGAGAAAATATTTTTTTAATATCTAAACAAGGAAAAATCTTTTGCATAAATAGTGATGAAATTTACTGCTCAAATGAATACAGTTTGGGATATTTGAATGAAAAAACCCAACTTAAAAACGATTACTTCATCAAAATAATTGCAAGTAACCATTACCTTGATATTGAAACTAATAAAAATAAATCTGCAAGATTAGACCTAAATAAATTAAATTTCAAATCCAATAAATCAAACTTTTTAATTGATTTTTTAAAATTAGATATTGATGAATACCTTGAAAATTGTTTCCGACTTGAAAACTTTCTTGACTAAGATTTATATTCATTTTCAACCCAATTTAAGTATTCTTGATTTACTGTTCCAGTTACATAATCACCAGTAAAACAACTCATCTCTAAACCTTTAATAGGAGAATCACCAATTATAGATTTACGCAAACTTTCAACACTTTGATAAACAAGGTTATCAATTTCAAGTTTATCGGCGATTTCACTTATTGTCCTATTATGAGCTATTAATTCATCTCTATTAGGCATATTAATTCCATAAACGTGAGGATAACGAACAGGAGGAGCTGCTGATGTAAAAAAAACTTTATTTGCTCCTGCATCTTTAGCCATCTGGACAATTTCTTTTGAAGTAGTACCTCTTACTATCGAGTCATCAACAATTAATACATTTTTATTTTTAAACTCAGCACTCATGGCATTTAATTTTTGCCTTACAGATTTCTTACGTTTCTGCTGACCAGGCATTATAAATGTTCTGCCAACATATCTATTTTTAAAAAAACCTTCCCTATATTCTATCCCTAACTGTCTTGCAACTTGCATTGCCGCGGGTCGAGAGGAATCAGGAATAGGCATAACTACATCAATATCTCCAGAATTGATTGTTTGTTTTATTGTTTCTGCTAAATAATCTCCCATTTTTAAACGTGCTTTATAGACTGAAATTCCATTCATAATTGAATCTGGCCTAGCTAAGTAAACATATTCAAAAGCACAGGGAAATAACATTGGATTTTCAGAACATTGCTTAGAGAAAAACTCCCCATCAAGATTTATAAAAACAGCTTCTCCTGGATCTACATCTCTCACTACTTCATAATCATTATTCTCAAGCACTAAAGATTCGCTTGCAACCATCCATTCTTCTTTTTTTGTGGTTAATGAAAGTCTTTTCCCTATGACTAAAGGCCTAATACCAAAAGGATCTCTAAATGCTAATAAACCATGTCCTGAAATTAACGCAATTGAAGCATATGACCCCTGAATTCTTTTATGTAAAGATTTGACCGCATTAAAAATAATATCAGGTTCTAATTCTTGATTATTAATTTGTTCTTGTAATTCTGTCGCAAATACATTTAACAACATTTCAGTATCACTTGAAGAATTTGTATGCCGCTTGTCGACATTAAATAACTGTTTTTCTAAATCTCTGGTATTAGTCAAATTTCCATTATGTATCAAAACAATTCCATAAGGAGCATTAACATAAAAAGGCTGTGCTTCTTCTACACTTTCTGCTGATCCTTTTGTTGCATACCTAACATGACCCAACCCAATTTTGCCAATTAAATTCCTCATATCTCTAGTTCTATAAGCTGTATTAACCTGACCTTTAACCTTATGTATATGAAAAACAGTATTTTCCATTGTTGCTATGCCTGTTGAGTCTTGACCTCTATGCTGCAAAAGCAAAAGACTATCGTAAATTTTTTGATTTACATCATTTGAAGAAACAATTCCAACTATTCCGCACATAACTTAATATCTTAAAATGATTAATAGTTGAAAAATATTTTTCATATTTAAAAGTAACCTGAAATACTATTATTAAATTTTTCGGTTAATTCCTCAACCCTAATATTGCAAATATTTTTTTCGTTGATTTTTATCTTCAGCGTGTCACTAGATACGTATCCTATTTTTTTTACAAAAACACTTGATGGGAAATTTATTTGATTTTGTTTTAAATAATTAAACCATTCATTTTGTTTCATTTTACTAATTGAAAAAATAATTCTTGACCCCCCTTCGGCAAACAACAAATTATCAACTCTATTTACATTTTTCTCTAATTCTATAGTTGCGCCCATTGAGGACAAAATGCAAGACTCTGCTAAAGCTATAGCTAAACCTCCGTCGCTGATATCGTGCGAAGAAACTACAAAACTATTTAAAATCGCATTTCTTAAAAAACTCTGGCAAAACTTTTCATCCAACAAATCTATTTTTGGAGGCCGACCTGTAATTTCTCCATGAAAATATTCCAAATAAGAACTAGCTGCAATTTTTATTTCTGATTTGGAAGAACCAATTAACCAGATTTCATCTTCAATATTTTTCCATTCACTACTTATAGCTTTTTCGACATTATCTATCTTTCCAACCATTCCAATAACAGGTGTAGGATTGATAGGAGTAATTAGATTATCTTTATTTTTTGATTCATTATATAAAGATACATTACCTCCTGTAACAGGAGTTTCTAAAGCTTTACAGGCTTCAGCAATTCCATTACATGAAGATGAAAGTTGCCAATATCCTATTTCATTCTCGGGGGAAGAAAAATTTAAATTATTTGTAATTGCTACTGGTTCAGCACCAACACAACTAACATTTCTAGCGGACTCAGCAACGGCAGCGATAGATCCTCTAAAAGGATCAAGCGCAACCCATCTACTATTGCAATCAACTGAAGCAGCGACACCAGAAAATAATTTACTTTTATTTTTTTTATTTTGTTCTCTTAGTCTTACTACTGCTGCATCTGATTTTCCAGGTTTAAAAACTGTATTTGCCTGAACTTGAGAATCATATTGTTTATAAATCCATCGTTTAGAAGCTATTGATGGATTAGAGAGTAGTTTTAAAATGATTTCTGAAAAAGAAAAATTCTTATTTTCCTTCAATGAAAATATTTTTTGCTCATGAATTTCTGGTAAATCATTTTCTTTCCATTCCCATTTATTTAAAAGATCATCTGGTGGGTTATTAATCACATTGTGAAAATTAACAGGAGTATCATCAGATAAGGCAGAAGTAGGTATTTGGGCCACAATTTTACCTTTATGAGAAATAATTACTTCATTAGTTCCTATCACTTCACCAATAACACTGGCATATAATCCCCATTTATTAAATTTTTCAATAAGATCATTAATTTTTTCTTGTTTAACGACAAATAACATTCTTTCTTGCGATTCAGATAATAAATACTGGTATGAAGACATATCATCTTCTCTAGAAGGGACCAAATCTAAATCGATAGATATCCCTAAATTTCCATTTGCGGCCATTTCTGCGCTACTGCATGTTAAACCTGCAGCACCCATATCTTGAGCTGCAATTACATCCCCTGTCTTAAAAGCATCCAAACAAGCTTCAATAAGACTTTTCTCAACAAATGGATCACCTACCTGAACAGCAGGTCTATCATCCAATGAAGTTGTAGTTAATTCTGAACTAGCAAAACTAGCACCACCAACACCATCTCTGCCAGTTGTATTACCAACATATAACACTGGTGATCCTACATTTTTAGCTCCAGAACAAACGATTTCCTCAGTCTCTAAAAGTCCTAAAGCCATAACATTCACTAGAGGATTTCCAGAGTAACTATCATCAAAGTCAATTTCACCTCCAACAGTCGGCACACCTACGCAATTCCCATAATGTGAAATACCGGATACAACTCCTCGTAGTAAATCAACATTTGATGATTTATCAAGGTTGCCAAATCTCAATGAATTCAAGACTGCGATTGGCCTAGCACCCATTGTGAATATATCTCTTAAAATTCCTCCTACACCTGTTGCTGCGCCTTGAAAAGGTTCAATAGCAGAAGGATGATTATGACTTTCTATTTTAAAAACAAGTTTTTGATTATTTCCAACATCAATAACGCCAGCATTTTCTCCAGGTCCAACTAAAACATTTTTACCTTTTGTGGGAAACTTAGATAGTAAAGGTTTTGAATTTCTATAACAACAATGTTCTGACCACATAACGCCAAACATACCTAATTCCGTTCTGTTAGGTTTTCTTTTTAATCTTTTGCAAATTTCTTCGTAATCATTAAGTGTTAAATTTTCAACTTGTAGTGCTTCATTAAGATCATATAGATCATTATTTTCTTGATTTATCATTATTTAGATCCAAGGGTCATCTTCTTTTTTTTCACTAGACGGTATAGGTGTTTTGTCATTATTATAAAAACTTTTTTGTTTAAAATCTAAGTTTTGGCTAATATCTTCATCTTCTTCAAGCCATTCCTCTAATCTATTAGAAGCAATATTTTTCATATCATCAAATCTATCAAAAATTTTTTTTCCTTTTTGCATAAATTCATTTTTAATACTTGATTTTATTAAAGGTAAATCATCTAAAGAATTACTTTCACAAAATACCAATCCCGGTTGTTGGTCATTGATATTATCAATATTTAATTTCCATCTACTAGAACCTGGAATCTTAGGATTAGATCTAGAAACTAAGTAATATTTAATTTTTCCCGTTTTCATTTCAAATAAAAAATCTGCAATGAATCCTATTTTTGATCCATTTATATTTATAAGATTAGCTTCTATTAGAGTTGGGAACCTATTTAAAGTTGCTAAATCCGAAATAGCTGGATCGCCTTTGACATAAATTTCATTATCTATGATTTGAGTAATTTGATTTAATCGCCAAACATTTCTTTTTAAATCAAAATTTGAAGGACGAGAGTACCATCCTAGAATACGGTGAACTGGAGGATGCATCCAAACATTTTCACCATTTCCATAATTAAGGACCATATTACCCTTAACACTATAATTTAATAATTCACTTAGTAAAATCTCTTTAGGTAATTTCAAATTAAGAACGAACCTGCACAGGCATAACTAAATAAGTAAAAGAATTAAGATTATCTTCTGGTACAAAAACCGCTGGAGTAGTTGCAATATTACACTTTAAAAGTACATTTTCAGAAGCAATAACTTTTAAACCTTCTAATAAATATCTTACGTTAAATGCAATATCAAAATTTTCGCCTGAATAAGAAACAGGTATTGATTCATTTGCATTTCCAATATCTTGAGCATCTGCACTGATTGAAGCTAAATCTGTATCATCTAATTTAATCTTTACAACACTACTTTGCTGATCAGCCAGAACAGCAATTCTTTCTAATGAATCAATTAATTTTTTTGTATTAAAATTTAGAATTTTAGAAAAAGAATCAGGAATTAATTGTGAATAATTAGGATAAGTACCTTCTAAAGTTCTTGTAGTAATTATTTGATTAGAAGATATAAATACTACTTGACCTTTGTCATAGAAAAGCTTAATTGAATTTTCTGAGGTTCTCAAAGATACTAGTTTTTCAATTTCTCTCAGTGATCTAGTTGGGATAGTTACCGATAAATCATCAACATTTGAAGATGAGTTTTCTTTATTTTTAATATGTTCTTCATTACCAATTAAGGCAACAGCCAATCTATGACCATCTGTAGAAGCAGACTCTAAATAATTTGGTTTGAAAGTAAAATTGACACCTGTTAGTAGTTGCTTTGAATCATCATTACTACTGGCAAAAATGGTAGATTTTAAAGCTTTTAAAAAAGAACTAGGATCAATATTCAAAGAAGTACCGCTTTCAACAAATGGCAAATTAGGATATTCATCAGAGGGGATCCCTTTTAGATTAAAAGAACCTCTATCACTTTTTATTAGAATATTATCTGAATTCTCGTCTACTTCTAGAGAAACAGGAGTTTCATTAGGTAGTTTGTTTACTATTTCGGATAAAAGTTTTGAAGGTATAGTAATAGCTCCACTATTTTTGACAGTTCCATCAAAAGAAGTTTGAATTCCTAAATTTAAGTCAAATCCTGTGACACTAATTTTATTAGTTCCTTCGTCAGCTGTTAGAAGTATGTTTGCAAGAATTGGATGCGTTGGCCTTGAAGCAACTGCCTTGCTTACTAGTTGTATAGCATTATTTAATTCATTTTGATTACAAATAATTTCCATCAGAATTTGGACTTTTTACAAATACAATATACTTTTTTCGTAAATTAAATTCAATACATTTTTTTTCACTCTTTTTCTAATATAAAAATGAATAATAAAATAAAAAATCTAGTAGTAGTAGTTTTTGTGGGAACTGTGGAATTCTTCAATAAAACAGCTTGTTTATTTAGTTTTGGAAAAAAAGAATATGTGTAAAAACTTTATTATTTGTTGAATATTTTTTACTTTTTTCGAAAATTTTAAATTTATTCAACAAATAGAATTTATTGTTATGTACTTTTCAACAAATGAGGTCTATTTTTAATTGATTTCCACAGACACTATTTTTTTTGGATTTTAATATCCTAAGATCTTAGTTATATTTTTTAATGAAGGTTCAATATTTTGCCTAAAAATAGCATCATTGTTTTTTATAGCGCAATCAGGATCTTTCAATCCATTTCCAGTCAGAACACAAACAATAGAAGATTCTTTCTGAATTCTATTTTTATTTTTAATCAGTCCAGCAACTGATGCTGCACTGGCAGGTTCACAAAATACTCCCTCTTTGGCAAGAATTTTATAAGCATTGATTATTTCTTCATCTGTAACTGATTGAAAGTCTCCTTTACTCTCTTTCCTTACTTTTTTTGCTTTTTCTCTATTTACAGGATTTCCAATTCTTATTGCAGTTGCAATTGTTTCTGGATCCTTAACTATTATATTTTTTACTAATGGAGCAGAGCCTTCGGACTGAAAACCCATCATTATTGGTAATTTCAAATTCCTTTTTATTGTTGAATATTCTTTAAATCCCATCCAATAAGCAGTTATGTTTCCTGCATTACCCATTGGAATACAAAGCCAATCAGGAGCATAACCTAAGTCATCAACTATTTCAAAAGCTGCCGTCTTTTGTCCTTGTATTCGATATGGATTAACAGAATTAACAAGCTCTATAGGATGTTCTGAGGATAAATCTCTAACAATTTCAAGAGCCTTATCAAAGTTTCCATTAATAGATATTATTTCAGCACCATACATTAATGCTTGCGCAAGCTTTCCTTGTGCAACAAATCCTTCTGGGATTAGAACATAAGGTTTTAATCCTCCTCTCGAAGCATATGCAGCAGCAGCAGCAGAGGTATTTCCAGTACTTGCACAAATTACTGCTTCACGGCCTTCTTCTTTCGCTTTGCTAATTGCCATAGTCATTCCACGATCTTTAAAAGATCCTGTTGGATTAAGGCCATCATATTTTAAAAAAACTTTTGTTCCATTTCCAATTAAGTTGCTAATTGACTCGCTTAGAATTAGTGGTGTATTTCCTTCATTTAGGGAAATAATAGGAGTTTTCTTTGTAACTGGAAGATATTGTTTATAAGCTTTTATTAGACCTGGCCATCTTTTTTTTCTGTAATTAATACGCAGTTTATTTTTTATTTTATTGAATAACACCATGGTTGTTTAATTCGTTTTGATTTTTTCTAGAGGTGAGTTGGTGAAAAAGGTTAATAATTCTGAAATCGATTCTACTTTATTCATAACTTTGCTCAAAGCGCTGACATCTAAAATTACAGTTTTAGTTGGATATCCTTCAAAAAAATTTACTAGATTTATTTTTCCATTTCCTTTGTAAATTCCTTGAATTACGCTTGCTCTTAGGGCCAGCATACCTGTTCTTTCGTCAGTAGCTCTGGGTGGGTGAATTATAGATGAAAGCCTTGTTAAAAAAACATTTCCTATTTCAGAATATATTAGTTTGCTTGCAATGGTAATAGGCACTTCAAAATCTTTGTTTAAAACTTTTCTAATATCTTTATCGGCAGACCCAGTTGCTTTCAAGATTCTTTTTAATTGTCTTGTAGATTTACCTTCTTTAGCAAAAGTTTTTAATGAATTTACTTTAATTGTTCTAGAAAATATGCTATACGTGATTTTAATTTCTTCAGCAGCATAAGCTTTTGGAACATTAAAAAATAATGGAGAAATTACTAAAATAAAAAATATTTTAAATTTTAAAAATTTATTAAACTTCATTTATATATTTGCACCAGCTGCAATCTTAACAAGTCTTACTACTCCTTTTTCAGTTACTTTTTTTGCAATTTTTATACCCATTTCTTTTGTGTAGGGCTCATTAACAAGTCTTGGCAATCTTTTTAGAAAAATGTCAATTGAATATCCCGGTACTTTTTGTAAAATCTCTAAAAAGTTTCTCAATGGCTCAACATAAATAATAAGTTCACTCAAGTTATTATTTTCGTTGGTAGTGTTTAACTTAATTGATTGTGGAAGATAATTATTAAAACTTTTCAATATTTTTAGACTAAGTAAATCTATCTGATTTGTTAAACCTTCAACTATCTCATTTCTAAGAAATCCTCCATTTGAAGAAAAGAGAAGATTTATAACTTCGTCTAAAAGTTTTTCTAAATCGAGGTTTGTTTGCTTTGCAGCGTTAGAAAGAAGATCTTCTAAACGATCCCATTTAAATTTTTTATTATCAAAAAGCATTTCTTTAAGGCTTTCCCTTAATTGTGGATCAGGGTCTTCCATTAATCTTCTTGCAAAGTAGGGATAAGCTGCGCCTAATATTTTGAAGTTTGGATCTACGCTTAAAGCTATTCCCTCTAATGTAAGTAATGATCTAATTATAAGAGCATAATAAGGGGGTAGTCTGAAGGGGAATTTATACATAACACCAGACATATCGTCAGTAACGCTCTTAAAATCCATTTTCGAAACTCCCTGTTCAACGGCGTTAATGAAAACATCTTGAAATGCTGGAACAATGGGTTCTAGATTAACTTCCTCTGATAAAAATCCTAATTTTACGAAATCTTGAGACAATTTATCGAAGTTCTTATTTACTAAGTGGACTACTGCTTGAATTAATCCTGACCTAGATTCTCTGGAAACCTCGCTCATCATTCCAAAATCTAGATAACATAATCTTCCATCTTCTAAGGCTAATAAATTACCTGGATGCGGGTCTGCATGAAAAAAACCATGTTCTAAAAGCTGTTCTAAACTGCATTGCACCCCTATATCAATCATGTCATCAGGATTAATTCCTAATTTTTTTACGTCCTCTAAATTTGTTAATTTTGTACCGTCTATCCATTCCATTGCTAAAACTCTTCTTGAAGTTATTTCTTTATAAATTTTTGGTACGGCAATCATCTTGTTATGTTTATGCATATCTCTAAATTTTTCTGCATTTGCAGCTTCGTTTAGATAATCCATCTCTTCAAAAACTCTCTTGCCTAATTCATCAATCAAAGCAACTAGATCACTTCTTATCAATCCAATATTGTTTTTTAGCCAATAAGCAATATTTCTTACAATGTAAAGGTCTAAGGTTATTTGTTCTCTTAAACCTGGCCGTTGTACTTTTATTGCAACGATCTCTTGATTTTTTAATTTAGCTTTATGCACTTGACCTAAAGAGGCAGCAGAAATTGGCTCTTTATCAATTTCTAAAAAAATCTCATCTATTTTTTTTCCTAAATCTTCTTCTATTAATTCCATAGCTTTATCGCCATCAAAACCAGGGAGCTGATCTTGCAATTCAGATAATTCTTCTAGAAGAATAGCTGGGATTATATCTGGTCTTGTTGATAAAGCTTGACCTGCCTTAACAAATGCAGGTCCAAGTTCTACTAACAAATTTGTTAATTCTCTTGCTCTAAATCTTGCTTGCTCTTCATTTTTCAGTCTTCCAGTTAATTTATCCCATCCAACGGAAAAGATGTAAGCAAAAATAGGTAGGAGTGTTTGCCAAAGTCTTTTTAAAAGTCTTTTAGGATTTTTTTTGTATATTTTAGAAATTGTATCTGGATCATAATTTAAGAGTCCAGAGACCTCAATAAAATCGGTAAAATCTTCTTTCATAACTTTATATATTTAAAACCTTTATTTTTTTAAAAAAGAAGTTAATTTTTCTATATGGAAGAATTATCATGTTAATACAACTAAAAATAAAAAATATTGCCTTAATAGAAATTATAGAAATTAATTTCGAAAAAGGTTTGAATATCATAACGGGAGATTCAGGTTCAGGAAAATCATTAATTGTGGATTCCCTAAATGCTTTATTTGGTGGAACTAATATACCTCTAAAACATTTAATACGTCCAGGAAATGATTTTTGCTTTATCGAGGCCATATTTTCTTCTTCGCCCCAAATTAATGATTGGTTAATTGTTAATGGTTTTGAAATAACTTCTTCAGAATTACAAATTAAAAGAAAATCTTATAAAAAAAATAATAAAATTTTATCCAAATATAGCGTTAATAATTTATCAATAAATAGACAATTATTAGAAAAGCTTGGACGATTTTTAATTGATTTTGCAGGTCAATCCGACACTTTTATATTTGATTCTTTAGATAAGAGAAGATTAATTATTGATGACTTATGTTCCCAAGAATCAAGAGATACTAGCGAAAGGATTAAAAGTATATGGGGAGAAACTAAAGTTTTAGAAGGATTAATGCATGAAAAAATAGAATTTTCTAGGAATCAAACAGAAAAAAACTTGGCAATTAAGCACATGTTGAAGAGTTTAGAAGAAGCTGATTTAAATTCAAGTGAAGAAATTTTAGAATTAGAGTTATTAGAAAATAAACTAGTAAATAATCTAGAAATTAATAATTCAATTAAATCATCATTAGAAAACTTAAACAATTTTAGTCATGATGAACCGTCAGTAACTTCTTTTATCAATCAATCACTAAAGATTTTAAATAAAACAGCAGATTTCGATCAAAAGATTCAAAAATTTAGAGAGAAGTTATTAAATATTCATGCTGATGTTGAAGATTTAATTTTTGATTTAAAATCATATTTGCAAGAAATAGAAAATTATGAATCTAATCTTCCAGAAATACAAAAAAGATTATTCTTTTTAAAAAACTTAGAGAGAACTTTTTCATTAGATTTAACTCAATTAATTGAAAAGCGCGATCAATTAAAAACGTATTTTCAACAAAATGATCAAGGTAATGATATTTCCATGATTAAAGCTCAAATTGAGAATTTACAAAGTAATCTAAATTCTTTATTTGATATTCAATCTACTGAAAGAAAAAAAATTGCTAAACAATTACAAATTTCAGTAATGTCAATTTTAAGCAATTTAGGTTTAGAAAATGCAAACTTCTCAATTCAATTTTCTGAGTGCAAGCCTTCTGGCGATGGAATTGACGATATAAATTTTTTGTTTTCGGCTAATCCTGATCAGAAGCTTGCTCCATTATCAAATGTTATTTCTGGCGGAGAAATGTCAAGATTCTTGTTAGCTCTTAAATCAAGTATTTCTAAAAAACCCAATACTTTTTTTTTAGATGAAATTGATAGTGGTTTAAGCGGTAAATCTCTATTTTCTTTGGTGGAGCTTATAAAAGAAATTTCTAAAAATCAACAGGTCTTATGTATTACACATCAGCCATTTCTTGCTGCAAGAGGATCAGCTCATTTCAAAGTTAATAAAAACGTAATTAATGGGATAACTTTTACTTCAATCACAAAACTAACTACAAAAAATCAAAGAAAAAATGAACTAATAGAACTTATAGGTGGAGGTTCATACGAAGTAAACGAATATGCTTCTAGACTTCTTGATCGCTCAGCTGCGTAATATAAAAAAATTTCTACTATAATAACCTTTTTAAATCATAATTTAGATTTAAACATGGTTAATAAAGTTGATAGTAGTTTTGGAGAAGATAACTCAATTAATATTAGGGGAGCTCGTCAGCATAATTTAAAAAATATTGATCTTTCTCTACCTAGGAATAAATTTATAGTTTTTACAGGTGTGAGTGGAAGTGGTAAAAGTTCTCTGGCCTTTGATACTATTTTTGCTGAAGGTCAAAGAAGATATGTTGAGAGTCTTTCTGCATACGCAAGGCAATTTTTGGGTCAAGTAGATAAACCAGATATTGACAATATTGAAGGTTTATCACCTGCTATTTCAATTGATCAAAAGTCTACAAGTCATAATCCTCGATCAACAGTTGGAACAGTAACGGAAATACAAGATTATTTAAGATTATTGTTTGGTCGTGCTGGTGAGCCTCATTGTCACCATTGTGGGATTCCAATTGCGCCTCAAACAATTGATGAAATGGTGGATCAAATTCTTCTTTTACCAGAAGGAACAAGGTACCAATTGTTGGCTCCTGTTGTAAGAGGCAAGAAAGGAACACATACAAAATTAATAAGCGGACTAGCTGCTGAAGGATTTGCTAGGGTAAGAATCAATGGAGAGGTAAGAGAACTTGCTGATAGTATTGAATTAGATAAAAATCAAATTCATAATATTGAGGTAGTAGTAGATAGATTAATTGCAAGAGAAGGCATACAAGAAAGATTAAATGATTCTCTACAAACTTGTCTCAAAAGAGGGGATGGCTTAGCAATAGTAGAAGTTGTTCCAAAAAAAGGAGAAAACTTACCTTCTAACTTAGAAAGAGAAAAACTTTACTCAGAAAATTATGCATGTCCTGTACATGGATCTATCGTTGAAGAACTTTCTCCTAGATTATTTTCTTTTAATAGCCCATATGGGGCCTGTCCAGATTGTCATGGGATTGGTTATTTAAAAAAATTTACTGCGGATAGAGTGATACCAGATAAAACATTACCTGTTTATGCTGCAATAGCTCCTTGGAGTGAAAAAGATAATACTTATTACTTCTCTTTACTTTATTCTGTAGGACAAGCTTATGGTTTTGAATTAAAAACTCCTTGGAAAGATTTAAGTGATTTGCAAAAAAAAGTTCTACTTTTGGGATCAGATAAACCAATATTAATCCAAGCTGATAGTCGTTTTAAAACTTCTAGTGGTTTTGAAAGACCTTTTGAGGGGATTTTGCCAATATTAGAAAGGCAATTGAATGAAGCCAATGGAGAATCAGTTAGACAAAAATTAGAAAAGTATCTAGAATTAGTTCCCTGTAAGACATGTTCTGGAAAAAGATTAAGACCTGAGGCTTTGGCAGTTAAACTTGGTCCATACAACATTACTGATTTAACTTCTATAAGCGTTTCTGAAACCCTAAATCACGTAGAGCGTATTATGGGCTTAGGTAAGACAAAGAAAGAAAATATATCTTTATCAGAAAAACAAAAGCAGATAGGTGAATTGGTTTTAAAAGAGATTCGTTTACGTTTGAAGTTTTTAATTAATGTAGGCTTAGATTATTTGACTTTAGATAGACCAGCTATGACTTTGTCTGGTGGTGAGGCTCAGCGTATTAGATTGGCTACACAAATAGGTGCAGGTCTTACTGGCGTTTTATATGTATTAGATGAACCAAGTATTGGTTTGCATCAGAGAGACAATGACAGATTATTAGAAACATTAAAAAGCTTAAGAGACTTGGGAAATACTTTGGTTGTCGTTGAACATGATGAAGATACTATGAAATCCGCAGATTATTTAGTAGATATTGGTCCAGGGGCAGGTGTTTATGGTGGGGAAATTATTGCTAAAGGATCTTATCAAGATGTATTAAATTCAGAAAAGTCATTAACTGGAGCTTATCTTAGTGGTAGGAAGTCAATTCCTACTCCAAAAGAACGTAGATCATCTGTAAAAAAAAGTTTAATTTTAAATAATTGCTCTAAAAATAATTTAAAAAATATTTCTGTTGAATTTCCTTTAGGAAGGTTAGTTTCTGTAACTGGTGTGAGTGGAAGTGGAAAGAGCACTTTGATAAATGAATTACTTCATCCTGCATTATGTCATTCTCTTGGATTAAAAGTCCCTTTTCCTCAAGGTGTAAAAGAGTTAAAGGGGATAAAGGCAATTGATAAAGTTATCGTTATTGATCAATCTCCAATAGGAAGAACTCCAAGATCAAATCCTGCTACATATACAGGTGCTTTTGACCCTATAAGGCAGATATTTACTGCTACAGTAGAAGCAAAAGCAAGAGGTTATCAGGCTGGTCAATTTAGCTTTAATGTGAAAGGAGGAAGATGCGAAGCTTGTAAAGGCCAGGGAGTCAATGTTATTGAAATGAATTTTTTACCTGATGTGTATGTTCAATGTGAAGTATGTAAAGGAGCTCGTTTTAATAGAGAAACTCTTCAAGTTAAATATAAAGGTTTCAATATATCTGATGTTTTAGAGATGACCGTTGAACAAGCTGCAGAAACTTTTTCTGCTATACCTCAAGCTGCTGATAGATTATCTACATTGGTTGATGTTGGCTTAGGATATGTCAAATTAGGCCAGCCAGCTCCTACATTATCTGGTGGAGAGGCTCAAAGAGTTAAGTTAGCCACGGAATTGTCAAAAAGGGCTACTGGAAAAACTTTATATCTGATTGATGAACCAACTACAGGGTTAAGTTTTTATGATGTTCATAAATTAATGGATGTGATACAACGTTTGGTAGATAAAGGTAATTCAGTAATTGTTATTGAACATAATTTAGATGTTATTAGATGTTCAGATTGGATTATAGATTTAGGACCTGATGGAGGGGATAAAGGAGGAGAAATCATTGCAGAAGGTATTCCTGAGGATGTAGCTAAAAATCCTAAAAGTCATACAGCAAAATATCTTAAAAAGGTTCTGAAATAAGAAAATCCTTGTTGTATTTCTTTTTATTTTAACTATTTAAGCAATACGAAATTCTTTTTAAAAGGGATATAAAACCCCTCTATAACTACTTTTTGAAAACTTTAATGTTAAAAAAGTTTCAAATCATAATGCTTTCTTAATATTTCCTTGGAAAATTCAGCTTATTTGTATTAAAGGCCGTTTATCGGAGGATTTGCTGAATGAAGTTGAAATTTTTACATTTACATTTACATGGTCTTATACGTTCTAAAAATCTTGAGTTAGGAAGGGATGCAGATACAGGAGGGCAAACACAATACGTTTTAGAGTTAATTAAAAGTTTGGCTAATACTTCAGAAGTTGATCAAGTTGATTTAGTTACTCGTTTAATAAATGACCCTAAAGTAGAAGATGAATATTCTCAAGAAGAAGAATTTGTAGAGCCTGGAGTTAGAATTTTAAGATTCAAATTTGGACCTAATAAATATTTAAGAAAGGAATTGCTTTGGCCTTATCTAGATAATTTAATTGAAAAACTAATTTCTTACTATAAAAAAAATAAAAAGCCTAATTTCATTCATGCACATTATGCAGATGCTGGATATGTAGGAGTTAAACTAAGTAAATCCTTAGACGTTCCTCTTATTTTTACTGGTCATTCTTTAGGAAGAGAGAAAAAAAGGAAATTGCTTGATACGGGTTTAAAAAATAATCAAATAGAAAAACTTTATTCTATAAGTAAAAGAATTGAGGCAGAAGAAAAAGCATTGAAGTCTGCAGATATTGTCGTTACAAGCACTAAACAAGAGTCAGTGTATCAATATTCCCAGTATTCTTCTTTTTCACCTCACAAAGCTAAAGTTATTCCTCCTGGTGTTGATCATAATAAATTTCACCATATTCACTCCACAAGCGAGACAGCTGAAATTGATAACATGATGAAACCTTTTCTAAAGGATTCTACTAAACCTCCATTTTTGACTATTTCTAGAGCTGTACGAAGAAAAAATATTCCAGCTTTGATTGAAGCATATGGAAGATCTGAAAAATTAAAAAGAAAAACTAATTTAATTTTGATTTTAGGTTGTAGAGATAGTACTTCAAAACTTGACTCCCAACAAAAAGAAGTTTTCAATAATATTTTTGAAACAATTGATAAATATAATTTGTACGGAAAGGTAGCTTATCCCAAAAAACATCTTCCAAGTCAGATTCCTGCTTTATATAGGTGGGCTGCTAGCAG
Source organism: Prochlorococcus sp. scB243_495K23 (assembly GCA_000635495.1). Taxonomy (GTDB): domain Bacteria; phylum Cyanobacteriota; class Cyanobacteriia; order PCC-6307; family Cyanobiaceae; genus Prochlorococcus_A. The sequence continues at coordinate 129,838 of JFLW01000089.1, read as the reverse complement.
AGGTGGTGTATTTGTAAATCCAGCTTTAACAGAGCCTTTTGGTTTAACTCTTCTTGAAGCTTCTTCATGTGGATTACCAATAATATCAACAAATGATGGAGGGCCAAAAGAAATTCGTTCAAAATGTGAAAATGGACTTCTAGTAGATGTTACTGATATTAATGAATTGAAAGTTATTCTTGAAAAAGGAATATCAAATAATAATCAGTGGAAAATATGGAGCAGAAACGGAATTGAGGGTGTTAACAGACACTTTAGTTGGAACACTCATGTACGCAATTATTTATCAGTACTTATGGAAGAATTCTCAAGTTTAAATAGTTATTCTTCATCTGACATTAAACAAAGTTGTTTAAAAGGGACTTCTTCACTTATAAAACCCCATTGATCAAAAACTTCAGGATCAGGGTGAAGAATTAGTTGATTATTTTGGGTTTTCTTTAGTTTAAAGCCTTTCTTAGATAGTTTTTTCATTAAGTTAGCAGTTTCTTCAAATCTTGATGCCATTGCATCAAGACTTGAGCAGTCACTTGTTAATCCATTATCTTTCCATGTAAAAAAATTCATAACAAATTTTTCAAAGATTGATTTTTAAAACTATACCTAAAATTACAAGTAAAATGTTGATTTTCCAAAAATTTTCAACTATTTTTTGTTCCTTCACTCCTTTAAGTTCAAAGTGGTGGTGTAGTGGAGCCATTAAAAATATGCGTTTACCTCTATGAAATAATTTTTTTGTAATTTTAAAAAATCCTACTTGAATTATTACTGATAATGATTCAATAATAAATATTCCTGAGAAAATAGATAAGGTAAAAACGCTATTGGTTAATAACGCTATAGAACCCAGCATTGCTCCAATACTTAGAGATCCTGTGTCACCCATAAAAATTTTTGCAGGATAAATATTATATTTAAGAAAGCCTAAGCATATGCCGGACATCGCGAAACATAAGATGCTAAAAACAAAAAGTTCTTGCTGTTCTTTCAGTAATATTTCTGTTCCTAATCCATAAAAGACAATCCCACTGCATCCAGCGGCTAATCCATCCAGTCCATCAGTCAAATTTACTGAATTACTTATGCCCACAAGTACAAAAAAAGAAACTGGCAATATGAAAATATTCATATTTATTTCCCAGGAGTCAGAAACTGTTATTAATGGACTGATTAAATTTTTTTCATAGGCTAACAATATAAAAATTATTGAGATGACACTTTGTAAGAAAAATTTCTCTTTTGTTTTTAAACCTGTGTTCTCTTTTTTTTTAATGCTTAAAAAATCATCTACAAATCCTGTAATAAAGAAACCAAAAATACTAAGTAATAAAAGAAATAATTTTAAAGAACCTAAGTTGATAGTTATTATCAAAAGCAAAATTAAAAAAGGGACTATCATAAAAATCCCACCCATTGTTGGAGTATCACTTTTTTTAAAGTGATTAGCTGGGCCTTCATTCCTGATATTCTGAAGTAAATTGAATTTTTTGATAATCTTTAGACCATTTTTTGTTGTAAAAATCGAAATAAAGAAGAATAATATGTAAACTCCTGTAAAAATAAAATTATTAAAAAAATAGGAGGTAACTATTAAAGCAAAAGTATTTATTATAAATAAAGATTCAAAGTTAAACTTTTTAATCTTCCCAATCATCTTCTAATGAAGGATCTTCTTCAGTTTTATAATCTTCCTTTTCTCCCATAAGTGCTGAAAGTTCTTCTTCTTCTATTGTACTAATCTCTTGTGAATCTCCATCTTTTTCTGAAACGAGTCTACCTGTATTTTCGAGCCAAGATAGTAGATCAGGTTCCTCTCTTAATGGCAACACAGGAGCTGGATCATCTCTGTGGTAGCAAGTTAAAGCAGGATTGACTTCTGAGATATCATCCAATCTAAGTTTTAATTTATTTGAATCCATTAAAGGTTTTGTTCTATATATAAGATAATACATAATGATGCACACTTAAAAACTTTGTTTGATAAAGGAAATTTAAAATACCTTTTTATTTGGTTAATTTCATTGCTGCTGTCTGGATTATTAAAAATTATTGGGTATTTGAATCCCAATCTTTTAATAATTAATAACTTTCTTCTCTTATTACTAGTTTTTGGTCCAGCTCTCTTAGTTACAATAGTATTAGTCTTGAATAAGTCTTCAAATTCTTAATTACGTCAAAAAATTTAAATTTATGGAGCAAATTTAGATGCAGCAGGTAAAAAAAGTTGTACTAGCTTATTCTGGTGGCGTTGATACGAGCGTTTGTATTCCATATTTAAAGAATGAATATGGAATTTCAGAAGTGGTTACTTTTGTGGCAGATCTTGGCCAAGGCGAGGATTTAGAGCTTATTAGGCAAAAAGCTTTAAATTCTGGTGCATCTCAATCAATTGTTGGTAATTTAGTTAATAGTTTTGTTGAGAGATACGCTTTTCCAGCCATTAGAGCAAACGCACTATATTTAGATAAATATCCTTTATCTACAGCTCTCGCTAGGCCTTTAATTGCAGAAAATCTTGTAAATATTGCTCGAGAGTTTAGTGCTGATGCAGTAGCTCATGGATGCACTGGTAAAGGGAATGATCAAGTCCGATTTGATTTGGCGATAAATGCTTTAGGTCCTGATTTAAAAATCATTACTCCTGCAAGGGAATGGAATATGAGTAGGGAAGAGGCAATAGTTTACGGAGAAAAATTTGGTATTCCTGCACCAGTATCAAAAAAATCACCATATTCAATAGACGTTAATTTACTTGGTAGGAGTATTGAAGCAGGCATATTAGAAGACCCAATGAAAGAAGCACCTGAAGATATTTTTGCAATGACATCATCTATTGATAATTCACCAGATTCTCCTCAAGAAATAGAAATTATTTTTAAAAATGGGCTTCCTGTTGGAATTAATGATGAATCTTTAACCCCTGTAGAGATTATTAAAAAAGCTAATGTTCTCGCAGGTGAGCATGGTTTTGGAAGAATTGATATGATTGAAGATCGAGTAGTAGGAATTAAAAGTAGAGAGATTTATGAAACACCTGGCCTATTACTTTTAATCAAAGCTCACAAGGAATTAGAAAGCATTACATTAAATCCAGATGTTGTCGATTTTAAAGGAATAGTTGAAAAAAAATGGGGTCAACTTGTCTATCAAGGTTTCTGGTTTGGTCCTCTTAAAGATAGTCTAGATTCATTTATTTCGTCGACTCAAACTTCAGTTAATGGAAGAGTAAAGATTAGACTTCATAAGGGGAACGCAATAGTTATCGGGAGAATGTCGGAAAATAATTCACTTTATAGGGAAGATTTGGCAACTTATAGCAAAGACGATGTTTTTAATCATTCTTTAGCAGAGGGTTTTATTTACATGTGGGGTATGTCTAATAAGATATGGGCTGAGTTAAATTCAAAAACAAAAGATTAATAATTAAGATTCTGCATTATCTTTGGTTTCATTATCACTTTTTCCCGCAGTTGAAGTATCTGCGCTTGCTACTGGTTGTTCTTCCTTAGATTCAACTTTAGTTTCTGGGTTTTCTTTATCATTTGTTTGATTTAAACTCTTCGTAGAAGGTCTCGGAGTTGGCAAAGGCCCTTCTTGTTTAACGGTCATGTATCTAATAACATCTTCACTTAGTCTCATTGCTTTTTCGATTTTGAAAATATGTTGTCCATCCCCTTGATGACTTAGTTGGACGTAAATACCTTCTCTATGTTTTGCTATTTGATAAGCTAATCTTCTTTTACCCCTCATTTGACTATCGAGAATGGTACCGCCAAACTCTTCTAAAAGCTTATTGTATTTATCAATGTGGTTAGTTACTTCATCTTCCGCAATATCTGGGCGGAGGATATACATAGTTTCGTAATAAGATTGTTGATTGTTCATAGTTTCAGACAAGGTCTTTGGCTCATAAAATTGATGTTATGAGCGTCTGTTCATCTTTAACGATACATCATGATGTGCAGTTCCTTTAAAATTGGCATTATTTTAAAGATGATTTTTGAGTGCATCATTCATAACATTAAAAGGCACTTCTAAGCCATTTGTCCAAAATGATAATGATTTCAATCCCTGAGCAACAAGCATTTGTAAGCCATCGATAGTCATACATCCTTTATTGGCGCTAAATTTCAATAGATGAGTTGGGGCAGGATTATAAATTAAATCATAAACAATTGTTTTTGAGCTAAGAGATCTCCAAAAATAATCTCCATATGGCAATAAATTCATTTTATTTTTGGTTGTTTTCATTCCTACTGGTGTTGTATTTACAACTAAATCTGCTTCCTCAATTAAATTTTGAGCTTGATCATCACTATGCAATAAACCCTGTAGTTGAATTTGATTATCAAAGTTTTTTATTAATGCATCTAGTGATGATTTGTTACGTGATATTACTGAAATTGTTGAAAGATTTAAATTTATTAAACCTTGAATAACAGATCTTGCTGCACCCCCGGAGCCAAGAACTATTGATTTTTTCTTTGCTAAGTTTAAGTTTTTTAATGGATAAATAAATCCCTCTACATCGGTATTAGTTGCGCTCCATTCTTTTTCAGAATTTAATTTCAGGGTATTAATTGCTTTAAGTTTGTTAGCTATAGGGGAGATTTCACTACAAAGATTAAATACTTTTTCTTTGTGTGGAATTGTAACGTTTAAACCTATGCAATTAATCTTTTTAAAAGAATTAAGAATTAATTCTAGATCTTCATCTTTACAGGGTACAGCAATATAAATTAAATCTAAGCCTAAATGTTGAAGGGCAGCATTTTGCATAATTGGAGACAAAGAATGGCTTACTGGATTGCCAATTAATGCGATGAAAGATGTCTTGCTTGAAATCATATTTAGAATTTTAACCCTAAAAGTAATGATCTGTTCGGGAACCACACCCCGTCTTTGAGTAACAATAATTACGTTAATGACCGATTATGGAGAATAACAGATATAAAGTATTTACCCATGGGTAAGGTCGTAGGAATTGATTTAGGAACAACTAATAGTTGTGTCGCTGTAATGGAAGGTGGTAAGCCTACTGTAATAGCAAATGCTGAGGGTTTCAGAACTACTCCATCAGTTGTTGCATATACAAAAAATCAAGATCAGCTTGTTGGACAAATAGCAAAAAGACAAGCTGTAATGAACCCTGAAAATACTTTTTATTCTGCAAAACGTTTTGTAGGTAGAAGAGTTGACGAAGTTAATGAAGAATCTAAAGAAGTTAGTTATTCTGTTGAAAAATCTGGTTCTAGCGTCAAATTAAAATGTCCTATATTGGATAAACAGTTTTCTCCTGAAGAGGTGAGTTCTCAAGTTTTGAGAAAGCTAGCAGATGATGCAGGTAAATATCTAGGTGACAAAGTTACACAGGCTGTAATTACAGTTCCAGCTTATTTTAATGATTCCCAAAGACAGGCTACGAAAGATGCAGGAAAGATTGCAGGTTTAGAAGTTCTCAGAATTGTTAATGAGCCAACTGCTGCGGCTTTAGCATATGGTTTGGATAAAGAAAATGAAAAAATTCTTGTTTTTGATTTAGGTGGAGGTACATTTGACGTTTCAGTTATTGAAGCTGGTGATGGAGTAACTGAAGTTCTATCTACATCTGGAGATACACATTTAGGTGGCGATGATTTTGATAGATGCATCGTAGATCACTTAGCCAATACTTTTAAATCTAATGAGGGAATTGATCTGAGACAAGATAAGCAAGCTTTGCAAAGATTGACTGAAGCTGCAGAAAAAGCAAAAATAGAGCTCTCAAATGCTACGCAAAGTGAAATAAATTTACCTTTTATTACAGCCACGCCTGAAGGACCAAAACATTTGGATTTGAATCTTACTAGAGCAAAGTTCGAGGAATTAGCAGCTTCTTTAATTGATAGGTGTAAGACCCCAGTTGAAAGAGCTATAAGTGATGCAAAAATTTCTACTAGTGAAATTGATGAAGTTGTTATGGTTGGAGGCTCATCTAGAATACCTGCTGTTTTAGATTTAGTTAAAAAAATAATTGGTAAAGAACCAAATCAAACAGTTAATCCTGATGAAGTAGTAGCTGTTGGAGCTGCAATTCAGGGAGGAGTTTTAGCAGGAGAAGTTAAAGATATATTGTTGCTCGACGTTACTCCACTCTCTTTAGGTGTAGAAACCTTAGGAGGAGTAATGACAAAAATGATAAATCGAAATACTACAGTACCCACGAAGAAATCTGAAACATATTCAACGGCTGTTGATGGTCAAACAAATGTTGAAATACACGTTTTACAGGGTGAAAGAGAAATGGCTTCTGATAATAAAAGCTTAGGAACTTTTAGATTGGATGGTATTCCTTCAGCACCAAGAGGCGTACCGCAAATTGAAGTTACATTTGATATCGATGCAAATGGTATTCTTAGCGTTACTGCTAAAGACAAAGGAAGCGGTAAAGAACAAAGTATTTCTATTACTGGTGCTTCAACTTTATCTGATAATGAAGTTGAAAAGATGGTAAAGGATGCTGAATCAAATGCATCTGCAGATAAAGAAAAAAGAGAAAAAATCGATTTAAAAAATCAAGCTGAAACACTCGTTTATCAGACAGAAAAGCAACTTGGTGAGTTAGGAGACAAAATTGATGCTGCAGCAAAGTCTAAAGTTGAAGAAAAAAGTAATGCTTTAAAAGAAGCAACTTCAAAAGAAGATTATGAATCAATGAAAAAACTTCTTGAAGAACTTCAGCAAGAACTTTATGCAGTAGGTTCATCTGTTTATCAGCAACCAGGTAACCAGCCACCATCACCTGGTCCTGCCGGCGGTTCTGGTCAGAACGATTCAAACGAAAAGGGAGGAGATGATGTAATTGATGCAGACTTTACTGAAACAAAAGATTAGTAAAGGTAATTTTTAATTTCATTAGCAACCCATTTAGAACAAGCTGGAGCCAGTAAAATTCCATTTTTATAAAAACCTGTACATATAATTACTCCATCTTCAAGATTTTTCATTATTGGTGAAGGCTCACCATCAGGTCTTGATCTTATTCCATACCATTTTTTAGAAATTTTTCCTCTCATCAGCCAATTTGGTCTTTTATCGAGAAAATTTGTAAGTTTTTCGTGTGTATTTTCTTCTGGCTTAGTACTATATTCGTCAGTTGATCCAATAATTAGCCTATTGTTTGATTTTGGAATTATATTTTTACCATTTATATTGAATTGTTTTGGCAGAGATAATAAATCAACTTCTGCATCATTTATCTCAATTTCTATGGCTTGACCTAAAACAGGTTTTAATTTGATGTTGTGAGATAGGTTATCTATTAAATCAATCGCTTTTAGTGAATTACACAAAATAACCATGTCAGATTTGATGTTTTTATTATTCCTTGTTATGGAAATCCATTGATTGTTTGATTTTCTTATTTTTATTATTTTTTCTTGCAAATAATTTACTTTATTATGTTCTAGATATTTATCTAATGTTTGAAGTAAAGAAAAAGGATTTATTCTTCCGTCTTTGAACGAGATCATTCCTTTTATATTATTTGCTTGGAAGGCTTTATTTATATTCTTGATAATTATTGAGTCTCTTTCTAAAATCTGCAAGTTTTGATCATTATTTTCATAAACAAATTTCTCTAATTTTTTAAACTTTTCTTCATCAGTAGTTAGTTGAATTAATGGTTTTTCGATATTTAATTCATAATTAAATTTTTGTAGGAATGTAATCCATTGTGGCCATAATTCAATGCTTTGTTTTCTGAGATCCCAGCTTCTACCTCTCCTTTTTTGATACATATTACCCATTAGTAAGCCTAAAGATGCATTGCTACTATTTTGGTGTTGAGCTGGATCTATTATCGTTACCTGGAAACCTAATTCAGATAATTCTAAGGCGTTAAATTTTCCAATAATCCCTGATCCAACAATAACTATGTGTGCTTTTTGAAAATTTTCTTTTAAGCTTTTCATTGATATATTAGATATACTTGCTTATTTGACTTAATAGTTAAAGATTTTTTGGAACATCCTTCAATTATATTCAAAATTGTTTGTCCCGATCGTCCTGGCCTTGTAAGTTTACTTACAAGTTGGATTTCAAATTACGGTGGCAACATAAAACATTCCGATCATCATACAGATCAAGATGCGGGTTTGTTTCTTAGTCGAATTGAATGGAATAGTAACAATGAATCTTTTAATAGAGATGAAATTTATAAAGAATTTGAAAAAATTGCAGATGCAGTAAATGGAATATTTAACGTAAATTATTCTGATGAAATTCCAAATGTTGCTATTTTCGTGAGTAAACAAAATCATTGTTTGATTGATTTACTTTGGCGAGTAAGAAATGGAGAACTCAAAATGAAAGTCCCGTTAATTATTTCAAATCATTCTGATCTTGAAAATATTGCAAATGATTTTAATGCAAAATTTGTACATATTGATACTTTTAAAACTGATAAATCTATTGTTGAAGATCAATTTTTATATTTACTAAAAAAATATGAAATTGATCTTGTTGTATTAGCTAAATATATGCAAATTTTGAGTGATTCTTTTTTAAAAAAGTTTTCTTCAATAATAAATATTCACCATTCTTTCTTACCTGCATTTAAGGGAGGGCAACCATATCATCGAGCATGGAAGAGAGGTGTTAAATTAATCGGCGCTACTGCTCATTATGTTACTGAAGATCTTGATGAAGGCCCCATAATAGAGCAATGCACAGTTAATGTAAGTCATAGGGATGAAATTGATGATTTGATTAGAAAAGGAAGAGATATTGAAAGAATAGCTTTAGCAAGAGCAGTTAGATTACATCTGAATCATCAAGTGTTTGTTTATAATAAGAAGACTGCTGTTTTTGATTAAAGATAGTTTATTAATCTTCTAATTCTATTTGTATTTGTCTTTCATAAATTGATTCTTCATTAAAAGCTCTTGCTATCAAGAAACTGGCAATGCAGCTGATTAACACAGGTTTCATTATTAATAAATTTTTTGTTAAAGCAAAAGCTAAAAACATTGCTGTTATTGGCGTTCGCGAACATCCTGCTACGAAAGCTCCCATTCCCGCAAAAATGTATGTACTTGGTGCATGTCCTGTCACAATTTCCACCCAGCTTCCCATTATTAGTCCGATTGATCCTCCTAAAGTAAGCATTGGATAGAACAATCCTCCAGGAGCTCCAGAAGCTGCAGCTAAACCTGTCGTGATAAACAATACTAAAACTGCTAATAAAGCAATTCCAATACTTGTATTTTGTTCAGCTATTATTTTCTGTAATTCATCTAAATTATGAAATGTATTTGGTAAAAAAGCATAGATACTACCTAAAATAAGTCCACAGATACTCATTTTTAGAACAAATTTATTTTTATACCACTTTTTTCCAAGATTTTGCATTAACAAAACGAATCTGCTGTATAATTCTGCAAAAATTCCAATAATTATTCCTAATAAAACTAGGTAAATAAAATCTATAGGTAGGAAAAAAACTGATGGGTCATATTCTTTTTGGATTAAAAATCCTAGGTTAAAATCAAAGCCTCCTGCTTTAGGATCTAAACCCAAGGCTTGAATAATATCAGCAGATGAATCTGCAATAAAAGTTGTGATTATTACTAGTAGCAAAATTACTGGTCTTGCAGAGTTTAATAACTCTTCTATTGCATAGACAAATCCTCCTAATGGGGCGCTAAATACTGCTGCTATTCCAGCACCACCACCTGCTGCTACTATTACTCTTCTGAAAGCTGTAGGAGCTTTGAGCCATTTGGCCATTTGCCAAGCTACTGATCCTCCCATTTGAACCGATGGACCTTCCGGTCCCAACGGAAATCCACTACCAATAGCAATAATTCCTGATATGAGCTTTACTAATCCTACTCTTATATTCATTGGAACTTTTTTATGCCTTAAGAACCCCATGATTTGACTCACGCCTGAACCTTTTGCAGCAGGTGCTATATTTTTGATCAAATATCCTGCAATTGCTCCTCCAAGAGCTCCAAAAATTGGTAAGACCGCAATAGATGGGAATTGGTCTAATAATGCTAATCTCCAATTATTAATAAAGTAAATTCCAGTTTTAAAAAATATGCTTGTAATTGAGGCTCCTAAACCTGTTAATAAGAGCGAAAATACAACGACTAGAGATCTTTGTTTTAATAATTTTTTGATGGTGCGAGAAGAATTATTACCTGTTTTTTGAATATTATCTTTTATGAGGTTTGGCATAGTCCATGATTACTTTGACAAGCTGAAATCAATTATTTCATCAAATTGAAGATAACGATAAAGTTCTTCTGAATATGGATTAATTTTATTTTTAGTAATATCCTGATATTCTTCTATTTCAGGTATTTTTCCAAGCAGTGCGCAAACTGCTGCTAATTCTGCACTCCCTAAAAATACCTGCGCATTCTTGCCAAGTCTATTATCAAAATTTCTTGTACTAGTAGAAAATACTATAGAACCTTCATCTACTCTAGCTTGATTTCCCATACATAAAGAACAGCCTGGCAACTCTAATCTTGCACCACAATCTTCGAAAATTTTATAGTAGCCTTCAGCTTTTAGAGTTTCTTCATCCATTTTTGTGGGTGGACAAATCCATAATTTAGCTTTTAAATTTTGTACACCTTCAAGAACTTTTGCAGCTGCCCTGTAATGACCAATATTTGTCATACAAGAACCTATAAAAACCTCGTCAATATTAGTATTTGCAACCTCAGTGATTTCTTTTACATTATCTGGATCATTAGGGCAAGCAACTATAGGTTGTGTAACTTTTGCTAAATCAATTTCAATGATTTCTTCATACTCAGCGTTTGAATCTGGTTGAATTAATGATGGTTTTTTTAACCAATTTTTCATATCATTTATTCTTCTTGAAATCGATTTTGAATCTTCATAATTGCTCTCGATCATTTTTTCTAGCAAGCAAATATTGCTTCTTAAGTATTCTTGAACAGTTTCTTGAGATAAAAGTATTGTGCTACCAGCGCATGAGCGTTCTGCAGTAGCATCAGTAAGTTCAAAAGCTTGTTCAAGTTTTAGGTTTGGTAATCCCTCAATCTCCATAATTTTCCCGTTGAATATATTTTTTTTATTTTCTTTCTCAACAGTTAAGAGTCCTTTTTTAATTGCGAAGAGTGGGATTGCATTTACTAAATCTCTAAGAGTAATTCCTGGTAATAATTCTCCCTTAAATTTAACCAGCACAGATTCCGGCATATTTAATGGCATTGATCCTATTGCAGCGGCAAAGGCAACAATGCCCGAGCCTCCAGGAAATGAAATGCCAAGAGGAAATCTTGTATGACTATCTCCACCTGTGCCAACAGTATCAGGGAGAAGCATTCTGTTTAGCCAGCTATGAATTATGCCGTCTCCAGGCTTAAGAGCTACTCCACCTCTTTGAGATATAAAATCAGGTAATTCTTTATGGGTAACTAAATCTACTGGTTTAGGATATGCAGCTGTATGACAAAAACTTTGCATCACTAAATCTGCAGTAAATCCTAAACAAGCTAGTTCTTTTAGTTCATCTCTAGTCATTGGCCCTGTAGTATCTTGACTACCAACTGTGGTCATAATTGGTTCACAGGTCATTCCTGGCCTAACTCCATCTAGACCGCAAGCTTTTCCTACTATTTTTTGAGCTTGAGTAAAGCCGGCACTACTTTCGGTTGGATTTTGTGGTCTGGTAAATATTTCACTTGATTGATAATCTAATTTGTTTCTAATTTTGTCCGTAAGAGATCTTCCAATCATAAGATTAATTCTTCCGCCAGCTTGAATCTCATCAGTAAGAGTTGATGGATATAAATCGAATTTGCTTATTATTTTTTCAGAATTTGAGTCTTTTTCAATTTTTTTAATAATGCCTTTATATGGATATATTTTAATAACATCTCCTGTTTTCATATGGGACACGTCAGCTTCTATAGGTAAAGCTCCTGAATCTTGTGCAGTATTAAAGAAGATTGGGGCTATTTTGCTACCAATTATTATTCCACCTGTTTTTTTGTTGGGAACAAAAGCAATATCTTCTCCTATATGCCAAATAAGTGAATTAATAGCAGATTTTCTAGAACTCCCTGTTCCAACAACATCTCCAACATAAGCTATCGGTAAATTTTGTTTTTTTAAATTATCAAGAATCTTTAGTCCATCAGGTTTTTTAAATTCCAACATAGCTAATGCATGCATCGGAATATCAGGGCGTGTTGTTGCATGCACAGCTGGAGATAAGTCGTCTGTATTTGTCTCACCGTCAACTTTAAACACTAAACAAGTAATCTCTTTCTCCAGAACTTTTTTATTTGTGAACCATTCTGCATTTGCCCAACTATTTACAACCTCTTTGGCATAAATATTATTTTGAGATAATTCAAAAATTTCATTAGCTGAGTCGTAAACAAGAATAATATTTTTTAAAACTTCTGCTGCTTTTTTTGCAAGTAAACTATTTTTTCCTTTAAGTATTTCAACCAAAGAATTTACATTGTATCCGCCTATCATTGTTCCTAGTATTTCAATTGCTTTTTCGGGATTAATTGATTTGCAATATTTTTCGGAATAAACAATAGCTGTAAGCCAGCTTGCTTTTACATAAGCAGCCTCATCAACTCCTGGTGGGACTCTATTTATTAGTAAATCAAGTAAATATGATGAATCGTAAGTACTATCTTGTTCCAATAATTGTGTAATACAATTTGTTTGCTCAGCATTTAAAGGTAAAGGAGGTATACCTTTGGTAGCTCTTTCAGCTACGTGATCCGCATAATCTTTTAGCAATGTTTCCAAATTCTTCATTAGTAAGGTTTAATGCCTAATCTATTGTTATTTTTAATATTGAAAAGGAGAGTATTCATAAATGCTTTTTTAAATATTCAAACTTCTTAATTAATCAATGACGACATCATCAAATAATTCAGCTTTAGAAAAGACATCAGATTTACATGTTGTTGAAACACGTCCATTAATACCTCCAAGCAGATTACATAATGATATACCTTTGGATCACGCCTCTGCTAATACAGTATCTAAAACTAGAAGATCGATACAAAATATTTTGCATCATAATGATCATAAACTTTTAGTCATTGTGGGACCATGTTCAATTCATGATCTAGATGCGGCAAAGGAATATTCAAAATATATTCAAAATTTCCGAGAAATTTATAAAGATAAATTAGAAATAATCATGAGAGTATATTTTGAAAAACCAAGAACAACTATTGGTTGGAAGGGATTGATAAATGATCCTCATCTAGATGATTCTTATGATATTAATACTGGTTTAAGAAGGGCAAGAACTTTGCTTTCATATTTAGCAACACGTGGTATACCATCTGCTACAGAATTACTAGATCCAATTGTCCCTCAATACATTGCCGATTTAATAAGTTGGACAGCCATAGGAGCGCGGACTACAGAAAGTCAAACCCATAGGGAAATGGCATCAGGATTATCAATGCCTATAGGTTTTAAAAATGGAACGGATGGTTCTTTTACTACTGCAATTAATGCAATGCAGTCAGCTTCAAAATCCCATCATTTTTTAGGTGTAAATGAAAATGGAATGGCTTCTATAGTTAATACTACAGGAAATCCAGATGGACATATAGTTTTAAGGGGCGGTTCAAAAGGCCCAAATTTTGAAAGTGATCATGTTAAAAGAATTTCCGCTGAATTGAGGCAATGTAATCTTCCCCATAAAGTGATGATTGATTGTAGTCATGGAAATTCGAATAAAGACTTCAGAAAACAGTCGGAAGTACTAAAAAATGTAGCTTCTCAAATTAGTAATGGTGAAAAAAATATTTTAGGAGTTATGCTTGAAAGTCATTTGAAAGAAGGAAATCAAAAACTTTTAAAAAAAGAAGATCTTCAGTTTGGCAGAAGCATTACAGATGCATGTATAGATATAGAAACAACAAAAGAATTACTCGCTATTTTATACAATTCAATTAGCTTGTTATAAAAAAATTAAAAAATAATGCTGAAGAAATTGGAACAATGAGATTATCTATTCCTAAAACACTAAATTGTTCGAGCAAAGTCGCAAAAAAAGCTACTGTAAAATAATTTAAATTTAAATTATTTTGTTGGGCGTATCCTATTGAACAAACTACTATCAAACTTGTTAAAAACATTGTCGTAGTACCAAGTAAAGATTTTTTTTGTTTAAAAAAAATCCAACTTTTCGAGTCAAAGCTTTTTCCTATTAACCCAGCTAATCCATCACCAAAAGTCATTATGAAAAATCCACTAATTAATGCATATGGATCTTTATCCCAGAAAAGATAAATCAAAATAAATAAACTTAGACAATAAAACAATGTTCCATAACTCTTTCTCTCAACATCCTCAATTGTTGGAAATAATTTATACGTATAATTGATGAAAACCATTAATGATACAATTCCTGTAAAAATTAGAGCCGAGTTTTGATTAATTTTTAAAAATTGAGCAATTGGTATTAAAGGTCCTATTCCAATATGTATAATTTTTCTGACGACTTCTCTGCTATTTTTATTAAATTTTTTAAAAACTATTGATATTAAAAAAATTGAAAATAAATATAATAAAATTACAGTAAATTTTATCAATTTGGTTAAGCTGCTTTTTGATGAGTTGTCATTACTCTAAGTTTTAATATTGCTTTAGCTTCTAGCTGCCTTACTCTTTCTCGTGAAACATTAATTTGTCTGCCTATTTCTGCGAGTGTTAATGGTTCTTCACCATCTAAGCCAAATCTAAGCTTCATTATTTTTTGTTCTCTTTCATTTAATTGGGAAAGCCAAGTTCCTAAATGCTCTTTTTGAATAGTTCTATCCATACCCTCCATAGGTTCTTCACAGTTTGGGTCAGGTATAAGTTCACCAAGAGTACTTCTATCTTCTTCGCCTCTTGCGTGAGCATCTAGAGAAGCGCAAGGAGCACTTTGCGAAATTAAATCTTCTAAATCTTTTTGATCAATTCCCATTTCAGTTGCCATTTCCAATCTGGTAGGTTGTCTACCAAATTTATGTGATAATTCTCTAGAAACTCTTCTCATTTTGGATAGTTTTTCACTTATGTGAATAGGCAAACGGATTGTTCTTGCACTGTTATCAATAGCTCTTGTCATTCCTTGCCTAATCCACCAGTAAGCATAAGTTGAGAATTTATATCCCATAGCAGGATCAAATTTATCTACAGCTCTTTCAAGGCCAATAGCTCCCTCTTGGACAAGATCTAATAATTCGAGTCCTTGGTTTTGGTATTTTTTTGCAACGGATACAACAAGCCTTAGATTAGCTGACATCATTCTGTCTCTGGATCTTTTGCCAATCTTAATTTGATAAAGATTTCGTTGTGATCTATCAGTTTCAGGAATTTGTAGCAACTTTTTCATGTTTTGAACATGATGAGCTAACTCTATTTCCTCTGCTGGAGTCAAAAGAGGTACTCTTCCAATGCTACTTAAGTAATAGCCAATAGAATCTGAAGCGAGTCTGCCAGATTTTTTTTGGCTTTGTTTTGCAGTAAGACTGGATTTTGATTTGCGAGATTTGCCCGCAGTGTTTGGTAATCTTGGCTCATCAAAATTATTATCTGAAGAGCTTTTCCCAGATTCCAGAGGGATCCCCATCACCCTGGCCTCCTAAATAATGGATTTTTTAAAAAGCTAGCACTGAAATTGAAATAAAAACTACATTTACGTTGAAATTTTAAAGACAAAAATTTTTTTTTTAAAGCTTATTTCTTGAAATCCATTGATATGAATGGATTTTATAAAAATTAAAAAAAATTTAAAATATTAACTAATTTTTTAAATGTTGTAAAAATCAATAATAATTTTATTTTTCTATGAGGTCAATTTGCGAACGATTATCTGATGAATCTAATTTATATTTCGAATAAGAACCATCGTCCTTCATTATCCAAGAAAAGTAATCATCTTTGATGTAGGTTTGCAAAAGTGAGTATATTTTAGATTTCAATTCATAATCCTCTATAGGAGTAACAGCTTCTATTCTTCTATCAAGATTTCTTCTCATCCAATCTGCACTCCCAATAAAAACCTCATTTTCTCCGTTATTAGAAAACCAAAAAATTCTTGAGTGTTCAAGAAAATGGCCAATAATGCTTATAACTTTAATATTTTCACTTAAATTTTTTCTTTGGGGATATAAGCAACAAATACCTCTTATGATAAGGCTAATTTTTACACCTGAGTCTGAAGCTAAATAAAGAAGTTTAATTATTTCTGGGTCTACTAAAGAATTCATTTTTGCAATTATTTCGGCTTTTTTGCCTTCCTCTGCATTTTTAATTTCTCTCTTTATCAGAAATATAAATTTTTCCCTCATCGATGAGGGAGAAACTAATAACTTTTGATAACTTTTTTGTTTAGAAAAACCTGATAAGTAGTTAAATAACTCAAGTAAATCTGAGGCAATATCAGGATCAGTTGAAAGTAAACCTAAATCTGTATAAAACTTTGAAGTATTAGAGTTATAATTTCCTGTTCCAATATGGAAATAATTCCTTAATCGTCCTTTTTCTTTTCTTACTATTAAAGCTATTTTTGTATGTGTTTTAAATCCTATGATTCCATATACAACATGAATTCCAGCTTGCTCAAGTTGTTTTGCCCATTGAATATTATTGTCTTCATCAAATCTTGCTTTTAGCTCAACAAGCGTCATAACTTCTTTCCCATTCTCTGCAGCTCTCATTAAAGCTGCAATGATAGGGGAATCCTTTGAAACTCGATATAAAGTAATTTTTATAGCCATTACAAGTGGATCATCAGCTGCCTTGTTTATAAATTCTTCAACTGAAGTTCTAAATAAGTCGTAAGGATGATGAAGCAGAATATTTTTTTTTCTAAGTATATGAAAAATAGAATTGAGGTTTTTGTTTGAAGATAAGTCTAAATTTTTTAATTTTGGGTGAGTTTTCCCAATTAGCAGATTTTCTCTTAAATCATCTCTATTAATTTTCGTAAGCTGATTTAAATCGTCAAGGCCTAAAAAACTTTTGCAAAAGTAAATATACTCTTTTTGTATTGAGATACTTTCAATGAGTAATTTCAGAATATTTTCTGGCATGTCAGATTCAACTTCTAATCTAACTACGTCTCCACCTAATCTTCTCTTTTGCAAACTTTGTTCAACTGCTAAAAGAAGATCATCAGCTTCAAGTTCTTTTAATTCTAAATCTGCATCCCTTGTCACTCTAAAAAAAGAGTAATTTATACATTCCATTCCGCTAAATAAAGTATTTATATTATTCCCAATTAAATCTTCAACACTTATGAAAAAATAAGTACTTTCATCACCATATTGAATAATTTCATTAGGAATTTGTATAAATCTATTTATATTTTTTGTTGGAATTTTTACTCTTACAAACTGAGTTTTGGAATCTTCCCCATCCCTTATTAGAGCTGCTAAATTTAGACTTAAATTACTTATAAAAGGAAATGGATGTGCTGGATCAACAACTAATGGAGTTAATAAAGGGAAAATAGATGAAGTAAAGTAGTTATTGCACCAATTTCTTTGATTTTCACTTAGGTCATTATATTTTTTTAAAATTACACCTTTTTCTTTTAGTTCATTATTTAATTCATTATTTATATAGTTTTCTTGTAGGTTAGTTAAACTCTTTACTTCTTTATTTATTTTGGTTAATTGCTCTTTAGGGGTAAGTCCATCAATACTTTTTTTAGTAATTCCTGCTTCAACTTGAGCTTTTAAGGAAGCTACCCTTACCATAAAAAATTCATCTAGATTATTACTAAAAATTGAACAAAATTTCACTTTATCTAGGATTTTGTACTCCTTTTCCATACCAGTTAGGAGTACTCTTTTATTGAATTCAATCCAACTTAATTCTCTATTAATAAAAACATCAGCCTGGTTTTTCATTAAGATACTTTTGAATTTTGATTGCTAAAAGAATTATTATTTTTACCCTCTGCAATTAGGTATATCATGAAAAGTAAGATAATGGAACCAGCTATAAAAGGTGATTTAGGGCCAAAACTATCATAAACCCTTCCGGCCATTGCAACTCCTAAAACCCCTCCAAGACTTTGCAGACCCTGAAGGTTACTTAGAATTGAGCCTTGTTTATCAACGTCTAATTTCTTTGATATTAGTGCTCTTAACGTGGGCGTAATTAATCCTGCCCCAACGGCTAAAAATGAAACAGCTGAATAAATATTAATTGTCGCATTTTCTTTTGGAGAAGTTATTAAAAGAGCACACGCAACAAGAATAAAGCCTGATCCGATAAGTGTTAATCGCATTTCGCCAAATTGCTTTACCAGAGGCCCAATTAATCCTCCCTGAACGATAATCGCAATAATTCCTACTACAACAAGAGTTCCGCTTGATGCTTTGGTCGTCCAGTTTAAAGATTCTTGGAGGAAAAATATAAGGATATTAGTCAATCCAGTAAAAGCAATAAAGTAAATAAAGAAAGCTAATGATAATTTTTTAATCTTTTCTTCTTTGAAAACTGTAAATAGAGCTTTTAAAGGGTTTTTTAAAACAGTTTTTGATATATTTTTTTCACTATTAGGCTTGGTTTCTGGTAAGTAAAAAAATACAAGGATAAAATTTATTATTGGAATGATTGAGGCTATCAAAACTGGAATAATAAAATTGTTATTTGTATTTCTTGCAAAAATTACAACAAAAATATTACCTAAGAAAAAACTTAAACCAAAAGCTACACCAATAAGACCAAATGTTTTTGCTCTTTTTTCAGGGCTTGAAATATCTGCAAGAATTGTTGTTGCAGTAGCTGCAGTCCCCCCACTCAAACCGTCAATAAGTCTCGCTAAAAATAATAAAAATAACGGGATAGTGGCTATTGAATTTGACCAATTAAAAAGAACTGTAAAAGATAATATTGATATTCCTATTACTGAACCAGTAATACAAAAAAGAGTGACAGGTCTTCTTCCATATCTATCACTCATAAGTCCTATAAAAGGAGAAGCTGTAAATTGAGCTAATTGGTAAGTGCATGATAATAAACCATATGTACTTGCTTTAGAGTCAAAAAGTAAAACAAAAGAGGGTAATATGGGTAAAAGTATACTTTCACTTAAACGATCATTTAGAAGAGTGACAAAAGCACTAAGGAGAGTAAATTTCTTATTTGGTTTTAATAAACTTTCTTTCACAATATTTACCTTCATTGCGATTAACTTTTACTACCATACTTGTTAATGGAGATTATTGTGCCCGGCATTGTTTATTTAGTTGGAGCAGGACCTGGTGACCCTGAGCTTTTGACTCTTAAAGCTTTACGCCTAATAAAAAATTGTGATGCATTAGTTCATGATGCTTTAATTCCGGAGGAAATAACAAAAGAGGCAGGACTAAATACAGAAATTTTCCATGTAGGCAAAAAAGCTGGGAAGTGTTCTGTACCTCAGGTTGAAACTAATGATCTTATTTTGAAATTAGCAAAAGAAGGCAAAAATGTTGTGAGGCTTAAAGGGGGAGATCCATTCGTTTTTTCTAGAGGTGGTGAAGAGGTATCTATTTTAGAAAAAAATGGAATTTCAGTTGAAATCGTTCCTGGTATTACTTCTGGGATAGCTGCCCCTACATATTTTGGTATTCCACTAACCCATAGAGATGCTGCGAGTTCAGTAACTTTTGTCACTGGACATGAGCGTGTAGATAAGGAAAAAAAGACAGTGAATTGGAGAGATTTAGCTAAATCATCGGATAGCTTAGTAATTTTTATGGGTATAAAAAATATTGAATTTATTGTGGAAGAATTAATTCTAGGTGGTTTAGATAAGAGTACTAAATGCGCTGTTATTCAAGAAGCTACTTTAAAAAATCAAAAATGTTTGATAGAGAAATTAGAAAATCTTCCAGATAAAATCAAAGATAAAGAATTTTTAGCTCCATCAATTATCATTATCGGAAAAATTGTTGAATTTAAGGTTAATAACAATATAACTAAAGTATCTGATGTCTATTTACCAGATATTAATAAAGTTCAACTATATAATAAATCCCAAAAGTAAATTGGATCGAATTTAGGTTTAAGCTTTAAATCATCAACTTGATAAATTTGTCTGCAAGATAAGCTATTAATTGCAACTATTATGTCATCATTTTGAAATTCTGGAGGAATTAATTCTTCTTTTACAATTTTCAATTTTAAAGCTTGAGAAACCATAATCCCCTCTAAACAGCCGCTCTCTTTTCTAGGAGTTATCCATTGATTATTTCTTTTAATTAGAAGATTAAATGTACTTCCACAACAAAGTTCACCTGAGGTATTCAAAAGGATAGCATCATCAAATGATTTTTCATTAGCTTCTGTCAAAACTTGTATTGCCTGATTATATGAAAATGTTTTGCATTTACTTATAAGACTGAATTCATTTATTTTTTCCGTTTGACTAATGCAAACGTTTATCGGATTAAAATTTGGTTTGATTCTATAAAACTCAAGCCATAAATTGTCCAAATTTTTTGTTTCTAAAGTGCTATCAATTCTTAGTGTTCGACCTTCATTAGTTCCTCGACTATAGTTTATTCTTACTGAAGCAAATTGATCATTTTTAAGCGATAACTTTTTAATTCCATCGTGAATAAGTTGTCTCAAAGTTAATTTATTTATTTTGAGGTTAATATTTAAAATCTTGCTACTTTTTTCTAATCTTTTCAGATGTTCATCAAAAAGAATAGGTTTGTTTTCTTTTATCAAAATGGTTTCAAATATACCATCAGCAAATTTTAATCCTCTATTATTAGCAGCAATAAATATTCTATCAATATCCAACCATTGATCCTTGTGCCAGCCTAATGTTTCAATCATTTTAGTGAATCAATTAATGGTAAAAGTTTCCACTTTAGTTCATCAGTTTCCTCCTCCGGGTCTGAGTCAATAACTATTCCGCAACCAGCATATATATTGATTTTTTTGTCTTTAATTAAAAATGATCTTATGAGTATATTGCTGTCAAACTCTCCATTCCAGTCAAGCTTCAAAAATGAGCCACAGTATGGCCCTCGTTCACATTCTTCTAATTCAAAAAGTCTCTGGCATGATCTTAATTTCGGTGCTCCAGTTATAGAGCCCCCAGGCCAACAAGCTTTTAGTAAATCAATCCAGTCCGTGTCTTTTTTTAATTTGCCTCTGATTACTGAAGTTAGATGATGAACTTTTAAGAAACTTTCAAGTTTTAATATTTCTGGCACCATAATACTTCCTGTTTCGCAAACTTTACTTAAATCATTTCTTATTAGGTCAACAATCATAATATTTTCGGCTCTATCTTTCTCGTTAGTTATTAAATCGATAGCATTAAGTGCGTCTTGATTTAAATCTTTATCTCTGGATCTAGTTCCTTTGATAGGTCTTGATTCTACAAAATTTTTATTATCTATTTTTAAAAATCTTTCTGGTGAGGTAGATAATACAGCCTCTTTATAATTATTATTTATTATTATCCCTCCAAAGGGAGCTCTTAATTTACTTCTTATTTTCAAATAAATATCTAGAGGATTATAGTTTTTGGAAGATTCAACTTCGCATTTAGTTGTTAGGTTTGCTTGAAATATATCTCCTAAGGAAATTAATTTTTTCAATTTTAAAATATTTTTCTGAAATTTTTCAGCCATTTCGTCCAAATTTATTTTTGAAAAATCAAAAGTCAACTTTGTTTTAATAATATTTTCTTCTTCGATATTTTTTATATTGTTGATTATGTTTTTATAATTCATCAGTTCAGATGAGTTTGTGCCTTCGATAATTATTTCTTTTTTTATTAGATTACATTTAATGATTGGATCATATGATGCAATCCATAAAGTTGCCATATTAGATTTTTTCCATGGGTTTTTTGGTTCTATGTAAACTCCAGCTTCATAACTTAACCATCCCATCCAAAATCCTTTTTCAATATTTTTTAAATTGTTAAATGGATTATTAGTTTTGTCTAAGTTATTGATATCTCTTGATTGGATTATTTTTTTAGGTTTAATTCCTATTATTGACCATTCCCCATTTTCTGTGCCATCGCTGTCTAGCCAAGCTAATCCTTTATCTCCAAATTTTTTTGTTAGATAATGCGAAATCAGTGCTGGATCTATCCATTTTTCTAGAACTATTTTTTTTATTTTCATTTTTTATTATTGTTATTAAGCCATTTTTCATAAGCAGCATTTCTAATTCTGCAGCTATCACACTTACCGCATGGTTTTGAATTGCCCGAATAACAACTCCATGTTTTATCTAAAGGGACATGATTATCAAAAGCTAATTTAATAATTTCCTCTTTATTTAAATCTAATAGTGGTGTCCAAAGTTTTATTGGATTATTTTCTCTTCCTCTTTTATTGGCTAAATCTGCCAACTCTTGAAATTTTTTAATGTAGTCAGGTCTGCAATCTGGATAACCAGAATAATCTAGTGCATTAACTCCTAATCCTATAAAATCAGCATTTATTGCTTCGGCATAACTTAGTGCAACGGAGATAAATATAGTATTTCTCCCAGGAACATAAGTATTAGGAATTTTATTAGTTTGTACTCCTTCTATTGGAATATTTTTTTGAGTATCAGTTAATGACGAGCCTCCCCATAAAGATAAGTCAAGCTTAATGATTTTAAATTCGTCGATATCAAAGTGTTTTGCAATTATTGATGCAGAATTTAATTCTTTTTTATGACGTTGACCGTAGTCAAATGAAAGGCCGAAAATTTTAGCTTCGGATTTTTTGGCGATACCAGTAACTGTAGAAGAATCTAAACCTCCAGATAATAAAACTACTATCGATTTATTTTTAAGAGTCATATGATTTTAATTAATTTTTAAGTATTTGTGAGTTTGAAGGCTCAATTTCCAATCGGGGTTATTTTTTACGAAATCAATAGCAAGAGAAAAACCATTCGCATTGTTCCATGCTGGCTGTAAATAAAAAATTTTATCTTCTTTTTTTAAGTCGTCTTCGCTTTTAGAGAGTTGATATTGTTTTAAAGTTGCTTTTTTTATTTGAATAGCAAATTCAATATCTTCTATTTCATTTATGATTATTTTGATCTCATTACAGTTTTTTAAAAAATAATTTTTTGGAGGTGAGTGTCTTTTAGGAGATAAAGTAATCCAGTCATAGCTTCCTGATATCGAATTAACTCCACTTGTCTCAATATGAATCTTCATTGGCTTTTGTTCTTCACCCATTGTCATTTTTTTTATAGCTTTGCAAAAATTGTCCAAGTTATGTTGTAAAGGTTCTCCACCTGTAATAACGCAAAAAGATGCTCCTTTTTTTCTGGCAATTTTTATGCGATCTATTATTTTTTCAATTGATATAGAAGGGTGTTTTTTCTCGTCCCATGAATTCTTGGTATCGCACCATGAACATCCAACTTTACATCCCGCTAATCTTACAAAAAAAGCACTTTTTCCAGCGTGATAACCTTCACCTTGTAATGAATGAAATTGTTCGACTAAGGGTAAAAAATTTGTCATTTTCATTCAAAAAAATAAAGAATATTAATTTGATTGAGTTAACTTATCTTGAGAGGCTTTTATTAAACCTTTAAATAAAGGATGTGGTTTGCCAGGTCGTGATAAAAACTCAGGATGATATTGACATGCTAAGAAGTATGGATGATTTTCTAATTCAATTAACTCAACTAATCTGCCATCTGGTGATGTACCACTAATTTTGTATCCAGAATCTAAAAAACTTTGTTTGTAGTAATTATTAAATTCGTATCTATGTCGATGTCTCTCATAAATAATATCCTCATTATATAAGTTTTTTCCAGTTGTATTTTTTGTCAATCTACATGGATAAACTCCAAGTCTCATTGTCCCACCTAAATCAACTACATCTTCCTGTTCTGGTAATAAATGTATCACTGGATTGGGAGTATTTGGGTCTAGTTCTGAACTAGAAGCATTTGGGAGATTAGCTACATTCCTGGCCCATTCTATAACTGCACATTGCATACCAAGGCATAAACCTAAAAAGGGAATTTTATTTTCTCTTGCGAATTTTATAGCCGAAATTTTTCCATTTACTCCTCTATTGCCAAATCCCCCGGGTACCACAATTGCATCAACTTTATTTAAGTAAGTCTCTGCTGAATTTTTTTCTATCATTTCAGCACTTACCCAATGTAAATCTAATAAAGCCTTTTGTTCAATGCATGCATGTCTTAAAGCTTCAACAACGGATAAATATGCATCTCCAAGTTCAATGTATTTACCTACTAAGGCAACTTTGATTGGAGCCCCAGGATTTCTTAGGTTGTGTATAAGGTGCTCCCAATTTTTCAAATCACATTTTTTATCTTCAAGGTCTAAGTACTTCAGGGTTTCTTTGCATAAACCTTCTTTTTTTAAAGAAAGAGGTACAGAATAAATACTGTCTTCGTCTAAAGCTTCAATTACAGAGTTGATACTGACACCGCAAAAACCACTAAGCTTCTTTTTAAGAGCTTCATTTATAGATTTATCACTTCGGCATACAAGTAAATCTGGCTGAATTCCAATTGATCTTAATTCTTTTACTGAATGTTGTGTTGGTTTAGTTTTTATTTCGCCAGAGGTTTTGATGTAAGGAAGTAATGTTACGTGTATGTATGCAACATCATTCCTATTGACATCATTTTTGAATTCTCTTATTGCCTCTAAAAAAGGTAGAGATTCAATATCACCAACTGTCCCACCAATTTCAGTAATTATAATCTCTGCATTACTGTTTGCGGCTACTCTATGAATTCTTTCTCTTATTTCTCCTGTTATGTGAGGTATTACTTGCACAGTTCCACCGTCATAACTACCTCTTCTTTCTTTATTGATAACTGCTTGATAGATAGATCCCGTAGTCACACTATTTAACCTAGTCATTGCAGTATCAGTAAATCTTTCATAGTGACCTAAATCTAGATCGGTTTCAGCCCCATCTTCTGTTACAAATACTTCTCCATGTTGGAAAGGGCTCATTGTTCCTGGATCAACATTTAGATATGGATCTAGTTTTAATATTGAAACACTATATCCTCTAGACTTTAATAATCTTCCTAAGCTTGCAGCAACAATTCCTTTACCAATGCTAGAAACTACTCCTCCGGTGACAAATACAAATTTTGACATTAAATATTTTTAATTAAGCACAGCCTCCTTATATTTTATTTAAACAAAAAATTTTTAGAACATCCATACATATTCTTATTCATCAATTGTTATTTCAATATCTAATTCTTTTAATTGTGATTCAGAGACATTTGAAGGTGCATTTGTGAGAAGACATTTTGCTTGTTGATTTTTTGGAAAAGCAATGGTTTCTCTGATTGAATCTGCACCAATAATCAGCATGGTAATACGATCCAATCCAAACGCTATTCCACCATGAGGAGGAGCCCCCATTTCTAAGGCTTCTATTAAAAATCCAAATTTTTCATCAATCTCTTTATCAGTAAGTCCTACCGTTTTCAGAACCTGTCTTTGTAAGTTCGCCTCATGAATACGTAAAGAGCCACCTCCTAACTCCAATCCATTAAGAACTAAGTCATAAGCATTTGCTGTAGAGCTCTCAATTTCTTTTTTCAAGTTTTCAGAATCTTTAGATTTAATATTTTTTGGAGAACAAAAAGGATGATGTAAAGCTTCATATCTATTTTCATCTTCATTTCTCTCAAACATAGGGAAGTCAGTTACCCATAAGAAATTCCATTTGCTTTTATCTATGAGATTTAATTCTTTTGCGATATATTGTCTAACCCTATCTAATGACTGATTGACAATTTGTTTATCTCCAGCTCCTAAGAGGATTAAGTCTCCATTTTTTGCTTCTGTGATTTTTAAAATATCAGCTATGTGCTCTTCACTTAAATTATTTTTAATTGCCCCAATAGTCTCAAGCTCATCTCCTTTGACCCTTATAAAGGCTAAACCACCAGCTCCTGCGTCTTGAGCTACTTTGAAGATGTCACCTCCCGGTTTAATTCTTACGTTGCTAATACTTGAATTGCCTCCTTTGACTGTTATCGATTTTATATACCCTCCAGACTTAATTGCCTTGGTGAAAATATTAAATCCAATATTACCTAATACTCCTCCTAAATCTTTCAATAACATTTGATATCTAGTATCTGGTCTATCAGTGCCGTAATTATCCATTGCTGCATTCCATGTCATTCTTGGAAAAGCATTATTAAAATTAATATTTAACACTTCTTTCCATATTTTTTTTATGAGACTTTCATTAAAAGAAATTATTTCTTCTTCACTAATAAAGCTCATCTCAATATCTAATTGAGTAAACTCTGGCTGTCTATCTGCCCTTAAGTCTTCATCACGGAAACATTTTGCGATTTGATAATACTTATCTAAGCCCCCAACCATTAAAAGTTGTTTAAAGAGTTGTGGGGATTGAGGTAAAGCAAAAAATTCTCCATTTGAAAGACGTGCAGGAACAAGAAAATCACGAGCCCCTTCAGGAGTTGACTTTGTAAGTAATGGGGTCTCTACTTCTGTAAATCCAAAATTATCAAGAAATTCTCTAGCAACTTTAATAATCTTATGTCTTGTTTTTAAATTTTTTAGTAATTTTCCCCTTCTTAAATCAAGGTATCTATATTTTAATCTGAGTTCCTCTTTTGTATTTTCATAATCATGTATAGATACTGGAAAAGGTAAGTTGTTTTTAATTTGGTTGAGAATTTGTAAATCTTTAACCTTAAGCTCTAACTCTCCAGTACTTAAATTTGTATTTATGGAATCTTTGGGCCTTTCATTAATAATTCCGCTGACCATTATTACTGTTTCATTTCTTAAAGTTTCTGCCTGTTTAAATAGATCTGCACCATCATCGGGGTTAATTGTTATTTGTAGGAATCCACTATGGTCTCTTAAATCAATAAAAATTACACCACCATGATCTCTTCTTCTATCTACCCATCCGCATAAATTAACTAATTTACCAATATCTGTATTATTGAGTTCTTCACAAATTTTGTTTCTCATCTAAGTATGGTTTATTTATCAATAACTTATAATAATTCTTTAAGGGTAAATTTAGTTAATAATTCTTTTTATAAAACGCTCTTTTTGTTATAACCCCGTTGAATTTTTTGCCTCTTATTAATATTTCAACTTCATTATTTATTAAGGCATGCGAAGTATTGATGTATGCAAAAGCAATAGCTTGTTGTTTAGTTGGAGACCAACTGCCGCTAGTGATAGTTCCAATATTCTCATCACCTTTAAGCACTGCACACCCTTTTCTTCCTATTGCTTTACCTTTTATAGAGAGACCAACTAACTTTTTTTGAATGCCTAATCTTGACTGCTCTTCAAGAACTCTTCTGCCAATGAATTCGTGATTATTTTCTAGATGTACTAGCCATCCTAACCCTGCTTCATATGGAGAAGTTTCTTCATTTATGTCTTGCCCATAAAGATGCATGCCTGCTTCAAGTCTAAGAGTATCTCTAGCTCCTAAACCACAAGGTGCAACATTTTTAGAAATTAAGAAATCCCATAAATTAATTGCTGCTTTTTTAGATAAAAGTATTTCTAGACCATTTTCCCCCGTATAACCTGTCTTTGAAAAGAAAATTTTTTCCTTAGGCGAAATATGTTCAAAAATTTTATATTCGCATCCAAAGTTAGGGATATGTGAGATTGAAGATTCAATCCATTCTTCAAATAAACCGAATGAGTTTTTTCCCTGTAGTGCTAAAAGTACTTTGTCTTTTTTAAAGTTTGTTATCGAAATTTCAGATATATTTAAATTATTTTTTATCCACTGAGAATCTTCTTCATATCTACTTGCATTAACTATTAACAATAATTCTGATATGTCATTTTTTTGTATACCAAGGTCATGAATTATTAAGTCATCTATTATTCCTCCTTTATCATTGAGCATTACTGTATAAAGCCCCTGACCTTCACAAAAGGAGTATAAATTGGTAGGAAAAAGTTTTTGAATATAATCCTTTGGATTGATTCCCTTGATAGAAATCACACCCATGTGAGAAATATCAAATAATCCTGCTGAATATCTAACTGATTCATGCTCTTTAATTAATCCTGAAAATGATATGGGCATTTCCCAACCTGCAAAATCCACTAATTTTGCATTGGATTCAACATATTTTGAATAAAGAGGACTTTTTAGCAAATCCATGAAATATTTAGTTTCCATTTAGTATTTCTACACTTTAGTTTAGAAATTTTTTATTGCATATTTTCTAATGACAAAATTAAGCTTCTAAGTACTTTGGCTGCAACTATGCTACTTACTCCGCTTCTATCAATTTCTGGAGATAATTCCACAATATCTGATCCCACGATCCTAAGGTCTTTTAAAGTTTTAAGTATCTCTTCAAAATCATTCCAAAAAAATCCTCCCGGTTCTGGAGTGCCCGTCCCTGCTAATAAACTGGGATCAAACCAATCTAAATCTATTGTTAAATAGATTGGAGACTTAGCGTATGGAAGAAGAGCTTGTTTTAACTCATATGCATTTCCGCCTGGACAAAAGTTAACTAATTGGTTGTTGTTATGCATAATTTCAAATTCTTCCTTAGTCCCACTTCTAATTCCTACTTGCAAAATTTTCTTTTCAGGTAGCACTTCTAAGCACCTTTTCATAGTACAAGCATGACTATGTTCATTTCCTATATATGATTCTCTTAAATCTGCATGAGCATCAAGTTGAACCAATATCAAATCTGGATATTTTTTTACTAATGCTTCAATTGCACCTCTTGTAATAGAGTGTTCGCCGCCAAGCATAATAGGACTAAGGCGTTTACTAATTAAATAATTTGTTGCTGATTTAACCGATTCAATAACGGACTTTGAGTCATTTTTATCAATTAGTATTGATCCAAAATCAACATACATAATATCCTCTAAGTCTTTTTTTATTTTTGGACAATATGTTTCTAAACAAGAGCTGACTTGTCTTATTGCTTCTGGACCAAATCTTGCTCCTGGTTTAAACGAACATGTCCCGTCATAATTAACTCCAAATATTCCAATTGAGCAATTTTTGGGACTTCTTTTTGCTCCCATATAAATTGCATTTTCGTTATCAAATAAATTTTTTGTCATCTTATGAATCTAGTTCTTTTACAATTTTGTTTGGCATCATTTTGAATGCTGCATTTTGAAAATTTAAATTCCAAATTTCACATCCTTTTTCTATTTTTACGACTTCATCATAATTTTGCTTTGATAAACTTAAATCTTCTGAAGAAGCAAATGTCCAACTCCAAATCCCGCTTGGATATATAGGCACAAAGGAATACATAGTTTCAGAAAATTTAAATATATTTTTTAGGCTTTTCAAAATATTTATATGAATATTTTTGAAGGATTCAGGAGATTCGCTTTGAGTTGCTAATATCCCCCTTGGTGCAAGTATTCTTTTACATTCTTTATAAAAAGAATGTGAAAATAATAAATTTGAAAATTCTGAGGGATCTGAACAATCTATAAATATAACGTCGTAAAAATTATCTTTTGTTTTTTTTACCCATTTAACGCCATCATCAATATGTATTTCTAATCTTTTGTCATTCCATGCTTCGCCTGCAATTTCTTCTAGAAATTTTTTAGATATTTTGATTACCTCCTCATCAATTTCTACTAGATCAATTGTTGATATTTGAGAATATTTAACGCATTCTCTTACAGTACCACCGTCACCACCTCCAATAATTAGTACATTAGATTTTTCGTCAATGCTACTTAATGCAGGATGCACAAGACACTCATGATAATATTTCTCGTCTTTTAATGATGTCATCCAGCAACCATCTAACATTAAAGCTTTACCATAATATTCATTTTCAATAACAATAATTTCTTGATATTTTGAGGTTTTTTTAATTAGAATTTTCCCATTTAGGCCAAATCTTGAGCCTTTATGATATTCATCTATCCATGTTGTAATATCTGTCATTTGCTTTAAGTAATTTTTCCCGCCAGTTTTTGTTTGGCTATTTGCCAAAGCCGTTGAAAGTCTTTAGGAGTTTGTTTTTTAATATTATCTCCTGCATGCTCTTCGACGATAGAAAATCTGTCTAAAAATTTCATATTAGTTTTTTGAAGAGCTGATTCAGGATTGATCTTTAAAAAGTTTGAGAGATTAAGAAGGGTAAAGTAAATATCCCCAAATTCATTTTTTATCTCTGAATCATTTTTACTTTTAATTGCTTCCTTTAATTCATTAATCTCTTCTTCTAACTTTTTAAAAATCTCATCAGTACTTTCCCACTTGAAGCCATGTTCTTTAACAACATTTGTGATTTTACCTGTTCCAGCCGTTGGCGGTAAATTTTTAATTTTCAAATTTAAATTTCTACTAATTGGAGATTTCATATGAGGTGCTTCTTTTTCTAAATTTTTTATATTTACCCAAATCTGTTGTGATTTTTTTAATGATACTTTTTCTTTTTTGTTAAAAATATAAGGATGTCTATTAATAATTTTCTTGTTTAGATTTTTTATAACATCATTTAGTGTAAATTCTTTTTCTTCGTAACCGATTTCAGCATGAAGCATGACTTGTAATAAAAGATCTCCTAACTCCTCACACATGTTATCTGCATTTTTTTCATATATCGCATCTATAAATTCATTACTTTCTTCATACAAAAATGGGATCAACGATATATGAGACTGTATTTTCTGCCATGGGCAGCCCCATGTTTTATCTTTTAATGCTTTGATATTAGATATTAAGTTTTTAAAACTATTTATAGTCTCTAAATCGGAATTGTTTTCCAATTTATATCTATTGTTTGAGGACATAGGATATATTTTATTAATTAAATTTTGCCTCAATCATGAAATATTTAAATACTTAGTATAAATTTTTCAACTTCATCTATTAGAATGAACTATTATAAGGGCGATTAGCTCAGCGGTAGAGCGCCTGCCTTACAAGCAGGATGTCCCTGGTTCGAACCCTGGATCGCCCATTTATTATTTTTCTAATGACTGAGATCGTCAATCTTTCAATCAGTCAAAATGCTGCTTCAGAACTATCTAGGCAAGCTTCTTTTGGAGGTTCTCCAGGAGAAATGTCGATTGATTTGGTAGAGGATAAAAATTGTTCCGAAGGATGGATGCATATTAAATTAAGGCCAGGTACATGTAATGGATCCCCTATTTCAAGAACTGAAGGAGTAACTTTATATGCGGATGTAAAAAAGTTTAATTTACTGAAAGATTTAAAATTAGATTATTACGGTGATTTGAGCGGTGGTGGATTTCTTATTTCAACACCAAAAAATGCAAAACGTTGTTCCTGTGGTTCTGGTTTCAAACTTTTGTAGAATGGATGTGTCTTTTTTTGCAAACTAATATTATTTTCATTAATTGACTGCTCTCAAGATAAAATAAACAAAAAGTTTATCGAAATAAAATTTACAAATGACAGAGATGAATGATCAATTATCTTTAGAGAATTATTCACCTTTTGAAGTAGAGAAAAAGTGGCAAGAAAAATGGGAAAGTCTAAAGGCGTTTAGTCCTAACCCTGAGGATGATGGCGAGCCTTTTTGTGTTGTCATCCCGCCACCAAATGTAACTGGATCTTTGCATATGGGGCATGCATTTAATACGGCTTTGATAGATGTTGTAGTACGTTTTCAAAGACTGTTAGGTAAGAATGTTTTGTGTTTACCGGGAACTGATCATGCTTCAATAGCTGTTCAAACTATTCTCGAAAAACAATTAAAAAGTGAAGGCAAAACAAGCGAGGATATTGGAAGAGATGAATTTCTCAAAAGAGCATGGAACTGGAAAGAACAAAGTGGTGGAAGAATAGTTTCTCAATTAAAAAGGATAGGATATTCAGTTGACTGGACTAGAGAAAGATTTACTCTTGATCAAAAATTAAATGAAGCAGTTATTGAGGCTTTTAATATTCTTTATAAAAAGAATTTAATTTATAGAGGCGAATATTTGGTTAATTGGTGCCCTGAATCTCAATCTGCCGTAAGTGATCTTGAAGTTGAAATACAAGAAGTAAATGGTCATTTATGGCATTTTAAATACCCTTTAATTTCTGAAAGTGGTGAATACTTAGATAAGTACTTAGAAGTTGCAACAACAAGACCAGAAACTCTTTTGGGTGATACTGCTGTGGCAGTTAATCCTGATGATGATAGATATAAAGAATTTATTGGACTCAAAGTAAAAGTTCCTTTCGTTGATAGAGAAATACCTATTATCGCTGATTCACATGTTGATAAAGATTTTGGTACTGGTTGTGTGAAGGTTACTCCAGCTCATGATCCAAATGATTTTGCAATAGGAAAAAGGCATAATTTAAAACAGATTAATGTAATGAACAAAGATGGAACTTTAAATATTAATGCAGGTATTTTTCAAAATTTAGATAGATATGACGCTAGAAAGAAAATTATCAAAGAATTGGATAATTTAGGCCTGCTGACAAAGATAGAGGATTATAAACATACTGTTCCTTTTTCTGATAGAGGTAAGGTGCCAATTGAACCTTTATTGTCAACACAATGGTTTTTGAAAATGGATGATATATCACAAGGATGTCTTAATGAAATTGATTCTAAAAAACCATCGTTTATCCCTCCACGCTGGGAGAAAGTTTATAAGGATTGGTTAGAGAATATTAATGATTGGTGTATCAGTCGGCAATTGTGGTGGGGGCACCAAATACCGGCCTGGTATGTTTTAGATGAATCTCAAGACTCAATAGAACAAAATACTCCATATATCGTTGCAATAAATGAAGAGGATGCCTTAATCGAAGCTAATAAAAAATTTGGATTAAATATTAAATTGGTTCGTGATAAAGATGTTTTGGATACATGGTTTTCAAGTGGTTTGTGGCCTTTTTCAACCCTTGGTTGGCCAAATATAAATGATCCTGATTTTAAAAAATGGTATCCAAATAGTGTTCTTGTTACTGGTTTCGATATTATTTTCTTCTGGGTGGCAAGAATGACAATGATGGGGAATATTTTTACAAAGAATATTCCTTTTAGGGATGTTTATATTCATGGTCTAGTGCGAGATGAAAACAATAAAAAAATGAGTAAAAGTTCAGGTAATGGTATTGATCCAATACTATTAATTGATAAATATGGTTCTGATGCTCTACGATTTGCTTTAATTCGAGAAGTTGCAGGCGCTGGACAAGATATCCGGCTTGATTTTGATAGGAAAAAAGATACATCTTCAACCGTTGAAGCTTCAAGAAATTTTGCGAATAAATTATGGAATGCAACTAAATTTGTGTTAATTAATAAAACTTCTAATAATAATTATTCGCTTAATGAGAGTGATGAAACTTCTTTAGAGTTATGTGATAAGTGGATTTTATCGAAATTGAATCAGGTAAATATAAAAGTCGCTGCTTTGTTGACAGAATATAAATTGGGAGAATCTGCGAAACTTCTATATGAATTTACGTGGAATGATTTTTGTGACTGGTATGTAGAATTTGCTAAACAAAGGTTTAATAATAAAGAGACTAAAAATAGACAAATATCTGAAAAAGTTTTAATAAAAGTGCTCAATGATATTTTGGTAATGATTCATCCTTTTATGCCGCACATTACTGAGGAACTTTGGCATGTGCTGCAACTAAAACCAGATAATGCATTATTATCTCTTCAAAAATGGCCAATTCACGAAAATAAATTTGTTGATAATAAGCTTGATAATTCCTTTCAGCAACTCTTTGAAATTATTAGGCTGATTAGAAATTTGAGAGCTGAATTAGGTCTTAAGCCATCAGAAAAAAGTCCTGTATATTTAATTTCAGACAATGATGAATTGATTGATTTTTTAAAAACTTTAGTTGATGATATTCAAACCTTAACTAAATCTTCTGAAGTATTTATTTTTAAAACTAATGCTGTTGATAAAAAAGAGTTCGCTAAATCTTTTTCCGGGATAATTAGTGATTTAGAGGTTTATTTACCTTTTCAGGATTTTGTAAATATAGATGCATTAAAGGAAAGATTAACCAAGGATTTAAAAAAGGTGAATATTGAATTAGAAAATTTACATAAGAGATTATCTAATAACAATTTCGTTGATAAGGCTCCAAAAGATATTGTTGATGAATGCAGATTTAAATTAAATGAGGGTTCGGTACAAAAGGAAAGAATCACTAAAAAACTCGAACTTTTGAATTGAGAATGAATATATTTCTTGAAAATATTTATAATTTGTCTTTTTTTTTTAATACTGGTTTTGGGATCTTTTCGTTTGTTTGTATTTATATTTTAATTGTTTTATTAATACTTCCAGCCTCTTGGTTATCTTTATTATCAGGTTTTTTATATGGCTCATATTTAGGATCAATTATCGTTTTTATTTCCGCTTCCATAGGAGCATCAGTTGCTTTTTTTGTATCAAAAAGTTTTTTTGCAAAAAAGCTAAAAAATCTTTTTAGCCGTTATCCAAAATTAAGTGTTATGGAAAAAGTAGTAGAAAAAGGCGGAATTAAATTAATTTTTTTAGCCAGATTATCGCCGATATTTCCCTTCAGTATTCTTAATTATTTTTATGGTTTGAATAATGTTAAATTTAGAGATTTCGCTCTTGGCCTTATTGGAATAATTCCAGGCACTTTTCTTTATTGCTCAATAGGTAGTTTGGCAAAAAGTATTCAGGAGTTAAAAAATGTGCAATCACCAAATAATTTATATATTACTAGTGTTGGAATTATTTCAACTTTTTTAGTTGTATATTTCTCAGCGAAATACTCCAGAGAATATTTTGAAAAATCCTAAGAATCTACTCTTTAATATTCCAATCTCTAATTGATGCAATTAAGATAAACCACAGCAATCTAAATTTACCTAGTAAGGTTTTGTTGGCCTCTAATTCGACATATTTTGCCTGTCCACAAGGTGTTTTTATGAAGTTGAAAACTGTTTTATTCGTCATAAGTCTCTCAAAAAGTCCTGATAATTATTCCTATATTTTATAGCCAAGATTTTTATTTTTTTTATTTAATAACCACATTTTTCTTTGACTACTTTGTTGAGTAATATTTTTTAAAATTTAAACTTTTTCTCCAGCTTTAAATCCTCTAAAGCATTTGAATCTAGGAAATCTAAGACTAAAAGTTACCGCATCCTTGGATTTCGTTTTAGCATCAGCTCTGATTTCTACAAGTTGACCTATAAGATGACTCCGTTTTGACCAATATTCTTGACGTTGGATATCACTAAATCCGCTTCCACAACTAAGACTGTATTCATACCCATCATCTTCCCCTTCTACTAGGACAGCTCCTAGTCGACCTTTATTGCGACCTGTTCCTTCCTCAACCGATACAACCTTTAAAGTGACTTCAATGAAAGGTTTTGCTTTTAACCAACTGTGTGTTCTTTTACATTCATACATAGCATCAGGATCTTTAATCATTACTCCTTCATATCCACCTTCCACGGCAGTTTTATTTAGCTCTACAAATCTTTTTTGCCCCTCAATGGTGTCGAGATCTACATTTTCCCATTCAAGTGTTTTTACATGTCTTAGAAGCATAGAATGTTTTGCTACCCATTCTTTTACTAATAAACTTCTTGCTGTTTGACTAGTGTTCCATCTCCCTTTTTGGAAGTTTTCAAGGGGACATAAGTCAAATAGGTGGAGAACTGCGTCTTTTGTTTGTTTGCCATCTTTTCTATGAACCTGTTTCATCAAATCCTGAAAGTTAGCACTCATTACTTCACCATCTAGGACTAAGTCATGGGGTGCAGGATCTTCTTTTAACACGTTTTCTATCTCTGAGATAATATGACCAAAATTATGGAATTGTTTCCCATTACGAGAAAACATTTCTACTTTATTTTGTCTAATAATAGTTAAGACACGCACTCCATCTAATTTGATTTCAATTTGCTTTTTCCCTATCATTTTTTTTTCATGATTTGCACTGTCATGAGCTAAGGGACATGAAAAAATAGGAATCGCATATTTGGGAAATTTCTTGGCTATCTTGTTGATTGTTTTTTCAGATACACCACATCTAAGATCTTTAATTAAAACTCGTCTATAAAATCCATTCCACTCTTCTTTTTTGGCAGATTCCATAGCCGTAATAATTGCATCGCGAGCAGCGTGACCAGTAAGTTCTCTTTGAATAAGCTTATTTGCTAATACCCTAAAATCTTTCCATAAAAAATTTTGACTTTTTTCATTCTCTTTTTCAGGAACAATTTTTACACCAAAAGTTACCAATGGATCAAGTGCCATACGGATTCCTTCAAAAAAATCATCTAAACCTTGTTCCATTGCTTCTGAGATGATTTTTTCTTTATCTAATCTACTTGGATGTAATTCTAATTGATGTATTATCTCTTCTTTATACAAGTCTTTTTGCCTCACAAAAAATTATTAATTCACTTTTGCTATTCTGTCTATTTTCCAATCATTGTCAGTTTTTGCAAAAGTGAAATCTAATGGGAGCTCATCTTGTTTATCTTCTGATTTTAAATTCAAAGTTATTATGATTTGATCTTCTTGAACTCTAGGCCTTCCTGATTTTAAATTTCTGTATTTATTGAGATTTAAACTTGCTAAAAATTTAAGAAAGTCTTGGCGCTTCACATGAGTTTTATAAGTTTTTGTAGTCAAACCATAAGCTGCATCAATTCTGCCAGCAGCTATTTGATCAAAAAACTTTCTTACTAACGGATTAATTCCTCTGGCGCTTATAACTAATTTGACTGCATTAAAAGTCCAAAAAGAAACTAGTACAGCTCCGCCAACTAATAGTGCTTTAATTCCTATATCTTTAACTAGTGTTGCATCCATGTTGATTTGAGTTTTTTATTACTTTAAGAAAAGAAATCGTTTTTGATGGCTTTTTTTGTCAAAATAATACTAATTTTAATCCATAATGCCTGTAATTCCTCTTTTACCTTTATTTCACAAATTTAATAGCCAATATTTTGAAAATTCTCTAGCGGTTAATAATCAACCTTTAGTAAAAGTTAGATGGAGTGATAATAGATTAAAAACCACTGCTGGTTTTTATAAAAGAAAAAGAATTAATGGTCTTGTAGATTCTGAAATTATCTTATCGAAACCTATTTTGAGTAAATTATCTACTAGTGAAATAAACAGTACTTTATGTCATGAAATGATTCATGCATGGGTAGATCGGATATTAAAAAAAAATGAGATACATGGTCCAAATTTCTTAGAAAAGATGAATGAAATTAATAAGAAAGAGAAGAATTTTCAAATTTCTGTGAGGCACTCATTTCCTATTGAAAGGAGAGAATTAAAATACATAGGAACTTGCCAAAATTGTGGTGAGAAATTTTTCTATAGGAAAAGGATAAAGAATATTGCCTGTAAAAAATGTTGTGTAAATTTCTTTAATGGATCATGGAATAAAAAGTGTTTAATTTTGTTTGATTAACAATATAAGATGTGTTTTTGTTTCTATATTTGGAATTATTTATTTTTTAATGTAGTTTATTTTTAAAAGCATAATTATTTATGGATTCAAGGAGAATTAGAAATCTTAGAAATAGTTTTGATAAAAATATTGTTGATAAACAGGTTGATAAAATTTTCGAAACTGGAAGACAATTTGTTGATGGAGTATCTGGTGCCAGGCCAGGAAAAAGAAGGAACTCAGATTTTCAAGGAATAACAAGTAAGAGTGTTAAAAAAGTAGGACGATGGGTATCTGAAAAAGTGGATTTATTTTTTGATGAAGATAATGATGATTGGAATGATGAGAATTTTTACGATGATAACAGGGATATTAAGACATTTTCCAGAGAATCAAATTCTTATCAATCTGCTAAACAGCACTCAAAAAGACCTTTAGAAGCAATATCTTTAAGGCAACCAAAAAATTTACAGACAACTGAGCAAAAAAAATTACCTTACGTGAAAGAGAGTAAGGACGAAGATTGGCCAGATGAAATGGATTTCAAAGTTGAAAGATGGCAAAGAGCTTCAGAAACAGAGATTAATACTTCGAGAGATCAATCAAATCAACAAGTTCAATCAAAATCAAGAAATCTTCCCAGATCAAGAAGAAGAAGAGTATAGTTTCGTAAATTCTTTAATTCCTGAATAGCCTAATAAACTTTCTAAATGTGGATTGAATACTTCTCTAATAATTGTTAGGGGCTTTTTGTCTCGAAAAAATCTATAATTTCTTGACCAGAATGGACCTTTAAAACAAAATTGATCTTCTAACCAATTTGAATTAACAAGTGAAATTCGATCAACTTCTCTAAACAATTCTGATCTGTCTTGTGTCAAATTCTTCCATATTGGTTCTTCTTTGGCTTTTAAATTTTCATTCACTTGTTCTGCATTCCACCAACTTTCAGCCCATGCTAGGTTTTTATTATTGTTTTTAATCCATACTTGTCTTCTAATTAAAGGTCCATTTAACTGATTTAATTCTTTAGGTCCCTCTGCGATGAATAAAGGATCTATTTGCATTGAAATTAATTTAATTTTCGTCTCTTGATTAGTTAAAAGCTGTAAATGTCTAGTTGGACTTCCATCCCCAAGCAGCATTAATTTCCATGGACCAGAAATTTTTGGTAATGAATTTTTCACTAAAAAAGTAGAGGCTTTTTCTTCCCATAAAATTTTTGGTGATTTAAAAAGTTTATTATTCAGTGCTCAGACGGAATCCTTTTAAGATGATAACTTTTTTTCGACAAAAATATTTGCCTTTTCTTTTTTTATTTCTCTTATTTTTAGCCAAACAAGTAATGCAGTTAAATCAGCTTTGCTTACACCGGGAATTTTTGACGCATCACCAAAATTTTTTGGCTTTATCTTATTCAAATTTTCTCTAGCTTCTAATGATAATGTCTCTATCTTTTCATAATTTATTTCTTGAGGCAGAGATTTACAGCTTTGACGATTTATTTGTTCTATGTTGTTTTTTTGTCTTTTAAGGTAACCCTCGTATTTAATATCTATTTCAACACCTTCCTGTATTGAAGAATCTAGATTTCTTTCATTCAAATTATATTTAATTAGATCTGAATAATGAAAGTTTGGTCTTTTTAAGAGTTCTTTCAAAGTTGTTGAGCCTTTGATTTTTGATCCCGTTTCTAATTCTATTTTTTTTGATATTTCATCGGTATTTTTTAAACGAGTGTTATTTAATCTAAATTTCTCTTCTTCGAGGAGGTTCATTTTTTCTTGATAGGCCGACCATCTTTTATCATTAATTAGCCCTATTTGATATCCTAATGGTGTTAATCTTCTATCTGCATTATCTCCTCTGAGAGTTAACCTATATTCACTCCTACTAGTGAGAACTCTATATGGTTCTTTGAGATCTTTTGTAATTAAATCATTGATCATTGTTCCTATATAACTGCTTTCTCTAGTGAAGATTATTGGGTCTTTTTTGTTTAGTTTTCTTGTCGCATTGACTCCTGCAACTAATCCTTGTGCTGCTGCTTCTTCATAACCAGTAGTGCCATTAATTTGTCCGGCGCTAAATAAATATTCAATTTCTTTCGTTTCGAGTGATGTTTGGAGCTGTGTTGCAGGAATGTAGTCATACTCCACAGCATATGCTGGTCGCAACATTTTACATTCACCTAATCCAGGTAAGGTCCTTAAAAGTTCTAATTGAATATTTTCGGGTAAACCTGTAGAAAATCCTTGTACATATATTTCAGGGGTATTAATTCCCTCTGGTTCTAAGAAAATTTGATGTGATTCTTTATCAGCAAATTTGACGATTTTATCTTCAATTGATGGACAATATCTTGGCCCCTTACTATCAATGAAACCGCCGTAAATAGGAGTTAAATGTAAATTGTCTCTAATTAGTTGATGCGTTTTGGTAGTTGTTCTTGTGATGTGACAACTAACTTGGGGCATATTATTTTTTATATCTGGGTCAAACGAAAAATATTTATCTGCTGCAGTACTTGGTTGAATATCTAATTCATCAAAAATGATACTTCTTTTATCAACTCTTGCTGGAGTTCCTGTTTTTAAACGTTCTGTTTTTATACCAATTTCGTGCAAATTCTGAGTAAGACCTTGTGCTGCTTGTTCGCCCGATCTGCCAGCTGACATTGATTTATTTCCTATCCATATTCTTCCTTCTAAGAACGTACCAGCTGTGATGATAACTGACCTTGCTGAATAATAACTACCAAAGAATGTTTTTACACCCTTTATTCTTTTTTTTAAGATTTTTTTTGAGTTCAATCCAATTTGTTCAGTTTTTGCAATATCCAGTTCAGTAATCATTGCTTCTTTTAAAGATAAATTATCTGTATTTTGTAGTATTTCGATCATTCTTTTTGAGTATTCTTTTTTATCTGTCTGAGCTCTTAACGCCCAAACAGCTGGGCCTCTACTTGCATTTAAAATTCTTTTTTGAATAGCTGTCTCATCGGCTAATTTACCAATAATTCCACCTAATGCATCAACTTCATGAACCAACTGACTTTTTGCTGGTCCCCCAACTGCAGGGTTACACGGCTGCCAGGCAATTCTATCTAGATTGATTGTAAATAAGGCAGTAGAAAATCCTAATTTTGCTGTTGTTATAGCTGCTTCGCATCCTGCATGTCCTCCTCCAATAACGATGACGTCAAAAGATTCATTTGTTGAGTGATGATCTTGCATTTTAGGAGCGATTTAATTAGCTAAATTCCTAAATCTTGTAAATTGAGGTTCAAATAATAATTTAACAGTTCCTACGGGTCCATTTCTATGTTTAGTGACAATGATTTCTGTAATTCCTCTATCTTCAGTCTCCGGATTATAGTATTCATCTCTATAAATCATTAATACTAAATCTGCGTCTTGTTCAATAGATCCTGACTCTCTTAGATCGCTTAACATTGGTCTTTTATTTGTTCTAGACTCAACCCCTCTACTAAGCTGAGATAAAGCTACTACTGGTACTTTTAATTCTCTGGCCATGCTTTTAAGACCTCTTGTTATTCGTGAAAGTTCTTGCACTCTATTATCAGGGGTTGATCCTTCCATCAACTGCAGATAATCAATCACAATTAATCCGAGTTCTTTTTTTTGTTCAGCTATTAATCTTCTGCACAGAGATCTCATCTCTAAAACACTTAAGTTAGGCTTATCATCAATAAATATTGGCAATTGACCTAATGAATTGATACCTTCTCCGAGTAATGGCCATTCATCTTGCTGTAATCTTCCTGTTCTAAGCCTGCCACTCTCGATTCCAACTTCCATAGAGAGTAATCTATATGTCAACTGTTCTTTACTCATTTCAAGGCTAAATACACACACAGGTAAATCTTGAGATTGTGCTACATTTTTAGCCAGATTAAGAACTATTGAAGTTTTCCCCATTGAAGGTCTTCCAGCAACAATGATTAAATCACTTCTTTGAAAACCTTGAGTCATCGCATCAAGATCGTAGAAATTTACGGGAATTCCAGCTACTGAAGTACCTAATGACCTTGACTCTATTTCATTGAAAGTACTTGTAAGGATTTCAGCTGCTTGAGTCAGACCTTTTGAAGGTTTTTCCTGACTAATTTCAAATATTTTTTGCTCTGCTTTATCAAGAACTTCATTAGTATCTTGAGTTTGATCAAAACCTAGTTGAACCACTTCATTCCCAGATCTGATAAGTTGCCTTCTCATGAATTTGTCGTTAATTAAATTCGCAACTTGTTCTATGGAAGCTGTTGAGGAAACATTTTCAACTAGTTCTACCAGCTTGCTGTTTCCTCCAATTTTTTCTAGTGATCCATTATCTGCTAACCAAGCACTCATTGACGTTAAATCAGTTGGTTTACCCTGGGTATGTAACATTAATGCTGTTCTATAAATCTCTTGATGGGCATTTATATAAAAAGCTTCAGGTTTAATTAAGTCTGCAATTCTTCCGATCGCGTCTGGATCAAGAAGTATGCCCCCAAGAACAGCTTCCTCTGCTTGAACGTTTTGAGGAGGTACTAATCCAGAGTTTTCACTATTAAAATCTTTTTTAAAATTTTTATTTTGCCCATTATTTGGAAAAGGTACGGAAACCATATCTTTAATTGCTTAGATATATACTCTGGCTACTTTTCAAAATAATGCAACAAATTGATTAACTTGTTACTTCAATATTTACTTCTGCATTTACTTCTGGATGTAATTTTATTTTTGCAGTAAAGGAACCTAAATTATGAATATCAGGAACAGTAATGTTTCTTCTATCAATTTCTTTTTTAGTTGCCGCTTCTATCGCTTCGGCAACATCACCATTGGTAACCGTTCCAAAAAGGACTCCATCTTCTCCGACCTGTTTTTTGATAGTGAACCTACCTATTGTGGATAATGCAGTTTGGAAATCTAAAGCTTCTTGCTTTAATTTATCAGCAGCGATTTTTTCTTTTTCTTTCTTCCTCTCAATTTGTTTAAGGACTGCTGGTGTTACATTCATTGCCTTGCCATAAGGAAAAAGAAAATTTCTTGCGTATCCAGGTGCTACATCAACTAGATCTCCCTCTTTACCTAGTGATGCGATTGATTCAGTTAATGCGACTTGTACTCTTTTTGCCATGAAAATATTGAACAATATAGTTAATAATAAGACCTAGAGGGTAACTTTACTTTTTTTGCAAAACCAAATTTCGCAAGAATCTTAATATGTTCCCATGTTATGTCTATCTGACCTTTAAATAATCCTTGTTTTGCCGAATTGGGAAATGCATGATGGTTATTATGCCAACCTTCTCCAAATGTTAAAGCAGCAACCCATGCATTGTTTTTAGATGAATCACCACTTTCAAATGGTGCTTTACCCCAACAATGCGTAGCGGAGTTGACTAGCCAAGTTACATGATAAACAACCACAAGCCTCAATGGAATTCCCCAAAGGACTAGAGCCCATCCTCCAACACCTAATTTTTGACCTATTGCATACAATGAAAGTCCAA
The DNA here is from genome assembly GCA_000635495.1 of Prochlorococcus sp. scB243_495K23. Taxonomy (GTDB): domain Bacteria; phylum Cyanobacteriota; class Cyanobacteriia; order PCC-6307; family Cyanobiaceae; genus Prochlorococcus_A. Next base: position 86,896 of record JFLW01000089.1, on the reverse strand, counting down.
TAGGAATTTGTAAGAATAAAAAATATTTATTCAAAAATCTATAGTATGGATCCTTGATTAAATCTGCACTTAGTTTTGGAACAGCTTTTAGTGCTTCCACGTCTTTAAACATCCAACCCATATGACTCCACCAAAACCCCTTTTTACTATTGTGATGATCTACTTCAGTATCTGAAAAAGAGTGGTGATGCCTATGTAAACCTACCCAATCTATTGGTCCATGCTGGCAACTTATTGCTCCACAGGTAGCAAAAAATCTTTCTAACCATCTTGGAACAATGAACGATCTGTGTGATAACAACCTGTGATATCCAAGGGTTACGCCTAAACAAGCAGTTACCCAGTAAAAAAATAATAATGAAGTGACTGCAGGGAGACTCCAAAATTTTGGTTGTAAAGCTACAAGGGAAAGAATATGAATTGCAACCATAAAAACTATTGTTCCCCAAGTTTTATGTAGTCTTGGAGGATATCTTTTTGAATGACTGGAAGGTTCCAGCAATTTTTCTGAGAGTTCTATAACTTTTTCAGCTGGAACAGGTTTTTTTAATTTTGCTGTTTCTTGGAAAATTACTGAATTCATGATATTGAAATACTATTTTCAAAATTACCGATATGTAATATTATCATACTATATTATTGATAAGTTTAATTATCTGTGAGTCTCGGATATCGCGATAAATTATCTAGAGGTCGAAGGGCTATGGCTCATTTGATACACCTCTGGCATGAGAGAAATGGATGGTCGCATAGGGTTTTACCATTACTTTCTGAAATTCTTGATTTAGGTAAAGTCCATAATTCGCAAATTTCTAATCTTAGGAATGGAAAGTTATCTTCGCCTGGGCCTGAAGTTTTTCTTGCATTAGCTCAAGTTAATACGATTCTTGATCAAGGTATAGAAAAAATCAGGGATCGTTTTGAAAGTGATTACCCAGAGTTATGGAAATCCTTGGAAGAGTCTGCATTACCCCTAAAAAATGATTCTGGCAATCCATTGTCGGCCGGGGAGTTATTCGAGATATTTTCAGGATTAAAACCTCTACCTTCATCTTTTGACTGGTATATAGAAGATGAAGAAGCTTCTGCTTTAAGTGATGCTCTTTCAGTGCATTTTTGTCAGAATAAGGCTTGGAGATCATGTAAAATGCAGGTAATGGATGCCTATGCTGTCAATAAAGCTGCCCGAAGAGAACGTTTTGCTGAGGTAATTGCAGGAATTAGAGACTATACGGCGGAAGAATTAGATGGAGAAATACTTGATTTATATGAGGCTTCAAAAAAACTCTCTTATTTTCAGGGTGGGGGACCTGATGCTTTCCTCACAGAATTAAGAAATTTAGCTTCTAAAAAATAAGATGAGTTTTAATAATAAATGACAAATAACAATAATTTAAAACTAGCTGAAAACGCTGTTCTTTCTGTCGAAGAGAGTTTAAGTAAAGTTTTCCAAGAAAGGTCCAATCAGGTTTTCCAGAAATTAGAAAATATTTTGACAATTTTTAAGGAAGAAAAAGTTTCTACTAGTCATTTCAATCAATCTTCTGGTAGTGGTCATGATGATATATCTAGAGAAAAAATTGATGCGGTTTTTGCAAGATTGTTTCTTGCTGAAAAGGCTGCTGTGAGGATGCAATTTGTAAGTGGAACCCATGCAATAAGTTCTGTCTTATTTGGAATTCTTCGACCTGGAGATGTAATGTTATCTCTTACAGGACAACCATATGACACGTTAGAAGAAGTCATAGGAATAAGGGGAGGAGGAAAAGGATCACTTAAAGATTTTGACATTGAATATAAGCAAGTAAATATCTGCGAGAATTTTGATTCTTTTGAAGAAAAAATTGTCCATTTTTTTAAAGAAAATTCATGCAAATTAGTATTCATACAAAAAAGTTGTGGATATAGTTGGAGACAGTCTCTTACGAATAATCAGATAGAGAAAATTTGTAGTCTTATTCATTCTCTTGATCCTAACTGTATATGTTTTGTTGATAACTGTTATGGGGAGCTAGTTGAAGATAGTGAACCAATTTCTAAAGGGGCAAATATAATTGCTGGATCATTGATTAAAAATTTGGGAGGAACAATAGTTCCTACTGGTGGGTACGTTGCAGGAGATGCAGAGTTGGTTGAGATGGCATGTTCTAGATTAACCTCACCAGGCATTGGTTCTTCTGCAGGAATAAATTTTGGACTAGGAAGATTAATTTTGCAGGGTTTGTTTTTAGCACCACAAATTGTTCACGAATCACTAAAAGGTGCTGATATGGTTGCAGCAGTCTTTAAAAATTTGGGATTTAAGGTTTTACCAGAGCCAACAACTTATAGATCTGATCTTATTCAGTCAGTAAGATTGAATAATCCTGATTTGGTACAAAAAGTTTGTCAGTCTTTTCAAAATTCTTCACCAGTAGATTCTTTTCTGAATGTTGTTCCATCATCCATGGATGGATATGATTCAAAATTATTAATGGCAGGAGGTACCTTTATTGAAGGTAGTACAAGCGAATTTTCTGCTGATGCCCCTCTAAGAGATCCTTACAATATTTTTGTTCAAGGTGGTTCTCACATAGCTCACATCAAAATTGCATTAATTCGATTATTATCTGAACTATTAGAGGAAAAATTAATTTCAAGGGATTCTCTACTTCCTTTATCTACTTAATCATGTCTTACAAGTTTCCAGACAACCTCAACTATGCTGATACTCATGAATATGTGTTGGAAGAAAACGGATTATTAAAAATTGGAGTTAGTGAATTCGCTATAGATCAATTAGGAGATATTGTTTTTGTTGAATTAGCTGATGAAGGTGCGACTTTAGAGAGAGGCGAGACTTTTGGAACAATAGAATCAGTTAAGGCAGTTGAGGAAGTCTATCTACCTTTTTCAGGGGAAATAGTATCTGTAAATGAAAGTGTTATTGAGAACCCTGAGCTTTTACAGAATGATCCGATTGGAGACGGTTGGTTAGTCATTTTGAAACCAAAATCAAAAGCATCAATTGCTGATTTGATGACCTCTGAGGAATATCAATCAAAGGTTGTACCAAAATAAGACAAACTTTTTAAAAAGAGCTATTTTAAAGAAAAATATTTCAATATGACATCTAAATTTGGGTCTGATTTGTTTATAGATAGGCATCTTGGGTTAGGAGATAATGATGAAAGAATTATGCTGAACAAGCTTGGTTTTAATAATATTGATCAATTTATCAATCAAGTTATTCCTGAAGATATTCAGCTTAAAGATAAATCTTCAGAAATATTGCCCCAAGGTTGTTCAGAAATTGAGGCTTTAAACGAATTAGAAGAGATTGCGAATAAAAATACTAAAATGAGATCACTTATAGGCCTTGGTTATTATGACAATCATATGCCTAAAGTAATACAAAGACATGTTCTTGAAAATCCAAGGTGGTACACGTCTTACACTCCATATCAAGCAGAAATTGCACAAGGAAGATTAGAAGCTCTATTTAATTTTCAGACTATTGTTTGTGAACTAACAGGATTTCCTGTCGCTAATGCATCTTTGTTGGATGAGGGTACTGCTGCAGCAGAAGCTATGGCCATGAGTTTTTCCGCAAGAAAAAATAAATCTTCAAAAGTGTACTTAGTGGAGTCAAATGTTTTTGATCATACTTTTAATGTTCTGCAAACCAGAGCAAAACCTTTGGGAATATCCTTAAAACGCTTTACTCAAAGCAACCTTCCTAATCATGATGATGTTTTTGGAATGTTGTTGCAATTACCTGGTAAAAATGGACAATTATATGATCCCACATTTTTAATATCCCAAGCACATAGATCAGAAATTATTGTTACGGCATGTATTGATCCACTAGCACAAGTTTTGATTAAACCAATTTCTGAATTTGGTGTTGATGTAGCAGTGGGTAGTATGCAAAGATTTGGTCTACCAATGGGTTTTGGTGGCCCCCATGCAGCATATTTTGCTTGTAGCGAAAAATATAAAAGGCTGATACCCGGAAGAATTGTTGGGCAAACTCTCTCTAAAAATGGAGAAAAGTCTCTTAGGCTAGCATTGCAAACAAGAGAGCAACATATTAGAAGGGAAAAGGCCACCAGTAATATTTGTACTGCTCAATCTTTATTAGCCATAATTTCTTCTTTTTATGCTATTTATCATGGACCCTCTGGATTAACGCAAATTGCTAAGAGATTAGTTGAGTTGAGAATCAATTTAGAATCAGGTTTAGCTGCTTTAGGTTTTGATATTCCTAATGGGATTAGATTTGATAGTATTGATGTTTATTCTGAGCACTCCCATAGGATCCATAATGAAGCTTTAAAAAATGGCTATAATTTAAGAATTTTGCCGTTGGGATCAACTATTGAAAATTCAACTGGTTTTGGGATCTCTTTAGATGAGCTTAGTAATGAAAAAGAAATAAAAGATATTTTGACTTTTATAGCAAACCTTATAGAAAAAGAAGAAGATTTAGATCATATAAAATTTGACAAAGAATTTCATCTTGAAAGTTTAGCTTTGAGATCTAGTGCATGGATGCAGCAAGATATATTCACAAATTACCAAAGTGAAACTGAATTAATGAGATATATATTCCGACTTGCAGAAAAAGATTTTTCTTTGGTAGATGGGATGATGCCATTGGGAAGCTGCACTATGAAGTTAAATTCTGCAGCAGAGTTAAATCCAGTCTCTTGGGCTAATTTATCTTCCATGCATCCTTTTTCTCCACCAGATCAAACTAAAGGCTATTCAAAAATTATATCTGACCTAGAAAAATGGATAAGTGAGATTGTTGGTTTAAAATCAGTTTCTTTTCAACCAAATGCAGGCTCACAGGGAGAGTTTGCAGGTTTATTGGCAATTAATTCTTATTTTGAATCAAAAGGTGAACTGTTAAGAAAAAAATGTTTAATTCCCAAAAGTGCTCATGGAACAAATCCTGCTAGTGCAGTTATGGCAGGTTTTGAAGTGTTAACAGTTGAATGTGATGATGAAGGAAATATTGATTATCAAGATTTGTCAATCAAGGTAAAGCAATTTGATAACCAAATAGGGGCTCTTATGTTGACTTATCCCTCTACTCATGGAGTTTTTGAATTACAAATCAGAAAGATATGTGATTTAATTCATTCTGTGGGAGGATTTGTCTATTTAGATGGAGCAAATTTGAATGCTCAGGTTGGATTATGCAAACCTGGAAACTATGGAGTTGATGTTTGTCATTTGAATTTACATAAAACATTCTGCATTCCACATGGAGGAGGTGGTCCAGGAGTAGGTCCAGTTGCTGCATCAGAAACTTTAAGCCCATACCTTCCTACTCATTCCTTAATGGATAATTATTTATCTAATAGTTTTAATTTCGTATCTTCTGCCAAGCATGGGAGTGCAAGTATTCTTCCAATAAGTTGGATGTATATAAAAATGGCAGGTCTTAGTGGGTTAAGGAAAGCAACTTCTCACGCAATATTATCTGCAAATTATATTGCGCATTCCTTAAAACATAAATTCAAGATCCTCTATAAAGGAAAAAATAATTTTGTCGCACATGAATGCATTTTAGATTTTAGAGATTTAAAATCCAAAACTGGATTGAGTGTCAATGATTTAGCTAAACGATTAATTGATTATAGTTTTCATGCCCCAACTATTAGTTGGCCTGTTCCAGAAACCATAATGATAGAGCCCACTGAAAGTGAAAGTTTGGCAGAAGTAGATAGATTTTGTGAGGCTATGCTATTGATTGGAGAAGAAATCAGTGAAATAGAAAATAATCATGAGTTAAAAAATAATAATGTAATAAGCAATGCACCCCATACGCTGAAAGAGTTAATTGCTGATAATTGGCAATATCCTTATTCAAAAGAAAAGGCTTCTTTCCCTTATAAAACTCCAACAACTATTAAGTTTTGGTCTTCAGTTTCAAGGATCAATAATGCTTACGGAGATCGCAATTTAATTTGTTCTTGCAATGTAAATCAAGATGAGACTTTAGAAGAAAAAAAATGTGCTTAAAGGACTAGCGTCTCTGCATTTACTTAGTTATTATCAATGTGAATAAAAATTTAATATTTTCTTATAGAATTTTTTTAAATTTTTTTATTAAGATATACGAGCATCAAATTTTTTGGGGTATTTGAAGCTATGACTAAGGATTTTAAATCTGGTAATGTTAAGCAACTGCCAGTTAAACACGTCAACTTACCAAATTTTGTAAATAATTTTTCTGGAGATAACTCAAATATTTGTTCCATTGATGGGACTAATGTTATTAGAGTACCTTTTGGTAAAAAATTCTCAAAGAAAAAAAGGCCTGAAAAGAATCAAAATATAGCTACTCTAATACTTCCTTTAAGTTCATATAGTAATCCTACGCCCCCACACGTAGCATAATAATTTAGATAAAAATTTAATCTATTTCTTTGAGCGTATCTGAATAATAATTTTGTAGTTGTAACGTTGCTTGATTCCAATCCCATTTTTCTGCTTCGTTTCGTGCCTCTTTTCTCATAATTTCTCTTTTATCTTCATTCTCTAGAATTTTTTTTGTTGCTTCAATCAAACTTTGTACCCCATTATCTTTTTCATCTGGATCATATAAACAACCATTAATCCCATCGCTAATTATATCTGGAATCCCCCCCTTGTTGGCTCCGATAACTGGACATCCTGCTGCCATTGCTTCGAGTAAAACTAAACCAAGTGTTTCTGTACTAGAGGGAAATAAGAATATATCTCCAGAGGCATAGGCGCTAGCAAGTTCATCACCAGATAAATATCCTATGAAATTAGTCTTGGTATTTTCGAAGATTTTTTCAAGCTGGTTTCTATACGGTCCGTCACCTACAAGTGCTAGACAGGCATTAGGGATACTTTCTAAGACTGGTTTAATTCTCTCAATTTGCTTTTCTGCTGATAATCTTCCTACATAAATCAATAAATAATTAGCATCTTTATATTTTCCAAATAATTTATCTCTCATTTTCTCACTTCTTAAATCTGGTCTGAAACTGTAAGTATCTACTCCTCTTTGCCAAAGAGCAGTCCTTTGAATACCTTTATCTTTTAATTCATTGACCATAGCGGTGGAAGTACACAAATTTAACAAGGCTTGATTATGAGCTGCTTTAAGTAATTCCCACAAAAGTGGTTCTAGCATACCCATACCGTAATGTTCCAGATATTTCGGAAGATGAGTATGGTAGCTAGCAATTAAAGGAATATTATTAGTTTTCGCCAACCATATGCCACCTAAGCCAAGTACAGCTGGATTAACAACATGTATCAAATCTGGGTTAAATTTTTCTAACTTATCTGAGACTGCAGGACCTGGTAAACCAAGCTTCAACTCTGGGTATAAGGGTAATGGCATTGCAGCAACTCCCTCTACAGTTGCTCCCATATATGATTCTGGACACCCCTCTGGACAAAAAACTATAACTTCATCACCATTTTTTATTAAAAATTCAATTGTTTTAGTCAGTCTTGTAACTATGCCGTCAACTTTAGGTAAAAAAGTTTCAGTAAACAATGCAATTTTCACTTTCTTAAGTTAAATATTTCAAAAATTTTAATTAGTCTTTATAGCCTCAGCTTGTTTTTTTGTCCAGGATGAAACACAAGGTATGCGATTAAGATCACATCTATTGGAGTATTTTTTAGCAACTTCAACAACTTCTTCTAATAAGCCATTATCAAGAGTAGTTGGGTTTAAACCTAATTCTATAAAACATTTATTATCAACAATTAGATCATTTTCTACTGCTTCATTCCTTGGATTTGGTAAATAATTGATATCAGCTCCAGTTAGAGAAGCAACTTTTTTAGCTAGTTCTCCAACTTGATGACTCTCAGTCATTTGATTAAAGATTTTGACTCTTTCTCCAGATTTTGGAGGATTTTCAAGAGCAAGTTGTACGCATTTTACAGAGTCTTTTATATGTATAAATGCTCTTGTTTGACCTCCTGTCCCATGAACACTTAATGGATATCCAATTGCAGCTTGCATTAGAAATCTGTTTAAAACAGTTCCATAATCTCCGTCATAGTCAAATCGGTTTGTCAATCTAGGATCTTTTAAAGTTGCTTCTGTATTAGTTCCCCAAACAATGCCTTGATGTAGATCAGTGATCCTTACAAGATCATTTTTGTTGTAGTAAAGAAATAATAGTTGATCTAAAGTTTTAGTCATATGGTAGACACTACCTGGGCTTGCAGGGTGTAATATTTCTTCTTCAAAGCGGCTTCCATCAGGTTGAGGAACTTCAACTTTTAGATAACCTTCTGGAATTGTTGCACCTCTATGTGATCCATATCCGTAGACTCCCATTGTTCCTAAATGAACAACATGAATATCTAAATTACTCTCTACTATCGCAGCAAGGAGGTTGTGGGTGCCATTAACATTATTATCTACTGTATATCTTTTGGTAAAACTCGATTTCATCGAGTATGGTGCTGCTCTCTGTTCTGCAAAATGGATCACGGAATCTGGTTTTTCATCAATGAGCAAATTGAGTAATTTTTGATATTGCTTAGAGATATCCATGTTAAGAAATCTCATAGGCTTTCCTCCCGTCTCTTCCCATGCAGAAAGTCGTTCTGTTATAGAAGAAATTGGAGTTAAAGATTCTACCTCTAGATCAATATCAATTTTTCTACGACTTAAATTGTCGACAATAATTACATCATGATTTTGCTCTGCTAAATTCACCGCACAAGGCCAACCGCAAAAACCATCTCCACCTAGAACAATAACTTTCACTCAGAACTCCAGAATTAAAAGATTCATAATATATTTATTAAATTACTACAGCGTGCTTCCACTTTGCGAAAAAATATTGTAAATAGTTTCAAATCTTCTTTCTTAATACGATAAATAAAAGCAAATAATAAATTTTTACTTTCTTTTTAAACTTTTCTCAATTTAGAGAATTAGATAGATATATTTTTTTTCGGCGAACTTGCTACTGCAAAGTCTTGTTTTTTAATTCTACCTGCCAGAAAAGCTTGCCTGCCAGCTTTCACACTATAATTTATCGCTTGAGCCATTAGAGGGGGATTTGCAGATTGTGCTATTGCACTATTGATTAAGACACCATCAGCTCCAATTTCCATGGCTTGAGAAGCTTCACTAGGCACCCCAATTCCTGCGTCAATTATTACTGGCACTTTTGCATTTTCAATAATAATCCTTATATTTGATAAATTTAATAAACCTTGCCCGGAGCCTATGGGAGAGCCCAATGGCATTACAGTTACACAACCTATTTCTTCTAGTCTTTTTGCAAGAATAGGATCTGCATTGATATAAGGTAGTACAGCGAACCCCTTTTTTATTAAAATTTCGGCTGCTTTAAGAGTTTCTATTGGATCTGGTAGCAAATACTTTTTGTCAGGAATAACTTCTAACTTCACAAAATTATTTTCTTCTTGACCAGACAATTTTGCAAGCTCTCTTCCCAAAATTGCTATTCTCACTGCCTCATCGGAATTAACACAACCAGCTGTATTAGGAAGCATCCAGTATTTTTTCCAGTTGATCTTTTCGAGTAAATTTTCACCGGCCTGATTATTTTTAATTCTTCTAACAGCGACGGTTATAATTTCTGTTTCAGAATTTGACAAACTTTCTACCATATCTTGTGTAGATTTGTATTTGCCAGTGCCCACCATTAATCTACTTGAAAATTGTTTTCCTTCAATTATTAAAGACGAATAATTTTCCATATTTTAGAATCCCTTATCTTTAATACCTGTATAAGGTTTATAGTTGTTTCTTTTTTCTAACTCTTTACTTTTTTTAATTGCTGTTTTATTTTTTGGATCTATCACCAAAACCTTTTGATAAGTTGCATATGCTAAGTCGTAATCAAGTAGACGCTGTTGTGCTGATGCGAGGTTATTTAGAGCTATAGGATATTCTGGGAGCGATTTTATTGCAGAGTTATAGTGTTTAATTGCTTTCTTAAATTCATTTTGAGCAGCATAAGAGAATCCTAAAGCATTATTAATTATTGCTTTGGCTTCATCAGGTTCATTTTCATAATTTTCAATTGCTTTTAAAAAAGTTTTAGTTGCTTCAGAATATAATCTTTTTTTAATCTGAATAGACCCAAATTCATATAATTCTGCAGCTTGGGTGAGAGAATCTAAACCTTTCTGCTCGAATTTTACTAAATTTAATTCTACACTTCTTGTTTTTAGAAATTGTCTGAATACAAAAATAGAAATTATTACTAATACAATAAAAAGAATTATTAAATAAGATTGAAAGGAAGATATTTCCATTATTAAATTTACTTTTCTAGATTATATTCTTTTTTTACTTACTAACGGAAGAAACAATTTTTTCAAAGCACTCAGGATCGTTTAGGGCTAATTGAGCAAGCATTTTTCTATTAATAATAATTTGTGAATTTTTCATGCCATTTATCAACTTGCTATAGTTAGTTCCATTTATTCTGGCAGATGCGTTAATTCTAGAAATCCAAAGTCTTCTAAAATCTCTTTTTCTTCTTCTTCTATCCCTATAAGCATTACAAAGAGCTTTCATTACTCTTTGGTTGGCGGTTCTGAAAAGATTTTTGTTGCCACCTCTAAAACCTTTTGCAAGATTTAAGATTTTGTTTCTTCTTTTTCTGGCTATGTTGCCTCTTTTTACGCGTGCCATGAATATCTAATAAAAAAAATTGGTTTAAGATTTATGCGTATGGAATCATTAATCTTACATTATCAGCATCTCTTTCATCAACTACTGCTTTTGTTGAGAGATGTCTTTTTAATTTTGAGCTTTTATGATCAAGTAAATGATTATGGAAAGCTCTTCTTCTCATGAATTTACCCGTCGCTGTAGCTTTAAATCTTTTGGCAGCTGATTTACGAGTTTTTAGTTTAGACATTTAAGTCAAATGTGTTTAATTAGGATAATCTAAACCTTTATACGCATTGGTGCAAATTAAAGTTTTTAATTGATAAGGAAAGTTCTAACTTATGAAACTTAAATTTGCCTTTTTAAAGTTATTCTTAGGATGTATTTCTCTTTTATTAATAAATACAAAATTTACTTCAATTATAAAAGCAGAAGAATTGCAAAAGGTCGAACTCAATAATGAAATTAAAAAAGGAAAATTTTTAATTGGTCTGAAGCAATATCTAGGAGGGGAGAATGACAGTTTTTCAAAAAAAAAGAATATCGATTTTATCACTGATAAAGGTTTTTTAAACCTGATATCGTCCAACGGCATTAAACATAAATCTAAACAAATTAATATTAGCTGGGTGGATATACCAATTAAGAATCCAAAAACAATCGAAAGAATTGTTTTTGGTCCTTTTGCTAGCTATGAATCCGCAAAAAAACAAGCAGAGAAACTTAAAGATAAAGGATTTGAGACGACCGTTGCTTACCCTAAAAACTGGGAAGTATGGATTCCATTTGAAGATAATTTGCCAGAGTTTGAATTAAAAAATAAGATTTCCAGAAAAATAAAAAATTTTCAAATTACTCCTGTTCTTAGAAATGAATATAGTGTTATCAAACTCGAAGGACCTATATATATTTACGCTCAAGAGGAGATAAAAATTAATGGAGTCAATTTTGGTAAAAATTTTTATTTATTAAAAGATTTATATGGAACTTGGACATTAGTTCAAAAAATTGAATTTGACGACTATTTGGCAGGTGTTTTGCCATATGAAATTGGACCGAATTCTCCTTTAGAAGCACTTAAGGCTCAAGCAGTTATTGCAAGAACTTGGGGAATATTTAATTCTGATAGATTTAATATGGATAAATATCATTTATGCATAAGTACTCAATGTCAAGTTTATAAGCCTTCTAAAATTTCAAATAAAAACATACAAAAAGCTATAGATGCAACCTCAAATTTAATTCTCACTTATGAAAATCAACCAATAAATGCCTTTTATCATGGTTCTAATGGTGGAGTATCTGCTAAGGCGGGCGAGTCTTGGCAAATTCAAGATTATTCTTATTTCAATTCAATAATTGATGGTTCTAAATCACTAAATAAAATTTTTAAACTTCCAATTACAAATGAATCTGATTTAAATAATTTTTTAGATTTTGATAAAGAACAGTTTTATGGGAGTAATCATTCTCTTTTTCGATGGAATAAGAAAATTTCTAGTCTTCAAATTAAAGAAAAGTTAATTAAAAACAAACTTATAAATATTAATGAAGATGTTTTGGATTTAAATTCTATTGAACGTGGATCTAGTGGCAGAGTAACAAAATTAGAAATACAAACGGATAAAGCTAATAAATCAATTGTTCTTATAAAAGATGATATTCGACGGGTATTAAATTTTATACCTAGTAATTTGTTTACTATTAATAAATTAAATGATGATTTATGGCTTTTGAGAGGAGGAGGCTTCGGTCATGGTGTAGGTTTATCTCAGTCAGGAGCAATTGAAATGGCTAAATTAGGATTCTCTTATGAACAAATATTGAATCATTACTATCGAAATGCAAAACTGAAAAAATTTGAGATATTGTCTCAATAAAAAATTAAGTAATTAAAAATTTACTTTTATGAGTAAGGGTTTTTATAAAAATCGAAGATTGAAGTCATTTATATTTCTTAGTGCTTGTTTTTTAGTAGCTTTTATTCCTCATGCTTACAATATCGAAAATTTATTTTACATTATATTGATTCTTTCTTTTGTGATTGTTTTTTACGGTTTAATAGTTATTACTAGAAATTTCAAAAGGAAGAATGTTGTAAATACTGTAGGCAGAAGAATTAGCAATAAAGAGTTACCTTTGCTTGATATTTTAGTCGCAGCTAGAGATGAAGAGAATGTCATAGCAAGATTAGTTGAACGATTATTTAGTTTAGATTATCCAACAAATAAATTAAATATTTATATAATCGACGATGGTAGTTCTGATAAGACCCCTTTAATTTTAGATCGACTATCTAGACAATATGACAAGCTAAAAGTTATAAGTCGTTCTCCAAACGCGGGAGGAGGAAAGTCAGGAGCCTTGAATTATGCTTTAAAGTTTACTCATGGTGAATGGTTATTAGTTTTGGATGCCGATGCTGAATTAAAACAAGATTCTTTGAGAAGGTTATTTAGTTTTGTAGAAGAGGGTGATTGGTCTGCAGTTCAATTAAGAAAATCAGTAACAAATGTAAGTAAGAATTTTTTAACTTCATGTCAGTCAATGGAGATGGCTATGGACGCAATCTTTCAATATGGAAGATTATCAGTTGCTGGAGTTTCTGAATTAAGGGGAAATGGCCAATTAATTAAGAAAGAAACATTATTAAAATGTGGTTCTTTTAATGAAGATACAGTTACGGATGATCTTGATTTGAGTTTAAGATTATTATTATCAAAATCTAGAATTGGCATCTTATGGGATCCTCCAGTCATGGAGGAAGCAGTTGAGAATTTAAATGCTTTATTAGCGCAAAGGCAAAGATGGGCAGAGGGGGGTTTGCAAAGATTCTTTGATTATGGAGATCAATTATTTACTAATAAAATTGATTATTTGCAGAAATTTGATTTAACTTACTTTTTCATCTTGCAATATGCACTACCAACTATTTCTATTTTTGATTTACTTTTTAGTATTTTATTATTAGATTCACCAATTTACTGGCCTATTTCATTCACAGCTTTTATGTTATCTGGAATTGCTTTTTGGTACGGTTCTTCTTGTAAAAGCGAAGTACCTGTATTGCATAAAAGCAATTTTTTGATGGTATTTGTATCGGTTTTTTATTTATCACATTGGTTTTTAGTAATACCTTGGGTAACAATAAAGATGTCAATTTTTCCCAAAAAGATACTCTGGCGAAAAACTCTTCACACAGGAGTTTAACCTATTCATCAAGGTCTATAATTTCTCCATTAAAAAAATTTGCTAAGTTTTTTGAACTATCATCATAAGTTTCTTCCTTAAATATTTTTGTTGACGAATTATTTTTTGGTTCTATTTTTTTTATTGGTTGAAATTTATTGACTTCATTTTGGGTTATTTCTGGAGTGTTTGTTGGGTTACTTTTGTTTAATTGTTTGGTTGAAAAATTAAGTATTATTCCATCTCCAAATATCTTTTTTACAGTATTTTCAATTATAAGTTTTCTGCTTTTTATCATATTTTCCCAGTTTGGGGATAATGCAATTGTGATTTTCTCCGAATCAAAACTTTCAAGTTCGGCTTGTTGTGAAAGTAACATTCTTGTTGATGGCAACTCTAATTTAGAAAGAATTAATTCCCATTTATCTTTTAAATTATTTGATCCAAGATTGATTTGATTATTTTCAGAAATATTTTCAATACTTTCTTTTTCAAGAACGTCAAATTTATCTGATTTATCGTCTTTTTTTTCGATTAATTCCTCGCGAGTTATCTCTTTTTTGGAAATTTCTTTTTGAATTTTATTAGAAATATTTTCATTATTAAGAATTGCAATGTTTTTTCTACTCTCGTGCTTTTCTTCAGTCGTGTTATTTTTACTTTCTAGCTTATTTTCAAAACTATTTATCTCTTGATTACCTAGAAGGCCAGTTAAATGTATTTCAAACCAAAGCCTTGGATTATCACTTGTTTTTATTTGATATTCAATATTTCTCAGATTGTTATGCCAATTAATTATTGTTGATTTATTTATTGTTTTCGAGATTTTATCCAATTCATCTCGAAATTCATCAGACGTATAATAAAGATCTGAATGTTTATTATCTGTAGTGTGCAGTAGTAGATCTCTTGTTATATTCAATAATCCGATAATTATTTGAAGAGGTTCGTTTCCGGCATCATATAGTTTGTTGCAGGTGATAATTAATGACTCTGGATTATTCTCAACCAATGATTTAAGCAGAGTTGTTAATTCACTTTCTGATACTTCTCCTAGGAGGTTTTGAATATTATTAATTGTTATCCCTTCTGGTAAAAGATTCAATTGTTCAAGTAGGCTTTGTGCATCTCTCATACCTCCATTAGATCTTTTTGCAATCATTTTTAACGCCTGAACTTCGTACTCAATGGATTCTTTTTTGGCGATTTCTGATAAGTGTTGAAAAATATCACTAGGCTTTATTCTTCTAAAATCAAACTTTTGGCATCTACTTTTTATTGTATTTAATACTCTCTCAGGATTTGTCGTCGCAAGGATAAATACAACTCTTGAGGGCGGTTCTTCAATAGTTTTTAGTAAAGCATTTGAAGCTGCTGTTGAAAGCATGTGACATTCATCAATAACATATACTTTCCATCTCGCTTGAGTAGGTGCAAATCTAGCTCTTTCTATAATTTCTCTTATATTTTCAACACCTGTATTTGATGCTGCATCAATCTCGATAATATCTAGAGCGCTCCCATCTGCAATTTGCCTACATAAGTCACATTTACAACAAGGAGTTATCGTAGGCTGGTCGAATGCCTGGCAATTTAGAGATTTTGCAAATATTCTTGCACTTGATGTTTTCCCAGTGCCTCTTGAACCATTAAAAAGATATGCAGGAGCAATTTTTTTTGTTAATAGTGCTTGTTTGAGTGTAATGGATATAAATTTTTGCCCAACCAGTTCGTCTAAGTTGTTTGGTCTATATTTTTGATGAAAAGGCTTATGTATATTTGGCATTTATTTTTCATTAATTAGAAAAATTCGGGATTCATTTAAAAAATTAAACTCTAAATTTTATGCAGACTCTTTAATGATTCTTTTTGATCCTGAAGGCAGTTTAACAATTTTAGATGAGAACAAACTATCTACCATTTTTTTCGTAATTGTGAATTCTTTTACATTTTCTTCAGAAGGCAAAGTGTACATTATGTCTAGCATTAGCTCTTCAATTATTGATCTTAATGCTCTTGCCCCTGTTTTTCTTTTATATGCTTCATTTGCTATCGCTTCAACAGAATCAGGCTCAAATGATAATTCAACATTATCCATACTTAGCAAAGTTTTGAATTGCTTTACTAATGCATCTCTTGGTTGAGTCAAAATAGATTCTAAAGTTTCTTTAGTAAGACGATCTAATACAGCACAAACGGGAATTCTTCCAATAAATTCTGGAATAAGGCCATATTTCACTAAGTCATCTAATTCTAAATTTTTAAGGGAATCTCTTGGGTCTACTATTTTTTTTGCATCAACTTTGTTTTGATCTGGATTGGTGGTAAATCCTATAGAGTGTTTACCCATTCGCTTTTGAACGATATCCTCTAAACCTATAAAAGCTCCTCCGCAAATAAATAATATTTGACTCGTATCAATTTGGATGCAGTCATGATAAGGATGTTTTCTTCCGCCTTGTGGTGGCACATTAGCAATTGTTCCTTCAAGCATTTTTAATAATGCTTGCTGTACTCCTTCACCAGAAACATCTCTAGTAATTGAAGGATTCTCGCTTTTTCTTGCAATTTTATCTATTTCATCGATATAAATAATTCCTTTTTGAGCTAGTTCTACATTCATTTCTGATTTCTGTAGAAGTCTTAAAAGTATGTTTTCAACATCCTCCCCAACATATCCAGCTTCTGTCAAAGTCGTTGCATCAGCTACTGCAAAAGGAACATCCAGAAACTCTGCTAAAGTTTGCGCCAATAATGTTTTCCCACTTCCAGTAGGGCCGATGAGTAAAATGTTTGATTTATGTAATTTAGTTGCTTGTGAATCTGTTGAGTTGTTATTTTTAGGATCTTCTTTAACCTTCCAAGCTAATCGCTTGTAGTGATTGTATACGGCTACTGATAATATTTTTTTTGCAGATTCTTGTCCAACAACTTGATTATCTAGAAAACTTTTAATTTCTAATGGCTTAGGAATTGAGGTTAATTCTAAAGGAATAGATTTTTTTGAATTATCAGTTGGTAATTTCTTTTTTACTTGCGGAGAGTTGTTTGTAGTCGTTTGATTATCAAGTAGTTCTTCATCGAGAATTTCATTACAAAGATCTATGCACTCATCACAGATATAGACCCCAGGGCCAGCTATAAGCTTTCTTACCTGGTCTTGTGATTTCCCGCAAAATGAACATTTAAGATGGGCGTCGAATTTAGCCATCGATTATAAGTTTTTAAAGTGAAAGGTGTTAAGTATTCCCTATTCACTAGGATTGCTTATAAATATCGATTCGTCATCATATTCTTAAAAAATCAGTATCCCTTGTCACTTTTTGATAACTTTATCAATTAATCCGTATTCGACTGCTTCTGAGGGAGATAAAAAGTAATCTCTTTCTGTATCTTCATTAATTTTTTCTAAAGGTTGACCAGTATGTTCTGCTAAAAGCGAATTTAATGTTTTCTTGAGAAAAAGTATTTCTTTAGCTTGTATTTCAATCTCTACTGCTTGACCTTGTGCACCTCCCAGAGGTTGATGAATCATAATCCTAGAATTAGGTAAAGCCAATCTTTTCCCCTTTGATCCTCCAGAAAGTAGAAATGCCCCCATACTTGCCGCTACTCCAAAGCATATTGTCACTACATCAGGGGATATTTGTTGCATAGTATCGTATATGGCCATTCCTGCAGTTACTGAACCTCCAGGAGAATTGATATATATTTGTATGTCTTTTTCAGGATCTTCAGCTTCAAGAAATAATAATTGTGCAACAAGTGAATCAGATACTTGATCATTAATTCCAGTACCTAAAAAAATTATTCTCTCCCTCAATAGTCTTGAATATATATCAAAAGCTCTTTCTCCTCTACCTGATTGTTCTATAACGGTAGGAACAGCAGCAATAGTTTTATTATTACTTTCGTAAGAACTAATTGAGCTTTGGATTAAATGTTTTTTTTCTGAGTTCACAAATTGTTTTTCTTCTTATAAATAATTTAAGGGGTTTTTGTTTAATTAGTAAGAAATTTCATAAATTATTTTTTTTCTTTTTGATTTTTAGTTTTTGAAGTTTTTGAAGTTTTTGTGGCTTTTGTTGTTTTGGGGGTTTTGGTAGCTTTAGAAGTTTTTGTAGTTTTTTCTTTTACTTCAGAATTTTCTTCAAGCCAAATTATTAATTTTTCTTTGAGTAAATCGTTACCTATTACCTCTGTTAATTTTTCAATATCTATTTGTTTTGAAGATTGAGAGATTGCTTGTTCATAATCTTTCATTTTTAAATCAATTTCATCTTTCTCAACTTTTATGTTTTCTGTTTCAGCTAATGCTTTTAAAGCTAAATTTCTTTGAACATTTTTTTCAGCCTGAGGCCTTGTGGACTCTGCTAATGATTTAACTAATTCCGGAGTGAAAGTAGATTTAATATCAAGACCTTGTTGAGCAAATCTTTGAGCGGT
The DNA here is from genome assembly GCA_000635495.1 of Prochlorococcus sp. scB243_495K23. Lineage (GTDB taxonomy): Bacteria > Cyanobacteriota > Cyanobacteriia > PCC-6307 > Cyanobiaceae > Prochlorococcus_A. The sequence goes on along the minus strand of JFLW01000089.1, from coordinate 68,610 downwards.
TTGTTCAATATTATTTCTCACTTCTATATCAATCATAGATTTTGGAATTTCAGCAACCAATTCGTTTGTTAAGGCATCTAGTAAAGCTTCAATTTTGATATCTTTTTGAGTTTTTTCAAAATTGTCTTTAAGTTGCTTTTCAATATCTTTCTTTAACTCTTTTAATGATTCTTTGTTCCCAGATTGTTTTGCAAAATCGTCATTAAGTTCAGGCAATTCTTTTTCCTTAAGATCCTTAAGATTTACTTCAAAGATTGCCTCTTTGCCTCTTGAATCTTCATGAGAATAATCTTCAGGAAATTTAAGGTTAAGTGTTTTTGTATCACCAATTTTCATCTTTACGATTCCCTCAACGAAACCGGGAATCATTTTGTTCTTTTCTAACTCAAGATCCATTGATTCACTTGTTCCACCATCAATCTCTTTACCTGAATCTTTATATTTTCCTTTGAAACTAACTACAGCAATATCTCCTAATTTTGCTGCTCTATTGGTAACTGGAATAATGTTTGCAAACTGATTTCTAGATTTTTCTAGCGCTTCATCTATTGACTTAGGATCAAACTTTGTTTTTGATATTTCAACACTAAGTCCTTTGGATTTTTTAAGTTTTAATTCTGGAGCAACATCAGTTTGAAGAGTAACCTTAAGTGATTTTTCAGGACTAAACTTTGCAAGTAAAGATTCAAATCCATCTACCAATTCTGGCTCACTTAGTGGCTCTATAGATTTTATTTTTAACGCTTCTTGCCATGATTTATCAATAATTTTTTCCAGAGCAGAAGCATGTAATTGTGTTATGCCAATCCTTTGGATTAAGACTTGTTTGGGAATTTTACCTAGTCTAAATCCTGGAATTTTAGCCGAACGGCTTATAGAACTGATTGTTTCATTTACACAAGTTTTGCATGTCTCAGATGGTATTTCTAATTCAAATGAGATTCTACTTTGAGGCAGAGGAGTTGTTTTGACTATTAATGCTTCTTTAGCCATTTTTTTATTTATTACTAAAAGCCGAAACTTAATTATTTCACATTATGTGATTTCCTTGAAAGTTATTTTTTTGATAAAGTAAAAAAAATAGTCAATCTATTAATAAAAATCATTTTAAAGTGTGAGACAATCTCCGTTTTTGCCTAATAGGCCATTAAAAGTTGCTGTTTTAGGATCTTCAGGTGCTGTTGGATCTGAATTACTCAAAATTCTTGAACAACGTCATTTCCCAATATCAGAATTGGTCTTGCTTTCATCAGAGCGTTCAGAAGGAAAAAAAATTATTTGGAAAGGTGAAGAATTAGTTACAAAAAAAACAACTAAGGAAGAATTTCTGAATCTTGATTTAGTTTTAGCTTCAGCAGGTGGAAGTATTTCAAAAAAATGGTTATCTACAATTATGGAACAAAATGCTTTATTGATAGATAATTCAAGTGCTTTCAGATTAGATAATAATGTACCTCTTATAGTTCCTGAAGTTAATGGTAGTGACGCAATTAATCATGATGGGGTAATAGCGAATCCAAACTGCACTACCATTTTGCTGACATTGGTTTTAGCTCCGTTAAATAAACTTTCGACTATTCAAAGAGTTGTTGTCTCAACATATCAATCCGTAAGTGGTGCAGGCCAATTGGCGATGGAGGAACTAAAACTTTTAACTGAAAAATATCTTCGGGGTAATCCTCAAAAAAGTGAAGTTTTGCCATACTCACTGGCTTTTAATTTGTTTTTGCATAATTCACCCATGCTTGCGAATAATTACTGCGAAGAAGAGATGAAAATGGTTAATGAGACTAGGAAAATATTAAATATTGCTGATTTAAAGCTCTCTGCTACATGTGTTCGAGTCCCAGTACTAAGAGCACATTCTGAATCGATCAATATTGAATTTGCTAGTGTAGTTGAGCCTAAAGATGCTCTTGAAGAATTAAAAAAATCTCCCGGAATTGAAATCATTGAGGATTACAAAAATAATAGATTTCCTATGCCAAATGATGTTATGGGAAGGGATAATGTTGCTGTTGGCAGAATAAGAACTGATATAAGTCAGCCTAATGGATTAGAATTATGGTTATGTGGAGATCAAATAAGAAAAGGAGCAGCTCTTAATGCTGTTCAAATAGCTGAGTTATTAATTCCAAAAAAATGATTACAGACAAAACTGAGTGTAATAAGCCACTATTTGGAAAAATATTGACTGCAATGGTTACTCCATTCACTGAAAATGGAGATGTAGATTATGAACTAGCTATAAAATTATCAAATTATCTTTTTGAGAACGGTTCCGATGGAATTGTGCTATGTGGTACTACTGGAGAATCTCCTACTCTTTCATGGGCGGAACAGCATGATTTATTTGTTGCGGTAAGAGGATCTTTGGATGCAACCTGTAAAGTAATAGTTGGCACTGGTAGTAACTGTACAAGCGAGGCTGTGGAAGCTACAAAAAAAGCCTATGACTCTGGTGCAGATGGTGCTTTGGTCGTTGTTCCTTATTACAACAAGCCACCTCAAGAAGGTCTTTATAAACATTTCAGTTCTATTTCTAATTCTGCAAAGGATTTGCCTCTTATGCTTTATAACATTCCTGGAAGGACAGGATGCAATTTATTACCTGATACTGTGAAGAAACTTATGGATTTCTCAAATATTCTCAGTATTAAAGCTGCAAGCGGTAGAATAGAGGAAGTGACAGAATTAAGAGCTATTTGTGGCTCTGAACTCTCTGTATATAGTGGCGACGATTCATTGTTGCTTCCAATGTTATCTGTAGGTGCTGTAGGAGTAGTAAGCGTTGCAAGTCATTTGGTTGGATTGCAATTGAAAGAGATGATTCATTCCTTTCAAAGTGGAGAGGTTTCCAATGCGCTTGCTATTCATGAAAAACTTCAACCTCTTTTTAAAGCACTCTTTATGACTACTAATCCAATCCCAATTAAGGCTGCTTTGGAGCTTTCGGGATGGGATGTAGGTAATCCTAGAAGTCCTTTGTCACCATTAACCAATGACATGAAAAAGCAACTATCTTTTATCCTGAAATCCCTATAATAGGGAATATATTTAACTTGATAATTAAATTTAAATAAACCTTATTTGATTACAAGCAGGCCTTCATAAATTTCAAAATTATGCAATCAAGCACAAATTCAACTGTAAATAGATCTACTCATGATTCATCTAGATCTAAAAGTAATACGCCAGCTCTACGAGTAATACCTCTTGGTGGACTTCATGAAATAGGTAAAAACACTTGCGTTTTTGAATATGGTGATGAATTAATGCTTGTTGATGCTGGCCTAGCTTTCCCATCTGATGGTATGCATGGCGTAAACGTTGTTATGCCTGATACAACTTTTTTAAAAGAAAATCAAAGAAGAATAAAAGGAATGATTGTCACTCACGGGCATGAAGATCATATTGGAGGTATTTCTCATCATCTAAAGCATTTTAATATTCCGATTATTTATGGCCCAAGACTGGCAATGTCAATGCTTAGAGGAAAAATGGAGGAAGCAGGAGTATCTGATAGAACAACTATACAGACAGTAAATCCAAGAGACGTTGTAAAAGTAGGACAACATTTTTCTGTTGAATTTATTCGAAATACCCATTCTATTTGCGATAGCTTTTCTTTAGCAGTTACAACACCTGTTGGCACAATTATTTTCACGGGAGATTTTAAATTTGATCATATGCCAGTAGATGGAGAGCAATTTGATATTGAAAGAATGGTGCATTACGGAGAGAAGGGTGTTTTATGCATGTTTAGTGATTCGACTAATGCAGAAGTTCCAGGTTTTTGTCCTTCTGAAAAGACTATCTATCCCTCTTTAGAAAAACATATAGCAGAGGCAAAAGAACGAGTTATTCTTACCACTTTTGCTAGTTCTGTTCATAGAGTGACAATGATCTTAGAATTAGCCATGAAACATGGAAGAAAGGTTGGTTTGTTAGGTAGATCGATGATAAATGTTATTGCTAAGGCGAGAGATATTGGTTATATGAAATGTCCAGATGATTTGTTTGTTCCTATCAAGCAAATTAGAGATTTGCCAGATAGGGAGACCTTATTATTAATGACGGGAAGTCAAGGAGAACCCCTAGCAGCGTTAAGCAGAATCTCTCGTGGTGAACATCAGCATGTTCGTCTTAAGACTACTGATACTGTAATATTTTCAGCTAGCCCAATTCCTGGTAATACTATTTCTGTTGTTAATACAATAGATAGATTAATGAAACTCGGAGCAAAGGTTGTTTATGGAAAGGGTGAGAATATACATGTTTCTGGTCATGGTTTTCAAGAAGATCAAAAGTTAATGTTGGCACTCGCAAAACCTAAGTTTTTTGTTCCTGTTCATGGAGAACATAGAATGCTTGTTTGTCATGGAAAGAGTGCACAAACTATGGGGGTTCCAAAGGACAATATTTTAATTATTGAAAATGGAGATGTAGTTGAGTTAACACCAAATTCTATTCAAAAGGGTGATCCTGTAAAAGCTGGTGTTGAACTGCTTGATAACTCACGAAATGGGATAGTAGATGCTCGAGTTTTAAAGGAAAGGCAGCAATTAGCTGGGGATGGTGTAGTAACTGTTTTAGCTCCTATTAGTACAGATGGGAAGATGGTTGCGCCTCCCAGAGTTAATTTAAGAGGAGTTGTTACTACTGCAGAGCCAAGAAAAATGTCTATGTGGACAGAACGAGAAATAAGCTGGGTCTTAGAAAATAGATGGAAACAATTATCCAGACAAACTGGGCCTAATAATTTTGAGGTAGATTGGATTGGTGTACAAAGAGAAATTGAAAATGGTTTATCGAGAAGAATGAGAAGAGAATTGCAAGTTGAACCACTTATTTTGTGTTTAGTTCAACCTGCTCCAAGTGGAACTCGTGCTTATATTCCAAAGATTACTGAAGAGCAAAATTTCTCCAATAGAAATAGAAATAATAATAATTTCCATAAGAAACCAAACAATAATCATCTTAATAGTTCAAATAACCCACAAAATACCCAAAAAAGTTCAAAAGTTTCACAGAATCCATCAGTTGAGACTGCTAAAGATGATTCATTTGAAGGTAGAACAAGAAGAAGAAGATCTGCTGTCACATCTTAACTTTTTTCAAAATTTATATAGTTTTTATTCCAAACAATTTTTAAAAAATCTTGCAGATTAATTTGACCTTTATTTTTTTCATAAATTGAAGTTGCTAATTTTGTGAGATTTTTAGAACTACATTGCTTTGTAGATATTTCTTTTAAAAATCTGTTTAAAATTGTGCACCTCGCTTCAATACACATACCATTTAGAAGATTCCTATCGATACCTTTTACATTTTTACAATATAAATACGCTAGTTCACTAAGATCATTACGTTCATTATTGTATTTGTTCATTTTTTGAGAAAAATTATTTATCCTTTCAGAACAACCCGGATAGATGACTTCTAAGGTAGGAATAATTTTTTTTCTTACTAAATTTCTTTTTAATTTAAGATCTGAATTTGTTGGATCTTCCCAGACTGGGATCTTCATATCATTGCAAAATTGTTTTGTATCTTCCCTACTAAAAATTAATATTGGCCTTATTAAAAAAATTTGATCTTCTATTAATCTTTTACTCTCAATATTACTCAGACCTGCAAAATTGCTTCCTCTAGATAAATTAAGGATAAAAGTTTCTGCATTATCACTACTTGTGTGACCAGTTAATAAATAAATATTATGTTTTTGCTGGTTTGCATTTAATAAAGTTTTGGCTCTTTCACGTAATTTTCTATATCTCCATTCTCGTGCTTTTTCTTCTGAAGAAATACTTTCTTTATTTGCTTGATCAAAAGAGAATGAAATATTTTTATCTTCGCAATAGTCTTTTAATTCAAGAGCATATAGTGATGATTTTGCGTGCCACTGATGATCACCATGCCAAACACTAATAGACCAATTATGTAGTTTTTTTAGGTCATTAATTAGAGTTAATAAGGCCATTGAGTCTTGACCCCCAGAAACACTCATTAAAATATTGGATCCTTTGGGAATTAATATTTTTTTGGTAAGAATCTCCTTATGAAGCTGATGATGCCATGATGACCAATTTTTCTGAGTAAATTTTTTATCAGTCATTTTGTGTTGCTCAGATAATATTTTTTAAAAAATGCACTGTTTTACTAAAACAATGTCACAATCGGGTAATAAATTCATTAAGTAAATGAGTCTGATTAATCTTTTGCCACAAAAAATCAAAGAAGAGTTAAGAAGCAAATCCTTACTCAAAGTTATTTCAGGATTGAATAATTTCGATGTTCAATCTGTGAAAATAATTGTTGAGGCTGCTTCATTAGGAGGTGCAGATCTTGTCGATGTTGCTTGTAAACCTGAACTAGTTGATTTAGCACTTAAGAATTCAACACTACCCGTTTGTGTTAGTTCAGTAGTGCCTCAATCTTTTCAAGATTCTGTAAAAGCAGGAGCATCATTAATTGAAATAGGAAATTACGATACTTTTTATGAAAAAGGGATTAGTTTTTCAGATAAAAAAGTTTTAAATATTACAAAAGAGACGAGGGATTTATTGCCTAATGTTCCTTTATCAGTAACTGTTCCTCATACTATGCCTATTGATAAACAAGTTGATCTTGCTATAAAGCTAGTTGAAGAAGGTGTTAATATTATTCAAACAGAAGGTGGCACCAGTTCTAGACCTTACTCTTCAGGAATTCAAGGCTTTTTTGAAAAATCAGTACCAACTCTTGCAGCTACCTATGCCATTCATCAAGAATTTAAGAAACAATCTCTGAATATACCAATCATGAGTGCCTCTGGATTAAGCCAAGTAACTTGTCCACTAGCAATATCTTCTGGAGCTTCAGCAGTTGGGGTCGGATCTGTAGTGAATAAATTAGATGATTTAATCTCGATGATTGCGGTTGTTCGGGGCTTAAAAGAATCTTTGAAAAATTCAATAATTGGAGAAAAAATTTCTTAGTATAGCAATACCCTTTTGCCACTAGGTTGATGAACAACTATAAGCTTCAAGCTCCTTACGAACCAAATGGAGATCAACCAGAAGCTATTAAAAAATTAGTTAAAGGCATAAATACTGGTAAAGAGTTTCAGACTCTTTTAGGGGCTACTGGAACTGGTAAAACATTTACTATTGCGAATGTAATTCAACAAACAGGAAGACCTGCACTTGTATTAGCCCATAACAAAACATTAGCAGCACAACTATGTAATGAATTAAGGGAATTTTTTCCAAAAAATGCTGTTGAGTACTTCATTTCTTACTATGATTATTATCAACCTGAAGCTTATGTACCCGTAAGTGATACTTACATAGCCAAAACGGCTTCAATTAATGAAGAAATAGATATGCTTAGGCATTCTGCAACACGCTCATTATTTGAAAGAAAAGATGTAATTGTTGTAGCCTCAATAAGTTGTATTTATGGTCTTGGTATACCGAGTGAGTATTTAAAAGCTGCAGTGAAATTTGAAGTGGGAAAATCAATAAATCTACGTTCTTCTTTGAGGTCTCTCGTTGAAAATCAATATACTAGAAATGATATTGAAATTACTAGAGGTAGATTCAGAATTAAAGGTGATGTTTTAGAAATCGGTCCAGCTTATGAAGATAGATTAATTAGAATCGAATTTTTTGGTGATGAAGTCGAAGCTATTAGATATGTTGACCCAACTACAGGAGAAATACTTGAAAGTTTGGAACAAGTTAGCGTTTATCCAGCGAAGCATTTTGTGACCCCAAAAGAAAGACTTGAGAGTGCAATAAGTGCAATTAGAAGTGAATTAAAAACTCAACTAGATAAATTTACATACGAAGGAAAATTATTAGAGGCTCAACGTCTAGAACAACGCACAAAATATGATTTAGAAATGCTCAAAGAGGTTGGTTATTGTAATGGAGTTGAGAATTATGCTCGTCATCTATCAGGTAGGGAAGAAGGTTCACCGCCAGAGTGCTTAATAGATTACTTTCCCAAAGATTGGTTGTTGGTAGTTGATGAGAGTCATGTAACATGTCCCCAACTTCATGCGATGTACAATGGTGATCAATCTAGAAAAAAAGTTTTAATAGATCATGGTTTTAGATTGCCGAGTGCTGCAGATAATAGACCTTTAAAATGTGAAGAGTTTTGGGAAAAATCAAAACAGACATTATTTATAAGTGCAACTCCGGGTCAATGGGAATTAGATCAATGTGATGGTGAATTTATTGAGCAAGTTATAAGACCAACTGGAGTATTAGATCCTGTAATTGATGTAAGACCTAGTGAAGGCCAAGTAGAAGATCTGTTATCTGAAATAAGAAATAGAGCTGAAAAGAATCAACGAGTGCTTGTGACAACACTTACTAAGAGAATGGCTGAAGATCTTACTGATTTTTTATCTGAAAATAAAGTAAGAGTTAGATATTTGCATTCCGAAATCCATTCAATTGAAAGAATTGAAATTATTCAAGACCTCAGAATGGGCGAATATGATGTCTTGGTAGGAGTTAATTTATTAAGAGAGGGACTAGATCTTCCTGAAGTATCCTTAGTTGCCATTTTAGATGCTGATAAGGAGGGTTTTCTCAGGGCTGAAAGGTCATTGATTCAAACAATAGGAAGAGCTGCAAGACATGTTGAAGGTGTTGCCTTGCTTTATGCAGATAACTTCACAGATTCAATGAAAAGAGCAATATCTGAAACTGAACGAAGAAGAACTATTCAAAAAAAATATAACCAAGTAAATGGTATTACTCCAAAACCTGCAGGCAAAAAAATAGAAAATTCAATATTATCTTTTCTAGAACTTTCCAGAAAGCTTGATGCTGGTGGTTTATCTAAAGATTTAATAAATATAGTTAATAACAAAACTGACGCAATTCTCAGTTCTAGTGATAATCAATGTTTGCTCGAAGAATTGCCTGACTTAATAGAAAAGTTAGAAATTAAAATGAAAGATGCTGCAAAAGAGTTAAATTTTGAAGAAGCAGCAAATTTGAGGGATAGAATCAAAAAATTAAGACAAAAATTGGCAAGAAATAATTAAAAAAAACTTATTTTTCTAATTCGAAATGATTATGAATCGCATTAACTGCTTTGTCACAATCTTTTTCTAAGACAATACATGAAGTCCTGATTTCACTAGTGGCAATCATTTCAATATTGATATTTTGGTCAGCCAATGCTCTAAATATTTTTCCAGCCGTTCCAACCTTAAATGCCATTCCCGCTCCTACGGTACTTACTTTGGCTATAGCAGGGCCATCTTCAATGTATGATCCAGGTAATTTTTTTGTTAAGGCCTCAAAAACTAAGTTAGCTTTTTCTCTATCTTGTTTATTCATTGTAAGACTAATATCCTTAGTTTTTAAAGAGGAAATTCTTTCAGACTGAACGATAGTATCGATAAGTAAATTATTTTCAGCTAATGCTAAACATATCGATGCTGCTACACCAGGACGATCAGGCAGTTTTCGAAAACTTACTTGAACTTGGTTTTTATCTAATGCAATTCCTCTTACCTCAGGTTGATCTTGTTTTTCATTGATTGGATTAACAAATATTTGTGTATCGGATAACTTAAATTTCTCGGCAACAAATCTAATAGCCTTTGGTATATTATTGATTTCAATTACACAGCTGACTTTAATTTCACTAGTAGCTATTAACCTGACATTAATATTCGCTTGAGATAAAGTATCAAATAAATCAGCTGAAACACTAGGTCTGCCCATAATGCCTGCTCCTTGAATACTTAATTTAGTCATGTTTGTTTTTAAGTTATATTCTCCTCCTAATTGACTAGTTATAAGTTCACATTGTTCTGCAGTCTTTTTAATTTCTAATTCACTAACAGTAAATGTAATATCGTTTTGATTTCCATCATTTGTCGCTTGTATTATTAAATCTACACTAATACTTGCTTCTGAAAGTTTTTCAAATATTTGTGCAGCAATCCCAGGCCTATCAGGAATATTTGAGAGACTGAATACTGCTTGGTTTTCTAATACCTCAAGACTATTTACTGTTTTTGTTAATTCTAAGCTTCCTCTTTTTAGCGGGAGAGGTTTGATTTGACTTTCTAGGAGAGTCCCACTTGAGTCACTTTGGCTTGATTTGACACACAATTTAATTCCATAATTGCGAGCAATTTCTACTGCTCTTGGATGAAGAACTGAAGCACCGACACTTGCAAGTTCAAGCATTTCCTCGCAGCTAATTTTATCTAAGAGTTTTGCATTTGGAACAATTCTCGGATCAGTAGTAAGAACCCCTGGAACGTCTGTATAAATTTCGCACGTCTCAGCTCCTAAAGCTGTTGATAAAGCTACTGCGGAAGTATCTGAACCACCTCTACCCAAAGTTGTAATTTCCATTGAACCAGTATGGCTTAATGTTGTTCCTTGAAATCCAGCCACTACAACTACAAAACCTTGATTTATATAATGTTGGATCCTTTCTGTTTTAATATCCAGAATTCTCGCTTTCCCATGAATTGATTCAGTAATAATTCCAACCTGGCTACCGGTCATTGAAATTGCTGATATTCCGTATTCGTTTAATGCCATTGAGAGAAGAGCTATGGTTACTTGCTCTCCAGTTGAGAGAAGCATATCCAATTCTCTTCGATTAGGATTTTTACTAATTGATTCCGCTAAACAATTTAAATCATCTGTAGTTTGCCCCATTGCAGATACAACTACGACAATTTCATTTCCTGCTTCTTTACTTTGACAAATGCTACTTGCAATATTTTTAATTTTTTTAATATCACCTACAGAAGTACCGCCAAATTTTTTTACTAGTAAAGCCATATCTAAATCATAATGTAAATTCTGAAACTTATAATTTGGTTAACTTAAATTAATTAATTTCTCTGTAAAAACATTTATAGGATTATTACCTTGTTTTAGTAACGATTCAATATCTAGTAAGTTACTCATCAAATTAATTAAATATTCTTGAGATACATTTTTTACTTTTCTTCGAATAAAAAAAATTCTTTTTGGATTAGAAATGCCTGCAAGATTACAAATCTTTTCTGCATTATCGTTACCTGAATTAACTGCTAATTTTATAATGGTATGGATTCTTATTTGACTAATTAAACCTGCATTTAGTCTTAAAGCAGGTTCTCCTTTCTGTAAGGAATAATTTATTTCTATAAGGCTTTCATTAATATTTTTTTGTAAGAGAAGATCAATGATTTTGAAAATATTGGATTGATGATCACTAAATATTTTTTTTACATCAATACTTTTAAGAAAAAGTTGTGAATTCGAATCACTTGATACTGCAGAAAGGTATGTTTTTGCTTTGGCTAATTCATTAATAAGTTTAAAGCTATCATTACCAACAGAATCAATTATTAATTCAGCTGCATTTTTATCAATTTTGATATTCATTTCTTTTGCTGTATCTTCTAAAAATCTTTTTTGTCCTTCATAGTCCCAGATTTCTGGTAAAGAAAATGACTTTTCTTTAGCTAAATTATTTTTGATAAGTTTTTGTAAAAATTTAGTACTCTTTAGTCTTGAGTCTGGTTTTTTTGTATTTTGTAAAATGAAATAAGTATTTTGAGGTATATTGTCATGAATTTTTTCAAATTTAGTTCTTAGATCCTCATTTTTGGCAGTAAAAATTGGATTATTTTTCAATGTAACTATTCTGTATCCCTCTCCAAAAGGAGGTGTAAGAACTTCATCAAAAGCTTTATTGACTTCCTCATCATGATCTCCATTTAAATTTGTTACGTTTATTTCTTTCCATTCTTTGGATACTTCCTTATCAATTAATTTTTGAATAAATGTATTTTGAGCATTTAAATCATTACCCCATAATATTTGTATTGGCATAATAGCTCAAAAAAAACCACATATTAACTATGATTACTTTTAACACAAATTAAATTTTAATGGTAATAGATCATCCAATTTTTTTGGAAAGCATCAGATTCATAAGATCTCATTTATTAGCCAATGATCTAAATTATTTGGAAAAAAAAGTGTTAGAGAGATTAGTTCATACTTCAGGAGATTTTTCAGTTCAAAATCTTGTAAATTTTAGTGAAGGTGCTTGCGAAAAAGGGCTTCAGGCACTTATAAATGGTGCTCCGATTTTAACTGACACTGATATGGCAGCAGCAGCAATAAAATCCATGGCAGAAAATACCACTAGGAATAAAGTATTCACCGCTAGAATGTGGTTTGAAAAAAATAATCATACAAACTTAACTAAAACTGCATATGGCTTAAGTGAAGGTTGGAAGGAGTTATCCGCTATGAATTCTGAAAGTAAATCACCTATTGTAGTGATTGGCAGTTCGCCTACAGCGTTAACTTATTTAATTGATATTTTAGAGAATGCAAAAGATTTACCTAGTTTAATTATCGGAATGCCAGTTGGATTTATTGGAGTAGAAAAGAGCAAAAACAAACTAATTTCTACCGATCTTCCTAGAATTGTTTTGAATTCAACTAGAGGAGGTGCTGCCATGGCAGCTGCTGCGGTAAACGCCTTATTGAGGGAAACTATTTAAAAAGTATTTATTTTATAAAAATTTCAAAAATCTACTTAATTTCATAATTTAAGTTGTTATTTTTTTCTAAAGAATTTAAAACTGATTTTGCTTTTTCTATAACTTCTTTTGGAACTCCTGCTAATTTAGCTGCTTCTATGCCATAGCTTTTGTTTGAGCCCCCTTTAACAATCTTGTGGCTAAAAATTAGGTGATCGTTATTTTGTTCTACTAAAACTTGAAAATTTTGAATATTCGTATTTGAATTTTTTAAATAATTAAGCTCATGATAGTGCGTAGCAAAAATAGTATTACATTGAATTTTCTTTGCAAGATATTCACTTACTGACCAAGCTATTGAAAGTCCATCAAAAGTAGATGTTCCTCTACCTATCTCATCAAGTAAAACTAGTGATTTAGAAGTTGCCTGATTTAGAATTGATGCAGTTTCAGACATTTCTACCATAAATGTAGATTGTCCAGATGATTGATCATCAACCGCACCAATTCTTGTGAAAATCCTATCTGCAATCTTGATTTCAGCATTATTTGCAGGAACAAAGCTACCAATTTGTGTGAGAATTTGTATTAAACCGAGTTGTCTTATAAAGCAACTTTTTCCGCTTGCATTAGGACCGGTTAATATAATTAATTTTTGAGTATCCTCAAAAGAGATATCGTTTGCAACAAACTTTTTATCACTTAACAATTGCTCTACAATTGGATTTCTTCCTGCGATAATTTTTGTACTATTTTTTGTCATTGAATCATTTATTGGTATTAATGAAGGTTTTATAAAATTGTTTTCTACTGAAGTAATTGATAAACCAAGAAGTGCATCAAGAGATGCTATGGATTTTGCGATTGATCTTATTTGTTTTGTTTTTTCAGCAACTATATTCCTTAATTCGCAGAAAATTTCATATTCTTTTGATGAAGCTCTACTTTTTATTTGGAAAATCTTATTTTCTTTATTTTTAATTTCTGAAGTAATATACCTTTCTTCATTAGTAAGTGTTTGCCTTTTGATCCAATGTTGTGGAGCTAAATTAACTTTTGACTTATTTATAGAAATGTAATAACCAAAATTTTTATGAAATTGAATTTTTAGGTTTGAAATTTTGCTAATTTTCCTTTCTTTTAATTCCTCTTTATTTAGCCACTCAGAGTAATCATCCAGTAAATTGCGTAAACCATCTAATATATTGTCAACACCATCGTGGATCATGCCTCCTTCACTAATATTTAGAGGAGGATTTTCTATTAGTTTAAAACTTATAGTATCAGCTAATTCTAAGAGTCCTTCATCAATATTTTTTAATTGTTCAGTCCAATCTGGAAGATCATATTTAAATAATTCAATTATGGATTTTAGTCTAGGCAATTTTTTTAAACCTTCAGATATTGCAATTAAGTCTCTGGGACTTGCATGACCTGCACAAGCTCTACCTGCAAGTCTTTCTAAATCCCCCATCGCTCTAAGTAAATTTTGGGTATCTGTACGTAATTGTTTAGATTCAATAAAGTTTGTAATTATATTTTGTCTTTTATAAATTTCATTAACGTTTAATAGTGGTGAGTCTATCCACCGTCTTAAACACCTTGCACCCATGCAAGTATAAGTTCTATCAATACTCCATAGTAGCGAACCTACATAATTGTTTTCTCGTTGTGTATTTTTGATTTCTAAGTTTTTTTGAGTTTGATAATCAATAATTAATTTATTGTGACCATATTGGATTTGTGGAAAGTCTAATGAGATTTTTAAAGAAGAATCTTTATCTAAATTTGAAGGATTAATTTTTTCTAAATAACTTAATAAACCTCCAAGTGATCTAGTTGCATTGTTTAAATTTTTAAGTCCTATTCCCTCTAGGTTTGCAATTTGGAAATAATTTTTTATTAGATAATTTGCTTCATTAATTCCAAAATTAGTCTCTTGAGAAACAGTATATGTAATTTGACTATTTCCTTTAATTAATAAATTTCTTACTGCCTTGCTTCCTACAATGATTTCTGAAGAATCTAATTTAATAATTTCATCAAATAGTTTTGACAGAGATTCACCTTCTAAAGTTATTAATTCTCCTGTGCTTACGTCAGCTTTTGATATGCCCCATTCATAAGATTCATCTGAGTTTTCTTCGGATACGTAAATAGCAGTAATCCAATTATTTTTCTTTGCTATCAACATCCCCTCTTCAATTACGGTTCCAGGAGTAATTATTCTTGTTATTCCTCTTTTAATTGGAGTCCCATAATTTCCAGAACTTTTTTCTAATTGATCGCATATAACCACAGAATAATTTTTTTTAATTAAATCAGCACAGTATCTCTCCATTGCATGATGGGGAACCCCTGCCATAGGGATCTTACCAATCTCTTTGCCAGCATCTTTACTGGTAAGCGTTATTTCTAAAAGGTTAGATATTAATACAGCGTCCTCAAAAAAACATTCAAAAAAATCTCCTAATCTATAAAGTAATAACCTATCTTTATTTTCTTCTTTTAGAGTTACATAATGCTTCATTACAGGAGTTAATTTCAGTTTTGAAACAGTTTTATAGCTATAAGATTCTTCATTGATGCAAACATTTTTGTTATTTGAAATTAAATCAGCCTTAAATTGATTTATTAAATTAGTTGAATTTTTTCTTTGTCTGGGTCTTTTTTGCGATTCTTTTTTTAAATCTTCCAAAGATAAATCTTCTGGAATTTTTGTGATTTCTTTTTGCTCATTATTATCATTACCAATAGCAAATAAATTCTTTTGAATTATCGTATCTTCTTGCATACTTTTTTAATTCCTAAATAGATATTAGGTAGAAATTTTTTTTTTGCATTCAAAGTAGCTAAAGTATGTAAATTTTCTCTAAAAATTATCATTTTCATGAGATTATAGTATCTATAATATTCGAAACTTAATACTGAATTATGCAGGCTGTTAACTTTTTCTTCGTAAATGCTCTATTATTTGCTTCTTTAATCGCGGTAGTTGGAGTACCCGTTTTATATGTAACTCAACCCTCTACTGAGGAAGGACAGCGAGAAAGTAGGAGAAAAATTTATTCTATTGCTGCTGTTTGGGTTGTTTTAGTTTTTGTTACGGGGATAGTTTCTTCATTAGTTTGAACTTAATGCCTTTTCGTGAGAGTCTATTAATATATCTAAGTAAAATTTAATGGCTATTTTTGAGGGTTCTTTTACTAATGCCTCTACTTTAAAAGTTGGGATTGTAATAGCAAGATTTAATGATTTAATTACAAATAAAATTCTATCTGGTTGTCTTGATTGTTTAAAAAGACATGGTTTAGATACTTCTGAATTAAGCAATCAAGTAGATATAGTTTGGGTTCCTGGTTCATTCGAATTACCAATCGCAGCTAAAACCCTCATGAAAAAAAAGAGTTATGACGTTGTAATTGCTCTTGGTGCTGTGATCCGTGGTGAAACTTCCCACTATGATGTAGTTATATCTGAGGCGAGCAAAGGTATTTCGCAAGTTTCAAATGAAAATAATGTTCCAATTATTTTTGGAGTTTTAACTACTGATACTATGCAGCAGGCTTTAGAAAGAGCAGGGATTAAAAATAATCTTGGTTGGAATTATGCTTTACAAGCAATTGAGATGGGATCCTTAATTAAAAATTTAAATTAATTGAAAAAATTTAATTATTTTTATCATTGATCCCTTCTTTGAGATAAAATAAAAAAGTCATGCGGATGTAGCTCAGTGGTAGAGCATCTCCTTGCCAAGGAGAATGTCGAGAGTTCGAATCTCTTCATCCGCTTTTAATGTTTGTATCTTTTAAAATATTTATAATAAAATTTCATGATGAAAAGAGTAATTTCTACTGAGGATTTAAAGGGATTATTTACTAAACCTTATGGTACAGATGCACCGACAAAACAAAAATGGGCTGAATTTTATAATGAAAATGTTATTTTTACAGACCCAACTCAGGAAACAGAGGGTTTAGATTCTTATGTAAAAGCTCAAGAAAAGCTAGTTAAAAGATGTGATGATGTTTTTTTAGAAACTCATGCAATTTCCATAACTGGGGATTGTGGATTTGTTGAATGGACAATGGGTTTAAAAATTATGGGTAAAGAATTTATTTATCCTGGAACTACTCGTTTATTATTTGGTGAAAATGGATTAATAAAAGAGCATAGAGATTACTTTGATTTTTGTGGCCCAACTTTTGGACCAGTGCCTATTTTAGGAGCTTTTATAAGATGGCTTTATAGTAAATTTGTATCTTAAATTTTGTTTTCTTTTAAACAGAGTGCTTTATATTTCACGAATCAATAAATTTTGAGAAGTAACTTCTTTAAAATCAAATTGAGAATAAAATAATTTTTTATTTGTTGTCATTAAATATAATTTTTTTGTATTTTTAATTTTTTTAGAAGATAAAAGATTGTTTAAAATTAATGTGCCGAAACCTTTGCCTTGGTGATTTTGATCTATAACAATATCCCAAAGCACTCCGCGATAAATCCCATCTGTTAAAGCTCTACCAAAACCAACTATTTCCTTGCCAACCCAAAGACTTATTACGACATCACTGTTAGCAAGACATTTTTTTAGATCATTAATTGTTCTATTTCTTGCCCAAAAAGCATTGTTATCTAGTAATTTTTGTAGCTTAATTAATCCGTTTGTTGGTTTAAGATTAGGACCTAATCCAAAAATCCTTAATCCTAAAGCTCCTTTGGCATGTTTGATTAGAGATATTTCTTTCATTTATTAAAAAGATTTTTGAAAAGTGATGTCAGCAAGGTTATTTTTGTGACTTCAACCTAAATACCTTAATCGATCGTTTATATAAAATAAAGAGTTAATAGTTTTCTTCATTCTGTTGTAACGCACTAATTTATAATGTTTGTAATAAGATGAATTTTTTAAGGACTTTGACTTATGCTAAAACTTTTGTTGGGAGATCCGAATACACGAAAGTTAAAGCGCTATCAACCAATAGTGGAAGAGATAAATTTTTTAGAAGAAGAAATTTCTCAATTGACTGATGATGAGCTTAGAAAAGAAACTCAAAATCTTAAATCAAATATTTCAGCAGAATTAGATTTTAAAAAACAAAAAGAACTCTTAGAAGAATTTCTTCCTAGAGCCTTTGCAATAGTAAGAGAAGCAAGTAAACGTGTTCTTGACATGAGACACTTTGATGTTCAGTTAATAGGCGGGATGGTTCTAAATGAGTGTCAAATTGCTGAGATGAAGACTGGAGAGGGAAAAACTCTTGTCGCAACATTACCATGTTTTTTAAATGCTCTCACGGGGAAAGGGGTTCATGTTGTTACTGTAAATGATTATTTAGCTAGAAGGGATGCTGAGTGGATGGGACAAGTTCATCGTTTTTTAGGTTTATCCGTTGGTTTGATTCAGCAAGATATGAATCCAGTTGAGAGAAAGAAAAATTATGATTGTGATATAACTTATGCCACTAATTCAGAATTAGGATTTGATTATTTAAGAGATAATATGGCTACCGATATTACTGAGGTAGTTCAAAGAAAATTTAATTATTGCGTAATTGATGAGGTTGATTCAATATTAATTGATGAAGCAAGAACACCTCTAATCATTTCTGGCCAAGTTGAAAGACCACAAGAAAAATATCAAAAGGCTGCAGAATTATCTCTGGCATTAGTCAAAGCAAAAGAATTAAGTAAAGATGGTATTGATCCAGAAGGCGATTATGAAGTAGATGAAAAACAGAGAAGTTGTATATTGACTGATCAGGGTTTTGCAAAATGTGAAGAGTATTTGGGAGTTAATGATTTATATAATCCTCAAGATCCTTGGGCGCACTATATAACTAACGCTTTAAAAGCCAAAGAATTATTTATTAAAGATGTGAATTATATTATTAAGAACCATGAGGCTGTCATAGTGGACGAATTTACTGGTAGGGTAATGCCAGGCAGACGTTGGAGTGATGGACAACATCAGGCAATAGAAGCAAAAGAGAATCTTAAAATTCAGCCTGAAACTCAAACATTAGCATCTATAACTTATCAGAATTTTTTCCTTTTATATCCCGGTTTAGCAGGAATGACGGGCACTGCAAAAACTGAGGAGGTTGAATTTGAAAAAACCTATAAATTAGAATCAACAGTTATACCAACAAATCAAATAAGAAAGAGACAAGATTGGTCTGATCAAGTATTTAAGACAGAGATTGGTAAATGGAAAGCCGTTGCTAAAGAAACTGCACAAATTCATAGAGATGGTAGACCTGTTTTAGTGGGTACAACAAGTGTTGAAAAAAGTGAATTATTAAGTTCACTTTTATCAGAAGAAGAAATTCCTCATAATTTGTTAAATGCTAAGCCAGAGAACGTTGAACGTGAGGCAGAAATTATTGCTCAGGCAGGAAGAGCAGGTGCTGTTACTATTGCGACAAATATGGCTGGAAGGGGAACAGATATAATTCTTGGCGGTAATAGTGACTATATGGCAAGGCTTAAATTAAAAGAAATTTTAATTCCTTTGTTAGTTAAGCCTGATAATGAGCATAAACCACCAATCCCTAAACAAAGAAATTCAAAATCTAAGAGTGGTTTTTCTACAAAAGCTGGTTCAAATTTGAAAAAGAACATTTCAAATTCTTCAATAAGTCTTTTCCCTTGCAAATTAGATGAAGTAATTGAAAAGAAACTCTCTTTTTTATCTGATGAACTTGTTAGAAATTGGGGAGATAGACAACTTTCTGTCTTGGAGCTTGATGACAGGATAGCTACAGCTGCAGAAAAAGCACCAATTGATGATAAATGTATAAAGCTGTTAAGAGAATCTTTATCTGATGTAAGAAAAGAATACGAAAAAGTTCTGATTCATGAAGAAGAAAAAGTAAGAGAAGCTGGCGGTTTACATGTCATTGGCACTGAGAGACATGAATCAAGAAGAGTGGATAATCAACTTAGAGGGAGAGCAGGAAGACAAGGTGATCTTGGAAGTACAAGATTCTTTTTATCTTTAGATGATAATTTATTAAGGATTTTTGGAGGTGATAGAGTCGCGAATCTAATGAATGCTTTTAGGGTTGATGAAGATATGCCTATTGAGTCAGGAATGCTTACTAGATCTCTTGAAAGTGCTCAAAAGAAAGTGGAAACCTACTATTACGATATTAGAAAACAAGTGTTTGAATACGACGAGGTAATGAACAATCAAAGGAAAGCAGTTTATGGCGAAAGACTAAGAGTATTGAAAGGAATTGATTTAAAGAGACAAGTAATAGGATATGGAGAAAGGACAATGATTGAAATTGTGGATGCTTATATTAATCCTGATCTTCCGCCTGAAGAATGGAATATTGATCAATTAATTTCGAAAGTCAAAGAATTTATATATTTATTAGATGATCTTAAATCTGATGATATTAATTTACTGTCAATAGAAGAATTAAAAAACTATCTTCAAGAGCAGTTGCGAATTGCTTACGATTTAAAGGAATCACAAATAGAAAAGATACGTCCGGGATTAATGAGAGAAGCTGAAAGATTTTTCATTTTGCAGCAAATCGATAATTTATGGCGAGAACATCTTCAATCCATGGATGCCCTAAGGGAATCAGTCGGATTGAGGGGTTATGGTCAAAAAGATCCGTTAATCGAATATAAAAACGAAGGATATGACATGTTCCTCGAAATGATGACTAACATGAGACGAAATGTTATTTATTCAATGTTTATGTTTCAACCTAAAACTGACGTTAATGAAAAAAATTAAATTAATACTTAATCATCTCCAAGAAATTCTAAAATTTCTTTGTCTTTTAGATTTTGAGAATCACCTAGTTTAGAAATATCAATAGATTCTGAGCTGGCTATACATTGTAGAGTTTTTTGTAATTTGAGAATTTCATTTTCAAGCGAGTCTATCCTATCCATTAAATTTTTTATCACATTAGCTTCTGCATCTGGTAAAGCAGAGTGAGCTAACGGATTTACTTTGACACCACTTTGATGAACTACCCTGCCAGGAATTCCGACCACAGTACTATTCCCCTCTACATTTCGAACAACAACTGAGCCAGCGCCAATACGGGTATTAGATCCTACAGTGATGGATCCAAGCACTTTTGCGCCCGCTCCTACTACAACATTTTCCATTAAGGTGGGGTGTCTTTTGCCGTGGCTTTTACCAGTACCTCCTAATGTCACTCCCTGATAAAGCAAACAGTTATTTCCTATCTCAGCAGTTTCACCAATTACAACGCCCATTCCATGGTCTATGAAAACTCTTTTACCAATTTTTGCCCCAGGATGGATTTCAATACCTGTTGCTAGCCTATTAAGATGACTAAGTAAGCGGGGAATTAAAGGAATTTTTAATTGCCATAATTTATGAGTAAACCTATGTATAACTATTGATTGAAAGCCCGGGTAGCAAAGAAATATCTCTACTATTCCTCTTGCAGCGGGATCTCTCTCTCTGATAATTTCTATATCTGATTTAAAAGTTTTCAATATCATGGTTCAATTAATAACTCCTATTTCTTTTTTTAATTGATTTATTGTTTCGACACTTAAATAATTTTTAGCACATATTATTTGAGGTAATCTCATCAACTGAGAACGATTTTTTAATAATGTATTTTCTACAACTGACAAACTAGGTCCATCACACACTATATGGTTCGAAGCCTTTAAAAGTGAAAGCAATCTACTGTTATTGTCTGAGATTGCCGTCATAAGCATTAATTCACTACCACGCATGCTATGTATAATCACTTCTGCTGCTCTTAATAAACCAGGACTTATGCTAACTATACCTACACAACTTCCAGCATTTAATTCCTTGAGAATTTTTAATTCCTTTTGAAAGTCGCTTAAGTCAACTGCAATAGCGCGAACTCCATGTTGCTTAGCAACTTTTTCTAGAGGCTGCAAAAAATATCTGCTTGTGACAATCGTACCATTATTTGAATTACTCAAAACTTTTTCTAATTCTTCCATAGGAACAACTTCTACTGGAACATTAACTGTTGTAGAAAGGTCTTCTGCTATTAACATTGAAGCTCCAATATCTTCTCTAGGAGTACTAACTATGATTCTTGATCCGCACTTAATACGCCAATCAATTTCATTGTTCAATATCTCTCTAGTCTCTTGTAAAGTGAATCCAAGACTTATTAAGTTATCAATAACTGTCTTTGCTTCTTGATCAGGAGCTTTCCTTATTTTATCTTTTGAGTAAATTGATTTCGTAAATTCTCTTTTAGTAAGATTATCCCTTACATAGATACCTGAACCAGCTATGGCTTCAACAACCCCATCTATTTCTAGTTGTCTGTAAACTTTACTTATAGTATTACGATGGAGTCCAGTTTGCATTGCAAGTTGCCTCGTACTTGGAAGTCTGTGTCCTGGAGGAAAATGTCTTGCTGCAATTGCGAAACAAATTTGATTATTGAGTTGAGTAGAAGCTGGGATATCACTGTCTTGTTGAATATGGAATCTCACTTTAAAAAAGTCCTGACTAATTTAATTTTTGATATAGTGACACTTTAACATTCGGCATATTATTTGATAATAATTTATCACCCATCATCTTTTTTAATAAGAGGAGTTTTGCGAGGGCTTAAAAACATAATCATGTTTCTCCCCTCTCTTTTTGGTTTTTGCTGAACTTCTGATTGCTCTTCTAAATCATTAGCCATTTTCAAAAGAAGTGTCTCGGCTAAATTTGAGTGTTGAATTTCTCTTCCCCTAAACATTACAGTGCATTTTACCTTATCTCCAGATTTTAGAAATTTAGTAGCTTGACCAATCCGAACATCATAATCATGCTTGTCAATTTTATATCTCATTTTTACTTCTTTAACTTCTGTTTGATGAGATTTTTTCCTTGCTTCTTTAGCTTTCTTTTCTTGTTCAAATTTATATTTACCGTAGTCCATGATTCTACAAACAGGAGGATTTGCTTTTTCGCTCACTAAAACTAAATCAAGTTCTCTTTGAGATGCTATTTCTAATGCTTTTAATCTATCTATAACGCCTAATTGTTTTCCATCTGAATCAACAACTCTCAATTGAGGGTATTTTATTCTTTCATTTATATTTGGTAGCTCTCTTACTGGAGCTCGTCTGTCAAAGCGTGGGCGTGGGGGCATTCAGTTAATTAAATAAATTGATTGGATGATGAACAAAATTGATTGGATGATGAACAAATCTATTTTTATAAAGTTAGCTTAAAAAAGACTCTATTTTAATTATTGCATCTTTTAGCAGGTTTTTGTCATTAAGCCAAAGAGGATTATTTTTATTACGAAACCAAGTCTTTTGTCTTTTGGCAAATTGGATTGTTTTTGTCGTAGTCAACTCAATTGCTTTGTCAATTGTCAAATGGTTATTTAAAACATCCCTAGCTTCTCGATAACCAATAGTTTCTAATATTGGCAAATCAAATCCGTATTCAGAGATAAGGTGTTTCGTCTCCTCAATAATTCCAGATAAAAACATATTTTTTGTTCTTTGAAAAATTCTTTCTTTTAAATTATCTCTATCTAATCCAAGCTCTAGGATTTTCCAGTTAGGCGGTTTTTGACCTTTCAGAGATGACAAAGGTTTACCTGTTACGTAGAAGACTTCTAAAGCTCTTATTGTTCTAATGTGGTCAGCAAAATTGATTTTTTTTGTTGATAATGGATCACAATTTTTTAACAGTTCCCAACATTTTTCCTGACCAAGTTCTTCTAATTGTCTTCTCAAATTATTTTGAGGAGGGACATCTGGTACAAAAAATCCTTTTGTTATTGAGTTCATATACAACCCACTTCCTCCAACAAGAAAAGGTAAATTATCTTGTTTAATTTCTCTCTTAATAGATTTTTGAGCAATTTCTTGAAATTGTTTTACATTAATTGGATTGATTGGGTCTTCAATATCTATTAAAAAATGCTTTATTTTTTTTTGTTGGATTTTAGATGGCTTGGCTGTTCCAATATCCATGGACTTATAAATTTGCCTTGAATCAATATTGTGTATATGAGTTTTAAAATATTCTGCAATTTCA
Organism: Prochlorococcus sp. scB243_495K23; assembly: GCA_000635495.1. Lineage (GTDB taxonomy): Bacteria > Cyanobacteriota > Cyanobacteriia > PCC-6307 > Cyanobiaceae > Prochlorococcus_A. The sequence continues at coordinate 45,046 of JFLW01000089.1, read as the reverse complement.
ATAGCTAACTCTGTTTTGCCACTTGCAGTAGGCCCAATTAAAATTATTACATGAGGTAGATATGAAGACATATGAATTTATGAAGAAAAAAATTTTAGCTATATAATTAAAGTGATTAAATTTTTCATTGACTTCGAGCCTTTATCTTATTGCGGTGGTAAGTTTAATGAAAGACCTTTTAAAATAACATTTTAAAAGTCTAATATTTTTTTTATGTTAAATGAGTGAGGACAAAAGATCTAATAAAATCTCAAATGATTATGGCGCGGAACAGATACAGGTTTTAGAGGGGTTAGAACCAGTTCGTAAACGCCCTGGAATGTATATAGGTTCAACAGGGCCTAGGGGATTACATCATTTAGTATATGAGGTGGTTGATAACTCGGTTGATGAAGCACTTGCAGGACATTGTGATCACATAGAAATAGTTCTTCGAGCAGATGGTTCTGCTTTAATTTCTGATAATGGACGAGGTATTCCAACAGATATTCATCCAAGAACAGGAAAAAGTGCTTTAGAAACTGTACTAACTGTTCTTCATGCAGGAGGTAAATTTGGTAGTGGTGGTTATAAGGTTTCAGGGGGTTTGCATGGCGTTGGAATATCTGTAGTTAATGCTCTAAGCGAATGGGTTAATGTGACTGTTTATAGGGATGGAAGCGAATTTAATCAAAGATTTGAAAAAGGTGTATCAAAGGGTGAATTGGAAACTAAAAAGCAGACTGGTAAACCATCTAAGAAAGGAACTACTATTTGCTTTAAACCCGACAAAACGATTTTTTCTGGAGGAATTGAATTTGAATATGCTCTCCTTTCATCAAGACTAAGGGAGTTAGCTTATCTTAATGGCGGAGTAAAAATTGTTTTTAGAGATGAAAGAAATCAATTATCAGATGGTTCGTTTAAAGAAGAAATTTACTTGTATCAAGGAGGTATTAAAGAATATGTTGAATATATTAATGCTGAAAAAGATTCTATTCATCCTGAAATAATTTATGTTCACTCACAGAAAGAAAATGTATATGTAGAAGCAGCTTTGCAATGGTGTTCAGATGTCTATTCAGATAATATTTTAGGATTTGCAAATAATATTAGAACTATTGATGGAGGAACTCATATTGAAGGGCTAAAAACAGTTCTGACAAGAACTTTCAATAATCTTGCAAAAAAAAGAGGCAAAAGAAAAGATATTGAAAAAAATTTAGCTGGCGAAAATATTAGAGAGGGTTTGACTGTTGTTTTATCAGTAAAAGTTCCAGATCCAGAATTTGAGGGACAAACAAAAACAAAATTAGGAAATACTGAAGTACGGGGAATTGTGGATTCTCTCATTGGGGAGGCCCTCACAAAATATATGGAATTTAATCCTGGTATTTTGGATTTGATTCTTGAAAAAGCAATTCAATCATTTAATGCAGCAGAAGCTGCTAGAAGAGCAAGAGAGTTAGTAAGAAGAAAAAGTGTTCTAGAAAGTTCTACATTACCGGGCAAATTAGCAGATTGTAGTTCCAGAGATCCCTCAGAATCAGAAATTTATATAGTTGAAGGAGATTCAGCTGGTGGCTCCGCAAAACAAGGACGAGATAGAAATTTTCAGGCTATTTTGCCTCTTAGGGGTAAAATTCTCAATATTGAAAAAACTGACGATACTAAAATATATAAAAATACAGAAATACAGTCATTAATAACAGCTCTAGGATTAGGAATAAAAGGAGAGGAGTTCGAAGAGAGCTCTTTGAGATATCATAGAGTAGTAATTATGACGGATGCTGATGTTGACGGTGCTCATATAAGAACTTTATTGCTGACATTTTTTTACAGATACCAAAGAAAACTTGTTGAGAAAGGTTTTATATACATTGCTTGTCCCCCTCTTTATAAAGTTGAAAGAGGTAAGAATCATAATTATTGTTATAACGAGAATCAATTAAAGGATACAATTCAAGGTTTTGGAGAAAATGCAAATTATAATATCCAAAGATTTAAGGGATTAGGGGAGATGATGCCAAAACAATTATGGGATACAACTATGAATCCTCAAACGAGGATGATGAAAAGGGTTGAAATTGAAGATGCACTTGAAGCTGACAGAATATTCAATATATTAATGGGAGATAAAGTTGCACCAAGAAGAGAATTTATTGAAACTCATAGTAGCAACTTAGATATGGCAACTTTAGACATATGATTAATAATGTTCTCAAGAATATTTGTTTAATTACTTTTGCATTAATTGCTCCAATTACATTACCTGCTGGTGGGATTCAAAAAAGTTTAAATCAAAATAAGTTTCCAAATAGTACGAATGAAATTATATTGTGTTCCAATACTTCTCTTTACTCTTGTCCTGAAATTTATGCTAGGGAATTATTAGTTCTTGATGTAGGTACAACCTTATCAGTATTACGTAATTGGGAAGTCAGCAATAATGAAAATTGGGTTAGGGTTGAATTAGCTTCTAATAGACTTTTAGATGATCCTAATAAGATTTTAAAAGGCTGGATAAAAATGTAAATTTTGGATTTTAGTTCAATAAGTATAATTTTACTTGGCAGTACTTTTGGACTAATACTGAGAATATTCATACAAAATAAATTTAAAAAAAGTATAGGTTTTGATATTCAAAATACTTCAATAGTAAATTTTTTAGCATCTTTTTTATTAGGAATTTTAGTAGCTTTAAATTTTATTAATAACGAAATATTAGTTTTATTTTATAGTGGTTTTTTAGGATGTTTTAGTACATTTTCTTCCTTTATATATCAACTATTTATTTTATTTAAAAAGAGAAAATTCCTAAGATTATTTTTCCACTATATTGAAGTGATAATTTTTTCATTTCTGTTCTTTTATTTAGGTTATTTTCTTATTCAGTTTTTTTAAAGTGAAAATAAATAATTTTATTTATATTCTTTTAGCTGCTTACTTTGCTACTTTTTTAAGAATAACTATAAATAATAATTTTTTTGTTTCAATAATTGGATCATTTTTAGTGGGTTTTTTTATCAGTAGAAGATTGAGTGATTCAACTGAAAAAATTTTATTGAGTGGTTTTTTTTCTTGCTTTACATCCTTTAGCGGATTTATAAATTTTTTGTATACAATCTTAAATCAAGGTGATTGGATTAAATTTATATTTTTTTTTAATTTAATCATTATCGTAAATTTGTTCACGATGGTTTTCGGATTCTGGATAAGTAGAAAAATTACTTAGATTCCATATAATGGTGTTGTTACTTTGATAAGGGATTATATTTATGAATGAAAATAATCTTGAAACAGTTACATCATTATCTTCAGATTTAAGTACAAGAGAAAATATTACTATTCAACTTGAGGAATTGCTCATCGCGGGAAATTATGATGAGGCAAAGTTACTTCTGGAGCCTTCTCAACCTGTTGATATTGCAGATGCTATTGGAAGCCTTCCACTAATATTGCAAGCATTAGCATTTCGATTATTAAAGAAAAATGAAGCAATTGAGGTTTATGAATATTTAGATCCAGTAGTTCAGCAAACTTTATTAGAAAGACTTCGTTCAGGAGAGGTTTTAGAAATTGTTGAAAAAATGTCTCCTGATGATAGGGTTCAACTCTTTGATGAATTACCTGCAAAAGTTGTACGAAAATTTTTGTCTGCTCTTAGTCCTGGTGAAAGGAAAGTAACAGCTGAATTACTTGGATATGAGCCTGAAACTGCCGGAAGATTAATGACAACTGAATTTATAGACCTTAAAGAGATGCAAACTGCAGCTGATGCTCTCTCTATAGTGAGAAAAAGAGCCCCTTTTACTGAAACTATTTATAGTTTATATGTTACAGATAAAGAAAGACATTTAACTGGTATTCTCTCTTTAAGAGATCTTGTAACTGCTGATCCCTCTAAGCCAATTGGTGATGTTATGACAAGAGATGTAGTTAATATCTCTACTAATACGAATCAAGAAGAGGTTGCAAGAGCAATACAAAGATATGATTTTTTAGCACTACCAGTCGTTGATAAAGAAAAAAGACTGGTTGGAATAGTAACTGTTGATGATTTAATAGATGTTATAGAACAAGAAGCAACAAGAGACATTTACGCAGCGGGAGCAGTACAACCTGGAGATGAAGATGACTATTTCCAAAGTAGTTTGTTTACGATTGCTAGAAGAAGAATTTTATGGTTATTAATTTTAGTTTTGGCAAATGGTTTAACGACGAAGGTTATAGCTATGAATGATCAAATATTAAAAGAAATAGTCTTACTAGCTGCATTTATTCCACTACTTATTGGTACTGGGGGAAATGTTGGTGCTCAAAGTTCAACGGTTGTCATTAGAGGTTTAAGTACTCAAAAATTGAAGTCTCTGGGTGCTATTAAGGCAGTAGTAAAGGAGGCAATTACAGGCGCTCTTTTAGGTATTTTCATGATGCTTGTAGTATTTCCCTTCGCTTGGTGGCAAGGAGAAGGGCCTTTAATTGCTTCAGCGGTGGGAATAAGTTTAATATCTATAACAACTTTAGCTGCCACAACAGGAGCGATCCTTCCTTTGTTGTTTGACAGAATGAAATTGGATCCAGCCTTAATGTCCTCTCCTTTTATTACAACCGTCACTGATATTGCTGGTGTATTTATTTATCTCAGTACAGCAAAATGGCTATTAAACTCATCATTAGCGTAAATCTACTAGGTATTTATTCTCATTTTTGTAAAATTGTGGATTTTTTTGTTTAACTTTACATTTCTTAATGGTATTGTTTACAAAACATCATTCAACTTTCATGTCTTCTGAAACAATAAGTGAAAATAAACTAACTTCAATCGCGAGTATAAAAAGTAGTAATGATGTTGATCTTGTTCGGTCTTACTTAAGGGATATAGGAAGGGTTCCGTTACTATCTCATGAGCAAGAAATTACTCTAGGTAGACAAGTTCAAGAGTACATGGAAGTTGAAAGAAAAGAATTAGAAATTATTGAATTAACAGGAGATAAGCCTAGTATTGATGAATTATCGACCAAATTAAATTTATCTTCCTCCATAATTAAAAAAAGATTGAGAGCTGGACAGAGGGCTAAAGAAAGAATGGTCGCAGCGAATCTAAGATTGGTTGTAAGTGTTGCAAAAAAATATACAAAAAGAAATATGGAACTTTTAGATTTAATTCAGGAGGGAACTATAGGATTGGTTAGAGGAGTTGAAAAATTTGATCCAGCCCGAGGTTATAAGTTTTCAACATATGCATATTGGTGGATTAGACAAGGTATTACAAGAGCAATAGCTGAAAAAAGTCGGGCGATAAGGTTACCAATCCATATAACTGAAATGTTGAATAAGTTAAAAAAAGGTCAAAGAGAGCTCAGCCAAGAGATGTCTAGAACTCCAACTGTAAGTGAACTTGCAAAGTACGTAGAGCTTCCCGAAGATGACGTTAAGGATTTGATGTGCAAAGCTGGACAGCCAGTTAGTTTAGAAACCAAAGTTGGTGATGGTGAAGATACTGTCTTATTAGATTTACTGGCAGGTGGCGAGGATTTGCCCGACGAACAAATAGAGATGGATTGTATGAGAGGTGATCTGCATTCTCTTTTACATCAATTGCCTGATTTACAATGTAGAGTTTTAAGAATGAGATACGGAATGGATGGTGATGAGCCAATGTCCCTTACAGGTATCGGAAGAGTTCTAGGGATAAGTAGAGATCGAGTAAGAAACTTAGAAAGAGATGGATTAAGAGGCTTAAGAAGACTTAGTGATAATGTAGAAGCTTATTTTGTTTCTTGAATAAATTCATTTATTAACTTATTTGTTTTTTCAGGTTCTTCATCATGAGGGCAGTGACCAGCGCCTTTAATTATATCTAATCTTTTGATATTACTGAATAGTTTCTTCCATTCTATTGCTTCATTTAAAGATTCCCAAGGATCTTCCTCGCCCCATATCAATTGGATTGGAGAATCAACTTTAGGGAAAAGGTCAGTAGCAAGATAGTCATCAAATAAGTTAATAAAACCACGAAAAGCTTCTTTAGAATTTTTCCTTTGGGAGGGTTGATAAAGTATTTCAATCAATTCTTTATCGATATTTTTTCCTGAAGGATAAGCCTGTTCAAGTATTTTCTTTATAACTTTTGGATTAGCGGCTCTTGTAAAAAGTGTATTACTAATTACTCTTTGCCTGACTATCGTTTTAAGGACAGGTCTCAGTAGATTCATTAAGATATCACTTTTTTTTAAACGTTTATCATCCATAGTTCTTTGTGCACAATCAATCAAAATGATACCTTTGCAATTATCTTTGAGGATTTCAGCAGCTTTCAATGCAATAACACCTCCAATTGAATTTCCTACCAAGTAAACAGGAGATTTTATTACCTCTGCACAAAATGTTGATATCTGATTCCCCCATAAGTCAAAAGAATATTTAATGGAGTTTACTTTGTCAGGTTCGTAATTTAATAAAGCACTAGGCTGACTACTTTCACCAAATCCTAATAAGTCAATTGCATAGCAGCTAGAAAATTTACCAAGAAAATCTTGATTATGTCTCCAGTGGTTTTTTGATGCCCCAAATCCATGAACTAATAAAATTTTAATATTTTTTTCAGAAGTAGATTCTTTGGATAAAGACCAAGAAATTTCCCAATTTTTCCACTTCCAAGTTTCAGATTTATTTAAAGACACTGTGTATATGCTTTTAATTAAACTTTAATTCAAAAAAAAATTATTCGTTTTTAATAAATTATTCTTAGTTAAGAAAAAGCGTTCATTTTATGAAAAAGAAAAAGGTTATATGTATTGGTGAGGCTTTAATAGACAGAATCAGAAATAAGTCAAATAAAGGATTTACAGATTTTTTGGGTGGTGCGCCGGCTAATGTCGCTTGTGCATTGAGAAAATTAAAAATAGATTCAATCTTTATGGGAAGTTTGGGTAATGATGATTATGGAAAAAAATTTATTTCGCAATTTGATCAATTGGGAGTTAATTTAGATTTCTTGCAATTAAATAATGATTCATCTACTCGTGTGGTTAATGTAGATAGGGATCAATTTGGAGATCGTTTTTTTTCAGGCTTTGAGGAAAGTTCTCATGCATGCTATGCAGACGAAGTTCTTAGCAAGAAATTAATAGAAAAAGAAATTTTAAATTTGGAGAAATCTTTTCTAGAAATAAAATATTTGGTAACAGGAACGAACTTATTATCATCTCCAATATCAGCAGAGACTATTTTTTTTCTTATTGAACAGGCTAATAAATTTGAAGTCAAAATAGTCATTGATTTGAATTGGAGAGAGGTCTTTTGGGATCATGCAAGTTTCTCATCAGAAATTAGTAAAGCCGCGAGAGTTAATTTAATCAAGAATTTTTTAAATCATGCAAATTTTTTAAAGCTTGCGAAGGAAGAAGCAATTTTGTTTTTTGAGGATGAAAATCCCTTGCTAATATCTCAACGACTGTCTAATAGACCAGATGTAATAATAACTGATGGAAAAAATCCTGTTTTATGGAGCATCAACGGATTTCAGGGAATTACCGAAACTCCTACTTCACAAAAAATTGTTGATACAACCGGGGCAGGCGATGCTTTTCTAGCTGGCTTTATTTCAAAATTAATTTCTTCTGGCTATCCTACAAATGATTTAGAGATAGAAGGTTGCATTAAGTTCGCAGGTGTTTGTGGATTATTAACTTGTCTTGGTGAAGGCGCCATCGAGCAACAGCCATATTATGAAAAGGTTAATAAATTTTTGGGATCTCTTATTTCGTAGTTTCTTCCATAATCTTTTGCGTAACTAATTTCTATTTTCCAGAAATTATCAATAACTGGTTCTATTAATTCTGGCCATTCAATAACTAAAATAGCTTGTCTTTGTATTGCCTCTTCTTCTTCAGAAAAAAAAACTTCCTTTGCTGAAGATACATTTCCTAACCTGTATAAATCAAGGTGGATTAGTGGAATTTTTCCGGAGTTATAGTGATGCGATAAAGCAAATGTAGGGCTTGTAATGTCCTCAGAGATTGATAAGCCTTTAGCAATCCCTTGTACGAATGAAGTTTTCCCAGTCCCAATTGGACCCTTTAATAAAACAATTGATTGTGGATTTAATTTGTGTGAGAGTTTTTTTCCTAAATTTAAAGTTTCTTTTAAATTTTCAACAAACACAAAATTACACAAAAATCATTTATAGTTTAATAATAAATGTATTTACTAGATATGGTTATCGCAAATTCAGTTAAAACCTCTACACCAAATTATGTAATTGCTGATATCTCCTTATCAGATTTTGGCCGTAAAGAAATTAAAATTGCCGAAACTGAAATGCCTGGATTAATGGCGCTTAGAGATAAATATCAATCAGAAAAGCCACTAAAAGGTGCAAAAATAGCCGGAAGTTTGCATATGACTATTCAGACTGCAGTCTTAATAGAAACTCTTGTTGATCTTGGGGCAGAAGTGAAATGGGCTTCATGCAATATTTTTTCAACTCAAGATCATGCGGCGGCGGCTATTGCAGATCAAGGAATTCCTGTATACGCAAAAAAAGGTGAGACACTTGATGAATATTGGCAATATACCCACTACATTCTTGATTGGGGTTCAGATTCTCCAAATATGATTCTTGATGATGGTGGGGATGCAACTGGTTTATTGATACTCGGCAGTAAAGCGGAAAAAGATTTGTCTGTTTTAGATAATCCTGGTAATGAAGAAGAAATTGCTTTATTCAATTCTATTAAGTTGAAATTAGAAAATGATAGTGACTTCTATTCTAGAATTAAAAGTAATATCATTGGTGTCACTGAAGAAACTACGACAGGAGTTGCAAGACTGTATCAATTGCAAAAGCAAAATGCTTTACCTTTCCCTGCGATCAACGTTAATGATTCAGTAACTAAGAGCAAATTTGATAATTTATATGGTTGTCGCGAATCTTTAGTTGATAGTATAAAGCGCGCAACTGATGTGATGATTGCTGGGAAGGTTGCCTTAGTAATGGGTTTTGGAGATGTAGGTAAAGGTTCAGCCCAGTCATTGCGTGGACTTGGTGCTATCGTAAAAGTTGCTGAAGTTGATCCAATTTGTGCTCTTCAAGCGGCAATGGAAGGTTTTAGCGTTGTTACGTTAGACGATGTTGTGGAAGATATAGATATCTTTGTTACAGCAACTGGGAATTATCAAGTAATTACAAATGAAAATCTCGTCAAGATGAAAGATGAGGCCATAGTTTGTAATATTGGTCATTTCGATAATGAAATTGATGTGGCTTCATTGAAAGATTATCCATGGGAAAATATTAAGCCGCAGGTTGATCACATAACTTTACCGAGTGGCAATAAAATAATTCTTTTAGCCGAAGGTAGATTAGTTAACTTAGGCTGTGCCACTGGACATCCAAGTTTTGTTATGAGTAATTCTTTTACTAACCAAGTATTAGCTCAAATCGAACTTTTCAATAAGTCAGAGCAATATGCGAAAGAGGTTTATGTTTTACCAAAACATTTAGATGAAATGGTAGCTAGATTACATCTTGATAAAATTGGTGCAAAATTAACAAAATTAACTAAGGAACAAGCTGACTATATTAATGTTTCTGTTGAAGGACCTTACAAACCAGAGCTTTATAGATACTAAGTTTGAGTTTAATTTTTGTAAATTTTCTTACTTCAATTCCTGACTATATTAGTTTGGCTGTTGAAAAGAATTCAACAATTGCATACCTCACTATTTGTTTGGCTATGTTTTTGGAAAACATAATACCTCCAATTCCTTCGGAAATAATAATGCCATTAGGAGGTTTTTTTGTTTATCAACAAAAATTAAATTTCTATATTTTAGTTTTTTGGGGATTACTTGGAACTATTTTAGGTTCATTGCCTTGGTACTATTTAGGTAGATTAGTAAATGAAAAAAGACTTTCAAATTTTCTAGATAAAAAAGGAAAATATCTCGGCATTTCCTCTGATGATCTAAATAAAAGTAAAAGGTGGTTTGATAAATACGGGGTTTCTTTAGTTTTTTGGGGCAGATTAGTACCAGGTATAAGAACTTTAATCTCAGTTCCTGCTGGCATAGAACTTATGCCATTAAGAAAATTTTTGCTTTGGACTACATTTGGGAGTTTGATATGGGTAGCACTTCTCACTTATTCAGGTTATTTATTTGGTGAAAATTATCGAATCATTCAAACTTATTTAGATCAAATCAAATATGTTGTAAAGCCAATTTTAATTTTAATTTTCTTATATTTTTTTATAAGAATACTTATTAGATTTCTTAAAAATAGAGCTTAAAAAGGAATTTCACTTGAGTTATTGCTGTTGGAATATTGGTTATTATCAGAATCCTTTCGTGAGCCTAGTAAGTTTAATCTATCTACCCTAACAACTGGTTTAAATCTATCTTCTCCAGTATTTTTATCTTTCCAGCTATCAATTTTAAAGCTTCCTGTAATTCCAATTAATGATCCTTTTTTCACATAATCTGCGGCTATTTGTGCTTGCTTGCCCCATATTTCTAAATTAAACCAATCTGGCTCTTCATCTCTGCTTCTTCTGTTAACTGCAATTGTGAAGTTCGCTACTATACTGCCTGATTCAAAATATCTGACATCTGGTTCTCTTCCTGCTCTTCCAACAAGGTTAATAGTGTTAATTTCCATAATTTTTTTTTTTTATAATACTCATATTTTTAGTTTCTGCTCAAAGTTTTACGTGCTATTCATAACTAAACGTCAGAATTCCGAGAGCTTATCAAAAAATAGATATATTATTTATAAAAAGAAATTCTTATTGTGATTTTTAACAGATTTAAATTTTCTCGAGATATTGGCATAGATTTGGGAACGGCCAATACTCTTATACATGTATCAGGAAAAGGCGTTGTTTTACAGGAGCCTTCTGTGGTAGCTATGGATTTAGAAGAAGGGATTCCATTAGCTGTTGGTAAAGAAGCAAAGTTAATGCTTGGAAGGACCCCTGGCAATATAAGAGCTGTAAGACCACTAAGAGATGGAGTTATCGCAGATTTTGATGCTGCAGAACAAATGATAAAAACATTTATTCAAAAATGTAATGAAGGCAAGGGGATAGTAGCTCCAAGGATAGTGATTGGAATTCCAAGTGGAGTGACTAGTGTTGAGCGAAGAGCAGTAAGAGAAGCTGGATTAGCGGGAGCTAGAGAAGTTCATTTAATAGATGAACCTGTCGCAGCAGCAATAGGAGCATCATTACCAGTAACTGAGCCAATTGGAACAATGATTGTTGATATTGGTGGAGGTACTACTGAGGTTGCAGTATTAAGTTTAGGAGGAACTGTTTTGAGTGAATCTGTTCGAATAGCAGGCGATGAAATAAATGAGTCAATTGCGCTTTATCTTAAAAAAGTTCACAATTTAGTTGTTGGAGAGAGAACTGCAGAAGATATCAAGATAAAAATTGGATCTGCATTTCCAGATGATGATTTTGATAAAACTACTTTAGAGGTTAGAGGTTTACATCTTTTATCTGGTTTACCTAGATCAGTCACTTTGACATCAGGAGAAATCAGAGAAGCTATGGCTGAAACACTTAGCAAAATAGTCGAAGCTGTAAAAAGAACTTTAGAGAGAACCCCTCCTGAACTTGCCGCAGATATTGTTGATAGAGGTATTATGCTTGCAGGTGGTGGAGCTTTAGTGAGAGGCATTAATGATTTATTGAGCGATGAAACAGGAATTTTTACTCACATAGCAGAAAACCCACTGCTTTGCGTAGTGAATGGTTGTGGAGAGGTGTTGGATGATTTTAAAAAACTCAAAAGAGTTGTTGACACTCCAGAATTCATAAGGAATGCCATAAGAGATTAATGTTATGTTAGGTATCCGACGAATTTCTAATAGTCGTTGGTGGCATAAAAAGAAAAATTGGCTATTTTTTGCAATTTTTTTATTTTTGGTTTTTGTAAGAATTTCAAAAGGAGCTTTTTATAAAGATTTTTATTATTTTATTTCAAAACCTTTTTGGCCTGGTCAATTTCAAAAAGAAATTGTTCTTGAGAGCATTGATCAAGAATATTTAATAAAGTTAAATCTTCTTACAAAAGATAATATAAGATTGCGACAAATCTTATCTCTTCAAGAAACATCTAATGATGAACATATTTCAGCTGCAGTTATTTCGCGAAAAACAGGAGGTTGGTGGAGACAAATAATATTAAACAAAGGTTCAAAGGATGGAGTAGAAATTGGCAATATTGTGATTGGTCCGGGTGGATTATTAGGTAGAGTAAAGAATACTTCTTTATTCACTTCGTCGGTAACTTTGATAACTTCTCCAGAAAGTAAGTTAGGCGTTTGGGTGGATAGAATTCAAATCAATGGATTACTAGTCGGTTTAGGAGATGATTATCCTAGCCTAATACTTTATTCAAAAGATGCCGATATTAAAGTCGGAGATTTTGTATCATCATCTCCTGCTAGTACGTTATTACCTCCAAACATCCCTATTGGTATTGTCCAATCTATAGATGATACGTTGAAATCAAGAAAAACGGCAAAAATTTCACTTATAGCAAAACCTCATGTAATTGATTGGGTACAAATTTTGAAAGTAAATATTTAATGAATAAATTTTTTACCAAAAAATTTTCCATTATAAGCTTTATTTTTATCCCAATTATTTTTTTGTGGCACCCTAATTGGCTTGGATTTTTAGGTGTTCAGCCTTATTGGCCGTTATTTTGGTTATTGCCTTGGGCAATGATTAATGGATCAATTAATGGATTAGTATTTGGTTTGTTTTTAGGTCTCATGTTAGATTCTCTAACTTTAAATGAAAGTTTTACTCAAATTCCAGGCCTAATTTTTTGTGGATTTTTCTTTGGGAGAATTAAATCACATAGTGATATTTTGGTGGGACATTTTAGGTATGGTTTAATTTGTTCTTTTGGAAGTTTTTTATGCGGTACTCTTTATCTTGCACAAATTTTGTTTAGAAATTCTTCAGATGGTAATTTTTTAATGTTTATTCCAGGTGTAAAAAATATCTTAGCTGAAGTTTTTTTGACAGGTTTGTTTGCTCCCTTTATTTGCTCCCAACTTATAAGGATGTTTAAATTTTCAAGAAGAAAAATGTGATAATAAATTTTGCCAAGAGGAAAAAATGCTTGAAAAAATTTATATATTTTCAATTAATTTAAAATGTTTGTAAACCTTAGGAATATCTCTTTGAGGGTTCGTAATGTTATATTTTTAATTGTTAGAATAAATGTTCAATGCAATAGTTCTTTGCTTTGAAATATCGAGAAATCTTTTTTTAACTATGTCAAAAGCAAGAATTTTAGTTGTTGATGATGAACCAGCAGTTTTGAAGGTATTAGTTACGAGGCTTCAACTTGCAGGATATCAGGTATATTCAGCCACTAACGGCGAAGAAGCTCTTGATTCTTTCCACAGGGATTCCCCAGATTTGATAGTTCTTGATGTTATGCTTCCAAAAATGGATGGATTTGCTGTTTGTAGAAGAATTAGAGCTGAGTCAGTAGTACCAATAATATTTTTAACCGCTCTAGAGGCTATTTCAGAGAGAGTTGCTGGTTTGGATTTAGGAGCCGATGATTACTTATCTAAACCATTTAGCCCAAAAGAGTTAGAGGCTAGAATAGCTACAATTTTGAGAAGAATGGGGCCAACTGTATCGGTTACTGAAACCAAAGAAGTTCCTTCAGGCAAGGGAGTTATGAAATTTGGAAGTTTAGTTGTTGATACTAATCGCAGACAAGTTTCTAGAGCTGGAGATAGAATTAGTCTAACTTATACTGAATTTAGCCTCCTAGAGTTATTATTTGACGAACCTGGTAAGGTTGTTCCTCGAGCAGAAATTTTGGAACAGCTGTGGGGCTATCCTCCTCGTAGAGCGGCAGATTTAAGAGTTGTAGATGTATATGTTGCAAGACTAAGAGGTAAATTGGAACCAGATCCAAGAAATCCAGAATTAATACTAACTGTTAGAGGAATTGGTTATGCATCTCAGAGAGTTGGCGAAACAGCAACATCTTTGGCAAGTTGAGCAATAGTCTGATAATTTTATTAAATAAAACAAATATATTTAAATAAATTTTGTCTGAAATTAAAGAAGCGCGCTTACAAAAAGCTAGTTCACTCGTGAATAAAGGATTTGCTTCTTACGCACAGAGCTTTAAGGTATCACATACTACCAGTTTTCTTATTCAAAAATTTGATCATCTAGAAAATGGTCAAGAGGAAGAATTCAGTGTTTCTATTGCTGGTAGAGTTCTGGCAAAAAGGGTAATGGGCAAAATTGCCTTTTTCACAATAAGCGATCAAGAAGGTCAGATTCAGCTTTATCTAGATAAAAGGATTATTAATTTCAATTTAGAAAAACAAAAATTACTTTCTTTTGAAGATCTCAAGGAAATAGTAGATATTGGTGATTGGATAGGAGTCTATGGAACTATTAAAAAAACTAATAAAGGTGAGCTTTCAATTAAAGTAGAAAAATGGGAAATGTTATCCAAATCATTACAACCTCTCCCAGATAAATGGCATGGATTGACTGATATTGAAAAAAGATATAGACAACGTTATTTAGATTTAATAGTTAATCCTCACTCTAAAAATGTATTTAAAACCAGAGCGAAATGTATAAGTTTTATAAGAAAATGGCTAGATAATAGAAATTTTTTAGAGATTGAGACTCCAATTCTGCAATCTGAAGCTGGTGGTGCTGAAGCAAGACCATTTATAACTCATCACAATACATTAGATATTCCGTTGTATTTAAGAATAGCTACAGAATTACATTTAAAGAGAATGGTTGTTGGAGGTTTTGAGAAAGTCTATGAATTGGGAAGAATCTTCCGTAATGAGGGGATAAGTACAAGGCATAATCCAGAATTCACCTCAGTGGAAATTTATGAAGCTTATTCTGATTATGTAGATATGATGAATTTAACTGAAGAATTGATTAAAGATATCGTAGCTGATGCATGTGGGTCCTTAACTATAAATTATCAAAATAAAGAAATTGATTTTTCTAAGCCTTGGTCAAGAATATCAATGAAAGCTATTGTCAAAAAATATACAGGGATTGATTTTGATTCTTTCAGTGGAGACTTTCTAGCAGCAAAACAAGCCGTTAAAAATATCAATGTTGATTGTTCTAATAAAGTAAATACTATGGGAAGACTTTTAAATGAGGTCTTCGAGCAAAAAGTAGAATCAAAACTTATAGAACCCACTTTTATTATTGATTATCCTGTTGAAATTTCTCCTTTAGCTAGGCCTCATCATGATAATAAAGAAATAGTTCAGAGATTTGAATTATTCATTGTTGGTCGAGAACTGGCAAATGCGTTTAGTGAGTTGATAGATCCAGTAGATCAAAGAGAAAGAATGCAATTACAGCAATCTCTTAGAGATGAAGGAGATCTTGAGGCTCACTGTATAGATGAAGATTTTTTAAATGCTTTAGAGATTGGCATGCCGCCTACGGGAGGATTAGGTATAGGCATTGATAGGCTAATTATGTTAATCACTAATAGCGCATCGATTAGAGATGTAATCCCTTTCCCATTGTTAAAACCAGAAATCACTTACAAAAAAAGTTAAAAATTACCCTCGAATGAAGTAAAATAGTTAAATTAATCCAATACGAAATTTTTTAAATGAGTGGTGAACGTGTTGGTTTCCGTTTCAAACACGCGGATGCAGTAGTAAAAAGAAATCCTCAAGGCCGATCAAGAAGAGGATGGGTTATTGAACCAGTAGAGCAAACTACAAGTAGAGGTACAAAAATGCCTGCATACAAAATTCGCTGGAGAGATAGTGAGAGGCCAGAAACTGTATTGCAGCATATGCTAATTGCAGATCCAGATCCTTCCCCACCTCCAACTTCAGTAAGTTTAGATTGATACTTTTAATAATTCTGACTAATCTTTTATCTTTTTAGTGCAGAGTTGATTTCTTTTTTTATACTTTTTTGTTTTTCATCTTGTCGTTTGTCATGTAATTTTTTCCCTTTACCAACTCCAATAGTTAGTTTTATCCATGAGCCTTTTAAATAAAGAGATAATGGAACAATAGTCATTCCTTTTTTTTCAGTATTAGATTTCATTTTTATTATTTCTTTTTTATGTAGTAGCAACTTTCTATTTCTTAGTGGATCATGATTAAAGAAAGACCCCACATTTTTATGTGGTGAAATGTGAACATTTAATAATAAGATCTCCCCATCTCTGAATGAACAGTATCCGTCTCTTAAATTTGCTTTTCCGTTTCTAATAGACTTTACTTCAGTCCCTAAAAGCTCAATTCCAGCTTCGATTGTTTCAGATATTGCATATTGAAATTTTGCATATCTATTATCAGCTAGAAGTTTAAAATTATTTGCTTTATTAGTATTTTTTTTAATTTTGTTTGAATTTTTTGCCATTTTAGTTGTAAAAAATCTTTCTACTCAGAACAATTGCAATTAACCTTTCATTATGGCAATAATTTCTTCCAATATAGGCGATAATGACTTTTCTTTTCGAAAAAAAGAACTTAGGCTAGTTGATTCAAAAAACATTCCAGAAGAAAAGAGAAATAATAATTTGAACTTAGCCCGGCCTCTTAATTTAAAAGAATTTATTGGCCAAGAACAACTTAAATCTTCTTTAAGAGTAGCTATAGATGCTTCAATTATTAGAAAAGAACCTTTGGAGCACACTCTTTTATATGGACAACCCGGTCTAGGTAAAACTACTCTTGCTTTTTTGATAGCCCACGAATTGAATACAAAATGTAGGATTGCGACTGCACCAGCAATTGAAAGACCAAGAGATATTGTAGGTTTACTTCTTGGATTAAAAGAAGGTGAAGTTTTATTTATCGATGAGATACATCGCTTAAATAGGTTAACTGAAGAGTTGTTATATTCTGCAATGGAGGATTTTAGACTTGACTTAACGATGGGAGCTAATAGAGGAGCCCGTTGCAGAACAATTAATCTTCCTAGGTTTACTCTGATTGGCGCGACAACTAAATTAGCCTCAATAAGTGCACCTCTAAGAGACAGATTTGGGATATCTCAGAAAATTGAATTCTATACATGTGATGAATTAAAACAAATTATTGTTAATTTCTCCCGATTAATAAAGCTCAATTTAGAAGATGAAGCATCTTATGAATTGGCAAAGATATCTCGAGGGACTCCAAGAATTGCATTAAGATTATTAAGACGAGTTAGAGATTATGCTCAAGTTGTTATGAAAACTAATACTATCTCAGTGAATTTAATAAAAAAAGCTTTAAATTCTTACCAAATAGACGAAAAAGGATTGGATTCTTTAGATAGACACTATTTATCTTTTCTTAACCAAAACAATAATATTCCAACTGGCCTTGATTCAATTGCATCTGGGTTGGGCGATGATTCTTCAATGTTAGAATTTGTTGTTGAGCCATATCTTATTAAAATTGGTTTTCTCAGGAGAACTCCTCGAGGAAGATTGCTTACTGCTTTAGGAAAAAAGTACATTGATTCAAAAGATGATAACTTTTAAAAAAGTTAAGGTTTGTTTTTTATTAATTTTTATTTTTTTCAATATTTTTTATATTGCACCTTGCTATTCATTATCTTCGAGAGAGGATTTGTTTAAAAATGCGTTAGATCTTAGTTCAGGCGGAAAATTTAATCTCGCGTTACAAGAATGGAATCAATATCTCGATTCTTATCCTGATGATGCTGCAGGTTTTAGCAATAGAGGAAATGTAAGACTAGTTGTAGGAGATGTTAAGGGATCAATAGATGACCAAAATAAGGCAATAAGTTTGAATCCTAGTGAAATAGATCCTTACATTAACAGGGGGATTGCTGAGGAAGCATTAGGTTTATGGTCGCAAGCGAAAAAGGATTATATGTTCGTTATTTCCCTAGATAGTAAAAATTTCTCTGCATTATATAATTTAGCTAACGTAGAAGGATCTACATCCCATTGGGATAAAGCAAGAGATTTATTCTCCAAAGCTGCTTTATATAATCCAGGATTTGCCATGGCTAGGTCAAGTTTGGCGTTAGCAGATTTCCAGTTGGGAAATATTGATGAAGCTGAAAAAGAATTAATAAAGTTAATTAGACGTTATCCAACTTTTGCAGATGCTAGGGCAGCTTTAACAGCTTTGAGTTGGTCTAATGGTGAAGCTGGTAAAGCAGAGAGTAATTGGATAGCGGTAACTGAATTAGATCCTAGATATAGTGATGAAGAATGGTTAAAAAAAATAAGAAGATGGCCTCCTCAACCAATTAAAGATTTAATGAATTTTATCGATTTAAAATAAGTAATGAATAGAGATCAGTTACATAAAAAAATTGATTCGTTTAATGATGAACTAATTAACTTAAGAAGACATATCCATGAACATCCGGAATTAAGTGGACTTGAAAATCAAACAGCGATCTTGATCAGTGGTTTTTTAAAAGATATTGGTTGGAATGTTAGAGAATCTATTGGTAGGACTGGAGTTATAGCTGATTTTGGCCCTCTAGATAAAGGTATTATAGGTTTAAGAGTGGATATGGATGCATTGCCAATATTTGAGGAAACTAAATTAAGTTTTTCTTCAAAAGTAGATGGTGTTATGCATGCCTGTGGTCACGATTTGCATATCTCGATTGGATTGGGTGTCGCAAAAATTATTAAGGATTTAAAACTAAATTTTGGGACTCGGATAATTTTTCAGCCTGCTGAAGAAATTGCGAGTGGAGCTAGATGGATGATTAAGGATGGTGCAACTAATGGTTTAACCCATATTTTTGGAGTTCATGTCTACCCCGATTTATCCGTAGGGACTATTGGCATTAAAGAGGGAAGTTTAACTGCAGCTGCTGGAGAACTTAATGTTGAGATTAAAGGAAAATCAGGCCATGGTGCTCGACCTCATGAAGGAGTTGATGCTATTTGGGCTGCCTCAAAAGTTATCTCGGGAATTCAAGAATCAATAACACGGAAGTTAGACCCTCTAGATCCAGTAGTAATAACTTTTGGGAAAATAAATGGTGGGAATGCATTCAATGTTCTCGCAGAAAAGGTTAATTTAATTGGTACTGTTAGATGCACTAACCGTAAAGTATTTATGAATATTGGTAATTGGCTCAATGAAAATATCACTTCTTTAGCTAGTAGTTGCGGAGCTGAAGCAAAAGTAACATTTAGAGAAATCACTTCGGCAGTTAATAATAATCCTGAAATGAATAGAGTCCTCAGAGATTCGGGAATTAAGGTTTTGGGTCAAGAAAATGTAATCGAATTACAAAAACCATCATTAGGAGCTGAGGATTTCGCTGAATTCTTAAATGAAATTCCTGGAGCTATGTTTAGGCTTGGGGTTTCTAGTTCCAATGGATGTGCTCCTCTTCATAGTTCTAAATTTGATCCGGATGAAAGAGCTATTGCTGTTGGAATTAAAGTGATAACAGAATCCATAGTAAAATTAAATAATGAAATAATTAATACTATTGGCAAATGAAAATTAATAAAAGATTTATTTTATCTTTTGTAGCTCCTTTCATGATTTTTATATCTGCCATTGGATTAATATTTAGGGATAATTCCAAGAAGATATTTTATTTACCTATTGGTTTAATGGGGATTGTAATTATTTTGGAGAGGGGTATGAGCAGACAATTGGATAGAAAAAATATTTTAAAAAAGATAAAGTCTTATCAAAAAAATAAATAAAACAATTTTATTTATTTTCACGCAATATGAGATGACTTATTTTTAGAAAAGAGCTATTAATAAGATAAATACTAGGGGTGCTAAGAAATTTAACTTAGCTGAGATCATACCCTTTGAACCTGAATCATTAATTTCGATGCAGGGAAGTTGAGATTTGATCAAACTTTAGTAATACCACTTTTAAAAATTAAGAAATTATGAGAAGTTCTTGGATTAAGCCTCGCCTTGGGAAAGACAATGTAACTCAGATGAACTTTGCGAGAAATGGATATATCACTGAAGAAATGGATTTTGTTGCTAAAAAAGAGAATCTTCCTTCATCTTTAATAATGGAAGAAGTGGCAAGAGGAAGATTAATTATTCCTGCTAATATTAATCATTTGAATCTTGAGCCAATGTCTATAGGTATTGCTTCAAGATGCAAAGTTAATGCCAATATTGGTGCTTCCCCTAAC
Source organism: Prochlorococcus sp. scB243_495K23 (assembly GCA_000635495.1). GTDB lineage: Bacteria > Cyanobacteriota > Cyanobacteriia > PCC-6307 > Cyanobiaceae > Prochlorococcus_A. The sequence continues at coordinate 24,890 of JFLW01000089.1, read as the reverse complement.
GCAAGTGATATCAATGAAGAAGTAGAAAAGCTCAAACTTGCTGTTAAATATGGTGCTGATACGGTTATGGATCTTTCTACGGGAGGAGTAAATTTAGATGAAGTCCGACAAGCAATTATTCAAGAATCTCCTGTTCCCATAGGAACTGTTCCTGTTTATCAAGCTTTAGAAAGTGTTCATGGTTCAATAGATAGACTAACAGAAGACGATTTTCTTCATATTATTGAAAAACATTGTCAGCAGGGCGTAGATTATCAAACTATTCATGCTGGTCTATTAATAGAGCATTTGCCAAAAGTTAAAGGAAGAATTACTGGAATTGTCAGTAGAGGGGGAGGTATTTTAGCCCAATGGATGTTACATCACTTTAAACAAAATCCCCTCTACACAAGGTTTGATGATATCTGTGAGATTTTCAAGAAATATGATTGTACTTTTTCTCTCGGAGATTCACTTAGGCCTGGATGTTTGCATGATGCTTCTGATGATGCTCAGTTAGCTGAATTGAAGACCTTAGGCGAGCTTACTCGAAGAGCATGGGAACATAATGTTCAAGTAATGGTTGAAGGTCCTGGTCATGTCCCTATGGATCAAATTGAGTTTAATGTGAGAAAGCAAATGGAAGAATGTTCAGAAGCCCCTTTCTATGTACTTGGTCCACTAGTAACAGATATTTCTCCTGGTTATGACCATATATCAAGTGCTATTGGGGCGGCAATGGCGGGGTGGTATGGAACTTCGATGCTATGTTATGTAACCCCAAAAGAACATCTAGGCCTTCCAAATGCAGAAGATGTACGAGAAGGATTAATTGCTTATAAAATAGCTGCTCACGCTGCTGATATAGCAAGACATAGAGCTGGAGCTCGTGATCGAGATGATGAACTTAGTCATGCAAGGTATAACTTTGATTGGAATAAACAATTCGAACTTTCTTTAGATCCTGAAAGGGCAAAGCAGTACCATGATGAAACATTGCCTGAAGAGATCTTTAAAAAGGCTCAGTTTTGTTCAATGTGTGGCCCAAAACATTGTCCAATGCATTCAAAGATTTCAGATGAATCACTAGATCAACTAAAAGATAAACTTGAAGAATGTAATACTTCAGTCTAGTTATCAATTACAAGTTATAGAATTTCCTTAGTCTTATTAACTACGTTTTCGACTGTAAATCCAAAATTTTTCATACATTCTCCACCTGGTGCTGATGCACCAAACCTATCCATAGTGATACAAATTCCATCAAAACCTGTATATTTATGCCAACCAAATGAATGAGCGGCTTCTACTACAACTCTCTTTTTCACACTACTAGGTAAAACACTTTCTTTATAAGATTCTTCTTGCTCTTCAAAAAGTTCTACACAAGGCATAGACACAACTCTAATTTTTTTACCCAAGCTTGAAAGTTCTTTACTTGCTTCAATGCAAAGATTCAGTTCGCTTCCAGTTCCAATAAATATTAAGTCTGGTGTTCCTTCACAATCGGAAACTACATATCCTCCTAGAGCAACTTTGTCTATCGAAGTATTTTCTTGATTTGGCATACCTTGTCTACTTAAACAAAGGGCAGAAGGTCTTTTTCGATTTTGAATAGCAAGCTTATAAGCTCCACTCGTCTCGTTGCCATCTCCAGGTCTGAAAACTAGCATGTTAGGCATTGCGCGAAGAGAAGGGATAGTCTCAATAGGTTGATGTGTTGGCCCATCTTCTCCTACACCAATTGAATCATGTGTTAAGACATAGATTACTCCTAATTCGCTAAGTGCTGAAAGCCTCATTGAGCCCCTCATATAATCGGCGAAAACAAGGAAGGTTCCACCATAAGGGATAAGACCACTATTGTGATAGGCAATACCATTAAGTACAGCTGCCATTGCATGCTCTCGTACACCAAAATGTAAATATCTTTTTTCAGGGCTATGTGGCTGGAATGATCCAGTTTCTCCTTTTATATCTGTGTAATTAGAGTGAGTTAAATCTGCTGATCCGCCAATTAATTCAGGCAGGTTAGGACCTAGAGCACCCAAACATATTTGTGAATGCTTTCTTGTGGCTAAACCTTTATCATTAGGCGAATAAGAGGGGAGGTCTGAGTCCCAATTCTCAGGTAGTTGACCCTCTAACATTCTTTTTAATTCGGCTCCTTCAGAGGGATATTTTTTTTGATATTCTTCAAATTTAGAATCCCATTCTTGCTCTAAATTTTCACCTTTGTTTATTGATTTTCTAAAATGCGAATATACTTCATCGGGTATTTCAAAAGGAGGATATTCCCAGTTTAGAAACTCTCTAGTTAATGCAGCTTCTTCTTCTCCGACAGCTGCTCCATGAATTCCAGCAGTATCTGATTTATTTGGAGAACCGTAACCTATGGTTGTAGAAATTTTTATAATTGAAGGCTTGTCTGTAATTAATTTCGCTTTTTCGATAGCTTCGGTGATTCCTTTAACGTCATGATTCCCATCTTCAACATGTTGTACATGCCATCCATAAGCTTCGTATCTTTTTAAGACATCTTCAGTAAAAGAAACGTCGGTTCGTCCATCAATTGTAATTTGATTATCGTCATAAAGTGCAATTAATTTTCCAAGCTTAAGATGACCAGCTAATGAGCAGGCCTCTGATGCAATACCTTCTTGATTACAGCCATCACCCATTATTACGTAAGTATAGTGATCAACAATATTGCAATCAGGCTTATTAAATTTAGCTGCTAAGTGTGTTTCAGCTATTGCTAAACCAACTGCATTTGAAATTCCTGCTCCAAGAGGCCCAGCTGTAACTTCAACACCTTCAGTTTCGAATGTTTCTGGATGTCCAGGAGTTTTTGATCCCCATTGCCTAAATTCTTTAATATCTTCTATGGAAACTGATTTATATCCTGTCAAATGAAGCAAGGAATACAACAGCATACAGCCATGACCAGCTGATAATACAAAACGGTCTCTATTGAACCATTTTGGGTTGTTAGGGTTGTGATTAAGTATGTTTTGCCATAATGCATAACCCATAGGTGCACATCCCATTGGCAATCCAGGATGACCACTATTAGATTTATTTACTGCATCTACAGCAAGCATTCTTATACTATTTACACAAAGTGATTCTAATGAAACAGATGCAGCGACCATTGTTTTAAAATAAGTTAAGTTTGAAATACAGAATTGGTTGTCTTTAATTCATTTTGCTGAAAGCAAGGCAAACATTGTGACCACCAAAGCCGAAAGAATTAGAAAGAGCAACTCCTACTTGAGCTTCTCTTGCATTATTTGGTACATAATCAAGATCACATTCAGGATCTCGATTAACGTAGTTAATTGTAGGAGGGATAAAATTATGTGTCAAAGAAAGTATACAAGCCACAGCTTCTATACCTCCTGACCCTCCTAGGAGATGACCAGTCATCGACTTAGTAGAGCTTACAGGAATGAGGTAAGATCTGTCTTTAAAAATAGATTTAATTGCAGAAGTTTCATTTTTGTCATTAGCTGATGTACTTGTTCCATGAGCATTTATGTAATCAACTTTTTCAGGGCTAAGACAAGCGTCTTCAATTGCTAATTTGATAGCTTCGGCGCCTCCAATACCGCCTGGAGATGGAGCAGTTATATGATGCGCATCACATGTTGTTCCATAACCAATTATTTCTGCATAAATTCTGGCATTCCTTTTTTGTGCATTTTCTAAAGTTTCTAAAACAAGAATTCCAGATCCCTCTCCAATAACAAATCCATCTCTTTCTGCATCAAAAGGTCTACTAGCAGTTTGAGGGCTTTCATTTCTGGAAGAAAGAGCTTTGGCACTGGCAAAACCAGCTACTCCGAGAGGCGTAATACTTGCTTCTGCTCCCCCACAAATCATTGCATCTGCTTTCCCAAGTTGGAGTAATCTAAAAGAATCACCAATTGCATTTGAACCGGCAGCGCAAGCGGTGGAAACAGAGGAACTTGGTCCTTTCGCCCCCAAAGCGATTGCAGCCAAACCAGTGGCCATATTTGGAATCATCATTGGGACCGTAAATGGACTTACTCTTTTAGGCCCTTTATGACTCAATATTTGAGCTTGACTTTCCATAGTTAGTAAGCCTCCAACACCAGAACCAATAATCACTCCAATTCTTGATGCATTAGCTTCAGTAATTTCAAGTCCAGAATCATTAAAGGCTTGCTTTGCAGCAATAACTCCAAACTGGGAAAAACGATCCCATCTTTTGGATTCTTTAGCTTCAATAAAATTTTCAGATTGAAGATTTTTTACTTCTGCAGCAAATTTGCAGGGATGTTGTTCAGGATCAAAGAGAGTAATATCTGAAACTCCATTAGTACCTGTTTGAAGACCGACTAAATATTCATCAATGTTATTACCAATTGGAGTTACTGCTCCGATACCAGTAATAACTACTCGATGGAAATTTGGCATTCTATACTAACCTTTTTTTTCTTCGATGAATTTTACTGCATCGCCAACAGTTGCTATTCCTTCAGCTGCCTCATCAGGAATTTCAATATCAAATGCTTCTTCAAGAGCCATTACTAATTCAACAGTATCTAGAGAATCAGCACCTAAATCATTCTGGAAGTTTGAATCTGATTTGACTTCTCCTTTTTCAACGCTTAATTGTTCTGAAACAATAGAACACACTTTTTCGAGGATTTCTTGTGACATAGTTTATGAAAATTACTAATTATCTATATGATTTTATGCCCTAGAGTTAACAAGAGTGAAGCATATCTTAATTTTTTTAATTTCTTTGTAAGACAATAGTATTATAAAACGAGGTTCAAAAGACAATTTTTACATGTCACACGCAGTTAAAATTTATGACACTTGCATTGGTTGTACCCAATGTGTAAGGGCTTGCCCACTTGATGTTTTAGAGATGGTTCCATGGGACGGCTGTAAAGCTGGCCAAATAGCTTCTTCCCCTAGAACAGAAGATTGTGTAGGTTGCAAAAGATGTGAAACGGCATGTCCTACAGATTTCCTAAGTATTCGTGTTTATTTAGGAGATGAAACTTCTAGGAGCATGGGTTTAGCATATTAATTTTTATAGTGCAGTTTTAAGAGAGTCCATGTTTTAGTTAATACGCGTTTTATTTCAATATAATTGAAAAAAAAACCCGCATGTGTGGAATAGTTGCTGTAACTGGATATAAAAAAGCTTTACCATTATTAATTAATGGTCTAGAAAAACTTGAGTATAGAGGTTATGATTCTGCTGGTATTGCAATAATAAATTCCGAAAATAATTGTATCTCTTGTAAAAAAGCAGAAGGAAAACTAAATAATTTAAAAAGTAATCTTAATGATCATAATATTCCTGGAACTGTGGGTATAGGACATACCAGGTGGGCAACTCATGGAAAACCTGAGGTTAAAAATGCACATCCTCATACAGATAGTTCAGGAAATATAGCTGTTGTTCAAAATGGCATTATTGAAAATTTCCAAGATTTAAAAAATAAATTAGAGGAAGAGGGTATTATTTTTAATTCTGATACAGATACCGAGGTAATTCCCCACTTAATTCAAAGAGAGTTAAGTAATTTAAGTAAACTTAATCTTGAGAATAATGGGTCAACATTTTTAGTAGCTGTAAGAAATGTATTATCGGATTTAGAAGGATCTTATGCTTTAGCAGTTTTATGGTCTGGCGCTCCAACCTCTTTGGTAGTTGCAAGAAGACAAGCTCCCTTGATTATTGGTTTGGGTGAAGGAGAATTTATTTGTGCTAGTGATACTCCAGCTATTGCCAACTTTACGAATATTATTTTGCCTATGGAGGAGGATGAAATAGCTTTGTTGACTCCGCTTGGAATTGAAATATATGACTCAAGCAATGAGAGACAATATAGAAATCCCGTTTCTTTAAAAGTCTCAGAGCAAATAATGGATAAGATGAATTTTAAACACTACATGTTGAAAGAGATATATGATCAGCCACAGACTGCAAAAAACTGGTTGGAAAATTATTTAATTAAGAGCTCAGATAATGGTCAATATCAAATTAACTATCCATTTGATACAGAGTTTTTTGAATCAATAGAAAGAATTGAAATTATTGCTTGTGGTACAAGTAAACATGCTGCAATGGTGGGCAGCTTTTTATTAGAACAATTTTCAGGTATTCCTACAAATGTCTTTTTTGCAAGTGAATTTCGATATTCACCACCTCCACTATTGCCAAATACATTGACTATTGGAGTCACTCAATCCGGAGAGACTGCTGATACAATTGCGGCTATCGATATGGAAATTAAAAGACGTTCTATTATTGAAAATGAAAAATTTAAACCCAATCTTATTGCAATAACAAACAGAAAAGAGAGTTCCATAGGAAGGCAGGTCTCAAATATAATTGATATCTGTGCAGGAATAGAAGTTGGAGTTGCAGCAACAAAAACTTTTTTTGCTCAATTACTCGCTTTTTATGGATTAGCCATAAAATTTGCTCAAATTAAAGGTAATCAAAGTCCTGAAGAAATAGGTAAATTAATAAACGAACTTAAAAATCTTCCGCCATTACTGGAAGATCTCATAGAGAAACATAATAAATCTTCAGAAAAGCTAGCACATGATTTTTTTAATATTAAAGATGTTATTTTTTTAGGAAGAGGAATAAATTATCCTATTGCTCTTGAAGGTGCGTTAAAACTTAAAGAAATTAGTTATATTCATGCAGCTGGATATCCTGCTGGAGAAATGAAACACGGTCCAATAGCTTTGTTAGATAAAAAAGTACCTGTAATTTCTATCGCCTCCCCTGGTGAGGTTTTTGATAAAGTTATTAGTAATGCTCAAGAAGCAAAAGCTAGAGATTCATATTTGATTGGGATTGCTCCTGAATGTAACGGAACTGAAATCTTTGATTATTTAATGAAAGTTCCTTCCTCTAATGAATGGATTTCACCTCTCCTTAATATACTGCCTTTACAATTATTGAGTTACCATATTGCATCTCATAGGGGACTTGATGTGGATCAACCAAGAAATCTAGCTAAGAGTGTAACAGTCGAATAGGTTTCCTATAAACCAAATAATCAATAACTTCAGGTGTTTAGTTTCCAATTCAAGTTCAGTAACAAAAAAATCAGTAATGATTATATACTGGAAATGTAATAGTGCTCAGCGTGAAACGAGACCTTGTTGAAACATCCAATCATTGTTAGGTGATGGCGTTGGGGGAAGGGATCAATTATGCAGTCTAATTACAGAGTAGGAGAAAAGTTTAAAGTCTCAAAAACACAAGATTGGTATGTTGAGGTCGACTTTTATTACGAGACAGAAACTTGGAGCGGTTGTTTGCCACTATTGGCGGAAAAAAATGGCATAGAAATTCCGGAAAAGGAATTAGAGAAATATATTCCGAGTTTTTATAGTCAATTGGATGAACGAAACAAAAAGCAAACAGTACAGAGACTAATTGACAGATGGAAGAAGCAAAAAGAAACTGAAACGCATAAAGTTTTCATGGCACTTACAAAATGTGAGTGGATATGCAGGACTTGTATTACGGGTAAAATCAATGACCAACCTCCTGCCAGAATACGTGTTATAAAAAAATTCGGTTTTACTATCGCCACGAGAAGCATTAGGTGTAAAAAATGCGCAAAAAAAACTTATCATGACATTCTTTTGCCGTTTGATTTCAACACTGGGCACAAATCTCACAAGCGGAAAAGTATACCTAAGACGGAACAAAAAAATATTCGCCACGTCCTGAAACATAGACACGCGTTCTGGGCAAAAGAAGAAAGGGATTTGTTGATAGACCACAAGTTTCCGAGTCAGAGATGGTTAACTGAAGAAACAGACAATGTTAACCTCACCAATGAACAGATAAAAAATAAGTTTCAACTCTTAGATAATCAAACGAATATGCTCAAATCAAGGATGTGTGATTCTTGTGTTTCAACCAATGAGCGACCGTCATTTTTAGGTATCGAATGGTTTTATGAAGGAGACAAGCGATACATTCCAAATCCAGAAAATCCAGAGGAAAGTTGTGTCGGATGTGCCTGGTACGATATCGATAGATGGAGGTATGAACTGCTCAAATTTCTAGGAAAAAAATGAGTCTGATCATCCTTCGTAATCTGTACTGCACTCGTAGATGATGCCCTAGAATGGACAAATCCAAAGGACAAGAGATTAGGTTACGAACTAATTGACGGTAACCTATTGAAAAGTGTAGACTTTGATGTGGGAAAGGGAGTTCCACAAGGTTGTTAGTTTATAGGAAACCTAGTGGGTTACTGTTGAATAATGAGTTTCTTACAAATTTTATTTTTTTAATTTATAGCTCTAAAAGTCCATTTGGAGGATTGATGATTAGAAAATTATTTTTTATATCTATTAATGTCACTATTTCTTTAACAAATGGTACAAGAACTTTTTTTTGATTTTGAAAAAGTTCAATAACAAGTAAATTATTTTTTTCATTTTCTAAATTGATAACTTTCCCAATTTTTTTTAATTCATCATCTTCAAAAGTCTTTACCTCAAGATTTACAAGTTCTAACAAGTGGAATTCTTCCTTTTTTAATTTGGGTAGTGTTTCGGCTTTTACAAGAATTTTAAATTTTTTCAGTTGCTCTGCACGATTTCTCGTATTTATTCCTTGGAACTTAACTATGAAGATTTCTTTACCAGGCTGTTTGAAACCAGATTCAAGTTCTATTTTTGAAGGAGGTTCATTTTCTTGTTGCAACCATCTAATTCCTGGTTTTAAAAATCTTTCTTCAAAATCACTTAAAGATTTAACCTTTACCTGTCCATTAATTCCATGACATGATGTTATCAAACCGACAGTCAACCATTCTTTTTTATTTATCATATATAGTATGAGAAAGAGTCTCTTATGGAATTATCTACTAAACCCATACTCCCTGGATCTTTTGTTGTTGTAAAAGACACCGATTCTATCTACAGAGGATATAAAGGGTTTGTACAAAGAGTTACAAAAAAAAGAGCTGCTGTTCTTTTTGAAGGAGGTAATTGGGATAAACTCATAACTTTTCAGCTAACAAATTTAGAAATAGTATAAAAATTATATTTTACCTATAGTAATTAATTTTTCTATCAAAACTCTTGCTGCATTTGTTTCTGCTTGTTTATGGGACTTGCCGAATGCAGATGATTCTTTTAATCCTTCGATAAATATATCGCAAGAAAATCTTTTAGGATCCCCATTTTTCTTCGAGACTTCAATTATTTTATAGACTGGCAAATCAAAACCTTTACTTTGACACCACTCTTGCAATACTGTTTTAGATTTAAATTTATATGGAGCTTTTAAAAATATTTCTGAATCTTCCTCCCAAATATCATCTAACCAAAGATTTACTTCCTTAATGGAATTAAAGCACTTGTAAAGAGCACCAATTAAAGCTTCTGTAGATTCACCAATAATAGTATTTTTTGAATTTTCATCACCAAGAGCTTTAGGACCTTTAATTATTAATTTTTCGATATCAACTTTTTTCCCTAATTTAATTAACCATTCATCACTTACAATTTGAGCTCTTAGCTCTGATCTTTCTCCTACACTCATTTGAGGATATTTTTTTTCAATAAAATTAGAAGCAGCTAATCTGAGTACTGCATCTCCGAAAAATTCTAGTTTTTCATAATTCAATATTTTATCCTCTGACGAGTGGACAAATGCTTGATTAAAATCTTGAATGATTGAAATATTTTGAGTTCTAATTATTTCAGAAAATCTTTTTGATTTAATATTTAAAGACTTTAAAAAAGTAGTTATTTGATTCATTCTCTTAGCGTTAATTATATTTGCCATCTGATTTGAATAACACAATAATTAAAAAGCAGGTCATAAGCCGGGTTCTGTTCATCTTAATTAAGATGGGCAATCATCTATCTAGGACTGGAATTACTTCACAGTCTCAAGCGGCGCTTAAAAGTAGATTGTGTAATGGCCATAAATCTACTAAGCCTTGCTCCCAGCCGGGGTTTACCTAGCCAACACTTCTCAATGTTGCTGGTGCGCTCTTACCACACCTTTGCACCCTTGCCATACATAAAGTATTAGGCGGTATGTTTCTGTGGCACTATCCTCACGGTTTCCCGCACTGGGAATTACCCAGCAAGCCTGACCATGTGGGAGCCCGGACTTTCCTCAAGAAAGTTTTATTTTGTTTCCAAAATAAAACTTTCTTGCGATTACCTCTCCTGCTTTCATTTAGCATAATGCTTAATACTCAAAAAATCATCTATTGGGGCTGTAGCTCAGCAGGATAGAGCAACGGTTTCCTAAACCGTAGGTCGTGGGTTCGACTCCCGCCAGTCCCGTAAAAATAAAAAACTATATGTAGTATGTGTGCAAACTTGCTACTCTCTAGCTAGCGTATAGTTAGTAATAAATCTTTTATGGCTAAGTTGCATGATATGCGTTTAAAACTTTTAATTCAACAAGAGCATGAACGTATTTCTAAATCCCAACCTAATGATTTAGATCTTTCAATAGTTCAAGCAAGATGCCTTTGCTGGCTTGCTCTATTGGCAGAAGCTCACGAAGACCAAGCAAATGATGCTGAAAAAAGAGGTGATGCCGAGCAAGCAATGGGATGGTTTGCTGATTCTATGAGATTAAGAGATGTTATTAATTTGGTTACTAGTATTGAGATACCTTTGCCAGATAGTCCAGATTCACTCGATGAAAATGACGAATTGTTGGATGGGCCTACAATTTTGCCCAAATAGTGAGATGATATGAAAAGAATTATATTTTCTTTTGGCTGAAGAACAATGTCAATGCTCTGATTGTCAGAGATTCTATAAAGAGCATGATCGTTTGATTAGAGAATTTCCTACTTTTAAGCAGCAACAAGAATTGAATTGGGCATCTATACAATCCTTCAGAACTCTTTGTACTAAGATTACTGATGAGTTGCAGAGAGAGTTATCTGAAAGAGAATCAAATGAAGATATCAGTCCAGAAGATAAACATATCTCTGATACCGAAATTACTGAAGCTTTAGATGAACTTGAAAGTGTTAATGCCTATCTATATTCAATTGAAGCATTAATGGAAAGAATATTTGATACAAAAATTTCGAAAAATATTGAATCAAAATTTAAAGAAGTTGCAAGTCAATTATCCCCAGACCCTTTAAATATGGATAGATTAATTTTGAATAGAATATTTCATCAAACCCCAGATTCACCAGATAAGAAAAATATTAATTAGTTAATTCTTCTACGTCGCAAGTAATTTCAACAGGCATTGGAGAGACTTTCCAAATAGATTGACAATACTCTCTAATAGATCTATCTGAAGAAAAATATCCTGATCTGGCGGTGTTTAATAATGCCATTTTATTCCAAGATTTTTTATTATTCCAGCATTCACTAACAACATCCTGTTTATTTAAGTAGTTTTCGAAGTCAGCCATAACAAAAAATGGGTCATGTCCAGTCAAGCTATTTAATAAAGGTTTAAATAATTCTTTATCCCCATTGCTAAAGTGGCCAATTTCAATAAGACGTATAACCTCTTTGAGCTCTGGACATTGATCAATAAAGGTTTTGGGAGAGTAATTATTATTCTTTAAATCCATAATTTCGCTTTCAGTTTTACCAAAAAGAAAGAAATTCTCTTTTTTCACAAGATCTCTTAATTCCACATTAGCTCCATCTAAGGTTCCAATCGTTAACGCTCCATTCATGGCAAACTTCATATTTCCAGTTCCAGATGCTTCTTTCCCAGCAGTGGAAATTTGTTCTGATAGATCAGTAGCGGGATAAACTATTTCACCAAGTTTAACGTTATAGTCTGGCAGAAAAACAACTCTTAACAAGCCATCCATATCTGGATCAGAGTTAACTACTTCAGCAATACCATTAATAAAGCGAATCATCAGTTTTGCCATAAAGTACCCTGGTGCTGCTTTACCTCCGAATATTATTGTTCTTGGGACTTCATGCTTGTTGTTACCATTTTTGATTCTTAAATATTGAGCAATAATTTGAAGCGCGTTTAAATGTTGTCTTTTATATTGATGAATTCTTTTTACTTGAACATCAAACAAACTTGAAGGATCTACAAGTATTCCTGTTTTGGAATGGATAAAACTAGCTAATTTTCTTTTGCCATTTAGTTTAGTTTCCTCAAATTTTTGTAAAAAATTATTGTCATCTTTTTTTTCTTCTAGCTTCTTAAGAAGTTCCATATTTGTAATCCAATTTGGACCAACTTCTTCCTCAAGAAGTTTCGATAATGATGGATTTGATAGGGCAACCCATCTCCTTGGAGTAACCCCATTAGTTACATTTGTAAACTTTTCAGGCCATAGTGCTGCGAATTCAGGAAGTAGTTGTCTTTTAATTAAATCTGAGTGAAGAGCTGCAACACCATTTATGTGATGTGCTCCTATTGTTGCCAAATGAGCCATTCGAACTGATTTAGAACCTTCTTCATCGATAATTGATAGTTTTTGAAGGATTTTGTCATCACCGGGATAACGGAGTCTTAATTGTTGAAGAAATCTCCAATTAATTTCATAAATAATTTCTAGATGACGAGGTAGAAGATCATTAAATAACCTTAAATCCCATTTCTCTAAAGCTTCTGGTAGTAATGTGTGGTTGGTATAAGCAACTGAGGAGGTTGTTATATTCCAAGCTTTATCCCATCCTATTTGATATTGATCAATAAGAAGTCGCATTAATTCAGCAACTGCAATAGCAGGATGGGTATCATTCAATTGAACCGTCCAGTGCTTTGGGAATTCTGTTATTGGTATAGATCTTTTTTCAAGGCTTCTCAACATATCTTGAAGAGAACAACTTACAAAAAAGTGTTGTTGTTTGAGTCTCAATCTTCTACCTTCGTCAGTTCCATCATTTGGATATAGAACTTTTGAAAGAGTTTCAGATGCAACTTTTTCTTCAACTGCGCCGTAATAATCACCAATATTGAATGCATAAAAGTCAAAACTTTCTGTTGCATCTGCTCTCCATAATCTTAATCTGTCACATGTATTTACTCTGTAACCTAAAACTGGAACGTCATGAGGTACTCCAATTGCATGTTCTGAAGGGATCCATCTTGATCTGTAATTCCCTTTATCATCTCTATAACTTTCAGTTCTTCCTCCAAAACCAACAAAACATGATTCGTCCGGTTGTGGAAGTTCCCATGGCCATCCGCCCTTTAGCCATTTATCAGTTACTTCAACTTGCCAGCCATCCCTAATTAATTGATTGAATATGCCGAATTCGTATCGAATACCATAACCTACTGCTGGAACTTGTAGAGAAGCTAATGATTCCATATAACACGCTGCAAGCCTGCCAAGTCCACCATTTCCTAAGCCAGGCTCTTCTTCAACTTCAAGAATTGTTGATAATGATTCAATACCAAATCTTTTTAAAGCATCTTCTGCTTCTTGAGTTATTCCAAGATTAAGAAGATTATTACTTAATTGAGGGCCTATTAAAAATTCTGCTGATAAGTAAGCTACTGTTTTTTGTGGTTTTTTTCTTATAACTTCTTGGCTGGCTAAATATCTTGTCATTAGCCTATCTTTAACTGCGTAACTCAAAGCCATGTACAAGTCATGAGGACTTGCAGAAGTAGCTAACTTTCCAAGAGTATAAAAGAGATGGGCTGTCATTCCTTGGAAAACAGCATCAGAATCCATGCCAGCTTTCTCAGGATCTAAGTAGCAACCTGGGGTAGGCAAACGTAGATCGAAGGGTTCGTTGGATTTCATTGGATTAGCCATATAACAGACAATAGCCACTTTTTTCAAAATTTCTTTGTTGTAACTTCAGATCCACACTTGTTGAGTATTTTTGCTTTTTTCTTACATATTTCTTAAAGTGGGCCCTCAATAAACTATCTTCCAATTAGGTAGTTTATTTTTTACACTTAAATGTACTCTTTACTTGCTGAATTAAGTGCGCATGATTTAGAAGTTGCTGAAACGTTGATAGGAGTTATAAGATTTCTAATGATATTTTTAGCAGCAAGAGCATTAGCAGAAGTATTAGTAAGACTAAGTTTGCCAACTATTGTAGGTGAGCTTCTTGCGGGTGTTGTTATAGGAGCATCAGGATTCCATTTATTGATACCGCCCTCAGCTGGAACCGAATTAAATGAAGGGCTTGTAAATGTTATTAGTTCATTAGCTTCAATCCCACCAGAAGCTGTACCTGATGTTTATTTCGAAAGCTTTCCATCCCTCCAAGCAGTAGCAACTTTAGGGTTATATGCTCTTTTATTTTTAACAGGGTTAGAAAGTGAGTTAGAGGAATTAGTAGCTGTCGGGGCTCAGGCTTTCACTGTTGCTATGGCTGGTGTAATTTTACCTTTTGCCTTTGGGACTCTTGGATTAATGTTTATTTTTCAAGTAGATCTAATTCCAGCAGTTTTTGCTGGAGCATCTATGACAGCAACAAGTATAGGAATTACTGCAAGTGTCTTTGGAGAATTGGGATATTTAAAAACTAGAGAAGGACAGATTGTTATTGGCGCGGCTGTTTTAGATGATATTTTGGGCATTGTTATTCTTGCAGTTGTAGTCGCTCTTGCTGCAGGAGGTTCTTTAGAAATTGCTCCTATCGTTAAGTTAGTTGCAGCAGCTGTAGTATTTGTTATTGCTGCTATTGCATTAAGTAGAACAGCAGCTCCAGGTTTTGATTGGTTATTAGATAGATTAAAGGCTCCTGGAGCAGTAGTGGTAGCTTCTTTTGTAATACTTGTATTGTGTTGTTTCGTGGCAACAGCCATTGGATTAGAAGCAGCTTTAGGGGCTTTTGCAGCTGGATTAATTCTTAGTAGTTCTAAAAATAATCATGCAATACAACAATCGGTTTTACCTTTAGTTTCCTTATTCGCAACTATTTTCTTTGTATTAGTTGGAGCTGGAATGGATTTATCCGTTATCAATCCACTTGATCCAACAAGTAGATCAGCTCTTGTAGTTGCAGGATTTTTATTAGTTGTTGCGATTATTGGAAAAATTGCAGCAGGTTGGGTATTTTCAAGTGATAAACCTACAAATAGATTAGTTGTAGGCTTGGGCATGATGCCTAGAGGAGAGGTTGGTTTAATTTTTCTTGGACTAGGAACAAGCGCTAAGTTATTAACTCCTTCTCTTGAGGCGGCAATTTTATTAATGGTTATAGGAACTACATTTCTTGCACCTGTTCTCTTAAGAATTGTGCTGAAAGACAAGCCCCCAAATGATGGCAATAAAATTTCAGATGATGTTGCAGCTGATCCTGTGGGTCTTCTTTAGGAAATAATTTTACTAGAATCAAACAAACTCGATTTCAATGAATGGAAAAATCAGCTATTTTAGATAATGATGTTAATTATAACTGGAATTTTTTAAATTACCCAATTCATACAGTTTCCGCTAAGCCCGAGCAAATATCAAAAGAATGTGCAATTTTATTAATTCATGGTTTCGGTGCTTCTACGGATCATTGGAGATTTAATATCCCTGTTTTGAGTACGAAATACGAAGTTCATGCTATGGATTTACTTGGTTTTGGAAAAAGTCCTAAGCCTCAAGACGTCGAATACTCAGGATCTTTATGGAAAGATCAGGTTGTCGCTTATGTAAAAGATAAAATAAAAAAACCTACAATTGTTGTTGGAAATTCATTAGGTGGTTATGCCGCCTTAGCAGCTGGTGCAGAATTAAATGAGTTAAACGCAGGAGTGATCTTACTTAATGCTGCTGGATATTTTAGTGAAGAAAAAACTATCAAAAAGAATATGTTGCAAACTTCAATTGAAACAGTTGCCAGCATATTTTTGAAAAATATTGTTCTTCAACGTTTGATTTTTGAGAATATGAGAAATCCAAAAAATATTAAAAAAACTTTAAATCAAGTTTATGTTGATAAAAAAAATGTTGATGATTTTTTAGTTGAGTCAATAAGAAAGCCTTCTCTAGATTTCGGGGCTTTTAATGTTTTTAGAAGTGTATTTAACCCTTCAGGGCCTCAGGGATTGCCGTTGGATAAGCTATTCTCAAAACTAAATGCACCATTGTTACTTCTTTGGGGAGGGAAAGATCCATGGATGAACACTCCAAAAAAAAGAAATCTATATAAAAAATTTACACCAAAGAATACAAAAGAAATTATTCTTGATGCAGGACATTGTCCTCATGATGAAATACCTGAATTAGTTAATCAGCATATTTTGGATTGGGTTGATTCTCTTTAAGATATAATCGTGAAACTTGAATCATCTAATAAGGACCAAGGAATTTTTGTCTTTCAATTAGATAAAAATAATTACATTAAATTTTGTCCTAACAGAGGAGGCGTTATTACAAATTGGGTTTCGGAGGGTAATGAAATACTTTATTTCGATGAAAAAAGATTTATGGACAAGACAAAAAGTATTAGGGGAGGTATTCCAATTCTTTTCCCAATTTGCGGAAATCTTAATACCTCTAGTTCAGTATTTGGAAATGGTTATTTGCAATTACCACAACATGGTTTCGCTAGGGATTCGCAATGGGAATACTCCTTCAATGAAAATGAAAAATTTTTATGCTTATTCTTAAATGCATCTAAAAAAACCAAAAAATATTATCCTTTCGATTTCGAACTAAAAATAGAAGTAATTTTAAAAATTAATTCTTTAGAATTTAAAATTTCAATCCATAATCAAACAGACTTTGCTATGCCTATAAATTTTGGTTTGCATCCTTATTTTAATGTTTCAGATTTCAAAAATTTAGAGTTTATTGATAATCCACTTAATTGTCAGGATCAAGAAAGAAATACTATAAGTAATACTTTGGATGAATTAAAGAAAATTAATTTAGGAGTTGATCTTCTAATGTATACTTCCGGTAGAAGCTCTTTTCGAGATAAAATTTTTAAAAGAGAGGTAACTTTAAATCATCCATATCCTTTTGATCTAGGCGTTATTTGGAGTGATCCCCCAAGAAGAATGATATGTCTCGAACCTTGGACTAGTCCCCGAAATTCTTTTGTTGAGGGATTTAGAAACATTATGATCCCTTCAAATGATAGTAAAAGGTTAAATGCCTCAATACAAATAAAATCTCTTAAGTAATTTTGCAATACTTATGAAATTTGTCGTTATAGATGATGATCCCACAGGCTCTCAAACTGTTCATGATTGCTTATTACTGCTTAAGTGGGACTGCTCAACTTTAGTCAAAGGTTTTGAATCTAAATCTAATTTATTTTTTATTTTGGCTAATACAAGGTCACTGTCGGAAAATGATGCGAAATCAACAATAAAGGAAATTTGCAAAAATCTTAAGAATGTAATTACTTCTCAAGCCTATGAAGAAGAAATTATTTTTATAAGTAGAGGAGACTCTACTCTTCGAGGACATAACTATTTAGAGCCAATTGCTCTAAATAGTTGCTTAGGTCCTTTTGATGCTACTTTTCATATTCCAGCTTTCATAGAGGGTAAAAGATTAACAATTAATGGAGCTCATTTTGTTGATAAAACTCCTATAAGTCAAACAATTTTTGCAAAAGATAAAATTTTTGGATATGAGACAAGTAATGTCAAGAAGCTTTTATTTCAGCAGAGTAAATCGCAAATAAATTTTGAAGATATTCAAAATTTTTTATTGTCAGATATTGAAATGCTAAATGATGAAGAAAATAATATTGTTTTCAAAAAACTAAAGAACTTGAAGAATAATAAACATGTAATTGTAGATGTAGAAAATTATTCTCAACTAAAAAAATTTTCTTTAGTAATTAAAAAATTAATTAAACAAAAAAAATTCCTTTTTCGAACTGCAGCAAGTTTTGTAAGTTCAATTTCTGATAAAAAAAGTTTCTCTCAGAGTGAAATATTTTTCTCTAATTTAAGAATAAGAAATAAAGAAAGGAGTTTTCTTCCAGGACTGATAATTGTTGGATCTTATGTAGAACTTTCAACAATACAATTGAATAATTTATTAGAGATAACTAATTGCAATCCAGTTGAATTAGATGTTTTTGAATTATTTAAAATTACTTCATCAGATAATAATCAGAAGCGAAGGAATTTGTTTAAAAATAAATTTTTAAAAGAAATTAGATTTTCTTTTGAGAAAGGGAAAACTCCTGTTTTGTTTACTTCGAGAAAATTTATATCTTTAGAATCTTCTGAACTATTTAATTTTTATAATTTACTCGCTTGTTTTATTGCTGAATTAGTTGCAGATTTGAAATATGAAATAGGATATTTGATTTCAAAAGGTGGAATAACAACAAATTTGATTCTTAGTAATGGACTTAATGCAGATTATGTTTATCTTGAAGGACAGATTTTAACTGGCATTTCAGTGGTGACTTGTAACCTAAAAAATGGCGAAAAACTTCCTGTTGTTACACATCCTGGAAACATTGGCACTAAAGATTCACTTGTGAATATTTGGAAAGTTTTTGAAAATAAAACTAATTTCTAAAATTAGAAATTTGAGATAATTTCTTCAGCAAAACTACTGCAAGACAAAGGTTCTACTTTAGGTTCCATTAAGCGTGCTAGATCATAGGTGACTTTTTTTTGCTCTATTGCCTTGCTTAAACCATTTGTAATTAAGTTAGCTGCTTCATCCCAACCAAAATATTCAAGCATCATTACACCACTAAGAATTACTGAGCCTGGATTAATCTTATTTAAGCCTGCATGTTTTGGCGCAGTACCATGGGTAGCTTCGAAAATTGCTGCATTATCCCCAATATTTGCACCAGGAGCCATACCTAGGCCTCCAACAATTGCTGCAGCTGCATCAGAAACATAGTCTCCATTGAGGTTTAATGTTGCAAGAATTGAATATTCTTGAGGTCTAGTTTGAATTTGTTGAAATATACTATCAGCTATCCGATCATCAACAAGAATAAGTTCTCTCCATTTTCCGTTTCCATGCGAATTTGAAATTGATGTAATTACTTCTTTAATTTCTTCGCAAATGAATGCTTTTTTGTTATTTGTAAGCTTGTCAAAACCTGGTTCGATTTTTCGGGCATTATTTTCAATTGTAATTTCTGGATTTTTATGAATATTATCTAAAATCCAGCTTTCTCTTTCTGTAATGCAATCTTCTCTAAATTCATTGACTGCCAATTCATAACCCCAATCTCTAAATGCGCCTTCGGTATATTTCATAATATTCCCTTTATGTACAAGAGTCACATGCCTTTTATCTCCTGATAATCTTTTAGCATGTTCAATGGCCTTTCTAATATGCCTTTGGCTTCCAGATTTGCTTACTGGTTTGATTCCAATTCCTGATCCGTTGGGTATGGATCTATTTTTTAAATTTTTACTATTTGGTATTACAACATTATTTAAGTGATTAATTAATTCAAGACAATTATTATCCTCGGCTTCCCATTCAATTCCCATGTAGATATCTTCAGTATTTTCTCTATAAACAATAACGTCCAGATTTTGGGGATTTTTGTGAGGGCTTGGAGTCCCTGAATAATATCTGCATGGTCTAACACAACTATATAAATCAAAGATTTGTCTTAAAGCAACATTAAGAGATCTAATACCTCCACCGATGGGAGTCGTTAAAGGACCTTTGATAGCTACGCCGAAGTGCCTGATTGCCTCAATAGTATCTTGAGGGAGATAGTTATATGTTCCATAAAGTTCACAAGCCTCATCTCCTGCATAGACTTTAAACCATTTAATTTTTCTTTCATTTTCATAGCTTTTTTTAATCGCTGAATCAAGAACGATTTGAGTAGCAGGCCAAATATCAACTCCAGTACCATCACCTCTTATAAATGGGACAATTGGATTATTAGGAACATTGGGTTTGCCTTGATTAAAAGTTATTATCTCGCCTTCACTAGGTAAAGTTAATTTTTCAAATTTTGGCATAGCATTGAATTAATAAAAGATAACTCTTTGAAGCTCATAGTATTTTAATTTGCGATGAGTTATTTTCTTTAAAACCTAGAAATTTATTAGTCAAATGTGAATAGAGAATAGTTTATTGATCAGCATTTCAACATCTTTATTAAAAGAAAAAGTAGTTAATAAGCAAGTTAAAGCAAATTATGTCATTTTCAAAAAAAAATACTCAGCCATTTATGAATGCGAGTTCAAATGTAAGTAATGTTGAGATAGCTAATAAAATTGCTTCTACTGCAGCTTTATTTCGGAAATATTTTCCAGATGCAAGCGTAAACTTTAGTCCCTGGGACAATACAAATGAATCTATGCAAGATACTATTGATTTTGCGTTTCATTTTCCTGGTTGGAGTCCTCTTATTGAATGTAGAGCGATACTCTTACAATTAAGAATTGAAAATGATAGTAATGACAGAGTCCCGAAATTGTTGGGAATAATAATGCGAGGTATGATTGTTCCCTCCGAGAGATGGAGAGTGGCTACCATCGGCGATTGGGAAATGACTGGCACTCATCTACCGCAAAAGGAACAAAAAGATAATCTGTTTTTGGTTTGTAAAGAACTTTATAAGCTATTCTCTACAACATCTGCTGGTAACAAAAATTAGCTGTTTTATGTATTTTTCTTGTAGATTAAACACAATTACAAAAATAATCCAAAATTTATGGCAGTTGCTCTTGCAGGACAATTAAGAGAAGGGACAAAAAAATCCCACACTATGGCAGAAAATACTGGCTTTGTGGCTTGTTTTTTAAAAGGAGTTGTTGAAAAAAAATCTTATAGAAAATTAATTAGTGATTTATATTTTGTTTATGAAGCCATGGAAGAGGAAATTGAAAGACTGGTCAATGAGGAACATCCCGTCATAAAACCTATAGGTTTTAAATCATTATTCAGGAAAGAAACTCTTGTAAATGATCTTAAATTTTATTTTGGTGAAAACTGGAAGAATGAAATTAATATTTCGTACTCAGCAAAAGAATATGTTGAAAGAATCCGAGAGGTCGCAAAAAATTCACCAGAGCTCTTAGTTGGTCATCACTACACTCGCTATATAGGAGATTTATCTGGGGGGCAAATCTTGAAAAGGATCGCTAAAAAAGCATTAAATTTGCAGGGAAATGATGGTTTAAATTTTTATGAGTTTGAATTAATTGCTGATGAAAAAAAATTCAAAGAAGAATATTCCCTTACTTTGAATCAACTTCCAATAAATCAAAATACGGCTGATCAAATTATTGATGAAGCTAATCAAGCTTTTACTTACAATATGAAAATGTTTAAGGAGCTTGAAGGTAACTTGATTGCTGTTTTAGGCAAGATTGTATTCAATTACATTACAAAAAAAGTTAGGAAAGGAAGTACCGAGACCTAATATTTATGTTTGATTCATTAGTTGATTTCCTTAAAACCAATATTGATCAATTAAATGGACATGAGGTACAAATATCTAGTGAATTCAAAGAACATCACAATGAAGACTCAAAATATATTATTAAAAATTGGCTTTTTTCATCTCCCGAATATAGAAAGTGGCGAATAACAAGATTAGATGGTGGCAAAAAACTGCAAGTGTTTAATACGGTCGCATATCCTAATTTTGATAGCGAATTTCCTATTTTAGGAGCTGATATTTTATGGTTTGGAACTTCTCAAAAGTTATTAGCAATACTTGATTATCAACCTTTAATTCAAGAAAGCAAATATCTTGAAAAATATTGTTCAAGTTTAGGTAGTATTAAGAAAAAATATTCTGCATTTGATAATAATAAAATGAAGAATATATATGATTCAAAAAAGTATTTTTCCCCATGGGTGATTATATGTAGAGGAAATAAATTAAATCTTGATAGAGATTTAAATAATATATTCCATTCATTTGTAAATAATTATTTGAATATTTATAAATCGAATCCTGTTAATCAATTTTTAAATGCAGAAGAAATAAAGATTAATCAAATTAAATATGATAAGTACAGTTTTGAAAAAGACCCTGCAGATAAATTGTTTAAATCTTTTTTTGGAGAAAAATGGACAAAAAAATTTATCAATAAATTTCTTTTTACATTAAATAATGAGATTATTCATTGAATGTTAATACAAGATACTATTTTTTATAGGAAAGATTGGAGATGGCATATTTTCTTAAAATATTTAACAAACAACTTAAGTAAATATAACTGTTTAGAAAAAAAAATACCCTCGGAATATTCTTATAAAGATTCAACTTATGGTTCAAAGAAATCAAAAAAGAATGTGAATCTATCTACTTGGGGTGTAACGCATAAAAAAAGAATTCAATTCGCAAGGGCAGTTTGTATTAATAGTCCAAATTATTCTGTTTTAAATTTTTTAATTATTCCTAATACTATTTATAACGTCCCATTTTTTGGAGTAGATTTTGTTTCTCTACCTAATAGTTATTTAATAGTGTTAGATTTTCAGCCTTCATTAAAAATACAAAATCAATACAATAATGAGTTATTAGAAAAACTTATAAAATTCAAAAATCATTGCCATTCATCACTCCCATTAGCTGAAAAAATGTCTGCGGAGGTAGCTAGATTTTTTTCTCCAGGAGTAATATGGTCAAAATTACCAAAAGAAGAAAGAAGTGATTTTTTAATTACTAATCAGCTCTATACCTCATTTAAGAAATATCTTGATTTGTATTTGGAAATTCTTTTCGAAAGCAAAGAAGTCAATATTGAACTGCAAAAAGAATTAATAAACGGTCAAAATAATTATTTGAATTATAGAAGAGATAACGATCCAGCAAGGCCAATGTTGTCGAGTTTGTTTGGTAAAGAATTTACTGAATCTTTAATTGAAGAAGTTTTATTTACTACTTAAAAGTCTTATAATCAACTGGAATTTGAAATCATATGAATAAAATTTCTGTTCTTTTTGTATGTTTGGGAAATATTTGTAGGTCTCCTGCAGCAGAAGCTATCTTTATAAGACTACTTGAAAGAAATGGATTAACCGATGCTTTTATTGTTGATTCTGCTGGAACTGGGAGTTGGCATATTGGAAAAAAAGCTGACTCTAGGATGAGAATTGCGGCAGAAAGAAGAGATATAAATATCTTAAGCAAGGCTCGTCAAATTAATAGCAAAGATTTTGACGAATTTAACTATATTCTTGCGATGGACGATTCAAATTTTAAAAATATTCAAGATCTTAAAAATAGAACAGCTTCAACTGGTTTTGCAGCAATAAAAAAAATACAAGATTTTAGATCAGTTTTTAATGATCAAGAAGTTCCTGACCCATATTTTGGAGGTGATGAGGGCTTTGATTATGTCCTTGATATTCTAGAAGACTCTGTAAAAGGTTTTTTGGAAAGTATTTCTTGAATTTATTTGATCTCAGTCTCTTTAGGAATCTTGTCATTGTAAAGGTCAATAATTTTATCCACTACCTCATTAATTGTATATCCGTCGGTAATAATTTCTATTGCATCATTCGCCTTAATTAGAGGCGAAATTTCTCTATTGGAATCTTCAAAATCTCTTTTCTTTATAAGTTCTTTTAATGTATGAAGGTCTATTTCTTGTGAGTCTTTACTATTTTTATCAGATTTTCTTCTTTTTGCTCTTTCATCGATGCTAGCAGTTAAAAATATTTTAAGTTCTGCATGAGGAAAAACAGTAGTTCCTATATCTCTTCCCTCAGCTACAAGTCCGCCTGATTCTCCAATTTTTCTTTGTTCTTCTACTAAGAATTCTCTTACTTCTTTTATTGAGGAAATTTTAGAAACGATGGAACTTATCTCTTGCGACCTAATTTCTTCAGTAACACAGTAGTTATTAATATAAACATCCTGATGTGAATTTGTATTCGACTTGAAAACTATAGATATACCTTTAAGAATATTCTGTAAATTTTTTTCTTTTTTATAGTTAATACTTTCTTTTATCATGAGCCAACTCAATGCCCTGTACATTGCGCCAGTATCTAAATATAAAAGTTTAAGTTTCTTCGCTATTAACTTTGTTACAGTACTTTTACCTGAACCTGCAGGACCATCAATTGCAATAATCGGCCTTCTTTTCATTAGAAAAACGTGATCAATTAATCTTGTCTCTCCACATTTTATCGCACCAGCCAATAACGAAATATTATCCTCAAGTCTCGCTTTTTGGAGTGTATGAGGGTGTAAATGTTCTAAATATTCAATTGAAATTTTTTTTGCTGATAGCTTCTTAATTATTTGGTTTAAATTGATCTTTTTATCTTGTTGAAATTTTTTTTTTGCTTCTAATAACTCACTTGAAAAAAAACTAATCAATTTTCTTTCGTTTTTTGATAAATGTACATTACGTGAACTTAAAGGAATTCCATCAAAATCTCTTTGTGTAGGAATGGATTTAATAGCAACATCTAATTTCATTCTAAAGACAAGATTTTTTAAAATTAAAAGTTGTTGCCAATCTTTTTCTCCTAAGTAAAGATTTTTTGGCTTGATGAGATTAAGTAATCTATAAACTACTGTACAAACGCCATCAAAATGTCCAATTCGATTTAATCCACATAATGCAGAAGATAATTCATTTGGAGCTTTTAGGAATTTAATATTTTTATTATTCGGTGGATATATATCTTCATTACTTGGGATGAAGATAGCATCTGCGCCATTTGAAAAAGAGATTTTTATATCATTATCAATTGTTTTAGGGTAATTCTCTAAATCTAATTTGTTATCAAATTGAAGTGGATTAATAAAAATACTTACTAAATTAACATTAGAATTGTCATTTTTTGCTGTTGATATAAGTTTAATATGACCATCATGAAGATTACCCATTGTTGGAATGAAGTTAATTTCACTATTTATATTTCTCCTCCAATTTTCTATTTCTTCAGTTTTCCTTATGATTACTTTCTTCACTTTGTTTTTAAAAAATAAATCTATTTGATAGATAATTACTGGACAAAAACAATCTTAGGAGGAATATCTATATAGGGAAAGTCTATCATTTTTATTTC
>JFLW01000088.1 GCA_000635495.1 Prochlorococcus sp. scB243_495K23 | reverse complement strand
AAGTCTATCATTTTTATTTCATGGATTACAAAACATCAGGTGTTGATATAGAAGCTGGGCGAGAATTTGTTTCCGAAATTAAACAGGCAGTTGAGGGAACTCATACATCTAATGTGATTGAGGGTATTGGCGGGTTCGGAGGTTTGTTTCGAATTCCTATCGATAGTTTTAAAAAACCAGTTCTTGTTTCAGGGACTGATGGTGTTGGAACAAAATTAGAATTAGCCCAAAGTAAAAACTTTCATTTTGAGGTTGGTATTGATTTAGTTGCTATGTGCATGAATGATATCATTACTAGTGGAGCAAAACCTTTATTTTTTCTGGATTATATTGCTACCGGTAAGCTTGATAAGAAACAATTATTGA
The DNA here is from genome assembly GCA_000635495.1 of Prochlorococcus sp. scB243_495K23. Classification (GTDB taxonomy): domain Bacteria; phylum Cyanobacteriota; class Cyanobacteriia; order PCC-6307; family Cyanobiaceae; genus Prochlorococcus_A. The sequence goes on along the minus strand of JFLW01000088.1, from coordinate 5,552 downwards.
GGGTTGTTCAGGGAATTTCACATGGATGTGGAGAAAATAACTGTTCATTACTCGGCGGAGAAACTGCTGAAATGCCTGGATTTTATTCAAAAAATAAGTATGATCTTGCAGGATTTTGTGTTGGAATAGTTGATGAGGATAAGCTTATTAATGGCAAAAAAGTCTCTGAAAATGACTTAATAATTGCTTTAAAAAGTAATGGAGTTCATAGTAACGGATTTAGTTTAGTAAGAAAAATTATTCAAAACAATAATCAAATAGATAAAGAATTTGAAAAAGTTTCTCACTTAAATTTTTATGATGAGTTATTGAAACCTACAAAAATTTACAATAATGTGATTAACCAAATGTTATCTGAAGATATAGAAATTAAAGCAATGTCTCATATAACTGGAGGAGGAATTCCAGAAAATTTACCAAGATGTATTCCTTCTGATTTTATTCCTTATATCAATACCAGTTCATGGCAAATACCTACTTTATTTAAATTCCTTAAAGAGAAAGGATCTATTCCTGAAAAAGATTTTTGGAATACTTTCAACCTTGGAGTGGGATTTTGTTTAATTATTGATAAAAAATTTAAGGAAGCGATATTAAGTATCTGTAAAGATCATGATATAGATAGTTGGGAAATTGGAAAGATAGTTAGAAAAACTGATTTAACAATTAGTAAGTTTTTGCCAGAAATTTTAACTTAAATTTTTTTACCTTGTTTAAATGAGTTTTAAAAAATTATTTTTTATACCCAAATGAAAATGTTAGGTGTAATATAATAAAATTACCGCCGAATTATATCGGAAGTTTAAGTATTAAGATTTAACCTTTATTCAATGCCCTTTGCAAATAATCAAAGAATTACACGTAGACGTAGTTCAGCTGGTCCTACACCTCCAAAAAGACCAATAGGTAATAATTCCGAATCAATTGGTAGACAGGCTCAAGGCCCAAGGCCAACTTTCTTGACACTAAGAGATCATGGGAAAGTTTTTGTCGCTGATTTACCTAATTTGTCCGATGGTCAATTAGCGCATATTAGTAAAGAAGCTAATGAAGTTTTAAATAGTTTGGAAAAAAGACTTAGTGATCTTGAAAATGAACCTAATGTTAGTAATCCGGAAAACGATACGCTGATAAAAGCTTCTACCAAAAGAGATGTCACACTTAGGTTTATTAAATCAATAGAAGAAGAACAAGAACATAGAAAGAATAATCCTGCTTTACGAGATGCTGCATCTGAATCGTTACCTAGAACTTTTCTGGAGGTTGCAAGACATAGATTGCCTGGAGCAACTTTTGATTCACTACTTCGAGAGGCTCTTGAAGCTTGTGCAGTTGATGAAAGTACTGAAGAAAATCAAGTTATTGAAGAGCCTAAAGAAACTGTAAAAATTATGGATTTACCTTCTTCCAACACTAATGCTTCACTTGTTGTTAGTATCGATTCAGGTGACGATTCCAAGAATGACTCTATTTGATTCAACACAAGAGTTAATAAGTATTAAAGGTCAAAATAATCCTAAAATTAACCTTACTTCAGATAAAGATCCCATTTTATGTAATCATTGTAAAAGGACTGCATCAAATGGTGTTAGATGTTTAGGAATGTGTGTAGCAGATAGTGATTACTAGAATAATTCAAATTCTTATATAAATAATTCGATGAAAATAATTAATAAATTAACTAGATTTTATTTATTAATGGATATCGGGTATTATTTAAAAAAATAAAGAAAAGATTATTTTTCTGTATATCAATAAGTAATTGAAAGTTTATACCCTTTATTTGAAATTGAAGTTCTTAGAAAATTTCGTAATTAAATGCGTGAAAAAATTAAATAAGGCGGCACCCAGATTCGAACTGGGGATAAAGGATTTGCAATCCTCTGCCTTACCACTTGGCCATGCCGCCGAAAAAGATTCGATTGACTCTTTTTATGATCTTAACAGTAAGATGTCTCATTCTCTATTATTTATATGCAATGGTCATGGAGAAGATGTAATCGCATCGGAGATAATAAAAAGATTACTAAAAAAAATTAAAAATAAAAATATTGAAGTTTTGCCGTTAGTAGGAAATGGAGATGTATTTAATTCCATAAAATCAAAGAATTTTCGTAAAATAGGATATTTAAAAGAGCTGCCTAGTGGAGGTTTTAGCAATCAAAGTCTGAGGGGATTTGTGCTTGATTTGTTAGCAGGATTTTTAATCGATAATTTAAGAAATTTTCTACTTGTAAAAAAGAAGTCAAAAAATAACTGCAAAATTATCGCAGTAGGCGATTTCTTGCCATTACTCTACGCTTGGAGTTCAGAATGCGACTTTAGTTTTATTGGAACCCCCAAAAGTGATCATACTTGGAGTAGTGGGCCAGGTTGGGATTTAAGCGATTTTTATCATAAGTTGAAAGGTTCTGAATGGGATCCATGGGAAATAATTTTAATGAAATCTCCAAGATGTAAAAATTTAATTATGAGAGATAAAATTACAGCTAATAATTTGTATAAAAAAAATATCGATGCAAAATACTTTGGTAATCCAATGATGGATTTTGTCAATGTAACAAACGATAAGATATCAAATATTATTTCTTTTAAAAGGATTATTTTATTAGTTGGAAGTAGATACCCTGAAGCTCTTAAAAATCTTGATAATTTTCTAAATTGTTTGCAAGATTTTGATTTATCAAAGGATTTATTAATACTCTTGCCTTTGAGCATTAATGCGAATGTGATTCAAATTCAACATTATTTAAATAAATATGGTTTTATAAAACAGAGTAAAGTTAAATTTCTTATTGATGAAGATTCAGTATGGAAAAAGAAAGATCAATATGTAGTGATTGGAAAAGGTAAATTCAATTTATGGGCCAATATGGCAGAAGTTGGTTTGTCTAATGCAGGAACTGCTACAGAGCAAATTGCTGGACTTGGAATTCCATCTCTTTCTCTACCGGGACCTGGACCACAATTTACAAAATCATTTGCAAAAAGGCAATCAAGATTATTGGGAGGTAGTGTTTTAGTTTGCAAGAACAAAAAAATTCTTTTAAAACGTTTAAGTTTACTTTTAAAAGGAAAAGTTGATAGGTTAGAACAAGCAAAAATTGGAAAAAAAAGAATGGGGGAATCCGGAGCAAGTAAGAAAATCGTAGATGCTATAAACCTTCATTTGTTATCTTAGTAAATGGCACTAGCTAATTAATTATTAATTCTTTTATGTATCCAATAAATGATCGGCAATATCTAAAAATTTGTGCAGAGATTGCAAAACTTATGAGTATAAGCTTATCTTCTGCTAAAAAGAAAGTGGAAATTCAAATTGCAAAAGAAGGCTCGAAAACTATTGAAGAAAAAATACAAGTTGCGCAAAATATTTTAAAAATTTGTGAAAAAAATGATGGAGATAAATTAAGTTCTTCAAGAATACTTGATAAGCTTATGGAAACTCTTGATGGTGAAGATAATTTTTTAACTGAAGATTGATTCTTAATGTTCAAATATATTTGAGAATTTTAGTATGTCTAAATCAGCATGCACAGAAACTGTTTCGAAACATTTTTGAGCTAATTCATATCTATTCTCTCTTTCTAAGATAACTTTTAATTTATGCATAGCTTCAATTAAATATCTAACATCATTTGCTGCATAATCTAATTGATCTTTTGTTAAATCTTCGTTGCTACCCCAATCACTACTTTGCGAGCTTTTGTCCAGTTCTATACCTAACAATTCATTAATTAAATCCTTTAAACCGTGTTTATTTGTATAGGTTCTAGCTAACTTACTAGCAATTTTTGTACAAAAAATATTTTTTGTATTAATTTCAAGATTGCATTTTAGAGCTGCTATATCAAATCTTGCGTAGTGAAATATTTTAGTAATTTTTTCATCTTCAAGCAGTTTTTTTAAATGAGGCGCAGAAGATGTATTAAGTTCGATTTTTATACACGATGTTCTTTTGAATTCATTGCATATTTGTACTAAACAGAGCCTATCTCTTCCATGAATTAAACCCATTGCTTCAGTGTCAATAGCTAGGTAGGATGATTTTTTATAAAGATTGTATAAATCTTCTGTTAAATCGCTATAAAGAAGATCAATATTTTTGTTTTCAATAGTCATTTTTAATAAGTATTTAAAGAAATTAAAGGTGTTGAATATTACTTAAGATTTTATTTAATTAAGAATTTTTATCTGATAGGAATATTTTACAGAATAATTCTAGAAAATTATAATATGATGTAACTTTAATTTTTATTCTCAAGTTACTAGAAAAAATTATTTAATGTCATATTCCTTAAATTCAACATTATTGCTGACAATTCTCTTGGCTATAGGATTATTTTTTTTTCTTAGGGCTTCTAGTAAAGATAGAACAACCATCGTTGAGATTTCATCTTCTCAGAAGCCAATTAAGGTTTTAAATAGTTTATGTGAATGGCTTAATTTGAGGGGATGGAAGCAAACAGGAGGAGATTTTGAACAAAGAATTTTAATATTCAAGGGTCAAGTTGTTTCTAGTAAATTTTTAGCAATTTTTTTAGGTTTTCTTGGTGGTTTTGGTTCTTGTGCTTTGGGATTAGTAATTATTCAAATATATCCTGAATTAGGTTGGTGGCCTATTCTTTTGGGATTAATTGGTGGCCCTTTGTCTGGAATTGTCTATTTTAAAAAATCAGCAAGAGAGGAGAAATTTGAATTAAGGTTGATCAACGAAAATGAAAATGATTCAACTTTTATGAGACTTAGAGCCCATAGGGATGAATTAATCTCTTTAGAGAATGAACTCGGAGAAAAACTTCAATTGAAAAGTGACGGTTCTTTATTTAAAACACCTATTTAATATACTTGAAAATTTTATTCGATAATTTTTAATCAAAAATATTATTTTCTATACAGAATTTTTCTAACTCTTTATCATTTAACCAATCTTGGGGTTTTGTAAAAATTGATGTGAGAAATTCCTCTCGAGAACCATTTTTAGCTTTATATCCATATTCCCATCTGGCCAAAGGCGGTAAGGACATTAATATAGATTCGGTTCTACCATTTGTTTGTAGTCCAAAAATCGTCCCTCTATCCCAAACTAAATTGAATTCGACATATCTACCTCTTCGATATAGCTGGAATTCTCTTTCCTTCGATGAATATGTTTGAGAAGCTCTTTTTTCAATAATGGGCAAATAAGAAGGGAGGAATGCCTGCCCACAGTTTTCCGCTAAAGAAAATAAATCATCCCAATTTAAATTTGATCTGCCAATATTTTGTGAAGCTTTTGATGCTTCTCCATTTTGATTATTTCCTTTATAAATATTGCCTGAACCATCTTGATAATCATAAAAAATACCTCCAATGCCTCTAGATTCATTTCTATGCTTCAAGAAGAAATATTCATCACACCATGGTTTGAAAACTTTATGCAAATCTTGATCAACTTTCTCACAAGCTTTTTTATGCTCATTATGAAAATTCCTTACATCAGAAAGATAAGGATAAAAAGGGGTTAAGTCTGCACCTCCTCCAAACCACCAAACAGGACCAGCTTCGAAATA
>JFLW01000087.1 GCA_000635495.1 Prochlorococcus sp. scB243_495K23 | reverse complement strand
ACAGGACCAGCTTCGAAATATCGATAATTCAGATGAACTGTAGGAATATAGGGATTCTTGGGATGCAAAACCATAGAAGTTCCCGTAGCAAACCATTCATGACCTTTTGCTTCTGGCCTTTGAGAGATTATAGATTGAGGTAATTCTTTTCCTTGTACTTCCGAGAAATTTACGCCTGCTTGCTCAAAAATAGAACCATTTTTCAATACTCTTGATCTTCCACCTCCACCTTCGTCTCTTAGCCAGGTTTCCTCTGTAAATTTCCCTTTGCCATCTACATTTTCAAGTCCTGAACAAATTTTGTCTTGTAGAGTTAATAAGAGATTTTTAGTTTTTTCTCTCGAGTTTTTAGGTGGTTCTTTCAACATGTATTTAGTAAATCTTGAAGAAAAAAATTTTTTTGGTTAATTATAAGTTTCTCTTTATAATTTCTCTTAGGGGGTACTTATTGCCTATTATTTGATAGTTCGACATAGTTCTTAATCTTTTAAACAGTCGACTACCTTGTCAAAATATTTAAAAATTTAATGACCACAATAGAAGATGCGAATTTTGCTTTACAAAAAGTTCTAGATGCTGGATCACAGAAAAATGTAATTGAATTAGCTTGGATTAAAAATGTAAGAGTAACTATACCGAGAGTAATCGTAACATTATCATTACCATCGTTTGCAAATTCTCAGAGAGATAGAATTGTACAAGAGGTTAGAGGGGTACTACTTAATTTCGAAGATATTGATGACGTTCAAATAGAGATAGATAATAATCCTTCCAAAACAGAATCTCAAAATCAAAGCAATACTCCTGATTTGCAGAAGATTGATGGAATTCGGCATATCATAGCTGTTAGCAGTGGTAAAGGTGGAGTTGGTAAAAGTACCATTGCAGTTAATCTCGCTTGTTCTCTAGCTAAATTAGGCTTAAAAACTGGTTTGCTGGATGCGGATATATATGGACCTAATACTCCTTCAATGATGGGAGTTGCCGAACAGAATCCAAAGGTTACAGAAGGTAGTGGCAGTGATCAAAGGTTAATACCAATAAAGAAATATGGAATTTCATTGGTATCAATGGGTTTTCTCATAGAAGAAGGTCAGCCAGTTATTTGGAGAGGACCAATGCTTAATAGTATTATCAGACAATTTTTATATCAAGTTGAATGGAATAATCTTGATTTTTTGGTTATTGATTTGCCTCCGGGAACAGGAGACGCTCAAATATCCCTTTCTCAATCTGTGCCTATTTCTGCCGCTATAGTTGTCACTACTCCTCAACAAGTATCTTTGCAAGATGCAAGGAGGGGATTAGCAATGTTTAAACAACTAGGAGTACCTTTACTGGGAATTGTAGAAAATATGTCAGTATTTATTCCACCAGATATGCCAGGTAAAAAATATGAAATTTTTGGTAAAGGTGGTGGACAAACATTAGCTAACGAAAATGACTTACCATTATTAGCTCAAATTCCTATTGAAATTCCTCTTGTTGACGACAGTAATAAAGGTGTACCAATCTCAATAAGCCAGCCCAATAAAGAAAGTTCTGTCGTATTTGGTAATTTAGCTCAATTAGTTAAGAATCAATTTGTTAATACTTAATTGATGTTTAAGAGAATTTCGTTATTAAACAACAGAGGATTTTTACAAAAAAAAGACAACTTTAATAGAGGTTTTTTATTTTCTCCACTACTTATAATTCCACTGTTTTTAGTTATTATTTCGGGTTTATTGATAAAAAGTATTCAGGGTGAATTTTTAGTATCGAACTATTTAGGTCATATCGTAACTGGTTTTTTAGGTTATTTCTTAGCATTTTTTATTTCTTATATACCGTTAGAGAGACTTAGAAAGTATGTGGTTCCATTTTATTTGTGTACTTTAATATCCTTATTACTAATTTATTTTTTTGGGATTTCAGTTTCTGGAGCTCAAAGATGGTTAAACTTGGGGATCTTTTCTTTTCAGCCTTCAGAGGTTGCTAAACTTAGCACTGTATTAACTCTTGCTTCAGTACTCGAAAAAAAAATAATTCTAGTAATAAGAGATTTAGTATTGCCCTTATTAGTAGTGATTATTCCTTGGTTATTAATTTTCTTTCAACCGGACTTAGGTACCTCTTTAGTTTTAATTGTTTTGACAGGTGTGATGCTCTATTGGGCGCAAATGCCCATAGAGTGGATCTTGATATTAGCATTTTGTATTATCACATCTATACTATATCTAACCTTACCAACCCTTCTTATTTTCTGGATTCCAGTTATAGGATATCTTGCTTATAGATCTTCAAAAAAGAAAATTATTTTTGCTGCTCTCGCTATCTCGTTCCATTTATTAGTGGCAAAATATACACCAATTTTGTGGCAATATGGCTTAAAAGAATATCAAAAAGATAGATTAGTTTTATTTTTAGATCCAAATAGAGATCCATTAGGTGGCGGATATCATTTAATACAAAGTCAAATTGCAATTGGTTCTGGAGGATTATTTGGGACTGGTTTGCTACAAGGTAAGCTGACTAATTTGCAATTTATCCCTGAACAACATACTGATTTTATATTCAGTGCTTTAGGGGAAGAATTAGGATTCGTGGGTTGCGCTTTAGTTTTATTTTTGTTCTTTTTTTTGATTAAAAAACTTATTAATACTGCAACAATTGCTAGGACTAACTTTGAATCTCTAATTGTTGTTGGAATAGCCTCAACTTTTTTATTTCAAATAATTATTAACTTATTTATGACTATTGGATTAGGACCAGTTACAGGGATTCCCCTTCCTTTTATGAGCTATGGTCGAACGTCATTGGTGACTAATTTTATATCGATTGGATTTGTTCTATCTATTTTGAAACGTTCTAGATCACTAAGAAGTTGATGAAATCACAAATAACTATAAAAAAAATTCAAGAGCTTTTGATTAAAAGAGTTCAAACCATATATGTGGATGATGATACATCCAGAAGAATGTGGTGGGCTTCTTTAGAAGTTATTCAAAGAGATTTCCTTTCTCAGAATTATAAACAAGGGGGGATTTGGGTTGCCTCGCCTTTGCCAGCTTTTAATGATAAAAAATTTTTAAATCAACTGCATGGATGGCTTTGGTCACCTGAGGGGTTTCCATACTTTCAAAATGAGAATGCAGGTTTTTTGCCAGTCAATAATTCAGAAAAGATAAAAAAAGATTTTGATTTAGTTAGTAATTATAAAGTCTTGAATCTTTCTCAAGAAGATGGCTATGAACCTTTTTTGATGATAATCACTCCAAATTTTCAATGCGTATTATCAGTTGTAGGAGAAAAAGATAAGAAAATTTTATTAATGAAGTGTGATGAGGAAAGCCTTAAACTTTCAATTGAATTAATGCATGCAAAATTAAATCAAGAAAATTATGAGGAAGGAGTAAAATTTCGTAATGCAATCAATAATTTGGGTGACCTTAATATTAATAATCAATTTGAAAAATTATTTTGGCCAATATTATCGGCAAAATTAGCAAATATTACGCCGAACCACAATATACAGAATTCTGTGAAAAATGATGAAAAAAATGTGCAAATAACTGAAGCAAAATTATTACGCGCAATTTCTCATGAAGTAAGAACTCCCTTGGCAACAATAAGAACCCTGATAAGTTCTACTTTAAAAAAATATAAAATGGATGAATCAATGAGAAATCGTTTAATTCAAATAGATAATGAATGTAATGAACAAATTGATAGGTTTGGTTTAATCTTTAATGCAGCAGAATTAGTTGATAATGAAGAGTCATCATTGAATAACTTGGCGAAAATTAATTTAGCTGAAATTTTCAATAAGCTTGCTCCTTTATGGAATAAACAATTAAACCGACGTGGTATTTCTTTGAAGATAGATATCCCCAAACAACTTCCACAAATTTTGAGTGATTCTGAAAAATTAGAATTAATGTTAAGAGGATTAATTGATAAAAATACTAGAGGATTAAAAGAAGGTAGCACATTAATTTTAGAATTAAGACCAGCTGGTCAAAAACACAAACTTCAACTCAAAGTACAAAAATTAGATAACAATCAAAAAGAAATTCTAAAAAAAGATAACGGTTCTGATATTGGTCCTGTTTTAAATTGGAACCCTCAAACTGGAAGTTTACAACTTAGTCAAAATGCAACTCAAAAGTTGTTAGCTAGTTTAGGAGGGCATGTTACACAAAGACGTGATACAGGTTTGACAGTATTTTTTCCGATTTCAGATTCAAAATAAAATTTCAAACAAGATTTCCATATATTAAATAATGTAGAAAATTTCCTATTAATTTTGAATTTTGCAAAATATGAATGCTAATTTCTTATTAGAAATAACTCAAAATCTAGGATGACTGAAACTTTAGTTGGTCAATTTCCAAAGCATATAGGAAGTACTGGGGGTTTATTAAACTCAGCAGAAACCGAAGAAAAATATGCAATTGTATGGAAAAGTTTAAAAGAACAAGCATTTGAATTGCCTACCGGCGGAGCGGCTATAATGCATGAAGGTGATAATCTCATGTACTTCGCTAGAAAAGAACAATGCCTTGCATTAGGGACACAATTGAGAGCTTTCAAGCCAAGAATTGAAGATTTTAAAATCTACCGAATTTTCCCAGGTGGTGATATAGAATTTTTACACCCAAAGGATGGTGTTTTCCCTGAAAAAGTGAATGAAGGCAGAGAGAAAGTCGGTCATAATCCTAGAAGAATAGGTGAGAATCCTAATCCAGCTGGTTTGAAATTTACAACTAAGAATACTTTTGATTAACTTCCGTAAAGTTGATATAAAAGAAGAAAATAATTATAATTTGGGCTGACATTATTAATATGATCAGCTCACAGAAAGATAGTTTTTTAAAGGCTTACAAAGAAGGTAAAAATTTTATACCTATAGTTGAAACTTGGCCAGCGGATTTAGAGACACCATTATCGACTTGGTTAAAATTATCTTCAACAAATTCCCATGGTGTTTTTCTTGAATCTGTTGAAGGTGGGGAGAATTTGGGTAGGTGGAGTATTGTTGCAACTAAACCTCTTTGGGAAGCCGTTTGTTATGGAGAAGAAATAGTTAAAACTTGGAATAATGGCAAAACTGAAATTCATAAAGGTGATCCTTTTGATATTTTAAAAAGTTGGACAAAGGAATATAAGTCAACCATGCTTGAAGAAATACCATCAATTGGACAGTTATATGGTTCTTGGGGTTATGAATTAATAAATCGAATTGAGCCAAGCGTTCCAATAAATGAAATACCAGAAAACAGTATCCCGCATGGTTCCTGGATGTTTTTTGATCAATTAGTTGTTTTTGATCAAATAAAAAGATGTATTACTGCAGTGGTTTATGCAGATACAACTTCTTCTAAAGAGTCTTCGATTGAAGATTTGTATCTAAACTCAATTTCTAAAATTCAGGAAACTAGAAATTTAATGAGAATTCCACTAAAAGAAAATGAGTTTTTAGATTGGAATGAAAATGAGAATTTGAATTTAGATCTAGAAAGTAATTGGAAGAAAAAAGATTTTGAGGATGCAGTTATCTCTGCAAAAGAATACATAAGAAAGGGAGATATCTTCCAAATAGTTATAAGTCAGAGATTTCAAACTCAAGTCAATAATGATCCCTTTAGTTTATATAGAAGTTTGAGGATGGTTAATCCATCTCCATATATGTCATTTTTTGATTTTGGCTCATGGTATCTGATAGGTTCGAGTCCTGAAGTAATGGTTAAAGCTAAAATAAATAAAAATAGCGAGATTGTCGCAAGCTTAAGACCAATAGCTGGCACAAGACCAAGAGGTATTGATAATCAACAAGACTTAGAACTAGAAAAGGATTTATTAAAAGATCCAAAAGAGATAGCTGAGCATGTAATGCTAATTGATCTTGGGCGAAATGATCTTGGAAGAGTTTGTGAAATTGGTACTGTGAAGGTAAAGGATTTAATGGTTATTGAGAAATATTCACATGTTATGCATATAGTTAGTGAAGTTGAGGGCATCTTAAAAAACAATGCTGATGTGTGGGATTTGCTAAAAGCATCTTTTCCAGCTGGGACAGTAACTGGTGCGCCAAAAATAAGAGCTATGCAATTGATTAAGCACTTTGAAAAAGATGCTAGAGGACCTTATGCTGGTGTTTACGGATCTATTGATATCAATGGTGCATTAAATACTGCCATTACGATAAGAACTATGATAGTGAAACCCTTAAGAGATGGGAAATATGATGTTTCAGTGCAAGCAGGAGCAGGAATAGTTGCTGATTCTTTTCCTGAAAATGAATATCAAGAGACAATTAATAAAGCGAAGGGGATACTAAAAGCATTAGCCTGTTTGAATAAATAGATGAGTAAAGATAATCTATATAAAGGTTTTGAGGTGGAACTTTTTACAGGTTCTTTAGATTCTCATATTGGTGTTTCAGCTGATATTGAGAAAAAATTTTCTGATTTTGTAAAAGAGCCAGATAACAGAAATGTTGAATACATAACAACTCCTGAAAAAGACTACAAGTTTTTATTCGAGAAATTAATAACTCCAAGAAAAAAGTTAAGGAAGTGGCTTAATACTAGAAATTTAACAATCATTCCTTCATCTACTCTTTGTTTTAAACATGATATTACATTTCAAAGATCTGATATTAACAACGTCTATCACCAATTTATTCAAGATAATTATGGAATATCTATTGCAACTTCAAGCGTCCATATAAACATAGGAATAGATGATTTAGATAAACTTTTTACAGCTATAAGACTTATAAGATCTGAAGCTGCTCTCTATCTATCATTAAGTGCTAGTTCACCTTTTTTAAATAATAAAATTACGAATAATCACTCTCAGAGATGGATCCAATTTCCTAAAACACCAAGTAAGGTACCTTTTTTTGTAAATCATAATTCTTATATCGACTGGATAGAAGAAAATATATCTAATAAAAAAATGCAAAATATTAGACATTTTTGGTCTTCAATCCGACCAAATGGTCCCCAAAGACCTTTAATACTTGATCGTTTGGAATTAAGAATTTGTGACTTTGTTCACGATATTAATCTACTTTTAGGGATAACGGCCATGATAGAACTAAGGATTTTAAATCTTTTTGAAAATATACATTCCTTAGATCCTATGAATGCTAGTGTTTTTTCTATGGATGAGTTGTCAGAAATATGTGATCAAAATGAAATTAATGCTGCTAAAGATAGTCTGAATTCAGAGTTAATTCACTGGCATGATGGCAAAAAAGTTGTTTGTAGAGAATGGATTCAAAACTTATTATCAGATTTGTCATCCACAGCAGAAGATTTTGGTATGAAACATCTTTTAAACCCTATCTATAAAGTGCTTGAAGAAGGTAATCAATCTATGAAATGGATAAATCAATATGAAAAAGGTCTTTCTATTGAGCAGATAATGAAAATTTCTATCGAAGATATGATCAGGAGTGAGGCCAAGAATGTTTGATTATTTAAATAAACTTTGATCTGAATATTTTTACTTGTGACATAATGACTATATGGAATCTATTCGACAGATAAAAAATAATAATGTGGATTTGATAAGTAACAATGATCCACTTGATAAAAATCGTCTTCTTATCGAAGATCTCTGGGAATCTGTGCTCAGAGAAGAATGCCCAAATGATCAAGCAGAGAGATTGATACAACTTAAAGAATTAAGTTATTCAAAACAAATTGATGGCGATAGTTCAAAAACTTTTAAAAATGAAATAGTTGATATTGTAAATTCTATGGATTTAGCAGAATCCATAGCAGCAGCAAGAGCGTTTTCATTGTATTTTCAACTCGTGAATATTTTGGAACAAAGAGTTGAGGAAGATAGATATATTCAAAGCTTCACCAATAAGGATGTTCAAAAATCGCCCGACAATCTTGATCCTTTTGCTCCAGCATTGGCTAGACAAAATGCTCCAGTAACTTTTAGAGAATTATTTTACAGGCTGAGGAAATTAAATGTACCACCTGGAAAATTAGAGGAGTTATTGCAGGAAATGGATATTCGTTTAGTTTTTACTGCACACCCGACCGAGATCGTAAGACATACGATTCGACATAAGCAAACAAGAGTAGCAAATTTGTTAAAAAAAATACAGATTGAGCAATTTCTAACAAAAGAAGAAAAAAATTCTCTAAAAAACCAATTAAAAGAGGAAGTAAGACTTTGGTGGAGAACAGATGAATTGCATCAATTTAAACCTTCAGTTTTAGATGAAGTTGATTATGCCTTGCATTATTTTCAGCAAGTTTTATTTAATGCGATGCCTCAATTGAGGGGCAGGATCGCTGAAGCACTTACCGAAAATTATCCAGATGTTCAGTTGCCCTCAGAATCTTTTTGTAACTTCGGTTCATGGGTAGGATCTGATAGGGACGGTAATCCATCGGTCACTCCGGAGATAACATGGAGAACTGCTTGCTACCAAAGGCAGTTGATGTTGGAAAGATATATTATTGCGACGTCTAATCTTAGAGATCAATTAAGTGTGTCGATGCAATGGAGTCAAGTCAGTTCTTCCCTATTAGAGTCGCTCGAAACTGACAGGGTTAAGTTCCCTGAAATATATGAAGCTAGAGCTACAAGGTATAGATCAGAACCCTACAGATTAAAATTAAGTTATATTTTAGAAAAACTAAGGTTAACACAAGAAAGAAATAATTTATTAGCTGATAGTGGGTGGAAATTTGACTTGGAGGGAGAAACTGATAAGAAAAATCTAGATAAAGTTGAAAACTTATATTACAAGTCAGTAAACGAATTTACTTATGATCTCGAACTAATTAAAAATAGCTTGATTAGCACAGATTTAACTTGTGAGTCCGTAAACACTTTACTTACTCAGGTCCATATTTTTGGATTTTCTTTAGCAAGTTTAGATATTCGTCAAGAGAGTACACGGCATAGTGACGCTATACAAGAGCTTACAAGTTATCTTGATTTATCTGTTCAATATGACCAAATGTCTGAGGAAGAGAAAATTAAATGGCTTATAGACGAATTAAATACAAAAAGGCCTTTAATTCCATCTGACGTTAACTGGACAAAAACTACAGAAGAAACTTTTTCAGTTTTTAAAATGGTTAAGAGACTACAGCAAGAATTTGGAAGTCGGATTTGTCATTCTTATGTAATATCAATGAGTCATAGTGCATCTGATTTGCTTGAAGTTCTCTTGCTGGCAAAAGAAATGGGACTTCTTGATCAAAATTCACAAAAGTCAAAATTATTAGTTGTTCCTCTTTTTGAAACTGTGGAAGACCTTAAAAGAGCACCAGAAGTAATGGAAAAGTTGTTTAAATTAGATTTCTATAGATCATTATTGCCAAAAGTAGGAGAATCTTTTAAACCTCTGCAAGAATTAATGCTTGGATATTCTGATAGCAATAAAGATTCAGGGTTTGTTTCTAGTAATTGGGAAATTCATAGAGCTCAAATAGCTCTTCAAAATCTCTCAAGTAGAAATAACATATTGCTAAGACTTTTTCATGGAAGAGGTGGTTCTGTAGGGAGAGGAGGAGGCCCAGCCTATCAGGCGATATTGGCTCAACCAAGCGGCACTTTAAAAGGGCGAATAAAAATAACAGAACAAGGTGAAGTTTTAGCTTCTAAATATAGCCTTCCCGAACTCGCTTTGTACAATCTTGAGACTGTAACTACAGCGGTAATTCAAAATAGTTTGGTAAATAATAGACTTGACGCTACTCCAGAATGGAATCAATTAATGTCTAGGTTGGCAGAAACATCAAGGTCTCATTACAGAAAATTAGTGCATGAGAATCCTGATCTGTTAAATTTCTTTCAAGAGGTCACTCCAATAGAAGAAATAAGTAAATTACAGATATCTAGTAGGCCTGCTAGAAGAAAAAAAGGTGCAAAAGATTTGTCAAGTTTAAGAGCTATTCCATGGGTATTTGGTTGGACACAAAGTAGATTTCTTTTACCAAGTTGGTTTGGAGTAGGCACTGCATTGTCATCTGAATTAAATTCAGATCCACAACAAATTGAATTATTAAGAGTTCTGCATCAAAGATGGCCATTTTTTAGGATGCTTATATCTAAGGTAGAAATGACATTATCTAAGGTGGATTTGGAAGTTGCTAGATATTATGTCGATACTCTTGGCAGTAAAGAAAATAAAGATTCTTTTGATGATATTTTTGAAGTAATTTCTAAGGAATATACTCTTACAAAATCTTTAATACTTGAAATTACTTGTAAAAATAAGCTCCTAGAATCTGATAGAGACTTGAAATCATCAGTAAGCTTGAGAAATAAGACAATTATTCCATTAGGGTTTTTGCAGGTTTCACTTCTAAGAAGATTAAGAGACCAGACAAGACAACCCCCAATAAGCGAATTTATGATAGATAAAGATGAATCTAGAAGGGCTTACAGCAGAAGTGAACTATTGAGGGGAGCACTTTTAACTATTAATGGGATAGCAGCTGGCATGAGAAATACAGGTTAATAATTGCAGTATTTTTCTAAAAAAAAACTTGTTCTCCCAGAAGGTTATTTTGTTAACTCTTCTCAAATTCCATTGGCTAAAGAAGTTAATAAACTTTTAGCAAATTGTGGTTGTGAGACGTTTCCAATAAAACCTCTTTCTGAGGCTATCCAGAAAAGTAATTTCTTCTTTACCATACAGAATGAATTAAAGAATAAATTATATGGTTTTGTAAGGGTTACGTCAGACAGGGGATTGAATGCTAACTTGTGGAATTTAAGTGCATTGCCAGGGAATAATCAGCAACTTTATTATTCAATATTGCTTCAAGTAACTCTTGAGAAAATAAATAGAGAAATGCCTGGATGCAGTATTTCTGTACAGGCTCCAGTATCTTCGTTTTTAAGTTTAGAGGAAAATGGATTTATATTAGATCCAAATGGAATAAGAGTAATGGGATATAAACTTTAAAAATCATTTTACGAGCATGGAGGGATTCGAACCCCCGACTCTCAGAACCGGAATCTGATGCTCTATCCAACTGAGCTACATGCCCTTTAATTTTTCAATTTCTTTAAAGAAAATCTAAATATTTTAAACTTAGCTAATTTAATTAATGAATGCACAAAAAAAATTTTTTTAAATAAATTAAAAATTAAAAATTTTCGGAACCATAAAAGTTTTGAAATTGATCTAAATGAGCAAAGAGCAATTGTTCTTGGCTGCAATGGTATTGGCAAATCAAATTTACTTGAATCGGTTGAATTTTTAAGTCAATTAAAATCTAGTAGAGCACTAAGCGATAAAGATTTAATAGAGAACGATAGTGATATGGCTGTAGTTATAGGACAGATAAATTTTAAAGACGATTTAAAGTTAAATTTATTCCGCAAAGGGCCAAAAAGAATTTATGTTAATGAATCAATCTTAAAAAAACAGAGTGAAATAAAGAATTATATTCGGAGTGTATGTTTCTGTTCTAATGATATAGATATTGTTAGAAGTGAACCAAGTTATCGAAGAACATGGATTGATAAAGTCGTATCTCAGCTTGAACCTGTATATCTAGACCTGATAAGTAGATTTAATAGGCTTTTAAAACAAAGAAGTCATTTTTGGCGTTCGGAAAGTTTCTTAAAAACCCAATCCACAGATATTGTTGAAAGCTTTGATATTCAAATGTCAATAATAAGTACAAGAATTTTTCGGCGCAGAAGAAGAGCTTTATTAAAAATAAAACCATATGTTGAATATTGGCATAATCATTTAAGTAAATCTCAAGAGCAAATAGACATAAATTATCTATCGGGGATACAAAATATAAGTCCAGAAGAAGAAGAAGAAGAAGTTATTAGTAAAAAAATAGCAGAACAACTCCTAAATCAGCGTTCAATAGAAGCATTGACTGGTAAATGTAATTTTGGCCCTCATCGTGATGATATTGAGTTTCTAATTAATAATGTTTCAGTTAGAAAATATGGTTCCTCAGGACAGCAAAGGACTTTTATCTTGGCTTTAAAGATGGCTGAACTCGATTTATTAACTAAAACATTAAATGTTCCTCCAATACTTATATTGGATGATGTCTTGGCGGAATTAGATTTAACCAGGCAAAATTTATTATTAAATTCTGTTGGTAAAGATAGTCAATGTTTTATAAGTGCGACCCATTTAGATAAATTTAATCAGTCTTTCTTAGGCTCTTCACAAATGATTCACTTATAATTTTTAAAAAGCATGTTTTTTAGCTAATCTTAATTTCATAGAAATTTCTTAAATGGAAATCTACAAAAAAAGTCAAATTTTAAATTCGTTAAGTAATGAGCAAAAATTAATTCATCAAAGTAAACACCTTTTGTTGGAACTTTATAGATGCGATCGCGAAAAATTAAATGACGAATCCTTTTTGCGCTGTATTTTAAATAGAGCTGCTAAATTGGCAAATGCAACAGTTTTGAATTTGATAAGTAATAAATTTGAGCCTCAGGGGGTTACGGCAATTGCATTACTGGCAGAATCTCATATTTCAATACATACTTGGCCTGAATCTAATTATTCGGCAGTCGATATTTTTACATGTGGTCAAAATATGATGCCTGAACTAGCTAGTCAATATTTAATTGAATCTTTGATGGCTAAAGAACATTCTTTGCGTGTCATTGAGCGAAATCCACCTTCAGCAGTCTCTAATCAAATCAGAACGGTTGTTTGACAATATTTACCTATTTAATTTTCCGCTTACAAGTCCCTCAAGATCTAAACTTGTGCAATTAAATCCTAAATTAGAAAAATATTGAACTAACTCACTAAAATTATATTTGTTAAAAAAATGCTTTAATTCATCTTGGGGAATTTCTATTCTTGCTGTTGAGCCCTGGCATCTAACTCTAACCTCCGATATTCCACATTCTTTAAGATATTCTTCTGCTTTCTCAACCATTTTTAGCCTTTCACTTGTTATTTCATGGCCATAAGGAAATCTTGATGATAAACAAGGTTGAGCAGGTTTATCCCACCAAGGAAAACCCAATGCTCTTGATATATCCCTAATGTCTTGTTTTGAGACTTTAAATTTTGCAAGGGGAGAGATAACTCCTGCTTGTTTTGAGGCTTGTATACCTGGTCTGTAATCTTTAAGGTCATCCAGATTGACTCCATCTAAAACTATCTTGTAATTAAGTTTTTTAGAGAGGTAGGTTGTATGTTTGTGGAGCTCTTTTTTGCATGCAAAGCACCTATCCTTAGGATTTTTACTGTAACTTGATTGGTCTAATTCTGATGTTTTAATCTCAACATGCTTTACTCCAATCCATTTTGCTTGCCTTCTTGCTTCTTCACGAAGAGTAGTTGCTAATGCAGGAGAAATTCCAGTTATGGCAATTGCTTTGCTACCTAATTGCTCGAATGCTAATGATGCTACTAATGTACTGTCAACTCCTCCGGAATAAGCAATACAAACACTATCAAGATTCTTAATGTATCTTCTAATTGTATAAAGTTTTTCACTTTGTTCATCAGAGAGAATTTCTAGTTGATTGAACATGCTAATTACTTTAAAATTCAAATTACCTATGAAAAGGTTGAATTTATTATTAAATCTTTAATAATATTCTTATCTATATCTTAGATTAAATTTACTTATTTTGTTCAATTGACGAATACGAGTAGAAATAGAGGAATTGGAATTGTCACAGCAAGTGACAGCCAAGAGAGATCAAAAGGTCAATTACATATTTATGATGGAGAGGGTAAGGGTAAAAGTCAGGCTGCTTTGGGAGTAGTTCTCAGGACAATAGGATTAGGAATATGCGAAAAAAGACAGTCAAGAGTTTTACTTCTAAGATTTTTAAAAGGCCCTGAGAGACCATATGACGAGGATTCAGCTATAGAGGCTTTACAAAGAGGCTTTCCACATTTAATTGACCATGTAAGGACAGGAAGATCCGAATTTTTCACTGCTGACCAAGTTACAAAGTTTGATGTTGGTGAGGCTGAAAGAGGTTGGAATATTGCTAAAGGAGCAATTGCTAGTTCTCTTTATTCTGTAGTTGTACTAGATGAGTTAAATCCAGTTCTTGATTTAGGAATGCTTGATATCAATGAAGTAGTTGATACTCTGCAAAATCGTCCAGATGGATTAGAAATAATTATTACGGGAAGGGCAGCCCCACCCTCTTTGGTGAGAATATCTCAACTCCACTCAGAAATGAGACCACGTTTGATAGGAGACTTATCAGAACTATCCAAACAAAGTAGTTCTAGTGGTGGAATTGAGATTTATACAGGTGAAGGAAAGGGTAAATCCACAAGTGCACTCGGTAAGGCTCTTCAAGCTATTGGTAAAGGAATATCTCAAGATAAAAGTCATAGAGTTTTAATATTACAGTGGTTAAAAGGTGGAAATGGATATACCGAAGATGCTGCCATAGAAGCTTTGAGAGAGAGTTACCCTCATTTAGTAGATCATTTGCGTTCAGGTAGAGATGCCATCGTATGGAGAGGTCAACAACAACCAATTGATTATGTTGAGGCTGAAAGAGCATGGGAAATTGCTAAAGCTGCTATTTTGTCTGGCTTGTATAAAACAATCATTTTAGATGAATTGAATCCAACTGTTGATTTAGAGTTGTTACCTGTGGAATCAATACATCAAACGCTCTTAAAAAAACCAGCAGATACAGAAGTTGTAATTACTGGGAGGTGCAAAAATGAACCTTCATACTTTGAACTAGCTGATGTTTACTCTGAAATGGTTTGTCATAAGCATTATGCAAATGTGGGAGTTGATTTAAAAAGAGGAGTTGATTACTAACTTATTCTTAAAAAATTATTTGCACAATATTTTTTTATTTTTTCAATGCCGCCTTCAATAGATCTTGACTGAATTTTGAATTTAGACAAGATTCTTGAAGCTTTTTCAGAGCGTTTACCCGATTTACATATAGTGAAAACCTCTTTATTTAAACTTTCTTTTTGAATAAATTTTAAGTCAGATTCTTGCTTTAAATTACTTAGGGGAATTGAGATAGATCCCTCTATTGCGGATTTAGAAAACTCTTCATTTTCTCTAACATCAATTAAAAGAATTTTGTTAGGTTTTGCTTTGTATAAACTATTAAAGTCATTAGCATTAATACTTTTAATTTCATCGTTTTTCCCGCAATATTCATCACTATTATAAAAGCTCTCAAACTGAGACAGATTTTTTATTCGTTTATTTAACTGATCACTTTTTAGATGTAATTTTTTCATATTCATACTAAATAGATTAAAAATTAAAATTTTCCCATCTAAAATTTCACCTTTTTTCAAAATGATTTTGATAATTTCATTAACCTGAAGAATTCCTATTAAACCTGTTGAAACACCTACAACCCCGTATTCTGCACAACTAGGGACAGCATTTTTTGTAGGTGATTCTGGAAGTAAGTCTCTTAAATTAGGACTATTTTTATATAAATTGAAAACACTCACTTGCCCTTCAAAGCCTTGTACACTTCCAAAGACTAGGGGTTTTTTTAATATAAGGCATGAGTCATTTATTAAATATCTTGTGCCAAAGTTATCCGAGCAATCACAAATAACATCAAACTCTTTTATTAATTGAAGAGCATTTTTAGGATTAATTCTCTCTGAAAAGGTTAATATTTCACAATTAGGATTAAATTTTTTAATTCTTTCCCGAGCAGAATCAATTTTAAGATTGCCAATAGTATTTGTTTCATGAATTATCTGTCTCTGGAGATTAGACTTTTCCACTTGATCATTATCAACTATTCCAATTCTCCCAATTCCTGCTGCAGCTAGATAAAGCAAAACGGAAGAACCAAGCCCACCTGCTCCAATGCATAATACTGAGCTGTTTTTAAGATTTAGTTGGCCTTCATAACCTATCTCTTTGAGGGTAAAATGTTTTTGATATCTTTCTTCTTCATCAGAGTTTAAGAAATTAAATTTTATATCTTTGGACATTTAAATCCTTTAATTTTTGAGAGATAAACTATGAAAATATAATAATTAAAATAAAAATTTTAGA
This sequence comes from Prochlorococcus sp. scB243_495K23, assembly GCA_000635495.1. Taxonomy (GTDB): domain Bacteria; phylum Cyanobacteriota; class Cyanobacteriia; order PCC-6307; family Cyanobiaceae; genus Prochlorococcus_A. The sequence goes on along the minus strand of JFLW01000087.1, from coordinate 120,274 downwards.
CTTTTAAATTTTTCTTATTACTATAATTTATTGATGTTTTTGTTAGAACTAGACCATAATGTGAAGTTTTTATAAATCAATTTTAAGTTTAAATATCTTCAGAAAGCATATATACCAACGCCTCTAAAAAAATACAAAATGTTTCGGTTCGGAATTTTGCACAACAAAAAGGTAGTCAATAGACGTTTTTTCCGATACTGTCTGGTTCATATATTAAGTTTACTGAATTCATGAGTGATAACACTCCAGAGTCAAACCAAGACTCCGGCTCCGATACAAGCTCAGAAACCAAAAGTTTTTCAGAGAAGTACTCTGATGTTATGGGAAAAGTCAACGAAACCCTTGGTAATGTTGATTGGACTCAAATGGGCAAGTACGGCAAGGCGGCAGGCATAATAGCTGTTGTCGTAATAGCTCAGATAATAATTAAAGTTGTCATTGATACGATAAACTTTTTCCCAATTCTTCCTGGTTTACTAGAACTGCTAGGAGTCATTGTTGTCGGTCAATGGAGCTGGCAAAATCTTCGTACGAGTGAAAATCGTGAAGCTGTTCTAGATAAGGTACAAAATCTTAAGAAGACATATTTAGGGTAGTTAAAGATTACATTTTAAGAATTGCTTTTACGTAATCTTCAACTTGGTTTAAGTAACCTCCTCCAAACATATTGGCATGATTCAATATGTGATAAAAATTATAAATAATAATTCTTTTTTCAAATCCGTTTTTTATAGGAAAAATTCTATGGTATTCTTCATAAAATTCTTTTCTAAAACCTCCAAATAGTTTTGTCATAGCTATATCTACTTCATTATCTGCCCACCAAGATGCAGGGTCAAATATAACCCCCTTTCCATTTTTGTCTATTCCTGCATTGCCTGACCATAAATCACCATGAACTAGAGCATTTATTGGTTTGTGATTCAGCAATTCTGATTGAATTTTTTCTTTAACTTTATTTATAATTTCTTCATCTAAAATTCTCGATTTAAGACTTAATAATTGAGGTATTATCCTTAAGTTTAAAAAACAATCTATCCAATTATCTTCCAAGCCTTTTTTCTGATCTGTTGTTCCGATAAAACCCTCAACTGGAAACCCAAACATTTTGGGGTTAGATTCAGCTGATTTCAAGTGCAATTCACCTAAACCTTTTCCAAGCTTTTTTTGGTCAAAGTTATGCATATCTATCCATTCAATTAAAAGAATCTCTATATTTTTTATATTTTTATATGCAATAACCTCAGGAATAACTAAGTTTTCTTGATTAATATATTTTCTCAAATGTTGGAGACAATATTTTTCAAATTCAAGAAATTTTTCGTTTCTAATGTTTCTTTTAAGGAATAACTTTTTGTTTGAGAATTCTATTCGCCATGCATTATGAATATCGCCACCATGTACTTGTTCAATACTTTTTGGATATTTTTCACCTAATTCTTCACAAATTTCGTTAATTTCAATAGGAGATAATTTTTGCATTTTAATGAAAAAGTCTGAAGTTATTGTTGTAGGCGCCGGTATAGCAGGACTAACTTCTGCAGCGATTTTATCAAAACAAGGCTTATCAGTGACTTTAATCGAATCTCATACTCAAGCCGGAGGATGTGCCGGTACTTTTAAAAGAAAGAATTATACTTTCGATGTTGGCGCAACTCAGGTTGCTGGTTTAGAGAAGGGAGGAATACATTCTAGAATTTTTGATTTTTTAGATATTCCATCCCCAGAAGCCGAAATTTTAGACCCTGCTTGCATTGTTGATTTAAATGATGGTGGTAATCCTATACCTATTTGGTATGAAAAAAGTAAATGGATTGCTGAACGAGAAATGCAGTTTCCTGGGAGTCAAAGATTTTGGAAGCTTTGTACCCTAATACATGAAAGTAATTGGATATTTGCTAATAATAATCCTGTATTACCAATAAGTAATTTTTGGGATTTTTCTCAACTTCTCAAAGCACTAGTACCTTCAAACATTGTCACAGGTATCTTACTTAAATCTACTATTTTTGATCTATTGCGGATATGTGGTTTATCCAAGAATGAGCGCTTGATTAAATTCTTAAATCTTCAACTAAAACTTTATTCTCAAGAGGACGTTTATAGTACTGCAGCATTATATGGATCTACTGTTCTTCAGATGTGTCAAAAGCCACATGGTCTGTGGCATCTTAAAAAATCTATGCAGTCTTTAAGTGAATCATTAGAAAGTTCATTAATTAAAACTGGAGTTAATTTAATTTTTGGACAAGAAGTTAATTCTATAACTTTTGACGATGTAAATATGTGTTGGCAACTATCTGCTAATTCGAAAAAAAAATCATTTATTTATCAAGCAAAAGATGTGATTTATACCGCACCTCCACAATCTTTGCTCAAGCATTTGAAAGATCCTTTATTAAGAAAAAAAAATTATAAAAATCGACTTAATAATTTGCCTGATCCAAGTGGAGCTGTAGTTTTTTATTCAGCATTAAAAAAGGAACATATCAAAAAAACATTCTCCAATCATTATCAATTTGTTTCAAAAGAATTTTCTTCGTTATTTGTATCAATTAGTGATGATGGTGATGGAAGAGCGCCAAAAGGGGAGGTTACTTTAATTGCCAGTATCTTTACCAAAACTAAAGATTGGTTTGATCTAGATAAACAAACTTACTTAAAGAAAAAAAATGATTTCATGAAAAAAATATCCCTTGAATTGGAAAGTCAATTTGATATCGATCCTGAAAAATGGCTACATAGAGAACTAGCAACTCCATTGGGCTTTGAAAAATGGACAAAAAGACCTAATGGAATAGTTGGCGGGCTTGGTCAAAATCCAGATATTTTTGGTTTCTTTGGATTATCAAGTAGGACACCTTTTGAAGGTTTATGGTTATGTGGAGATTCGATTTATCCTGGAGAGGGGACTGCAGGTGTTAGTCAGTCTGCATTAATGGTTTCAAGGCAAATTTTAGCTTCCAAAGGTATAGAAAATTTTAGTTTATAAAATTTTGTCTGTTTTCTTTTGCTTCAGCAAGTTTTTTAGAAAGTAAATCCCAATTTTTTTCTTTAATAAGAGATTCCAGTATATTCAGCTTATTTTTAAAATTATTTATGGAATTTAAAACATTAATCTGATTATTAATAGCTAAATCTAGGCCTAGTTGTTCATTGCCTCCGCCAACTCTCGAAGTGTCAGCAAATCCTGTAGCAGCTAATTTTTGCGAGAGATCTAATAAAGATTGATTATTTTTTGTTTGCGCAGTTTCTATGAGGGCAGAAGCTAAAAATATAGGCAAATGAGAAATTAGAGATACTGCTTCATCATGCTCTTTTGGCGAAGCTTGGCAAATTTCACAATCCATTGATTTTATGAGCGCGGAAATAGTTCTGACTGAATTTAAATCACTATTTTGTGTTGGGGTAATAATCCATTTTGCATTTTTAAAAAGACCTTCAAAACCTGAATCAACTCCTTTTTTTTCTGTGCCTGCCATTGGATGCGATCCAATAAATAGAGGATGTGAATTTTCCCATGTATTTACAATTGGTTCTTTTACAGACCCTACATCAGTTAGTATTGTGTCCTGAGGTATTGATGCTACTAATTGTTGCGAAGGACTGATCAAATCTTTGATAGGCAATGCCAAAATTATTAGCTCACATTTTTTTAATAAGCTCAGATCACAGCTAACAAAATTTGCAAGTTTTTTATCCTTAGCTTTTTTTTCATTAAATTCATTATTTGCTATTCCATAAATTGTATGATTTAGACTTTGGAGTTTTAATCCTAAAGAACCACCAATTAATCCTAATCCTACTATTCCAATTTTCATAAATTAATTAATTCAAAACCCTCTTTTATTGATACCAATTTTTTGTATATTAGGTTCATAAATTTTGCATGTTTTTGAAATTAAATTAATTATAAATGCTTGAAATTTTAAGTCATCAATATTTGAAAAATTTTTTGAGAGATCAAAGTATTAATTGGGAGCACATATATTCTTTTGGGAGGATAGTTTCCAAATGTATTGAAAATGATTCTACCTATCTAATTAATTCAGAAATTTTCTCTAGCTATGATTGGTTACCTCCAATTTTGATTTCTTTATTTTTAAAGGAAGAGGATTCAACTTTTATTTTATCTAAAGAAAAAATCCAATTTATAAGGCAATTTCAGATTGATTCATTGAAAAATCTAGGTTTTAATTTTATTTTGAAAAATGATCAATTTATTTTTGCAAATCATCATGTTCACTTGATAACTATCCAAAATTTTCTTAATGATCCCAATTCTCATAATCTTAGAAATCATCGAATAGTTTATTCAGGAATTGAGGATATAAAACAGGATTTAAAAAATCATTTTAGGATTTCTTTACTTAAAAAGGATTGGACAAAAAATTTTAAAGAATTTGAATTAATCAATCAAAAATTTATAAAAGTATATGATTCGTTGAAGAAAAAGTTCTTCTTGAGAAAGGTCTTAGGAAATAGTTATATCAATTTAGATGAAAAAGAAATTAGTTTCTTATCAAACTTTTTTCATGAATATTCTTTTTTTTCTGATAAATTTTTAAACGTCAACAAAGCATTATCTCAAGGTTGGGCATGCTGGGTAAAGTTAAACGATACAAATTTAGATTGGAATTTGTATTTACAGCCAATAGATGAACTTTTTCAAATTAAGGAATTTTTTTCAAATAATAAATTTGTTTTTTTATCAGCATTGAGAAAAGATAATTTTTTCCAAATGTATTTTAAAAACCATAGTTTAGATATTGACTTGGTTATTAATTTTAAGAGTAATTTTGAAGAGAAAAAGATTTCTTTATATATACCCTCTAAACAGTTGCTTCCTAATAATCCTCTTTTCACCAATTCAATCTTGGACAAATGTAAAAAGTTAATACTTTTTAGAAAGGGTTTAACTTTAGTTTTGTCTGATGATATTAATTTAAAAACTAATCTTGCTACAGAATTAGCTTCTACTTACGGGAAGAGAGTATTGCTAGAGACAATTCCCTCAGGTAGAAATGAAATCCTTTGCTCTAGTTTTGACTGGTGGATTATGAATTCTTATTTAATTCAAATTCCAGAACAAATTATCATTCCTTTACTTCCGATTCCGAATATGTCAGAACCCATTAATGCAATTACTGTCTCTCATAAAAAGAAGCTTTCTCAAGATTGGTTTAGAGACTTCTTTCTTCCTCAAGCTAGAATTAAACTTGAAAGATCTATTTCTCCTTTAAGAAGAAATTCAGGTAAGTTAATAATCCTAGATGGAAGAGCAAATAAAAGAAACTGGGGAAGATTACTTTTGCAAAACATTCAACCCTCAAAACAAATTAACTATATGCTACCTTTTGATTAGGTTATGATTTTATAAATAACTAAAGAAATATGGGAGAAGCAAAAAGACGTAAAACACTTGGTTTACCTCCAAAAAAAAATAATACTAATACTAAAATTGATGAGTCTCCACGATTATTTGAATGGCTTCCCTTTACAATCAATCAAAGAGATAACCTAATTAAATTAAGTGTTAAGGCAAGTTGGTTTGGAATCGGAGGGTTAGTAATATTATGGATTGTAGTGAGATTTATAGGCCCTGCTGCTGGGTGGTGGACTTTAGCTGATTCTTTATAAATCTAAGCTACTGTTTTTATATCATTAACAGCGATTGTATTAGCAGGATTGCTATTTAATGTTTTCATTGAATTAGAACTGACTTCAGTTCCTTCTGTTAATTTCTCTTTAACCATAGATTCTACTTTATTCCTGATTTCTAAGTTTTGATCAAGCCAAATAATTGTATTATCTCTTCCTTGTCCAATATTTTCTCCTTCATAACTATACCAAGCACCTCTCCTTATGATGATATTAGTCTCTTCTGCTAAATCTAATAAGCATCCTGTTGTACTAATACCTTTCCCAAAGAGAATATCAAATTCTGCAATTCTAAATGGTGGTGCAACTTTGTTTTTTGCTACTTTCACTTTTGCTCTTATGCCATATTCCTCAGTACCTCTTTTAAGAGTTTGAATTCTTCTGATATCAAGTCTTACTGAGGCGTAAAATTTTAATGCATTACCTCCTGTGGTTGTTTCTGGATTGCCGTATGTAACGCCAATTTTTAGGCGTAATTGATTCAGGAATATTACCGTACATCCAGATTTGCCAATATTTCCTGTTATTTTCCTCATTGCTTGGCTCATTAGCCTTGCTTGGCTTCCAATTACGTGATCTCCCATCTCTCCTTCTATCTCGGCTCTTGGGGTTAGCGCTGCGACCGAGTCAACAACTACAAGATCTACCGCACTCGATCTTATAAGTTGGTCAACTATTTCTAGAGCCATTTCACCAGTATCTGGCTGTGAAACTAACAAATTTTCAACATCAACACCTAAAGAGGCCGCATAAACTGGATCGAGTGCATGCTCAGCATCTACAAATGCAGCTACTCCTCCATTTTTTTGGACTTCCGCAATCGCGTGAAGCGTTAATGTAGTTTTTCCTGAACTTTCTGGTCCGTAAACTTCTACTACTCTTCCTTTTGGATAGCCTCCTCCTAATGCTAAATCTAAGGTTAGCGCTCCAGTAGATATTGTTTCTACTTTCATTCTTGAGGCGTCACCAAGTCTCATTATTGAACCTCGTCCAAAATTTCTTTCTATTTGACCTAAGACAAGACTTAATGCCTTGTCTTTTTCTTTTGATTCAGTTTTTTTCTTTTCTTCAAGGCTCATTGTTTGATTTATCGGTTAAAGTTCTTGTAATTATTCTAAATTTGGTAATTTTTATTTAAACCAAACTTCATAAATACAAACTATAGTACATCTGTACTCTAGCTGATTATCTTTAAATTGCAACTAATTTTCCAAGGTTTCCTAATTTTAACAATTTGATTTCATTACTTAACTTATTTTTATCTGATTCTTTTAAATATCCCCAATCAGCTAGGAAGCATGGAATGTGAGAAGTTTCTGAATTTTGTTTAATATCGATTAGAGTTTTTTTTCTATCTTCTATAAAGCCTAAAATTTCATAAGTTTGTGTAAGTTTTTCAGCTATTTTGATTTTTGTTCCTGATTCATAACCAAAAATAAATTCTGGAAAAATATTTAATTGTTTAAGAATTTTTTCTGCAAATATTTTACCTTTAGTTGTTATGACTCCAGTTTTTATTCCTCTTTTACTTAATTCTTTCATAAAATTTATAATTTCAAAAAAAGGTTTATGTAAATTTACCCACGATTTAAAATCTTTATCAATTTGGTACTTGCGAGACTTATCTAACATTTTTTGTATATCTTCTGCTTTCCAGGAATTTTCATTTAATATCCTCTGGCAATTTTGATGATAACTATTAATGAAATCATCTTTATTATCACTTTTTAATGGATTTTCTGTTTTTATAATTTCGTGAACAATTAGAATCATTTCCCAACCATATTTAACCCAAGGCCTAATTTCTTTGAAAGAATTTGGTACTCCTTGATAAAGTTTTTGATCAATAGTGATGTTGGGTGAATTTAAATATCTTTCACAGGCCAGCAAGGAGCTCTGCCAATATTCTTGCATTCCATCAACTATTACTCCATCAAAATCAAATAGAAAAATTTTTTGAGAAGACACCAATTGAATATTAGAACTGGGCCGCTAGGATTCGAACCTAGGAATGTCGAGACCAAAACCCGATGCCTTACCACTTGGCGACGGCCCATTGAATTACCATTTTAATACATGAGAAGATTTTTTTCTATCCAAAAAATACAAATTTTTTATAAACATGGCGCTAGTTTTGAAAAATAAAAATATTATTTGAATTAGCTCGATTTCCATGGCTTTAGAAATTTCTGAGCTTTTTTGATCGCCAAACCCATTATTTCAGGATACTCATAGAGTTTTTTGTTATTTTTGTGAGCAAATTCAATAAGGGGCTGCATAATTTTTCTTGCAGCACTTCCAAATGCTATTCCATCTGGGAGATTGTTTGAATTAAACAATTCATGAGTTTTTTCATTTGTTCCTCCTGCTAATTGAATTAATCCTGGTGGAAGATCTGAACCGATTTTTTCAAACAACTTAACTGCATCTCTACTTGTTGTAGGAGCAAGATCTCCAGACATTGGCCTTCCATCTAGTTGCCAAATAAGGGGAATATCTAGCTCATTCAGAATTTCATATCTTTCCCAAAGAGCTTTCAAAAGATCTTCGGGCTCTCGGGATTTTTTGGAAGATTGATTTAATCCACAACTGATAGATATCTTGTCTAATTTCATTCCAGAATTTTTAAGGTTACTGACAACTTTTGCAAAAGAATCTAGGCGATTAATTTCTGTATGAATTTCTACTGCATTAGGCTTTATTTTCTGAAGTATTGATCCTAAATTATCTTTTGACAAATTATATTCATATTCGCTAATCAGATTTAGGGGACAGCTATTCAAACATCTTCCACATCCATAACATTTACTCTTTTTGATCCCAGAATAATCAATTGCAAAGGTGGGACAAACTTTTTCGCACGGTCTTGGACAATTAGGGGGACATTTCAATGGATCAAATTTTGCTTTACGAAAGTGGATATCATTTCCATCACTAATGCTTATCATTATTCCAGGGGAATTTTTAAAGACTTTTTTTGCCCACTCAATTCCTTTTTTTGCTGCGTGGACTATAGATTCTTCTGCGGCAACATCTATGTAGTCGACACCAGCAGCAGTAAAAATTGCACATAAATCTTCAATGGCAACAATATCTTCATTACTGGCACCACAAATTAATTTAATCCATTTATCTTTTTTATTCTTAGATGCAATCAAATAATTTAACTTTCAAATTCATCTAGAATATAATTACTTAATGGCTTCCATTCAAGTTTTCTCGACCCCCCCATTTCAACAACTATCGTTAGTTTATTATCGTTAGTGCAAATTTCTATTAAGCTCTCTAATTCAGACTGAGACAGTACTTGACCTTCTAATAACCAAAGTAATTTATTTTTATCATTTTCATTAAATAACTCAGAAGCTTGTGGGATAACTTGTTGAACTTCCCCGAGTGCTCCATTCCTTCCTACGCTTTGATGACCAAGGTGAGGTGGTCTAACGCCATGTAATTTGAGCAAGAAGACTTCTGGATCTCCAAGCCCTCTTGCTGAGGTTATAAAAGTTTTAAAGCCCTTGGCCCTCATTCTTCTCAAAAGACGAGTTTCATAACCACCTTCAAGAGGAGCAAAGATTGCAAGACATTTGTTGGTTTTTAAATCGTTATGAAACTTTTTCCCTGTGAGAAGTAATGGCATAAAAATTTCCTTTATTTCTATTTTATTTTATTTTATGGTACTTGATGATGTACAATTGTAACTCAGTGAATTTTTAAGCTCGCAAGCTAGCCGAGCCTCTAAACAATTTCACATTTTTTAGCGTTTCGTTAAAAAACACAGGTGGGTTTATCCCAGGAGAAACTATCTAGATTTTCAGATAAGTCTCAACCTTATTAATTTAATTGTTTTTTTATTAACTTCACCTCAATTACTGAAGGTTTTAGATAATTTAAAAATCATTACGAGCTAGCCTAATTTAGTCTTATGTCTATAGGAATTTTAGGAAAGAAATTGGGCATGTCCCAACTTTTCGACGAGAAAGGTAATTCGGTGCCAGTTACTCTTATTGAGGCTGGTCCATGCCGTATCACTCAATTGAAAACAACCTCTTTGGATGGTTATACTGCCGTTCAAATAGGCTATGGCTTGTCCAAAGACAAGCATATAAGTAAACCTGAAAAGGGACATCTGTTGAAATCAGGTGAAGAATTTTTAAAGCATTTGAAAGAATATAGGGTTGAAGAAACTTCATCTTATGAAATCGGAAATCAAATAACTGTAAAAAACTTTGAGGTTGGTCAAAAAGTTGATATCAGTGGTAAATCTATGGGTAGAGGTTTTGCTGGTTACCAGAAAAGACATGGTTTTAGCAGAGGTCCTATGAGTCATGGTTCAAAAAATCATAGAGCACCTGGATCTACAGGAGCAGGAACAACTCCAGGAAGAATTTATCCTGGAAAAAGAATGGCAGGAAGATATGGAGGAAAACAGATTACAACTAAAGGTTTGTTAGTTCTAAAAATTGATGATCAGAAAAATTTGATTGTAGTAAAGGGTTCTGTTCCCGGTAAGCCAGGCTCAATAGTAAACATTAAGCCAAACAATGTTGTAGGAAAAAAAGGAGGTGAAAAATCATGACAACACTTGAAACTCTTAAGTGGGATGGTAAAAAATCCGGCAAAGTTAATCTTGATTTAGCAGTTGCCAAAGAGACTTCTTCGGCAGATTTAATACATAGAGCAGTCCTTAGGCAACTAGCAAATAAAAGACAAGGGACAGCATCAACCTTAACAAGATCAGAAGTGCGTGGAGGCGGTAGAAAGCCATACAAACAGAAAGGTACAGGAAGAGCTCGTCAAGGATCAATTAGGACACCTTTAAGACCCGGTGGTGGAATTATTTTTGGACCGAAGCCACGTTCTTACAATCTTGATATGAATCGTAAGGAACGTAGATTAGCTCTTAGAACAGCACTTATGTCTAGAGTATCTGATATGAAGGCCGTTGAAGATTTTGGATCTACGCTAAAGCAGCCTAAAACAAGTGACATCATCAATGGCCTTGCTCGATTAGGTATACAAAAAACTGAAAAAGTTTTAGTTATTCTTGATAGTCCGTCAGATGTTATAAAAAAATCCATAAATAATCTTGAAAAAGTAAAGTTAATCGCTGCAGATCAATTAAATGTATTTGATATTCTCAACGCTAATAAATTGGTAATTGGTCAATCAGCTATAGATAAAATTCAGGAGGTATATGCATCATGAGTAAATTATTTGACTCTCGTTTAGCCGATGTAATACGAAAGCCAGTTATTACTGAGAAAGCTACAAACGCACTAGATCTTAACCAATATACTTTTGAGGTAGATCATAGAGCGGCAAAGCCTCAAATTAAGGCAGCTATAGAAGCCTTGTTCAGTGTTAAAGTCATAGGAGTTAACACTATGAATCCCCCTAGGAGAACAAGAAGAGTCGGGAAATTTTCCGGTAAACGTTCTCAGGTCAAGAAGGCAATTGTACGTCTTGCCGAAGGAGACAAAATTCAACTATTTCCAGAATCTTAAGGAGTTTTAATCATGGCAATTCGTAAATTTAAACCTTATACACCTGGCACTAGGCAAAGAGTAGTTACTGACTTTAGTGAAATAACAAGTGCAAAGCCTGAAAGATCACTAATAGTTTCAAAACATAGAGTTAAAGGCAGGAATAATCGTGGAGTTATCACTTGTCGTCATCGTGGAGGTGGTCACAAAAGACAATATAGATTAGTCGACTTTAGAAGAGATAAAAGAAATATTAACGCTAAAGTTGCAGCGATCCATTACGATCCTCATAGAAATGCAAGATTAGCACTTTTATTCTACGAAGATGGTGAGAAAAGATATATTATTGCTCCAGCTGGAGTAAAAGTAGGACAAAATGTCATATCTGGAGAAAGTGTGCCAATTGAAGATGGAAATGCGATGCCACTTTCTGCCATGCCATTGGGATCTAGTGTTCATTGTGTTGAGTTATATGCAGGTAGAGGTGCTCAGATGGTTAGATCAGCAGGAGCCAGTGCTCAAGTTATGGCAAAAGAGGGAGATTATGTTGCTTTGAAACTTCCATCTACTGAGGTAAGACTTGTAAGAAAAGAATGCTATGCAACTCTTGGAGAAGTTGGTAATTCTGAAATAAGAAATACTAGCTTAGGAAAAGCGGGAAGAAGAAGATGGCTTGGCAGAAGGCCACAAGTAAGAGGTAGTGTCATGAACCCATGTGATCATCCACATGGAGGAGGAGAGGGAAAAGCACCAATTGGTAGAGCAGGCCCAGTTACTCCATGGGGTAAACCAGCTCTTGGATTAAAGACACGTAAAAAGAACAAACCAAGTAATAAATTAGTAGTTCGAAGACGTCGTCGAGTTTCTAAGAGGAGTAGAGGAGGAAGAGACTCTTGATTACTTCATCTATTATTTCAATTTCTTTTACATAATCATGGGACGTTCACTAAAAAAAGGACCTTTTATAGCAGATAGTCTGCTCAAGAAGGTTGAAAAACAAAATACTGATAATGACAAGTCTGTTATCAAAACTTGGTCTAGATCCTCTACGATTTTACCTGTAATGATTGGCCACACAATCGCCGTACATAATGGCAAAACTCACATTCCAGTTTTTATTACTGAACAAATGATTGGTCATAAACTTGGTGAATTTGCTCCTACACGTACTTACCGAGGTCACATAAGAGATAAGAAAGGAGCAAAATCATGACAAAAACACCTGAAACACCAAAAACAGCAATTGCTCATGGGAATTATATTCGCGGATCAGCCTCTAAAGTTAGAAGAGTTTTGGATCAGATAAGGGGTAGGTCTTATAGAGATGCATTGATTATGTTGGAATTTATGCCTTACAGATCTACAGACCCCATAACTAAAGTTCTAAGATCTGCAGTTGCTAATGCAGAACATAACCTTGGGATGGATCCATCTACCTTAGTGATTTCGTCTGCATGGGCTAATAGTGGTCCTGTAATGAAAAGGTATAGGCCCAGAGCTCAAGGACGGGCTTTTTCAATTAAAAAACAGACTTGCCATATCAGTATTTCTGTTGAATCTGCTCCTATTCAAACTAATGTGGAGGTACAAAACTAATGGGACATAAAATACATCCTTCTGGATTAAGATTAGGAATTACACAAGAGCATCGTTCTAAGTGGTTTGCTACTTCTAAAACATATCCAATTCTTCTCCAGGAAGATTTTAAAATTCGTACATTCATACAAAAAAAATATGGAGCAGCTGGAATAAGCGATGTCTTAATAGCTAGAAAAGCTGACCAACTGGAACTTGAATTAAAAACAGCTAGACCAGGAGTTATAGTTGGAAGACAAGGAAGTGGTATTGAAGAATTAAGATCTGGGATTCAAAAAACTATAGGAGATAGGACAAGGCAAGTCAGAATTAATGTAGTTGAAGTTGAACGCGTAGACGCCGATGCTTTTTTACTGGCTGAATATATTGCACAACAACTAGAAAAAAGAGTCGCCTTTAGAAGAACAATTAGAATGGCCTTACAACGAGCTCAAAGGGCTGGAGTCTTAGGTCTTAAAATACAAGTAGGGGGAAGACTAAATGGTGCTGAAATAGCTAGAACTGAATGGACTAGAGAAGGTAGAGTACCATTACATACTTTAAGAGCTGAAATTGACTATGCAACACGTGAAGCTAATACAACTTACGGTGTTTTAGGCATTAAAGTTTGGGTTTTTAAAGGTGAAGTTCTCCCTAAAGAAGAACAAACTATCCCTGTGGGTGCGAGCCCTAAGAGGAAAGCTAGTAGAAGACCTCAGGAATTTGAGGATCGTTCAAATGAGAATTCATAGGAGGTAAAAAATGCTTAGTCCAAAACGTACTAAATTCCGCAAACAGCATAGAGGCAGAATGAGGGGAGTAGCCTCAAAAGGTAATACTATTGCATTCGGTCAATTTGCTCTCCAAGCTCAAGACTGTGGGTGGGTGACTGCACGACAGATCGAGGCAAGTAGACGAGCTATGACAAGATATATCAAACGTGGCGGTCAAATTTGGATAAGAATATTTCCTGATAAACCTGTAACCATGAGACCTGCTGAAACTAGAATGGGTTCTGGTAAAGGTAATCCAGAGTTTTGGGTTGCAGTTGTAAAACCTGGAAGAATACTTTTTGAAATGGGTGGTGAGGATATCACTGAGGAAACTGCAAAGGAAGCTATGCGTCTGGCTCAATACAAACTTCCTGTAAAAACAAAATTTATCTCCATTGATAAAAATCTAGAAGTTACCTCCAAAGCAAAGAAAAATATTAGTAATAAATCTCAAGAGGAGGTTAAACAATGAAAAACACAGAGTCTCTAAAAGAATTTAAAAAATTAAATTCTGATCAAATTACCGAAAAGATTGACCAATTAAGAAAAGATCTTTTTGACTTGAGATTCAAGCAAGCTACGAGACAGCTTAATGAAACTCATAAATTTAAAATCATCAAGAAACAAGTTGCGCAATTACTAACTCTTAGTAAGAGTCAATCTGCTTCTAAAACTACTTCTGATTAATTATTAGTTATGGCACTTAAAGAAAGAATTGGTACTGTTGTCAGCGACAAAATGGATAAAACAGTTGTTGTTGCTGTAATTAATAGATATCCACACCCCACTTATAAAAAAATTGTAAGTAGAACTACGAGATATAAGGCGCATGATCCAGAAAATACATGTGTTTTAGGCGATCGAGTTAAAATAAGAGAAACTAGACCGCTTAGTGCTCATAAAAGATGGGCAATTGAAGAGATTCTGAATAAAGCAAGCCAGGCTAAGGAGGTTAAACAATGATTCAACAAGAAACCTATTTAACAGTTGCTGATAATAGCGGAGCGAAAAGACTCCAATGTATTAGGGTCTTAGGTTCTAATAGAAGATATGCACATGTTGGGGATGTAATTGTAGCAACTGTTAAAGATGCTCTTCCGAATATGGGAGTTAAGAAATCTGAAGTTGTGAAAGCCGTCATCGTTAGAACAAAAGCAACATTGAGAAGAAATACTGGTAATTCAATCAGATTTGATGATAATGCTGCTGTTTTGATTAATGAGGATAAGAATCCAAAAGGTACTAGAGTTTTTGGTCCTGTAGCCAGAGAACTGCGGGATAAAAATTATACAAAAATTGTTTCTCTTGCTCCTGAGGTGATTTAAATGTTGGATTCATTAAAACAAAAGAATAATTTCCAAAGAATAAAAATGAGAATTAAAACTGGAGATTTAGTAAAAGTAATTAATGGCAAGGAAAAGGGTAAAACTGGAGAGGTTTTAAAAACTATCCCTCTTGAAAATAGAGTAGTAGTCAAAGGAATTAACCTTAGGACTAAACATGTAAAACCAACTCAGGAAGGGGAAACTGGAAGAATACTTACAGAGGAGGCATCTTTACATGCATCAAATGTAATGTTCTTCTCAAAGGAAAAAAATCTTACAAGTAAGATTGAATATTTTATTGATAAAGAGGGAGTTAAGAAAAGAAGACTGAAGAAAACTGGTGAAGTAATTGATTAATTTTTCATCAGAAACCAGATTTAAACTTTTTCTAATTTATCAATTCTGACAAAGACCAGAATTAACAAAAAATTATGACTCTAAAAAATCGCTACAAAGAATCAATTAGACCAAAACTTTTAAAAGACCTTGGTCTTAAAAATATTCATCAAGTACCTAAAGTTGTCAAAGTCAACGTTAACAGAGGTCTTGGTGAGGCAGCTTCAAATTCAAAAGCTTTAGAGGCTTCCTTGAATGAAATGGCAACAATTACAGGGCAAAAGGCACTAGTAACTAGGGCCAAAAAAGCTATCGCGGGTTTTAAAATTCGTGAGGGTATGCCAATTGGTTGTACTGTAACTTTGAGAGGTGACAGGATGTATTCCTTTTTAGAGAGATTTATAAATCTAGCTTTACCAAGAATAAGAGACTTTAGAGGAGTTAATCCAAAAAGTTTTGATGGGAGAGGGAATTACACCGTTGGAGTGAAAGAGCAATTAATTTTTCCTGAAATCTCTTTTGATAAAATAGATTCAATAAGAGGTATGGATATAACTATTGTCACTAGTGCGAAATCAGATCAAGAGGGTAAAGCTCTCTTGCAAGAGTTAGGAATGCCTTTTAGTAAGAATTAAATTAAAACCATGTCAAATCACGATCCTATTTCAGATATGCTTACTCGAATTAGAAATGCGAGTCAAAAAAAGCATACAACCACATCAATCCCAAGTTCAAAAATGTCCCTAAGTATTGCAAAAGTGCTTCAAAAAGAGGGTTTCATTTCTGACATTAATGAAGAAGGTGAAGGCTATAAGTCACAAATAATACTTGGTCTAAAATATAGTGGCAAGAATCAATTTCCTACTATTCGATCGATGCAGAGAGTTAGTAAACCTGGTTTGAGAATTTATAAAAATACTAGAGCTTTACCAAAAGTACTAGGAGGTCTTGGAGTTGCTATTATATCTACTTCTAAAGGTGTCATGAGTGATCGTGATGCTAGGAAGCAAGGTATAGGTGGTGAAGTACTTTGCTATGTTTATTAAGGAGGATTAATTATGTCAAGAATTGGAAAAACACCAGTACTAATACCAGATAAAGTATCTGTTGATTTTGATG
Source organism: Prochlorococcus sp. scB243_495K23 (assembly GCA_000635495.1). Lineage (GTDB taxonomy): Bacteria > Cyanobacteriota > Cyanobacteriia > PCC-6307 > Cyanobiaceae > Prochlorococcus_A. Next base: position 103,999 of record JFLW01000087.1, on the reverse strand, counting down.
GATTAACAGTTACAGTTAAAGGTCCTAAGGGTGAGTTAAAACGTCAGATGCCAGAAGGAGTTAGTTTTGATAAAAAAGATAATACTGTTGTCGTAAGTCCCACTACTACAAAAATATTCTCAAGACAAAGACATGGTTTATGTAGAGCTTTAATTGCAAATATGGTTGAAGGGGTTAGTCAAGGTTTTTCAAAAAAACTTGAAATTGTAGGCGTTGGATCGAGAGCGCAAGTAAAAGGTAAAAATCTAGTTGTTAGTGCAGGATACAGTCATCCTATAGAAATTATCCCCCCTGATGGTATAACATACAAGGTTGAGAGTAATACAAACGTTACTGTATCTGGAATTGATAAGGAAATTGTTGGTAATGAAGCAGCAAAAATCAGATCAATTAGACCTCCAGAACCATACAAAGGTAAAGGAATTAAATATCATGATGAGAGAATTCTCAGAAAAGCTGGTAAATCTGGCAAAAAATAATTCCAATTAAAAAAATGACCAAACTTTCCAGGAAATTACAAACCCAAAAAAGACATAGAAGATTAAGGAGATTCTTAATTGGAGATGCAACTCGTCCAAGATTGTCTGTTTTTCGTTCTAATAATCATATTTATGCTCAGGTTATAGACGATAGCGCTCAAACAACTATTTGCTCAGCTTCAACTGTTGATAAAGAACTAAGAGAAAAATCTGAGAAATTAGCTTCTGATTGCAATTCTTCTTCCATTGTTGGAAAATTATTAGCAAAGAGAGCGATAAAAAAAGGTATAAAGCAAGTAATTTTTGACCGTGGAGGTAATTTATATCACGGTAGAGTAAAGGCACTTGCAGATGCTGCTCGTGAAGCTGGCCTAGAATTCTAACTCTTAATTTTTTTACTATGACTGACACTCCAACAAAACAAGAAATTCAATCCAAGAACGATAATGTTCCTGGAGCTACGCCCGTAGAACAAAAAAAGAATAATCGTAATGATCGAAAAAGAAATAGAAGAGGTGATTCAAAAAATCTAGAGAGAGATTCTGATTGGCAAGAAAGAGTTGTTCAAATTCGACGCGTTTCTAAGACTGTTAAGGGTGGAAAAAAAATGAGTTTTAGAGCAATTGTTGTTGTAGGTAACGAGAAAGGTCAGGTAGGAGTTGGAGTTGGTAAAGCAGGGGATGTTATTGGTGCGGTGAGAAAGGGAGTTTCAGATGGTAAAAAGAATCTTGTTAGGGTTCCTTTAACCCCAAATAATTCAATACCGACTTTATCTTTAGGTCGAGATGGTGCTGCTAATGTTCTTATTAGACCAGCTGCCCCAGGTACAGGTGTAATTGCTGGTGGTTCAATAAGAACAGTTTTAGAATTAGCCGGCATAAAAAATGTTTTAGCAAAAAGATTGGGTAGTAAAACACCTTTGAATAATGCTAGAGCTGCTATGGTAGCTCTTTCACAATTAAGAACACACAAATCTGCCTCTAGGGAGAGAGGCATCTCACTTGAACAGCTTTATTCTTGAAAATTATGACTTCAACATTAAATACACTCAAATCAAATTCTGGCTCGAGAAAGAAAAAATTAAGAAAGGGCAGGGGTATTGCAGCTGGTCAGGGTGCATCTTGTGGTTTTGGAATGAGAGGACAAAAGTCACGTTCTGGAAGACCCACACGTCCAGGTTTTGAAGGTGGCCAAATGCCTTTATATAGAAGAGTTCCAAAATTAAAGCACTTTGAAATAATTAATCAAAAGAACTTTTCCATAATTAATTTAGAAAAATTAAATGATTTCAAAGATAACGATACTGTTAACCTAGGCTCACTAGTTAAGAAAGGATTAATCTTCAAGCCCAAATTTCCATTAAAAATACTTGGTAACGGCCAACTTAATGTAAAGTTAAACGTCCAAGCTCATGCATTTACAAAAGTTGCAAAACAAAAAATTGAGGACGCTGGTGGATCCTGCGAGCTTATAAAAAATAAATAAATTTACTAACAATTTAGGTAATCTTCAAAATGTTTGTCAACAAAAGTAGAAATCCTAGCGCTTCTGAAATACTTTCCCAATTATTTTTAAATAAAGAGCTAAGAAGTAGAGTTTTAACTACTTTAGGTCTCCTCCTGTTAGTAAGACTTGGTATATATATCCCTATGCCTGGTATTGATAGGGTTGCTTTTAAAAGTTTTATAGATCAGGGAGGACAATTAATAGGTTTTTTAGATATTTTTACTGGAGGAGGGATTTCAACCTTAGGAATATTTGCATTAGGCATACTTCCCTTTATCAACGCATCAATTATTATTCAACTTCTCACAGCTTCATTGCCTGTTCTTGAAGATTTACAAAAAAATGAAGGAGAAGCGGGAAGAAGAAAAATTGCTCAAATAACTAGATATGTTTCATTAGGATGGGGTTTTTTGCAAAGTATAATTTTTTCCTTAATTCTCAGACAATATGCTATTCAGGGAATAAGTGACACTACATTTGTCTTGCAAACCTCCATTGCCTTGGTTACTGGCTCAATGTTAGTAATGTGGTTTAGTGAAATTATTACGGAGAAAGGTATAGGTCAAGGAGCTTCACTTGTAATTTTTTTGAATATTGTCTCGACTTTACCTAAGGCTCTAAGTTCAACCATTGAAAAAGCTCAAACTGGCGATAGAGGAGATGTTTTAGGTATAGCAGTTTTACTTGGAGTATTTTTACTGACAATAGTTGGAATCATTTTTGTCCAAGAGGGTGCAAGACGCATTCCTATTGTCAGTGCAAAAAGGCAGATAGGAAGTTCAACACTACTTCCTACAAGGCAAAGTTATTTACCTTTGAAATTAAACGCAGGTGGAGTCATGCCGATCATATTTGCATCTGCTTTAATCTTTTTACCCATAACTATTGCAAATGTTACAGGTAATCCAGTCTTAATCAAGTTAGCCAGTAGTTTAAATCCTGGATCTTCTAATCCATGGCCATATGCTCTTACATTCTTTTCCTTGATTTTGGGGTTCTCATATTTTTATGCCTCTCTTACTATCAATCCAGTGGATGTAGCTTCAAATTTAAAGAAAGGGGGAGTAGCGATACCAGGAGTTAGGCCAGGAACTAATACAGCAAACTACCTATCAGGTATACAAAATAGGTTGACATTACTAGGTGGATTATTTTTGGGTTCAGTAGCTATAATCCCAGCCGCAGTAGAAAGAGCTACAAATGTTCAGACCTTTCAAGGGTTAGGAGCAACTTCATTACTTATTCTTGTGGGTGTTGCTATAGATACTGCTAAGCAAATTCAAACTTATGTTATTTCACAAAGATATGAGGGACTAATTAACAATTAATGAGGAAACATTTATTATTTTTAGGAGCTCCTGGAGCAGGGAAAGGGACTCAAGCGGAATTGCTAAGTCAAACTTATTCTTACTTACACCTCTCTACTGGTGAATTATTAAGAAAAGAAATCGAAATGAATACTACCCTTGGTATCCAGGTAAAAGATATTATTAATAGTGGGGAACTTGTTAGTGATGAACTCGTATTAAAAATAGTAAGACATAATTTAGTTAAGGATAATAAAGGTTGGATTCTAGACGGTTACCCAAGAAATTTATCTCAAGCAAGTTCATTGAATGAAGTTTTAACTGAAATAAATCAACCTTTAGAAGTGGTTTTTTATTTAGATATTCCAGAAGAAGTGTTAATTAAGCGTTTGCTTTTAAGAGGGAGAAAAGATGATACAGAAGAGACAATTAGAACAAGAGTTGATATTTATAAAAAAACTACAGAACCATTGATTCAATATTTTAAAGATCTCTCATTGTTAGAATATATTGATGCTGATAGAGATTTAAAAACCATTTCCTCTGATATCAAACAAAAAATGGCTTGGTGATGATGTAGAATATAATATTAGCGTTTTATTTGTTAAACACCTATGAAGGTCAGATCTTCAGTCAAAAAAATTAGTCCTGACGATCAGATCGTGAGGAGAAGAGGTAAAATCTATGTTATTAACAAGAAAAGACCTCGCAATAAACAACGTCAGGGTTAAATTGTAACCCTTAAATTCAAACTTTTACTTATTCAAAACACGTGGCCAGGATTGCAGGAATTGACATACCTCGCGAAAAGCGAGTTGAAATTGCACTAACATACGTTTATGGAATTGGTTTAACGAGATCAAAGCTAATTCTTGCTAATACGGGTGTAAACCCAGATACTCGTGTAAAAGACCTTTCAGATTCTGATGTGCAAAAACTTAGAGGTGCCACAGAAGAATTCACTTTAGAAGGGGATTTGAGAAGAAAAGAGGGAATGGCTTTAAAACGTCTACAAGATATAGGTTGTGTAAGAGGAAGAAGACATAGAATGAGCCTTCCAGTAAGAGGTCAAAGAACTAGAACCAATGCAAGAACAAGAAGGGGTTCCAGGAAAACAGTTGCTGGAAGAAAAAAATAATTAACTAAATCTACCTAAAATTGAAGTATTAAATTAAAACATCATGGCAGCTACAGTAAAAAAAACAGGTTCAAAGAAATCTAAACGTAATGTACCTAATGGTGTGGTACATATCCAAAGCACATTTAATAACACTATCGTCTCAATTACTGACACCTCTGGTCATGTAATTTCTTGGTCTTCTGCAGGCGCAAGTGGATTTAAAGGCGCTCGAAAAGGTACGCCATTTGCTGCTCAAACAGCAGCTGAAGCTGCAGCTCGAAGAGCACTTGATCAAGGCATGAGACAAATAGAAGTACTAGTTAGGGGTCCTGGCGCAGGTAGGGAAACGGCCATAAGAGCTTTACAAGTGGCCGGATTAGAAATAACTCTAATAAGAGATGTAACTCCATTACCTCATAATGGATGTAGAAGACCTAAACGAAGACGCGTTTAGGTCTAAACCATTCTCAACCCCCCCCCCAAAAAAAAAACTCTTAACCTCATTTTTTCCGTGTTGCAATACCAGATTGACAGAATCGACCATCAAATAGCAGATGATCGCTCCCAAACAGGAACTTTTTTAATTGGCCCTCTAGAAAGGGGACAAGCTACAACTTTGGGTAATTCTCTAAGAAGAGTCCTTATGGGAGGACTTGAAGGGAGTGCAGTTACTGCAGTAAGAATAGCAGGAATTAATCATGAATATGCCACTATTCCTGGAGTCAGAGAAGACGTTTTAGATATTCTTCTCAATTGCAAGCAACTATCAATCAATAGTTCTAATCCAGAGCTTGAAATAGGTAGGTTAGTTGCGAGTGGTCCAATGGAGGTGAAGGCGAATGATATTCAATTCTCCTCTCAAGTTGAAATTGTTGATGGCGAAAAACCGATCGCGACTATCCAGGACGGTCATAACTTAGAGTTGGAAATCCATGTTGAAAGAGGCGTTGGATATAGACCCGTCGACCGAAAGAGTGAAGAAACAACTGCTATTGATTTGCTCCAAATAGATGCTGTATTTATGCCGGTAAAGAGAGTGAATTTTACGATTGATGAAACCGCAGTAGCAGAAGGCGGAACAGGAAGAGAAAGATTAAAAATGGAAGTTGTAACAGATGGCTCAACAAGTCCTGACGATGCTATCGCTGAAGCTGCAAATCAATTAATAGAACTGTTTCAACCCCTAGCTACTGTAACAATGGTTGAGGAAATTCCTGAGGAACCTGAACCTTCTCCAGAAGCTCAAATTCCACTCGAGGAACTAAACTTGTCCGTTAGAGCATATAATTGTTTGAAACGGGCGCAAGTTAACTCAGTTTCGGATCTAATGGGCTTCAGTTATGAAGATCTTCTTGAAATTAAGAACTTTGGCTCTAAATCTGCAGATGAGGTTATTGAGGCTCTTGAGCGCATCGGCATTTCTATTCCACAAAGCAGAACATCTGCTTAACAATTTTAAAGATTATGAGACACCAACTTAGAATTCCATTATTAAGTAAGCCTGCTGACCAAAGGAAAGCACTTCTAAGAGGTTTAACTACTCAATTAATTAGGGAAGGTAGAGTAACTACAACAAAAGCTCGTGCTAAAGCTTTAAGAAATGAAGCTGAAAGAATGATTTCACTTGCCAAAGAGGGAAGTTTGGCTTCTAGGAGAAGGGCTATTGGATATATTTATGATAAAAAATTAGTTCATTCATTATTTGAAAAAGCAAAGGAAAGATATGGAGACAGAGATGGTGGTTATACACGCATAGTAAGAACAGTATCTAGAAAAGGTGATAACGCTCAGATGGCCATAATCGAGCTTGTTTAATCTAGTTAATTAAGGGGCTTTTACTAAAAAATAACTTTTGAAAAGGATAGCTTTACTAGTCCAATATGACGGGACTCATTATTCAGGTTGGCAAAAACAAAAAAATGCAACTACTGTTCAAGAAATATTAGACAAAGCTCTCTTAAAGATTACGAATCATACAGTAAAGACTTTTGCAGCAGGTAGGACTGATGCAGGTGTTCATGCATCAGGTCAAGTAGTGCACTTTGATGTTGATTGTGTTGTTCCAGGAAATAGTTATTCTGATGTCTTAAATAGTCTTTTACCCTCATCAATTAGGATTTTGGAATCAGTTGAGGTAAAAGATAGTTGGCATGCATGCTATTCAGCAATGTATAGACATTATCGATATGTCATTAATAACAGTAAATTCCCAAACTTGTTCATCAATAATTGGTCATGGCATAGATATCAAAAAGTATTAGATGAAGTTTTAATGTTAAATGCATCCAAGAAAATGATAGGAGAACATGATTTTTTTGCTTTTCAGAAAAGTGGTAGTAATAGAACAAACTCAATTACAAAAATAAAAAATATAGATATTAAAAGAGTAGAAGATTTGATTTTTGTTGATATTAAAGCTACTGGTTTTCTATACGGAATGGTCCGCTTAATTATTGGTCAATTAGTTTTAGTTGGAGAAAACAAAATATCGCCAGAAATTTTTACAGATAGATGGGTAAACAAAAAGAAAAATGATGTTAAAGAATCTGCTCCAGCTAAGGGGTTATGTTTTGTAAATGCTGTTTATGAAGAAAATGTTTTTAAAAAGATTAATAACAATGATTTTTTTCCTGTATTTTTAATTAAGGGTTTCTCTTAAGTAAGGTTTAATTAAGAGAACTTTTTTTATAAATCATTCAAAACTGTTGTTTAATATTCCTTCAATAAGGTAGAATTTAATACTAATTTAAATTTATTTGCAGAAATTTGGTAAATGAATAAAACAATTACTCCATCATTAGAAACAATTGAAAGAAATTGGTTTTTAGTTGACGCAAAAGATAAGACGCTTGGTAGACTTGCTACGGAAATTGCAACTGTATTAAGAGGGAAGAATAAACCAACATTTACACCTCATCTAGATACTGGAGATTTTGTCATTGTAGTAAATGCAGAGAAAGTTGAGGTAACAGGTAAAAAAGCATCACAAAAACTTTATAGGAGGCATTCTGGAAGACCAGGAGGAATGAAAATTGAAAAATTTGAGTCTCTACAAGAAAGAATTCCTGAAAGAATCATTGAGCAAGCTGTTAAGGGTATGCTGCCACATAACTCTTTAGGAAGACAGCAATTTAAAAAACTAAAAGTTTATAAAGGTGCTGATCATCCTCATGCTGCTCAGAATCCTGTATTATTAAATAGTTAATTTATCAAAATGAACAGTCAAATAAAAAATAAAGCTGTGTATTGGGGAACTGGAAGAAGAAAAACTTCAGTAGCTAGAGTGCGCCTGATTCCAGGAAATGGACTTATAAAAATTAATGGTCGTTCTGGAGATGATTACTTAAACTTTAACCCTCTTCACTTAAATTCAATAAAAGCACCTTTGCAAACATTAGGCCTTGAAAATTCTTATGATGTTATTGTAAATGTTTTTGGTGGTGGATTGACAGGTCAAGCAGAGGCTATTAAGCAAGGAGCAGCAAGAGCACTTTGCGAATTATCTCCTGACAATAGGAAACCTCTAAAAACTGAAGGTCATCTCAGTAGAGATCCTAGAGCTAAGGAAAGAAGAAAATATGGTCTTAAAAAAGCAAGAAAAGCTCCTCAATTCTCCAAACGTTAAATTCAAATCATGCCAAAATCAGAAATACACCCAAAATGGTATCCAGATGCAAAAGTTATTTGTAATGGTGAAGTTGTAATGACAACTGGCTCAACGCAGCCTGAATTACATGTTGATGTATGGAGTGGTAATCATCCCTTCTTCACTGGAACTCAGAAGATTCTTGATACAGAAGGTAGGGTTGATAGGTTTATGAAAAAATATGGAATGGGTTCAGCTAATTCAGCTACATCAAAAGAGCAAAAAGAAGAAAAAGATTCTAAAAAATAGAACTTTCAAAAATTAAGCATAATTTCAATTGGAATACTCAACATTAATTGCAAGGTTGAAAACTGCTTCAGAAAGTTTTGAAAATTTGGAAGTGCAACTTGCAGATCCTGATATAGCTAATGATCCAAAAAAATTAGAATCCATAGCAAGAGAAAGGTCAAAATTGGAACCTTTGGTGATTGATTTTAATAAGTTGCTTGATACTGATAAAGAAATCGAAGATTCAAAAAATCTACTAAAAGAGAATAGGAATGATAAAGAAATGGAATCTTTGATAAATGAGGAATTAATAACTTTAGAGGAATGTAAAAATGAATTGATTCAAAAAACGACAATCGCATTGTTACCAAAAGATCCAAGAGATGAGAGAAGTGTAATGTTAGAAATCAGAGCCGGTGCTGGAGGTAACGAGGCTTGTATATGGGCGGGTGATTTAGCAAGAATGTATGAAAGATATGGACAAAAAATTGGATGGTCTGTTAAACCTGTTAGTGCTTCCGAGTCAGATATGGGGGGATTTAAGGAGTTAGTTATCTCTGTTAAGGGAGATTCTGTATATAGTCAACTTAAATTTGAGGCCGGCGTACATAGAGTCCAAAGAGTTCCAGCTACTGAATCTCAAGGCAGAGTTCACACTTCTACTGCCACAGTGGCCGTTATGCCTGAGGCTGATCCTGTTGAGGTTAAGATTGATCCAACGGATCTTGAGGTTGGTACAGCAAGATCAGGAGGTGCAGGGGGACAAAATGTTAACAAGGTAGAGACAGCTATTGATCTTCTCCACAAACCTACAGGAATAAGAGTTTTTTGTACTCAAGAGAGATCACAATTGCAAAATCGCGAACGAGCAATGGAAATTTTAAGAGCTAAATTATATGAAATTCAATTAAAAGAATCTAATGCAAAAGAGAGATCACAAAGGCTTTCCCAGGTTGGAACAGGCGATAGAAGTGAAAAAATCAGAACTTACAATTTTAAAGATAACAGGACAACTGATCATAGATTAGGTTCCAATTTTTCTCTTGAGCCAATTCTTGCTGGTCAATTAGAAGAAGTGATTAATGCATGCATAGCTCAAGAACAAAAAAGAATGATGGAAGATTTTAATAAAGAAGTAAATTAAGATTTTTTTATTAGCTTGCAACCCCTATTACATATTTACTCCATTCCTTATGCCTGCCAGAGTCAATTTGTCTTGTAGCTTCAAAATTTAGATTACTTAATGGACGATAAGGCTTACGTTTTAAGGGCATATTCGCTTCTTCGGGGGTTCGATTACCTTTTTGTACATTACATCTGAGACATGCTGTAGTAACATTTTCCCAATTATCTGTTCCACCTCTGCTTCTCGGTAAAACATGATCTATTGATAGGTCACTACCCCTATAGTTGCAGTATTGGCAAGCATTATTATCTCTCAGAAGAATGTTTTTTCTTGTTAAAGAAACCTCTCTAAAAGGAACTTTGACGTAGTAACGAAGTCTTATAACTGTCGGCAACTTTTTCCCGCTATGTATTGAATATGTTTTATCTTCCTCTAAGCTTTCTGCTTTACCTTTAATCATCAGAATTACTGCTCTTCGCCAGGAAGTGATGTTTAAAGGTTCATAAGATGCATTTAAAACTAGAGTCTGGCTCATGCCAAAATACAATTTACATGTCATGCTAACTGTATATTTCTATAAGCGCATATATTTGTGCAAAGTTAATGAAAAATAGTCAAACAAATCAGGTATTTAATTTTGACAAATCTCCAAATTTTGAAAAATATATAGATCTAAAACAAAGAGCATGGATTGAAGTTAAAGGTAAAGCAATAGAAACAAACGTTAGACAGTTAAGATCAAAATTAAGAAAAAATTGTCAATTTATGGCAGTCGTTAAAGCTGATGGATATGGACATGATGCGAAATTAGTATCAGAGTATGCTATTAGAGGTGGAGCATCTCAATTAGGTGTTGCTACATTAAATGAAGGCATTAAGCTCCGTTCTTCTGGAGTTAAAAAACCAATACTTATCCTCGGAAATCTTTATACGAAAAGAGATCTTAATATATGTTTTAAAAATGATCTTATGCCAACTATCAGTAGTATAAGAGAATGTTTAATTTGCAATAACATTGGTAAGCACTTTGGATTGAAATTTCCTTTACACCTTAAAGTTGATACTGGAATGTCAAGATTAGGATTTGAATCTAATAAATTTGTTCAGCAATTTGAAAAAATAAAATCTTTTGAGAACATTTTAATAGAAGGAATATATAGTCATTTAGCTTCTGCAGATGAAGCTAATGCATTAGATCCTAAAAGTATTACCCAATTACAAAGACTGAAGTTTAATGAATTATTAAAGCAAATTAATCTTGATCGAAATAATGAAATTAAGATTCATTTTGCTAATTCTGCGGGAATGCTTATTAACAAAGATTTTCATTTTCACATGGTGCGCGTTGGGCTTTCTATGTATGGATACAGTCCTTTAGAAAAAATAGATAAAAATTTATCACTTAAACCAGCTTTATCTTTGAAGGTCAAAGTAGCTTTTATAAGAACTATTGATAAAGGTGTAAGTGTAAGTTATGGAGGCAAATTTGTAAGTCATAGAAAAACTAAGTTAGCTGTATTAAGTATTGGTTATGCAGATGGTGTACCAAGAAATCTTTCAGGCAAGATTGACGTTATCCATAATAATAAATTTTATCCTCAAGTTGGATCTATAACTATGGACCAAATGATGGTAGACATAACAGATTCTAATGAAATTAAAGTTGGTAGTACCATGGTATTACTAGGATCTGATGGAGATAAAACAATTTCTCCTCTTGAATGGGCAATAAAATCTAATACTATCCCTTGGGAAATTCTTTGTTCTTTTAAAAATAGATTACCGAAAGTTCATGTAGATTAGCATTTCGATTAAATAAAAAATTTTGAATGTTTGCATAAAAATTGATAATGTATAAGAACTGGAGAGGTGGCTGAGTGGTTGAAAGCGGCTCCCTGCTAAGGAGTTACAGGAGGTAACTTTTGTCGAGGGTTCGAATCCCTCCCTCTCCGTGATTATTTGGTTTCAGAAAGGTTCATATAGTTCTAAAAATGCTCATATGACTTGCTATGAAGCATGATTGAGAAATAATTAGTATCAGGAAGGATCATATCGTATCACAAAGTTTTCAAGGGTTAGGGGATAAAGAAGGGGATATTTTTTTACTTGTTAGGGGATAAAGTTCTAAGTTATCAAAATGAGTTGACAAAAAATTAAAAAAGATGGTGCTAAAGTACACAAAATTTTTTTCGGACATGAAAAAACTTGTATACCTTTTTTTGATCTTATGTGTGTTTACCTCTGGTACTTCATACTCAAAGGGTCGTTCTCCTTGGAATATCTTTGAAAACTTTGAAAATGAAAAGGTAGGAAGATTGAGAACAAATAAATTTACGACTAATAATAAAGGTACAGGTCGAAAACCATTTGAAATTAAGGTAGATCCTGATGGCAATCAGTATCTCTCTGTAACTGTGAAAGATGGATATAATGTAGATCGAAAGGGAAGAACAAAAGAATTCACTGAAAGAGCAGAATTTCAACCGTTTCCTAAAAAGGCATTAGGTAAAGAAATATGGATCAGTTTCAGAAAGAGACTTCCAGAGGATTTTACTCATATCGACGATAGAGTTCTATTCTTTCAATTCAAGAATACGATGCATTATGATGGACCAAATGGTCCTTTGATAGGATTACGTTATTATGAAAATGGACAAAGATTGAAAATAGGAGGAGATACTGGAGGAAATGACAGGAAAATGAGTCGGCAGAAAGAAGACAAGTATCGTATTGAATCAAAGTATAAGAACTATGCAGACAAATATTGGATTCAGAAGTGGGAAAAGTTCAGAAGTCAATATAAAGACAGAGATGTTGATGGTACAGCAAAAGTGACTCCATTAGGGGAATGGAGTACATATAAGATTGGAATCTATAATACAAGAGATAACGATGGTTTTGTCAGAGTCTATAAGGATGGGGAATTGATATTTGATTATAATGATGTCACTTATGATTGGCGTGGACAGTATTATCGAAGTCATATCAGACTTGGTGTCTATCGAGATCGAGTAGTTGGAGTGAGTTACCCCGACCAAACGATTCACTTTGATGATTTCATTGTTGTTTCAGATGAGAAAACTTTAGATAGTTATATAAAATGATATTTACTACAAAGTGTTTTTTGCTTTTGAACAAATAGACTATAGATGGTGGATATCACTTGGAGATGAAATTAAAGGTAAAACTGGTTTACCGAATGAGAGTGTAGAGATCGAGGGATAAAATAAAATACTCCAAATTAACAAATAAACTCAGGGGATAAATTAGGGGATAATTCTCATTAGCATCATCTTTTTGCCTTCCCTATACTTGTCATAGAGTGCCTTCAAGACTCACTCCGAGTAACTCCCTCTCCGTGATTTATTTAGAAAATTTTTAAAATATTTGTTTTAAAACAAGTCAAGATTAATATCTTTAAGGTCATAAATAGAATTTAAAATCAAGTCAGCGCCTGCATCTCTAAGATTTGTTTCATAAGAATCACGTTCTTTTAATCGAGAATTTAAATGTAAATGAGGGGGAGCTATTCCGATACTTATGAATTTCTGAGATGGTATTTCCTTTCTAGCGTTCATAACTGTATTTATATCTGCAATAGTATCTCCAACATATGCAATGGGAATATTTGATTCGCCAAGTTTATCTCCAATAAGCTTTTTTGATAAGTTAATAAAACCTTTAGGATTAGGCTTGTCAGGGGCATCTCCCATAGATATTAATGGTGGTGATTTTAGTCCAAGTCTTTTTTCTAAAACAAATTTTGCAGAAGCAGACTCTGCACCACTAACAAAACCCCAGATTATTCCATTACCTTGAATTAAATCAAAAAACTTTTTATCAACTAATAGCTCCTCATTTGTAATGTAACCAGACCAGTATTTACTATCTTTGTCTGGATCTCCACCAAAGTAAAACTCTTCAAAACACTTTACTATCTCCTCTCGTTGAGGAATTTTAAGGTTTAAGTTCTCTTTTTTTATATATCTTTTTATAAGTTCTAAACTTAAATCCCAGTCATTATTCCAGATCCCTTCATTTTTTGCATTATCAATATCTATATAGCCCGGCTCCCATCCGGAAAATTTGTAAACTGTTTTCTTTAATGAAAGTCTGTAACTATTTTCTACGCTGCGGATTACCCCATCAATGTCAAACAAAATTAAACCAATATTTTTCAATTAATTTTCTTAAATCATTATTATAAAAGATTAGTATTCTTATAAAAAAAAGCAAAGAAAAACATTCTATTTATAAAATTATGGATTATCTAAACTTAATTTTGTAAATATCCTCTGGGAGTGAGAAATATTTCGTCAACTAAGGTTGTTTGAGAATTGCCAATAATAATGATTGATAACATATCAATCTCTTTAAAAGGAATGGTATTTAAAGTAAAAAATTTTTTGGTTTGATTGTCTCTCCCTACTTGTCTAGCTATTAAAACTGGAGTATCACTATGCCTAGATTTTAAACATATATCTATTATACTTTTTAGCTGCCAATTTCTTTCAATGGATTGAGGATTAAATAAAGCTATTACAAAGTCACCCAGAAGAGCTCCTTCAATTCTTTTTTCTATTAAAGACCATGGAGTTAATTTATCGCTTAAGCTTACTGAACAAAAGTCATTCATTAGTGGTGCGCCACTAATCGCAGCAGCTAATTGAACACTACTTATACCTGGATGTACTTCAAAGTAAGGTCTAAATTCTTTTTTGATTTTTTGAAGTAACTCTAAAAGTAAACCTGCCATTCCATAAAATCCAGATTCACCTGAAGAAATTAAAGCCACTTTTATTCCTTCCTCAGCTAGTTTAATTGCTTTGCTGCATCTCTCTTTTTCTTCAGTAAGTTTGCTTTCAATTAAAACCTGATCATTCCTTTTTATGGGTTTTATTAAATCTAAATACATTTTGTATCCAATCCAAACAGTGCATCTTGAAAGTGCTTTTCTTGCATTATTGGTTAGGAAGGAGATATCACCAGGCCCACTTCCAATAATATGGATTTCGCCATGGGTTGGATTATATTGATTTTTTGATTCTGCTACAGCGATAGTTACTGCCCCAGATTCATTTTTAAAAATTCTTTTTTCTTCTAATAATTTTGATTCTTCTCCTGCTGCGATTAAGCAAGAGGCTTCTGCTACGGAAGGGGTTCCAATTTCATTTTGTACAACATTTGATGGATTTGGAACAATCATTTTTGAAAGATCTTCTTTACTAAAAAACTTTATAGGCAAGTTTTTTTCTTTAACAAGTTCTAAAATTCCTTTCTCATTATTTTTAATATCAATAGTTGCGAATCCCGCAATTGATTTCTGTGATAAATTTCTTGACTCAAAAAAATTATTTAAAGAATTTGCTATTAAGTCTTTGCTTGTATTTCTTTCACATCCAATGCCAATCCATAATACCGGCGGGTGCCAAGAAGTTTCATGATTTTCGAATATACTCACATGAAAAGTTGCATCTGGTTTTACAATTTCTTTTTCATTAATTTGATTAATAATCTCCCCTGATTCTGAATTTTTCCACAAGCTATTACCAGATGATTGTTTGCAAAATATTTTTTCGTTATTAGCTTGTTTAATTACTAGTTTTGACCAATCTTTTATGTTGCCAAATCTTTGCCAACCCCATTGATTCCCAAATGCATCAAGATTTAAGAAGCTTTGATTATTGGAATTATTAGTTTCTATTATTTCTCCACCAAATAAATTAGCAATTTGACATGCAATATTTTGCGTATTTGACTGATGCAAACCAATTAAAGGAACTATCTTGGAACATTTGTTATCTATAACTATTACACCAGGATCTTGATCTTTTGAGGTTAAAAAAGAATTTATTATGCGTATTGATGCAGCGATGGAGCCTATAAAAATTATTAAATCTATCTCTTGCCATTTTTTAAGTAAGATTTCTTTAGGTTTTTGTACTTGAATAAGTTCATTTTTCTTACCATCCTCTTTTGAAGAACCTGCAATATATATTTCTTTGACAAATTCTGTTTTTTTAAGCCTTTTTAAAATTTCTTTTGAATTATTAGATAGACCTATAGCAATTCCTTCCAAATCAGAAACTATTGATAGTTACGTTGAAATTATATCCTGTTGCTGGATTTAAAAAATTTTCTTTGAAATATAAAAAAAAATTTAAGAAATTCATGTAAAATTTAAGTAAATATACTCATAGTCTAGTCATAGACAAGAATTTAACAAAATATTCATATAGTAACAATCATTAGAACATTTGTTACGTTAATGCATAACGAAAGAATCTTTGCCTTATTATTTTTGAAACGAATATCTAAAGTTTCCGAGGGATTCGTTTTCTTGAACATTATCATTATTAATAAGTTCGAGATCCGATCAATCGGCTTTAATGTCAATTATTTTCGAGGTGCTAGATGACCATCAGCCCACCAGAAAGTGGAGAAAAAAACAAAAAAGTTTTGGAAGATCCTGTAAAGGCCGATCCAAGACCTATTGATTTTGCCAAATTAGATAAGCCAGGTTTCTGGTCAAGTAAATTATCTAAAGGTCCAAAAACTACAACATGGATCTGGAATTTGCATGCTGACGCACATGATTTTGATGTGCATACAGGCGATGCTGAAGAAGCAACAAGAAAAATCTTTTCAGCTCATTTTGGACATCTTGCAGTCATTTTTATATGGATGAGTGCAGCATTTTTCCATGGAGCAAGATTTTCTAATTATTCAGGTTGGTTAGCTGACCCAACTCACGTTAAACCTGGTGCTCAACAAGTTTGGGCAATAGTTGGCCAAGAAATGCTGAATGCTGATCTTGGAGCTAACTACAACGGAATTCAAATAAGTTCAGGAATTTTCCACATGTGGCGAGCATGGGGAATAACTAATGAAAGTGAACTGATGGCTTTAGCAATAGGTGCTGTAGTAATGGCTGCACTTATGCTTCATGCCGGAATCTTTCATTATCACAAAGCAGCTCCAAAAATGGAGTGGTTCCAAGATATTGAGTCTATGCTTAACCACCATATAGCTGGTTTAGTAGGGTTAGGATCTTTAGCATGGGCTGGTCATTGTATTCATATCGGAGCTCCTACTGCAGCTCTCTTAGATGCAATTGATGCAGGCTCTCCTTTAGTAATCAATGGTAAAGAAATAGCAACTATTGCAGATATGCCTATGCCTCATCAACTCTGTGATCCTCAAATCATCGGTCAGATATTTCCAGGATTAGCAAGTGGTACAGGTAATTTCTTTAGTTTAAACTGGTTAGCATTCTCAGATTTCCTTACCTTTAAAGGTGGACTTAACCCTGTGACAGGAAGTTTATGGATGACTGATGTTTCTCATCATCACTTAGCTTTTGGTGTTATAGCAATCATTGGTGGTCATATGTATAGGACTAATTACGGTATTGGTCATAGTATGAAAGAAATATTAGATTCACAGCAAGGAGACCCAATATTATTTCCTGCTCCTAAAGGTCATCAAGGTCTTTTTGAGTTCATGGCAGAAAGTAGACATGCCCAGCTTGCAGTAAACCTTGCAATGCTTGGATCAATAAGCATACTTGTATCTCATCATATGTATGCGATGCCTCCATATCCATATATAGCTACTGACTACATGACAGTTCTTGGATTATTTACTCATCACATGTGGATAGGTGGATTGTTCATAGTAGGTGCAGGAGCCCATGCTGGAATTGCAATGGTTAGAGATTATGATCCAGCAAAACATATTGATAATGTATTAGACAGAATCCTTAAAGCAAGAGATGCTTTAATCAGTCACTTAAACTGGGTATGTATGTGGTTAGGATTCCATAGCTTTGGACTCTATATTCACAACGATACTATGAGGGCTTTGGGTAGACCTCAAGATATGTTTAGTGATTCTGCAATCCAACTTCAGCCAATTTTTGCTCAATGGGTTCAGAGTATTCAAGCATCTGCTGTTGGAACTTCTCTTTTAGCAGGTACTGCAGAAGCTTTACCTCATAAAGCTTTAAGTGAAGTTTTTAATGGAAGTCTAGTAGAAGTGGGTGGAAAGGTTGCTATAGCTCCAATTCCATTAGGGACAGCTGATTTAATGATTCATCATATTCATGCTTTCCAAATTCACGTAACTGTTTTGATACTTCTCAAAGGAGTACTTTATGCAAGAAGTTCAAGGTTGATCCCTGATAAAGCTTCTTTAGGATTTAGATTCCCTTGTGATGGACCTGGAAGAGGTGGTACATGTCAAGTTTCTTCATGGGACCACGTGTTCTTAGCCCTTTTCTGGATGTATAACTGTTTATCAATAGTAATTTTCCACTTCTCTTGGAAAATGCAGAGTGACGTATGGGGACTTACTGGTGGTAACTTCGCACAAAGTTCCATTACTATTAATGGTTGGTTAAGAGATTTCCTTTGGGCGCAAGCTTCTCAAGTATTAACAAGTTATGGTCAATCAATAAGTATGTACGGTTTGATGTTCTTAGGAGCTCACTTCATATGGGCATTTAGTTTAATGTTCCTCTTTAGTGGAAGGGGATATTGGCAAGAATTATTCGAATCAATCGTTTGGGCACATAACAAACTTAAAGTTGCTCCAACCATTCAACCAAGAGCTTTATCTATTACCCAGGGTAGAGCAGTAGGTGTAACACACTTCCTTGTCGGTGGTATTGCTACCACATGGGCCTTCTTCCATGCTCGCCTTTTTGGCCTGGGCTAATTACCTGAACTTCACCTTTTTAATTCAATGGCAACAAAATTCCCATCATTTAACCAGGGTCTAGCTCAGGACCCTACAACACGACGAATATGGTACGGAATAGCAACCGCTCACGACTTTGAAAGTCATGATGGTATGACCGAAGAAAAGCTTTATCAGAAGCTTTTCTCTACACATTTTGGTCATCTAGCAATAATCGCACTTTGGGTTGCTGGTAACTTGTTTCATATTGCTTGGCAAGGTAACTTCGAGCAATTTGTACTTGACCCAACTCACGTTCGTCCTATTGCACATGCTATTTGGGATCCACATTTTGGATCTGGTATCACAGAGGCAATGACACAGGCTGGAGCAAGTGGTCCAGTAAACATAGCTTACTCAGGCCTCTACCATTGGTGGTACACAATTGGAATGAGAACTAATGAGCAACTCTTCCAAGCTTCAATATTTATGAGTATTTTGGCTTGTTGGACGCTATTTGCAGGTTGGCTACACTTACAGCCAAAATTTAGACCTTCTCTAGCTTGGTTTAAAAATGCAGAGTCAAGATTAAATCACCATTTAGCGGTCTTATTTGGTTTCAGTAGTATTGCTTGGACAGGTCATTTGGTTCATGTTGCTATACCTGAATCAAGAGGACAACATGTAGGTTGGGATAACTGGTTAACAGTACTTCCACATCCTGCAGGACTAGCTCCTTTCTTTACTTTAAACTGGGGAGCATATGCCCAAAATCCTGATTCCCTAGATCAAGTATTTGGAACAGCTGAGGGAGCTGGAACAGCAATCTTTACTTTTTTAGGTGGTCTCCATCCTCAAAGTGAAGCATTATGGCTTACTGACATTGCTCATCACCATATTGCGATTGGTACAGTTTTTGTAATTGCTGGTCATATGTATAGAAACACTTTTGGCATAGGACATAGCCTAAAAGAAATTACGGAAGCTCATAATACAAGGCACCCTAATGATCCTCATAAAGGTAGTTTCGGAATTAACCACGACGGAATATATGAAACTGTAAATAACTCATTACATTTCCAACTAGGATTAGCATTAGCATCACTTGGTGTAGCAACTTCTCTTGTAGCCCAACATATGGGTGCACTTCCCTCTTACGCTTTTATTGCTAGGGACTACACCACACAATCTGCTCTATACAGTCATCATCAGTACATAGCAATGTTCTTGATGGTCGGTGCTTTTGCACACGGAGCTATTTTCTTTGTGAGAGATTACGATCCTGAATTAAATAAGGATAATGTACTAGCAAGAGTACTTGGAACCAAGGAAGCTTTGATAAGCCACCTTAGTTGGGTAACAATGTTGCTAGGATTTCATACTCTTGGAATTTATGTTCATAACGATGTTGTTGTAGCTTTTGGTAATCCTGAAAAGCAAATTCTAATCGAGCCAGTATTTGCTCAATTCGTTCAAGCAGCTCAAGGTAAGATGATGTATGGCTTTAACGCTTTATTATCTGATCCTACAAGTTCAGCATCTCTCGCAGCTAATTCATTACCAGGTAATCATTACTGGATGGATCTTATCAATAGACAAGATGCATTAAGTGCTTTCTTACCTATCGGGCCAGCAGATTTCTTAGTTCACCATGCAATCGCTTTAGGTCTTCATACAACTGCATTAATCCTTATCAAAGGTGCACTTGATGCTAGAGGAACAAAATTAATTCCTGATAAGAAAGATTTAGGTTATGCTTTCCCTTGTGATGGACCTGGACGTGGAGGTACTTGTGATAGTTCATCTTGGGATGCTATGTACTTAGCTATGTTCTGGGCATTAAATTTACTAGCATGGGTAACTTTCTACTGGCATTGGAAACACTTAGCAATTTGGCAGGGTAACGTAGCACAATTTAACGAATCAGGAACTTATCTAATGGGATGGTTCAGAGATTATCTCTGGTTAAACTCTGCCCAACTTATTAATGGATATAATCCATTTGGAGTAAATTCTCTATCTCCTTGGGCTTGGATGTTCCTATTCGGTCACTTGGTTTGGGCTACTGGTTTCATGTTCCTAATATCATGGCGTGGTTACTGGCAGGAGTTAATTGAAACATTAGTTTGGGCACATCAACGTACTCCAATTGCTAACCTTGTTGGGTGGAGAGATAAGCCAGTTGCACTTTCAATTGTTCAAGCTAGATTAGTTGGACTAGCACATTTCACGATTGGAAACATACTTACATTTGGGGCATTTGTTATCGCATCCACTTCAGGTAAGTTTGGTTAAATTTCCCTTAAATAATTTAAATCACCACGTTCGTGGTGATTTTTTTTGTTTAAATTTAATGTTCTAAATT
The DNA here is from genome assembly GCA_000635495.1 of Prochlorococcus sp. scB243_495K23. Lineage (GTDB taxonomy): Bacteria > Cyanobacteriota > Cyanobacteriia > PCC-6307 > Cyanobiaceae > Prochlorococcus_A. The sequence continues at coordinate 83,543 of JFLW01000087.1, read as the reverse complement.
AAGTTAAAATTGTGTAATTATTATTAAAAATAAATGTCAGATATAAAACAATTAATTTCTATTATCGTCCCTGTTTTCAATGAAAGCGAGAGTATTGGTCTTTTATTGGATGAAGTTATAAATCTAATGTCATCTCATAAATTTAATTTTGAATTGATTGTTGTAAATGATGGTTCTAAAGATAATACTCATCAAGTATTAAAGCAACTAACTCTCAAAATTAAAGAATTGTCAGTAATTTCCCTTCGCAAAAATTATGGTCAAACTGCAGCAATGGCAGCTGGCTTTGATAATTCTAAGGGCGATATTGTTATTACTTTGGATGGTGATTTACAGAATGATCCAAATGATATTCCTTTATTAATTTCAGAAATTAATAATGGTTATGATTTAGTTTGTGGCTGGAGGTTTGATAGAAAAGACAAATTAATTAATAGAAAGATACCATCAAAAATAGCGAATAAGTTAATAGCTCACGTAACAGGTTTGAAGTTGCATGACTATGGTTGCTCATTAAAAGCATTTAAGAAAGAAATAATAGAAGATATAAAGTTATATGGGGAACTTCACAGGTTTTTGCCCGTTTTAGCAAATATTGAAGGTGCAAGAATCAAAGAAATTAAAGTAAATCATAGGAGCAGGCAATATGGATCTAGTAAATATGGAATTGATAGAACTTTTAGAGTTTTAATGGATTTATTAACTGTTTGGTTTATGACTAAATTTTTAACAAGACCGATGTATGGGTTTGGTTTTGTTGGAATTATAAGTATTTTCTTTAGCCTTGCGATAACTTCTTATTTGATAGTTTTAAAAATAATGGGTGAGGATATTGGAAATCGTCCGTTGCTGATGTTTGCATTAATATTAGGAGTTGCTGGTGTTCAATTATTTAGCTTTGGATTATTGAGCGAACTTTTAATTAGGACATATCATGAAAGTCAAAGTCGTCCAATTTACAGAATTAGATCAATAAACAGTGCTAATCAAAATTGATTGTATACTTGAACTGTCTTATTAATAAAGCTGAAATTTCAACGACTTCTGGAGAAATATCTCTTAAGCCTTTTCGTAAAATTGGTAATGTTGATTTATCAGCCAATTCTTCCGCAATTTTTAAAGCCTTTAATTTATTTTCTGTATCACCCTGAAAAAGACTAATTATTTTATTTCTTTAAGAATTTTTATAGAATAATGAGTACTTTTTTGTTTCGTGATTGTATGAAAAACTTTTTTTATTAGATAGATATTTATTATTATTTTTTCTATTTTTTTTTAATTTAACGGAATGTAATTTGCCTTTATTTATAAACTTTCTAAAACTTCTTTTTTTTAAAACTAGAAGTAATATTCCTATAAAAATAATAAGTACAATTGCGAAAAAATTTAACATGTAAAAAGTTAATAATTTTTATATCATCAAGTAATAAAATTAACACTATTTCGCAGATAAATACTAAAGTGTTTAAAGATGTTTAAAGAACTATGCCATCTGATTTACCAAGCCTCCTACCCTCAATTTTTGTTCCATTAATTGGTATAGCAATGCCTGCTGTTTTTATCGTATTGATTGGAAGATTTATTACAGCAACTGAATAAATTATTAAACACTAAACTATTAAAAAAATGAGCGACTTTCAAAAATCATTCTCAGAATCAACAAGTTCAATTAAGTTTGATGAGAAATACATAGATAATTCTGTACAACCAAATGATATTGGTGTTGCAGAACAATGGGCAGTAAAAACAGTTGCTGATCCATGTGTTGGTAATTTAGCTACCCCAGTTAATAGTGGCTATTTTACAAAAGCTTTTATAAATAATTTGCCTTTTTATAGAGAAGGTATTTCTCCCAATTTTAGAGGCTTAGAAACTGGAGCAGCTTTTGGGTATCTCCTATACGGTCCTTTCACTATGACTGGCCCATTAAGAAATTCTGAATTTGCGCTAACTGCTGGACTTCTTGCGGCTATTGGAGCTGTTCATATTTTGACAGCACTTTTAGTTCTTTATAATGCACCCGGTAAAGCACCTAATGTTCAACCTCCAGATGCGACTGTTAACAATCCGCCAAAGGACTTATTCACAAGAGCTGGTTGGGCTGATTTCACAAGTGGATTTTGGTTAGGAGGCTGTGGAGGAGCAGTTTTTGCTTGGCTACTTGTTGGAACATTACACTTAGATACAATAATGCCAATTATTAAAAATATTTGGACAGCTGGTTAATTTCTAAATAAAAGAATAAGTAATATTTTAATTTAATTTAAAATTTTAAGGTGAGCTCTATTAATTAACGTATAGTGCGATCCCATCTATAATTTCTAACTACTCTTCCTGCCGAAATAAGTTTAGATTTATAATGCAATGAGATTTTATCATTAGATACCCTTAGGGTATCTAATCCTATTCCATTTCTGCCAAAATCCATTCCAGAGCTATGGTAATAGAATCCTTCTCCTTTGTAGATTCCAATATGATCACATTTTTCTTCATTTCCAAAAAATAAAAGATCGCCAGGTCGTAGAGCCGCATACGATTCTTTGTAATAAAAAAGGTGCTTACAAAAACTTTTTATTTGAAAAGAGTCTCGAGGTATATAAATTTGATGCTTTAAAAAAGCAGTCTGAATTAATCCAGAACAATCAAAATTGGGTCCTAATGTACCTCCCCAAAGATATTCATTATTTAACTCAGATTGATCCTTGATCCATTTTAAAATTGAGTTAACTTTATCTTTTATAAAGAAGTGCTCATTTTCTAAACTGTTATTTTTTTTGAATTTGTATTTCTCAATAATTAATCCATCTAAATTTATCCAACAGACGTAACCATCTTCATATAGTTGAACTAGTATTCTTGAAAATTTATGGTTCTTTTGATAAATATTTGGATAAATAAGCCTAAAAATTCTATTTTTAAATATTTCAGTAACTAATTTATCTTCTTTTTCATTTTGATATCCCGAAATATTAACTTTTAATTTCCACCAAATAGTTTTTGAAAAATTAGTTTGTTTAAATAGTGAGATAGGATTTTTATAATTTTCCATACAATGTCCTTTTACTATTCAAGTAAAGAGATGGGTCTAGCCTTAAATGATATTTTAAGGAGAGTATGCTCTTATAGTAAAGATTTTTCAAGAGAAGATATTGCCATAACTTGGATTAATTATAAAAGTGAAAATAAAAGCGTATTTAAAGGTTTTGGAACTGGTATTAATAATACAAAAATGGTTTACCCTGCCAGCATAGTTAAGTTGGTTTATGGCCTTGCTGCATATTATTGGATTAAAAAAGGAAGTTTATTATTATCAGATGAAATTATTGATGCTGTAAGGAAAATGTTATCTTTCTCGAGTAATAATGCAACAAGCTTCTTAATTGATTTACTTACTGGAACAACAAGTGGACCTTGTATTGAGGGCGAATTATGGGAAAATTGGAAATATCAAAGAAGTATAATAAACGATTGGCTACATGATTTACATTGGGAGGAATTGAGGGGTATAAATTGCTGTCAGAAGACCTGGGATGATGGACCATTTGGTCGTGAAAAAGAATTTTATGGATATGATAATAAAAATAGAAACGCTATGAATTCTGATTCGGCTGCAAGGGTTTTGGAGGAAATTATGATTCATATTAATTATCAAAAAAATGATTTAAATTTACGAAGTTTTTTAAAAAGAAATTTAAATAAACTTGTTCTTAAAAACGATTCTCTTAATCAAATAGATGGTTTTTTGGGTGCAGGATTACCAGAAAGCATTAATCTTTGGAGCAAAGCAGGCTTAATGTCTGAAGTTAGACATGATGCTGCTTGGTGGACTAATAGTCGATATCTCCATACTTTATTAGTTGTTTTTTGTGATGGAGAAAAATATTCCAAAGATACTTCCTTCTTACCATCAATATCAAAAGAAGTATTTGAATTTAATAAAAGATATCTTACTTAAGACTAAAGTAAATCGTCTAAGTAATTACGATCTAATTTGTCAGTATATGCTTCATAAGGTAACATCATTACTTCTTCAAAATCTAAATCATTCATAATCCATTCTCTATATTCAGCTAACAAACTTTTTGTATCTTCATTATCTAATTCATCAATACGCAACGCTGTATCTTTGAAATTTTCTTTAATTAAATCTTCAATTTCTTTCCTCTTCATTTTATGTTAATTCTCCTTCCAAAATCACTCTTCTTATTGTTGATAATGCAATTCCTGTTTGTGATCTGATTGATCGATATGAATATCCTTCATTACGCAATCTGATTACTAAAGATTCTTTTAAAGGACTTATTTTGGGTCTGCCTCCCAAATTATTTCCAGATAATTTTCTGCGTAATAGCTGTTCTTTTTTTCTTTCACCTAAACTTTTGTCTTCTAAATTATCTAATTCATATAAAATCTTAAAAATTGAAGAATTTGTATTAGAAGATTCATCAGCAGCAAAAAAACCAGTCAAAGTTCGCAATTGAATATCCTTATTAATAAGTTTATTTATTGTTATCAAGCATTCTTTTTTATTTTTAAATGCTCGATCAAGCTGAGTTATTATTAATTGATCGCCTTTTGATAAAGAATTTATAGCATTATTGAGTTGGGGTTTGATTTCTTCATCTAAACTTATAAATTCAGAGAACACTAAAATGCAACCCTCTTCCTTCAAAATTTTTATTTGCTCTTCTAAATATTCATATTCGTTATGAGTGGCTCTAGCATAACCTATTGCTTTAGAGTCTTTATTTTTTTCCGATAATAAAATACTTTTTCTTTTAAATTTAAAAGTCAATGTTTTATTACATATATTTTTTACTGTATCAAAAAATAATAAAAAAAACACTTTTTAGTACAAAATAGTGTTATTATTACAAACTTCTAATCTATATTTTTAAAATCAGTATGTTCTGATATCTATATTAAAAATAACATTATGAAATCTGATTCAATTTTAGTTAATAAAACAAGAGCGTTCTGTAACTAGTAAATTTATTAAGATTTTCTAAATTGCAGAAGGATTAATTGAATTCATTTTTTTATTTACTTCTGTTGAATCAGCTTCGTCTTTGAAATTATAAATAGTTAATTCATCTTGTTTTTAGTAAAATAAAATTACAGGTCAAGAAAGTTTAATGTGACTAATAATCCCAATAGTTTAATTTCAAAACCTGAATGGTTAAGGGTCAAAGCTCCACAAGTTGAGCGAATTGGTAATATTGCAAATTTATTAAATGATTTAAATCTTAATACTGTATGTCAAGAAGCAAGCTGTCCAAATATTGGCGAATGTTTTGCTAGTGGAACTGCAACTTTCCTCATAATGGGACCTGGTTGCACTAGGGCATGTCCATATTGCGATATTGATTTTGATAGATCTAAGAGAGACTTAGACCCAACTGAACCATATCGTCTAGCCGAAGCCGTTTTTAGAATGAAGCTTAAGCATGTTGTAATCACATCAGTTAATAGAGACGATCTTGAGGATGGTGGCGCATCTCAATTTTTTCAATGTGTTCATCATATAAGAGAAAAATCTCCTGAAACTACTATTGAGCTTTTAATTCCTGATTTTTGTGGCAACTGGAAAGCTCTTGAAAAAGTTCTTGATTCAAATCCAAACGTTTTAAACCATAATATTGAGACTGTGCCTTCGCTATATAAAAAAGTAAGACCTCAGGGTAAATATGAAAGAACTCTTGAGTTGCTAAAAAGAACCAGAGACTATTCTCCCAAAATTTATACAAAGTCAGGCTTCATGCTTGGTTTAGGGGAAAAAGACGAGGAGGTCTTAAGTCTGCTTAAGGATTTAAAAAGTAATTTCGTTGATATTGTTACTATTGGCCAATATTTATCTCCTGGTCCTAATCATTTACCTGTTAAAAGATTTGTAAGTCCTTCAAAATTTAACTACTTTAAAGCGTTCGGGGAAAAAGATTTAAACTTCATGCAAGTAGTTAGTTCTCCTTTAACTCGTAGTAGCTACCATGCTGAAGAGATTCAAAAACTTATGAAAAAGTATCCAAGATAGTTATATTTATTTATTTGGATCTACCCACTCATTTAATTTCCATTCAACTAGATCATTTCTAATCATTGGATCATTCTTAATTATTTTTAGTGCATTTCTATAATTATTCATCTCAAGAATAAGTAATCCGCCGTCACCTGGCCTATTTAACTCATCTACCAAAAAGCCACTTTTTATATTAATTCCCTCTTTTTTTAATTTTTTTACCCAATCAATATGTTCGTTAATTATTTTTCTTTTTAAATAATTATTGATTAAGTATTCTTTTTTTATAATTTCAGTTTTTACAAAGAAAGGCATTTACATTGTTTTTATACCAAGCATCTCTTCTTCGCTTGGGGGAACAATCAATTTGAAAGTACTCTTAAAATGAGACCAGTTTTCAATTATTTTGGCAGCCTTTAAGCTATTTGTTTTTGCTTGATATTCTCTAATAATTTCCAATAAGATATTTTCCTGCTTTGATGAAGTTATTTGATGAATGCTTACTATTTCTTTATTTACTTTATTACTTAAATCTTTATTTTCATCGATTATAAAAGCTATTCCACCAGTCATGCCCGCACCAATATTCCTTCCTGTGGAACCTAGAATAACTACTTTCCCACCAGTCATGTATTCACAACAATGATCACCTGCTCCTTCTGTTACCGCTGTAGCACCACTATTTCTAACCGCAAATCTTTCTCCCGATTTTCCTAATGCAAATAATTTTCCACCCGTTGCTCCATAAAGACAAGTATTTCCTAGGATGACTTGTTCGGAGGAGATTTCACTTATTTTTGGTGGAATTATTGTGAGTATTCCTCCATTCATTCCTTTACAAACATAATCATTAGCTTCTCCGATTAATTGAACATTCATTCCCTTCAATAAAAAGGCACCAAAGCTTTGTCCTGCATATCCTTTGAAATTTAAGTTGAGTTCGCCATTGAAGCCAGTGTTGCCGTGAAGTTCTGCGATTTCGCCTGATATTTTCGCACAAACACTTCTATCTGTATTTTTTATCTCAATTTCTTTGGTTAATATTTCGTGATTTTTAATTGAATCTATAAATTTAGTATCAGACAAAAACTCGTCTTCTAATACAAAACCATTACTATGGGCAGTTTTTAAATGTTGTAACCATGATCTGTCAGGGGTTAAGTGTTCATTTACTAAAGAAGAAAGATCAATATTAGAAGTTTTTGGAAGATCGATATTTCTTGCAGAAAGAAATTCTTGATTACCAATCAGTTCTTCCATATTAGAAACACCGATACTACTCATTATCTGTCTTACTTCTTCAGCAATATACAAGAAAAAATTGACTACATTTTCTGGAATACCTTTAAATCTTTTTCTTAATTCTTCTTTTTGAGTAGCAACTCCAACAGGACACTTGTTTGTATGACAAACCCGAGCCATTATGCATCCTTCAGCAATCATCGCTACAGAACCAAAACCATATTCTTCAGCACCTAGTAAAGCTGCAATAACTACGTCCCAGCCTGTTTTAAGACCTCCATCAGTTCTCAAAATTACTCTTTCGCGTAAGTTATTCTCTAAGAGAGATTTATGAACCTCAGCGACACCAAGTTCCCATGGCAAACCTGCATGTTTAATAGAACTCAGGGGTGAAGCACCTGTACCTCCGTCATGGCCTGATATTTGAATTACATCCGCATTAGCTTTGCTTACTCCAGCAGCAATAGTGCCTATACCAATTTCAGAGACTAGTTTAACGCTTACTTTCGCTTTTGGATGAACTTGGTGTAAGTCGTGGATAAGTTGAGCTAAGTCTTCAATTGAATAAATATCATGATGCGGGGGAGGAGATATTAAAGCTACTCCAGGTTTACTATTTCTTAGTTTTGCAATGTAAGAATCAACTTTTGGACCAGGTAATTGTCCCCCCTCTCCGGGTTTTGCACCTTGAGCCATTTTAATTTCGAGTTGTTTACCACTTCTTAGATATTCAGGTGTAACTCCAAATCTTCCTGATGCTATTTGTTTAATAGCGGAGCATGCGGTGTCTCCATTCTTTAAGCCTTTAATAAATGGCAAAGTCGCTGATTGAGTATTTTCATCGATATCATTTAAAACATTAAAACGAGCTGGATCTTCTCCACCTTCTCCACTATTACTTTTTCCACCAATTCTATTCATTGCAACTGCTAAAACTTCATGCGCTTCTCTGGATAAAGCACCTAAACTCATTCCTCCAGTACAGAACCTTTTGCAAATTGATTCAACACTTTCAACTGCCTCTAATGGAATACTTTTTCTTTTTGAATTAATTGTTAGTAAATCTCTAAGAGATGTTGTCGGTCTATTACTAATAAGTTTTTTGTAAGTTTCAAAATGATCGTATCCTGGCCCTTGTTTTACCGCCGAATGTAAAACTTTGGACATTTCTGGGTTATTGGAATGATATTCTCCATTATTTCTAAATTGTACAAATCCTAAAAATTCTAATTTTTTTAAATCGATCTCTGGATAGGCTTTCGTATGTATTGAAAGTGTTTCATTAGTTAATTCTTTTAATGTTATGCCAGCGATACGACTTGTTGTGCCATCAAAAGCAATTTTTATTAAGTCAGATCCAAGGCCTACAGCTTCAAAAATTTGTGCACCATGGTAACTAGATAAAAGTGAGATACCTATTTTTGAGAGAATTTTTCTTAGACCGTCTTCTAGAGCTTTTTTGATATTTTCTTGAACATCAACTATTGATAATGGATTTATTTTTTTGCTATCAATGAGCTTTTGTGTTTTTGGATGTTTTAACCAGTGTCTACCTGCTTCGAAAGTCAACCAAGGGCAAACTGCACTTGCTCCATATCCAATTAAACAAGCTAAATGATGTGTGCTCCAACATTGACCGGTCTCAATTATTAGAGAAGCTTTTAGCCTGATTTCTTTTTTAAGAAGATAATGATGAATTGCTCCAACAGCAAGTAAAGGGGGTATGAAAGTCTTTTTAGGATTAATTCCCTTATCAGAAATGATAATTAAAGAGCAACCTTCTTTTATAGCTAGCTCACTCTGTTTACAGATAAGTTTTAATTGGTTCTCTAAGCCTTGAATACCTTCCTCTAAATCAAACAAACTTGAAATTGTCTGAGATTTAATTTTTGATTTTTTGATGGAAATTAGTTCTTCCTCGTTAAGAATCGGACTTTGTAAATGTATAAAAGGTTTAGCGTCTTTAATTTCAAACGGTGTACATCTTTCTCCTAGATGCATCTCTAAACTCATTACAAGTTTTTCTCTCAGAGGGTCAATAGGAGGATTAGTAACTTGCGCAAATCTTTGCTTAAAGTAGTCGTATAAAATATGTGGCTTAGATGAAAGAACTGCTAATGGGATGTCGTCGCCCATGCAATAAGTAGGCTCTTTAGCTAATGAAGCCATTGAGTCTAAGATAAGGTCATTATCTTCCGCTGAAAACCCGTATGCAGTTTGTTGTTGCAACAACTCAAGGTCTTTTAGTTTGCAGTCTTTAACCCATTCATTATTTTCAATTTTTATAGTTCTATTACTGAGAAGATTTTTATAATCATGCCTTTGAGCGGCTTCAGATTTTACTTCCCAATTTCTTAGGATTCTATGCTGATGAAAATCAACTGCCAACATTTGTCCCGGTCCTAATCGACCTTTTTCTATTACTCTTTCTTCTTCAAGATCTACTACTCCTGTCTCAGAGCCCATGATTACAAAACCATCACTTGTGATTGAATATCTTGCTGGTCTTAGGCCATTTCTATCAAGCGTTGCTCCGACAAAATTTCCATCAGCAAATACAAGGAGTGCTGGACCATCCCAAGCTTCTTGTAGGCTTGCAGAATATTCATAAAAAGCCTTTATATACTCTCTCTCCTCAAGTTCTGGTTGATCTCGAAATGCTTCAGGAACGAGTTTTAATAATGAGTCAGTAATGGGCTGACCTGAACGAATATTGATTTCAAGGGTTGCATCAAGATTTGATGAATCACTTTTGTTTACATCTACAATGGGCTTAATTTCATTAGATAACTCTCCCCAAAAATCATCTATATGTGTTTCTGAAGCTTTAGCCCAATTAATATTGCCTAAGAGAGTATTTATTTCACCATTATGACCCAAAAATCTCATGGGCTGAGCTAGTGGCCATTTTGGAAGTGTATTAGTACTAAATCTACGATGATAAACAGAAAATGAAACTTTAAAACTCTCTTCTTTTAGATCTTGATAAAATTCGGATAATATTTCAGAGCGAACCATACCTTTATAAACAACTGTTTGAGAACTTAGTGAGGCAAAATAAAATTCACAATCTCTAACATCGTTTTTGAAAGTTTCTCTTATTTTTTTCTCAATTCTTTTCCTTAATTGAAATAAAAGCCTTTCAACATCCTTATGATCTTTTTTATCTATATATAAAATCCACTGACAGATAAATGGAGCATTTGCTTTAGCTAAAGGACCTAAGATTTCATAATTAACAGGTACTGTTCTCCAATATGTTTTGTTGACTTTTAATTTTTCTGCTTCTTCATCACATATTGATTTACATATTTCAATTTTTTTTATTTTATTAGGCATAAAGACCATGCCTAAACCTCTATTAAATTCTTGAGTATTTTTTAGATTAATTTTCTCTTCTAGATATCCCCATGGAATTGAACATAAAATGCCTGCTCCATCTCCTGAGTCACTATCTCCTCCACAACCTCCTCTGTGCTCCATGCAGTTTAGGCCCTTTAGAGATTGTTTAAGGATCCAGTTGCTTTCTATACCTTCAACATTTGCTACGAAACCAACTCCACACGCATCTTTCTCTCCAATTATTCCATTTGGGGAATAACTATCTTGATATGGGCCAACGATTCTTTTGATACTCTCTCCCATAGATTATTTAATTCTATTTAGTTATTTATGTATTTGTATTATAAAAATAAATATGAAAATAAATCTAAAGATAATGAATATTTACCAAATAATTTTAATTTGACAAATTTTAAAAAAAATATAATTAAAAACTTTTAGTAAGTGCTCTTAAAAGGTTATGATGGTTAAATGTTTATTTTTATCTAAGTTTTAATAGATGCCCACCATCTCACAGTTAGTAGGTTCAGAAAGAAAACGTCTGACAAAGAAAACAAAATCTCCTGCGTTAAAAGCTTGCCCTGAGAGAAGAGGGGTATGTACGAGAGTCTATACATCAACACCAAAGAAGCCTAATTCAGCTTTGAGAAAAGTTGCTAGGGTTAGATTAACGTCTGGTTTCGAAGTAACTGCTTATATCCCTGGGATTGGACATAATTTGCAAGAACATTCTGTAGTACTGCTTAGGGGTGGAAGAGTAAAGGATTTGCCAGGAGTTAGATATCATATAATAAGAGGAACTTTAGATACGGCTGGAGTCAAAGATAGACGTCAATCCAGATCTAAGTATGGAGCAAAAGCTCCAAAAGATTAATTTGTAAACATCACTTTTTTTAAACATGTCACGTCGTAATGCAGCAGTAAAAAGACCAGTTCTTCCTGATCCTCAATTTAATAGTCGTCTTGCTTCAATGATGATTTCTCGATTGATGAAGCATGGTAAAAAATCAACTGCTCAAAGGATATTGTCTGATGCGTTTTCTTTAATAAGCGAGAGGACAGGAGGGAATGCAGTGGAATTATTTGAAACAGCTGTAAAAAATGCTACTCCTCTTGTCGAGGTACGAGCTAGAAGAGTTGGTGGTGCAACATATCAAGTACCTATGGAAGTTCGCCAAGAGAGGGGTACAGCTATGGCATTAAGATGGCTTGTTACATTTTCACGCGCAAGAAATGGCAAAAGTATGTCCCAAAAACTAGCTGGCGAGTTGATGGATGCAGCAAATGAAACAGGTAGTTCAGTTAAAAAAAGAGAAGATACTCATAAAATGGCAGAAGCTAATAAAGCTTTTGCACATTACAGATATTAATTTCATCAAAAGGTACTTAAGTAGTTTATTATTATTAAAGTTTGCTTTTAAAGTGAACTACACTTATCAAAATTTATTTTATTTGGAGCTTTAAAATTGGCACGCGACTTTCCCCTAGAACGAGTAAGGAATATAGGTATAGCCGCTCACATTGATGCAGGTAAGACGACCACAACTGAGAGAATTTTGTTTTATTCAGGCGTTGTTCATAAGATAGGAGAGGTGCACGATGGTGCTGCTGTAACAGATTGGATGGCTCAAGAAAGAGAAAGAGGAATAACTATTACTGCTGCGGCAATATCTACTAGTTGGCAAGATCATAGGATTAATATTATTGATACTCCTGGACACGTTGACTTTACTATTGAAGTTGAAAGATCAATGCGTGTGTTGGATGGAGTTATAGCTGTATTTTGTGCAGTTGGCGGAGTTCAGCCTCAATCCGAAACAGTTTGGCGTCAAGCAGATAGATACTCTGTACCAAGAATGGTTTTTGTTAATAAAATGGATAGAACTGGTGCGGATTTTTTAAAAGTTAATAAGCAAATTAAAGATAGACTAAAGGCAAATGCACTTCCAATCCAGTTACCAATTGGGGCTGAAGGTGATCTTACAGGCATTATCGATTTAGTAGCCAACAAAGCATATCTTTACAAAAACGATTTAGGTACTGATATTGAAGAGGGACCAATTCCATCTGACATGGTCGAGGAAGCTGCTGAGTGGAGATTAAAGTTAATGGAGAGTGTCGCAGAAAATGATGAAGAGTTAATAGAAATATTTCTTGAAACAGGAGAATTATCTGAAGAACAACTTAAAAGAGGTATCAGAGAAGGGGTTTTAAAACATGGATTGGTTCCCGTATTATGCGGTTCAGCTTTTAAGAATAAAGGTGTCCAACTTGTTTTAGACGCTGTAGTTGATTACTTGCCAGCTCCAGTTGATGTGAAACCAATACAAGGTGTTTTGCCAAGTGGCAAAGAAGATGTTAGACCTTCAGATGATAATGCTCCTTTCAGTGCATTAGCATTCAAAGTTATGTCAGACCCCTATGGGAAATTAACTTTCGTAAGAATGTATTCAGGTGTTCTTTCGAAGGGAAGTTATGTAATGAATTCTACTAAGGATGCTAAAGAGAGAATTTCTAGATTAGTGATTCTTAAGGCTGATGAAAGAGAGGAGGTTGATGAATTGAGGGCAGGGGATTTAGGAGCTGTATTAGGTCTTAAGAACACAACAACTGGTGACACTTTATGTAACACAGAAGATCCAATAGTTTTGGAAACATTGTTTATCCCTGAACCAGTTATCTCAGTAGCTGTTGAGCCAAAAACTAAAGGCGATATGGAAAAATTATCAAAAGCTTTAACTGCTTTGTCTGAAGAAGATCCAACCTTTAGGGTAAGTACAGATCCCGAGACAAATCAAACTGTTATTGCAGGTATGGGTGAATTGCACTTGGAAATCCTTGTTGACAGAATGTTAAGGGAATTTAAAGTTGAAGCAAATATAGGAGCTCCACAGGTTTCATATAGAGAAACTATTAGGTCTAGTTCTAAAGGTGAAGGTAAATATGCAAGACAGACTGGAGGTAAAGGTCAATATGGTCATGTAATTATTGAAATGGAACCTGCTGAAGTTGGTAAAGGTTTTGAATTTGTTAACAAAATTGTTGGTGGAGCTGTACCAAAAGAGTATATTGGTCCTGCATCTAATGGAATGAAAGAAACCTGTGAATCTGGTGTTCTTGCCGGTTATCCACTCATTGATGTAAAAGTAACACTAGTCGATGGTTCATTCCACGATGTAGACTCATCTGAAATGGCCTTCAAAATTGCAGGTTCCATGGCTTTTAAAGACGGGGTTAAAAAATGCAATCCTGTCCTTTTAGAGCCTATGATGAAAGTTGAGGTCGAAAGTCCTGACGACTTTCTTGGATCTGTAATTGGTGATCTCTCTTCTAGAAGAGGTCAAGTAGAAGGACAATCTGTTGATGATGGATTGTCTAAGGTACAGGCCAAAGTGCCCTTAGCCGAAATGTTCGGTTATGCCACTCAACTCCGATCAATGACTCAAGGTCGGGGTATATTTTCAATGGAGTTCGCAAATTATGAGGAAGTTCCTCGTAATGTTGCTGAAGCTATCATTTCCAAGAATCAGGGCAACTCCTGATCTCTAAACAAAACACTCTTAAACCCTCGATTCTTTAATTCAAAATGGCTCGCGAGAAGTTCGAAAGAAACAAACCACATGTCAACATAGGTACTATTGGCCATGTTGATCATGGAAAAACAACACTAACAGCTGCTATTACAAATGTATTAGCTAAAAAAGGTCAAGCTCAAGCTCAAGACTATGGAGACATTGATGGTGCTCCTGAAGAAAGAGAGCGTGGGATTACCATTAATACAGCTCATGTTGAATATGAAACTGAAGGCAGACATTATGCTCATGTCGATTGCCCAGGACACGCTGATTATGTGAAAAACATGATCACAGGAGCTGCCCAGATGGATGGAGCAATTCTAGTTTGCGCAGCTACAGATGGTCCTATGGCTCAAACAAAAGAGCATATCCTTTTAGCTAAACAGGTTGGAGTTCCTGCTCTTGTTGTTGCTCTAAATAAATGCGATATGGTTGATGATGAAGAAATTATTGAACTTGTCGAAATGGAAATTAGGGAACTTTTAGATAGCTACGACTTCCCTGGAGATGATATTCCTATAGTTCAAGTTTCAGGTTTAAAAGCTCTTGAAGGTGATTCTACTTGGGAATCAAAGATTGAAGAATTAATGAAAGCTGTTGACGCTAACATTCCTGAACCAGAAAGAGAAGTTGATAAACCATTCTTGATGGCAGTTGAAGATGTTTTCTCAATTACTGGTAGAGGAACTGTTGCTACTGGAAGAATTGAGAGAGGTAAAGTTAAGGTTGGAGAAGAGGTAGAAATAGTTGGAATAAGAGATACAAGATTAACAACTGTTACTGGAGTTGAAATGTTCCGAAAACTTCTTGACGAAGGAATGGCTGGTGACAATGTTGGTTTACTTTTAAGGGGTGTCCAGAAAGAAGATATTGAGAGAGGAATGGTTCTTGTGAAGAAAGGATCTATTACTCCTCATACTCAGTTTGAGGGAGAAGTTTATGTTCTCAAAAAAGAAGAGGGCGGAAGACATACTCCTTTCTTTGCAGGATATAGACCCCAGTTCTACATCAGAACAACTGATGTGACAGGTCAAATAACAGCATTTACCTCAGATGATGGCTCTAATGTTGAAATGGTGATGCCAGGAGACAGAATTAAGATGACTGGTGAACTAATTTGTCCAGTAGCTATTGAACAAGGTATGCGATTTGCCATACGTGAGGGTGGACGTACTATCGGTGCTGGAGTTGTTTCTAAAATTCTCAAATAATAAATTTGAATTTTAAAAATTTAACCTCAATCATCTAATATATGTTTATCGATAAGGGTCATTTTAATCAATGACCCTTTACTAGAAGTTATTTGACACTATGACTGCATCAATTGCACAACAAAAAATAAGAATAAGGCTCAAAGCATTTGATAGAAGAATGCTTGATTTATCTTGCGACAAAATCATCCAAACTGCTGATACTACTTCTGCTTCAGCTATAGGTCCAATACCTTTACCTACAAAAAGGAAGATTTATTGCGTCCTGAGATCACCACATGTTGATAAAGATTCTAGAGAGCATTTTGAAACAAGAACACATCGAAGAATAATAGATATTTACAGTCCTTCTGCAAAAACTATTGATGCTTTAATGAAATTAGATCTCCCTAGTGGTGTAGATATAGAAGTTAAACTTTAATAAATCCCGAAACTGCCCTAAATTGTTTAGTATAAAAAAAATGAAATGAGGTTTAAATGGGAGAACTCTCAGTAAGGGAATTACCTTTATTTCCTTTGCCAGAGGTAGTCCTTTTTCCTCAAGAAGTAATGCCTTTACATATTTTTGAATCGAGATATAGGATTATGCTCCAATCTGTTCTTGAAAGTGACTCTATGTTTGGAGTGATCAAGTGGGATCCAACTACTAAAAGTATGGCTAATGTTGGATGTTGCGCACAAATTCTAAAACATCAAACTGCAGAGGATGGGACAAGTAATATTATTACTCTTGGCCAACAAAGATTTCAAGTCTTAGAAATTACTCGTTCGACGCCATTTTGTTCTGCAATGGTTAGTTGGATTTGTGATGATAATATTGATGATTTTAAAAAATTAGATTCTCTAAAAGATTCAGTAAAAGAAGCACTTAGTGATGTTATTAATTTAACGAGTAAATTGACTAATACAAAAAAAAATCTACCTGATAAATTACCTGATAACCCAATGGAATTATCATTTTGGATAGGAGCTCATTTGGGCGGTCCTGTTGCGGAAGAACAGCAAAGACTTCTTGAAGAGAGAAATACTTTTACCCGTTTGCAAAGAGAATATGAAATGCTTGATCATACAAGAAAACAACTTGCAGCAAGAACAGCATTGAAAGAGAGTTTTCCTGATATAAAAGAAAATTAAATGTTTGAATTATTAATCCCTTTTTTTTTAATATTTTTATTCTTTCTAGCCCTAGCGATAATATGGAGAAACAATGCTAGAAAATATATTTCTTCCGGTACAGTAGCCTCTGCATATGATGCTTGGACCCAAGACAAATTACTTGAGAGATTATGGGGAGAACATATACATTTGGGTTTTTATCCCTCAGGCCAAAAAAATATTGATTTTAGAAAGGCTAAAGTTCAGTTTGTTCATGAATTAGTCAAATGGAGTGGTTTAGATAAATTACCGCAGGGATCAAGAATTCTTGATGTAGGTTGTGGCATAGGGGGAAGTTCTAGGATCCTTGCAGAATATTATGGGTTTAATGTCACTGGCATTACAATTAGTCCGGCTCAAGTTAAAAGAGCAAGAGAACTTACTCCTGATGGGCTAAATTGCAACTTCCAAGTTATGGATGCTTTGGATTTAAAATTTGAAGATGGATCATTTGATGCCGTCTGGAGTGTTGAGGCTGGTGCACACATGAATGATAAAACTAGGTTTGCAGACGAAATGCTGAGAACTCTAAGACCAGGAGGGTTTTTAGCGTTGGCTGATTGGAACTCAAGAGACCTTGAGGCATACCCCCCATCATTTTTTGAAAAGTTAGTTCTTAAACAATTACTTGAACAATGGGTACATCCTAATTTCATTAGCATTGACGAATTTAGTAACATTCTTAGAACTAACGAAAATAGTTCAGGAAGAGTTATTTCTGAAAATTGGAATTACTATACAAATCCTTCATGGTACGACTCCATTATTGAAGGCATTCGAAGGCCCTTTGTAATTTTGTCACTTGGCCCATTTGCGATAATTAAGTCGATTAGAGAGATTCCAACAATTCTTCTCATGAATTGGGCATTTAAAAAAGGTTTAATGGAGTTTGGAGTTTATAAATGTAGAGGGTAAATTAATCAAGTTCAACATTTTCAGAAAGATAATTTCCAAAGTCTACAAAATTCTTGCAAAGTGGCTTTAACTTATTTTTTAATTCAAGAAAATTTTTAATATTATTTTGATCTTTGATTTCTAAATCTACATAAATTATATATTCACCTAATTCTCTTTTTGAAGGTCTCGATTCAATTTTACTCATATTAAATCCAAAATCTGCAATATAATTTATAGCTTTAAGCAAAGCACCTGGTTTATTTGAAATTAACGAGAAAGCAAAACTGGCAATATTAGCTAAATTTGAATTTGATTCCTTGCTTAATAAAACAAATCTAGTGCAATTACCTGGAACATCATTAATAGGAAAGGCTAATTCTTTAAGTCCTTCAATTTCAATCAACGATTTTGAACCGATAGCAGCTCTGAATTTACTCCCCTTGATCATATTGACAGCTTCTGATGTTGAATTTGTTGGGAGAGGAATTGCATTTGGAAGATTTTCAGATAACCATTCTGAACATTGAGCTAATGCTTGAGGATGAGATAATACTTCTGAAATGTTTGAAAGTTCTCCATCACTAATTAATGCATGTTTTATAGGTAAAACAATTGCTTTATTTATAAAAATTTCAGGGAATTTCCAAAGGGCATCCAGAGTAGCTGTAACTCCCCCTTCTACAGAATTTTCTATAGGGACTACAGCAGCATCACAATTGTTGTACGCTATTGATTTAATGACCGAATGTAACCCATTACATGGTACAAATATAGGTGTCTGAAAATCGGCAAGCTTTGATAATATATGGGCTGCTTTTTCTGCGTATGTTCCTTGTGGACCTAAATATGCAACTTGTTTGCGCATGATTAATTGTAAAAAAAAAAGAGATCAAATAAGCATTGGAGGATTATAGAAAATGCTATTGTCTTTTGATGCTAAACAGAAACTCAAGCTTTCTGTAACACGTAATAAAGAATATCTTTCTAAATATCTTTTGGAGGAAGAAAGAGTTGTTGGAGCAATGCTTGACTCCAAAAAATTAGTACCAGAAGGAGTAGGTAGGTATAAGTATACAGTAACAAGTTTTAAGGTTTTCCAATTAGATATTAACCCTGTTGTCTCAATTGCGGTAGAAAATAAAGATGGAATTTTAAAAATGAGTGCTCTTGAAAGTACATTAGATGGTTTGGGGATGATAGATGATTTTAATCTTATTTTGAAAGCGAATTTGGAAGCAACTGATATTGGTTTAGAAGGTGAGGCGCTTCTTGGAGTATCTGTAAGCCAACCCCCTCTACTGAAGCTGGTACCAAAGAAAATTTTGGAATCTACTGGTCATTCGGTATTAAATGGGATTCTGTTGGGTATAAAGTCAAGGGTTCAACAGCAACTCGTAAAAGATTTTTTAGATTGGTGTGAATTAAATAAGATTTGATTTCTTTAAAAAACTTTTTCTGTGAAGTTTAGTTATTCCATTTTTTTTGAGTAATGAAAAATGCTCTCTGGTTCCATAACCTTTATTTTTAAATATCAAGTATCCTGAGTATTTTTTTTCTAACCTCTCCATTAGATTGTCGCGAGAAACTTTGGCAACTATGCTTGCTGAAGCTATCGAGATAAACTTTGAGTCTCCGGATATTATGTTTTTCTGAATTCCGCCCCATGGCCTTAATAATAAGGGACCATCAATTATTAATTCAGATGGCTTTTCTTTTAATTTTTTTAAAGCTCTTATCATTGAAAGTTCTGTCGCACCCCTGATACCTAACTTATCTATTTCTCTGGCCGAAGATTGCCCAATTCCATAATCTGAAGAAAGTAATAAAATTTTTGGTAAAAGTAATTTCCTTTTTTTGGGAGTTAGTTTCTTACTATCTGTTACACCAAATTGTTTTAAGATTAATTTATTTTTTTCAGTTAATACTACAGCTGCTGCAAAAACTGGACCAAAAATCGCTCCACGTCCAACTTCATCTATTCCAACTTCGAATACTTTATTCAATGCTTGCTGAAGATCTTCTTCTTTTTTTTCTTGCATTGTTTAGATCATCTGTAAGGTCAACTTCATCCTTTTTATCTGTTAAAACAACTTCATTATTTTCATTAGTTTTATTTGTTGATTTATCTTTAGAATTTGCATTTTCTTCAATTTTAATTTGAATCTTATCTTCTCCCAATTTTGAGATTTTTTTAATTTGTTTTGCTTTTGTTTTTTTATTATCTAAGGGTTTTACTGTTTCTTTATTACTTTCTTTTAAACGCACAAAATTATTGCTGGTGAGATATTCTTTACCTAACTTTACAAGTGGATTAATACCTAATTGACTGAAAACAATTTTTTCTTCATTTGTAAGATCAACAGTTATTATATTTTTTTCTTTTGAATTTGATTGGTTCAAATTATCATTCTCTTTTTCTTTTTTATTAGAAGAATTCTCTTTACTTGGATCTTTGGAGTTAATTAATTCCTTGTCAATTATTTTTTCCTGCTCATCAGTTGCTTGATAAGTATCTGCATCTATAGCTTTTAGATTGTTTGATTGATTAGATTTATTTTCAATATTTTTAATTTTGAAATTAGAAATTTCTTGATTTAAAATATTTTCTACATGTCCGGTACCATCGCATGTAGAACATTTTTTACCGAATAATTCATATATATTTTGACCTTGTCTTTTTCTGGTTAACTCTACTAAGCCTAATTCAGTAAGCTGAGCTATCTGAGGCCTAGCAGAATCATCTTTTATTGCTGAGGTAAAATGCTCAAGTAACTGAAATTGATCTCTTCTAGATTCCATATCAATAAAATCTATTACTATAACTCCACCAATATTTCTTAATTTCATTTGCCTTGAGATTTCAACTGCTGCTTCGCAGTTTGTCCATAAAACGGTTTGTCTTGAGTTTGCGGATCTTGTAAATGATCCAGAGTTTACATCGATTACTGTTAAAGCTTCAGTAGGTTCGATAATAATGTAGCCTCCCGAAGGAAGATCTACTCTCGGCTGGAGAGCTTTTTGAATTGTCTTCTTAATTTCGTACTTTTCGATAATATGTTGGTTTAAACTGTTATCGTGAAATTCAATATCTATATCAGATTCATAATTTATTAAAAAATCTTTTGCCCTTGCAACTGAAAATTTACTATCAATAATTATGCTTTTGGTTGATTCTTTAATATAATCTCTCAAAATCTTAAGAGAGAAATCATCATCTCTTTTTATTAAATTTGGCGGATTAGAGGCTTCAGAAATTTTTAGTATATTTTCCCATTGTTGAGTTAATTGTTCTAAATCTTCAATTAGAAGTTCTTCTTTTATTTTTTCAGCCTCTGTTCTAAATAACAAGCCTGTGCTGGGTGGTTTTATTAAAACCCCAAGAGATTTCAAACGGCTTCGTTCTGTTTCTGTATTTATTTTTCTTGAAATATTTACTCCTTGGCTATATGGCTGTAATATCAGGTATTTTCCTGGGATCGAAATACTCCCGGTTACTCTGGGACCTTTTGAGCCTGTGGGTTCCTTTATTACCTGTACTAAAACTTTTTGTTTTGGTTCTAGTAATTCAGTTATTCCAAATGTACCTTTTTTAAGTCTTAGTGGACCTAAATCTGAAATATGGATGAATCCATTTTTCTCACTTTCTCCAATATTTATAAAAGCGGCATCAATGCCAGGGAGAACATTTTCAACTGTTCCTAAAAAAATATCGCCAATTTGATATTGACCTTGTGCGACGACTAATTCATCAACTCGATCATCTGTGAGTAGTGCTGCTATTCGAGCCTGCTCAGCGATGATAATTTGCTGAGACATATAATTGATTCTGAATGATTTGGATTTTGAAAATTTTCTAAATTAAAGAATTAGGTTTTATCTTTTAATAAAGCTTTTTAGCTATTATTATTTACTTTTTAGAAATGAATAAAATTAATAGTGATTAAATTCTGCTATTTATAAAGCTTTAAACGATTTTCAAACTAATTGAGATTGATTTCATAGCTATGATTATCTCTTGAATTAATCATAACTAAGATAATATTAACACCTAATCACCACTAAAGCACGTTAATACATTATTCTAAGTACTGGTGAAATTTTTTTTCTAAAGTGGTTCAAGTAAACGAAAATTATTTAAAACTCAAAGCAGGCTATTTATTCCCTGAAATTGCTAAAAGGGTAAAAATGTATTCTCAATCAAATAAGAGTGCTGAAATTATTAAACTTGGTATAGGAGATGTTACAGAACCATTACCTAAAGCATGCATAGAGGCTATGGGTAAAGCTTTAGATGAAATGGGAACAACAGATGGTTTCAGAGGTTATGGACCAGAACAAGGTTATTCTTGGCTGAGAGAAAAAATATCTGAGAATGATTTTATTTCGAGAGGCTGTCAAATCTCACCTGAAGAAATTTTTGTTTCTGATGGTTCAAAATGCGATAGTAGCAATATTTTAGATATTCTTGGTAAAGATAATTCAATTGCTGTAACAGATCCTGTTTACCCTGTATATGTGGATAGTAACGTTATGACAGGCAGAACTGGTGATTCTCTTGAAAATGGAACTTATCAAGGATTGACATATCTTGCAATAAATGAGGGAAATAACTTTCTGCCAGAACTACCTGAAAAAAAAGTTGATATTTTATATCTTTGTTTTCCTAATAATCCGACTGGAGCAACGATTAATAAAGCAGAATTGAAAAAGTGGGTTGACTATGCTCTTCAAAACAAATCCCTAATACTTTTTGATGCAGCTTATGAAGCATTTATTCAAGATAATGATATTCCACATTCAATATATGAGATTGAGGGAGCAAAGGATTGTGCTATTGAATTTAGATCTTTTTCAAAGAATGCAGGATTCACTGGAGTTAGATGTGCTTTTACAGTAATACCTAAAAATCTTAAAGGTTTGAGCTCAAAAAATGAGGAAATTGAGTTATGGCCTCTTTGGAATAGGCGACAATCTACAAAGTTCAATGGAGTAAGTTACGTGGTTCAGAAAGGAGCAGAGGCTGTTTATTCTCTTGAAGGGAAGAAACAGGTGAGAGGTTTGATTGATTTTTATATGGAAAATGCAAAAATAATGAAAAATAAACTTCAGAATTCAGGATATAAAGTCTATGGTGGGGACAATGCTCCTTATATCTGGATTAAAGTTCCAGATCAAATGACATCTTGGGACTTTTTTGATTTCCTTCTCCAAAAAGTTAGTGTAGTGGGAACACCTGGGAGCGGATTTGGATTAGCAGGAGAGGGTTATTTTCGCTTGTCAGCATTTAACTCACGATCAAACGTCCTTGATGCAATGGAAAGAATAATTAATATATAATTATTAGTACAATTTAAACTCTAATAAATTTAATGCTATCTA
The DNA here is from genome assembly GCA_000635495.1 of Prochlorococcus sp. scB243_495K23. Classification (GTDB taxonomy): domain Bacteria; phylum Cyanobacteriota; class Cyanobacteriia; order PCC-6307; family Cyanobiaceae; genus Prochlorococcus_A. The sequence goes on along the minus strand of JFLW01000087.1, from coordinate 60,726 downwards.
TAAAGTTAGAACAAGGTGTAAATAATAATTCAGCAGTGATTGAAAAGAAACCTGCTGAATTAAAAAATAAATCTCCAAAATATAAGGTTTTACTTCATAATGACCCAGTTAATTCTATGGAGTATGTCACTATTTCACTTCGAGAAGTTGTGCCGCAATTAAGCGAACAAGATGCTATTGCCATAATGCTTGAAGCACACAATACGGGTATTGGTTTAGTAATTGTTTGTGATTTAGAGCCTGCAGAATTTTACTCAGAATCTTTAAAATCTAAAGGAATTTCTAGTTCAATTGAGAAAGAGGATTAATAACGGTTGAATTTATTATTTAGAATGAGCTAATTTCCTTTCTGATAAAGGGCGGACTTTTAGGGATTCTTTTAAGGAGGACTTTCCATATTCTCTCTCAAGAATATCGATGACTGTTTTGCCAAATTCGTCTTCAGGATTATCAAAAGCTTCTAAGCAAACCTGACCAAGTTTTTCCCCTAGTGACCCTGGATTCCAAAGAAGTTTTCTCGCTGTCCAGGGCATCATGCTCATTGGATTATAATTTGGCTTCAGAATTTTATGTTCCAAGGCATACTTCTCAAGAAGAGTGTGAGGTTGCAAACCTATAAAAAATATAGCTGGATCAACTAAACCTTTACCAAAAATATTTTCTAATTCTCTATGGTAAGCAATTGTTTGTCTTATAGTGCTGGGCGTTTCATCAAAAACATTAAATGAATAATTGACTGAAACATGATTCTTGAAACCTGATTTGACTAACATTCTGCAATTATTTAATACAGTTTCAAGGTCATACGCTAATCTCATTTTTCTAACGAGTTCTTGAGATCCTGAGGTGATACCTATTTCAAAATAGCTCATACCTGTATCAACCATAAGCTGAGCTAGCTCAGCATCAATATTATCTGCTCTGATGTATGCAGCCCAATTTATATCGTCCCAGCCTTGGTCCTTAATTGCTCGCAAAAGTGTTTTTGCATCTTCAATATGTTTTTTGGCTGGAATAAACTGTGCATCTGTAAACCAAAATCCCCTTACTCCAAGATCATATAATTGCTTCATTTCTTTGATTACTTCTTTAACAGGATTAACGCGAACTTGCTTCCCCTCAACAACTGTGTAAACACAGAAACAACAATTATGAGGACATCCTCTTTTTGTTTGTACGCCTACATAATAGTCTCCACCTTCTATATACCAATCGAATTCAGGCCATATCGATTTAATATATTTATAGTTGCAGGCAGTTTTAAGAGTGCCTGAGGGTTGTTCATGTATTAATTTGTTCCGAGGTTTTTGTCCAGCAATATAACATCTTTCTTCCTCTATTGAATCTCCTCTAATGATTTTTTCTATGAGATTTTCTCCCTCTCCAACTGAAATAACAGTTCCTGTAGGGAGTAGATTTCCCAATTGTTCATAGAAGACACTAACAGCTCCACCTCCTAAAATTACTTTTACATTTTTATTGTATTTTTGTGCTCTTTTTAGCCCCATCTTGACTAAAGAAGTATTTCTATATATTTCTCCATAATGAGATGCAATTAATTTTAATCCTCCCCAGGAACCTCTTATTTTTTTAAGTATATTTTTTGAGTAGAAAACTTCAAAAGAGTTTTGTAGGGGATTTCCACTTCTACCATCAACAGGTGCATAAATTTGGATATCTCTCCAAGAAAAAATGATTAGATGTGGTCTAAATTGATCAATTTTCCTCGCTAAATATTTGGAAACTTTATTAGATGGAATTATTGCTAGATCAATGAATTGCTGCTCTAAACATGGAAAACATTTATGAATATGGTCTGCTAAGTAAATAGGTCCTATTGGAAATATTGGATTACACGGCAGTCTTACAGTTAGTATTTTTCCATAGTGCTTTCTTTGGTAATTTTTTTTATTTAATTTTTCAAGTTTCAAATTAAAATTCATATCATGAAATTTAATGAAATTATTTACTTAAGAATCTAACTACTTTATTACTAATTTGGAGAAATTAAAAATCCGAAGAAAATACACGCAAAAATTTTATTTAATTCAGATATCAGAAACCATATAAATCCAGCATACTTTGAGAAGTTTTAATCCATCAACCCATCTAGATATATTTGGTGCTCCAGATTTTCTAGCGTAATATCTAACAGGATAATTTAATATTTTTATGTTGTTGTTCGCAGCTTCAAATATTATTGTAAAGTCTCCAAATGGGTCAGATTTGGAATCCCAACTTCCATTTTCTTTCATAAGTTTAAAGAATTTTCTTGAAAAAACTTTTGTTCCACAGAGTGAATCTGATACAGGCTTATTTATGAGAATTGATAGAAAAATTGCGAAGAGTCTATTTCCTATATAATTTGCCCATCTCATCGCATCTTTTTCCATTGGAAAAGTTGTGCGGGCGCAATTAATTAGGATATTTTTATTTTTGGTTGATTCCATAATTGCTGCAATACTGTCATCAATATCTACAGTAAAATCACTATCAACTATGGCGAGTGTCTCACCTGAAGAAATATTAAACCCCTCCACGACTGCATTTTTCTTCCCTTTAGAAGTTTGTTTTAAGAGAGAGATATTGAAGAAATTTGAGAAATTTTCTTTTAATTCTCTCAAAATCTCATATGTATTATCATTACTATTACCTTCTACAAATATAATTTCTAATTTATTGGGTATATTTTTGAATTTATTTAAAGCATTTATTAAAAGTTCTTTATTACCAGCTTCATTTCTTGCAGGAATTACTATTGATATTAAATGTTCAGAAATATTTTCACTATATTTATAAAAAACTATTTCGAGTTCATAAGCGAGTTGTTTTATGATTGGTATTTTCCGAAAAATATTTTTAATAGATTGTGGAATTATCTTAGTGGGCATAGGAGTTAGTTTTTTTGCTTTCCATCTAATTGATCTGTAGTTATAAATTTCTGCTAGAGATTCGATATCGCATAAAGTTATTCTTGCTTTGCTAGTAGTTTCTCTAAAAATTCTTGAATCTAATCTTAGCCATCTAGTGATTGGCTCCCAAGTATTACCACGGACTTTAATAGAAATAAATTCGTTATTTTCTTTGAATAATTGATGAAGTTCTTTATTAGTTAAATTCCAACTATTAACAGATCTCATTATGAAAGATTACAAACGACAATTTATTATATATTGATTATTTACTTTTTTAATATTAATTTCCATGGATTTAAAACATCATCTTCGTATATCACTTCGAAAGAATCATTATTATTTTTTATTGTTTTAAGGTCAGTTGTCCATGCTAATTCAGATTTTTTTAACTGATTAATACTCTCTAATCCCCCACCTAATTTAGGAGTTGATAATGAAATCCTTATGATTTTTGATTGCGATCGAGAGTTGTTGATTCCTTTTTTATCAACCATGATCGTTTGATTTTTCACTAAATCAAGGGATGAAACATATTCCATTTTCTCTCTTAGTTCTCTAGATCTATCAGTGAACAAACCTGATTGTAAAATAAATGAAGTGAATAAGTAAGGTCCAATTATTAGAGTTATTAATATTTCTTTGAATGAATTTCCATGTTTTATTAATGACCAAGATAAGCCGAAAGATAATAATCCAAGAATAATAAACGTATTTTCCCTTGTATTAAAGTTAAGTGAATCTTTAAAGAAAAAATAATATGTGAAAGTTAGAGCAAATATAAATAATGGAATTATTTTTGAAGTGATAAATATAAAAAATCGACTGCATTTATAAGAATTGAATAAATACTTTATTCCTACAAAAGTATTTAATGAAAAAATAGATGAGATTTGTAGAGTATAATAGGGAGTCTTTGTAGAGAAAATGCTAAGGGACGCTACTAAAATTAACGGGAAAAAAGCTAGTATATATTTATTCTCTTTACCTTGAAATATATTGTATGTTGTGCCAATAATTGCAAAAAAACTCCATGGTAAAAATGTTACGGGTAAATTCCAGAAATAATAATAGAAAGGATTTGTAAAAGTATTTTTACTTGATAGAAAGTTAAACTTTTCAACTAAGTAAAAAATAATATTTTTGTCTAAATAAGGGTTGATAGAAAATGTCCAAAAGAAAAAAGGAATAAATCCAATTAGTAGTCCTATCCAAAAAAATTTGATGAATAAAAAATTTTTTTTAAAAGAAATATATGGTATTAGTGATAATAACGGTACAAAAACTAAAAAAGTTTTAATCATAAAAGCTAAACCAATCCAAATTCCAAAAAGCAGAATATAGAATTTGTTATTTTTACTTTTTATTTTGACTAAAGCTAATACTCCAATAGTTACTAAACATGAATAAATAATATCTTGAGTGGCTAAGTGTGAGTAGTCAAACCACAGATATGTAGTAGCAAGGATTAGTGGAGATATAATTGCATATTTTTTATTAAATAATTCTTCATGTAATTTATAAGTTGTAAAAAGCATCAATATTGAAGCTACAGTTGTTGGTAGATATGCAGCAAAAATATTTCTTCCAAAAAAGTCTTGTGACTTTGCTATTAAAAACTGTAATCCTATTGTTCTATCTAAAACATATTCATCCCACCAAAGTGGAATTGTCCAGTTACCCTTTTCTAATATCCATCTAGCTTGTAGTGCATAAAAACCTTCATCAAACGCAATATAACTTCTTTTGCCAAAAGAAAAAATAAGAGGAATAAAAACAAATAATTTAAAAAGATATCCATATTTTAGAATTTTATTAATCATTTTAATTGGCTTTGTAAGTGCCGATAATTGGAATTGAACCAATGACCTACTGTTTACGAGACAGTTGCTCTGCCGCTGAGCTATACCGGCAAAATTAAATATTGAATTTTTCGTATAGACTTAATTTTATAATTGAAAGAATTTATGTCAAAAATAGATCCTGAATTGAAAAAGAAATTATTAAAGGAATCTCAAGCTCCTTTCAAAGGATTGAGAAGAATATTGTGGATAGCTTTTAGCGGTTCTGCATTTTTGGGACTTATAATAATGCTTTCGAGAATTGCAAGCGGAACTGAATTGCAGCAAAATAATCTTCTCATACAGTTGGGTGCTTGCGTAATATTTCCCACTTTATTAATCTTTGACAGAAATAAAGATTAATAAGCTAGATGTTTAATTATTGTGATAAGGTCCTTTTTTTAGTGACAAATTTGAATGCTTCTATTACATCTCCTTCAATCCATGAAGAGAATTTATCGCAGCCAACTCCACACTCAAAACCTGTGTTTACTTCTTTTACATCATCTTTAGCTCTTTTTAGAGAGTCTAAATTACCCTCAAATATTACTTTTTCTGATCTAATAACTCTCAGAGAACAATTCCTTTGTAATTTGCCAGTTTGTATATAACAGCCCGCAATAGCTCCTTTGCCAACTGCGAAAGTTGCTCTAACTTCAGCTTGCCCTAATGATTCTTCAACAAGATCAGGTTCAAGTAGCCCTTCCATGGCCAACTGAATATCTTCTAAGAGTTTATAGATTACTTCATATTCTCTTACATCAACGTCATTAGCATCAGCTGCTCTCTTCGCTCCAGAAGCTAATGAGGTGTTAAATCCAATGATTACCGATCCAGATGCAGCAGCGAGATCGATATCTGTCTCAGTTATTTCTCCTGGAGCAGAAAGTAGGACTCTGACTTGAACCTCATTTTTTGGTAATTGTTCTAGTGATCCTAATATCGCTTCAACACTACCTTGAACATCTGCCTTGAGAATTAAGTTTAACTCTTTAAGTTCTCCATCATTTGCTTGAGTTGATAATGATGATAAGCTGACTCTTCTAGAGGCCATTTGCTGAGCTAATTTTGTGGCTCTAGCATCTGTTGCCCTTTCTCCGACAATGGCTCGACCAGTTTTCTCATCAGGGTAGACTTCGAATTCATCCCCTGCAGTGGGTACTTCACTGAATCCTAGCGCTTCCACTGGGAATGATGGCCCTGCTTCTTTGATTCTATTACCATGTTCATCAACCATTGCTCTAATTTTTCCAAGGACTGAACCCGCAGCTAAAACATCTCCAGATTTCAAGGTTCCATTTTGTACTAACAAAGTAGCCACAGGTCCTTTTGCTTTGTCTAGGTGGGCTTCAATAACAGTACCTTTTGCAAATCTATCTGGGTTAGCTTGTAGATCTTCTACCTCTGAAACCAATAAGATCATTTCGAGTAATTTATCAATGTTTTGTTTTTTGATAGCACTTACTGGAACCATCACTGTATCACCTCCCCAATCTTCAGCAATTAAATCTTTTTCTGATAGTTCCTGCTTTACTCTGTCTGGAGAAGCCCCTTCTTTATCAATTTTATTTATTGCAACGACAATTGGTACTTTTGCAGCTCTTGCATGACTGATGGCTTCAAGTGTTTGAGGCCTGCAACCATCATCTGCAGCAACTACAAGAACAGCTACATCTGTAACCTTTGTACCCCTTGCTCTCATTGCAGTAAAGGCTTCATGACCAGGGGTGTCAAGAAAAGTTAATTTTTTCTTTTGAGATTCATGTTCAAATTCAACTTGATAAGCTCCTATGTGTTGAGTGATGCCTCCTGCTTCCCCCGAAGCTACTCTTGATTCTCTGATGGAATCTAAAAGACTTGTTTTGCCATGATCTACATGACCCATCACTGTAATAACAGGTGGTCTTCTTATTAGATTATCAATATCATCAGATTCAATCATATCAACTGTTTTCTCAGCAGCTTCTTGGATATCATCTTGTAAAACAGGCACCCCAAATTCTTCTGCTACTGTTTCGATAGTTGCTAAGTCAAGTGATTGAGTAACAGTTGCCGTTATGCCTTTGAAGAAAAGAGATTTTATTATTTCGGAACTTTCAAGGCTTAATTTATCAGCTAATTCTTGAACAGTTAAATTATCTTCGGGAACTATTATCATTTCAGGTCTTACTTGTTTGGCCTCTTTGGCAGCCTTTAATTCCATTGCTCTCCTTTTCTGCCTTTGTCTTGTGGTCTCTTTTTTCTTCTTCTTAAATTGTTTGATAGATTTTTGAGATTTAGTTTCTTCAGACTTTTCTTTCTTAGGACGCGCCAGACTTGCTGATAAAATTGAAATTTTCTCGCCTGAATATCCACTGGTTTCAGATGTTAATGAATCATCATTTTCACCAATAATATGAACTTTCTGCCTTTGTTTTTGAGGATTTTTACTTCTTAATGCTTCAAGTTTTGCGCTATCATCCCAGTCTGTCTTTCCAGGTTTCTTTGAACTATTTGAAAATGCTCTATGAGGAGTTTTTTTAGAACTTGGAGTAGCATTTGGACGACTATTAGGCGCTTTCGCCTTCTGCTTAGGTGCATCGATATTTTGTTTTGCGTTATTCTTTTTACCTAGATTGTCTTTCTCAGAGTTACTATTTTTTTGAAGTTGTAAAAGTTCGTTAGGTGATACTGGCTTCCTTATCCCAGAAGAATTTTGGCCATTGAATTTAGAACCAGGCCTATTGGGTATGCCAGGTCTATTGGGAGAACCAGTTCTATTGGGAGAACCAGTTCTATTGGGATTGCCTTGCCTATTAAATGAGCCAGGTCTGCCTTGATCTGAAGGTTTGTTTCTTAAACCAGGCCTATTGGGCATGCCAGGTCTATTGGGAGAACCAGTTCTATTGGGATTGCCTTGCCTATTAAATGAGCCAGGTCTGCCTTGATCTGAAGGTTTGTTTCTTAAACCAGGCCTATTGGGTATGCCAGGTCTATTGGGAGAACCAGGTCTGTTTGAGACAGTTTGTTTAAAAGCAATGTTTTGCTTATTGTTATTTTGCTTATTAGGATTTATTTTTGGATCTTCTCTTCTTATTGGAGCTCCCACGAGCTCAGGGGTTTTCATTCTATTATTAAAAATTTTTGTGGTGGGGTTGTTCGTATTTTGATCAGGTTTATTTGATAGTAGTCTTTTATCCCCTGCACTTGAGATGTTCTGGGAAGATTCATTGGATTTAACATTATTATTTATATTTTTAGGCTTGGCAATTAGTTGAATAGGTGGTTTTGCCGGACTTTTGATAGGTGGGGTTGTGTTATTTGCAAAAGTTTTTTTATCTTGGTTTAAATTCTGTGAAGGTTTACTATTTATATTTTTATTTGAAAGATTTGCTCGGGATTGTGAACTGTTGGTATTTGTGGGTTTATTGAGAATTGTAGGTTTATTTGAAATTATTTTTTGATTCTCAGGTTTATTAAGAGGTTTAATCAACAATGGCTTTTTTTTTGAATTGTCTTCAAGAGGTTTCCCTTTTATAGAAGAGATGACTGAAGATTCATTTTCTTTGTTTTGTTTATAATTTTCTTTTTTAATCGAAGGTTTCTTAATAGAAAGAATTTTTTTATCTGAATTTTTTTTATTAATAAGATTTTTTATTTTTTTTGCTTCCTCTGCACTAATTGAACTGCTGTGGCTTTTTACTGAAATTGAAAGTTTTTGAGCGGCATCCAATATATCTTTATTTTCCAGATTTAAGTCTCTGGAAAGTTCATAAATTCTGATTTTATCGCTGATAGTCATTTAATCTGATTTGTACTCTTTTGAAATTGAAGAGGATTTAATTTAATTATATTCCCTTAATGGGGATAGTTATTGTAGCTTGTAATTTCTTTTTCAAAAATTTCAACAAATTCAGGCTCTAAAAATGTTTTTAAAGCTTTTTGAAGCTTTTTTTTGATCTTGGAATCTGAGTAGCATTTTTTTGACTTGCAAATATAAGCTGATCTCCCCATTCCCTTTTGAAGCATGATGCCTTGCTTATAATCTTTAGTAATCTTTAAAAGATCTTTCCGGTCATATGTTTTTCTACATGAAATGCATACACGCAAAACAGGGATTTGTTGTGTCACCGTTTTTTTTCCTCTTTGGCAGATATCTCAGTATCTTGAACAGTCTCTAATGGATCATTATCTGTGAATTCTTCTCCTTCATATTGGTCCTCTTCATATTCTTCTTCATCTTCGGGAAGGGGATAAAGCTCTCTTAATCTTGCATCTTCTGCCGCACGCTCAGCTTGTTCTGCTTCTAATCTTAGTTCAGCTTCTCTTTGGAGATTCTCTTCATCTTCCCTTTGAATGATTAATTCAGAGACTGCAGCATCTTCTGCTTCCTGATCGTATTCATGTGAGTTTTTAACATCAATCTTCCAACCAGTTAATCTTGCGGCAAGTCTTACATTTTGACCTTCTCTACCAATTGCGAGACTTAATTGATCAGGTGGAACTAGTACGTGCGCATGTTGCCCTGTTGGGTCTACAAGTCTTACTTGATCGACTTTCGCAGGACTTAAAGAGTTTAAAATATACTGTATTGGATTAGATGACCATTTAATAACATCAATTTTTTCTCCTCTTAATTCATTTACTACTTGTTGAATTCTTGCTCCTCTAGCTCCAATACAGGCACCTACAGGGTCCACTTCTTCTTCGACACTATCAACAGCTACTTTTGTTCTTGGCCCAACAGCTCTTGAAGGAGGGTTGGCTTCTCTTGAAACAGCAACAATTTTCACTGTACCTTCTTGAATCTCCGGGACTTCATTTTCAAATAAATAAACCACTAAACCAGCATTTGCTCTACTTACAAAAAGTTGCGGCCCTTTTCTTGCAATTTCGCTAACTTCCTTCAAAAATACTTTGAAAGTTGCATTTGCTCTATAATTATCATTTGGTAATTGATCTCTCTTGGGAAGTTCGGCCTCTACTTCAGGTCTACCAATACCCGAACTAACTCCCATAATTACTGATTGTCTTTCAAATCTTATAACTCTTGCAGTTAAAACAGGATCTTCCAAATCTGCAAATTCTTCTTGGATCATTTTTCGTTGTTGATCTCTTAATTTTTGGGCTAAAACTTGCTTTGTTGTTGAAGCAGCCATTCGCCCAAAATCCTCTTTTTCTGGAGTAACGTCTAAAACGACTGTGTCGCCTATTTGCGCATCATCTGCTACTTGTTTAACTTCTTCAAGAGATATTTGATGATCTTCGCTCTCAACTTCTTCAACAATTATTTTACTCGATAATATCCTATACCCTTCTTCATCTAGATCTAGTCCAACATCAAAATTACTGAAATACTCTTCATCAAATGGATCTTGGTTAACTCCAATGTAAAAAGTTTTTCTATATTTTTCGTATCCTTTTAATAAAGCTTCGCGTAAGGCTAATTCCACGATATTAGGAGGTAACTTTTTTTCCTCACTAATGTCTTCAATGAGATTGTTTAAACCTGGGAGAATAACTAATGCCATCTATGATGGAGATTTGAATAATGGTTGAAATAATTAATCTTTTATTGTACAAAGACTAATTTTTAGTACTTCATCAAAAGGGATTTTTTTAATCTTACCTTTTATGTTAATGGCTAAATAATCTTTAGACTTTTCATAAAGTAAACCATTCAGAAATTTTATTTTTGAATTCTTTTGGTTTAACTCAACATTAACTGGAAAACCTTTAAAAGTTTTGAAGTCTCTTTCTGAGGTTAATTCATCACTGACCCCTTGACTACTAATTTCTAACACATATGAACAATTTAAAAGATTTGATTTTTCTATTTCGTCAGATGCTGGGGTATTAAATAGTGCACAATCATCTAAGGAAATGTCATCCCCATTAGTTTTTCTTATAATTATTTCAATAACAATTGGATTTTGATTCGTTTGTATATTTAAACCGCAGATTTCTAAATCCCGCTCATTAGCAGCTTTTTCTAATAAAGCTTCTAGTTTACTTTTGTTTTCTTTATTCAAATTTATTTATAATTTATTTAAAATTTATTTTCACACATTAAGAAGTTTTTTCTATAGAAAAATTTAAAAATATGCATTTTATGGATGTAAACAAAAAAACAACAATAATCTCTTTCTTCAATTAGATTTATTAAATAAACTCAAAAACTATTAATGAAATGAAGTACCTCAAGATTAAATTTAATAATTTAATCCAAATATTCATTATTTTTTGTTTTTGTATACTTAATTTCTTTCAAGATGTTGAAGTTTTAGCTTTAACTTCTTTTGAAAATCACAATTTCGTATCATCCGCAGTTAAAAATATTGGTCCTGCAGTTGTAAAAATTGATACTGAGCGCTTGGTAGAGAGGCAACAATTTGATCCTACTTTAATTGACCCTCTATTAAGGGATTTACTTGGCGAGCAAGGTTTTACTCCTGAAAGGGAGAGAGGGCAAGGCTCTGGGGTTATCATTAATGAGAATGGTTTGGTTCTAACAAACGCTCATGTCGTAGAAAGAGTCGATGATGTTTCAGTTACTTTGGCAGATGGATCTATTTGTGATGGTGAAGTTTTGGGCACAGATACAGTAACTGATCTTGCTTTAGTAAAAATTGATGAAGATGCTTATTCTGGGTTTGCTCCACTTGGAAATTCTGAAGATCTTGAAGTTGGAGATTGGGCAATAGCACTTGGTACTCCCTATGGTCTTGAAAAAACAGTTACCTTAGGAATTGTAAGCAGCCTACATAGAGATATTAATAGTTTAGGATTTTCAGATAAAAGGCTGGATCTTATACAGACTGATGCGGCAATTAATCCAGGAAATTCTGGGGGTCCACTCATAAATTCTAATGGTGAGGTAATTGGAATAAATACACTAGTAAGAAGTGGCCCTGGAGCTGGTTTAGGTTTTGCGATTCCCATCAATCTAGCTAAAAGTGTTTCTGAACAGCTACTTAAAAATGGGGAAGTTATTCATCCATACTTAGGGGTACAATTAATTTCTTTAAATCCTAGAATTGCTCAAGAACATAATCGAGATCCAAATTCGTTAGTTCAATTACCTGAAAGAAATGGAGCTCTAATTCAATCAGTAATACCTAATAGCCCCGCTGAAAAGGCTGGTTTAAGAAGAGGGGATTTAGTAATAGCAGCCGAAAATATCATTATAAAAGAGCCTAAAACTTTACTAGATGAAGTAGAAAAAGCTCAGATAGGAAAAGTATTTCTTTTAAACATTTTGAGAAATAATAAAGAGATACAGATAAATATCAAACCAGAACCTCTGCCAGGTTTGACATAAATCACCCATTGAAATTTAATAATCTATAACGATTAGGGAAAAAGATTTTGGATTCACAAACTCAAATGAAACAAGTTGTTGCTGATGCAGCAATAAAGGAAGTAAAGAGTAACATGATTCTTGGATTAGGTTCTGGATCTACAGCTGCGTTAATGATAAAAAGCCTTGCGGATGAAATGCGTTCTGGGAAACTCCAAAATATAAGAGGTGTTGCAACTTCTTTTCAATCAGAAGTTTTAGCACTTGAACTAGATATCCCGCTCATCGATTTAGCTTCTGTATCTCAAATTGATCTAGCTATCGATGGAGCAGATGAAGTTGATCCAGGATTTCAATTAATAAAAGGAGGAGGAGCATGCCACGTTAGAGAAAAGTTAGTGGCATCTAAAGCTAATCAGTTGTTGATTGTTGTTGATGAAACTAAACTCGTACAAAATCTAAATCAATCTTTCCCTTTACCTGTAGAAGTTCTTCCAAATGCTTGGAAGCAAGTTCAGGAAGTCATTTCAGAAATGAATGGAAGTTCTTCCTTAAGAATGGCTATTAAAAAAGCTGGCCCAGTTGTTACTGACCAAGGCAACCTCATCTTAGATGTATTATTTAATGATGGTATTAAGAATCCAAAAGACATTGAAATGAAGATTAATAATATTCCAGGAGTATTAGAAAATGGATTATTCGTTGATCTTACAGACAAAGTATTAGTTGGTAAAATTGAAGATAACATTCCGATGGTTTACTCACCCTCAAGAGCTAGCTAATCTTCAAATCTTATTTCTACAGAGTTAGCGTGGCTATGTAATCCTTCACTTTTAGCAAGATTAATAATATCAAGGCTATTAACTTTTAAACTTTCTTCATTAAATTCAATTATTGAAGTATTTTTCATAAAAGTTTCAACCCCTAAAGAACCGCTAAATCTAGAATTTCCTGACGTGGGTAAAGTATGATTTGGTCCGGCAAGATAATCTCCAACAGCTTCTGGCGTCCATTTTCCTAAAAATATAGCTCCTGCATTCTCTATACTTGCAAGAATTTTTTTTGAATCTATGGTAAGGATTTCTAGGTGTTCAGGGGCAAAGTTATTGCTTAGTTCAACACATGATTCGTAATTCTCGCAAATCACAATTAAACCCCAATTTTTTATTGATTGCATGCAAATTTCTTTTCTTGGATGATCATCTATTTTTCTATAAAGTTCTTCCAAAACTTCTTTTGCCTGGTTTTTTGATGTAGTTAAAAGTATTGATGAAGCTAAAGGATCATGTTCTGCTTGCGCTAGTAGATCAGATGCTATATGAGTGCTCTGAGCTGTTTCATCTGCAATGATTAATATTTCACTTGGACCAGCTAAAGAATCAATCCCTGTAGAGCCATAAATGAGTTTTTTCGCAGTTGTAACATATATATTCCCTGGACCTGAAATAACATCAACTTTATTGATTTGACTTGTGCCAAATGCTAAAGCACCAATTGCCTGAGCTCCTCCAATTCTAAATACTTTATTGATCCCTGATAAGTAAGCTGCAGCTAAAACAGTTTTGTTTATTTTTCCTTCTTTATTCCCAGGAGATACCATTATAATTTCTTCTACTCCTGCTACTTTTGCAGGTATAGCATTCATCAATACTGTACTTGGATAAGCAGCTCTACCTCCAGGAATATAAATACCTGCATTTTTAACTGGTCTCCATCTTCTTTGGACGATATCACCATATTCACCTTTTATAGTAAAAGATTGAGGAATTTCTTTTTCATGGAATTTTTGAATTCTTTCATGAGCTACCATAAGTGAGCGCTTCAAATTGTTATCGATTTCATCCCATGCATTTTTTATTTGATTCGCACTCACTTGCATAGGGTTAGGGTAGAAACCATCAAATTTTTTCGTATATTTTTCTACCGCTATATCTCCAGAAATTTTTACCTCTTGGATAATTTCTTCAACAATTCTATTTATCTTATTATTGTTTTCTGAATTAGTTCGAGTAGAAATCCTTTTTAATTCTTCAATAGCTTCTTTTTTTTTATTTATGATCTTCATTTGCTTAATTTTTCAAATAGAAAGGCTCAAAACCCAAATTAATATTTTCTAAATTATATATGATTGATTAGTAGTCGATTTATTTGTTATGATAAAAATCTTATATTTACGCACCCTCTGTGGCAAACATCAAATCAGCAAAAAAGAGAATACAAATTGCCGAAAGAAATCGTTTAATAAACAAGTCATATAAATCTACTGTTAGGACTTTAACCAAAAGAACCATGGAGAATTGCGAAAAATATAAGAAAAATCCTAATGAGGATAATAAAAATTTAGTGAAAACAAGTCTCAATAAAGCTTTTAGCTTAATTGATAAAGCAGTCAAAAAAAATGTTCTTCACAAGAACAACGGCGCTAATAAAAAATCGAAAATCAATAATTTTGTAAAAACTACTCTTACCACTAAGTAAAAAGACAGATCATAATTATGAGCGATATAGAACTCATAGACTCGCACTGTCATTTAATATTTGAAAATTTTGAGAAAGATCTTGAAGATGTTGTTTTAAGATTGCGTTCAAAAGGTATAAAAAAATTAGTTCATGCTTGTTGTGAATTAACAGAGATTCCAAAGTTGAAAAAAATATCCCATGAATTTAATGAAATTTACTATTCGGTTGGTTTGCATCCGCTAGAAGCAAAAAAATGGGAACAAAGTTCAAAATCTCTACTAAGAAAATCAGCTTTAGAAGATAGAAGAGTTGTAGCTATTGGGGAATTAGGCTTGGATTTTTTTAAAAACGAAAATAAAACTCAGCAGATTGAAGCACTTATTCCGCAAATGGAATTAGCTTATGAACTTCAATTGCCCGTAATTATCCATTGCAGAGATGCTGCAAATGAAATGATTGAAATATGTAGTGATCTCTCTAAAAAAGGAAAATGTCCTGATGGTGTACTTCATTGTTGGACAGGAACACCAAAAGAAATGAAGCATTTCTTGGATTTTGGATTTTACATAAGTTTTAGTGGTATAGTCACCTTCCCAAAAGCATATGAAATTCATGAGTGTGCCAAAATAGTCCCAAATGATAAATACTTAATTGAAACTGATTCACCATTTTTAGCTCCTGTCCCACATAGGGGTAAAAGAAATGAACCTGCGTTTGTTGAAAATGTTGCCAATTTTATGGCAGATTTGAGATCTACTGAATTAGCTACAATTGCTAGAGAGTCATATAAGAATGCTGAAGATTTGTTTAAATTTGACTTGTTAAGTAGACGCAGCAGCTGTTAGTATTAGGAATTACTGGAAATTTTTCTTAATTTTTTGACTTTAACAAACTCAGTTATCATTTATCAGCATTAAAAAAAAATTAATTTTATTATTAGATTGTTTTTTTTATTGAAATCGAGATTTAATTTTTGATTTCATTTTGAGTGACAAGTTAAAAGACTAATTATTAAGTAAATTAAAAGTAAATAGTAAATCTCACAAAATCGCAGGTTTTCTTGGATGAGCAGTAGCGCTTTACAGGTAGCAAAAACAGCTACTTATCTACCAGATTTAGTTGAAGTACAAAGAGCAAGCTTTAAATGGTTTTTGGAAAAGGGTTTAATAGAAGAATTACAAAATTTTTCCCCCATTTCTGATTACACAGGTAAATTAGAGTTACACTTCATCGGCGAAGAGTACAGGTTAAAAAGACCTAGGCATGATGTTGAGGAAGCCAAAAGAAGAGATGCTACATTTGCATCTCAGATGTATGTAATTTGCAGGTTAATTAATAAAGAGACAGGGGAAATTAAAGAACAAGAAGTATTTATTGGCGAATTACCTTTAATGACTGAAAGAGGAACTTTCATTATTAATGGAGCAGAAAGAGTTATTGTTAATCAAATTGTTCGAAGCCCTGGAGTATATTTCAAAGATGAACTGGATAAAAATGGTAGAAGAACTTACAACGCTAGCGTTATTCCTAATAGAGGAGCATGGTTAAAATTCGAGACTGACAAAAATAATTTACTTTATGTGAGAGTTGATAAAACTAGAAAAATTAATGCTCATGTTCTTATGAGAGCTATGGGTCTTTCAGATAATGATGTGGTCGATAAACTTAGGCATCCCGAGTTTTATCAAAGCTCAATTGAGTCAGCTAATGACGAGGGTATTAATTCAGAAGATCAAGCATTACTTGAGCTATACAAGAAGCTACGTCCTGGTGAACCACCCTCCGTTTCTGGCGGACAACAGCTATTACACAGTAGATTCTTTGATCCCAAAAGATATGATTTGGGCCGAGTTGGTAGATATAAAATAAATAAAAAATTGAGACTTACCGTCCCAGACGAAGTTAGAACACTTACCCATGAAGATGTTCTTTCTACCATTGATTATTTAATTAATCTTGAATTGGATATTGGCGGCGCTAGTTTGGATGATATTGACCATCTTGGTAATCGGAGGGTTAGATCTGTAGGAGAACTTCTTCAAAACCAAGTTCGGGTTGGACTTAATCGTTTAGAAAGAATTATCAAAGAAAGAATGACTGTAGGAGAAACAGATTCTTTAACTCCCGCTCAACTAGTCAATCCCAAACCTTTGGTTGCTGCCATAAAGGAATTTTTTGGCTCCAGTCAATTAAGTCAGTTCATGGATCAAACTAATCCTCTTGCTGAATTAACACACAAGAGAAGAATCTCGGCATTAGGTCCAGGGGGTTTAACTCGAGAAAGAGCAGGCTTTGCTGTAAGAGATATTCACCCTTCACATTATGGAAGATTATGTCCCATCGAGACTCCTGAAGGTCCAAATGCAGGACTTATAAATTCTTTAGCTACCCACGCAAGAGTTAATGAGTACGGTTTTATTGAAACACCTTTTTGGGAAGTTAATAACGGTAAAGTTAACAAGGAGGGTAATCCGGTTTATCTTTCTGCTGATTTAGAAGATGAGTGTAGGGTGGCTCCAGGAGACGTCGCTACTGACAAGGACGGCAATATAATTGCAAATCTAATACCAGTAAGATACAGACAGGATTTTGAAAAGGTCCCTCCTCATCAAGTTGATTATGTTCAGCTTTCTCCGGTTCAGGTAATTTCAGTTGCTACTTCACTTATTCCTTTCTTGGAACATGATGATGCTAATAGAGCTCTCATGGGGTCAAATATGCAACGCCAAGCTGTTCCATTGCTAAGGCCAGAACGCCCTTTAGTTGGTACAGGTTTAGAATCTCAAGTCGCTAGAGATTCGGGAATGGTTCCCATAACAAAAGTTAATGGAACTGTATCTTATGTAGACGCTAATGAGATTGTCGTTAAAGATGAGCATGGTAATGAACATTTTCACTATCTTCAGAAATATCAAAGATCAAATCAAGATACCTGCCTCAACCAAAGACCTATAGTGAAAATTGGAGATAAAGTTATATCTGGACAGGTTTTAGCAGATGGCTCCGCTTGCGAAGGGGGAGAAATAGCCCTTGGCCAAAACGTTTTAATTGCTTATATGCCATGGGAGGGGTACAACTATGAAGATGCCATACTTGTGAGCGAGAGGATGGTAACTGATGATTTATACACCTCAGTACATATTGAAAAATATGAAATTGAAGCAAGACAAACGAAGCTAGGTCCTGAAGAAATCACAAGAGAGATTCCTAATATCTCAGAAGAAAGCTTAAATAATCTTGATGAGATGGGAATTATTAGGATTGGTGCTTTTGTTGAGAGTGGAGATATTCTCGTAGGCAAAGTAACTCCAAAAGGGGAATCAGACCAACCACCTGAAGAAAAACTGTTAAGAGCTATTTTCGGTGAAAAGGCTCGAGATGTGAGAGATAATTCCCTCAGGGTACCTAAAACTGAAAAGGGAAGGGTTTTGGATGTTCGCATTTATACTAGAGAACAAGGTGATGAATTACCTCCAGGAGCCAACATGGTTGTTAGAGTTTATGTGGCTCAGAGAAGGAAAATTCAAGTAGGTGACAAAATGGCTGGTAGGCATGGAAATAAAGGAATTATTAGCAGAATCTTACCAAGAGAAGATATGCCTTATTTACCTGATGGAACCCCTGTGGACATAGTTCTTAATCCTTTAGGAGTCCCAAGTAGGATGAATGTAGGTCAAGTTTTTGAATTATTGATGGGCTGGGCAGCCTCCAACTTAAATTGCCGGGTTAAAGTTGTTCCATTTGATGAAATGTATGGAGCTGAAAAATCACATCAAACTGTTCAAGCATTTTTAGAGGAAGCTTCGAAACAGCCAGGTAAAGCATGGGTTTACAATCCTGAAGATCCTGGAAAGTTATTACTTAAAGATGGTAGAACAGGGGAACCCTTCGATCAGCCAGTTGCTGTTGGATACTCTCACTTCCTCAAATTAGTTCATTTGGTGGATGATAAAATTCATGCAAGATCTACTGGTCCTTACTCTTTGGTTACTCAGCAACCCTTGGGCGGTAAAGCTCAGCAAGGTGGACAAAGGCTTGGAGAAATGGAAGTATGGGCTCTTGAAGCTTATGGAGCCGCTTATACTCTTCAAGAATTGTTAACAGTTAAATCTGATGATATGCAAGGACGAAATGAAGCGCTTAATGCGATCGTAAAAGGTAAACCGATCCCAAGGCCTGGTACTCCTGAGTCATTTAAAGTTCTTATGAGAGAATTACAATCATTAGGCTTGGATATAGGGGTTTATACAGACGAAGGAAAAGAGGTAGATTTAATGCAAGATATCAATCCGAGAAGAAATACTCCATCAAGGCCGACTTACGAATCACTCGGAACCTCTGAATATGAGGAAGATTAAATACTCAATTAAAACCTTTTAATTTAAATTAGCCAAAAATGACAAACAGCAACTTAAGAACTGAAAATCACTTTGATTACGTCAAAATTTCGATAGCTTCGCCACAAAGAGTAATGGATTGGGGTCAGAGGACATTGCCCAATGGACAAGTAGTTGGTGAAGTTACGAAACCTGAAACTATCAATTACAGGACACTTAAACCAGAAATGGATGGCTTATTTTGTGAAAAGATTTTTGGGCCATCTAAAGATTGGGAATGCCATTGTGGAAAGTACAAAAGGGTAAGACATCGAGGCATCGTTTGTGAGAGATGTGGGGTTGAAGTAACTGAAAGTAGAGTCAGAAGACATAGGATGGGCTACATAAAACTCGCTGCGCCAGTTTCCCATGTATGGTACTTGAAAGGGATCCCTAGTTACGTTGCAATACTTTTGGATATACCGCTAAGGGATGTAGAACAAATTGTTTATTTTAATTGTTATGTCGTTTTAGATCCAGGTGATCATAAAGAACTTAAATATAAGCAATTACTTACTGAGGATGAGTGGCTAGAAATTGAAGATGAAATTTATGCTGAAGATTCAACTATAGAAAATGAACCTTTTGTTGGAATTGGTGCTGAGGCACTGAAGCAATTACTTGAGGACCTTGATTTAAATCAGGTTGCCGAGGAGCTTAGAGAAGAAATTACTAATAGCAAAGGGCAAAAGAGGGCAAAGCTTATAAAAAGGATAAGAGTTATTGATAATTTCATTGCAACTAATGCAAAACCAGAATGGATGGTTTTAGATGCAATACCAGTTATTCCTCCTGATCTTAGACCTATGGTTCAGCTTGATGGAGGAAGATTTGCAACTTCAGATTTAAATGACTTATATAGAAGAGTTATAAATAGAAATAATAGACTAGCTAGGCTTCAAGAAATTTTAGCTCCCGAAATTATTGTAAGAAATGAAAAAAGAATGCTTCAGGAGGCAGTTGATGCACTTATAGATAATGGAAGAAGAGGGAGGACCGTTGTTGGAGCAAATAATAGAGCTCTTAAGTCCCTTAGTGACATAATTGAAGGAAAACAGGGAAGATTTAGACAGAATCTTCTTGGAAAGCGTGTTGACTATTCTGGAAGATCTGTAATAGTTGTGGGTCCAAAACTCAAAATGCATCAGTGTGGTCTCCCAAAAGAAATGGCAATAGAGCTCTTTCAGCCTTTTGTTATCCATAGATTGATACGACAAAATATTGTGAATAATATTAAAGCTGCAAAAAAATTAATTCAAAAAGCTGATGATGAAGTTATGCAGGTACTTCAGGAAGTTATCGAAGGTCATCCAATTCTCTTAAATAGAGCCCCTACCCTGCATCGTTTAGGAATTCAAGCTTTTGAACCAAAATTGGTTGGAGGTAGAGCAATACAACTTCATCCTTTAGTTTGTCCGGCATTCAATGCTGACTTTGATGGAGATCAAATGGCAGTTCATGTTCCTTTAGCTTTAGAGGCACAAACTGAGGCACGCATGCTTATGTTGGCTAGTAACAATATTTTGTCTCCTGCTACTGGTGAACCAATTGTGACTCCATCACAAGATATGGTTTTAGGATCTTATTATCTGACGGCTTTGCAACCGAATTATCAACAACCAGAATTCGGAGATAACAAGACTACTTTTGCTTCATTAGAAGATGTGATTTTTGCTTTTGAAGATAAAAGACTTAGCCTGCATGAATGGGTTTGGGTTAGATTTAATGGAGAAGTTGAAGATGAAGACGAAATGCGTAGTCCACAAAAAACTAAAGAGCTAGAAGATGGCTCAAGATTAGAAATCTGGAATTTAAGAAGGGACAGATTTGACTCTGACAATAATTTAATAAGTAGATTTGTGCTGACAACTGTTGGGAGAGTTGTTATGAACTATACGATCATAGATTCTGTATCTAAAACGTAATCTTTAAGAACTATTTTTCATTTATTTAAAAATCATGACTTCATCTAAATCCAAAAAAACATCCAGAGTACGTAAAACTACTAAAAATACAAAAAAGAACAATCAAGTTTCAATGCCTGCCCTCGCTAAAACGCCTCCATCATTTAAAAATAAGGTAGTTGATAAGAAAGCTTTAAAAAATCTAGTCTCTTGGGCTTATAAAACTCATGGAACAGCTATAACTGCAGCCATGGCAGATAATCTAAAGGATTTAGGATTTAAATATGCTACACAGGCTGCGGTCTCTATCTCAGTTGATGACTTAAAAGTTCCTGAAGCTAAACAAGATTTAATAGGACAAGCTGAAGAGCAAATATCTGCTACGGAAGAATGCTATAGACTTGGTGAAATCACCGAAGTTGAAAGGCATACAAAAGTTATAGATACCTGGACTGAAACTAATGAAAGATTGGTTGATGCTGTAAAGAATAATTTCAATCAAAATGATCCACTAAATTCCGTTTGGATGATGGCTAATTCAGGAGCTAGGGGTAATATGTCTCAGGTAAGACAACTTGTTGGTATGAGGGGATTGATGGCTAATCCTCAAGGAGAAATCATCGACCTGCCAATAAGAACTAATTTTAGAGAAGGACTCACTGTTACTGAATACGTTATTTCTTCTTATGGAGCGAGAAAAGGTTTGGTGGATACTGCCTTAAGAACTGCCGATTCTGGTTATTTGACTCGAAGATTAGTTGATGTTGCTCAGGATGTAATTGTAAGAGAAGAAGATTGTGGAACAGAACGATCAATAATTGTTGAAGCTGAAGATGGTAAATTTGGAGCAAGGCTTCTTGGTAGGCTTACCGCTGAGGATATTTTTGATGCTGAAGAAAACCTTGTTGTTTCTCAAAACACTGCTATAGATCCTGCATTGTCAGGAGAAATTGAGAAAGCATCTATTAGTGAAGTAAAAATAAGATCCCCATTAACATGTGAAGCTAATAGATCCGTTTGTAGGAGGTGCTATGGATGGGCGTTGGCTCATAATCATTTGGTTGATTTAGGAGAAGCAGTTGGAATTATTGCTGCTCAATCGATTGGCGAGCCAGGAACTCAATTGACAATGAGAACTTTCCATACTGGAGGTGTATCAACTGCCGAAAGTGGAGTTGTAAGATCAAAAATTTCTGGTAAAGTTGAATTCAGTTCAAAAGCAAAGGTTAGGGGTTATAGAACTCCACATGGCGTAGAAGCTAAACAAGCAGAAGTTGATTTCATACTCAAGATAGTTCCTCAAGGAAATAATTCTGGCAAAGCTCAAAAAATTGAAGTTTCTAGTGGATCGCTTTTATTTGTAGATGACGGTGAAGAAATTAGTTCTGATATAACTGTTGCTCAGATTACTGCTGGAGCCGTGAAAAAGAGTGTTGAAAAAGCAACAAAGGATGTTATTTGTGATTTGGCTGGTCAAGTTAGGTACGACAAGGTTATTCAACCAAAGGAGGTAACAGATAGGCAGGGTAACATTACCTTAAAAGCTCAAAGATTAGGCAGATTGTGGGTTTTAGCTGGAGATGTTTACAACTTGCCACCAAATGCAAGACCGGTTATTTCATCCGGGAAATCCGTAGATGAAGGGACAGTGTTGGCAGAAGCAAGTCAATCAAGTGAGTTTGGCGGACAAGTTCGATTAAGAGAATCAATAGGAGATTCAAGAGAAGTTCAGATTGTCACTACTTCAATGTCTTTAACTAATTTTAAGTTAATTGAAGAATCTACTCACTCAGGTGAAATATATAATTTGGAATCTAGTGATGGTACATCTTATCGTTTAAATATTTCCCCAGGAAGCAAAGTTAGTAATGGTGAGGTGATAGCAGATTTAACGGATGAAAGGTTCCGTACAAAAACTGGTGGTCTAGTAAAATATGCACCCGGATTAAGTGTCAAAAAAGCGAGATCATCTAAAAATGGTTTTGAAGTAAGTCAAGGAGGAACATTGCTCTGGATTCCTCAAGAGACACATGAAATCAATAAGGATATATCTCTTCTAATGATTGAAGATATGAAATGGATTGAAGCTGGAACAGAAGTTGTAAAAGATATTTTTAGTCAAACATCAGGCATTGTTACAGTTACGCAAAAAAATGATATCCTTCGTGAAATTACTGTAAGAAATGGAACTTTTCATGAGTGTGATGATGAAGAAGTTTTAAATAGATTTACAGAAGAAGGAAATCTTGTAAATCCAGGCGAAAAGATTTTAGATGGTGTTGATAATAAAGAAATTTTATTTGTTCAAAAATTAGAAACACCTAAATGTCGAGGATTGTTACTAAGAACTGTTGAAGAATTTAGTATTCCTGACCAGGCGCAATTACCAGAACTATCTCATGTTAAGCAGGAAAAAGGTCCACATCTTGGCTTAAAAGCTATCCAAAGGCTTACTTATAAAGACGGTGAACTTATAAAATCAGTTGAGGGAGTTGAATTACTTAGAACACATTTAAGTATAGAAAGCTTTGATGCTACTCCTCAAATGACTATTGACGTCGAGTCGATTGAAGATAAAAATGATGCATCAATCAATAGATTAAGTTTAGTAATATTGGAATCTATTCTTGTAAGAAGAGATACTATATCTGACTCCAGTCATGGCTCAACACATACAGAACTGCAAGTCAAAAATAACCAATTAGTAAATGCAGGAGATGTAATAGCTACTACTCAAATTCTTTGCAAAGAGAAGGGGTTGGTTCAATTACCGAATCTTGTTGATGATGAGCCAATAAGAAGGTTAATTGTTGAAAGAGAAGAAGATAAAATTGAAATAAAAACTGGTAGCAAAGCAGTAGTTAAAGTTGGTGATCGTGTAGTTGATGGTGATCCTATTAGTGATTCTGTAAAATCAACTTCTTGTGGAGAAGTAGAAAAGATCTCTAATACTTCAGTAACCTTAAGACTTGGCAGGCCTTATATGGTTTCTCCTGATTCAGTTTTGCATGTTAAAGACGGAGACTTGGTTCTTAGGGGAGATGGTTTAGCTTTACTTGTTTTTGAAAGGCAGAAAACTGGAGATATCGTACAAGGATTACCTCGTATTGAAGAGTTATTAGAAGCTAGGAGACCCAGAGATTCAGCAATTCTATGTAAAAAATCTGGAATTGTTCAGATTAAACAAGGTAATGATGAAGAATCAGTTTCTTTATCAGTTATTGAAAAAGATGATTTAGTTAATGAATATCAACTATTAATTGGAAAAAATATAATGGTTAGTGATGGACAACAAGTTAAAGGTGGAGAATCTTTAACTGATGGACCAATTAATCCACATGAGCTATTAGATTGCTATTTCAATGATTTAAAAGATCAAAAACCTCTTATAGATGCAGCTCGAGAATCCATTTCAAAACTACAAAGAAGTATGGTAAGTGAGGTACAAAATGTTTATAAGTCGCAGGGTGTAGCAATCGATGATAAGCATATTGAAGTTATTGTTAGACAGATGACAAGTAAAGTCCGTATAGAAGATGCCGGCGATACTACTCTTTTGCCTGGTGAACTCATAGAGTTGAGGCAAGTGGAAGATACAAATCAAGCAATGGCCATTACTGGAGGAGCTCCAGCAGAATTTACTCCTGTTTTGTTGGGTATTACTAAAGCCTCTCTCAATACAGATAGCTTTATTTCAGCAGCATCTTTCCAAGAAACAACAAGGGTACTTACAGAGGCTGCGATTGAGGGTAAATCTGATTGGTTAAGAGGTTTAAAAGAAAATGTTATAATCGGTAGATTAATACCTGCAGGTACAGGTTTTAGCGGTTTTGTAGAGGAATTATCCTCAGAAGCTGGTCCTCATCCTGATATTCTTGCAGAAGAATCTGGTGGCTACAGAAGAGCACAGAACTTAAGGCCAGACTATACAGTTGATATGCCACAATCACCTGCCGTAAGCTCTACTGCAATACTTGATGATCCTAGTGATGAAGATTTAGAGACAACGAGGAATCGTCATGGAATTGATCCTTCTTCGAGTAATTTTGCAGCTTTCGCAAGGCCTAGTGCTGAAAATCAATTTTCTGAAGATCAACTGCCAGATCCTGCCGCTTTGGAGGGATTGCAGGAGGAAGGCCTTCTATCTGATGAATAAATATTATCTATTATTATTTTTAGTGACTAGAATGAATTTTTTAAATTTGTAAGTGATGATCAAGCCAGAAATTGTACCCAAAAGAAAACTACCCCGTTATGGATTCCATTTTTATAATGAAAGACTTAATGGAAGAATTGCTATGATTGGTTTTATTGCGCTTATTCTTACAGAATTCTTCCTAAAGCATGGTTTACTGTTATGGTAAAAATAGTTTTCAAATAAAGACTACTAAATTTGAAAAATCTTCTTGGAAGTAGTATTAAGGATTTAGAAAATGTAGCTTTAGATTATGGCCAGGCTGCTTTTAGGGGTCGCCAAATCTATAATTGGATTTATAACTATAGAAATAAGAACAAAAATATTGATCAAATAGAAGTTTTACCTTTAGATTTTAGAAAGAAGTTAAAAAATGATGGTTTTAAAGTAAGTGAGCTTATTATTAAAGAAAGAAACTTAGCTAAAGATGGCACTTTAAAATTATTACTCTCTACAGATGATAATGAAAGTATTGAGTGTGTTGGTATACCAACTGAAAAAAGATTAACTGCTTGTCTCTCTAGTCAAGTTGGTTGCCCGATGGACTGCAAATTTTGTGCAACTGGCAAGGAAGGTTTAAAGAGATCTTTAAAAGCGAGTGAAATTTTAGATCAAATTTTATTTATCGAAAATGAAATGAATAGAAAAGTGACTAATATTGTTTTCATGGGTATGGGCGAGCCCTTATTGAATATTGAGGACTTACTTTTGTCAATTAGATCTATAAATAATGATTTTCAGATCAGTCAGAGAAAGATAACCGTAAGTACAGTGGCTGTTCCAAAAATGATAAGTAAATTATCAGCAAAGTCTTTTCAAATTTTAGGTAATTGTCAATTTACATTAGCAATTAGCTTACATGCTTCAAATCAAAAAACAAGAGAGACCATAATACCTAGCGCAAAAAACTATGAAATCAAAAATATAATCGAAGACTGTAAGACATTCGTAAGAGAAACTGGTCGAAGGGTAAGTTTTGAATATCTAATGCTAAGTGGGGTGAATGATAAATTAGAACATGCTTGTGAATTGAGTAATTTGCTGAAAGGTTTTCAATGTCACGTAAATTTAATACAATATAACCAAATAGATGAGGTTGAATTTCAACGAACCTCTTTAAAAAATCTCCAATTATTTCAATCTAGACTTGTTAGAAACGGCATCGCTGTTAGTTTGCGAAAAAGCAGAGGTCTAGATCAAAATGCAGCGTGTGGTCAGCTAAGACAAAATGCAAAAAATAAATAATATTATCTAATAAAAATTTTTTAAAAATCTCTTAAACAGGTTATTATTGACTAAATATGTTTTGATTCTTTGGGTTTTATTAAGACAAAAATTTTACCATTCGCTATCGTCGCACTTTTTGGGATTGCCTTCTTTGCGGTAAGTGCAAGAATTTGGTTGCCAGGAGATATGATGTCTCCTGCCCCCATGAATTAATATTTTTAGTTTTTTAACAATGACGAAAAATGAGGATCCTAAAAAAGAAAGCCTTGCGGAAATTGCGGTTGATCCAGATGTTTTAGCAAGAGAATTGGCTTTAGAGATTGAAATAGATCCTTTAGAACAAATTGATGAAGATGCTTTTTCAAAAAATTTAAATATTAGTCAAGAGTGTGATGAAGCTTTGAAATTGCTCAAAGGTAATAGAGAAGAGCGAATACAAGGCTTACGAATATTTTGTGAGTATAGAGATCAAAGATCTTTTCCCCTTCTATTACCATTGCTAGATCAACCTTGCCCTGTTGAAAGAATGAGTGCTGTATATGCTTTAGGTCGTAATCCATGTCCTAGCGCAGTACAGAAACTTGTCAGTCTTTTGAAGACAGATGATAATGCTTATGTCAGAAGAGCAACTGCATGGAGCTTAGCTAATTATGATAACCAAATTGTTTTAGAACCATTAATAAATGCTTTAAAGAATGATGTGGCTGCAGTAAGGTTATGGTCATCAAGTTCTTTAGCTGAAATTGGAAATGTTTCTTTTGAGAACGCTCAATTAGCAGCAGAACAACTTTTAATAAGTTTAAAGATAGATAATGAATCAGGTGTAAGAAGTAATTGTATTTGGTCATTGTGTAGGTTGTACGAAAAATTAAACAATACATTCCAAGAGAGTTTTGTTGATGAATGCACTAAGATAGCCCTCTTCGATAAAGAGCCATCTGTTATGGAAGAAGCAAAAACTGCCCTTGATTCTATGGGGATGCAAGGTTTTTATAATTAAAAATCTTAATTTTTTACAAGAACACTAGATAATTAATTAATTTATCAGATATTCAATATAAAAAGTAAAATTAATTAACTTGTACCAACTGAAACAAAATATTTTCGTTATTCTATATAAAGTAAAATTACACAGTACTTGAATTTAATGCCTCAAAAAACATTGAGATTCAAAATTCATCAAGACGGAAGAGTTGAAGAGACTGTTGAGGGATTTACTGGAAATTCATGCAATGAAGCTACAAAAAATCTCGAAGACGCTCTCGGTAAAGTAACAGTTAAGAATAAAACTTCTGATGCTTTCATCTCTAATCAAAGTGAAAACTTAACACAATTAAATAACGAATCTAATGTCTCATTTTAGTACAATTAAAACTCAGCTTAAAGAAGTAGAGCCATTAATTAAGGCTTTAAATCATTTCGGTTATAGTATTAATCAAGAAGAAAAGTTTGTAAAAGGATATAAAGGTCAATTCACAGCCGTTGATATAAGTATGAATTTACCTGGTGATACCAAAGTTGGATTTAAATGGGATAGCAATTCTAATGCATATGAATTAGTTACTGACCTTGATCTATGGAACTTTGAGATTCCAGTAGAAAGATTTATCTCAAAAGTTACACAAATGTATGCTTACCAAACAATCATTTCTAAAACGCAAGAAGATGGATATCAAATAGTAGAGCAAAAAAATAAAAATGATGGTTCTATCGAATTGGTCTTAACTAAGTGGGAAAACTAATGTCAGGATATGGATTTTACGGATCCATTACATAGTACTGAAGAAAATATTGAGATTACAGGCTATGAGCCTGTTTTAGGTGGCCAGTTAGCCGAAATGGCTGTATGGGTTGATGAATCAAAGTGTATTGGTTGTCAGTACTGTGTTCACGTCGCTTCGAACACTTTCACTGTTGATGAATTTCATGGTAGAAGTAGAGCTATTAGGCAAGATGGAGATAGTTCTGATGTCATACAAGAAGCAATAGATACATGCCCTGTTGATTGTATTCATTGGGTCAAATTTGAAAAATTAGATGATTTAGAGAATAGTCTCGATAGGGATATGTTTCAAACATTTGGAAAGCCACCGAGAATGAATAAGCATTAATATCAAAAAGATGCAATATCGTAGATTTGGTAGAACTAATCTGAAGATTCCTGTTTTATCTTTAGGTGGTATGAGATTTCAAAAAAGTTGGGATCAATTAGATTTTTCTCAGGTTTCATACGAAGAGCAAAATAAAGTAGAAAATATATTAGATCTTGCAACACAATATGGCTTAAGTCATGTAGAAACCGCCAAGTACTATGGAACTTCTGAGGTGCAATTAGGGATGTGTTTTAAGAATACTAAGAAAATCCCTAATATAATCCAAACAAAGATTCCGCCAAATAGTGATCCGGAAATTTTTGAGCGAGATGTATTATCTAGCATTGAAAAATTGAAAGTTAAAAAAATTGATTTGTTAGCAATACATGGTATCAATACTGCTGAACATTTACATCAGGCTATTCGACATGGAGGTTGCATTGATATTTTGAGGAATTTTCAAAAAGAAAATTTAATTGGATCTATTGGATTTTCAACCCATGGAAAATCTTCACTTATTGAAAAGGCCATATCAACAAACTTATTTGATTATGTAAATTTGCACTGGTATTTCATTAATCAGGAAAATATAAAGGTTATTAATTTAGCTAATAAGCATGATCTTGGGGTTTTCATAATAAGTCCCACTGATAAAGGGGGACATCTTCATACTCCCTCAAGAAAAATGTTGGAATTTTGTAAACCACTTCATCCTATAGTTTTTAATGATCTTTTTTGCTTAAGAAATCAAAATGTCCATACTTTGAGTGTCGGTATTGCAAAAGAGACAGATTTTGCTCTGCATTTAGAAGCTGTCTCATTGTTATCAGAATCTGAGAAGTATGTGCCTAAGATAATTAACAAATTAAGGCAGGAATCAATTAATTCCTTAGGTTTAGAGTGGCATCAAAATTGGAATAGAAATTTACCAAGTTGGGAATATACTCCGGGAAATATTAATATTCCTGTTTTGCTTTGGCTTTCAAATTTAATTGATTGGTTGGGTATGGAAGGATATGCAAGAGCTAGATATCAATTGCTTGGTAATGGAAGCCACTGGTTCCCAGGATGCAACGCGAATTTACTAGATGTAGATGTTTCTGAAGGACAATTATTGAAAGTATTAGAAGGACATTTAAATCCAAAAAAAGTTATAAAAAAATTGAGAAATTTAAAAGAAAAGTTTGGAGATAAGAATACTAAAAGATTATCAAGAAAATAATTTCATAATGGATTTTTTTCAGGTTTGCCAACTTTTCTTGGGTAAATTTCAGGACAATTATTCTTTGGTTGAATAAGAATAATATTTCGGGTGCCTTTATTTCTTGGTAATAGTATCTCTTTTTTATCTTTAACTTTCCCTTCTAATATTTCTAAAGTTTTATCTAGATTTTTGCTTTCTTGATTAGTCCATTTGCCACAATATAAAACACCAAACCCTTCTTTTTTTAACATTGGTAGTATATATTCAGAAACTGTTGATGGATTACTAACCGCTCTAGTTGTTGCAATATTAAAATTATTTCTCATTGACGAATGGTGGGCCAATTTCTCAACACGATCATTGATTACATGAATATTGTTTTTGAAATTGATCTGCTCAACTAAAATTTTTATTGCATCTGTTTTCTTTTTCAAAGAATCAATTAGGTATATCTCAGAATTAGGATGAGTTATTGCATAAGCTAAACCTGGGAAGCCACAGCCTGATCCAATATCTAAAAATTTTTTATTATCAAAATTAATATTCGTGAAAGCTTTGAATGGCCAAAT
Source organism: Prochlorococcus sp. scB243_495K23 (assembly GCA_000635495.1). Lineage (GTDB taxonomy): Bacteria > Cyanobacteriota > Cyanobacteriia > PCC-6307 > Cyanobiaceae > Prochlorococcus_A. The sequence continues at coordinate 30,666 of JFLW01000087.1, read as the reverse complement.
GCTGTCAAAAACTTGAGATACCCAATAATCATCACCATCAGTTAATCTTGTGAGATTGCTCTTATTATTTAATTCTTTAATTTTAATTTGTAACTCTTGAAATAAATTTATTTCTTCTTCAGTTATTAAGGAAAGAATTTCTTCTGGAATGTTTTGTTTTTTCATTTCGTTATAAATATGAATTTTAACCATCCATTAAATACATTCTATTTAGTAAAAATTTATTAGAATTACAATATTAATAAAAGATTATTTTGAAAGGGGAAACTTCCTATTACAAAATTTTAGGTGTAAATGAGAATGCATCCAATCATGAATTAAGAAAGGCATTTTGTAAACTTTCTATTGAGTTGCATCCCGATACAACTTCATTAGAAATAGACGTTGCTAAAAGTAAATTTCAAGAAGTTCTTGAAGCTTATGAACATTTAAATAATAGTAATTTAAGAAAAATATATGATGACAAATTAAAAGAAAACTCTAGGATTACAAATAATACTAACGTTTTAAATAACTTAGTAATCGATTCTAATAATCAAAATTTAATAGGAAATAGAAGACCTTTTTCGAATGGAGAATTGTTTTCGTTGTTTCTTTTAATTATCATCATTTCTATAAGTTTAATTGGTTCAATTTTTATTGCTTCTTTTACTGGAAAAGAATTAGAGACAATACCGCTTTGGCTAATTAAATAATTTTTAAAAAAAGTCTGTGAATCCCTCTAAAAAACCTATCAATCAAAATTCACTGCAATCATTGGAATTATGGCTAACTGATTTAGGTGCTGTGAAGGATATTAATAATCCATCTAAATGGTATCTGTTACTTTCAAATTGGAATGCAACTATTATTTTTGAACAAGAAGATTTAAGTGTTATGTGGGAAAGTGAAGGACAAGAAACTAAAAGACTATTTTCCTACTGCATTAATAGAGAAGATGTGGAAAATGCAATACTGCAGGGACCTTAAACTTTTATCTAAAGATTGTCTAAGATTTGCCTTATTATCCAGTAACTTTTCCCCAGTTGATCATCTGTTATACAGAGAGGCGGCAAGAGGTAAATAACATTCCCCAGGGGCCTAATAAATAAACCTTGCTCCATTGCAAGACTCTTTATTTCTTTCCCAATATTATTGAAATAACCTTTTTTGTTCCCAATATCTAAATCGAAGGCAGCAATTGTGCCGGATACCCTTACCTTCTTTATATAAGGTAAGTTTTTAAATTTAATTAGATGAGATAAATGTTTTTCTTCAAATGAAAGGTATTTTTTTGGTTCTTTTTCTAATAAATCAAGGCTAGCGTTTGCTGCAGCACAGCCTAAAGGATTAGCAGTAAAACTATGTCCATGCCAAAAAGTTTTTCTTGGGGAATCATCAATAAAGGATTGAAAAATTTTTTCTTTACATAAAGTTATTCCCATCGGCAAAAATCCACCAGTTAAACCTTTTGAAATACTTATTAAATCAGGATTGATTTTTGCCTTTTGAAAAGCAAAAAGGGTTCCACATCTTCCAAACCCAGTCAATACTTCATCGGCAATTAACAAAGAATTATTATTTTTTATAATTTCTGAAACTTTTTTTATAAACTGAGGTCTAACCATATTCATCCCTCCTGCTCCTTGAACAAGTGGCTCAAGGATTACTGCAACTGTGGGAGTTTTAAGTAGAGTTTCTAATTTTTGGATCGCCTTATTTTCTTTATTTTCTACTTCTTCATCGTTCATCCAAGTTGAAGGCCATGGGACTCTTCTAACTGGGAACATAAGATTATCGAAATTCTCATTAAAAATATTTCTTTCACCTAAAGCCATTGCGCCAAATGTATCACCATGATAGGCGCCATCAAAAGCTACTATTTGAGTTCTTGTCTCTCCTCTATTTTGCCATGATTGGAAGGCAATTTTTAAAGCGACTTCCACTGCAGTAGAACCGTTATCAGAAAAGAATAATCTTTCTAGTTTTGTTAATTCACTAAGTCTTTCCGCTAATTTTTTTGCCTGTGGATGTAAGAAATCAGCAAATATAACTTGCTCAAGTTTTTTTGATTGATCAAAAATGGCATCCGAAATATATTCATTACTATGACCATGAAGAGTTACCCACCAACTACTAATTGCATCTATTAGTTCTTTTTCAGGATTTTTAGTAAATATAAGGGCATCTTTACCATGAGTTACTTCTATCTGCGGTTTGCTGTTATTAATTTGCGTAAAAGGTGGCCATATATTTGGGTGCCAATCTTGATTTGGAGTTTTTGAATCCAAAGATTTCATTTAACTTATTTTTGAGTTTAATAGTGAGATCAACTTATTCTTTATGTCTAGCTCTTTCCATAGTATATCTAAATTATTTGAGTCCATTTTTTTGATGTAAGGAAATTCAGCAATTAAAGGAATACCACTAAAATCAACTAGAGTTTTTGGATTATCTAGGTGTTTTTCGCCATTGACTACTAAACCTAAAATCTCAATATTTCTTCGTTTTAGGGCCTCAATACTAAGAAGGGTATGGTTAAGAGTGCCAAGTGCGCTCTTACATACAAGTATTACGGGAAGATTCCATTCTTTTATTTGATCTATTTGCAAAAAATTGCGTGTTATTGGAACCATTAATCCACCCGCAGTTTCTATAATTAGTGATTCTTGCACTTTTGGCAATCTCAACTTGTCAAAGTTAATAGCTTTTTGATCTATTTCAGCAGCCCAATGTGGAGATAGAGGTTTTGTAAAGACATAAGCCTCTTTGATTATTTTCTCTTTACTTACTTGGGCAAGTTTTTCAACAGTTTGACTATCAGTTTGCGATTCAATCCCACTTTGAATAGGTTTCCAATAAAAGGAATTTAATCCTTTAACGAAAAAAGAGCTTATTAAAGTTTTCCCAATATCAGTATCTGTTCCACAAATTATAAATTTGAAAATATTTTTGTTGCTACTCATAATTTCTTTATGATTTGAATCTCAATTTGCCATGAAAGGTTGACTGTATTATTGTAATTCTTTGGCCAAAACTTTTGAATTTCCTTTAACTCTTTCACTGTTTTGCGTTTACAATTTGTTGATTGTGCCCCTACATTTTTAATGCTTCTAAAAAGTTTATATACATCTTCAAAATTTTCAAGATAATTAAACTCTTTTGAATAATGTATTTCAGTTGATTTGAAATCTCTTAATAATTCTTTAGAGCAAAGGAAATTAAGACCACTATATTCAATATCAATTTTTTTACAAGTATCTTTCCATTCTGGAAAACAATCTTTTGTTGGATATGAAATGATTAAAAAACCTCCAGGTGTTAATTTGCTAAACCAATTTTTTATTATCTTTTCTGGTTTGTTTAACCAATGTATGCAAAAGTTGGATGTTAAAAGAGAACAGTTATTAATTTCAGAAGGTAAATCATTATTCAAATCCCATAAAATTTTTTTTCTAGATAATTTATTCTCAAGAAGCATTTTCTTGCTGAAATCAATTCTGGATACTTTTTGGGAAAAAATTTTTTCTATTTCATCCGCTAATAGTCCTGGTCCTGATCCTAGATCTATCCATTCCCCTTTTTTTTTGGGATTTAATTCTTTGATAAGATGAACAATCTTTTTTGCAAAAAATTTCTGAATATTTGAATACTCTAAATACCGATATGCAGCATCATTGAAATTATTTTGTATTTTCTCATTCCACTTTTTACTATCCATTTCAATCGTTAAGTTTATTACGTAAGATTTCGTATAAATTTAAATTATTCAAGCAATGACCTTGTTTAGCTAATTTAATTAAAATTGGCTTCCTTTCAAGTTTTTTATTTAGGGAATCTAAAAAGTTATTATTTGATTCGTTGTCAAGAATCAAATCATTTTCTGATTTTATAAAAATAATTTTGCAATCTTTTCTTAAAAAAACTGGAAAATCTCTATTGATGTAAAGTTCTTTTAAATCACTTAAAAGAAGAGTTTTATTTAAACTCTCTAGACTTTTATAAAAGATATTTTTAAAACTATTATTCATATGATTTGGCATAAATGATCTAAATATAAATTCTTTTAACATATCCTTAGGTTCATCTTTTATGATTTTTGTTTCCATTCTTTTTAGAGACCTCAAAATAAAGTTTCTCTTATTACTTAAAGGAAGAAAATTATTAAAAGAATTTATAAGAACAATATGAGTTGCTTCATTTAAAATTTTTTTTGGCATTAAATGAAAACCAAATGAATGGCATAAAGTCATTCTGATTTCTTTTTTAGATTCGCTTTTAATCCATTTTGCTTGATAATTATTTGTCGAAAAATAGCCCCTTTCATTATCTTGCCAATGCCAATTATTATTTAAAAAATCAACTTTATAATCATCCCAGAAATATTTATTTAGTCCCCACCCATGTTGAGTAATAATTTGTTTCATTTAAACTCTTTTAATACTGTAATGAAATTATTTAGCAGATTAAAATCTAAGTTTCTTCGTATTGTTATTCTGATTCTTGATTGCCCCACTGGAACAGTTGGAGGTCTTATCGCAATTGCTAAAAACCCATTTTCTTCGAGATATTTTTGTAGATAAATTGCTTTCTCTTCTTGGCCAATAATAATTGATAAAATGTGAGAATCTCCCTGAACTGGAAAACTAAAATTTTTAATAATTTCATCTTTCCATACATTCGCAGAAGATAACAAATCATTACCCCATTCTTTATTTTCTAAAATTTTTTTTAAACCTTCTAGTGCCCCAGCAGCCAAAGATGGCGCAAGTGCGGTTGTATACCTAAATGCACCACTTGTTTGGATAAGATATTCTCCAATTTCTGAGTTGGAAGCTATGAAAGCTCCCCCGCTTCCAAATGCTTTTCCAAAAGTTCCAGTAATCATAGTTATATCTGAACGACAATTAAAACTTAAACCCCTTCCTTCAGGGCCTAAGATCCCAATTGCGTGAGCTTCGTCAACTAATAATTGAACTCTATTCTTTTTGCAAATTTCCGTTATTTCTCTAAGCGGAGCAATTGATCCCTCCATGCTATAAAGAGATTCAACAACAACTAAAATGGAATTTTCTGTGGGGTTAGATTTAATAATTTTTTCTTCTAAATCTTTTAAATTATTGTGTGAGAATCGAACTAGTTTTGCTTGAGCAGCTTTGACTCCAACCAATAAAGAGTTATGGATCAATTTATCAGCTATTACGATACTATTTCTGTTTGCTAAAGCCTGGATAGCGGCTATATTTGCTTGAAATCCGCTTGGGAAAAGTAATACTTTCTCTTGATCAAGCCACTTGGCAAGTTCTGTTTCTAATAATTTATGTATTGGTCTTGAACCTGTAATAAACCTAGAGCTTCCTGAACCAATGCCTTCTAACAAGCTTATTTCGTAAGCAGCTTTTATTAAATCCTTGTCCCTGCTTAATCCAAAATAATCATTACTACATAAGTCAATAAGTTTTTTATTTTGCGAATTTAAACTTAGAAGTTCGAAGGATTTTTTACCTAAAGAAAATGTTTTTAGTTTACGGATTCTATTTTTTGGAATTTTTACTTTTTTCATTTTGGCAAAATAAAATATATTGGATTTAATTAAAAAGATTTAGATTTACTATTAAAGTTTGCAAGGTATTTTTTGTTTATTAATATCTATATAGATCATATATTAAGAAGTTAACTCATCCTCTCTTCAATCACAATTATTGCTTAATTTAGAGGAATATTTCCCTTTTCCGCTAGATGATTTCCAATTAGAAGCAATACGAGCTATTAATAGCGGAAATTCTGTTGTTTTAACAGCACCAACAGGTTCGGGTAAAACATTGATAGGTGAATTTGCTATATATAGAGGCTTATCTCATGATAGCAGAGTTTTTTATACAACACCTTTAAAGGCCCTATCAAACCAAAAGTTTAGAGATTTTGCTAATCAATATGGTGAGAATAAAGTTGGTCTTTTAACTGGAGATATAAGCATAAATAGAGAAGCACCAATCTTAGTTATGACGACTGAGATTTTTAGGAACATGCTTTATGGCGAATTTGATGAATTTGATGATCCCTTAGAAAATTTAGAATCTGTAATTCTTGATGAATGTCATTATATGAATGACCCCCAAAGAGGTACAGTTTGGGAAGAAACTATAATCCATTGCCCTACTAGAACTCAAATAATAGCTTTATCAGCAACAATAGCTAATGCAGATCAATTGCAAAATTGGATAGAAAAAGTTCATGGGCCAACAGTACTAATTAATAGTGATAAGAGACCAGTCCCACTTGATTTTATTTTTTGTAGTGTTAAGGGCCTCCATCCCCTTTTAAATAATAAGGGTAATGGAATTCATCCAAACTGTAAGATTTGGAGAGCTCCTAAAGGGCAGAAAATAAGAGGGAAAGTGGGTAGGATAATGCAACCAAAGTCTCCCTCAATTGGCTTTGTGATCTCGAAACTAGCTGAACGAAATATGTTGCCAGCTATTTATTTTATTTTTAGTAGAAGAGGATGTGACAAGGCTATTGAGAATATAAAAGATTTAACTTTAGTAAGTTATTCAGAAGCAAGTATGATATCCCAAAAATTAGATGTTTATCTTAAAAATAATCAGGAAGCAATTCAAGATAAATCTCAATGCGAGGCATTAAAACGCGGTATTGCATCTCATCATGCTGGATTATTGCCTGCATGGAAAGAATTGGTTGAGGAATTATTTCAGCAAGGTTTAATAAAAGTTGTTTTTGCAACTGAAACTCTTGCTGCAGGAATAAATATGCCCGCAAGAACAACTGTTATTTCTTCTTTATCAAAAAGGACAGAAGATGGTCATAGATTATTATTTAGCAGTGAATTTTTGCAAATGTCAGGAAGAGCTGGAAGAAGAGGAAAAGATACCCGGGGATATGTTATTACATTACAAACAAGATTCGAGGGTGCCAAAGAAGCAAGTTCACTGGCTATTAGCAAACCAAATGCTTTAGAAAGTCAATTCACTCCAAGCTATGGAATGGTACTTAATCTTTTACAAAGTTATACTCTAGAGAAGTCTAAAGAATTAATTAAAAGAAGTTTTGGTAGTTTTTTATATTTAGGTGAATCATCAGGTGAGAATATAATTATTGAAAATTTAAATAAGGATTTAATTGAGTTAAAAAAAATTACATCTAACGTTTCATGGAAAGATTTTGATGCCTACGAAAAGTTAAAAAATCGTCTTAAAGAAGAGAGAAGACTCTTGAAAATTTTAGAAAAACTATCAGCAGAAAAATTATCAGAAGAGATAACCAATGCACTTCCATATATTAAAGATGGAAGCTTAATTTCAATCAAAGCTCCACAAATTAAAAGAAAAATTGTTCCAGGATTAATTTGTAAGAAAATATATGAATCCCAAAAAATTAAGAGTTTATTGTGTTTGACAATTGATAATTTATTTATTCTTATAAAACCTTCATACATAGTTAGTATTTTTAATGATTTGGATGCAATTGATGTCTTAGGACTTGAAGTGCCAAAGATGTATTTTTCCGGAGAGGTATTTAGGGGAGATGATATGTCGCAGTGTTATGCGGATCGAATTTTAGAAGTTTCTAAAAAAAATGATTTACAAACTCCACAATATGATTTAACAACGGAAGTTTTGGCACAAAAGCAACAAATTAATAATTTAGAAGAAACAGTTACTGATCATCCTGCACACAGATTTGGAGACTCCAAGAAATTAAAGAAATATAGAAAAAGAATTATTGATGTTGAACAAGAAATAAATATTAGAAAAAAACTTCTTGAGGATAAAGAAAATCATAACTGGAGAACTTTTACTGATTTGATTAAAATTTTGAATCATTTTGGTTGTTTAAATGATTTGGAATTGACAGAAGTTGGACAAACAGTTGGTGCAATAAGAAGTGAAAATGAATTATGGATTGGTCTTGTTTTAGTTAGTGGATATTTAGACGATTTAGATCCTCCTGAGTTAGCTGCAATTATTCAAGCTATATGTGTTGATGTAAGGAGACCTAATCTTTGGTGTAATTTCAAGCCTTCTTTAAAGGTAATCGATGTTTTTAATGAATTAGATGGTTTAAGAAAATTAGTCTCTTTTCAACAAAATAAGTTTCATATTGAAATTCCTATCTATTTAGAAACAGAGTTGACTGGAATTATTTCTGAATGGGCAAGAGGAAAAAAATGGAAAGATTTGGTTTTTAATACTTCATTAGACGAAGGTGATTTAGTGAGGATTATAAGAAGATCAATTGATGTCCTTTCTCAAGTGCAATACTGTATTGGTGTTAGTAATAAATTAAAAAGCAAAGCTAAGCTGGCATTAAAAGCTATTAATCGTTTTCCTGTTTCTGAATCTAATGATCTTATAAAAGTCTCTGAAGATATTAATCCTGCAACAAAAAGAATTGACAATAATTTTTAAATTTTTTTAATCAAATCATTGAATTGATACTCATTGCTTCATCAAATTCATCTTCGTTTAAATAACCTAATTTAATTGTTGCCTCTTTTAAATTTAATGATTCTTTGAAGGCAAGGTTTGCAATTTCAGCTGCTTTTTCATAACCAACTTTTGGCACTATGGCTGTAACCAACATTAGTGAATTTTCTAAATTTAATTTCATTCTCTTTTGATTAGGTTCCATACCATCAACTAATTTTATTCTAAAGTTTTCTATTACATTTTTAAGTAATTTTAAACTTGTGAGAATATTAAATCCAATAAGAGGCTTATATTCATTCATCTGTAAAGTGCCGCTAGAATTTGCCATTGAGACTGCATATTCAAGACCCATTATCTGAGTACAAACCATTGATAAGGCTTCGCATTGAGTTGGATTCACTTTACCCGGCATAATAGAACTTCCAGGTTCATTTTGAGGAATAATTAGTTCATATATTCCTGATCTTGGACCAGAAGATAGAATTTTTATATCATTAGAAATTTTAAATAATGCACCTGCTAATATTTTTATCTGACTCATTACTTGAGCAAGACGATCATGCGAGGCCATGATAGAAAAATTATTTTTTGATTTATAGAACATTAGATTAGTATCATCGGAAATTGATTTTATAGACTCTTCACAAAATCCTTTTGGACAATTAATACCTGTACCAACCGCAGTTCCTCCCAGAGGTAAGAAATACAATTCATTCAGACTCATAATAATTGCATTCTCAGCATCTTTAAGTTGCTCTGACCATCCTGATATTTCTTGCCCAAAAGTAAGGGGAACTGCATCTTGAAAATGGGTTCTTCCTATCTTTATAAGGTCTTTCCATTCTTCACTTTTTTTATCAAGGACTTTTATAAGTTCTCTGATCGTTGGCACTAAATTTTTGATTATTTCATTAACAACAGATATTTGAATAGCAGCAGGAAAAGTGTCATTAGTTGACTGAGATTTATTTACATCATCATTTGGATGAATTGGTTGATGACTACCAAGCTCTGAATTAGTTTTTAAAGCTGCAATATTTGAAATTACCTCATTAACATTCATATTTGTTTGCGTGCCACTACCTGTTTGCCAAACCTTTAATGGAAACTGTGAATCGTGAAGCCCATCAAGTATTTCCGTACATGCCTCTACAATCAAATCTTTTTTCCTTTTATCTATTAAACCTAAATTGAAATTCGCAATTGAAGCAGCTTTTTTTATGAGGGTCAGTGAATAAATTAACTCAATTGGAATTAATTCTTCTCCAATAGAAAAATTTATTATCGATCTTTGTGTTTGAGCACCCCACAAAGCTTCCATGGGAACCTCTATTGTTCCCATACTATCTTTTTCAATCCTAAAGTTTTTGGTCATTATTCCTCTGAAAACACTGGTTTAACTTAAATAAAGTTTTCAGTAATCCTAGATACCTAACTTCTCCCATATTACACTTAAATTATTAAGATGAATTGAAGGATTAAAACATTCTTCTAAGTCACTTTGATCAATAAAATCCATAATTTCATTATCTTTCTCTATATTTTGTTTGAAATTCCCATTCTGAGTATTCCACGCCTGATGCGCATTTTTTTGTACTAAGCTATAAGCTTTTTCTCTAGACAAGCCCCTCTCAACAAGCAAAAGTAAAACTTTTTGACTAAAGATTACACCTCCATATATATTTAAATTTTTGAGCATATTTTTTGGATAAACTTCTAAATTGCTTACTATATCCTGCATTTCCCTGAGCATAAAATGTAAGCAGATTGATACGTCAGGTAGCATGATACGTTCATTTGAACTATGGCTTATATCTCTTTCGTGCCAAAGTGGAACATTTTCAAGTGCTGTTAAGACGTAGCTTCTCAAAATTCTTGCTAAACCACTTACTCTTTCACTTCGAATAGGATTTCTTTTGTGAGGCATGGCAGAACTTCCTTTTTGCCCTTTTGTAAAGCCCTCCTCAACCTCTAAAACATCAGTTCTTTGTAAATTTCTTATTTCAGTTGCGAATCTATCTAAAGAAGCGCCAACTAGTGCAATAGTTTGCACATATTCCGCATGTCTGTCTCTCGATATAACCTGCGTACTTGCTGTATCAGGTTTTAAGCCGAGTAAATCACAAGTTATTTGTTCTACTTTAGGATTCGTATTAGCGTAAGTTCCCATTGCACCACTTATTTGTCCAATTGCTACAGATTCTTTCAGAGTTAACAATCTTTTTTTGTTCCTTATTATTTCTGCTAACCATCCAGCAAGTTTAAAACCGAAGGAAATTGGCTCCCCATGAATTGCATGAGATCTGCCGATCATTAATGTATTTTTATGCTTCCTTGCTAATAATCTAACCTCATTTTCTAGGTTCTCAATTTCTTCTAATAACAATTCGCAAGAATCTACTAACTGAAGAGATAAGCCAGTATCAAGTACATCACTACTGGTCATACCAACATGTATGTATCTTCCTGAATCTCCTAAAAATTCATTAACGCTTGTGAGAAATGCTATGACATCATGTTTAACTTCTTTCTCAATTTCTGTAATTCTAGATTCATCAAACTTAGCATTTGAACGTATCTCTTTCATGGCATTATCAGGGATTTTTCCGAGGGAAAAATTTGCTTCACATGCAGCTATTTCAACCTTAAGCCAACTCTGGAATTTTGCGCTTTCAGTCCAGATTTTCCCCATCTCGGGTAATGTGTAACGCTCGATCACAATTTTTATTTATTATCAATTTAAACTTTATAACAAAATCGAATTATTGCCCTATACCTTTAAAGATGTACTTGCCATTGAACATATTTGACTGATTATTATTTTCCTATGTAACATTTTTCTGGCTAATAAAGAAAGCTTAAAATAAAAAAGTCTGCATATATTTCTTCGTTATTCATGGGTAATTTTTTAGTTCTTATTTAAAATTGAAAGGTATTAAAGAATTTGGATCTAAATTTTATAGAAGTTCATTATTCAGTCTTTTTTTATTGATTAATATATGATTAAAAAAAGTAGATTAGATCTTTATCTTCTAAATAAAGGTTTATGTGAAACTCGTCAGAAAGCCCAAGGTTTAATTCTTGCGGGCAAGGTTAGAGATATCAATGGGAAAGTATTGGATAAACCTGGACAACAAGTATTAATTGGATCTGAGTTTTTTATTGATTCCGCGCCTATGTTTGTATCTAGGGGCGGCGAAAAATTATTGGAGGCATTTAAAAAACTTGAAATTAAAGTAAAAGACAAAATATGTATTGACGCAGGAATATCTACTGGGGGATTTACTGATTGCTTATTGCAACAAGGTGCAAAGTTAGTTTATGGGATAGATGTTGGCTATGGACAAACTGCATGGAAGATTAGAAATAACCCAAAAGTTATACTTTTTGAACGAACTAATATTCGAAATTTAAAACCTAATGATCTTTTGTCTAGAAGTAATGAATTACCAAATTTTGTTGTTGCTGATTTGTCTTTTATTTCATTAAAATTAGTTTTTAAATCTATTAGTAATTTATTAGAAGGTGATTGTATTGAGGGAATATTCTTAATTAAACCCCAATTTGAGGTAGGTAAAGATAAGGTCAGTAAAGGAGGTGTTGTTCGCAATCCAAAATTCCATACTGAGGCTATAGAGTCTGTTATCTATGCTGCGAAGAATTTCCAATGGAATATAAAGAGTTTGATAGCTTCCCCGCTTGTAGGTCCTGCTGGGAATCATGAATATCTAGCTTGGATGACCTTAGGAAGTCAACCAAATAAAAGTATTAATAGTGAATATATACAAAATTTAGTAAAAGAAACTCTTTGAATTAAAGAGCTTCTTCGTCTTTGTCGCCAGTTCTAATTCTTACAACTGAATCAATTGATGTGATGAATATTTTTCCGTCACCTATCTCTCCAGTTTTTGCTGCCTCAGCAATCGCATCTATGACTGAATTAACCTTTTCATCTTCTACTACAACTTCTACTTTAAGTTTTTGAAGGAATTCAACAGTAAATTCGGAACCTCTATATCTTTCAACTTGTCCTTTTTGCCTTCCAAAACCTCTAACTTCACTAACTGTCATTCCAACAATACCGGAATTTACTAATGCAATTTTTACATCCTCTAGCTTAAATGGACGTATGATTGCTTCAATTTTCTTCATGATTAAAGATTGAACATTCCTATTTTAATTGTTTTTTGGGAAAACATCCAACATTGAAATATCAGAAAAACATTCAACATTAAGGCCTGCATTCTTGGCGTCTTCAATTAATAGTTGGGAATTTTCTTCAGAAATTATTACTGTACTATTTGACAACGCTTCCCACTGCTCATTCTCAAAGTGTGTTTGAAGCCATAACATTCCAATTGCAGTTTTTGGTTGAAGGGATTTATTTAAGTTGTTATCGATAGTTATCAAACAAATGTCCATTAATTTTTCATTGAACTAAACACATATAAACCTTTCGGCGGACATTGTGAATGTTACTATTGATACAAAAATAAGATTTAACATATTTTGACTTAGTCAATTGTAATACTTAGATTTGTTGATACTTTTGCGAATTTTTATCTTTATATATAGTTTTTATATAGGTTTAGTAAAAAAAGTTCTACTAAAAATGAGTACAGCTAAATTAGAAGATTCGACGCAAAGACCGCTATATGGTGAAAGAATTATTGAAGAATCAAAAATAATTTGTTTCGATAATCCAAATAAGAAAAGAATTTATGAAATTTCTATTCAGTTACCTGAATTTACATGTAAGTGCCCTTTTTCTGGTTATCCAGATTTTGCAAAGCTAAATATTATTTATCAACCTAATTTAAAAGTTTATGAGTTGAAGTCTTTAAAGCTTTATATTAATAATTTTAGGGATATAAAAATATCACATGAGGAAGTTGTTAATAGAATTATGGATGATTTAGTGAATGAAGGTTCACCTCACTGGATACATTTAAATGCTGCATTTAACCCCAGAGGGAATGTTTCTATGCAGTTAGATATTTTTAGTGGGCAGAAAAGAAATTAAAAATTTTTTATTTCATCTGATAATTTAAAAAATTCTTTTTTAAAACCAACTAGATTTTTATTACTAAGGCCTCCAATAAATAACTTTTGTGATTCTTTATTTACCAGAATCCATAATTGGTTAGTTGGTATAAGACTTATTATTGTTCCAAAAATTATTAGGATAAAAGAAAAGTAAATAAATGGTATAGACGGATCATTTTTAATTATTAATCCACTGCTGGGGATTATTTTTTTCAGAGATACTTTTGAAGAGTTTACTTCTAAAGGATCGTCATTGATATAGAGATTATTCCCGGAAAAATTTTCTATATTCGAAATTTTAAGTGGACCATTTTCATTATCTATTGTTAAAAGGAAATTTTTTTTCGTCTCCGATCCTAATTCAACTAAAATTCCCCAAACTTGATTTCCGATTTCTGGAATCTCTTTTAATTGTAATTGATAAAGGATATTATCTATTTCTAAAACAATATTTGATACTGCCCAATCTGCTTGATAAATAGTTAATCCTTTAAACCTGATTGGGTGATTAACTTTGGTTGTTTTTATTTCATTTAAATTTAGATCTTCAGAAGAAAAATTTAATTTTGAAATAAACTGTTTGGGCACACCATCACTTTCACGTTCTATAGAAAAATCGACTAATTTTACATTGGCTTTTGAGTTTGTGCTCTCATTAACAAGATCTAAAGTTTCTCCAGGCAGTAAATATTGTTCTTTTGATTGACTTGTAAAACTTCCATATGCTGAACCTATAAGTAAGACTATTAATCCAATATGTACAACTAAAGGACCGATTTTTCCAATTAACCCCTTTCTTGCAGAAATATGACTATTAAATTTGTATGTTTTCCATCCTTTTTTTTTAAGTAATAAATCTACTTTTGATATATGTTCTTCATCTTGATTGATTGGATGACTTGAAGTTAGTTGCAATTTGCTAAATTTTTTTTCGCTCTTATATTCAATCCATTTTAATGAAGCTTTTAATGAAGGAATTTGCCTCCTGAAACTACAAGCTGCGAGAGAAATGCAAAGAAGAATTAATGTAAATAAAAACCAAAAGCTTGTATAAATATGATCTAATTGAAGTTTTAAGACTTTTTCTCCATCTAAAAATCCAAAAATGGGAGCTCTATCGAAATTATCAATATAAAATTTATTATTATTATCTTGAGGTATAAAAGTACCAATGCCACTGGCAATAGCTATGAAGATTATCAGTGATATTGCGAATCTTAAACTTGATATTTTTAAAAGTAGATTCTTAAAAATAATCATTTAAATCCAATTTGAAAATAAATTTAATAATCCTAGCGCAACTAAAAATATCCCACTTAAGGTAGGAATTATTTGACTAAATTTTCTAAGCTCTAAAAATTTTTTTAAGTTTTCTGCTGTGGCTCCCGCAATAATTAGTGGAGTGACTTGGCCTATTCCAAAGAAAAATAAAAAAACAATTGAGATTATCGGGTTTTTAGCTTGCGATACCCAAGCTAGAAGAGTTGCTAAAACTGGAGTAATGCAAGGTGAAGAGGCTAGTCCAAAAGTAGTTCCTATTGCAAAAGGTGCTATAAGGGATGGTATTTTGTCCTCAATTTTTTTTAGATCAGGTCCATTCGGGAACTGAAACTTTAAAATTCCTAGTAAATTTAAGCCCATCATTATTGCTATCAAGGCAACTACCGAAGTGTAATAAGATGGGATCTGCCCATATATTCTACCTAAGAATCCACTGGCAGCACCAAGAGCAACGAGTGAAAAAACGACTCCACCCGAAAAACTAATAAGTTTAAATTTATTTTTTTCTGTACCTCCTATATAAGCAATAGTGATTGGTAGTAATGATAACGAACACGGGCCAAGACTCGTTAAAAGTCCTGCGCTGAAAACTAAAAATATAGTAAATAGGCCGGGATGATTAAGACCATTCTGCATAAGCAGATTACCCTTTTGAGATAATTCCGAAATAACTAAATTAAATGATTCGATAGCTTGAATTAAATCTTTTAAATTCTAACTAATTAAGAGTCTTTCGTGTACTAATCATACCAATGAATCCTGTTGACTCTAATGAACATCTCACTAACATCCCTGCAATAAAAAAAGACGCTATTAATGAATTGCCACCATAACTAATGAAAGGTAGTGGTAAGCCTGTAGTAGGCATTGAACCTGTTGCTACAGCAATATGCATTATTGATTGACCTGTCAACAAAACACCACATCCGATAGCAACTAATTTTGTATAATTGTTTCTACACTTAAGACTAATTCTTAGGCTTATATAAGAGAATACTGATAAAAAGCCTAAGAATAAAGTACACCCCAGTAAACCAAATTCTTCGGCAAAAATTGCAAAAATAAAATCTGTATACATGAACGGTAGATACTGTAATTTTTGTATAGAAAGTCCAAAACCTTGGCCAAATAGCCCACCTGAACCTATAGCTAGTAAACTCTGCACCAATTGAAATCCACTTTCCTGTTGATCTTTCCAAGGATTTATAAATGAAGTAACTCTAAGTTTTTGATATTCGTTATTAAGGATGCTAATACATCCAGTAATGAATCCTATTGAAGCAAATGAGCAAAGAGAGCTAAGTTTTACTCCTCCACATAAGCCCATTAACCAAAGAAGAATTCCAGTTAATGATGCAGTACTTAAATTAGGCTGTTTAAGTATTAATAAAATTAATAAACCAAAGGATATTATTGAAATTAATTTTTTATCATTCTTTACTAGATTCCAATGTGCGAAAAGATTAGAAGCTTCTAGAATTAGAAAAGGTTTAATTAATTCAGATGGTTGCAGACGTAAATTTCCTAGTACTAGCCATCTTGAAGATCCGTTAACTGTAATACCACTAATATTGGTTAGGAATATTAAGGTTAATAAAATAAAAAAAATAATTCTTGAAAACTTTAAAAGATTTCTAATGTTTGTATTAAGAACGAAATAAAATAGACCAATTCCTGGAATTGTCCAAATGATTTGTTTTTTTAAGAAGTAAGCCCAATTTCCCATTTGCCTACTAGCCACCCACCAACTTGATGATCCTAGTATGCATATTCCTAATATTGACCAAATTCCAATGAGAACAATGAGGATTTTTGCTTCATAAGGCCACATCGTCCAAGGTAAGGGAAATATAGACTCTGTTAAATTGCTTAAATTTTTTTTGTAATTAGCACTAAAGATTTTTTTTCTTTTAGAAATTCTTTTATATTTTATTTTCTCTTGACTTATCTCCAATTTTTTAGATGTATATTTACTATTGAGACGTTTAATTGAGATTTTGCCAAGTCTTTTATTAACGTTTTAAAGTCTTAAAGGAATAAAAAAGATGACTTTTCATAAATTTTATTTTTGAAGAATAAAGTAAAAAAAGGACTACAGATTCATCAAAAATCTTAAGAATTAATTTTTTATAAAAAAAAACTAGCTAAAAGGCACCTCTCCGTGATAGATTCCCTGAGTTTATATACTTATTTCAAATCATTCAGAGAGGGTTCTAACCTATGTTCACATCAGTGGACTCAAATAGAAAAAAACTTGAGCATCCTTCTAATGAGAATGTTCAAATTCCTCGATCCCCGAATAATTCGATCATCAAAGAAAGTAAATCTGGCATTGCCAATCAAATAGATAATTTGCTTTCTCAAAATGATGAATACACAAAATTGCAGTTAACAATTTTTGGAATTACTTTTATTGTTTCTATTTTATTAGCTTCAATAACTGGCATTTTTCTAGGATTTAATTTTGGTTTTAGTATTTTTATAGGTGCAATAGCCGGTATTTTTTACCTACGTTTGCTTGCCAAAAGTATAGGGAAACTTGGTAAAGAATCATCAGGTGTATCAAAATTGCAACTTTTAGTTCCAGTTTGCCTCTTTATTTTTGCGAGCAAGCTAGGATCTTTGGATATTTTTCCTGCAATGATAGGTTTTTTCATTTATAAGCCTTCACTCATTCTTTATTTTTCACGTTCTTAAGTAAATTTTTCTATTCAAAACAAATGTTTTTTAATTCCTTGCTAACAAATTTTGCAGCATTAGAAGTTGGTCAACATCTTTATTGGCAAATTGGAAATATCAGACTACATGGGCAGGTATTTTTAACATCTTGGATTTTATTAGGAGCTTTAATAGTTTTTATTTCTTTAGGAACTAAAAAGATGGAAAATGATCCTAAAGGCCTTCAAAACTTGCTTGAGTTCCTATGGGATTACATAAGAGATCTTGCTAGGACGCAAATCGGTGAAAAAGTTTATAGAGATTGGATGCCATTTATAGGTACTTTATTTTTATTCGTGTTTGTTAGTAATTGGGGAGGAGCTTTAATTCCTTGGAGATTGATTAAATTACCAAGTGGAGAATTAGGAGCACCTACTGCTGATATCAATACAACTATAGCCTTGGCTTTATTGGTTTCACTTTCTTATTTCTATGCAGGTTTAAGCAATAAGGGTTGGAGATACTTCGAATACTATGTTCACCCAACTCCGATTATGCTTCCTTTCAAAATTCTAGAGGATTTTACGAAACCGTTATCACTCTCTTTCAGGTTATTTGGAAATATTTTGGCTGATGAACTTGTTGTTGGTGTTCTAGTCTTTTTGGTTCCGCTCATTCTCCCAATACCTGTTATGTTTCTAGGATTGTTTACTAGTGCAATTCAGGCATTGATTTTCGCAACTTTGGCGGCCTATTACATTGGAGAAGCTGTTGAAGAACATCATTAGCTCTCTTCTAATACATTCAGACGCTTTTACAAAGGGTCTGTAATCTGGCAAAATATCTAATCGCGTAGGTCTGAATATAATCAGACCCATTCTTAAAAGAAAGGATGTCCAAGCGTGTATGACAACAAAGATTATCACAAGTATTAAGCTTTTTATTTCAAAATTATGGATTCGATTACTTCCGCTGCATCAGTTGTAGCTGCTGGTTTAGCAGTTGGTCTAGGTGCTATTGGCCCAGGTCTTGGACAAGGTAACGCAGCTCAAGGTGCTGTTGAGGGTATTGCCCGTCAACCAGAAGCTGAAGGTAAAATCAGAGGAACTCTTCTTTTATCTTTCGCTTTCATGGAGTCATTAACAATTTACGGATTAGTTGTGGCTTTGGTACTACTTTTTGCGAATCCTTTTTCCTAAAAGTTAATATTGCTTCTAATCCTTATTAGCAATATTTAAATTTAATTTTTTAACTTCAACTAAATCATATGTTGGCCTTTAATTTTTTTGGTGCTACAGAAGGTGGATTATTTGACATAAATGCCACTTTGCCACTTATGGCGATACAAGTAGTTGCGCTTACTTACATATTAAATTCTCTCTTTTTTAAGCCTGTTGGCAATGTTGTAGAAAAAAGAGAAAAGTTTGTAAGCAATAATATTATTGAGGCCAAAAATAAACTTTCTGAGGTTAAAAAATTAGAAGCTGATTTATTAACTCAGCTTCAAAGTGCTCGTACAGAAGCCCAAAGAATTGTGAGCGAAGCTGAGAATGAGTCTGACAAGCTTTATAAAGAAGCACTAGAACTTGCCAACAATGAAGCAAATGCTTCAAAAGAAAAAGCAAGACTAGAAATTGAAAGTCAGACGTCTGCTGCTCGTGATCAACTTTCTAAACAGGCTGATGACCTAAGCGAACTTATTGTTAATAGATTGATTCTAGAAAAATGAATTTAACTCTTTTAGCTACAGAAGGTTTTGGATTGAACTTCAATTTATTCGAAACCAATATCCTTAATTGGGCTGTAGTAGTTTTCGGTCTTTATAAATTTTTGCCTGGTTTCCTAGGTAAAATGCTTCAAAAAAGGAGAGAAGGAATCCTTCTTGAATTAAAAGATGCTGAAGATCGACTCCTAAATGCAACTCAAGCTTTAGAAAAGGCGAAGAAAGATTTATCTTCAGCAGAAGAAAAAGCTTCTCAAATAAAAGCAGATTCCCTTAAAAGATCTGAATCAATCAGAATGGAAAGTGAGAAAAAAGCGATAGAGGAGATGGCACGAATTAAACAAAGTGCAATCTCTGATGAGAGCTCTGAAGCATCCAGAGCAATTTCTCAACTTCGAAAAGAAGCTGTAGAACTGGCAATTAAGAAAGCTTTAGATTCTCTTCCAAATCGACTTGATAAAACAACTCAAGAAAATTTGGTAACTCAATCAATTAACAATATTGAGGTGAATTAATGCCACTTTTAAATTCAGTTACTACACCATACGCAGAGGCATTACTTCAAGTTGTGAATGAAAATTCTCAAACTGAAGAGATGGTTTCTGAAGTTAAGCAACTCTTGGAATTAATAAATGATTCCCCTGAACTGGAGAAGGCACTGTCCTCTCCCATTTTAGAGACAGATAGTAAGAAGAAAATCATTAATGAAATTTTTTCAAAAAAGGTTAATTCTTCTTTATTGAATTTCTTAAAATTATTGGCCGATAGGCAAAGAATTGGAATCCTTACTTCAATTCTTGATAGGTTTTTAGAGATTTACCGAGAAAATAGTAATATTGCTTTGGCAACTGTTACTTCTGCAGTCGAGCTTACTGATGAACAGAAAGGTTTAATTACCAAAAAGATCATCAATATTGCTGGAACTGAAAAATTAGAACTTGTAACTAAAATCGACCCATCTCTTATTGGTGGTTTCGTCGCCAGTGTAGGATCAAAAGTAATTGATGCTTCTCTTGCTTCACAAATAAGAAAACTTGGCTTATCCCTTTCCAAGTAACTTTTAAATCAACCTTAAATTCTTAAATCCATGGTATCTATACGCCCTGATGAAATCAGTTCAATCTTAAAACAACAAATAACTGATTATGACCAATCTGTAAGTGTTAGCAATGTAGGAACTGTTCTGCAAATCGGTGATGGCATTGCAAGAATATATGGCTTAGATCAGGTCATGGCAGGTGAGTTATTGGAATTTGAAGACGGTACTGAAGGTATAGCTTTAAATCTTGAAGATGATAATGTTGGGGCCGTTTTAATGGGAGAGGCACTTGGTGTTCAAGAAGGAAGTAACGTTAAGTCCACGGGTAAAATTGCATCTGTTCCAGTTGGTGAAGCAATGCAGGGGAGAGTTGTTAACCCTCTCGGACAACCAATAGAT
This sequence comes from Prochlorococcus sp. scB243_495K23, assembly GCA_000635495.1. GTDB lineage: Bacteria > Cyanobacteriota > Cyanobacteriia > PCC-6307 > Cyanobiaceae > Prochlorococcus_A. Next base: position 10,091 of record JFLW01000087.1, on the reverse strand, counting down.
GGGAAAGGGGAAATTCCAACAAGTGATAATAGATTGATTGAAGAAATGGCTCCAGGGATAATCAAGAGAAGATCAGTGCATGAACCAATGCAAACAGGCATAACATCCATTGATGCAATGATTCCTGTTGGAAGAGGTCAAAGAGAATTAATTATTGGTGATAGACAAACTGGAAAATCTGCAATTGCTATCGATACGATAATTAATCAAAAAGGTCAAGACGTAGTTTGTGTTTACGTAGCTATTGGCCAGAAGTCAGCATCAGTAGCAAACATCGTAGAGGTATTAAGAGAGAGAGGAGCCCTAGATTATACAGTCGTAGTTAGTGCAGGAGCTTCAGAGCCAGCTGCTTTACAGTACTTAGCACCTTATACCGGTGCAGCAATTGCTGAACATTTCATGTATCAGGGTAAAGCAACACTTGTTATTTATGATGATCTAACGAAACAAGCTCAGGCTTATAGACAAATGTCTCTTCTTTTAAAAAGACCACCAGGAAGAGAGGCTTACCCAGGAGATGTTTTCTACTTACACAGTAGATTGTTAGAAAGAGCAGCAAAACTTTCTGATGCTATGGGTGGGGGCTCTATGACAGCTCTTCCAATTATTGAAACTCAGGCAGGGGACGTTTCTGCTTACATCCCAACTAATGTTATTTCAATTACAGATGGACAAATATTCTTGAGTGCAGATTTATTTAACTCAGGATTAAGACCAGCTATTAATGTTGGTATTTCTGTTAGCCGTGTTGGAGGAGCCGCTCAGACAAAAGCAATTAAAAAAATTGCAGGAACTTTAAAATTAGAACTCGCACAGTTTGATGAACTAGCTGCCTTTTCTCAATTTGCATCTGATCTTGATGAAGCAACACAGCAACAACTTGAACGAGGCAAAAGACTAAGAGAGTTATTAAAACAACCTCAATTCTCTCCGCTAAACCTTGCAGAACAAGTTGCAGTTGTTTATGCAGGAGTTAAAGGTCTTATTGATGAGGTTCCTGTAGAAGATGTTACTAAATTTGCAACTGAACTTAGGGAATACCTAAAGTTAAATAAAGCAGAATTTATAGAAGAGATTCTTAAAGAAAAGAAATTAAATGATGGATTAGAAGCGACGCTAAAAGATGTGATAAATGAGGTTAAATCATCAATGCTTGCCACAGTTTAAATTTATTTAGGAGATACCATGGCAAATCTTAAAGAGATTAGAGATCGAATCGTTTCCGTTAAAAATACAAGAAAAATAACGGAGGCTATGAGACTTGTTGCAGCTGCAAAAGTTAGGAGAGCTCAAGATCAAGTTCTTAAGAGTAGACCTTTTGCAGATAAACTTGCACGAGTCTTAGAAAATATTCAATCTAGAGTACAATTTGAGGCTGTAGACTCTCCTCTATTATCCAAGAGAGAAGTAAAAAGTATCTCCTTAGTTTGTATAACTGCGGATAGAGGCTTATGCGGTGGTTACAATACAAATATTATAAAAAAGGTAGAAATAAGGTACGCAGAATTAGTTAAAAAAGGGTATCAGCCCAGCTTAATTTTGGTAGGGAAGAAAGCTATTGGATATTTTCAAAATAGAAAGGACAGATATGTAATTAAAAGTACTTTCAAAGAACTAGAACAGGTACCCACAGTCAAGGATTCTGAAGGAGTTACAAATGAGATTTTAGCCGAATTTCTTTCAGAAAATTCTGATAGGGTGGAAATTATTTACACGAAATTCATCACTTTAGTTAGCTGTGCCCCTGTGGTTCAAACACTATTGCCACTTGACCCTCAAGGAATTGCTGAGGAAAACGATGAAATTTTTAGGTTGACTACAAAAGATAGTAAGTTACTTGTTGAAAAATCAAATATTGAAAAAAGTGATTCAGAGAAGTTGCCATCAGATATTGTTTTTGAACAAAGTCCTGATCAACTATTAGATTCCCTATTACCACTATATTTACAGAATCAAGTACTAAGAGCTCTTCAAGAGTCGGCAGCTTCAGAACTCGCTTGCAGGATGACTGCCATGAATAATGCAAGTGATAATGCTAAAGAATTAGCAAGTACTTTGAATTTAACCTATAACAAAGCCAGACAAGCAGCTATTACACAAGAAATATTAGAAGTTGTAGGAGGTTCAGCGGTTTAGCAATAAGATTTAGAATATGCCTGAATACAATATCAAAGTTCAATTTGAGCAAAAGACTTTTAGTTTTTTATGTCCTGAGGATCAAGATATTATTTCAGCGGCAAAAATGAATGGAATAGATTTACCAAGTAGTTGTTGTTCAGGAGTTTGTACAGATTGTGCATCCATGATATTGGAAGGATCCGTAGATCAGGAAGATGCTATGGGATTAAATGATGATTTACGGGAAAAGGGCTTTTCACTTTTGTGTGTAGCATACCCCAAGTCAGATTTGAATATCGTTATTGGTAAGGAAGTCGAAGATAATTTATATAATGATCAATTTGGTAAATATCAAAAATGAAATTAAGTTCAGTTGATTATTATTTAGATTGGCCAGTTTCAATAAAATTAAAAAATTTAAGGGAATTCATCATTACAAATTTAGAAAAAAAAGGAGATTTAATTCGATGGTCTATTGTTGATATTCAAAATTCTATTGACTCTTTTGGAACAAAAAAACTTAAAATTAAAGCTGTGATAGCTAATTAAAACATATAAATTGAAATATTTTTAATAATGGAAAATTCACCAACAATATTTATTGTTCCAACTGGGATTGGTTGTGAAGTAGGAGGTTTTGCTGGGGATGCACTTCCTACCGCTAAATTATTAGCATCCGCAAGTGGATGTTTAATTACTCATCCAAATGTTATGAATGGTGGCACTCTTTCTGAAAAAGATAAAAATATTTTTTATGTTGAGGGTTATAATTTAGATCGACTTGCTAAAGGAGAAATCGCTTTAAAAAGTGTAAAGCAACAGAAAATTGGGATAATTTTTGATTCAGCTATTGAAAAAGAAATATTAGTAAGACATTTACAAGTTGCTGATGCATGTGTTTCTACTTTAGGGATTAATGTTCATTCTTATGTGATTACAAAAAAGCCATTAAATATAGTTATTGATTCTGATTCTTCAAAAATTAGTGGTGGCATAATTGAAAATCCTGATACTCTAATTGATGCTGGAAAATGTTTAATAGAAAAAGGAGTTACGGCAATAGCAATTGTGGCGAAATTTCCAGATGATCCAGATTCTTTAGAAACTAATATCTATCGAGAGGGGAAAGGGGTTGATCCTATTGCTGGAGTAGAAGCAGTTATAAGTCATTTAATAAGCAAATTTTTAAAAGTTCCCTGTGCTCACGCACCAGCTTTAAATCCAATTGAATTGAATGAAAATTTAGATCCTCGTGCAGCTGCAGAAGAAATAGGATACACCTTTTTACCATCAGTACTGATTGGGTTAAGCAATGCACCTGACATTGTTGAATTGCCTGCTAAAAATGAATCAATCTCACTACATCCTGATCAGATTGAATCTATTGTTGTTCCTAATGGTGCATTAGGTGGAGAAGCAGTACTAGCAGGGATTGAAAAAGGTTTAAATATTATCTCTGTAAAAAATCAAAATACATTAAAAGTGACAAATGAGTTTTATAGTTATCCCAATCTTTTTGAAGTTGATAATTATTTAGAAGCTGCAGGCATAATTCTTGCTATCAAAAAAGGTATCAACCTTGATTCAGTTAAACGGCCTTTAAAAAAAATTCAACAGTATTCTTATAGTGATTAATAAGATATTGCTATGGGAACTCTCCAGTCACTTCCTAATGATTGACTGCTTAGTTTTAGGATTGGAGGAGCCTGTTTTCTTTTAAATTCCGCTTTTTTTATGAGTGAGATAATTTTTAAAATTAAATCTTTTTCATAACCATCTTCTTCAAGTTGTTTTAAATCTTTTTTCTCTTCAATAATTTCTTTAAGAATATTATCTAAAATAGAATAAGGAGGGAGAGAATCAGTATCTAATTGATCGGGACCTAATTCGGCACTTGGAGCTTTCGTACGTATATTTTCTCCAATTATATCTTCATTAGTATCTAACATATACAACTTTCTGCGATTAATTGAATCTTGACTATCAAGCCAATTGCATAATTTAAAAACATTAGTTTTATATAAATCCCCGATTACAGATAATCCCCCATTCATATCACCATAAAGTGTGCAATATCCTACGGCCAGTTCTGATTTATTGCCTGTTGAGAGTAACAAATGCTTTTCTTGATTTGCTAAAGCCATAAGAAGTGTGCCTCTTATCCTTGACTGAATATTTTGATTTGTTATTTCAGCCATCTCGAAAGATATGGTTTTTATAAATGATTCTTCAAATGAGGTCATCAAGTTTTCAATTGGAATGCTCTTGAAACTTATCTTTAATCTGCTTGCTAAATCTTTTGCATCACTCTTCGAATGAGATGAGCTCCACTTAGAGGGCATTGAAACGCAATAAACATTATTACTTCCCAGAGCCGCTGTAGCAATTGCTGAGACGAGTGCTGAATCAATACCACCACTTAATCCAACTAGAGCTGTTTTAAATCCACATTTTTTTGCATAATCTTTAACACCAAGGACTAATGCATCAAAAATTGATGACATTTCGGAGTTTTCAAATTTATTTTTTTCAGGTTTTGTTTGCTCAATTTCCCAGCTGCAGAGATCTTCCGAAAAAGATTTTAGTTGCTTAATTTTAGATCCATTCTTATCAAGAATAAAACTATTTCCATCAAAAATTAAATTATCATTTGCTCCAATCTGGTTGACATAAATAAGCGGTACTTGAAGATATTGTGCAGCAAAACTGGAAACCTTGGATCTTAGCTCTAACTTTTTCAGAGTATATGGGGAGGCTGATAAATTTACTAAAATATCAACTTTTTTTTTCTTTAAAGCAAGAATGGGATTTTTTCTATGGATTCCTCTGCCTTCTATATCTTTGTTGACCCATAAATCCTCACATATAGTAAAGCCAAGTCGCCAAGTTTTATTTTTAATTTGTTTAATCAATACTGAAACTTTTTCTTCTGATCTAAAGTATCTTTTTTCATCAAATACTTCATACGTGGGAAGAATAATTTTCCGAGCAATTATTTTCCATTCACCGCCCTCAACCAACGCAATAGAATTATAAAGATTAGGAAAAAAAGAATCGTTTATTATCTCAGCTATTCCGATTGAGATGCTTAAGTTTCCATATTTTTTATTAATATCAAAAGCTAATTGATCAAGAATTTGGTATTGATTGTTGATTAAATTTTTTTTAAAAAGTAAGTCATTTGCAGGATATCCCCATAATGACAATTCTGGAGTAAGGACAAAATCAGCAGAAATTGAGCTAGCTTTCGAAGCAATATTAAGTATTTTTTTTGCATTACCCTCTAAATCTCCAACAACTGGATTTATTTGGGCAAGTAAAAATTTCATTCAACTAATTTGATGGATTCGTATAAATTATTCTTCTTAACTATATCTATTAACGACGACGGTAAATTAGAACAATTAAAATTTAATCTAAAATTAGAACTTGAAATGTTTGGGGTTTTGATGGTTGAAATCTTAAATTTTACTCTATAAGTTTCTAACATTTTAAGGGTATTTGATTCAACAGGATATCCCTCTCTTAGAATTATAAAAAAACTTACCTCTAAAATAATTTTGTCGAAATTTTTCCAGTAGAAAATATCTTTAATTAAATCACTCCCAATAACAAAATCTAAATTATTAAATTTATAAATTTCTTTACATTTTTTGATTGATTCTACAGCCCATTGGCTACTTATTTTTTGATTAAATAAAATTTTCGGATTATCTAAATCATCAATAAGAGTTTTTAATAAATGGCTACGAATTGAGATATCCTCTATGTGCTTTTTTTTGGGGTTGTTGCTTACGTAGCTAATAGTAAAAGAATATATTTTGGATAATTCTTCAAGAATTTTTTTGTGTCCAATTGTAGGTGGATCGGCACTCGTACCAAATAAAGCAATGCTTTTTCCCATTTTAAGTTTTAAGGTAGAAAATTAACAAAATTATTATTTAAATTTCTATTTGAAAAATAAATATTTATGTCGTTAAAAATCTCTGGGTCATTAAAATTCATATCTTGGATCAAAATGGCAGGCTCTATATAAGAAGCTTTGCTTCTTATAAATATCTCTTTTGCTGCTAATTTCCCTAGAATTTTTGTAGAGTAAATTGCGATTGCTGCTTGAATAATTGCTATGGGTCCATAGGGTAACAAAGAAAGCCCGAAAGTAAAAGGTGCTGTTAAAAGAATTAGTTTTTTAATAAGGTTGAAAGAGGTATTGACGCCAACTTGAGTTATTCCCAAATATAAATTATTAATGGATATATTTTTAAATATTTTTCTTGTAGATTCACCTTTCAACTTTAAGCCATAAATCTTACTTAATTCGTTAATCAATGCAGTATCTAGTGCAAAACTACCAGCAACATCAAAAAAAATAAAAGGATTAAGAGCTACTGCAGATGCCTTTATAGTCGAAAATTTGCCAATAGTTGATTGAGCTAATTTCTGCCTCCTTTTCAATCTTTGCTCTTTTATTTTCAGAAACAATTTGTCAGCTAATTGAACAGAATTTAGTGTTAATAGTATCTCACCATATTGATTGATTAATTTTGTTATGTAATTTTTAAGATTGTTTTCCTTATTAATGATAATTGGAATATTTAAATCTTTTGGAAGCTTAAACTTTATATTTTCAATTATTTCTTTAAATTCATTTTTATTAAATAGATCGATTTTGTTTAAAATTAAAATAATTTTTTTTCCATCTTTTATAAAAGAGCTTATTTCTTTTAACTCATTTCTATTTAAATCTCCCGAAACTATAAAAAGAATAAGATCTGAATGTTTTATGTATGAGTAAACTTTATCTGGGAATTTAATATTGCAGAAATCAAATCCTGGAGAATCTAGCAGCTCTAAACTATTGAGTGTTTGATCTTTAAAAGTCCACCTTTCCGATTGTATTTCTTTTGTGGTCCCATTAATAATATCTGTTTTGAATATTTCTTTTTTTAATAAAGAATTTAAAACAGAAGATTTTCCTACACCTGATTTACCATATACGCCAATTCTTAATTTTTTTTCTTTGAGTCTTAAAAGTTGTTGATTAAAAGAAATTATTTCTCTATTAAGAAAACTTTTTTCATAATTGGTAAGATCAATAGTCTCCCACCATTTTTTTAACAGTAAATAATTTTCTTTAATTTTAATATGTTTCATGATTTATTTTTCCACCAACCGGCTAATACAGATAACACAGCTTCTGCACCAATAATTCCCACGAATCCCCCGAATTCATCTACTACTACTTTCACTCCTTTATGATTCTTGTCAAATTTAGTTAATAATTGATCTGCTTTAATCATTTCGGGAATGTAGTCCACAGGTTCGCAAATTTCTGATAATAATTTTTTATTTTCCCCATTAATTAACTCTGCCAACATCTTCTCACGCTTTACTACTCCTTGGATTTTGTCAACTTTATCTCCCAAAATCACCCACCATGGAGAGCTGTCAGACATAATGTGTTTTGAAATTTCATCAAGATTTGATGACCCATCAAGACAAGGTGCCGATACCCTAGGGGTCATTAAGTCTTTTGCTTTTAAGTCATTTAATTGAAACACCTTAAATATCATTGCTGCCTCATCAGCCTCTATCAAACCTTTCTGACTTCCAATTTTTGCCATCTGTCTAATTTCTTCTTCATCAGTTGAAATTTCGTTTTCTGCTGTAATAACAGGAAATATCTGTTCAATTAATATTATGAATGGCCTCATTAAAGAATTTAATATTCGCAAGATAGGAACAGATAATAGTGCTATTTGAATTGAAAATCTTGTGCCAAGAGCTTTTGGTAGTACTTCTCCTACTAAAACAACAAGTATGTAAAAAGCGACTGAAAAAAGGGTTAAACCAAAACTGCTATTAATTATCAATGCTCCGTATACTCCTAAAATAAGACTGCCAATTATATTAAATCCATTATTAGTAATAGTAATTACAGTTAGTGTCCGTCCAAGATGTTTTCTAAGTTTTAGAAGTTGATTTGCAGAACTTTTTGGCTTTTGTTTAGAAGCAATTTCTAAAATTCTAATTGAATTTACAGCTAAAAAAGCTGCTTCTACTCCCGAACAACATGCTGATCCAATTAAAATAATTATTATAAGTAAAAATAATCCGTAAACACTTGGTTCCATTAAGGTAGATTAATTACTAAATCTGTTTTAATTCATTCTTCCATTTTTTTTTAAAACACGCCAATACAGAATTTATGTTTCAACCTGACCATAAAGTTTTTGAAGAAAGAAGAGAAACTTTCTTGAATAAATTAGATGGAAAAGCTGCCATTATTCCAGGAGCTAATCTTGTAAAGCATCATGCCGATTGTGAATACCCTTTTAGACAAGATAGTAATTTTTGGTATTTAACTGGTTTCGATGAGCCGGATGCAATTGCTCTTTTCTTATCGCATAAGCCAAAGGGAGAGAGATTTATTATGTTTGTCGCTCCTAAAGATGTTATGAGTGAAGTCTGGCATGGCTTTAGATGGGGTTTAGAAGGCGCAGAAAAAGAGTTTAAGGCTGATAAGGCTCACTCAATAACCGAACTAAGAGATTTACTTCCAGGCTATATAAAGGGTTCTGATGAACTTGTTTTTTCAATAGGTAAGTATCCATTATTTGAAAAAATAGTACTAGAGATATTTTCACAACAACTTGAAAATCGATCAAGATCAGGTATTGGTGCAAACTCTATAAAATCTCCAGAGATTTATTTAAATGAGATGAGATTAATTAAAAGTGAATATGAAATTAACAGAATGAGAGAGGCTATACAAATTTCAGCAGAAGCTCATGAACTAGTAAGAGAATCTATCTCATCAAAGAAAAATGAAAGGCAAATTCAGGGTCTTTTAGAGGGATTCTTTTTGGAAAAAGGGGCTAGAGGACCTGCATATAATTCAATCGTTGCTTCAGGAGATAATGCCTGTATTTTGCATTACACTACAAATAACTCACCCTTGAAGAAGGAAGATTTATTGTTGGTGGATGCTGGCTGCTCACTTATTGATTATTACAATGGAGACATAACAAGAACTATTCCAATAGGTGGAAAATTTTCTAGTGAGCAAAAAGTTATCTATGAAATTGTATTAAATGCGCAGAAAAATGCAATTAAAAGTGCTGTAAAGGGATCGAATTCTAGTGCTGTTCATAATGTTGCTTTAACCATTCTTATAGAGGGATTAAAGGAAATTGGTTTATTGTCTGGCAGTATTGAGGAGATAATTGAGAATCAATCCTATAAACATCTTTACATGCATAGAACTGGACATTGGCTTGGCTTAGATGTTCATGATGTTGGAGCATACAGAATGGGGGATTATGAAGTGCCATTACAGAATGGAATGATTCTTACTGTAGAACCTGGAATTTATATAAGTGATAGGATCCCAGTCCCTGAGGGACAACCCTCTATAGATGAGAAATGGAAAGGCATAGGTATAAGAATAGAAGATGATGTACTAGTTACAGATACAAATCCAGATGTTTTAAGTATTGCTGCCTTAAAAGAAATTTCTGATTTAGAATTTTGAAATTTGACTTATCAAGTTAATAGATTTATTTTTTATTAAGTTTAAAGTTCAAAAATGAATAAGTCCGATTCATATGATTCAAAACTTTCTCAAGCAAGAGGCTTAGCCAGTCAGCTTGGTATGTTTGCAGAAGAAAATGATATCCCCAAAGATCTTTGGGATTCATTGGAAGCAACTATTTATGATTTTTATGAAGTATCTCATGATAGATAAAAATCCTGTTTATGAGTTATCAATTAAAAAAATCAAAAAATTTTGAATGAATCAATCAAAATGTGACCATAAACTGATAAATTATTTATTAAACAAAAAAAGTGAATGACTTCATCAGATAAGTTAAATCAAAATTCAAAAGAAAAAAAGAGTGATGCACCAAACTCTAAAAATTCCTCTCCTAATTCAGGAATGATGGGTGCCACAGCTGTATTGGCAGCTGCCA
>JFLW01000086.1 GCA_000635495.1 Prochlorococcus sp. scB243_495K23 | reverse complement strand
TTGGCAGCTGCCACAATTGATGAAGATGGGGTGCCTACAGGTTATACCCCTAAACCTGATGAAGGAAGGTTCATAATTAAAGTATTGTGGTTACCTGATAATGTGGCTTTAGCGGTGGATCAAATAGTAGGTGGAGGCCCAAGCCCCCTTACGGCTTATTATTTTTGGCCAAGAGATGATGCTTGGGAAAAATTAAAAAGTGAACTTGAGAATAAAGGTTGGATTACAGATAATGAAAGAGTAGAGATATTGAATAAAGCTACTGAAGTGATAAATTATTGGCAAGAAGAAGGTAAAACAAAAAAATTAGAAGAAGCTAAATTAAAGTTTCCCGAAGTAACTTTTTGTGGAACCGCTTAAATATTAGTTCTTTGCAGCTTGAATCCTAGCCTCAGCCTTTGAAATTTCTTTCAAGGCTTTAATTTTCTCTGGATTTTTTTCATTTTCAGAAAATTTGCTAATTGCTAATTTTGCTTCTTTAAGATCTTGTTCAGCATTTTGAACATTAATTTCAGAACCAATTTCAGCATTATTTACTAGAACTATAACTTCATCTGATTCAATTTCAGCGAAGCCTCCCATAAGGGCTATTGATTTCCACTGGGAATTCATTCTTAGCCTTAAAACACCAATATCTATGGCAGTAACTAAAGAGATATGTCCTGGTAGTACACCAATTTGACCTGTAGTACTAGGAAGGATTACTTCTTCAGCTTCGCCTTGATAAACATTTTTATTAGGAGCTAAAACTTTTAGAGAAATTGCCATTAATTTAAAATTATTGAAGGTTAAATATATATTTAAATATTTATTTTTCTGATTTTATTTTTTCAGCCTTTGCTTTAACTTCATCAATATTACCAACTAAGTAAAAAGCCTGCTCTGGTAAATCATCCAATTCACCTGACAAAATCATATTGAAACCAGCAATGGTATCTTCTAATTTTACATATTTACCAGACATTCCTGTAAATATTTCTGCCACGAAGAAAGGTTGTGAGAGAAATTTTTCAATTTTTCTGGCCCTGTCAACTGTTAATCTATCTTCTTCAGAAAGCTCATCTAAACCAAGAATTGCAATAATATCTTGAAGTTCTTTGTATCTTTGTAAAGTTGATTGAACAGCTCTGGCTGTTTTGTAATGCTCATCGCCAACAACTGATGGTTGTAGCATAGTGCTCGTTGAGTCTAATGGATCAACTGCTGGATAAATTCCCTTAGCTGCAAGAGCTCTAGCAAGCACGGTAGTTGCATCTAAATGGGCAAAAGTTGTAGCTGGAGCAGGGTCTGTTAGGTCATCAGCAGGTACGTAAACAGCTTGGATAGATGTTATTGACCCTTCTAATGTAGATGTAATTCTTTCTTGCAATTCACCAACATCAGTTCCTAGAGTCGGTTGGTATCCAACAGCTGAAGGCATTCTTCCAAGTAATGCAGATACTTCAGAACCAGCTTGAACGAATCTAAAAATGTTATCAACAAAAAGTAGGACGTCTTGCTTATTCACATCTCTAAAATGTTCGGCCATTGTAAGTGCTGATAAGCCTACTCTCATTCTTGCACCAGGTGGCTCATTCATCTGTCCAAAACACAAGGCAACTTTTGATTGAGTTAGATCATCCGCATTGATAACTCCAGATTCTTTAAATTCTTCATATAAGTCGTTCCCTTCTCTAGTTCTTTCTCCTACACCGCCAAAAACGGAAACTCCACCATGCTCCTTTGCGATGTTATTAATTAATTCTTGAATAAGAACTGTCTTCCCAACACCAGCACCTCCGAATAATCCAACTTTACCTCCTTGTCTGTAAGGAGCCAAAAGGTCGATAACTTTAATACCAGTTTCAAAAACTTTTGGCTTAGTTTCTAGGTCAGTTAACTTTGGGGCAGATCTATGAATTGGAGCAGTATCTTTAGTATTTACTGGACCTTGTTCATCTACTGGTTCTCCTAAAACATTAAATATTCTTCCTAAAGTTGCTTCTCCTACGGGTACAGATATTGGCGCTCCTGTGTCGATTGCCTCCATACCTCTTACAAGGCCGTCTGTGCCGCTCATTGCCACTGCTCTAACTCTATGGTCACCTAGGAGCTGTTGGACTTCTGCAGTGAGCGCTATGTCTTGCCCAGCTGGATTTTTAGCTTCAATTCTTAAAGCATTTAATATTTTGGGCAATTTTCCGGCTGGAAATTCCACATCTAGAACTGGACCAATTACCTGACGTACTACGCCTTTAGTTTGTGAAGAAGTTGATGGAGTTGCTACCATTTTTTATTGATTGGTGATGAATAGCTGATTTAAACAGCTCATAATCCGAAAATACTACCACCTCATGGGTAGATTCGTTAAATGGGTTCGGCCACCCGCACAGTTTAAGTATGGTTTAATTGCCGCTTTGCAGATTATGTTGTTGATGATACGGATGGAGAATTTCTCTTTCCATTTTTATGGCGCAAAGCGTCTCAATCATGATCCTCCATTAATCTATGGCAGCTGTTTCACTTACAGTCTCTACAGTAAAACCACTGGGAGATAGAATATTTATTAAAGTTTCCGCATCTGAGGAAAAAACTGCTGGGGGCATTCTTTTGCCTGATTCAGCTAAAGAAAAACCACAGGTTGGAGAAGTTGCTCAGGTGGGCCCTGGCAAACTTAATGACGATGGTTCTCGACAAACTCCAGAAGTGAGTATTGGCGATAAAGTTTTGTACAGCAAATATGCTGGCACAGACATTAAATTGGGAGGAGATGAATATGTCTTGCTCTCAGAAAAGGATATTTTAGCTGTAGTAAGCTAAAATGTTTGTTTCAAAAATTATTAAAACTTATTACTAAATCACTGCCTCAACATGGCTAAAAGAATTATTTACAATGAGCAAGCTCGTAGAGCGCTCGAGAGAGGAATTGATATCCTTGCTGAGTCTGTAGCTGTAACGCTTGGACCAAAAGGAAGAAATGTTGTACTAGAGAAAAAATTTGGTGCTCCACAAATTATCAATGATGGTGTCACAATCGCTAAAGAGATCGAATTAGAAGATCACATTGAAAACACAGGGGTTGCTTTAATCAGACAAGCTGCTTCAAAAACTAATGATGCAGCTGGGGATGGTACAACAACAGCCACTGTTTTAGCTCATGCAATGGTTAAAGCAGGGTTGAGAAACGTTGCTGCAGGAGCTAATGCAATTACCTTGAAAAAAGGAATTGATAAAGCGACTGAATTTCTAGTTGGTAAAATTCAAGAGAATTCCAAACCTATTAGCGATAGTAATGCTATAGCTCAATGTGGAACTATTGCTGCTGGAAATGATGAAGAAGTTGGTCAAATGATTGCCAATGCTATGGATAAAGTTGGAAAAGAAGGTGTTATCTCCCTAGAAGAAGGAAAATCAATGACTACTGAATTAGAAGTTACTGAGGGGATGCGCTTTGATAAAGGCTATATCTCACCTTATTTCGCAACAGATACAGAGAGAATGGAGGCTGTTTTAGATGAACCATATATCCTCCTTACTGATAAAAAAATTGCCCTAGTTCAAGATTTAGTTCCAGTTTTGGAACAAATAGCTAAAACTGGTAAACCACTAGTCATTATTGCAGAAGATATTGAAAAAGAGGCTTTAGCAACTCTCGTAGTCAATAGATTAAGAGGCGTGTTAAATGTTGCTGCAGTAAAAGCTCCTGGATTTGGCGATAGAAGAAAAGCCATGCTTGAAGATATGGCCGTTTTAACTAATGGACAACTTATTACTGAAGATGCAGGCTTGAAATTGGAGAATGCTACCTTAGATATGCTCGGAACTGGTAGAAGAATAACTATCAATAAAGAGACTACAACTATTGTAGCTGAGGGTAATGAGCAAGCAGTTAAAGCTAGATGTGATCAAATTAAGAAGCAAATGGATGAAACAGATTCCTCGTATGATAAAGAAAAGCTTCAAGAACGTCTTGCTAAATTAGCTGGAGGTGTAGCAGTGATTAAGGTTGGGGCTGCTACTGAAACTGAGATGAAGGATAAAAAACTTCGTCTTGAGGATGCTATTAATGCAACAAAAGCAGCTGTTGAGGAAGGAATTGTACCTGGAGGAGGAACAACTCTTGCTCATTTATCTCCTATTCTAAAAGAATGGGCAGATAAAAATTTAGAAGGAGAGGAATTAATTGGAGCTAACATTGTTGAAGCTTCACTAACTGCTCCTCTTATGAGAATCGCTGAGAATGCAGGTTCTAATGGAGCTGTGATTGCTGAAAATGTAAAAACCAAACCATTTAATGATGGCTTCAACGCTGCTACTGGAGAATATGTAGATATGTCCTCTGCTGGTATAGTTGATCCTGCAAAAGTTACACGTTCAGGATTGCAAAATGCAGCTTCAATTGCAGGGATGGTTCTAACCACCGAATGCATAGTTGCAGATTTACCTGAGAAAAAGGATGCAGCTGCTCCAGCAGGCGCTCCTGGTATGGGTGGCGACTTTGATTACTAAACTAAACAATAGTTTGCAATAAATTTTTGAAAGGGACCATTCAAAATGGTCCCTTTTTTAAGTTTTATGAAATCCAACCAGCGCTAAGAATAATTGCTAGAGACAAAAATATCACTAAAAAAGTCCAAGTTATTTTGTTTAGAGAGGCTTCTGCACTACTTGCGCTGTTGAACATAGAGCTTCCACTAGCGGCTATTCCTCCCATTCCATCACCTTTGGGACTATGAAGTAAAACTAAGAGAATGAGAAGAACTCCAGAAAATACCCAAATCCAATTAATAATTTGAATCATTGCTTAAAAACTTTTATTTACTCTAAACGTGTTGAACGACCTTATTATAACCCTTTAATTCAATTTCTTGAATAAGCGATTTGCCTGTCATTTCTCTTGGTACTGGAAGATTTAATAATTGCAATAAAGTGGGAGCAATATCTGCTAGCCCCGCGTTTTCTCTTAAATTAATTTCGTTTCCCATATTTGGTATTTTTCTTTTTTCACCTTCAATCAAAATTAATGGAACTTTATTTATTGTGTGTGCTGTCCATGGTTCTCCTTCCGATCCTTTCATTACCTCTGCGTTACCATGATCAGCTGTAATAACAATGCTTCCGCCCATTTCTCCAGTAGCATTAACTATTTGACCTATACATTTATCTACTTTTTCTATAGCTTTAATTGTTGCATCCATGTTGCCTGTATGACCAACCATATCAGGATTGGCAAAATTGATTACAACAAAAGCATAATTCCCGCTTTTAATTGCTTTAGAGCAACTAATAGTTAATTCCTCAGCAGACATTTCGGGTTTCATATCATAGGTTGCGACTCTTGGAGATGGAATCAAATGTCTCTCTTCTCCAGGTAAGGGTATTTCAACTCCTCCATTGAAAAAGTATGTTACGTGAGGATATTTTTCAGTTTCCGCAGTTCTGTATTGTTTAAGTCCGTTTTCTGAAACTATTTGGCCTATAAAATTATTGAGTGATTCAGGAGGAAATGCAACTTTAACGGGAAAGTTGGGATCATATTGAGTAAAAGTAACAAATTCTAGATTTGGATAATTTTTTCTTTCAAAGTCTGAGAATTGATTGAGTGAAAGGGCTTTGACTATTTGTCTTGCTCTGTCTGGACGAAAATTAAAGCAAATTAAACTATCTCCATCTTTAAGATAGTTTTCAGACATTCGTATTGGCTCTATAAATTCATCGGTTATGTTTTTGGCATAACTTTTTTCTATGTAATCCTTGGGAGAAAAATTTGTTATTTGAATATCTGGATCAGTCAAATTAGAATATGCTTTTTCTGTTCTATCCCATAAAAGATTTCTATCCATTATCCAGTATCTTCCGCATATGGAAGCTATTTCGCCTACGTTATATTTTTTTATACATGATTCTATTTGATTTAAATATTTCAAAGCACTTTTTGCAGGAGTATCTCTACCATCAGTAATAATATGGATTGCAACTTTTTTAAGTTTATTATCAGATGCCCATTTTATTAAACCTAATAAATGATCAATATGACTATGAACTCCTCCATCAGAACATAGTCCCATGATATGCAAAGTAGAATTATTTTTCTTTAATGAAGCAGCCATCTTTTTTAATTCATTGACCAAGCCTAATTGATTATTTTTGACAATATTCGAAATCCTTACAAGTTCTTGTTGTATTATTCTTCCCGAACCAATGGTAAGGTGCCCCACCTCTGAATTGCCCATTTGACCATCTGGTAGGCCTACATCAGATCCACTGGCACTTATTAGCGTGTGGGGGTAAGCATGCCACAATGAGTCCATGATTGGTGTACGGGCACTTTTTATAGCATTATCTGATTTTTCTTTTCGATATCCCCAACCATCTAGTATTGCAAGAACTACAGGGCTCTGAGGAACACTTAAACTTTTTATATTTTTGCTGCTAATCTTTGACATATTTAGATCAAATTCATTGTTAACTGATCCAACCTTAAATTTAGCTTCAAACGTTACTCTTTAACAATTTATATTTAACATAGTTAGCTTTTGCTAATTTATGAAAATATTAGATTAATTTTATTTCTTGATAAATCATGTCCAAGAAGTCAAAAAAGATTGTAATACTTACTGAAGTTGAACTTAGAAAAACTATTTCGCGTTTAACTTGCGAAATTATCGAAAAAGTAAAAAAACTGGATAACCTTCTATTGATTGGTATACCGACAAGAGGAATTCCTCTGACCGAAGTCATAGAAAAGGAATTATTCTCAAGAACAGGTTTAAGAGTTAGAAAAGGAACAATTGATCCAACTTTTTATAGAGATGACCAAAATAGAGTTGGAACTCGCCTAATACAAGCTGCTGATATTCCAACTCCTATTGAGAAAAAAGAAATTCTTTTAATAGATGATGTAATTTACACAGGTAGAACAATTAGAGCTGCAATGGATGCTTTATATTCATGGGGCAGACCTCAAAGGGTGATGTTATTAGTAATGGTAGATAGAGGTCATAGAGAATTACCCATTCAGCCAGATTTTTGTGGCAAAAAAGTACCAACTAGTAAAATAGAAAGTATTAGTTTACGTTTAAATAATGTTGATAATGAGGAAGGAGTTTTTCTTGAATAGCAATGTTTCAATAGATATTCCCTAAATTATATTCTCCAAAAAATTCATCTTTAACATCAAAACACTTAACCAATAAATCGGCATTTTTCGTAATTTTAAAAAAAAGTTTTAAAGTATCTTCTCCAATATTAGATTTATTTTTTAAAACTATTTTGAGTGGTTTTTTGCCCCATTTTATAATTTCTTCTTCATTTTGAATCTCTGATAACTTTGGTAATCCATTTTCGAAAATAACATCATATGCTCTTTCTTTTTGTGTCTCTCCAATTACTATTTCGAATGTTTTCTGATTGTTTTTACTGGCTTGAAGGATCAGTTTAAAGGGTTTTTCTGTTGGCCATGTTTGACCTTTGCAAAAAATAGGATGCCAAAAGTGTTTTTGCTCTCTTTTATTAAATAATCTTATAGATAACCCTTTGTTTAAAATATCTTTAATTTTTACTCCCGGGGTCATTGCTAAAGCTCCCAAAGCTATTGATTCAATAGGGGGTGGCGATTTTATTTGAATTTTTGGAATTTTTTTTGTTATCCATTCTTTAATCAATGGTATTTGAGTTCCTCCACCAACCAAAACTATTGCATTTAAGTCTTCAACTGTGCAAAATTTACCTCTTGCTTGATTTAATAAATCTTTTAGTAAAGAGTTAAGGTGATTAAGAAAATTATTTTCAATGAGTATTTTCTCAAATATTTCTTTACTAAGATAAAATTCACTTTCGTTATTTTTTTCAGTAAATAATTTTATTGGATATTTAGTTTCATATTTGATTACAGACGAGCTGAGTTTGCATTTTATTTTTTCTGCCTTGGAAAGATTATTAATATAGTTATGACCTGGAATAAAATAATCAACTATCCATTGATCAATATCTTTCCCACCAATTTTTGAACCTGTTTTCCCAATTATTTCAGCACACCTTATTTTTTGTTTTGAAATTGAGCTTACATCATTACCTTTAAATTTTAATAGTTCAGCGATTGGACCAGATTTTCCCTCTCCTCCCTCTATTTTGACTATATTCATATCGACTGTACTTCCTCCAATATCTAATGTCATTATTTTTGAGCCAAATGGTACATTTATTCCTAAACTTGCCGCAGTAGGCTCATCAACAAGGGCTATTTCATCTACAGATATTTCCTCGCAAAGATTAACTAACCATTCTCTGTATCCCCTATATGTATCTATGGGAGCAGTTAAAACAAGTCTTTTAATCTCAAACTTTTGCGGAATGTTTGCCCATAAAATTTGAAAAAATTTTTCGCCACATTCATTAGGATTTAAAATATTTTTTTGGTTAATTTTTTCAATAGAATTTCCAATTAATCTTTTAAAGTTCGAATGAAAAAATAAATCAGAATTTGAGTTGTCCCTCATTTTTAGAGCACTTATACCAATTTTTGTAATCTTTGAAGGTTCCTCAAACCAAACTGCTGAAGGAACAACTCCTGGAGATGATGTAATATTCGGTATTTCAACTAAAACAGAATTTATATCTTTTTGATCTTGAAAAGCAACAACAGTATTAGTGTTCCCTAAATCGATAGCAAGTGTTCCAGATAAACTTTCTTCCATATGAAATTATTTAAATCAATTAAGTTCTTTTTGTAATTTATGTTTTGAAATGGTCGAATAAATTGTAAAATACATCTTAATAGTAAAAAAATTTTTTTAATGAACATATCTAACAATGCAGGGATTGATTCTAATGATCTTGCAAAGAGAGGTGAGAGCTTGATAAGAAAATCAACTAATAGATATTTAACTACAGTGAAAATTGCTTTCAGAGCTAAACAAAGACGTTTTGATGATTTTGATGGCTTATTAGAAGAATCAACTATTAAACCCGTTCAAAGGTCAATTATTGAACTAAGTGATGAGCAAGATCAACCAGATTTACTTCCAGGCTAATTTTGGTAAAAGACCAAAAAAGATGGAGATTACTGAAAGATTTAAAAAAAGGCAAATTTTGCTTTTTAATTGGTGTAGACAATTGGTCAATCGAGTTACAAAAAAGTGAGTTCAATTCACTGTACCTTCTACTCTTAAAAATTAATGAACAACTATTAGTTATCAAAGATGAACTAATGGATGAAGAATCTATTACTTTAGAATTAGAACAATTACCTTGGTATATCCACTTAGAAGGGAAAAAAAATGAATGGAGTTTAAGGTTCGTTTTTGAAAGTCAAGACCAAACTAGATCCTTCGAAATGTATTGGCCTATACCAATAGCACAAAATTTATTTTCTGAAATAAAAAACATGTGGGAATCAATGGATTGAAAGATAAATAAAATTGGAAATTTTTGAAAAAATTTCCCCTTCCCAAAATAAATTTTTCACAACTTTTCCACATTTTTTTAAAAAAAAATATCTGATGATCTTAACCATGTGGAAAACTTCTGATTTTATATAAATCTTTATATTTAAGTAAGATTTAAATTAATAAAATTGATTTCTCTGAATCCCCTATTTATAACTGAATTCTCATTATTCTATAACTTGAGACTGTCTCTTAATAATGCTTGTTGACGATTAAGTAATTTTGGAGAAAACTACATCTTGTAGATTTAAATTCCAATAAAAGTTTTCAATATGCAAGAGTTAAATTACGACAAAAATTCAAAAGTATTAAATCATAAAGATGAAGTAATAAGTTTCAAATGTGAACTTCAAGAAAATCTTCAAAAGGCTATGAAAGAATTTGTTGAGGATCATCCTAATTGGGATCAATACAGGATACTACAAGCCGCTATTGCGGGATTTTTGATGCAAAAAGGATTTCAAAATAGAGATTTAACGAGACTTTACATTGGCAATATGTTTTCAATGAATTTTAAGGATTAAAATTCTTTATATTTTTTCTAATAGTATTTTTGCAATATTATTTCTGACAGGTAATATAGATAACCTATTTCCTTTTTTTACTACTAATAACTCATCCTCATTAAATAAAATCTTTAATTCAGGTAAACTTAAAATCTTATTTGATTTAGAAATGTATTTTACTTTTACGCAATCCCATCTAGGATTATCAGGTTTAGATTTTGGATCAAAATATTTTGAATCTTGATCAAATTGAGTAGGGTCAACAATATTTAGATCTATAACCTCCATAAGTCCCACAATACCTGGGGGTTTACAATTTGAATGATAGAAAAAAACTTTATCTCCTTTATTCATTTTTCTCATAAAATTTCGAGCCTGATAATTTCTTATTCCATCCCATAAAGTTACACCGTCATTTTTTAAAGTATCTATGCTGTAAGCATCAGGCTCACTTTTCATTAGCCAGTAATTAACATCAGTCATATCAATAAGTTATGAGAAAGTTACAATGTGTGAACGGTGTGTGAACAGAATATTAAAAACGTTCAATTCTAGGTTAATTATCCATCAAATTACCTATTTAGGAAAGTGATAGGTCATGAGTGTTATAGACGGATAAGTTTAAGTATTTTTGGATCAACTTAAAAATATGAGAATTGGTTTGTATGTGTTATTTTGAATTAAAAATTTCGTGTGAGGAAATTTTATGAAACTTTTAAATGTTTTACTATCTACCCAAGCTTTATTAGGTTTTTTAGCACCAATTACGGCTGCTGCATCTGAGATAAATCTTGATGAGATGAACAATTATGCTCGAAACAAGTCATCTTCTAAAAAACAATTAAATGCCAAGACTTTTGCTAATGAAGAATTTGCAACAACAAAAAATATTATTAAAAGTATAAAAACACCAATTAATGAATTTGAAGCTGGTTCTTTCTCTGAAACAACAAGTTTGAATGGATCTGTTTCATTTGTAATTGGGGGACTTCAGAATCATGATCCTGTTTATACTGAGACTTCAGAAGCAGTTAATGCTCACTATTCATATAATCTTGATTTAAATACAAGCTTTAACGGAGAAGATAATTTATTTATCGGAATTGAGGCTGGTAATTCATCGGGATTACTATTACTAGATAGTACTAATGTTGTTGCTAATACAGATCAATTGTCAGTTTCTTCGATGTATTATTCTTTCCCATTCTTAGAATGGGATGTTGCTGTTGGTCCATTACTAGCGCAAGATGATCTAGTAGCAACAACAACGACTAAATATTCTGATTCTTTTTATTTCTCAGGTAACGGAGCTGGAAATAATCTTTGGACCTTGCCAGGAATTAAAGGCACAGGTTTTTCTATAGCTAGAGTCTATGATAATGGATTTAATATAGGTGCAAATTTATTGTCAGTTACTGGCACTACTACTGGGATTTTGACTAAAGAGAGTGCTGATATGGGAACATTAATGGCAGGTTATGATGCAGAGAATTTCGGAGGTGGAATTATATATACAAAATATGATGAGATTTGGGATCTTAATGATAAAACTGCACAATATTATATGGATTATTATGGGGTATCTACCCTGCAATTAAGCACTTGGACAGTTGGAGGATATTGGACACTTAAAGACAAACTTACTACAAACGTAGGAATAGAAGTTATCGACGCAGATATAGGAGTACCAGCTGATCAATTCAGTTATTTCACATTATCTATGGATTATGAATTTAATGACAATAATAAAATAAGTGGTGGTTGGAAAAATATAAATTTTCTAAATACCAATGGAACTGTAGACAATTTAGGTGATACTTTCGAATTTTATTACACTCATGATGTCAATGATGCAGTAAGTGTAAAGGGAGGAATCTATTATGTTGATTCAAACCTCAATAATGGTAATGGAACAACGATCAAAAACGGTGGAACTGGCGATGATTGGCTTTTGTATGATGAAACAGTTTATGCCTTTGAAACCATTTTTAAGTTTTAATACATTAGTAAATTAATAAATAAAAAAAGCAGCTCTAAATATGCTTTTTTAATGCTTTTTGAACCTTAAAAATCGTGAACATATCGTGAACATTTTTTTAACAGTTTTTGAAATCCAATACTATGACTACTGGTACATAGTTCATTAGCCAGTAATTAATTTCAGTCATATCAGTAGGTCTTAAGAAATAGTGTTTGCTAGTCATTTGCTAGTCACTATGACACTTCGTTAGTTGTCCTATGACTGGCTGACTAGATATCTTTTATAAGAATATCGCATGATTTCAATAAGAAACAGATCGCTAGACACTTAAAAATAAAATATTAAACAGACCCGTTGAACCCTGATAGATGTATCAAATTTTCAATAATAAAAAGGGTTCATAGTGATACATTTCAAGTCAAAATGACTAGCAAAATTGTAAAAAGTGACTAGCAAGAAATACTGAAGCTAGTCATAGCAATAGATAGAGCTTCTAGTGCATACTTCTATACAGAGTATTCAGCTATTTTAAGCTGCTTCTGGAGCAAATATTCTGCTGTTCTCCCTCCAGTATCTGCATCCCTTAATTAGATGATCACCTTGAGGAATAAGCTTTTGATGAAAGGGACAAGTAAGGATGGTGACACAAGAACTTGTCGTGCTGTACCTGAAGTGATTGCAAGTAATACAAATCTTCCGTCGTTTTCTTACTAATATTTCGTCCTCTAGATAATCCCATTCCTGCCAGTCCTCCATAGTTATATAGTACAAGTGTACTAACATTTATAGCAACTGAAAAGGGTATGAGTCAACAAGTTTTTTATTAGAAAGCAACTAAACTCTTATGCTCTTTTCGAGCTGATTTTAAACTTTAGAAACTCCTTAAATTAAATTTAACTTTAGAGATAGATTTTTAAATTAGTTATCACTTTTATGTTGTGTCTGATTTTAACGAAGTTGTTTCAAGAAGAAAATTTCTTCAGGGTTCATTTGCTATAGGAATAGGTGCTTTTGCTGCTGCCACTATTCCAAGCAAAGCAATTGGATTTGGTTCAGACTTTAATGGCATTAGTTTTACACCTTTAGCAGCCAATAGTAAAGATACAATTACTGTCCCAAAAGGTTTTAGTTGGCATACGGTTGCAGCTTGGGGTGATCCATTATGGAGCGGAGCCCCTGAATTTGATCAGCAAACAAGAGGAACTGGGGAGTCGCAAGAACTATCATTTGGAGATAACAATGATGGAATGAGTCTTTTTGAGGTTAATGGCAAGTCAGTACTTGCAGTCAATAATGAATACTGTAATAGAAAAATAATTTATGGTAACCGTGCTAGTGGGCTTCCTGAAACACCTGATGATGTTAGAAAAGGCATGGCTGCGCATGGAGTATCGATTTTTGAAGTTGCACAAAAAGGTAGGAAGTGGGAAATAGTTAAAGATTCTCTTTATAACAGAAAAATTACTGCAGATACGAAAGTGGCTATAGACGGACCGGCTGCAGGTCATCCATTACTTAAAACAGATGAGGATCAAACAGGCAAATTAGCAAGAGGTACATTTAATAATTGTGGTAATGGCAGAACTCCCTGGGGAACTTATTTAGCTTGTGAAGAGAATTTTCACGGTTATTTCTCATCTCCATCAGACCCTAATGCAAATCTGTCAGCAGATTTGAAAAGATATGGGGTTAAAACTAAAGATTGGGGTTACAACTGGGTTATGAATCAGGATAGATTTGATGTTGTAAAAAATCCGAATGAAATTAATAGGCATGGTTATATTACTGAAATTGATCCCTCTAAGCCACAATCAATGCCAAGGAAACAGACGGCAATGGGTAGATTTAAACATGAAAACTGTGAAGTTGTTGTCTCCAAGAATGGTCAAGTTGTTGCCTATATGGGAGATGATGAAAGAGGAGAGCATCTATACAAATTCGTTTCAAAAGGAAAGTACATAAAAGGAGCTGCATCAAATTATGATCTATTAACGGAAGGTGATTTATTTGTGGCGATTTTTAATGAGAATGGAACCGGGAGATGGGTTAATTTAAAAGAATCGGGAATGAGCGATTCAGATATTAGTATTTTCACAAGGATGGCGGCAACCCAAGTTGGTGCAACAACTATGGATCGACCTGAATGGGTGGCTGCAAATCCTAATAAAGTGGAGGCGTATTGTGCCTTAACTAATAATAAAAATAGAGGTGTTAAACCTAATCAACCTGTTAATGCAGTTAACCCAAGAGTCGAAAATCCATATGGTCAAATAGTTCGATGGACTCCTGACAATAATGAACATGCCGCTGACGGGTTTAAATGGGATTTATTTGCAATGGCTGGTAATCCTGTTGTTGGTGAAGGTTTAATGAAGGGCTCTGAAAATATTACGAAGGATAATATGTTTAATTCACCTGATGGAATCGCATTTGATTCAAAAGGTAACTTATGGATACAAACTGATGGTAAATATACTAATCAAGGAGCCTTTGAAGGAATGGGTAATAACCAAATGTTATGCGCAAATCCTAGGACAGGTAAAATTGACAGATTTTTAGTAGGTCCTAAAGAGTGTGAAATCACTGGTATCACATGGAGTAGTGATAAAAAGACTATGTTTGTAGGAGTCCAGCATCCAGGTGAAAATAATCCTGACAAATGTCACTTTCCTGATGGTGGGAGCTCAGTACCCAGATCGGCTATTGTTGCAATCAGCAGAAATGATGGCAAAACAATTGGCTGAGGATAGGTACTTTACCTGAAATTTGACTTTAGCAATAGAAAACGACAAGTTTATTTGCTCTTCAAAAGGATAGCTCTTGCTTTATTCCATCTATGCTCAAAAGACTCTTCTCTGCTTGATTCTTCTATCTGATTACCATACTCATCTGCACCGTTGTAGTACGCCCCTAGAACGTACTCTACAAAGGGTTTAAGGGCTTTAATACTCTTTGATTTAAGAAGCTTTGTAAACGCTTCCATCGACCTCTCAAGCTTGTCTCTCTGAAGGTCATGAATCCACATCGAACCCTGATGATGATAGAGAAGAACCTTGACTACTTCGTCGTAGGAAAGCCAAGGGTGAGCGTCTTTTATTAGTCTACTAATACTACTTATGATAATTAATATCACTTATATATCTAGTTAAAGTAGTTAGTGGTAGTAGTTAGAAGTGATATCAAAAAGTGATATCCAGCTAACAGTACTTTAAAGAGAGATTCCATTCTCTTTCCCCTTTTTAGGGTGTGCTCGATCTCCCTCTATAGGGTGCTATCGCTCTTTAACCTTGTTATTGTATTACTTTTAAGTCTAGTTAAAGAGTTAGTGGTAGTACTTAGAGGTGATATCTTTCAGGGATATCCAGCTAAGCTTGTTGTGTTAAGAAAACTTGTTGTATTTATAATCTTTCCCCTTAATAGGTGGCTATCGCTCTCCCCTTATAATGTGGGGTCGCTCTTCCCCTTATGATTGGCTATCGCTCTTCACCTTATAGTTGGCTGTCGCTCCTCCCCTGTATTAATCCGCCATCTTTCTTCTCACTAATAGGTGGTGGTCGTTAGTTACTGAATAATTGACAGTCGATCTAAAATAAGGGGCAATTAGCTCCTTTTTTTATGGTTTTTATCATTTCACTAGTTGTATTTTTTATAACTGGTTTATATTGTTTAAATGTTGCTGAAGAAAAAGGTTATAACGGATTTTTGTGGTTTGTAGGCGGTTTCTTATTTAGTTTTGCTGCCTTAATAGCAGTTGCTGGTTTGCCAGATAAAAAGCTAAGAAAATATATTAGACAGATTGGTGAGAAGCAAAATGCAATTGATCCAGAAGGTTCTAGTAATTTTAAAAAGGTTATTGATGATAAACCTTTAACTCCTGAGGAAAGAAAGGAATTAATTAAAAAAGTAGGTAAGAAGCCAAGTTGGGACAATATATCTAAATTAGATAAATGAAACGCTTACTACTTTCACTACTAGCTGCTATCGCTATAAATTCTCAACCTGTTCTTACGAATGAAGATAGAGCGAACTTTTCAGAGGCTGAAATAATTAAAGTAAATAATAAAAATATAGAAGTAATTAAATTTAAAGTGCCTGATAAGAAGTTTCCAGATAGAAATGATGTTTTAGCTCAAATTCATTTTCCAAAATATTACAAGAATAAAAAATTATCCCTAATTATTCACCAACATGGAAGTAATAGAGATGGTTTAAGGTTCGAGAAATGGGGAGGTAGAACAGACGAATGGGGGAGAAGGTTAGTAGAAAAAGCTTTAGAAAGAGGTTATGCGATAGCTTTGCTTGATTCTTTTTATAAAAGAAAGTTAAAACCTTCAGATAAAGGAAAGTTTCCAAACGGTATTTTGATTAGTGAAAAACTTATCTCGATACTATCTAAGGATGAAAGATTTGATAAATCAAAAATTTTTTACTCTGGTTTTAGTTATGGTGCAAGTCAAGTATTGAAGCTTCAAGACAAAAGGGCAAACAGCGATTTATTTAAAGCAGCAGTGGCTGCAGAACCTGGATGTAACAAAGTTTCTTTTCCATTCAAATCTAATATAAAAACTTTAATAATTAAAGGTGAGGACAGCCATTATAACCCCATCGCATGCGAATATTATTATAATCTTGTTAAAGAAACAGGAAATCAAATTGAATATGTATCTATACCGAAAGTAAATCATTTCTTCAGCTTAAACGGATCAATTGGAAAAGGAATAGCAGTTAATGGATGCTCAGAGAATATAGTAATACAGTATCCAGATCGAACATTCAAACTTGCAGATGGAACATCAATCAATAAAAAAGAAGCTCAAAGAAGGTGTTTAACAAAGGAGTCGGGTGAAGGTACGACAAGAGAGAAATTGGATGAAGCAATAAATATATCGCTTAATTATTTTGATAAGTACAATTAAAAAATTGCGACTTTATAAGACCTATAAACTCATTAATTTAGTGAGTTTATAGGTTTTTTATATTTCAAACCTAAGTTTTTATATCTTTGCAATCTCATAAATGGTTAATAAGCTGTTCGTATAGAGGATATGATTATTAGGGAAATAATCCAAGTAACAGTCGATTTACTGTAATGGATAATTTAAATAAGCATATTTGTACATTTTCCTATAATCATCATGCAATCTTTCAGTTGCTAACTTTCTATTTTCCATTCCATCTCTAATCAAATCCATTTCATGGAAGTTTTGATTTAGGATTGTGAAAGGAGTAATGAGTTTCATAAAACCTCCTGTATCTACACCTTTATTGTCCTCCTATTGTTATTAAATTAATAGAGCGGTTTGAGGAACAATTAGGTACGGGAAGAGGACTAAATTTTCGACTAGATTGTTAAATTGATTGGAGTAGTTTCTGACGCTTCTACTGCTTTCTTTCATTTGGCTATTTTTCTCTATTGCCATGTTCCTTAATGTTGTTAGTTTGGGACATGAAGAATCCTTTTAAATCACTTTCCAATCTTTTCAGTTCCAATGAAAAGAAAAAACCTCTGACAATTGTGGAGCTTAGAGATCTAAAGATTCGGACAGAAAAAATTGAAAAGGCAATAAAATCTAGAGCTCACATATCAGAAATAAATCAAAGGTATAACAAGATGAAGGATCGTAACAGAAAGAACTTTTTAAAAAAAGCTTCATAATATTTGTTAGTTATTCAATTAATTTGCATTATTGATGTAATTGCATTTGATAGAAAATGACAATTCCTCCATGTTTTGTAGTGTGTTAAATAGAAGGGTTGGTAGCCTAATGTTGAAACACTTGATAAACATTCTGACTTTCTTATATGTGTCAGCACTTACTTCACCTTTGAAAGCAGACACAACATGGCAAGAACTGATAGCAGGCACAGGTTCAGGCAACAGCAAGATCATCGCTTTGCCTGACACAGTTCTCGAAGGTAAGAATATGCGTATGAATCACTGGGACTCTTGTTGGAGAAAAGGTGATGGACCGGATCACTGTTTGATGCTAACTGATGAAGTAGCTAGACTGGACGGAACTTCTATTAAATTTGAATCGCATCCTGGAGACTGCGGACTTTACAAGAGATCATTCTCAAGCAAGAACGATTGGAATAATTGTTATGAAGGTGCTCGTAGGGTGTTCATAGGAACAAGGTATAGAGATTGGGGTAGCACATGGCATACGTTCTCTGTATATATTCCTCAAGACTATGTGCATTCATACACGCCACTGATATTCAATCAGGTACATTCCAAAGGCAACGGCGCACACTACAGAATGGGAATCAATGCAGACGGCGATGTTAATGTGCAACTGAGATCATTTGGACACGACAAGAGATGTGTTGTGATCAGCAAGAAGAAATTAGGCAAGAACATCTGTGAGCTTCTAAACGAAGACAAAGGTTATTGGGATCCACCCACAATCAAGTTGGGCAATTATGCAGACTTCAAAGGTAAATGGATTGATGTGATTGTTAATGTGCCTAATCGCAAGAGTTTGAACATCTGGGCAAATGGTGTACAGATTGTGAACATGGAAAACACAATGCCATCTTCAAGTCTGGCTTCTACTAACTTTGGAATATATGAGCCACAGATAAACACAGGACACAAACAGAACATGGAATGGAGTTATGATGAAGCAGATTCTGTACAGGTTCTCTACATAGACGAGATAAGATTTACCAAGAAATGCGAACAGCTAAAACTGGCAGATCTAGGCTACTCATGTAGCCAGCTTGCTATGCAAGGCATAGCAAATAATCAATAAATAATGGCAAAGAGACAACATATTGCTCCCAAAGCAAGAGTTAGGATATATTATTTAAAATTGAGTTAAAGATCTTGAATTGAATACTTGTACTATGGAACTTTTAAATCCGAAAGTCTATGGCATTGCTTTTATAATGAGCCTATTGCATTGCCATATGTAATCTTCAGTACCCATTCTTTTCTGCAACTGTTTTTTTGTTAAGTCTCTTCCTTCTAAACAAGTTAATTTTTTGTAATCAAGTTTTGCTGAAGTCTTTAAACTACCTGCAATAGAGAGCAAATTAAGAGCAATAATCGCTAATAAGATGCTCATTGGATACTTTTTCAGGAAATCAAGCATAATTCGTCAACCCCTATTTAATAGTTATTTAGGATAATAAAAAGTATAAATAAGCTATGTTAAGACCTATTTAAAAGCTAATAGAACCTAAATAGCGAAACATAGAACCATATAAGAAAAAGCAAGAAAAACACCGTTAAGCAGAATTTGAGTCTGTAGCTTATTCCCTCGACCCTATGCTTTTATTGATTGACAGTCGATCTAACATAGAGGGATAAAACCCTTTTTTTTTATGACTGCTCAAAATTTTATGAATGTTGTTCGATTTAAATTAAAATCTGATTGTGTAGATAAGTATTTCGAAGTAATAGATAAAACAAGTTTTGAGGGAATGACTCAAAGATATATCGCTAAAACTGGGGATTATGATTACTGTTTTGTTGGGATCTGGAAAAGTGCAGAAGCTATTGCAGCTCAAAGACCAGCCATGATTGCTCACCTTGATGAGGTTAGAGGATTTATGGAAGAGTTGTCTCCTGAACTTGGAGTTACTGATCCTGTTTCAGGAAATATTGTTTCTAAAGTTGGTTATCATGATTAATAGTCGATTTTAAAAGTTCCATAGTCCAAGTATTCAATTCAAGATCCTTAACTCAATTTTAAATAATATATCCTAGAAATAATTTTAGATTTATTAATTAAATGAATACTTATTTTGTAACTGCAACTTTTAAAAATGTTGCTCTTATGGGTGCAGCTTACGATCTTTTTTTAAAGGTTGTTGAAGATGGAACTTTGAATGATGAGTTTGAAGGATTTAAAGTTTTGGGGAGGTATCATGCCTCTTACTCAAATAATGTTTATATTATTGTCCAGGCTTCAGCAGGTATAAAAATGACAGAACACTTCGCTCCTTGGAAAGTTAAGTTTGATATAGATTTTGATATCAAGCCAGTTATGACTGACGATGAAAAAGTTGCTGAGCATAAGCTTGTTGGTTCATTAATGGCAGCAGAACAGAAAATGGGATTCTCAGGGTAATTATTTTTTAGAGATTTAGATTATGAATATATAATCCTATCTTGAAAGAGACTTGGGAAATAGCATGCACAAAAGAATGAAACGCTTACTACTTGCACCGCTGTATTAAATATGATTGACAGTCGATCTAACATAGAGGGATAAAGCCCTCTTTTTTTATGGCTAAAAAAAAGAAAGATGATGACAATTTTCATTTAGAGTACATTACTCAAACTATTTATTTTGATAAAGATAAATATTCCAAGAAGGAAATAGATGAAGCAACTAAAATTCATAAAAATCCCGATCCATTTATAGGCTTCACTCAGTTTCCTGGAACAATGGAATGGAAATTAGAGTGGGTTGAATGTTCTGATGGTTATTTAGGAAGAGAAATCTTATTTACTTTTTTGTGGGATAAAGATGAGGAGTTTAATTTGTGGCTTGAAAATGAAGGGATATCAATAGAAGAAGAATCTTTATCATTCATAATTGTATGTAACTTTATGGATATAGAAATTGGAGATGATGATTTGCAGTATGAAAATCAAATCAATGAAAAAATTTTTTTTGAAGTATGATTGTGACCACTTGAAACGCTTACTACTAACACTACTAGTTGCACTTTTATCCCCCTTTGAAGTCTATGGTTATGAGGGTCCGCTTTTTGATGCAATGGCCCAATTAGATGAAAGACCAGGATTTGAAAAATCCATTTCTAGAGTGAGAGATGCTGGAATTTATAAGATTGCTCTTTTTGCTAGAAGTAGAAAATACTTAGGTGAAAATGAAAAAGCATTACTCAATTTGCATAGAGACAACAAAGATTTAATAGTGCTTGGTGCACCAAAGTATTTTTTGCATGAAAATGACATTGGTAAATCCTTCACAAAGCGAACTTTGAAAAATATTGATAAATATAAATATTCTTTTGTAGGAGAAATCTTATTCACTCATGCAGATAAGACTCATGGTAGACAGCATGAATCAGGAGAAACATATTTAGACCCATCAGGAAAAGGGTTTACTGACTTTTTAGTGAAGTTTTCTTCAAAGAATATTCCTGTTATGACACATTGGGAGTTTTATGATTGGGAAAGAGATTGGCCTAAATTTTCTAAACTTTTCCTTGATTTCCCAAATCAAAAATTCATAATACCTCATATGGGTTTTGGGAGTCCAAAACAGATTAGATTAATCCTTTCAACTCATGACAATGTATATATGACAATATCGAAAAAAAGTAGAGATAAAGGAAACATCTCTGATCCTATTAAACAATCTAAATTTGGATCTGGATTTTTAAATGATAAAAAGCAATTAAAAGATGAATGGAAAGAAATCTTAATCGAGTATCAAGATAAATTGTTATTTGCCACTGATGCGCATAAAAAACACCGCTGGAAAAAATATTCAAAAATAGTGAGGATTTATCGTGATATTTTAAATCAATTACCTGAAGAAGTTGCTAAAAAGATTGCTTACTTGAATGCTGAAAAGATTTATAACATAAAAAATTAGATAATTAAAAAAAGATTTAAATACTAGTAAACGTTTTTGGGATGGCTGATAAGAAAAAGAAAAAGAAAAAGAAATGCAAAAAGAAAAAATGTTCAAACTGGAAAGGGGGTAAATGTATTTGTTATGGCCAATAGACTAGATACGGTGATTGACAGTCGATCTACAATAAGGGGCAATTAGCTCCTTTTTTTTTTAATATTATTATATAAATTCCTTGTACTTATGCGTTCACTTTTATTATTGCCTTTGCTTTTAGGTTTTTCATTTCCAGCGAATGCAAAGTCAGAGACTTACTTTATTGATGTTTCAGCAGAAAGTATAGAAAACTATATTCTTAGTGGTAAAGATAAAAATGGATATGTAACTGGGAATGATCCTACAGTTACTGTTAATAAAGGAGATATTATTGTTTTTAATGTAGATGCGTTTAGTCATCCGTTTTATATAAAGACTGAATTTTCTCGTGGAGGCGGTGATCAAGTAACCACAGGGACATTATCAGGTACCCCTGGAACTCAAGATGGAAAACTATCATGGAACACAACGGGTGTATCAGCTGGGAAATACTATTATGTTTGTTCTCCTCATGCACCTTTTGGGATGGGAGGCTCAATTATTGTTGAATAAATAAATGAAACGCTTACTACTCCCATTACTAGCTGCCCTTGCTTTACCTACTGCTGTTAATGCTAATATACAAATCAAAGATAGATTAGATACTCCTCATATTAATTTTATTAGTCAAAGAGCAATAGCCAATGTTGACTTAGAATTTGATGAACCTTCAGGTTTAGTTTTTGATGTAGATAAAAAGTCTCTTTGGACGGTTAGTGACGACACTTCCAAATTGTTTAATTTAGATCTTAAAGGAGATATAAATCGAAAAAAAACAATTAATTCTCCTCTCGATGAAAGTGAAGGTATTACCTTGAATAAAAAACGTAATCTTTTAGTAGCTGTAATAGAATCTCAATATCCTAAAGTAGTTACTGTTGAATTGGATAGCGGAAAACATAAAAACTACTTATTAAGTGAAATGAAGAATTTTTCACTTATAAAAAAATTCTTTAAATTGCAGACCTTAAATAAAAGTCATGGACTAGAGGCAATAACTTTTTTACCAGAAGAGGAAACATATATTGTTGCAAAACAAGATTTTCCAGCAATGCTAATAAAAATTAACGGTGAATTAAATAAAATACTTAGTTTTAGAAAAATTGAAAAGTTCTCCAACTATGAAAATCAATTAAATAGTTTTGATATTAGTGGGCTTGATTATGATGTATTAAATAAAAAAATCTGGATATTGAGTGGTTTAAATAGGGAAATCTATATTTATGATTGGGATTCAAATACAATTATTAATCAATATAAAATCCCCTACATGAATTGGGCTGGAGGAATAGCAGTAAATTATGATGATAATAAATTTCACATAGTTACTGATGTAGATAATGAAGAGCCAATGTTATTTGTTCATTCTTATAACCCAGAATTAATATATCAATATAAATAAAAATTTTTACAAAATAAGGAAAGCTTAAATGAAACGCTTACTACTCTAATCTGCAGTTGCAAGTAATGCAAAAGTCCTTATGAAATTAATAGGTTTAGAAGCAAAAACACAAATTAGATAATTACTTTTTATTAAAAATATAACTTTCAAAAATTCCTTTCTTTTTGTTTTTTTTCTTTTAAACAATTCATAACTTGCTTATAACTTTAAAATGTGATTCTAATTATGCATTCAATTCTTCTAAAGCAAAGCAGTGGCATTGAATGCAATTTTTTATAGTATGCAAAAAGTAAAGTAATCATTTTTTTAAATTAAAAAAATATTTTATTTTTTCTTATTCGTATCTTATTTAATTCTTAAAGAAGAGTTCATTAAATCTTTTAAACTGAAATTAGCTTCTATATTCTCCTCACACGAAATAGAGAAGCTTTTTCTTTTTGAAATAAATTTGGTATGACTTATTTTGCAGAGCCAAATTACATAGAATATGACCTTTGGTTTGATTCAAATATTAATGCAGTTGATTTAATTAACTATTCAGATGAAAATGAATTTTGTAATTTTACGCATAAAAAATTCCATAAGATATCAAGTTTAAATTTAGTTATTGGTTCCTCAAAATATAAACAAATGATGATTTTTTCTTTTTTTTAATTTCCTTGCAGAGTTAATGCATTTCTTTATTGTTTTATCTCTCTGATTCTGGCATAGCAAAAGTAAATTTTTTGATATAAATTTTTAAGGCATTAAGCACTAAAGTTTAATTATCAAAGAGCTAAATCGCAATAATTTCCAGCACTCATATTTACTGAATTTTGTGAAGTAATTCTTTCTAAGTTTTTATTTAAATTATTAGCTTGATTAGAAGCTGAATAAAATCCAACTGTTAAAAAAACAAGTGTTATAGAAGTTACTATTGTACTGAACTGGATAACTCCATCTGCCAGAATAGTTGGAGTTTTTAGAGATAAAGTAGCTTTTTTTCTCTTTGCTTTTGATTTTGCCATAATCTTAACTTTTACTTAAATTTTTCTTAAGTTAATTTTAATAATAAGCAAAAAAATTAATTTGTCAGTTAGTAAATTTACTCATTTTGATAAGTCGTTCGAATCGAGAAATCTTAATATTTTCAACTATTAATTTATATTGACCTGAAAATTAATAGCTTCTTTAAATTTTTAAGCGTCTTGACTTTCTTTAAACAAATTTATTTTTAAATTAATTACCTCTTAATTTTCGTTACTTACTTTAAATTTATCGACTAAATATTGACGCCTTATTTAGCTGATTTCATATGAACAAATTAAATATTTATAAAACAAAAACAATAAACTTTTTAAGAAAATATTCATTAAATATTTTTATGGCTATTGTAGCTATCAATTCATATTCTATTTCAAGTACTCTTAAAGAAAATAGAAATATTTTAAATGAAAATGTAAAGTTACTAAGATATAAAGAGATTTGCGCGAGATATTATACTTTTTATTCTTCTGGAACTGATGAGCAGGCAGAAAGTAGAGAGGAATTGACAGCTTCTTTGTTAGATGTTCCATTGGAGCTTGTTGATACTTTTTGCCAAAGGATGATTTAGATATTTTTCTCTTAATAAATTGAGAATTTTTAAAAAGTTTTTTGCACCGTATTGAAAATGAAATTTAGTATTTTAAATTTTTGCAGATAGTTATGATTTAATTAAACGTTTATAATTTTATTATTGTATTTTTTAAAATTAAATTTAAAAATGGTTTAATTATCAAAATATATGATGTAATTTTAAGTAAATTTAAAAAACTTATATATTTTTAAAATGTCAATTAAGGGTCTAATTCTATTCGATATAGATGGAGTTATTAGAGATGTTTCGAATAGCTATAGAATGTCAATTATAAAAACAGTAAAGCATTATTGTTTTTGGGAACCAAGTATTTTCGAAATTGATGAAATAAAAAATGAAGGGATTTGGAACAATGACTGGGATTTAAGTTTAGAACTAATAAAAAGACACATAGTAAGCAATAGATTAACTATTACACCTCCAACAAGGAAAGAATTAGTTTGCCATTTTGAAAAGTTATATTTTGGTTTGAAATCACCTCTAGAATCAGAAATTTGGACAGGATTTATAAAAAACGAAAAAATTCTTATCGAGAAAAATATTTTTAGCGAACTAATTAAAAATAGTATTTTGTGGGGTTTTGTAAGTGGAGCAGAAAGGGCATCAGCTGAATATATATTAAAGAATAAATTAAAACTTCTGAATCCTCCGCTAGTCGCGATGGGAGAAGCTCCAGATAAACCTGATCCTAAAGGTTTCATTTATTTATCTAAAAAATTACTTAATCAAGAGCTTGGAAGATCAGCTCCTCCCATAGCATATATTGGAGATACGGTAGCAGATGTTAAAACAATTATTAATTCAAGAAAAATAATTCCAGAGCAGAAATTTATAAGTCTTGCTGTCGCTCCACCACATTTGCATTTAAAAAACAGTTTAAAAGCGAGAGAAATATATGAATCCAAACTAAAGATTGCAGGAGCAGATTTCATACTGAATTCAGTAAATGATATAAAAAATATTTTTAAAAATTTATTTTTTTAAAATAAATTAGTATTTAGATTAAATCATAAACTTTAAAAAAAAAGGCTATCGTAGCTGAATCTTTTATTACTCCAGAGTAAATTAAATCTCTGATTTTCTCTTTACTAAAAAATAAAACTTCGATTTCCTCATCATCATCCTTATCTAATAAATTAGCCTCTTTAAAAATATTGTTAGCTAAAAACAAATGTATTCTTTCATTAGAATAAGATGGCGACTCAAAGATTTCTCCAAAATATTTGAAACTTTTTGAAGAATAGCCAGTCTCTTCTATGAGTTCTCTTCTGATAGTCGATATTGGCTTTTCATTATTTTTAATAGTACCTGATGGGAATTCTAAAATATATTCTTCAA
Organism: Prochlorococcus sp. scB243_495K23; assembly: GCA_000635495.1. GTDB lineage: Bacteria > Cyanobacteriota > Cyanobacteriia > PCC-6307 > Cyanobiaceae > Prochlorococcus_A. The sequence goes on along the minus strand of JFLW01000086.1, from coordinate 142,033 downwards.
CTGGAAATCTATATTGATTTAAAACAATTATCTTTTCTTGTTCATTCTTAGCTATCACCATTGTTGATCCATTATGGTCAATAGAACCATATCTCCCTATGGAGGAATTATTTAGCTTTAAATGTTCGATTTTTAAATTTACGTTTTTAGTGGTTTCAAAAATTTCTCTCTTAAAAAAAATATGATTTTTTCTGGATTCAGAATCTGATTTCATTATTTCATATTATATAAATTATTAACCTTTATTTTAATAAGATATATTTTAAGGAAATGGCACATCTTAATTTGATGAAAAATATAAATTTAAAGGATAAAAAAGAATTCTTTAGAATGATTAATTATTTATTTTCTCAGAAAGGTAAAGAACAATATGCAGGTGAGGAAATAACAGTCTCAGATCATATGCTTCAATCCGCTACTCATGCGGTAAATAACGGTTTATCAGATGAAATCATTATCGCATCCCTTTTTCACGATGTAGGTCATTTACTTCTTGATCAAAATATCTATTCTAAATATAATGATCATGAAAAAATAGGTGCAGAATTTATTAAGGACTTTTTCTCAGATAAAATTTTTAATTGCGTGAGAATGCATGTTGATGCCAAAAGATACCTATTTACAAAAGATTCTTCTTATTTTGCAAAACTTTCATCAGCTTCAGTAGCATCATTGAAGGTTCAGGGAGGTGAAATGAATAAGGAAGAAATAAAAAGTTTTGAAAAAAATCAGTTTTTTAATGAAATTTTATTGGTTAGAGAATTAGATGAAAAGGCAAAAGATACTAATTTTAAAAACCTAGAATTGGAATTTTTTATTACAAAAATTGAAAGTATTTTTTTAAGCTAAAAATTTAAATATTCTTCAGCTATTTCTTCTGCGAGTCCAAATGATTGGGTCATTCCAGCACCACCCAAACAATTGACTATTAGGATTGAATCATCAACTTCTTTTATTAACTCAGTTCCTCCTATTAACTTAGGATATATTCCGTTCCATCTTGAGGCTATCTCAATTGAAGGAAGACTTATAAAACTTTTAACTTGATCGACAATAAATTTATTTATTTCTTCATTATTAAAAGGATCAAAAGTTAATCCATACTCATGAGAATCTCCCAAAATAATTTCACCTAATCCATTTTGAGAAATCATAATATGTATTCCGTTTTCAATTGCAAAAGGGAACTCTTTTTTATATCTATCTTTTAAAGAATTAATTGATGAACATTCAGCAAAAGAATCATAATGCGTTAATGTAAAACCTGAACAAAGTGCAGGTCCTAACTTAAAGTTTTTAGGTTGACTAATTGTTCTTAACATTTGAAGCTTGCTTTTGGTTGTATGAAATTTCTTATATTCTTGAGGAAATAATGATTCAAAATCGGCTCCTGAACAAATTATACTTTTTTTTGTATTAATCTTATTACCATCACTTGTAACTACTAAATTTGGCTCAACACTTGAAACTGTTGTACCAAAATTAAATTCAACTCCATATTTATTCTTTAATAAAATTGTAATCTTTTTAATTGCCTCTCTAGGATCAACAATCATTTCAGTAGGACTCCACAATCCTCCAATTAATCCTTTACTTAAAACATAAGGGCTAAGATTAAAGATTTGCTTTATTGAAAGTAATTCTGCACTTGAATTTTTAAACTTAGACAAATCACAATATTCTTTCATAACCTGATATTCATCTTCTTTATATGCCAAAATAATTGAACCAACTTGATCTAAAAAAAAGTCGCTGCTTTGGGCTGTCTCAATCCATATTTTTCTAGAATTAAGAGCTCTACTATATAGCTTTCCAAAAGGTTGACCAATTGGCCATATCATTCCAAAGTTTCTTATTGAAGCTCCAATAGATTTTTCTTCTCTCTCAAAAACTTTTACACTAAAACCTTTTTTTGCAGCTGACAATGCATGAGCAAGACCTACAATACCTGCTCCAATAATAGCTATATCAGTTTTACAATTTTTAGACATCAATAAATTGATTTAAGTAAGATGAAAATTCATTTAAGGAAGAAAAAAGTCCATCATTTTTATAAGCCTCAAGCTCTTCTTTTGAATGAGTTCCATTTGTTACTGCAAAAGATTTTAAACAGCCTGCACTTACTCCTGATTTCAAATCAGATGGGGTATCACCTATAACAACTACTGATTTAGGATCATCAATTCCTAAAATATACATTGCCTTTTGAATCATATATGGAGAAGGACGGCCTTCGTTATTATAAATTTCTGAAGGGGTTACTGATACATCAATAATTGAAGATGAGCCTCCCACATAATTATCATTAAGTCCTAAATCCCATCCAAGATTTTTAAGTATTATGTTTGTTACTTTTCTATAAAAACCTGTGTTTAATCCAATAAAAATATTTTTTGTTTTTAAGGATCTAAATAACTCAAGACAGCCTTCTGTTGGTTCAATATCAGTAGATAAATAGTGACTTTCTAAGATATCCTTAAAAGTTTCAAAAGATTTATTCACATAAGTTTCAAATTTATTACTACCTTTACCAATTCTCTCTTCCCATAATAATTGAAAGACCTTCTTTTTTGGAATGCCATGTAATCGATCAACTTCATTTTTATTAGTATTTAAACCTGTTCTTGAGGCGGCCTCTAAAAAACATCCAGTAACTTCATTTTTATCCTTCACAGTAGTGCCAGCCATATCAAAAATAACAAGTTTTATTTTCATATTTTTTTTCTTCATAATATTGATCTTATTCATTTAAGTTTAAGTAGTGTTTAAGTTTCTAATGGATTAATCCAAACAGAAGATTTTTTCGAAATATTCCTAGAAGTAAATTCATAAATTAACCTTACGAATAGACTTGTTAAAACGATAAGAGTAGACATTGCAGCCGCTGATGCTGTATCTCCTGCATCATCCATGTTTACAATTGAAACAGATGAAACTGGTATTTTTGCTGGGTAGAGAAAAATAATAGCTGATACAGTTATCATTGAATTAACAAAATAATAACTTCCTATCTCTAAGATTGTTGGGAGTGATAATGGTATCGTTATTCTTAAAAAGGTTTTATAAAAAGGAACTTTTAAAGACTCTGATACCTCTTCAAATTCCTTATCAATTTGTTTTAAAGTTGTTGTTGCTGATATAAAACACACTGTGAAAAAATGTATGATATTAGCTAATACAAGGATTCCCATTGTTCCATAAAGTAATGAGAAAGGATTAAATATTTGAAAATCTAAAAAGGGTACAGAGAAAGAAGGTTTATTAAAAAAAAGAATATAGGATAAGCCAAGTACTAAGCCAGGAATTGCAATTGGTAATGTTGAAAAAAAGTATATTAGCATTCTTATTTTTTTTAATGGTTTAAATTTTTCTACTAAATAAGCTGTAAAAAATACAAATATAGTCCCAAATATTGCAGTATAAATTGACATGAAAACAGTATTAAAATAAGGTTCATAACCATTTCCAGCTACATTAGAAAATCTAAAGTTTTGTAATGATAGAGAAATATCGTATGGCCATATTTTTATTAGCGAGGCTAATACTATAGATGAAAAGACCCCAATTACTAAAATCAAAATTAAACTGCAAAAAATAAACATTATTGAATCAACTATAAGATTCTTCCTTGGTTTAAACGGTATAGATTTTCCCGAAATTAGAGATGCTTCATTCTTTCGGAAATTTTTATCAATTAGAAAAGCCAAAATTGAGGGTACTAAAAGATAGATGCTAATAGTTGCTCCCATGGCAAAGTTTTGTTGACCAACAACTTGTTTATAAATATCTGTAGCAAGTACATTAAAGTTCCCCCCAACAACTTTAGGGACTCCAAAATCCGTAAAAGATAAAATAAAACATATAAAAAATGAATTCATCAGTCCATATTTGATATTGGGTAAAGTAATAGTTAAGAATTTTCTAAGTGGAGATGCTTTCAGAGATTCTGCTGCTTCATATAATCTTTGATCACTAAGATTTAATGCTGACACAAGAATAATTAGAGCTTGAGGAAAGCAGTAAAAAATTTCACCTATAATTATTCCATTAAAACCATATAGATTTATATCAAATCCAGGAATAGTCCCAAAAAATCCTTGAGTAATTAAACCTTGTTTTCCAAAAATATAAATTAAACCTATGGCAACAGCCAGGGGTGGAATATATAAAGAAAATAAGCTAAAAGTATTGAAAAATTTTTTTAATGGTAATCTTGTCCTCGTGAGAGCATAAGCATAAATAAATCCAATTAATACAGAAAAAAAAGTCGTAGTAATTGCCACCTTTAAGCTATTTATAAAGGATTGCGTTAAGGATGGATTTTGAATATAGTTTATAAAATTTTCTAATCCTATAAAATTATTTTTGTTATCACTAAAGCTTTTTAAGAATAATGGAAGTAAAGGAATTATGATAAAAAAGCTAACTAATATAAATACAAAAATAATTAAAATTCTTAATAATAAGATGTTAAAACTTTTGTTAAAATTTTTTTTAAAATACATTGACTTATAAATTACTTTCAAATAATTTAATTTTTTCTTTTTTTAATTTAATATCTATAAAATCTCCAATTTTTAAATTATTAGAGACCACTTGATTAGAAATAACGTCTACAAAAATATTTTCTTCTAGCTTAGATTCTAAAACTACTGTTAATCTAAAAATTGTTCCTAAATAAGTAATTTCTTTTATTTTTACTCTAAGAATATTTTCTTCCTTTTCTATATTTTTTCTGAACTTAATAATTTCAATATCTTCAGGTCTAATACCAAGCAAGCAGTTTTCTAAAAATGAATATTCTGTATTCTGTGAAATTAAAAATCTATTATTAAGATAATAAAAAACATAATTTTTCTTATCATATTTACCTTTTAACAAATTCATCTTCCCTATGAAATCAGCAACAAACGGTGTAATTGGATTTTCATACAATTCAAAAGGTGTTCCAATTTGAGCAATATGACCTCTTTCCATGACTACAACTCTATCTGCCATAGATAAAGCTTCAGTTTGATCATGGGTAACCATGATAGTAGTTAAATTAAGTTTCTTTTGTATTAGTTTAATTTCATTTCTTAATTTTGATCTAACTTGAGCATCTAGGGCTGAAAGAGGTTCATCTAATAAAAGTAAACCAGGAGATAATGCCATGGCTCTCGCCAAAGCCACTCTTTGTTGTTGACCTCCAGATAATTGAGATGGAAATTGGTCAGAATATTTTTCTAATCCAACCAAACGAAGTAAATTATTAGTTCTTTTTTCAATTTCTTTTTTATTTATTTTTTTATTTTCAAGACCATAAGCTATATTTTGTTTTGCATTAAGGTTTGGAAATAATGCATATGACTGAAAAACAATTCCAAAGTCTCTTTTCTCAGTGGGAGAATTAGAAATTAAAAGCCCATCTTGAACAATATCGCCATTTGTTTGTCTCTCTAAGCCAGAAATTATTCTTAGCAGAGTTGTTTTTCCACAACCACTTGGTCCTAATAAACATAAAAATTCTCCCTTAAAAACATCCAAGTGAATATTTTTCAAAACGAATGTTTCCCCAAAGTTTTTACTGATATTTTTGATTTCTAAATATTTAAAACTTCCTTCTTTTTTAATCATTAAATTTAAAATAATTATTCATCTAGATGATAAATTCCATGAATTGCTAATTCATGGAATTTATTTATATGCTTTTAATTTTTACTTAGGAGCAGATTTGCCATCATAGCGTTTTGCCCACTCTGCTAGTATTCTCTCCCTATTTACAGCAGCCCATTGTAAGTCATTTTTTGCGAGCTGTTTCTCTGGATTAGAAGGGAAACCTTTAGGAAGCGGAACATCAGTTTCAACAGCTGTTATTGCAAAACTTTTTGCATATTCTCTTGAGACTTCAGGAGAAATTGCCCAATCAAGAAAAGTCTTAGCAGCAGGTTTTATTTTGTCTTTTTTGATAAGGGCATTAGCTTCTACATCCCATCCAGAACCTTCCTTAGGAAAAACAGCCTCAATTGGTTGCCCCATATTTACCTGTTTTACAGCTCTGTAACCAAATGAAATCCCTATTGGATACTCTCCTTTACCTGCAGCCTTACAAGGCTTAGATCCAGAATGCATATACTGAGCAATATTTGCATGAAGTGCATCAAGGTAATTCCAACCATCCTCTTCAGAAGGTAAATTTTGTAATCTTGAAGCTACTGACAAATAACCTGTTCCAGAGGAAGCAGGGTTAGACATAACTATGTGACCTTTGTATTCTGGTTTTGTTAAATCTGCCCAAGATTTAGGTATTGATAGCCCGTTTTTTTGAGCCTCAATTTTATTAACACAAAAAGCAGAAATCCAAGAATCAATTCCAACCCATGAAGGTTTTTTTGCAGGATCCCTAAAGCTTGGTTTAACATTCGAAAGGCCTTTTGGAGCATAACCTTGAATCAAACCTCTATCATTAGCTACTAATAAACTTGAAGCAGCTAAACCCCAAACCACATCTGCCTGTGGGTTTTCAGCCTCAGCCAATAATTTCGCAGTAACTATACCTGTTGAGTCCCTAACAATATTAACTTCTATATTAGGGTAATCTCTCTCAAAGGATTTTAGATAATTTGGTATTTGGTCATCTTCTAGAGCAGTATAAACAGTAATTGAAGCCTTTTCAGAACCTTTTTTACCCCACCACCATGCATTTGCTGAAGGTGCAAGTGCTGTTCCTATAACAGCTGCCCCCATTACAAAAGAAAATAACTTTTTCATTTAATTTGTATTACTAATTACAATATGCAAAATTGTATGATTTTTGTTTTAAAGAAAAATATAAATTCTATATAAGGTTTAGTTAAGTAATTTCTAATCTTGTTAAATTTCATTTAAGCAGTAAGCACAAATAGATTGATTAATAAAACTTTTTTCAGATTTAATTGCATATTTTTTAGTTTAAAAAAACCGTTTATATTTTTTGTTTATCTATCAATAAGAAGGCCCGCTTAATTTATCAAGTAATTCATATTTATCTCTTTTTCATACCAATCATTTAAATCTTTTTCACTTATTGTTTTGAATAAAAATAACGATATCTTCTCCAGGTAATCAGCAATATAAATTCTTGAAATTGGATTAAAACAAATAAAAACAACAAAAATTGAACCTAACAAAAGTATTGTTTTTAATAAGCGTCCCCTCAAATTTCCCTCAAATTTTCTAGTTAAGCAGCATCTAGATTTAATTCTTCTTGTTCAAAATTTTCTTTATTTTCCTTAATTTCTTTATTAGCCCATTCTAATAATCTTATAGATAATCTTAAATCTCCCTCTAACCATGCTCTAATAGCCATTGCTCTTCGAGGGTCATAAAAATTTTTCTTTCTGTACCAAGAAAAAACATTCTCGTCTGATTTGTTTCCATTGCATGAAAGACAAGCTGGAACGCAATTTTCTGTTATGTTTAATCCTCCTTGACTTCGTGGCAATATATGATCAATAGATTCTGAAGGTTTTCCGCAATATATGCATCTTTTGCTCGTAAATGTATGAATAGACTTTCTCCAAAATCTTAATTTGAGCTTAGGGCATAAATCCTCTAAAAACACTGCATCATCAATATGCATTAAGATTATTCAATTATCTATATTAATGTCATATGAAATTTAAAAATAATTTAAGAAAACGTTATTTTTAAGAAATTAAATTATTTTCAAAAACCAATCACAAAATAATTAATTTCAAATAAATTTTTAATTAATTTTCTCATCACTTTTTCTACTTTTTAGTTTGAGCTTTTCCTCTTCAGAATTTGGTTATTGGAATAACAATATACATTTAACATTTAACTTTATAACTTACCTTTTCTTTATGTGGAGTTTAGTCATTTAATTGAATATAATAAGCTCGGAATTTAAAAAAAATGTCTGATAAAAAGAAAGATACAAAAAAAGATTTTAAAAAGAATAAAGCTATGCTTGCTTACGGAGTGATACAACTAGGATCAGCAGTTGTATCAGCTGTTGCCTTAGTAGCTATTGCACTAAGCTTTTGCTCATTAAAAAAAGAATCAAAGTTCTTTAATGAATGTGTTGAAGAAATGAAAGCGACTGGTTCGCCAACAGCTGATGCGGTTCGTTTCTGTACTGGTGGTTAGCATTAGGTAAATTAAGTGTTTCCGATATTTTTACAAATAATATTTAACTTGTCTTAGTTCATATTAACCATAAATTAATTTTTTCTTATTTTCCCCTTAGTAAAACTAATAAATAAACTAACTAAAATTTAAGTGGTTATAAATTTAGGAAAATTTTATGAGTGGAGATTATGAGACATTAGAAATCAATCAACCTAAGATTTCTTATTTTAAAAAGAGATCAGAAGATAATACTTTATGGCTAGAGGAAATGATTAAAGAGATTGAAAAGATTGAAGATACGAATAACAATATATCTGATGCTGCTTAATCCACGATGGTTTGTGATTAATGATATTTATTGAGTAATCGATTATAAATTACCAACAATACTATTACTCCACCTATACCAAGAATTACATGGTATGGGTCATAATGATTCTGCCAAAGCTCCTTTAAAAATTCCATTAATTTAGTCTTTTGGTCGAGTTAATATTAAGTGTTTCATTTATTTGTCTTTTTGGAAGAATTACCTAAGGAAAAAATATTAGAAGAATTAGCAAATTTATTAGATTGATTTAAAATCCTTTATATAACTTTAAATAATAAATAATTTCTGATAAATCATTAATTTTTTGAATCTTTTCTTGGTTAAATTCATTTATTAATTTATTTAGTATTTCAATATCTTTTGAAAAAAACATTAAATTACATTCCGCTTTAAGTCCTGAGATAGATCCTGCATATGAGTCTTCTATAACCCATGATTTCCTAGGATCTACATCCAATATTTTTAATGCTCTCAAATAAGGATCAGGCGAAGGCTTGCCATCAGAAATGAATTTATCATCTCCAAGAACCTTTGTATTGAATAAATTTAACCAGGGATTTGCAGAGCTTTTTATTTTAAAACTTTCACTACTACTACTTGTTACTAGTGCAATAGGTAATTTTGTATTTATACAAAATTTGATTAATTCTATTGCTCCTTTAAAAGGTTTTGCTTTAGTAAGTACTTTATCTACTTTTAACTTTTGAGTAATGAGTAATTCTTCTATTGTGATTTCTTCATTTATCCATTTGAAAACTTTTTTTGCGCAATCTATTCTTCTTCTTCCTTTTAATTCTAGTAATTTATCGTTTGATAAATAGTAATTATATTCTTTTGTGGTTTCATACCAGGCATTAGCTAGTAATGGTTCTGTATCTAGTAATACCCCATCTAAATCAAAAAGAATTGCTTCTGGTAATTCCATTTTTATAGAAATATTTTTTTATTTGCTTTTAAAATTTCGAATATCTTTTTAAAGATAGCTTATTAAAAGGAGATAATTGCCCCTTATTTTAGATCGACTGTCAAAAGTATTTAATATAGCGGTGCAAGTAGTAAGCGTTTCATTTAAAAACCATAAGTGACTTAATCGCATTTTTTCTTTAGATATATTTTCTGTATTTCTTTTTGTTCTGATAAATAACCTTCTTTTGCTTGTTTATTAATTTGATCATATTTGGCTTTAAATTCTTCTATAAGAGCTTGAGCATTTTGTCTTCTTTCTTCTGGCATAAAATCAAAATCATCATCACTATAATTTCCACTTTTTAAGATAGTTTCAAACAAATAACATTCACTAGATAAATCAATATCAAATTCTTTTATTAAGAAATATTCATTACATAAGCTTTCTATTTCATAAGGACTATCAAAAAGATCCTCCCATTTTGTCTCTATTGCATAAATTTTGGCAATTTTATAATTAGCAAATTCTTTGCTTTGTTTTGCAAATGATATTTTTTGCTGATAATCATTTTTTGATTTATTTATTGCAAATTTAAGGTCTTCGCATAATCTTGCTTTATCGTTTCCGAAACCAAATATAAGTGGGAAAACAATAAATAAAGCTAAGCGTTTCATTTAATCGTTGACTTTTTGGTCTAATAATTCTTTTAATTCCTTTGGTAAGTTTAAAAAAGAATCTCTTAAATTTTCATTCTTTTCTCCTATATGCAGTATCCACTCTCTAAATTCTTCTGCTATTGCATAACTGTCTTCATATCTTTCTAGATTATCCATAACAGAAATTCTTTTAGTAGCCCAACAAGTCGCTATATCAATTCTTTTTTTTTGTTTAGTATTTACTGCCAAAATTCATCTAATGCATCAAACACTCTGTTGAGATAATCGTTTGCTCCTATACATTCCCATTTCCCCTTTTCACCAATCGCACATTTGTAGTGCAGTTCTCTCTTGAGTTGCATTAGTTTATTGGTCATAGCAACCTTGTCTAGTCTTCCGTTCATAGTAACTCCTCTGCTTCCGTCAATATTTGATTCTTTAAAAAAACAAGCGCGTCTAGTTTTTCTTCTTTTTCTTCATAATTTTCAAATTTCATTTCTGCAATTTCAACAATTGCTTTATCAACCTTTTTAAGCTGTTTCTTGATAACTCCCTTTTTAAGTTGTTTTTTAATAATCATTTTTGGTATTTTGGTTGATTCCATTGGAATTACCTTTTTTCTTTATATTCTCTTTCTTTTCTTCAAAATGCGAGTCCCTCACTTTAAATTCTGGTTAAATTATCTACATAATATCGTTAAGAATATAGTTACCGTTCTTTCAATTTAATTTAATCAATCATTGGGGTTTTCATTCTTTCTGATCAATTGGTCTAAAGTTTTTTGATCTGAGACGACAATAAAATCATCAAAATGGATAGATTGATCGGGGTATTCAATTCCAATTTGTTTTCCCGAGTGTCTATAAACACCTATTCTTACATTAGTACCAGTGTATTTTCCTTTCCAGTCAGATGTTATACCTTTATAATCAAATATTAATTTCTTATCTTTGAAGACTTTTACAAAACCATCATCATCCTTTGTATTATAGATTCCAATTTTATACGTGCTCCATTCACCTAATTGAGTCACACTAAATGTTTTGTTCGGTGTGAGTTTAAAATTATTTTTTATTTTTTTTTCACCTCTAGTTTTTTCATTACGCACAAACCAATTTGAATCATTTTTTTTATATTTTATATCAATGCGATGCTTAATATTATCTTCTTTATTCCTTCTATTGAAACCAGTACCGGCAGTATTACCTGCTATTTTTAATGTTTTTCCAGTGTCATCAAAACTTATTCTTACAAGAGGATGCGTTCTCATATATACATGTCGATTTTTAAATTCAAAAAACGTTACTCTGCCATCTGTATGTTTAAAATCTTTAGGAAGTCTTGTTTTAAAACCAATCCATATTTCTTTATTTAAAGTGCTTCTTTGCTTTGTCTCAAATATTGCTCTTTCTGTTTCTTTTCCTGAACCTTCTTTAAGAGGATCATTATTCCATCCATGTTTCACTGTAACTTCAAGATACTTATTGCCATCAAGATCTTTTTTAATTCTAAATGGTTTTAAACCTGCTCCCTTATCGTAGATTCGAAATATTTGGTTGAATGATTTTTCTGTACCCCCACCAGAAGGAGAATTTGAGGATGAAGGGTTAGGGTTGGCAACTTTTAATTTTCCTTCTTCTTGATTTTCAAAGTCTTCAGAAAAATTCCAAGGAGATTTTGTTTTTTTATCTACAGAATCTGGAACAGGTACCTTTTCCAATGAGTATGAATTACCAGTGGTAAAAGACATCAATACTAGAAAAATGTATAATAATTTTTTCACAAAAAGAGAGGGTTTTATCTCTCAAATTTTATATCGACTGTCAATCAATAAGCAGTTCCTCCTAATTTCTCAAGTAATTCATACTTATCTCTTTTCTCATACCACTTATTTAAATCTTCTTCACTTACTGTTTTAAATAAAATAAGGATATCTTTTCTAAATAATCAGCAATATAAATTCTTGAAATTGGGTTTAGAGAAACATAAATTATGGTAATTAAAACTAATAAAAGCTCAACTAGGAGTATGCGTTTCATTCAGAAATTTAAATTGAAGTTCCTTTTTTGAGCTTTGACGAGGAATCATTTTCTGGAAAAATCTGTTTTATATTTTCTGGAAAGAAAAACTCTAATTGCCTCCTTAAATCACCTTCATATAAATAGTCTTTTGTTGAGACTTTAAAAGTATCTCTTACTAATCGAACATTTATTTTTTCCTTTTTACCTGCCTCATTAATTCTTGATAAAACTAATTTAATTGGCTTATCTTTTGGTCCTTTTATGAGAGAAACAGCTTCATTTATACCCATTCCTTTAGTTGATTTGCCATCTATTTTTATGATTACATCATTTGGTTGAATGTCAGCTGTAGCGGCGGGAGAGTTATTTATTACAGATTGAATAGTTAATTCAGCAGTATCACTATTAAGAAAAAGCCTTATTCCTATCCCAGATATTTCTTTATCTTTTTTGCGAGAAAATTGTTTATTAGTATTCACGCAACCTGCATAATCTCGTGCTTCTAAACATTTCTTATGTAATTCATCAGATATTCCAGCATTAACAGCAGTAGGTAAAGCGAGGGCTGCTAGTAGTGGGAGTAGTAAGCGTTTCATCTAGGAAGTATTCTATTTAATTCGGGATATTCAATTCTTAATTCTTCTATAAATGCATCAACGGTCTTTGATATCTCGTCAGTAGTATTCAAAATAGAATTTTTATATTTTAGATATTCGGAAACTTGAAATAATTTCATAGTTGATTTTGTTAAAAGTAATGTTGCAAGAGGAGATTTATCTGCCAATTTAGTTGAAGGAAAATATTTTATAGTTTCAGGATAAGTTTTTTCCATATCCTCAATATAGTCTTCTATCTTTTCATTTAATTCATCATATTTTGATGATAAAAACTTTTTGGTATTTAAATATTCAAAACCTGCGAATAAAAAACCAATAGGAAAACTTAAAAATAATATTGAAAGAGAAAGCCTAAGAAGATTTTGGGAAAATTTTTCCATAGAAATAATCAATTAAATTTATTTAAAACATATCAAGGTTAAAAGTAAGTAAAGCATGTAATATTTTTGCTTTCTTCTTCCGATCTACTGAAATATTTAATTTTTATAATTTCTATATCGACTGTCAATCGTATTTAATATAGCGGTGCAATTAGTAAGCGTTTCAATTTTTATTGTTAACTAATCCATAGATACATAAAAGAGGATTCACTATTAAAACAATCCAGAAAGGAGGAGGGGGTCCTCCATCAACAATTGTCCCAGCGTTAAAAGTATTAAATAGAGCTACTGCCAAAAAACAAAAAATCAAAGCTAATTCACCTGATAAAACTTTTCTTAAGGAGGCTTTATCTTTAATGGAACTACAAATAATCAATAAAAAACCTATTCCTAAATTACTAGCAGCTACAACATCTGCAGTACCTCTAACAAGAAGCAATGTTTCACTTGAAGCGTTGCCTGCAATAGTTTCCACTGAAAAAATTAGTAGAGAAATAATTAACAACCCCAACAGGATATGAAGCGCTCCAGTAGTTTTTAAAATATTTTTTAACTTCATAAAAAAAGGAGCTTATTTCCCCCTTATTGTAGATCGACTGTCAATCGTGATACCCAACTTTAGAAACAATATTTCCTGAAACAGGGTCAGTAACTCCAAGTTCAGGAGATAACTCTTCCATAAATCCTCTAACCTCATCAAGATGAGCAATCATAGCTGGTCTTTGAGCTGCAATAGATTCTGCATTTTTCCAGATCCCAACAAAACAGTAATCATAATCTCCAGTTTTTGCGATATATCTTTGAGTCATCCCCTCAAAACTTGTTTTATCTATTACTTTAAAATACTGATCTATACAATCTGACTTTAATTTAAATCGAACAACATTCATAAAATTTTGGGCAGTCATAAAAAAAAGGAGCTAACTGCTCCTCATTTTAGTTTGAATGTAAATCAAAAAAAATTGATTTAAGATTAAAATTTATCCTTCAGCGGGAATTAAAATTGGAACATCTTTTGCTCCAATTGCTGCGAACCAAACTATTGCGTTATCAGTTTTTGCATTACCCATTGTATGTTTTGGTGTCTTTGGGCCAACTATAAAAGTATCCCCTGCTGTATAGGTAAGATCTTCCATCCCCTCTCTTTTGACAACAATCGTACCTTGCTCAACATTGCCTAATAATGGAATTGGATGAGAGTGGAGTGGAACTATTCCTCCTTCAGCCAACTCGACTCTTTGTAATCTTATTTCTGCTTTTCCTTTTGGGTATTTAAGAGCATCTCCATCCATAGTTTCAGAACCTACAAAGACTTCTTGTACATCAACGGGAGATTCTGAAGCTATAGAAATACTAGGGTTGATAAGCATTAATGCAACAGCAAATGCTATGAATAAATTTTTCATCATGAATTTGAATTTCTAAAAAATTATTTAAACTCATAGTATTTATTTTTTTCATTTTTGGCAGTAATTGATTTGACTTTTGAAGTTATTTAATCTGAAGCCATTTTTTAAAAGTTTTTTCATGAAGGTATTGAATTTTAATAAATTATTAGTGCAGACACTAATCAAAATTATTCTCAAGAATTTTAATAATTTAATTCTTTCATCAATAAATTCCAACCAATTAATGATGCATCCTTGTGGAAAGATTCTCTTTCCTCACACATAAAGCCATGATCAGCCTCTTTAACTTCGATATAAATAAATCTTTCTTCTAACGGATCTATTTTTTTAAATCTTTTTTTAATTTCTAATCTATCTTGTACGGGAATTAAATCATCTGAAGAACCACATATGAAGTTTAATTTTCCAGAAACTTTTTCTAGTAAATCAATAGGTGCAAAATTAGTATCCTTTCTTGGCGCAATTACCCCTGCTCCATAAAAACAAAATGTACTATCTATTCCTTTTAAAGAAGAAGCTATAACTGCTGCATGACCCCCAAAACAAAATCCAATAATTGAGATTTTCTTTTTTGGATATTTTTCTTTAACCCAATTCAGAGCTGCAGAAATATCTTTAATAATATTTTTTGAAGTGGTTAAATTTTTATGATGCCTGCCTAATTTTAAGTCTGCTTCGCTGTATGATAAATCTAATTTTGGAGCTGTTCTACCGTAAAGAGGTAAGGCTAATACAGTTACATTTTGTTTAGCTAATTTTTCAGAAAAACTTCTTATCCAGTGATTTATTCCAAACACCTCTGGTAAAACTATAGATATATATTTACAGTCACTACCTGAATCTACCCACCAAGATCTAAGAGGTAAATCACCACTATAAACTTTTGTCCATTGACCTTTCATTAGTGATTAAATAAAAAGTTTTTGCCAGAAAAAAGAGGGTTATGTTCCTCTTAGTTTAGCTTGATTGTAAATGTAAAATTTCCTTATTCGATTTTATAAATTAAATCTTAAATTAAGTAGAGAAACTTATATGGAACTCATTTTTACATAAGTTATATAAATCAAATTAAGTAGTATTTTTTACCAAATAAGTGTACCTGTTGCTAAATACATATATTTGTCCTTGAAAAGCCTCTAAAAAATACTTTTTCTTGAAATAAAGATTGACAAGACATTCACAAAAAAAACTTTTATAAATCATTAACTTCTTTTATGAATATGTTTCTAACCAACAAGACTCGTTTAAAAATTAAGGATATTGTAAAGAGGATTTCATTAGATGAACCTGTAGCATTGGAAGAAAGAATTTATGTAGAAAAGCTTGCAAAACATAATTCAACTATATGGACATGGCTTAAGAAAGCTAATAGCTTGAGGAGATATGGCAAGCAAAAATCAGATGGAATAAATGGACTTATCCAGAATCTAGGCCTTGATGGCTTAGAAACTGAAAATCATTTTGATCCCAAAAATGATGATCTTGCTGATTGGTTTAGTGGATCTCCTGATTGGGTGAGGAGGAGCTAATTACCCTTACTTTAAAATGGATTCAAATTAATAATGAAAAAAGGGAACATCCTCAACTTGTCTTGGAGCATAATCGCAAATACCGAATTGCATACATTCCATTTGAGCATCAGTTAGTTTTCTCTTAATTGATAACGTATCAAACAAACCACCAAATGCATGTTGAATTTTATTTTTAATTAGATTTCCGTAAGTCATAATTAACCTTCTTTTTAGAAATTATTTAGTATGAGTTATATACAAGAATCAAGAGTTGTAATACCTAAAATATAAACTATAAATTAATCAGTTTTAAATATTTCACTATATTCACAATCAGTATTTTTGCTCTAGGAAATTTCAATAAGCACCTCTATGTTGGACCAACTGATTGAGGGATAATTACATGAGTACGTTCAAAACGAAATACTTTAAAGACACAAAAAAGATCAACAACACTCTTTGGTTGGATAAATTAATTAATCAACTTGAAAAAAAATCAAAGGGAGTTTGATCATGAATACATTTAGAAATAAACAATTCAAAAATGAATTAGATCCAAAGTATGCCTTTTATGATTGTCTTCGTAGTTGCGAAATTAAGAGTAATAGTAAAAAGTCTCTAGACGAATGCGTCGAAAATTGTGAACCTAGATTATTACCAGAGAATTTCGATGGTTAAAAATAGGAATTTAAACTCTATTCAATAACTATTTTGACCTTATAGAGTTTTTATATAGATTTAAGGAGGGTAATCTTATGACCAACCTCGCAATTGAGCTACTTCTTCTAATTATAATTTTAGTTAATTTTGGAGCGATCCTTACCGCTAAAATCTATTCACAATCACTAAAAGAAATTCAACTTAAGAGAATATTTTGTAGAGAATCTATAAGTAACCCATATTGTGTTTTTTGATAAATTAATTCCAAACTAATAGATCTCAAACTAGAGATCTAATATTAAAAGTTAAAGTCCGCAAAAATTAAAAATAAGGTGTATGTGGTACTTCTGTTTTTAATGAATCTCCGTAGTAACTTTCAGCTGACTTTACCAAGATCCAATAAATGAAATTTAGAAATGATTTTTCCATAGGAATATCTATACCCTTTCCTTATTCAAATCAGAATTTAAAATAAAAACATCGTAGAAAATACTTAACTGAAGAGATTTAGATTTTCTTAGTTAATTTGTGTTGGTTAGGTTTGTATGAAATGCTACTAAAGCTTGTCTTATCAACCGATTTGGTAATATTGCTTATTGATTCCTGTAATTTCAAAAGATATATTAAATGGATAATCTAAATATAAGAAATTTATGAGTACTCAAAAAAGTCAAAGCCATAAAAGACAAGAGCAAAATAATACAGAATGGTTAGATGAATTAATCAATAAAATTGAAAATATGAAAAATAAAATATCTAATACTTTTAACTAATTATTTCTTCTATCATTTATTCCGTATTGATAATGTAGTTAAGTACAAAAAAGTTGATTATGAAAAATTTTATACTAATAATAGTCTCTTTATCTTTCTTATCTTCTTGCAGTAATGACAAAGATTTTTTTCTCACTAAGGGGAACGCTTTGTTAAGTTGCGGAGGTAAATCTCGTATTATCGAAAATGATAAAGAAGAGATAATTAATACTGAAGTTAAGGATTTAAGAGATGAAATTGGTAAATACGTTGAATTTACAGTTGTTGAGACTGATAAAAAAGGAGGCAAATATAGGATTATTAATTGTTTCCCAAGTGAAGAACCACAAGATTCAATAATAAAAACTGTTAAAACAAATTATAAATTAAGTAATTAAAAGTTATTTAAAAATAATTAGCTTACCTTTAAGCTGAGATTTTTGATGATTTGATAATTTCCCATGCTTCTGGTGCGGTATCTGCATATTGGAAAAGATTTAAGTTTTCATCTGAAATTAATCCAAGATCAGCTAGATATTCGAAGTTAATTATCTTATTCCAATAATCTCTACCAAAAAGTATGATTGGGATTTTAGTTTTCATTCCTGTTTGACAAAGTGTCAATAGTTCAAATAATTCATCTAGTGTTCCAAAACCTCCAGGAAAAAATACAGCAGCTACTGATCGCATGACAAAATGGATCTTTCTTAATGCAAAATAATTAAACTTAAAGCAAAGACCTGGAGTTATAAAAGCATTTGGGATTTGTTCATTAGGCAGACTGATATTTAACCCTATAGATTTACAATTTGCTTCAAATGCACCTCTATTAGCAGCTTCCATTATTCCTGGTCCCCCACCTGTCACAATCACATGAGAATTACAGTTTTTATTTTGATTACTAATTGAAGCAAGTTTAGAAAACTCCCTTGCGGATTGATAGTAATGACTCATAAGAAGCAAATTTTCTAATCTATTTAAATTACGTTTTAAAAGTATCGATTTAGGATTTTTTTTAATTAACTCTTCTATATTTTTAAGTCTCTTTTTTATATTTGATTCTTCTGTAATGCTTGCGCCTCCAAAAATAATTATTGTTGAAAGAATTTTATTTTCTTCAAGGATTAAATCTGGTTTAGTAATTTCAAGAAGCATTCTAACTCCACGCATTTCATCTCGGCTAAGTAAACCAATATCTTCGTGAGCCAATTTATAAGTATCAGAATTAATAATTAAATTCAGGTTTTTTAAATTATTACTAGGGGATATATGTTTTTTCATTTCAAACAAGAGTTTTAACTTTTCTTTCTAGAGGATTAAAATAGACTCTTTTGATTTTGTTATTTTCGTAAATCCAATAAACAGGCGGACTTTTTCTTGCCTTAATTAAATTAATTTTGTCTAACTTTTGAGGGGTAAATTCTTTAGAAGGATCAAAAAATTTATCTCTTTTGGGTTGGTTTAAAACAATACTACCTTCTTTCCCTGAGATAGATCTGTGATAAGTTCCTACAGGAATTTCTAATGCTCCCATAGATCTATTTAAATAAATCACATGATGAGGTTCATCCCAGGAAGGATTTATTAAAACAAATGTCCTTTCTCCAGTGATAACTAAATTGTGGTCAATTTGATGATTGTGAACGTAATATTGCTCATCTTTTAAATCATCTGGAGGAGATATAGCTTCTCCAGAATGGATCACAACATCAGAACCATTAGAACTATTTATGCCTGCATCGAAGAATGTGACTTTTGGAGTCTCTCTAAAAATATTTATTGGGTAGAATCTTAATTCCATAGTGCTAACTCCCTTTTAGAAAATTTATAAATACTAATAAAAATTTATTTACTTTTAAAAAACAGCTATTTAATTTTTTTTAATTGCAACAAACCAGGCAATCTTCTTGATTTGGATAATCTATACATTCTTTATTTAAAATTTCTTCTAAAAAATCTACTTTTTTAACATAATCAAGATCTTTTAATTTTTTGTTTGGAACCGTGAACTGAGTTTGTAGTTTCATTTTCTATTCTCCTAATTAATACTGTTTTTTGAATCCATTCCAAGTTTGAGAAAACCTTAATCCCAGATAAGAAATTAAAATTGTCCAAAATAAAATTTCTATACCTAAATTAGTCATTTGCTTGGCCTCCTTTCTTTCTGATTATTCTTTAGTACGGGTATTATGTAAAAATCAAGCGTAAGAATACCTAAAAGTTAAAGTTTTTAATCACAAAAAATCTTGCAATGATTGTTACTCGGATGTTCTGTACATTCATTATTCCAATAAGCTTCAATTTTTTTGAGCTTATTATCAAATGAAAGGTCTTTTTTATCCAAATTAATTTCTTGGATAGTAAATGTGTCATTTAGTGCCATAAGACTTACCCCTTTACTACAACTATGTTCTAATTCATTTGAATAGTAAATTTCAAGTTTTATGTGTGCGGTAAGAGGAACAAAATTGTACGGATTAAGGATCAAAAAAAATCTCAAATTATAAATAATTGAAAGGAAAATATCTTCAAAAAATTTATTCCAACTTTATAAAAATTTGTATAAATTTTGCTAGAAATTTTATTCTTTTAATACCTTCTTATGTCTGCTAGTATCTATCATTCATCTAATCTATCTGCATATTCTCTTAAAATCTCAACAATCTTTTGATGTGGAATTTTTTGTCGATATTCTCTACAAAAATCAAAAAATTTATCTAATTAATCTTTATTGGAAAAGATATAAAAATTAGCGTCTCATTTTAAAAGTAAAGTATGCAAACCCACCAAGCAATAAAAGACTTACAACCCCATAAGAAATCGCTATGCCGTAGATGTAAGTCATTTATTTATAAAGACATAAGCGGAATATAAATAAACTAAAAAAACTCCAATAGCTATGGAACTTCCATAAATAAGAAAGTTCCAGAATCTATATAATTTAGGTTTTTTAAATTCTTTTTCTTCTTCTTTAGTAATCATTTATTTTCTTTTTCTTTTCTAGCAGCATTACCTTTTGCTCTTAATACCAAAGTTATTGTAAGGGCAGTGCTTAATATCACAGTATCAATTAATAGGTGCGGGGAAATATTCATCAGCCGCAAAGAGAAATAAGAAGAGTCATTATCTTTTCAGCAATAAATCTATTAAACATTAAAAAAGAGGGATTTATCCCTCTAAGTTTAGATCGACTGTCAATCATAGTCTACTTAAGCTTTTTAGCTTCTCTAAAAAAACAGTATTTTATTTAGCCAGAGCAAGAGAAGGCACCTGCAAGAATATTTTTAAAAATTGGTGCTTGACCCAAGGCATACAAAAAGAAAGTTGATGATGCGAGAGTAATAGCTATTTTAGAAGCACTGTTAACTTTCAAATTTGATACTTTTGCAAATGCAGAGTTCATTTGTTCTTTAATTTATTGGTCTTATAATAGCTGCAAAAATTAAATATTCAGCATCAATATTTACCAAAGAATAATTTTATTGCTCCTTTTTCTCAGCTTGTATTTTTACTAGCTCAAATTCTTTTTTAGAAACTATTCTGATTTTGTATGCTGGATATCTTGTCTTCCACCATTTATTGATCGAAATAGCTAATCCTTCTAAATTTTGGGTACAAATATTGACCCATAGAGTTTTAGTTTCAATTTCTTTGTAGAATTCCCAACTTGTAGGTGAAGCCATTAAAAATCGCAAATGAAAAATTTCAATAAATTATGGGAAATGGTCCATAAACTAAAACTTTTGTTTTTTTAATAATAGGATTTAGTTGAAGATATAGAGTTTTCATTAAGTGGTAATAAAAACTTTAAACAAAAGATTTATATCACTTTCGCCTTCTAGGAAAGTATTACTTTAATTTTATAACTAGTTTAAATTAAAAAATATCTCCGCAAAGAAGGGGCCAAAAATTGACCCCTCTTGGTGAAACTCTTCCAAAGAAAACCATTAAAATCTTACTCTGAAAGTTGCAAAGTTAAACAAATTAACAAAATCAAGATTAACAATTTATGCGGCCTTTTTAAAAGGGTTCATTTTCCTTAAAAAGTTATTACTTTTGCGGGTACTCATTTTTCTATATCTTTGATTTATATCCAGGATATACTTTCTAGCTTTCTTATCACTTTCAATTTTCTTTTTTCGAAGACGTAAAGCCCTTAAATCTTCTATGGACATGAGGCCATCGTCTTCATTGAAATTTAAATGATCAAATTGCATCAGTTTAAGAAATTAAGTTTCTTCTTTAAGTGCAAGATTAACAACCTTACTTTTATTTGCAATAGAGATAATTAACCAACTTAACTCAAATTAGTTATTAAATTTTCAGAAAGCTATGAATTTAAGTATTTAAAACTTTATAAAATCAATAAAAACTTTTGATTGAATTAGATGGAATTTCTACAGATACAAATGATTCTCCATAATGAGATTCGGCTGATCTTATCAGTAACCAATAAAAGAAATTTACTAAAGCTTTCTCCACGAGGATTTAGTAACTAATTTAAATAAACTCATCAATTTTGTAATAGCAATATACATAATAAATTTATTACGCAATCAAGATATTTACCTCATAAAGCATACTTGCATATTAGTTAAGAAAAATTTGCACTCTCAGGCTTTAGGCAACGGACTAAATCCACGTGGAGTATTGAACTTTAGTCCTCTCTATTTTTTTAGAAAAAGAAAAATAGCATTGCAAGGTAATTAGATCACCAATTTAATATTTGACTCTGAATAAGCTAATTGAGCAAGAGTATCTGAGCATATGTTGGTGTTGTTTATTGTATAAATTTGCTACGAAACTTTTTTTATATCAATGGCTTCAGTATTTTTGCTCATTGATATATTCATTTTTAAATAATATTATTATTGATGCCTAAAGAGGGTTTAATTTTGAAAAAAATAATTAAATTTTTTAAACTGCTCAAGAGAAGAATAGATATTCTTAATGCAGAGGCTGAATTGAAATTTATATTGGAAAATAAATAATGGGATTCCAACATTGCCCCATTTGTGTAGTTCTAGCATTTGTTTCAGTTTTTATGGGAGTTACTCGTAGTTATATGTTCTTTATTCTTGTTCGGGAGTTTATGAGAGCCGAATCTACTTTTAAATTTAAGTTTAGTTTCTATTAATTGTTGACATCTAAGTATAAATACTTTATAAATAGATTGTAGTGAATACTACAAAATCGTCCGATCTACCATCTGATAGACCGCAGTACGACTCAAGCCATAGGACGGGGACTTGAGCAAGTTTAGGAGCTGCATCATGGTAAACATGTATTTCAATGGAAAGTCATTCGTCTATTGTAGAAAACAAGAAGAAAAGATTATAAAGCTTACTTATAGAGGATCTATTTACTTAAAATAGGATTTTTAATTTATTTTAAAAAAGTTTGGACATTTATTGACGTTTTTGGATTAAGTATTTATTTATACTTTATAAGAAGAACTTATATTGAATATATTTTTTGCCTATTTAAAAATTCATATATTCGTATATTTAGTAACGAGAAATTAATTTTAAAATTATTAATTTGTAATTAGATTTTTAAAAGGTTATGCAACCTATTTCTGAGGAACTTTACAAAAAAATAGTTGAGAGTTCTAAAAAATGAGTAAGTTACTAATTGCTTTATTGGCTTTAGATATAGGCGTTAGTCTGTCTAAAGTTTTTATTTTTACCTGAAAATCAAATTACTCAGCATAAAAGAAGCAATTATTTTCTAAAAAGAAATAATTACTGGGTATTATTTATTTGATCTACTTATTTTATAAAATACAAAATTAAACCAACAAAAGAACTTCCTACAAGTAGTAGCACCATTAAAAGTGCTATTAACTTTGCTAATCCCATAAAGATAAATCCGAATTTCCTGTAGATCTTTGCATCCAGTGAATTTTCCAAAAATTATTTACTTTTTTAAAAATTGACGTAACTGTTGGTAAGTCATCATTAGGTGTTCCTTTATAAGTAAATTTTGAACCTAGTGTAAAAATGCACATTACTATATTTTCGCTTAAAAATTCGAATCGGTGAATTTTAGTTATTTCTGCCTTTTCTTGAATAATTTCATCAGTAATCATTTGTTCGAACTCTTTTGCATCTATAGGATTACCACTCGGTCTTATGAATAAAAAATCTGGAGTCGCATTGTCAAGAAAAAAAGAGGCCATTTTTTTTGGATTGGCAAACTCATTTAATAATGAAATTATTGTTTCTTTATCATTCATAAAAAAAGGGACATAACCCTTCTATTTTAGATCTACTATTAAAAATGTACAAATCAAATGGAATAATTCTAAAAAAAATTCGTTAGGATATTTGTAAAAATTAGAATTTTAATGTAAGTCATGATCAATTCATTAAACAAATTAATGCCGGTTGGCAAAAAGGTCAAAAAATATTTGCCTTTCTTTATTGGATTTAAATTACTTACATTTACTGGCTTTCTTACTTATTTAATGAATCGCTAATCGATATAACCTTAACAATAAAGTTTAACTGAATTAAAATCTAGTGAATAAAGAAGAACGAACTAAAAGATTTAAGTCTTTGTCAAGTATGCAAAGACAAGAACTGATATTAAAGAAGATGAAAGAGAGAGGCATAGAGGTGGGAAGTGGAATCCCTCATAAAAAATACGATAGCAAAGAGGTTTATGAATTAATTCATATTGCAAATTGCTTCCCAGAATTAAGAGAGAAAAAATAAAAAAATATTTAGGTTTCTTTAATTAAGTAATTTATTTTGGTTCCCTTATTGCAGTAATAATTAATCCACCTATCAACGCGAGATTCATAAATACTGCTCTTTGATGAAAAGGGAATAAATGAAAAATTATTGTTGTTGGAATAATAAATAGTAATAAAAAGACCGAACCGATTTTTTGATTTTCCCCAAATATAAAAAATCCAGAACCCAAGATAAGACATATAATTGCTCCCACGAGAAGAATAGATGAAATTGGTTCTGGAATACCTTTTGAAGAAATATATTCAACTGTTCTTTCAAAATCATTTATTTTGCCTGGTATTGCTGAGATAAATATTGCTGAAATTGATAATCTTGAAAAAAAATCTAAAAAAGATTTGAAACTTTTATTTTTAAAAAAAGAATTTTTCATAATCTTATTATACGAAAAAAATTTTATGTGTTTGATAGATACTTTACTAGTCCGAAATACTTTTAAATTCTTCTCAAAAAGGTTTAGCTCAATTAATAGAAATCTTTTTAATTAATGTGAATCTTTTTAAGGTAATTAATAGTAATTTACGCATTGTCTTTTTATATTTATGAAATGATAAATTTAATTAAAATTAAATGTTTAAAAAATTTATTTTAACTTCTTTTTTACTTTTTAGTTCTCTAATAACTATATATCCTTCAAAAAAAGAAAATACTAATTTTTTCGATTATTGTTATTCTCTAGAAAAAATAATTTCTAGAAATACATTAGAAAAAAGTAAGAATCTATCGAAGAATTTTAAGTCTTTAGCAAAAGATATTACTCTATTTGGGACTAACAAAACTAAAGGTAATTTCGCTAATAAGATAATTGATCAATATAAAAATTCCAAAAAATTATTTATTATAACTGTTGTTCCAAATCAAATTTATTGTTTAGCAGGATATTGGATTGAGGAGGTAAGTCCAGGAAAATTTGAATCCATTTTCTATGAGAAAACCAAACAAAAAATAAATGAATATAAGAATAATAAAAAAGAAGTGGATAAATTTATTAAAGAAATTAATTTAGAATATAAATCTATAAAAAAAGAAATTAATGACTTTTTTTAGAAAATCAAAATCTTTTTTCTAATAAAATTGATTCATTTGTTATGGACGATTTATTTTTTTTAGATTGCGAAATAAAAACTATTAGTAATCCAAAGATAATTACAAATCCAAAAATTGATAAAGTATAAATTATTTTATTTTTTATATTAAAGTTAAGTTTGTTTTTGGTAATTTTTCCAAAGAATGGAAATTTTTTATTTGATAATGAATCATATATTTCAGAATCGTTTTCAAAATAATAATTATTAAATAGTTCATCCCTATTTTCATGAATGTCTATCTGTAAGTTATTTTCAGAGGCACCAACTTTGTAATTCGATTGCTCATAAAAAAATTCATGAATTTTTGAAATATTTGTTATTTTTTTATTTTTAATATTAAGTTTAGTTTTTTGAAAATCATTATCAAACCATTCGTCATAAACTACAAAGTTTGGTTTAGCAAAATAAGACAAGACTCTATTACAAAAAAAGTACATTAAAAAGATAAATCAAAGAAAAAAAAAGAAAGTTATTTTTGTTGGTAAATTTCATAAATCATTTTTAAATATCATCATTAATTGTCAAGTTCTTATTTAAAGAAATTTATAGATTTCTAAGTCTCTAATTATTTGATTGTTTTTTCCATATTATTTTTTAGGGAAATTTATTATTTGGACTTTCTTGTGCCACCGTAGGAATAATCATTATGTTTAGAAATTACAATCCAACATTCTTTACAACAAAAAATCCAGTCTCTATGAATTATGGATTTCACTCTGTAATGAATTTTATCTGGCTTATGACATAAATCACATATTTTCATTTTGCTATTAATTTTTAATTCTATTTTAGATAAGCAAAAGTTTGATTTAACAAGATTCACGAAAAAAAAATTATCGTGTCATTATAAATATGCACTCCACACATCCTGAAGCAAAGCAGTGGTTTTGTTGAGTGCGATTATTTTAATTACCTTATAAAAATTTCTAATTTCTTTTTTTAAATTTTTTTAAGCAATCTCATTATTTATATAAAATCTATTAGATATTTTATTTGGCTTTCCTTAAAATAAATATTCGATTATACATTTAAATTAGAACTTTAAAAAGAAACTCACGAATCATATTTAATTAATTTTAATATGATCATATTGATTTTTAATAGCATGAACATTTACCTATTCTGGATATTATTTTTAGCTCTATGGGCAATAGTTCCCTTAATGATTATCAAAGGTAGAGTTGACGAAGAGCCTAAGATTCAGACTTCACCAAAAGTTAAAGCCAAAAAAAAAGGATGGTTCAATTAGTTAATTAGTAGCCCTACATTTTTATTAATTTCAAATTACTATAATTTTAGATTCCAAAATTTATCTAGCTGAATATCCCTCTAAATAAATTTATTTTTTTCATACAATGTAGAGTATTAAAATCAAAAATTATTAAAATATTATACGAATTTTTCAAAGTAAAATAATCCTTTTAGGTGATTTCTGAGAATGAAATTTTGTAATCTTTCTATTGAGAAAATTTAAAATTTTTGATTAGAAGGTTTGTTAAATGAAAATTGTTTTCTTAAACTATTAATATTAAATTGTTTAATATTGATTATTGGCATAATAAATCATCAACCTATTTTATGAATATCGTCTCAAGTGTTTTCAATCAAGATAATGTATAAAAACAATATTAAAATTTTTTCAAAACTAATAAATAATATTCCAATCATAGATAGGTGGTTATTTGGTCAACTCTTACCTCCTTTGTTATTTGCAGTTTCTGCTTTTACAGTAGTTTCCCTTTCGGTTGGGGTTATGTTTGACTTGATAAGGAAAATTGTTGAATTTGGTTTACCCATAACACTTGCAGTTAAAGTCATGTTCCTTAAACTACCAGGTTTTTTGGTCCTTTCATTCCCTATGTCTGTACTTCTTTCAACTTTATTAGCTTATGGAAAGATGTCATCTAATTCTGAAATTTTGGCTGCAAGAAGTTTGGGAGTTAAAACTTCTAGACTGGTTATTCCAGCAATCATACTTGCGATATTTATGACTGGATTAACATTTTACTTTAATAATAGTTTGGTTCCTTTAACGAATAAATATTCTGAGATTTTATTAAGAGATGGCTTAGGAAAGTCCGTTTCTATTGAAAAAGGACATGATATTTTTTTTAAAGGATATGGTTCCTACACTGATCCGAATACCAATGAATCAACTAATAATAATACTTTCTTAAATCAAATATTTTTTTCCAGGATAGTCGAAGATAACGTTATGAAAAATGTTACTGTTATTGATTTTTCGGTTTTGGGGTATAAACAAATCTTATCAGCTGAAAAAGGAATCTTTGATGGGCAAGAATCAGCATGGATATTTACTAATGGAAAGTTGATTACATTAGACGAAAGTGGAAAAACAACAACTATAGGTTTTAAAAAGTATTCGTATCCTTTAGGAGATGGTCCTTTAAAAGTTTCTAAAATTCCTGATGACGCTAACAAAATGACTTTAAATCAGGCTCTTAAAGCAAAAAAACTTTATGAAGAAACTGGTGATGCAAGGGAAGCGAGAAAAATGTCCGTAAGAATACAAGAAAAATTTACTTTACCCTGCGCATGCTTAGTCTTTGGATTGATTGGAAGCAGTTTAGGTGCTAAGCAAAATCTAAGAACTTCAAAAAGCCAAGGATTTGGGTTAAGTGTAATTTTGATTCTCTTATATTATGTACTTTCTTTCTTATCAAGTTCACTTGGTGTGAAGGGAGTTTTAACACCCTTTATTTCAGCTTGGCTACCAGTTTTGACTTCATTCTCAGGAGGTCTTTATTTGTTAAAAAAAGCCTCTTAATTTTCTAGATCTCATTAAACATAAATTTACTTCTCTAAATAAAAGATAATTTTTAAGTGTATTAAACTTTCCTTTTGGCATTATTTATCTCAAAATTTTTTATCTATAGAAATTGTTTTTTCATACCAAGTTTTTAAAAGTCCAATTAAAAAAGATATCTACAGATATTTATATATTTAGGCCTTGTATTTAATCTGTGAATTTGGTTAATTTAAAGAAATATTTTAAATTTATGTATTCAAAAATTGCTTTGAATAATTGTAAGTGTAATCATTGCAAAGAAAAATTGAAACAAATAAATCGCTCAATAGCCTATTGGGAAAAATTAATTTTAAGTAAAAATTTAGCCTAATTTTATAAAATCTCAAAATTTAAAAACTACTTTGGAATTAATGTGAATATGTGAATATAAGCATGTTATATTTTCTCTAAATCCTTGGTAAATTCACAAAGTTATTTAGCTTTTTGATTTCTTTTGTATATTCTATTTTCTCTATTTAAGAGAAGAAGGATAATCAAAATACAAAATGGTATGAGGATAAAATCTAAAGACATAAATTTTGTTTAGTCTATTTTCTATTTAGCAAATAAATAAATCTTTGACACTAGTTGTATTACTTCGAGATTTTATTAAGTTAGTCTAAAATGATCTAGATGCTTAGTATATTTGCTTTCTTTTAAAATTGAAAGAGCCTGCAGGTATCCCACCAGCAAGCTCATGACGACTTGGTTAATTCAGTTTTTTGATTTAACCAGCTAAGCACTTCCTAAATGCTATAACTATATTACTAAGTAAAATTACTTACTGTGAGTATAAATGCTTATTTAAAAAAAAATGATTGCGAGTTTGATAATTAGAAAATTATTTGATTAATAAAATTTACTTTCGAATTTTTAAACAGAAATGTCACATATTGACCAAGAACATAAATACTTTGAGGAATTCATTGGAGATTTTGGTTTACATAAGTTAATATTTGTGTTACTTTAGTTAACAATTATTATTTCTTTAATGACAAAATCAGGAGTTACAACAGAATCAGGTGGAAGGCAAAATATGTTTCCTTCGGAAACTAGGCCTTATATTGATAAAACTGTATCTTACGATGGGTATCCTCAAAATGCAGAAAAAGTAAATGGTAGATGGGCCATGGTTGGTTTTGTTGCACTTTTAGGTGCTTATGTCACAACAGGCCAGATAATTCCAGGAATTTTTTAGTCTTAAATAACAGTTTTTAAAAAACTTTTTATTTAAACAATATTATTTAATTGTTTTAGATGAAACATAAATTTATTTTAAATTTGAAAATAAGAAAAACCAAATAAAAGTGAAGGCATTCAGGGAAAATATTATTCCTAGAAATATATATGCAAACTTTTTGCCAATGAATGCTGTTTCCGGTTCAAGTTTTACTCTCATTAAATTCTCTAATTATCTCGATAAAGATAGCATTAATTAACATTTGAATTTAAGTTTTAAAGAAGAAGAATAATCAACTTAATATTTCTCTTAAAATGCTAATTAATATTATCATTATCTTTCCTGACCTTGAGATGTGTCTCGCCAATAGAGATTTATGAGATTTTTCAAAAAATTCCATAAAAAAAGCCTAATTTAATTTTAAATTAGGCTTTAAAATGATAAAAAAATTAGTTTAGATAAATCCAGGAATAATTTGACCTGTAGTTAAGTATGCTCCAACTAGAGCGACGAATCCTAACATAGCAAATCTTCCGTTAAGCTTTTCAGCAACGATTTTTTCTTTTTCAATTATTTTTGGTTCGTTATTCTTCATTAGAACCAACCTGGAATGATCTGGCCTGTTGTTACATAGGCACCGACTGCTGCAACGAAACCTAACATTGCTGCCCAACCATTAAAACGTTCTGCTTCTGGAGTCATTTTTTAAAAGTAATTTGTTAACAAATATAACATATTTATTTAGTAATGTAAAGAAAATGAGGTATTCTCCCCTTGTTTTGTCAAAAAATTCTAAAAAACTGCTACATTTTTGTGTCGAAATATACCTTATCGGTGTTTTTTTTTGGTACTGATTTCTTGAATTTGAAAAAAAAAAATAAGATTTCTATCTTGTTTTTTTAGAGGTATATCCTCATTTAAAGGTAATTTAAATTAATATATCAAAAGAGTCAGCTAGTAGGGATACAGGCTGACTCTTTTTTATGAAAATTTTTATTTTTTACTAAAAGTAGTTTTTAGAACTCAAGTTTTTGCTATTAATACATTAGATATATAGGTGATTTATGTCTTTTACGACTTTTTACATGCATTTAATTTTTGGAAGAATTCCCTCTCTTATAAATTCTGAATTAATACTTTATATCTTGCCTGCTCTTACAATTTCAATATTATTCTTTAGCCTTAAAATTATGTTTTTCAAGACTCCTAAATTGAGAAAGGTTAAATAATTAAGGATTTTAGAATTGTTCTAAATAATAAAATGCCCAATTTTTTTAATTTTGGATAATAGACTTTTTTTCCCGGCAACTCAAAGAAATAGAGAATGCATTAGTGATGTACTATCCAGAATTATAAAAAAAGGTTCAGTATTGGAAATCGGGAGTGGGAGCGGTGAACATGCAGTGTTTTTTCAAAAACACTTTCCTGAAATAATTTGGCAAACAAGTGATCCGGAGTTATTGCATAGAAAAAGTATAAGTTCTTGGATTGAATATGAAGACTTAACTAAGAAAATGCCTCAGCCTCTTGAGATTGATGTAGAAAAAATTCCTTGGAAAATTCCACTGAGATTAGCTCATTCTTTGCAAGGAATAGTTTCTATAAATATGATTCATGTAGCACAGTGGTCTTGTACTGTAGCACTCTTTAGAGAGTCAGGAAAATTACTTAAAAATGGACAATTTTTGATATTGTATGGACCATTCAAAATTTGTAATAAGCATACAAGTGAGAGTAATTATTTTTTCGATAATTCATTGAAAATGCAAAATGATCTTTGGGGTATTAAAAATCTTGAGGAAGTTTGTTACGAGAGTAAGAAAAATGGTTTTTATCAAGAAGATATTATTGGTATGCCTGCAAATAATTTTTCAATAATTTTCAGAAAAATTTATTAATAAGTAAATACAAATATCAATCAGTTATAAAATTCATAACATTCAATGATCAGCCTGATAGTTTTTTGCTCCATTCTTTATGCTTTTGATCTAAATCTGAAATTTTTTCGCCTAAACACAATTGTCTTTCTAATAATTCAATTTTTGTAAGTGTTATTTTTTCTGAATAAAATTTAATAGGCTGCTTACCATGCAAATTGTCACCACTCATAGGAATTAATTTATTTAGATATTTTTCTAAGATGAAAAATTTGCTATTGCTAATTCTTTTATATTCTTTTCAGATTTGCGTAAATTAATGTGATAAATAATTGATGCCTAATGTATTTTTTACTCCACCATTTTGTATGACGATCGCCATATATATCTTCCTCTCTTGATGTCTGGCTTAACAGCAACGCAATTGCAAGCAATATTC
The DNA here is from genome assembly GCA_000635495.1 of Prochlorococcus sp. scB243_495K23. Taxonomy (GTDB): domain Bacteria; phylum Cyanobacteriota; class Cyanobacteriia; order PCC-6307; family Cyanobiaceae; genus Prochlorococcus_A. Next base: position 110,529 of record JFLW01000086.1, on the reverse strand, counting down.
CATAAAGCGTTGTGTATTGGATCAGGATTAAAAAGATATGCTTTTTTAAAGGCTTTTTTAATTAAAACAGTTGCCTTTTTCGCATGATAATGAGGGATCGTTGGACATACATGATGAACGACATGGCTAGAACCTATATTATGGTGAAGAAAATTAAGGATTCTACCGTAAGGCCTGTCAATAGATAGAAATGCGCCTCTCATAAAGGAAAATTCCGTATTTGAAAGATGAGGTACATCTGAATCTGTATGATGAAGCCATGTATAAACTACTAGCCAACAATTAACCACTAATAAAGGACCAAAATACATAGCAATTACTGGAAATAATCCATACTTGAAAGCTAAATAAAAAATGCCCGATAATGTCAAACCTATACCAATATCTGATATCCAAACTTTCTTGGCCCATATTGATGGCCATAATGCTTTAGAAAATGGTTTAATTGGCCAAAAATGATTTGAAGTTCCATATTTAACACCTCCTGTACTTCCAGTAAGTAAATAAGCAGGCCAACCAAATATTAGATGTAAAGCAAGTTGAAGAATTCCATACTTTTTCTTACCTAAGGAATTTGAAAAATGTAATTCTTTTTCTCCGCCAACTTTTTCTGTAACTCCATTCCCTTGAATGACTAAAGGGACGTGAGTTTCTCCATTGGTTATGTTGTTTGTGAATCGATGATGAACTGCATGAGAACGCTGCCAAGAAAAATAAGGCACTAGAAGTAATGAATGTAGTAAATAACCAGTTATAGATTCCAATGTTTTGTTTTTAGAGAATGCTCCATGTCCACATTCATGGGCAATTACCCAGAATCCCATAGCAGTGGTACCTGACAGTAATGCGTAAATAATCCAAACTGGGATCATTTTTGGGGTAAATGGAATAGATAACCCTATCGCAACTACTAATGATTGGATTAAAACCGATTGTAAAAGATACCTCAAAGAAGTTTTGGTATTGCACTTAAAGTAGTGATCTGGGATAACATCCTGAAATTCTTTTATGCTTGGAATATCTTCATCCTCTATTACAAGCGCTTGGCCTTTAAGACCTGAAAATTTTATATTACTCAAATTTTTTTTGTTAAAAATTTTGTTAAATAAAAGTGAATTTATATTTTCTATTATCCATCACAGGATCTCATAATGAAAAGAATTTATAATGTTTTTTGGATAAAGTTGTAACGATTTGAACTTGATCTTTAAATAAAATTATTTGTGCCAAACTTTTTTATTTTTTTTTCGCAATCTTTTTGTTTAACTATTTAATTATTTTTATGCTGATTGTTTTTGCTCTTATTTAAAGCTTAATTAATTTAAAGACCGCGTATATACCTTTTAGGTATACCAGATTGTTTACGTGGCTTTACTAGGATAGGTAAAACAATCACTCCTACAGTAAAAAGACAGATTGGAGCAACTACCATCAATATAGATTCTAGAGACATGAATAATTTTGAATTTATTAATAAATAGCAGGATTTTTCTTAAAAGTCATGCGTATTTATATCTATTAAGTGAGAATAGATTCAAAATTTTTTTAAATTATTAAGTAAAACAGAAAAAAAGATTAAAAAACATCAATTTTTTCATAATTCGTCTTATTAACTTAAACATTATTTATATAGAGCACTTATGGACCAAGAAAAAAAGTGGATGCTTATGACTTATTATTGTCCAACTCATGGGGATTCAGGTTTAGTAAAACCGATTCAACTAACAAAAAAAGAAATTAGCAAAACATTCTTAAAAAAAGGTAGGAGTTCTAAAAACTAATTTTTAAAATAAAACTTATAAGTTATTGTAAAAAATTGAGAAATAAATTTTTAAATCTAGTCTGTATTCAGATCATTACAAATTTAGCTTACTAGGAATATTTTTTAATACTGGTATCAAATTTTTTGCTTAATTACTAATTTAAAAAGATCTGGAAATAACAAATTTCAACCTTGATCAGAATCGCATGTTAATTCACATTGATTAAGATCATGCGATGATATTTTTTCTAAAATTCTTAACATATCAATTTCGGAAAGCTCTCCATTTGAGTTCCATTTTAAAGTTGTTTTCCTTTGAGGTGAATTTTTTTTATTCATTTTGATCACCTCCCTTTAAATGAATCTCTAAACAACGAGTAATACATTCTTGATGACCATCCACAATACTGCATTCAGTAATACATTCGAAATATGAATTAATAGAATCTATTTCTGCATTCTGGTTTGAAGAAACAAATGAATCATTCATAGTATTGTTAGATTTGTTTGGAATAGAGATATAGCACGAAATTATGTCAAATAATTTAATTTATTAAGTGAATTAGAAAAAATAAGTATTATTTACTAAATTTATTTTGAAACTTTTTTACCTTTAAAAAGATATTAATATTCTTCTAATAAAACACAAAATAAAAGAATAATTTTGATTATTAAATATTAATTTTATAAGGTAAATTAATTTTATAAGGTAATCTTCCAAAAAAATCAGCATAAAGACTGATTTACTTTTCAGTAATTTAGTTAGAAGATAAAAAAGTACACTTTTAAATTTTCAAATGAAATCAGTAATTAATTGGCTTTCGAAAATGTTAGAGAGTATGGCGAATGCTTTTATGCATCCTTTAAAGAATGACTTGCCTCCATCTATTGGTACTCATGCATATAGCAGTATTCCTCTAAAAAGAAAATTGAGAAGAAGGTTGAATTAGGTATTAACTTATGGGAATTAATTTTTCATTTTTATTATCCCAAATAATATATTTGAAGCAGTTTGAAAAATCGCTTAATTTTAAGAACTTTGATTGTTGGAGCAAATGAATGTTTGCTTTGTGACAAGCTCTTAAGTTGTAATTTGGTATTCTTTCACAAATATGATGAATGCTGTGGAAGGATATGTCTGCTAAAAACCAATTTAACCAATTGGGGATATCTAAATTGCTACTGCCTAAAATAGCCCCATCGATGAGATCCCAATTTTTTGTATTTTTAGCATATGTATTCTCATAGTTATGTTGCACGAAAAAAACACATATTAAAGTTGCTGCTGATAATGTTAAAACAATGGAATAGAATGATAAGAAAAAAACTAACCCCAACCATTTACACATAAAAATCCACCCTAGTATTACTACTATGTTATTGATTATTAATTCACTAAGTTCACTGAAATTATTTCCATAATCAGAAAAAGGTGGTTTGAATCTTGAATTAATAGCTAAAAGTTGAGAAATTTCTCTTTTTTTTATTTTGATAAAAGTTTCTTCCAATATATCTTTAATTAAATTAAAAATAACAATAACAAGTCCTAATCTTGGTTTTAAAACTAAGTAAAAAAAACCGCCAGGGAAAAGCATCATCCAGTTTCGACTTACTTTATAAAATCTTTGCTCTCTTTTGGTAAGGGATTCATAATCTTCAAGACTTAAAACATCTATCGGCCCTTTGTAAATTTCCCAATTTCCATTATTTCTATGATGAAATGCATGATCAATCGACCATGACTTCTGGGGAATACCATTAACCAAGCCAAGTAAAAATCCAAAGAAGCGGTTTAATTTCCGTTTTGTAAAAAGAGAATTATGACCGCAATCATGCATTAATGAAAATGTTCGAGAAGAGAAAAGAGTCAGAAGAAGTATAAAAGGTATTAATAGAAATCCTTTAATAAATAATGAAAAAGGTTGATTTATTATTTGGTGGACGATTAACCAAATAGAAAAGATTGGGAAGATGGTAGAAATAATTTGATAAGAAGCTCTAATATTATTTCTTTTTAAAAATGGTTTTATTAAAAAATCACTTCTATTTACTTTAAGCATATTTCTCTTATTTTTTTTGATGCTAACAATTTTTAAAAAGTATTGATCATTTAATAAACAAAAAAATATTTTAAAACCATACTAAAGAATAAATTCTTTAGACATAGTTCTCAATTGATCTAGATTTAATCTTTCTAAGTAATTTTTAAAGTCACTAAGATTCTTATTAGAGTCAGAATTTTTACTCTCGTAAAGAAGACTATTAGAAATTAACTCAATAAGATGATCTTTATCCATATCTCCTTATAGATCAAAATTCCTGTTAAAAAAATTAAAGTCTTGAATTCGAGATCATTAACTCATCTCTATTTAAAAGTAATTTTTTATAAATTTTTTAAATCTTGTTCTATTTTTTCTAATCTTTCATTTAATTCTTTTTGTTCCTTAATTAAGGCTTTTTTCTTATCCGCAAGCTCTTTGTTTAAAGGAGAATTGAAATATTTTTGGTAAGAGACAAAAAAAACTGCTACCGCTACTGCAATGCCAAGAGCACCAATTATTAAAATTGGAGATGAAGGAAAGTCGTAAAATGGAATTGACAATGTACTTTACTAAAATTAAATTCTAGCTATCTCATAAACAAAAAAATGAGTAATAAATACTTATTCTTTAAAAAGCTTTATGGTAATTATTTTAGTTATTTTGTAAAAAAATAAGTTTAATATTTAATAGGTTTTTTAAAATAAGTATTTGTACAGCTGTCAAAGAATAAATAACTAATAATGATTAAACTAGTAAAAATTTTTTCATGAAGAAAATCATAAATAAAAAAAATAATAAAAATGAACCATGGTTTAAATGGTTAACGAGAGAACTTAATTCTTATGAAGCTTTTCAGGATTTCGAATCAGGCAAGAATCCACGTGATGTAGCAGAGGATTTTATTTCTAGAAATAGTACTGCTATTTCAGAAGTTTTCGAGAATTTTGATGAAGAAGATAAAGATACACTCGATCAGTTTCTTAAATTAACCGAATGCGAGATGCATGTGTTTAGAATTCTTGAAAAACAAATAGAGTTAAGAAAAAAGGTAAGATTTGTAGATTTTAAAAAAAGAAAAAATTGAGGAGTTAATTTCTATATAAGTTTATTTTTCCCATTACCAGTCTTACCAAAGCCTAGCCAGATGAACCACAAGATCCATCCTAAGATAGGTATTAAATTAATAAAGATCCATTTCCAATCTTTTCCAAAATCTTTGATTCTTCTTACATCAATAGCTATTTGAGGAATGATACAAACTATGCCATAAACATTGAAACCAAACGTTTTTAAAAATATTGGGATAGTTAGGAAAGAAATTATAAGATTTGCTAGTTGAACTAACCACCAGTCAGATCGAGATGTGAATCCTTTGAAGTCTGTAGCTTTAATCCAAAACTCTTTATATGCGTTTAAAAAGTCATTAAACATAAATTAAAAATTCAAATGATCAAACATTATCAATTTAATCTTTAATTTATCAAAGTATTCTTTATTTACTAAATAGGATCAAATAAATTCATATCATTTGAATCTTGTTTTGCAATCTCATCTTGATTTGGTAATGAACAGAAACCGTCTTTGCAAATCATCTTTTCTTTCGCAATACCGTTAGTTTTTGAGAATATGTTTTTGTTATTGCTATTTGAAGATTCTTTCAGCATTTATATAAAAAAATTAAATCCAATATTAAATTAATAACTCAATTTATTTTTATAAGCAACAAAATTAATATTAATTATTTATTTATTTTTTTTGATTTGGCAAGTCTCTCCAAAACAGCGCCATTATATAAATGAATAAAGATATAGAACAAATATAAAGTAAAGAATTTAAATGCATTTTTATTTATTAAAGTAATAACAAAGAAGTCTTTTCATAAAAATGGGATTTCAACAGATTGGTAATTTTTTGACTTAGCAATCAAACAAATTCTAGTATTTATTTAAGTTTTTTATGCTTTCCCCACCCTTTGGAAGTAAAAGTTTTTAAATTTTTGGAATACATTGATTTAGTTAGTAAAACTTATAAATCTAAGAGTTTTATAAAACTAATCAAACTCTATAATTTTGAATGTTTATTGTATTTCACGATCTATCCTTATTTATTTCTGTAAGAGCTTTTCTACCTTCCTTAAGGGTTCTTAAGACGAGCCAGGTTAGACAGGAAATCATAAGGATGGTAAGTGTAATTAGAGAAATATGAGTTGTATCAATATTGTTCGCCAATTTAATTAAATTCCTTATGAGTCTTTAATTCAAAAAATTCAAAAATTCAAACTTCTGATCTAGAGTAAGCAGGTATTAGCATTCCACCATCTTGATCGTCATTATTGTCATCATCAAACCCACCCCCCAGAAGTAATTCAATAATTACAAGTACAGCTACTGGATAAAGGCACCATAATATCGCTGTTATAGGACTTACTGAGGAGGCAGCTGAGTAAAATTCTGTCATTAATTGATATTAATCTAAAGAAACAACAATTGTGGATCCTCTGGGTAGTGTTTTATTCAATATTTCTAAAAATATTTTTTAAGTACTTTTCTCTTTAGCACGAATAGATCTTTTGTATGTATTGATATTTTTATTCTTAAAATTAATTTGAATAATAATTTTTTGAACCTATTGAGAAACTAATAATGACATAATGAACCGCGCGATTGTTATTTTTTATACTTAACAATAATTGTACAATTTTGATTCAAAAACTATTATTTATCTTGATTTTATAAATTCTATGTTTTCTTTCACATTTGATCCTTTGGCTGCGATATTTGGTATATCAGGAATTGTAGGCTTCTTTTTCTTCGTTTCTGCTGCTAATGGAACTTCCAGTATCAATACAAAACCAAAAAAGGAATTAGATTAGAACTTATTGTCTCAGAAAACTAAATTGAAATTTTAAATTTAGTATTTAAAAGGCCTTTTAATTATTACTTATTCCATTGTTTAGAAATAAATTCAAGAAAATCTTTTAGATCCTCTTCAGGACAATTTGTTTGTTTTTGTAAATCAATGCAAATTTGCTTAATATTTTCAAAAGCCTTTTTTACTATTTCGTTTTTTTCAATAACCTCAAAATATTCTTGATCAGTAAAAGGCATAATATTAGTTTCCTTCTTGAAAATTATTTATTAACCATATTTTATCTACATTGACTTAACAGTAAAGAAGAAAAAATCTTTTTTATTAAATTTAGCTACCCAATCGATAATGTTTTTTAATACTTTTGGTTACTTCCCATTCGCAGTTAAGTCCAGCAGGAAACTCAACAAGATCTCCAGCTTTAATTATGTAAATGTCACCGTTTTGGGTACTTATTTTCGCTTGACCTTCAATAATCAAGCAAATTTCCTTATAATCGTAGCTCCAATTAAATTTGCTTGGATCACATTCCCAAATAGGCCAACTTTTTATTCCATACTTAATTATTACGCTTGCACTACAGGGGGAAGTTATAAGAACTTTCACGAAATAGTTCGGATGTGTTTTTTTATTTTACAAATAAAAGAAATATTTATTTTCGAGAATGTGTATTTCTTTACTGTCTTTTATTCTTTTTCGTTTATCATAAAAAAAATTTTCTAATCTATGGATGAGCTTTCTGTATTGTCAATTTCGCTATCTATAGCTTCTCTAGGAATATTTTTTTTATTTTTCGCTTCAAATGATGATGATGACCAAGATGGAGGTAAGTTAATTAAATCATTAGAAAGAATTAATTAATTCCAAGTAAATAAAACATTTAATAGAGATTTATAACCTATAAAGCCTGCATAAATGCAGCTTAAAAAAATAACATAAACTTCCAATGTTCCTAGTCTTTTTTTCTTTAATGTTTTCATAGTTTTGAGTGTTTATAGGGTAATTTTATTTAATTTGATTTTTATTAACATGAGTATTTTTTACATTAACTTAGAGATTAAAGAATTATTAATGTCAAGCCAAAAAATAAAAAACAAGTAAAAAATATTATTTTTTTGGTAATTTCTCTTTCCTCAGTCTTAGCAAAAAATAAGGAAATTACTGGAGATATGCTTAATAAAGCCCATCCTACTCCTATGGGAAGGGTTTTAAACACAACTTGTTGAAGAAATATTCCTACATTTGTTCCAAGAAGTATTGAAATAAAAAATCTTTTTTGTTGTTTTTTGTCTATGTTTTTTAAGAAAAAATTAATCTTAAATCCTTTTAGACTAATTAAAAAAATTATTGCACCTAATAATCTTATTTCAGTTGTAAGGAAAGGAGATAAATTGCTTTGAAGGAAAACCATCCTTGATAAAAGACCTCCAAGAACAGCACATAAAACTGATAAAAAAGGAAAAGCAAAAATCTTAAAGTTATTTTTTTCTGTGAAAGAGGAGTTTTCCTCTTTAAAATCGTTACCTTTTCTGAGAATTATGAATAGCGAAACCGTCACTATAATTATTCCAACACATGATTTAGTTGTTAAATTTTCATTAATAAAAAATTCCCCTGATAAAGCTGCCATTAACGGAGAAAGAGTTTCTATAGATAAAGTTTTTCTTGTGCCAATTGTTTGTAGTGACTTTAAATAGAAAGTATCACCTAAACCAATACCTATTATTCCACTAATTAGTAGGATGAATATGTTTTTTAATTCAGTTGTAGAACTTAGATTGATAAAAGCAGGTATAAAAATTAAAAAAGCTATTATATTTTTTATTAAATTAATATCTATTGATTTATATGTTTGAGTTTGCGAGCGCCAAATAAAGCACGCATATGTCCAAGATGTAGCAGCTCCAAAAGCAGAAAGGATTCCAATCAAAATGAATAATTTTTAAAAATTTTATTTTATAAATTGAGTAAATGCTAAAAAGAATACATAAATAAGAATCAAAATCCCCGGTAAGTACTGAATTAGTGATTTGAAATTATTTTTTTTCATGTTTCTAAAATAGTTTATTTTAAACAGTTTTTTTATTAGTAGGGTACAAACTCTCTAACTTCTTTCTTCTTTGAACTTTCGCATTAATTCTTTCTTCTTTTTCTTTTTTCTTGATCTCATCATTTATCTTATTTTGTCTATATCCAAACCAAAGTAGAACCCAAATAACAGAAGTTATTAAAAGAAGAGCAGTATATTGACCAGTCATAGGAAAACTGGCCTCAGAATATTTAACGTAAGAAAATAACATACTCATTTAATCAACTTAAAGCATAAATATAACGACTGTGTTGATTTTTCTAGAAATTTTTAAAATTAGCTAATCGTAGCTATTTATTATGTAGTTTTAAAGTTTTATATTCATTTTTTTATGGTTTTTGGACTAATTTTTCTTTATAACTACTTGCTATTATCAGATTGAAGCATATTAAATAATAAGTTTTTGGAACCTTTTGATTTAGCAGTTGTTGGAGGCGGTGCAGCCGGTTTTATGACAGCAATAACTGCTGCAGAAAATGGAGTAAAAAGAATAATAATTCTTGAAGGAACTTCAAAACTTATGGAGAAAGTAAGGATTAGTGGAGGGGGAAGATGTAACGTCACTAATGCGACATGGATACCGAATGAACTAATTGAGAATTACCCCAGAGGTGGAATTCAGCTCTTGGAATCATTTAATCGTTTTGCTGCTGGAGATGTATACGATTGGTTTGAGAAAAAAGGTTTAAAATTAAAAATTGAGGAAGATCTAAGAGTATTTCCAGTGTCTAATTCTTCTTCAGATGTTATTGATTGTTTGAGAAAAAGTGCTTTATCAAAAAACGTAGAGATACTAACAAAATTTTTTGTAAAAGAAATTTCAAAAACTCCAGATAATATATTCAATATTTTTAGTCTTAAAAAAGCAAAGGTAACTGCAAAAAATATTATTCTTTCAACTGGAGGTAATCCAAGCGGATATAAATTAGCTCAAAATCTTGGACACACCATTGTTAAACCTGTACCATCGCTTTTTACTTTTTCTACAAAAGAACCAAATTTGGATGAATGTAGTGGGGTATCGATAAAGGGCATAGATATAGAAATTAATTTAAACAATAAGAATTTTCAAAATAGAGGCGATTTACTCATAACGCATTGGGGGTTTAGTGGGCCAGCAGTATTAAAACTTTCATCAATTGCAGCAAGGGAACTTTATAGCCAAAAATATAAATTTAATTTAATCATTAAATGGTCTTCTTTAAGTTATGAGGATTTAAAAGAAAAAATTAATTATTTAAGATTAAATAAAGGCAAGGTGAATCTTATTAATAGTAGACCTGTTCCACTATTAACAAAAAGATTATGGATTTTTTTATTAAAGAAAATAGGTATTGATAAAGAGAAAAAGTGGGCTGATTTACTGGCGGATGAAAGAGAGAAAATGATAAGTACTCTAATGAGGGATAAATATATAATTTCAGGCAAAGGTCCATTTGGAGAGGAATTTGTTACTTCCGGAGGCGTAAAAATTAATGAGGTTAATTTTAAAAGTATGGAGAGCTTAATTTGTCCAGGGTTATTTTTTTCTGGAGAAGTTTTGGATGTTGATGGGATCACTGGTGGATTTAATTTTCAACATTGTTGGACAAGTGGATGGATCGCTGGGATGGCAGTCTCAAAGTTAAATCAGTCAATAATAAATTAAAAAGTAATAAATCAGTAAGTAACAATTCAATAAGTTTATCTTTTTTTTATTAAGGATTAGATGGAAAAAGTTTTTTGAAGAAACTTTAATTTTAAAGTTTTAATTATTGGTGAAGATTAATGCAGAATCTTGTATCAAAAAAAGAAGAAGAGGAAAGAAGATTAAAAGCTTTAGCAGAATATAGGATTTTGGGAACGAAGCCAGAATCATGTTATGACGATATTACAAAAATTGCTGCTACAACCTGTAATGTGCCTATTTCTTTAATGACATTGGTAGACAAAGATAAACAATGGTTTAAATCCAAAATAGGACTTCAAATATCAGAAACAAGAAGAGATTGGTCTTTTTGTACCCATGCAATAAAAGAAAATAGTCCATTAATTATTCATGATGCTTTCCAAGATGAAAGGTTTATAAATAATCCATTGGTATCAGGAGACCCCAAAATTCGTTTTTATGCAGGTTTTCCCCTTAGAAATAGTGATGGTAATAAACTTGGAACTCTTTGTGTAATAGACAGAAAGCCAGGAAATCTAACTACACAACAATTCAATATTATGGAATTATTATCCAAGCAAATAGTTTCATTTTTAGAGCTTCGAAAAAAGTCATTGAACTTGCTAGATGCTTTGTCTAACTTGCACAAACAGGAAGGTATTTTATCTGTCTGTTCATATTGCAGAGAAGTCAAAAATAACAAGGGCGATTGGATGCATTTAGAAAAATATCTTTCGAAAATTAGTGATATTAGATTCAGTCATGGGGTTTGTGATAATTGTATGGAAAAACATTTCCCAGATGTAATCGAAGTATGGAATAAAAAGGATTTCTTTGAAGATGGTCAGAAAAGGTTTTTAGAGTCCTAGATTCAATACCTGACTTTTTATTGTTTAATTTATTTTCTAAACAAATTCTTTATTTGGTGGTTAGTATTGTATAAATTTTACTAGAAAATGTTATTAGGAACTTTATTGACAGGTGAAATTGCTAAAAGTGCATTAGTAGCATATGTTCATTATTTAGGAATAATATTGTGTTTCGGTTCTCTTTTGTTTGAAAGATTGACTCTCAAAGTAGGTCTTAATAGAAATGAGACGATCTCAATGATAATTGCAGATGTGGTTTATGGTTTAGCAGGAGTTGCGATTTTAGTTACTGGGATTTTGCGTGTTAAGTATTTTGGTCAAGGAGGTGATTTCTATACAGGTAATCCTGTGTTTTGGATTAAGGTTTCGCTCTACATTTTGGTTGGCTTACTTTCTTTATACCCAACAACAACATATATCCTCTGGGCAATTCCACTAAGTAAGAATAAATTACCTGAAATATCTGAAAATCTAGTCAAGAGGTTCAGACTAATCATTACCACCGAATTAGTTGGCTTTGCAACAATACCTTTATTCGCAACTCTTATGGCTAGAGGTGTAGGTTTAGGTTGAAAAATTTATTTTTAGAAAGAAATTGTTTAATAAGTGCTAACAAAATATATAGATGGAGTTTAAGTTATAAGATTTCTAAATCTAAAAAAGAGATTATTTTTATTGGTCTAAATCCTTCATTATCAGATGCAGTTTTCTTGGATAATACAACAAAAAAGATAATTAAAATCTCGAAAAATAATAATTATGGCAAAGTTAAATTAATCAATTTATTTGCTCTTATTTCAAGTAATCCAGGAAGACTCTTTAATCACAAAAACCCTGTTGGGTATTTAAACAATAATCATATTTATAAAAACTTAAAACACTGGTCTGAAAATAAAAATTGTGATTTATGGTTAGGTTGGGGTAACAAAGGGAAATTTCTAAATAGAAATAAAAGAATATTAAAAAAAATAATGCAATATAACTCAATCAGAAAAAATAATTTTGATAATCCTCTTGGACCGCTTTTAATTAAGAAAACAATCAAAGATAATCCAATACATCCTCTATACTGTTCTGATAATTCCATTCTCAAAGATTTAAAAATGATTTGATGCAAAGGTTTCAGAGGCAATTAATTTAAGCTTATGTTAAAGTAACGTTAAGAACGGGTTAAATTATGAGTAACACAAAGCAACTGCAAAAACTTAAAAACTTAAATGTAAAAGCAGAAAAATGCCTTACAAGAGATGAAGCACAAAAAATATTGATAAAGGCTAATAAGGCTCAGAGTAAAATAAATTTTTAAATTTGATATTTGCTTTTTTTAGGAATAATTTATCAAAAAAATTTTACAAATATTTTTCTAATTATTTAGAATATTTTTATTCTATTCAATTTTGATGGTTTTTAATATTATTAAGATAAGAAAATCCGATGATAGATTTTTATCAAGAAGAGATTGGCTGCATTCAATGCATTCATTTTCTTTCGCAGAGCATAGAGATCCAAAATGGGATAATTTTGGGAAAATTAGAGTTATAAACGAAGATATTATTTCTCCTCATGCAGGATTTAATACACATTCTCACTCAAATATGGAAATAATTACTGTCGTAACAGAAGGAGCAATAACTCATAGAGACTCTTTAAATAATCTTGGAAAAATTCACAAAGATGAAGTACAAGTTATGTCTGCAGGTACTGGAATCTCTCATAGCGAGAAGAATGAAGAAAATGAGAACTGTAAGTTGTTCCAGATTTGGATATACCCTCAAAAAGAAAATATCAAACCTCGATATGATCAAATTTCATTAAATGAAAAGTTGTGGGACAATCTTATTTTTAATTACAAAGACGGTAAAAATAATAAGCTTTTTCTAAATCAAAGTATCTCTTTATGGCGTTGTAAATATAAGCCAATTAAAGAAAAAAAATTGCCATTAAAAATCGATAAATATAATTGGATTCAAATAATAGAAGGTAATCTTTTATTAAAAAGTAAAGACTCTAATTCAAATATATTTCTCGAATCTGGAGATGGCTTGGGTTTTGAAGTTAATTATTATGATGATGTTTCTATAGATACTGAAAAAAACTTAGATTTTCTCTTATTTTCGATGCCTTCCTTATAATTTGTCTGTTATTTTACCCATCAACTCCTTTATTAAACGCATTTAAGGCTTGCAAAGCCATATTAAGGTGAACTTCCATAGCACCAAGAGCAATTAAAGAATTTGGTGATTTATCTTTTAGTAAATTCTCTTTTCTTTTTGATAACTCATTAACTACCTTTTTAGTCGAAGCTTCCCAATTATTGATTAACTCTTCAAATTCTCTTTTTTCAGAGCTTTCAATTTCTGCTAATTCATCAGAAAAATGGGAATCTTTTTGTGCCTTAAGCATAAAGTAACTTAATTTTTTATGACTTATTGCTTGAGGTAAATTGTTAGATTCACTCATTGCTAGTGGTTAATTTATAGTCAAAATCTAACTAATTAAGTGAATATTTGCTAGAGGGTAAACGGTTGTAATGACCGACCTGAAAATTACGAAACGATACTTGAACAAAAAATGGATTTATTAACCTTTAATTTTTCACTGATTAGTTTCTTGAAATAATCTCCACGCTCTTCATAATTTTTAAATTGATCAAAACTAGAGCATGAAGGTGAGAATAATAATGTTCCGACCCTATCATTTTGTAAATAATGAAAAACAAAATTTAAAAGCTCTTTTAGTTCTGAAAATTCAAAAATATTTTTTTTAAATCCTTCATTAATAAGCGCCATTTTTAGGACTTTTGAGCTTTCTCCAAAAAGGAAAACACATTTAACTTTTTTCTTTAAAACTTTTATCCACTCACTATATTCATTACCTTTTAATCTACCCCCAGCAATGATTATTATTTGACCTTCAATTGAACTTATTCCCGCAATAGATGAGTCAAAATTTGTAGCTTTACTATCATTAATGATTTCCAGATTATTATTTTTATAAATTGTTTCCATCCTATGGGGTAATTGTTTGTAATTAGATAAAGAATCTTTAATCTTCTTGCCAGATAATCCAACTTTTCTTGCTGCTGCAATTACCAATAAAAGATTTTGAAGATTATGCATTCCTTTTAAAGAAAAATGTTCAAGTTTGAATAATTTCTTCCCTCTCTCAACAATGTACGCTTGTTCATCTATCCAATAATCGCAATGAATAAAATTTGATTTATCGAAACTAGTTGTTATCCAAACCCCTCTTGATAGCGAACTGTAGTGATTTCTTAGGTTTTTATCGTCATAATTATAAATTCTAAAATCAGATTTTTCTAACAAGCTTTTTTTTATGTTGAAATAATTTTCAAGTGTTTTATGTCTTTCAAGATGATCTTCTGTGAAGGTTGTCCATATTCCAATATTAGGTTTTACTTCTGGAGATATTTCTATTTGATAACTGCTTAATTCAGCAACAACCCAATCAATTTTTTCATGTTTTTTGGAGTGAGCATACTTACATAAAGGTGTACCAATATTTCCAGCAAAAGGAGCATATAATCCAGTATCACAGAGTATATGGCTTAGTAGATGAGTAACAGTAGTCTTGCCATTAGTGCCAGTAATACCTATCCAATTTGTGTCTTTTAAAATTTCCCATGCAACATTAATTTCTCCAATTACTTTAATTCCCTTTTTTTTTAATTCAATAATAGTTATATGGTCATAAGGTATTGATGGACTTACTACAACTGATTCGATCTCTTTCAAAAAAGGTTGAATTTCTTCAAATACAAATTCTTTATTTAGAGAAACTATGATATTGAGCTCTTCTAATGCTGTTTTTCTTTCTAAGAATTCTATCCCATCTTTACTTTCCCAAACAATTACTCTCTTATTGATGCTTCTCAAATACTTGGCAGCCCAAAATCCAGATTTACCTAATCCAATTACAAGATTAATATTTCTTTTACTTGAATGATTATCTATCATTAAATTTATAATTGCATTTATATTAGTTGTGTTTAAAGGGTAATTCAATCATGAGATTTTTATTTAGTATTTATAGTATTCGCCTAAGAAAAGTTAATTAATGGAAGATAATACTGCAAAATATTGGTTCTCTTGGTTTTATGAAAAGTGGGAGAAAAATGCTCCAGGTGAATTAATTGAAAAGGGTTTAACTCCGTCTCAGATTGCTGAGCGTTTTGTTAATGAAAACCATGATAGTTTTATTCAATTGTCAAAAAAAATTGATGAAAAAAATTATGATGCCTTAACAGAATTTATGAAACTCTCAGAGAGTGAATTACATATCTTGAAGTATTTTCTAAAGTTAGTAAAAATGAAAAATTTATAAGAAGTTATTAATTATTTCGAGGCTTTTTTCCCATAAATTTTTTCTTTCTTTTTTATTCATGGCGAAAGGCGAAGTAGGGGATAGTTTTGGATAACCTCTGAAATTAAATCTAGGACCATAATGATCACCGCCTCTTGCGTCTGGTGAAGTAGCTGCAAAAAGCTGAGGTAAAGCACCCATCTCAGCAGTTTGGAAAATAGGACTAAATAATTCCAATGAGAGTGTTTCTAATGGACCAGGGTTAGGTTTTTGAGCAGTAAAGAGATTTGTTTTTGCAATTCCTGGGTGAGCAGCTAAAGAAAGTATATTTTTGTGCTTTAAGTTCTCATTTAGTTCCAAAGCAAACATTACATTTGCCAATTTGCTATTTGAGTAAGATTCCCATTTGTTGTAATAGTTCTCGGCTTTCAGATTTTTCCAACCAACTTTGCCAAAAAATTGTGCTCCGGAAGTCACCGTCACTATTCTAGATTTTTCTTTTTTTTCAATAATTGGAAGTAGCTTTAGAGTCAAAAGCATATGAGCTAGATGATTAACTGCAAATTGTATTTCATATCCTTGGGCACTAAGTGTTTTAGGCGGATGCATAATGCCTGCATTATTGATTAATAAATCCAAATGTTCAAAATTATCAAAAATTTTGGACTGAACTCCAACAATATTTTTTAAATCTGACAAATCTAATTCTAAAGGTGTAAATAATCCTTCAGGATTAAGACCTTTAAGTTTTTTGATAGTTTGATTAGCTTTTTCAAGTGATCTACAAGCTATAACAACATGAGCATTTTTTTCTGCTAAGGCCTTTGCAGTGTAGTATCCAAGACCACTATTCGCACCAGTAATTAGCGCTGTTTGGCCGGTAAGGTTTGGAATATTAGATGTTTCCCAGTTAGAGATTTTAGGTCTTGAAATAGTGGCAGTCATTTAGTAATCCTGCAAATTGCTTTGGAATTTATCCAAGGTTTAATTACTTTTCCACTGTAAATACTGGAAGTCAGTATCGTGAGCTCTTATTGAAGGTACTATTTAATATTATTTTTCAATTGCATATTGCCACTCATTATTTTGAGATAAACTTTTCTCTCTAAGTAACTGTAATTTCCTACTATTTATTTTTACAACTATCCCATTAGTTGGATATTTCGTAAATATTTTTTTATCTAACCAATTTTTTTTATATATTTGGATCTCGCTTGTATGATTTGTAAAGTAACTGTCAGGGGTGCTGAAGCCACATTTTTTAAGATAGTTAAGGGTTTCGTATTGATTAAGTCTTCCATTAAGTATTTGGAAACAGCAAAAGCGGAGACTTTCTCCAATCCCTTTCTTATCATTGAGGTATTTTCTTGTAATTCTTTGGGAAATGCCGGCAACTTGGTTTGTAGCGTATAGTTCACCTCTAATTTGAAAATCTCGTTTGATAGGAATACAATCGGGGACATTTTTAATTTGTTTAATTTTGCTTGAGACATCAAATCCTTTTTTTGTAATAGCTTTATTAAACTTGCCATCTAGATATCTAATTGCAATAGCACAGCCATCAATTTTTGGTTGAATGCTTAATCTTGTTTTTGTTAATAAACTTTCCAAAAATTCTTTATAGTTTTTTTTGGCTAATTTTGGCAAAAGTTTATTATTTTTTTGATTAAAGTAGTCAGTCTCTCGATCAACAGGAATAAAGAGCTTTTCAAGTTGCTTAAATGCATCATCCGAAATTATGCCTTCACCTATTCTGTATTGTTCATCTAAATACTTAACATCTCTCACTAATAAATTATTCATAATAATTTTGATAAATATTTAAAAATCTTTTAGAAAAAATCATTTAAATAAAGATTTGAAAATTAAAATTAGATCTAAAAAGTAATTGACCACTAAATATCCTCCTACGCAGAGAGCGATTTAGGAGTATAAAATGTACTGATAGGACGTTTAATTTAAATACTTCAATCAAACATATTTACTTAAAAGTGAAATAGAAAATTTTAAGGATTGATTTAAAGGCAAATTTTTGAAATTTCTATCAATACAAAAAAAAATTTTTTAAAGTTATGAGAAAATGTCATTTTTATTAAAAGCTCAAAATACTTGGGAAAATTTTGCGAAATACAAAATCAATGATTATGCAAAATTAAGAAATTTTGATTTTGGGCCAAATAACGAAAGTTCAGTTTCAAAATTATCGCCTTTCATTACTCACAGAATATTATCGGAATATGATCTTATCCATGATATTAAAAGTAAGTACAAAATCAAAAATTCAACTAAATTTGTTGAAGAAATATTTTGGAGAGTTTACTGGAAAGGGTGGATGGAAAATAGACCTAAAGTTTGGAGAAATTTTATTTCAGAAAACAATCTCGATTTTGACTATGAGTTATATGAAAGTGCAATTAATGGCAATACAGAATTAGATTTTTTTAATTCTTGGGTAAATGAATTAAAGCAGTACAACTATTTGCATAACCATACAAGAATGTGGTTTGCGAGTACTTGGATATTTAATTTAGGCCTCCCATGGCAATTGGGAGCAAAGTTTTTCTTTAAATATCTTTTTGATGGAGATGCTTCATCTAATCTCCTTAGCTGGAGATGGGTCGGAGGATTGCAAACGAAGGGAAAACAATATCTTTTTTCATCATCAAACCTCAGAAAGTTTTCAAATAATAGATTTAATGTAGAAAAAATAAGTAATCAACAAATTTTTCTTGAAGAATCTAACCAAATACCATTTGAAGATGAGATTTATAAAAATGATATGGATCCTAAATCAGATAATCTGATTATGTTTGAAAATGATCTACACCTTGCAACCCTTAAAAATTTACTTCCAAGATATAAAAAAGTATTTATTTTCCTTTTAAAAAATGAACAAAGACATATTAAATTGTCTGAATCTGTATTGAAATTTAAACAAGATTTGGTCTCTGAATTTGTAGAGGATTTTGATAATGTTGAACAGATAGATCCTTACTCACTGGAAAATACTTTTAAAAATACCAACGCAATAGACATTATTTATCCTGGTGTGGGAGAAAATTATGATTTCATAACTGAGTTTAAAAATTTACACCATAAAAAAATTTTTAACCTTGTTAGAGATGAAGATCTTTTTGCTTGGAAATTCGCCAAAAAAGGATTTTTCAAATTTAAAGAAAATATTCCGAAAATCAATCAGAGAATATTAGAAAATTATTCAAAAAATAATTTTTAACTTAGTTGAATTCCTAATCAGAAAAAGAATTCATTGAAGCACTAAGTATAAATACTTAATTAGATGCGACTTTTGCGGTTTAATCCACGATGGATACTGTTACTAGTTATTTTTACTTAAGGATAATTTTTTAATAGTGCTTTCAACAATTCTTACCAAGTCGTTTAGCAAAGATACTGCTTTATTAATTCTGAGAGTTATAACTGGAACTGTTCTCATTCATCACGGTTATGAAAAATTAGCAAATATAGAAAATTTCGCTGATGCTTTCGTCAGACCTTTACATCTTCCATTCCCAATATTTTTATCATATATAGCTGCATTCTCTGAAATAGGCGGTAGTTGGCTACTAATTATTGGCTTAGCTACAAGATTCGGGGCTTTGGCAATAGTGGGAACAATTTCTGTCGCCATATACCATGCACTTGTTACTTCAGGTTTTAATATTTTCTTACTAGAGCTTTTACTTCTATATTTCGCTTCAGCAACTTCAATTGCATTAACAGGTCCTGGTAATTTCTCCTTAGATGAAGTGATTATCAGAATTTTGAAATCAGAAGATGATGGGGAAATTATTCCTTCAACAAAATCAAAAAATTCTAAGGTAGTCGAAGTTAAAGAAGAAACAAGCAAAGGTGGCTTATTTCAATTTCTGCAGGCGAACATTCTCTCAGATACTTCAAGCTAACTTTTTAGGATAAAGGTTATTGATTAGTTCTAACCTTTTTCTATAACTGTTTCTCTTCTCAAGTTTTATCTTAATTGTTGCTTCAGAAAGACTTATAAATAGCCCTATAGCAGTAACCCAAGATAAAAAAATAAAAGGGTTTTCTGGAATTTCTGAAAAATTCATATGAATAATACTTCTTTTTTAAAACTGACTGATCACTATATGTTTTTCAACCTAAATATACAATTTAGAAATATTTAAGGATTTATTTCAACTTTTTCCCATTTCTTACTCTTTTCCCAAAGATATCTTTTATGAACAGGCTGTTCTAATTTAAGAAGATCAACTGAATCGATTTCAAAATTTAGAACTACGAAATTTTCTGACTTGGGAAGATTGGATAATATTTCATAAGGAGATTTGACTTTTGATTTTATTTTCTCTCCAGGAGATCCCCAAAACCAAGAAGATTTTGATTTTTCTGATAATAAATCCCAATAATTTTTGTTATCACTTAATTCATATATTTTTCCTTTGAATCTATATTGTGATTTGGTTTTCAAAAAGAACCATAATATTTCTGCATTAGGGTTGGATTTTAAATGCCCAATTTTTTCACTTCTTCTATCTGTAAAAATAATCATTGAACTATTTTTATGCCATCCTCTGAAAACAACTGTTCTTAGTCTTGGCTCATTTTTTTCGCTGACTGTTGCAAGCTGTATCCATCTATTAGATGGTGATTTGCCCTCTTTTTTTCTAGAAGATTTTAAATCTTGCCTCCAACTGGGTAAGTTGTTATCTGGCATTTAATTTAGGCAATATAAGACCACTTTTCTTTTTGTATTCGTCGAATGAATCATATTTTGAGAGTGATTTATCTTTTTTTATCATTCTTGGTAGAAAAACTATAGAGAAAAATAATGCAAGAATTACTAATGGTATGAAACTCATTGAAAGTATGGCGAATGATAGATAAATTAGTATTTCTCCTAGATAATTTGTATTCCTTATATTTTTGAAAAATCCCTCTCTAATTAGATCTTTTTTTAATTTAAGAGAAAAATATTTTTGGGCATCACTAGCAAAGTGTAGAAACACACCAAATATATTTATAGAAACTGATGCAGCTATTACGATATTTGGAACAGATTTCTGAGATGAGATAAGGATGTAGGGAGCTACCCAGTAACTTCCAAGGAAAATAAAACCAGTAACTGATGTTAAAAAATTGATTTTTTCTTTAAAATAAGGATCTGGGAATATCTTTTCTTTTAGAAGCCAAAGTAATCCATAAGTACCATGCAGAGCTAAATAAACGTAGGGAGCGATCGTAAAATTATCAAAAAAAATCATAAGACCTATCACTACAAATGCAGTGAGTCCCTTATGTAAGTTAATTATTTGATTAAGTTTCATCTTTTTAAATAATCTAAAAAATGAAATTATTTTCTGTGGATATAACCTAGGTCTTCAAAAGTTTTTATGGGCGATACTGGATTCGAACCAGTGGCCACTACCGTGTCGAGGTAGTGCTCTACCACTGAGCTAATCGCCCAAATTGAAGAATTTTTAATCCCCCTTATAAGAAAATAGCAGGTTGCGTTTCATTTTCTAAGTAATTTAACTTTCCATCGTTCTCTTTTGGTCATTTCTAAATTTAGAATTTCGATAAATCCTTTATTTTCAAGTTCTAGTTTGTCTCCAATTTTAAGATTAATAGTTGGCTTATTAACTTTGCTTCCATTTAATCTGAGCATTCCATTTTCTATCCTTTCAATGATTTTGGTTCGTGATACCCTAAAGCCAGCTGAAGCTATAGCATCTAATCTTGTTGAAGCCTCTACTGTATTGACAAGTTTTTTTGATCTTCCAGAAGGTATTTGTAATTCATCTATACCTACTACATTAACTTTTACTTTTACGTCTCTCAAATAAATAATCTTTTCATCTAGATGCTTAATATCTGAATTATCAATTATCCCTTGTGCTCCCCTATCGCCAATAGTCCATATGTCTCCAACTTTTATTTGATTAACCCCATTTTCAATTAAGAGTGATCTAAAGTCGTCTTGTGTAGCATTATCAAATAAAAAATTTCCATTAATTTTTATTCCTTGCGCTGGAAAATTACTTTTTAGAGCATCCTCTTCTGGAATGTTATCTCCTCTAAAGCAAGCTATCCTAGATCTTTGTGAAGAAGAGAATCCTCCATAAATAAAAAATTTGAAATCATTTAAATTTTCAAAATCTTTTAAAATCTCTTCGCAAACATAAGTTGAATTAAACCCAGTCCAATAAGTTTCCCAGTGTTTGTAAGCTAAGTTAGCAATATTTATTAATTCCTCAGTTTCTTTTTTATAGTTTGAATTTATTAAGATTTCTTTTAAGTCAATCATTTAGCCTTCTAAAAAAATTATATCTTTTGCTTCTGATTGTTTTATCAAAGCCCATGGTAATTCGGTTCCAATTTGATTCTCAATTAGAACAAGCCATTTACCCTCTTTATTAAAATTAATGATTGATCTTAACTCTTTATTTCTATTAATGTTGATACTTGCAGAAGAAACAATGCTCCCTAAATATCCTGAACCCATTCCTAAAAGACCTCCAATTAATGATTCTCCGATGTTATTTAAACCAAGAAAGCTGAAGGTAGATAAATTTGTCATATTAGAAAAAGCTATTCCAGCTATAAACCCAAAAGGCATCAGCCATCTACTCATGTCTTTTTGTCTGATCTTTCTATCAAGTTTAGGATTTAAGATTCTTATATCTTCAAAATTTTGAGATTTGAATAAGATATTTGCTTTCGAATTTAACAATTCTGTTTCGTCTGATGATATTTTCTCGCTTATTGGCGGGATCAAAATAGCTTCAGAGAGCATTACTGATTTTTCTTCGAAAACATTAAATAGCTGGATACATTTATCAATGTCTTCAAATATCACAATACTTTTAGTCAAATTTCAATCCTCAAATGTTTGTGTTTTATTCAAATTAATAAAATAAGATACATACACTATAGATTAAGTTAAAGTAAAAGATTAAAGAACCAATCTTAAATGACAAAAGTTCTCATTACAGATCCAATTGATCAAACAGGAATAGATATTCTTTCACAAGTTGCTCAGGTTGATCAGATGATAGGGATCTCAGACTCTGAGCTAGCTTCAATTATTAAAGATTATGATGCTTTAATGATTCGCTCTGGTACTCAAGTGACTGAAGAAATCATTAACTCTTCAAGTAAACTGAGAATTATTGGAAGAGCGGGAGTTGGAGTTGATAATGTAGATGTTAAGGCTGCTACGCAAAAAGGAGTTCTTGTTGTTAATTCTCCTGGGGGTAACACAATAGCTGCTGCTGAACATACTATAGCTATGATGTTGGCTTTATCTAGACATATTCCAATTGCTAATAGTAGTACTTTATTAGGTAAATGGGAAAGAAAGAAATTTGTTGGTAATGAGCTTTATAAGAAAAAATTAGGTGTAGTAGGTTTAGGAAAAATTGGTGCTCATGTAGCTAAAGTTGCTAATGCATTGGGAATGGAAGTTTGCGGATATGATCCCTTCGTTTCAACTGAAAGAGCTCAACAAATACAAGTTAAATTATCTGAACTAGAGGATTTATTTCGACAATCTGATTATGTAACTTTGCATTTGCCTCGCACACCAGAAACAGAGAATTTAGTAAATATGGATGTGCTTAAAAGCATGAAAAATAGCGCTAAATTAATTAATTGTGCTCGAGGAGGCTTGATTGACGAAGAAGCACTATCAGAAGCTTTAAATAAATCAATGATTGGAGGTGCTGCAATAGATGTCTTTTCTAAAGAACCACTGGAATCTGATTCACCACTTTTGAGGGTTGAAAAGAATCTTATCCTTACCCCACACTTAGGAGCATCTACTCGGGAAGCACAAGAAAATGTAGCTGTTGATGTTGCAGAACAAATAAGAGATGTCTTGCTTGGTTTATCTGCTAGAACTGCAGTAAATATTCCAGGTTTGAGCCCTGATATTATGGATAGCCTAAAACCTCATTTGCAGTTGGCAGAAACAATGGGTCTACTTATAAGTCAGCTTTCAGGTGGACAGATACAGAAACTAGAAGTAAAGCTTCAAGGGGAATTTGTTCAACATCCTTCTCAGCCATTAATAATAGCCAGTCTAAAAGGTCTTCTAAGTAAAGCTTTGGGAGATAGGATTAATTATGTGAATGCTTCGCTAGAAGCAGATTCAAGAGGTATTTCAGTAGTCGAGAATAAAGATGAGGCAAGACCTGAATTTGCTAGTGGGTCGCTTCAGTTGACTACTTATGGAGATAATGGCGACCACAGCGTAGCGGGAAGCATTTTTGCTGATGGGGAATTAAGAATTATTAGTATTGATCAATACCCAGTTAACGTATCGCCAAGTAGATATATGTTAGTTACTAGGCACAGAGATATGCCAGGTATTATTGGTAAACTGGGGTCTTTATTAGGTAGCAATAATGTAAATATTGCCTCAATGCAAGTTGGACGCAAAATTGTTAGAGGGGAAGCTGTTATGGTTCTAAGTATTGATGATCCAATACCTAATAAGTTGCTTGATACCATTCTTGAGGTAGAGGGAATTACCAATGCTAATCCAGTTACTTTATAACGAGTCTTGTCCTAATCAATGGAAACTAAGGATTGGTATAAACTAACTTTTCTTATAGAAAGTGATTCAGAAGAAATTATTATTTGGAAATTAAACGAGCTGGGAATATTTAGTTTTTCATTTGAATATTTAATTAAAAATGAAAATAACAAAGAGGTGAATATATGGCTTCCAGTCGATGATTGGGGGGATAGTTATAGGTGTGATTTTGAAAAAATAATTAGCAAACTATTAAATATTAATGCCCCTGAGAATGAATTTTTTGATTGGAGTATTATTAAAGAGGAAGATTGGTTGACAAGCTGGAAGAAATATTGGGCACCTGAATTAGTAGGGAATCATCTTTTAATATTGCCTTGTTGGATGAATCCAAATGAAAAGTTTAAAGATAAAAAAATCATAAAAATTGATCCTGGAGCAGCCTTTGGTACAGGAAGTCACCCTTCGACTTATCTTTGCTTGGAAAAAATGGAGAATATTTCTTTTTCTGATAAAAAGATATTAGATATTGGTAGTGGTAGCGGGATTTTGAGTGTCGCCGCAAGATTGCTTGGTGCAAAAGAGGTTTATGCAGTGGATAATGATTATTTAGCTATAAATTCAACAAAATCTAATTTCCAACTAAATTTCGGTGATTTAAACAATTTAAGTACATATTTGGGATCTTTTAATGAGGTAATTTTAAAAAATCAACTCAAACAATTTGATCTTGTTTTATGTAATATTCTTGCCGAAGTAATAAAAGGAATGATTCCAAATATTTATAAGTGCTTGAGAAACAATGGGGAAGTCATTTTCAGTGGAATTCTTAATTCACAAAAGGATGAAATTATAAAAATATTAATTCAAAATGACTTGAAATTATTGGATGTATCAACTAGAAAAGATTGGGCATGCATTTCTGCGCAAAAAACCAGCGGTCCCGCCCAAGTATAAGTTTTTCTTATGGATACTCTTTCATACATTTTATTGTGTCATTTTTTACTTCAAAATCTCACATATCGACCTAATCGATGTTAAAAATGTATGTGATAGGTATTAATTACCAACAATTTTTTATTTAAATGGCTTCTTACAAAGTTACTCTCATCAGCGAAGGTGAAGGCCTCAATTCAACTATTGAAGTTCCTGATGACCAATACATCCTCGATGCAGCTGAAGAACAAGGTATCGATCTTCCTTATTCCTGTAGAGCAGGAGCATGCTCAACATGTGCTGGAAAAGTTACTTCAGGTAGTGTTGATCAATCAGATCAAAGTTTCTTGGATGACGATCAACTAGAAGCCGGTTTTGTACTTACTTGTGTTGCTTATCCAACATCTGACGTAACAATTACAACTCATGCTGAGGAAGAATTGTACTAATTATAAAAATTTTACTTTTCTAAGTTGATTATTGATTATTTCTCTGCCACCCTCTATGAAGGTGGTATTTTTATGTAAATGGATAAATTTGAATTTTTCAAGACTGGCAGTGTTCAATCAAGTTATGGAGGTCAGTACAGTTATAAGGTAATTGGACCATGTTGCAGACTTTATGATAGGGAAGAGTTACCTTGGCCCTGCTCAAGGCTTGCTTGGAGAAGTAAGGAGCCTAGTTGGAGAAGAATAGGGTCTAGGTTCGTTGCTGATATGGCTTCAAGAAAATGCCCATCTTACTCAGTACAGATTATGGAGCCTGGATCAAAACCTGTTGTGACAGTTATAACTCTTTTTTCAAAGAAATTTTCTTCTGATATACAAGAATGGTGGTATAGCAAAAAACCAGGCTCAAAAGAGCCTGGTAATATCTTCCCTTCTGAAATTGATTAGCTTTAAATATTATGCTTTTGGCTTTGGAGGCATGTAACCTTTTAAGCCAGTGCATTCAAGACTATCAATTGTATTAACTCCAGTTTGTGAGTTAGTTCCACTAGCTCTTTCACATAATGATTTTCTCTGAGAAAGATCAAGATTTGCATCAGTAAAGTCTGCCCCATCAATAATTGCTCCATCAAAAACACTTTTCATTAGCTCACCATTGGTAAGATTTGCATCAGTAAAGTCAGCATTATCAAAGCGTGTTGCATATGCAATGAGGTCTGTCATATTGGCGCCTTTAAAACTAGAGTTTTTTGCTGTAGTTACACTCATATATGCTCCTTGAAGATTAGCTTCTCCTAAATCTTGATTAGATAAATCATATTTAACATATTCAGTATTATGAAGGTCGGCACCGTGAAGATCATCTTTTAGAACGTCAACTGATGAAGGATCACTAGGATAGAGTGCATTTGCAGATATTGGATTAATAAGTAATCCAATAATTAATGGAAGAAAAATAAATAGTCTTTTACAAGACTTATGTAGTGATGAAAAAATAGAGACCATTTCGATCGACATCAAATAGAAAAACCTAAGACTATTATTTCATGGGTTGGTCATTTACAACGCTCCTGCTAACGAACTGTTGCAGTTTATTTTATTTCTGCAGTTAGAAAATCTTTGGCAAGGTGAGTATTTGGGAAAACTTTTTGCGCCTCTTTAAGCAAATCGCTTGGTGTAATTGAATTTTTATTAGTGTATCTTGGACTTAAATGAGTAATAATTAATTTTTTTGTATTAGATAATAATGCTGTTTTGGCAGCCATGATTGTTGTGGAATGCAATTTTTCATAGGCCATACTCTCATCCTCCTGAGAAAATGTTGATTCATGTACGAGTAAATCGGCATTTTTCGATAGTGAAACAGCTGATTCGCTAAAGACTGTATCTGTGCAATAAACAAAACTTTCTCCCTTTCTAGGTGGTCCGCAGAATTCTTTCCCATCAAATGCCCTCCCATCAGCTAATACGACTTTTTTACCTTCTTGCAGTTCTGAATAAATTGGTCCAGGTGCTATTTTTAGAGACTCTGCTTTTTTGATATCAAATATACCTGGCTTATCTCTTTCACTAACCCTATAACCATAAGCAGGTATTTTATGTTTAAGGCAGGCGCAATTTACTTTTATTTTGTTGTTTTCAAATAAATTTTTATTTTTTGATGCAAAATTTTCAACTTCCACAAAATGTAATGGGAATGACAATTTGCAAAAACTACTTTTAAGTGCTGAATTTATAAAACTTCTCAACTCTGAAGGACCGTAAATTTCAATACCCTCACTATTGCCTGATAAACCTAAGGTAGCCAAAAGTCCAGGTAAACCATAAATATGATCACCATGCATATGTGTAATAAATATTTTCTTGATTTGTGAAGATTTAATATTGCTTTTCATTATTTGATGTTGCGTTCCCTCTCCACAATCAAAAAGCCAAACTTCTGATGATTGTGATAATTTAAGTGCTAGTGAAGAAACATTTCTTGTTAAGGATGGGACCCCTGAACTTGTTCCTAAAAAGGTGATATTCACTTATTTATGATATTTTTATTTTTATATCTGGATTAAATCTAGACTTTTAGTCAAACTTAGGCAAATTGAGCATTTGTTTTTTAAACAAAGTGATACTTAAATTTAAGAATAATTATAGTAAATGTTGCCTGATTACCATTTTATTTATTTGTGTTTTTCAGAGTCAAAGTGTTTTTGCATCTAAAGAGCCAAGAATTAGAGTTTTGATATCAAAAAATAATAATTTAAGGATTAGATCAGATAGATCAATTCCTTTAATCATAGAGGGGGGATTTTTTTCAAGTAAAAAAATAAAAGGCTTAACTTTGAAAAATGAGAAAAATAGAAAAATTTTATATTTTGATAAAAATAAACAAAAAAAATATGACTTAAAAAATAATCAACAATTTCAAATTAGATCTTTTGATGGAAGAGGTATATGGGTAGGTCAGAAAAGATTTTCTGGAAAGCTTAATCTCTTCGTACTTGATTCTGAAATATTGGTAGTGAATGTTTTAGGAATAGAAAAATACTTAAGTAGTGTAGTGGGATCAGAGATGCCAGCAAAATGGCCTATTGAAGCATTAAAAGCACAAGCAATTGCCTCAAGAACTTATGCTTTAAAGCAAAAGGGAAATAATTTATTTGATATAGATTCAACCCAGAAAAACCAAGTCTATAATGGGCTGGAGTCCAGAACTTATAAAACTATTAGAGCCGTTAAAAGTACCAGATCTTTAGTTTTGACGTATAAAAATAAATTGATTAACGCTTTATTTCATAGTAGCTCAGGTGGAATGACAGAAAATAGTCAAGATGTATGGAAGAATAAATATCCATATTTATCAAGTGTGAAAGATTTTGATAAAAATAATCCAAAATTTAGATGGCAAAAAAAAATTTCGAGTAATGAATTAATAGATTTATTCCCCAAGATTGGAGGTTTAAAAAATATAGAGATTCTAGATATTACTAGTACCGGGAGGGTGAAAAATGTAAAACTTATTGGGGTTTATGGTTCTGATCAAATATCTGGGGTAGTTTTAAGAAAAAGATTAGGCCTCAAAAGTAATTTTGTGAGATTTAAATTTTTTGAGGAAGAATTAAACAATAAATTACCTTCAAAAAAAGGTTTGATAGTTTTTGGTCAGGGATCAGGTCATGGAGTAGGCATGAGTCAATGGGGTGCTAAATATCTAGCGTCAAGAGGCCAAAAAGCTGAAAGAATATTAAAGCATTTTTATAGGGGTGTTCAGATAAAACCTTTTAGAAAAGACTACCTATAGAAGTTATTTAGCATTTAGGACTAATTTTGGATTTATATTAGATAGATCTTTATTTAAGAAGCCAATCCCGAGTAGTGTTTGCTTTTTATCTATTACTTTTATGGGTTTTTTACAATCAAAAGACTTGCTTTTCATTAAGGAATTAATATCAACTCTAATTGCTCTTCCTGTTTGCCAAAAATTGATTTGTTCTTCATTACTTAAGGTAAATGTTGAAATATGATTAAGAGCAGAAATTGTAGGAACAATAAAATTTTTTGAGCTTTTTTTTCCTTTTTCTTTTTCGATATCAGATATTTTTATCGAGTTTTGTTCATCAAAGCCACAAGCTGAAATTCTTTTAAGTTGTAGAAGGCAACCTTCAGAATTAAGAATTTCTCCCAAATCTCTTGCAATTGCTCTTATATATGTGCCAGCTGAACATTTGACTTTTATTTCTACAATTCCGTTTATTTGGTCCCATTTCATTAAAGTAAGTTCTTCTATTTTTACTTTTCTTGCCTGTAATTCAAAATTTTCATCCCTTAAAAATTTTTTATAAGCTCTCTCTCCATCAACGTGCACACTAGATACTTTCGGCGGAATTTGTTTAATAATTCCTCTAAATCTATTTAAGTAGAGATCTAATTTTTCATCACTGATTTTAGGCCAACTTTTTTGATTAATTATTTCCCCGTGAATATCATCAGTGTTAGTTCTTATCCCTAATTTAATTTGCCCTATGTAAGTTTTACCCTGAGGAAGATATTGAATAAATCTTGTTGCACTGCCTATCGCGATTGGTAATGTTCCTATAACTTCTGGGTCTAGAGTTCCTGCGTGACCGACTTTTTTTGTATTGAGTAACTTCCTTATTTGTTTAACACAATCATGGGAGGTACATCCTTTATCTTTATTAATTACTAAGAATCCATCTTTAGTTTCCATTTTTAATATTAAGAATACTTTGAGAAAGATTTATAACCATCCTATGATTTTGGTATTGGAAATTTAGAGTAAGAAATTGAAAAACAATAATTTTATTGTAAAAGAGTTTTTAGACAATGCTTTTAATTTGAAATCACATTTAATGGAATACTTATCTATTAAAGAATGTGATTTAGATGAATTCCTTGCAAATGCAAAGATGAATTTGGCAAATTCACATCCTGGAGATGCTTTAAATGATGTTTCAGATTTTTATACTGAGATTGTAGGAGATAGGCATGTAGCTGATTTGGCTGCTTGGCACATCACAAGTAGGGACTACATTGCTGATACTTTAAAACTTCAGCAGAGATTTTCTAGAAATTTAGTTTTGGATTTTGGAGGAGGTATTGGTACTCATGCCTTAGCTAACGCTATGTCTTCAAAAGTTGAACATGTTTTTTTTGTAGATATTAATCAAACAAATAGAAATTTTGTTGAATACAGGGCTAAGAAATTAGGAGTAGAAAAAAAACTTACTTTCTGTAAGACAATTGAAGAAACGCAAATATTGAAATTTGATACGATAATTTGTCTAGATGTTTTGGAACATCTTTCAGATCCAACTTCTCAAATTAACAATTTCCGTGAAATTATGGATAGTAATTCTATTGCTCTATTTAATTGGTATTTTTACAAGGGGGATAAGAATGAGTATCCGTTTCATATAGATGACATTCAAATTGTTGAAAAGTTTTTTGAGACTCTTCAATCAAATTTTTTAGAAGTATTTCATCCAATTCTTATAACTACAAGAGCTTATAAGAAAATTAGATAAGTATATTAACTCTTTTTCTATTTCTTAAATTTCTTTTAATGCTTTCGAAACTTACTGTCCCTTCTTTAAGTGCAAAAAGGGTGTCATCTTTACCTATTCCGACATTGATCCCCGGTAAAAAAGATGTGCCTCTTTGGCGAATTAAAATTGATCCTGCAGTTACTTTTTCTCCTCCATAAGCTTTAACACCCAATCTTTTGGAATTTGAATCTCTTCCGTTTCTAGTAGAACCTGTTCCTTTTTTATGTGCCATTAGAAGTGTTTAATTTGTAGATTTTTCTGATTTTGGTTTAGTTTCCTTTTTAAAAGTTTCTTCCTTTTTAGAAGAAGACTTAGGAGTACTCTTACCTATTTTAATAGATTTTACCATAACTCTTGTAAGTTCTTGTCTGTGCCCCATCTTTCTTCTTGTCTTTTTCTTTGGACGCATCTTGTATACAAGAATCTTCTTATCTCTTTTATGAGAGACTACTTCTAATTCAATTTTTGCATCCTTAACGTAAGGTTTTCCAACAGTGATAGAGTCTTTGTCTTTTAGAAGTAAAACTTTTTCTAGTGTTATCTTGTCTTTCTCTTTTGCATTTAACCTATCTATGTCATAGTATCTATCAACTTCGAACCAAAATTGTTGACCTGAAGTTTCTGCTATTGCATACAATTCATTACTTTCAGGAGAATTGTTTGAGGAGATTTTAGAATTTGTCATATCTTAAAGACGCTTTTAGGCTCAAATTAATAATTTGATTAAGCCCAATAAGCAATCATAATAGTTTGTCTATTTTCTTATTTTATAGTGTAATAAGTCAAGGGTTATTTTTAATCTTTTATATCTATTCAGGAACTATAACGATGGCAGCAAGGAAAACATATATTTTAAAACTCTATGTTGCTGGAAATACTCCTAATTCGATGAGAGCTCTAAATACCTTAAGAGAAATTTTAGATAATGAATTCAAGGGAGTTTATGCTTTGAAGGTTATCGATGTACTTAAGCAACCACAACTTGCAGAAGAAGATAAAATTTTAGCCACTCCTACGTTAGCTAAAATTTTACCGCCACCAGTTAGAAAAATAATAGGTGATCTTTCAGATAGAGAAAAAGTTTTAATTGGTTTAGATCTTCTTTTTGATGAATTAACTGAAACTGAATATAGTGGAGATAAATAATACATATAAAACTTTTAAAATTAAAATAAATTCAAAGGTTATTTTATTTTTGTTTAATTAGCACAAAACTATGAATGATAAGAAATTTGGCAAAGCAAATAAAATGCAAGTCCAAAAATTACCAACTGGAATAGAAGGTTTTGATGATGTTTGTAGGGGTGGGTTGCCTGTATCTCGAAGTACACTTGTTAGTGGCACGTCAGGAACTGGTAAAACTGTTTTTTCACTGCAATATCTACATCATGGAATTTGTAATTTTGATGAGCCAGGAATCTTTGTAACATTTGAGGAATCACCTTTAGATATTATTAGAAACGCAGCGAGTTTTGGGTGGGATTTACAGGAATTAATCGATCAAAATAAACTTTTTATTTTGGATGCTTCTCCTGACCCTGACGGTCAGGATGTTGCTGGTAACTTTGATTTGTCTGGTCTCATTGAGAGAATTAGTTATGCAATTAGAAAATATAAAGCTAAAAGAGTTGCAATAGATTCAATAACTGCGGTCTTTCAACAGTATGATGCTATTTATGTTGTGAGACGAGAAATATTTAGACTCATTGCAAGATTAAAAGAAATAGGTGTGACGACAGTTATGACTACAGAAAGGATTGATGATTATGGACCAATTGCTAGATATGGAGTAGAAGAATTTGTATCTGATAATGTTGTCTTACTAAGAAATGTTCTTGAGTCAGAGAAGAGAAGAAGAACTTTAGAAGTTTTGAAGTTAAGAGGTACTGTACATATGAAAGGTGAGTATCCATTCACTATGGGGAATGATGGAATAAGTGTGTTTGCCCTAGGAGCAATGAGATTAACGCAAAGATCCTCAAACATTAGAATTAGCTCTGGAGTCAAGGATCTTGATGATATGTGTGGTGGAGGTTATTTTCAAGATTCCATCATTCTCGCCACTGGAGCTACTGGTACAGGTAAAACCATGCTTGTATCAAAATTTGTTGAAGATGCTTATAACAATAATGAAAGAGCAATACTTTTTGCATATGAAGAATCTAGGGCTCAATTGCTTAGGAATGCTACTAGCTGGGGAATAGATTTTGAAAAAATGGAAAGTGATGGGTTGTTGAAAATTATTTGTGCGTATCCTGAATCAACTGGTTTAGAAGATCACTTACAAATCATAAAAACGCAAATTAATCAATTTAAGCCAAAAAGAATGGCAATTGATTCTCTCTCTGCCTTAGCAAGAGGTGTAAGTTTAAATGCATTTAGACAGTTTGTAATTGCTGTCACTGGTTATACAAAACAAGAGGAGATAGCAGGCTTTTTTACTAATACTGCAGAAGAATTTATGGGGAGTCATTCTATAACTGATTCTCATATCTCAACAATTACAGATACTATTTTATTGCTTCAATATGTAGAAATAAAAGGTGAGATGGCAAGAGCTATAAATGTATTTAAAATGCGGGGATCATGGCATGATAAACGAATAAGAGAATTTATCATTACAAATAGTGGCCCAGAAATAAAAGATTCTTTTTCTAATTTTGAACAAATATTTAGTGGTGCACCTCATAGAGTTGTACCTGATCAAAATGTTCAAAATGTTTTTAAAGGTTTAGATAATAATAATTAGATAATTTCTTTAATTTCAGAACCTGTAAAAGAATCTGAATTATTAATAGCTTTTGTTAATAATTCATCTTTATCAGATTGTGCTAAGGCTAAATCAAACCAGAAAGTTGTTCCTACTCCTAATTCACTTGCCATACGAATTTCCCCACCATGTTTTTCAATTATTCCCCGAACTATAGATAAACCCAAACCGGTCCCTTGCTCAGTATGAACAGAATTCTCTACTCTATAAAAACGATCAAATATCTTTTCTTGATTAGCTTGTGATATTCCTGAGCCAGTATCAGCAATCTCAATTCTTACTTTTGGTAGTGGTGAAATTAATTCACATTGAGGGGCACCATCATTTTTAATACTTGGAGGGAAAGCCGGACAGGAATCTGGCCAAGTATAAGCTCTTATGATGAGGGAGCTGTTTTTTGGACTAAATTTCAATCCATTACCCAGCAAATTATCAAAAACCTGTAAAAGTAAATCAAAATTTCCAAGAATTGGAGAAATAGTTTCCTCTATATCATGAGCTAATGAAACATTTTTTTCTGTAGCATTAAGTCTATAATTCCTAAGAGTCTGCTCTATTGCTGGTTTTATGTCCATTTGCTCAAGCTGAACAATTTTCCCAGACTCCAATCTTGATAAATCTAAGACATCATTTACAAGTCTCGTTAACCTATCAGTCTCCGAATTCGCAATGCCCAAAAATTCTATTTGTTCTTCATCAGAAAGCTGATCTTTTAAATCATGTAAGGTCTCTACATAACTTTTGATATTAAAAAGTGGTGTCCTTAATTCGTGAGAAACATTACTAATAAATCTATTTTGTGCCGCGTTGAGTTCAACTTCTCTAGTTAAATCTTGGATTGTAACAGCAATTCCTTTTAATTCAATTTTATTTGTATCTAGGACTGATTGCAAGACAATTCTTAAGGTTCTTGCTGGTTCTCCTAAACTGAATCTTAAATCGTCATTCTCCTTTTCCCTGTTTAAAATAGATTCTATATTTGTATGTAAGTCGTTGGATAAAATTTCGGGGATTTCATTTAAAAATTGTTTACCTTCTAGAAATCTTCCTTCCCAACGAAATAATCTCTTTGCTGTTGGATTGGTAAGTACAATCTTGCCTTGTGAGTCCAATAATATTGCACCATCAGCCATTGTAGCTATCAATGATTGCTGCTTGATTTGCGCCGCTTTTAGTTCTTCTATATTAGCTTCATCATAATTTTCTAACTGTGTTGCCATTCGGTTAAATCCATTTAAGAGTTCTCCAAGATCCCCTGTCATGGGTAGAGAAATTCTGGATTTAAAATTTCCTTTTGAAATTTCTCTAACACCTCTTACTAATTCTCTGACTGGTCTTGTAATTGTAAGTGCATTAAATACAGCTCCAAGTATTACTAAAACCCAAATAGAGATAAAAACTGCAATGGTTACTTCTCTAGTTAAGGCAGCACTGGCTAGTGCTTTTTTATTAGGTGTGACTCCTAAAGCTAAAGTTCCAAGATATTTGCCTTTCCACAACATTGGAACAAATACATCGGTTACTTGACCTTGAGGTGTGGCATGCTGCCTAACTAATGGGAATTGAGGTCTCTTCTTCAATTCTGAAGGTAGTTTTAATTTTCGAGTGAGCTGAAACTGACTGTCTGAGCTTGTTGGTGTCGCACTGATCGGTATCCCAAGTTGAACAATATCTTCGGCGTCAGTAAAGAATATATAACGAAGGTTTCGACTTGATCTCCAAAACTTTTCAGCTACATTTGAAATTTCTTTTTTTTGGTTATTAGCGACTAATTCTGTAACATTACCAGATAACAATAAGCCAAGATCTCGAGCATATCTAGTATCATTCATACCTGCATCTCTTTGAATACTATTTAATGCAAAAAAAGTTATTCCTGTCATAAGGAGGCTTACGACAAGAGTTGCTATAGCTAATAACTTCGTTCTTAAACTGAAACCACTCCACCAAGCGAGAAGTCCATTAATCCAATAGTTAGTATTCATATCTTCATCATCGGTGATGTTATATTTTCTACTTTCTCGATTATTGGTATCCACCATAAGCTTAATTCTCCTTAGAAAAGTTTTTTCTCACTTGATGACCTATGTCATTTCTAAAGTAAATACCCTCAAAATGTATTTCTTTTAAATTTTTGTAGGCTTTTTCAAAAGCTGTATCGAAGTCTTTATCTTGACAGACAATACTTAAGACTCTTCCTCCAGCAGTTAATAATTTCCCATTTTTACTAAAAGAAGTACCTGAATCAAAAATTTGACAATCATTTAAATCAATCTTACCTATTTTTATCTGATAGCCAGTTTTATATTCGTGAGGATAGCCTTTGGAGGTCGCTATTACGCAACCACTAACTTTATCAGAAGTAGTAATTTTTTCGTAACCAGTTAAACTTCCCATTGAGCATTTTTCTAAAAGAAATACAAAATCTTTATCCATCAAGGGCATTATTGTTTGGCATTCTGGATCACCAAATCTACAATTATATTCTATAACCTTGGGCCCAGATTCTGTGATCATTAACCCAAAATAAATTACGCCTCTATAGTCAATATTTTTTTTATTTAGCTCATCTATTGTAGGTTCAATTATCTCTTTGATAATTCTATCAAGG
Source organism: Prochlorococcus sp. scB243_495K23 (assembly GCA_000635495.1). Taxonomy (GTDB): domain Bacteria; phylum Cyanobacteriota; class Cyanobacteriia; order PCC-6307; family Cyanobiaceae; genus Prochlorococcus_A. Next base: position 74,566 of record JFLW01000086.1, on the reverse strand, counting down.
TAATCTTCTGTTAATAATGGGGCAGGAGAATAAGCCCCCATACCTCCTGTATTTGGACCTTTATCTTTTTCATTAAGTCTTTTGTGATCTTGGGCGGTAGGCAGTAGGGTATATCTCTTTCCATCGCATAAAGCAAAAACTGAAACTTCTGGCCCTTGAATTTTTTCTTCTAGAACAACTACATTCCCAGAGTTGCCAAATTTTCCATTAAAAATTGTCTCTGCTGCTTTAAAACATTCATCTTTTGAATTAGGAATAAAAACACCTTTACCTGAAGCTAGACCATCAGCTTTTACTACAAGTGGAATTGATGATGAATTAATAATTTTTTTAGCTTCTTCTAAAGAATTGACTTTCCAAAAGTTTGCAGTTGGAATATTTGCCTCTTGCATAAATTCCTTCGCCCAAGATTTACTAAATTCTAGTTTTGCTCCATCTTTATTTGGACCAAACACTTTAAAATCCTTTTTCCGAAGAAAATCAGCTAATCCATTTGCCAAAGGTATTTCTGGTCCAATAACGACTAAATCTATCTTAAAAAAATCAAGCTTCTCGACCAGTTCATTTTTGTTATTTATATCAATTTTTATTCTTTCACATTTATTTATTCTTTCTGAACCAGCGTTACCAGGTATTAAATAAACTTTTTTAACAAATTCATTTTTTTGAATAGCCCAGGCCAAAGAGTTTTCTCTCCCGCCATTTCCAATTATTAGAATATTTTCTAATCTAATAAAGTTCCTTGAACTAGGTGTATTAATTCCCATATATTTGTATTTTAAGGTTATGAGGTTTTGATTAATAATCAGTTAAAATGAAATAAAATCATTTGAAGTTGATCTCTAATAAATATGTTAATTATAAAAAGTACTTTAGTAATAATAATGAGGTATTAAGTTGATGAATAACAAACATGAGTTAATTTATGAAGGCAAAGCAAAAAAAGTATTTACTCATGATGATGTAGAAAAAGTAAGAATTGAATTCAAGGATGATGCTACAGCTTTTAATGCATTGAAAAAAGAAAAATTTGAAGGTAAAGGTAAACTTAATTGCTTAATAAGTGCAAGAATTTTTGAGATTCTTATTGAGAAGAATATTCCAACTCATTTTATTGAACTTGAAAATGAAAATACATTGATTGCAAAAAAAATAAAAGTAATTCCATTAGAAATTGTTCTTAGAAATATTGCTTATGGTTCTTTATGTAAACAAACGACCATCAAACCAGGAACTTTCCTATCAAAACCACTAATTGATATCTATCTTAAAAATGATGAACTTAATGATCCCCTTATTACAAAAGATAGAATTGAATTAATGAACATATTAAGCTCAGATGATTTAGAATTAATAATTAATTTAACTTTAAAAGTTAATAAAATCCTGAAAAGTTTTTTTAAAAATATTCAACTTCAACTTGTGGATTTCAAATTGGAATTTGGTTATGATTTTAAAAATAATATTCTTCTAGGAGATGAAATAAGTCCTGATAATTGTAGATTATGGGATCTAAACCAAAAAAATGATACAATTGTAAGCCTAGATAAAGATAGATTTAGGAATGATTTAGGTGGTTTAATTGAAGCTTATAGTGAAATTAACCGAAGAATTAACTATTATCTTTAACCTAACTGAATAAATAATGACTTATTAATCTTAATCAAAAATACTATGCAAAAACATTTTTTAAAATTTGGAAAGGTTTTCACAAATGTTGCCTGCACTCCATTGATTTTGATTTCAAAAAATTCAGAACTGGCTGCTAAGTATTTGCCAAGTGACTTTGATCAATCAATAAAAAACTTAGAAATATCGAATATTAATAATGTTTTTTTTCAAGTTAATGATTTCAAAAAACAACAGAAATTTCTTCTTGCTGAAAATAATAATGAAATTAATGAAAAAAGTGTTGTTATCTCAGAAATAATTATCGAAGGTTGGGAAAATCATCCTGAGGGTAGAAAACTTGAATTGGCAGCATATGATTCTATGAGCATAAAGCCTGGAAGTATTGTTGATAATCGAATTTTAAATCAAGACCTCAACGCAATTTATGCTAGTGGTTGGTTTTCAGGAGTTAATATAAAGTCTCAAGATGGACCACTAGGTGTGAGGCTAATAGTAAATGTAGTGCCTAATCCAATTTTGAAAAAAGTTGAACTTAAACCAAAAAACTCTGTAATCTCTAATAAATATGTAGATGATATTTTTAATAATTTTTATGGGACAACTCTTAACTTAAATGAATTTCAAAATAAGATAGAAATAATAAAAAAACGTTATGAAAAAGAGGGTTATTCTTTAGTTAGAATTAGTGGCCCCGATAGAATCTCTGAAAACGGTGTAGTAACATTAAAAGTTTCTGAGGGTATTATATCTGAGGTAAAAATAAGATTCCCTGATTCTGATGGTGAATTTGTTATTGATGGAAAACCTAGAAAAGGGAAAACAAAAGATTGGGTCATTAAGAGAGAATTAAAAACACAACCTGGCACTATTTTTAATAGAAAAATTTTAGAAGCTGATATCGGTAGACTATATGCCACATCCTTATTTGATGATGTAAAAGTTTCCCTTGGTCCTGACAATTTAAATCCTGGTCAAGTCATAATTTTTTTAGACTTGAGCGAACAAAGAACAGGATCATTGACTGGTGGACTAGGATATAGCAATGGTTCAGGTATCTTCGCCTCAATTGGTTTGCAAGAAACAAATACTCTAGGAAGAGCATGGTCTACAAATTTGAATCTAAATTTCGGAGAATATTCAACCACCTATAATTTTTCATTATCTGATCCATGGATTAAAGGAGATAAACATAAAACATCTTTTAGAACAAATCTTTTTTTAAGCAGAGATTATCCACAAGAATTTAAAAGTGAAAATAATGGGCGCATATACGCAGTAGATGATACTACTACTTCAACTTCTGATACTTTTTCGTCAATTGTTTTAGAAAAAACAGGAGGTGGTTTTTCTTTCTCCAGGCCATTAAATGGTGGAGATCCATTTAAGGTCGCTAAATGGAGAGTTCTTGCAGGAATGAACTTTAAGAAAGTAAAGATGATTGATGGTGATGGCAATAAAAAACCTTATGGTGATAAGACTCCCACTACAGGAAATATAAATGATATTATCTGTATTGGATTTACTCCAAATGATGGTTCATGCCCTGAAGAAAATACATTAGTGAGTGTTATCGCGAGTACTTCTAGAAATAATTTGAACAGTTCCATTAACCCAACTGCAGGAAATAAATTTACTTTTGGTACTGAACAATTTGTTTCAATGGGAAAAAATTCTCCAACTTTTAATAGAATGAGAGCATCATATTCTTATTTTATACCCACAAAACTGATCAATTTAACAAAAGAATGTAAATCTAGTAAAGCTACTAGTGAAGATTGTCCTCAAACTATTGGTTTACAATTTAAGGCTGGAACTATTCTTGGGGAACTGCCTCCTTATGAATCATTTTGTATGGGAGGAACATCATCAGTTAGAGGGTGGGGATCATGTGATTTAGCTGTAAGTAAAAGTTTTGTTGAAGGTACTGCAGAATATAGATTTCCTGTTTGGAGAATGATATCAGGAGCTTTATTTGTTGATGCAGGAAGTGACTTAGGATCTCAAAATGATGTTCCAGGGAAACCTGGAAAATTATTACAGAAATCTGGTTCTGGTTATTCTCTTGGAGGAGGGGTTGGAGTAAAAACGCCAATTGGGCCATTAAGATTAGATGTCGCTAGTAAGGATCTAAGTGGAGATTTGAGATATACACTTGGAGTTGGATGGAAGTTTTAAGTGTTTTCTTGGCCTACTAATTATGATTTCTGCTATACCCTGGCTGGTGTTATCTCCAGAGAAGGTATAGGCCTTCATAGTGGAGAAAAAACAAGAGTTACAATTTCTCCTTATGAAAAAGAAGGATATTATGTCTCTTTCAAGGATAAACCTGGCGAGATTTTTAAGTTAACTCAGGATTTAATTGGAAGTACCATGCTTTGTACGGCAGTTAAATTGGGAGGGCGAAATTTGTATACTATTGAGCATCTACTATCATCAATGGCTGGGTGTGGGTTAAGTTATATTCATATTGAGGTTGATGGGAAAGAGATTCCTCTTTTAGATGGATCAGCAATCCAGTGGGTTAAAGATTTTGAAGAAGTAGGTATAAAAAAGGCACCTAGACCAGATAATTTTTTTCAAGAGATTAATAAATCAATAATTTTAAATAAAGAAGGTTCAGTAATAGCAGCAACCCCTTCTAAAAAAACTACAATTATATCCACAATAAATTTTGACTATAAAGCAATTGGGAATCAAACTTTTGTGATTGACTTAAATCCAAAAAATTTTGTTGAAATGATTGCTCCTGCTAGAACTTTTGGTTTTAAAGATCAATTTCAAGAGTTAAGTGAACTTGGATTAATAAAAGGTGGAAGTTTGGAAAATGCCCTTGTTTGTGACGGTGATAAATGGGTTAATCCACCATTAAGATTTGATAATGAACCAATAAGACATAAAATTTTAGACCTAATTGGGGACTTGGCTTTGGTAGGGTTACCTAAGGCTCAAATTTTAGTTTATAAAGGATCACATTCTTTAAATGCTTTATTGGCCTCATCGCTAAAAAACTAACTTTATCTTTAATTGTTTTGGAAAAGAAATTATCCAGTGAAAATAATCAACTTTCCTCTGAGCACATACTAGGTTTGTTACCTCACAGATATCCTTTCGCACTTGTGGACAAAGTCATAGAGCATATTCCTGGGGAGAAAGCAGTTGCAGTAAAAAATGTAACTATAAATGAGCCTCAATTTCAGGGACATTTTCCTGAGAGACCCTTGATGCCTGGGGTTCTTATTGTTGAATCAATGGCTCAAGTAGGTGGAATAATTGTAACGCAAATGCCTGATCTTCCTAAAGGACTTTTCGTCTTTGCTGGAATCAATAATGTTAAATTCAGAAAACCAGTTGTGCCAGGAGATCAATTGATAATTTCTTGTGAGTTATTGTCTATTAAAAGACAAAGATTTGGGAAGGTTAAAGGTGAGGCGCACGTTGATGGGAAGTTGGTTTGTGCTGGAGAATTAATGTTTTCATTAGTTGATTAGGGATATGGATCATAAAAATAATGAATTTAACTCAAAATTTAGTGGCGTAAAAGTGCACCCAAATGCTTTTGTTGATCCAAGTGCCGAATTACATGATGGGGTTGTTGTCTCTCAAGGAGCTATTATCGGCCCTGATGTGACTATTGGGAAAGGAACCGAAATAGGCCCGAATGCTGTTATTTCAGGAAGAACTCAAATTGGTATTAACAATAAAGTTTACCCAAGTGTTTTTATAGGTCTTGATCCCCAGGACCTTAAATATAAAGGGGCCCATACTGAAGTAATTATTGGAGATAATAATACTTTCAGAGAATGTGTAACTATTAATAAGGCAACAGATGAAGGCGAAAAAACAATTATTGGAAATAATAATTTGTTAATGGCTTATACTCATATCGGCCATAATTGTGAACTTGGTAATAGGATAGTTTTATCAAATAGTGTTCAAGTTGCAGGCCATGTAAAGATTGAAGATAAAGCTATTATAGGCGGTTGTTTAGGTATTCATCAGTTTGTACATATTGGATATTTAGCAATGATTGGAGGGATGACTAGAGTAGATAGAGATGTGCCACCTTTCTGCTTGGCCGAAGGGCATCCAGGAAGATTGAGAGGTTTAAATAGGATTGGAATTAAAAGAAGTGGTTTAATGGAAAATAAAGATTTTGATTTAAAACTTTTGCAAACTACTTGGAATTTCCTTTTTAAATCTAATGATGTGATTTCAAATTCATTAGAAAAAGTGATGAAAGGAGAATTAGATATTTCATCTTCAAAATTATGTAATTTCTTAAAAGAGTCAATATCTAAAGAAAGACGAGGACCAATGCCTATAGTGAATTTATGAATAAAAAGATATTTATAAGTACTGGAGAAGTCTCTGGAGATTTGCACGGAAGTTTGTTATCAAAAGCATTATTAGAGGAATCTAAAAAAAAATCGATAGATTTAGAAATTTGCGGATTAGGTGGGGAAAGGATGAAGAAAGAAGGTGTAAAAATTCTTCAAGATACTACATCAATCAGTGCAATAGGAATTTGGGAGGCTTTACCTCTTATTCTTCCAACAATAAGAATTCAAAAAAGATTTTATGAATTACTAAAAAAATATCCTCCAGATTGCTTAATTCTTATTGACTATATGGGCCCCAATATAAAAATTGGAACAAAATTAAAAAGATCGAAAACTAAAATTCCAATTTTTTACTATATTGCTCCTCAAGAGTGGGCTTGGAGGGTTGGTAATAACACTACAACAAATCTAATAAAATTTTCTGATAAAATTTTCGCGATTTTCAAGAAAGAAGCAGCATTCTATAAAAAGAGGGGCGGAAATGTTATGTGGGTGGGACATCCAATGATTGATTTGACAAAGAAACTTCCTCTAAAGAAGGATGCCAGAACTATTCTTAACCTTCGCTCTAATCAAAATATCCTGCTTTTGATGCCAGCATCAAGACCTCAAGAATTACGATATGTATTACCTACATTTATGAAAGCGGCTAAAAAATTACAACAAAAATATCCAAGCTTGGTTGTCTATATTCCCTCCTGTAGGAGTTCTTTTGATGAAATATTTAAAAAAGCCCTTGGGAAATATCAAGTTAAAGGACATGTGATTTCTCAAAAAAATAGTGCAAAATTAAAGCCTTATATTTATTCGCTCACTAAAATTGCTTTTTGCAAATCTGGGACAGTTAATATGGAATTAGCTTTATATGGCATACCGCAGATTGTTGGTTATAGAGTCAGTAGAATAACTGCTTTTATCGCTAAAAAAATTCTCAATTTTAAAGTAAGATTTATTTCACCTGTAAATTTGTTAGTTAATAAATTAATAATCCCTGAGTTTGTGCAAAGAGAGTTTGACGAAAAGAAAATTTTTTATAAATCTTGTAGGATTCTTGAGGGAAAGTCAGAAAAAATAAAAATTAAAAAAGGTTATGCTTTTTTAAAAAAAGAATTAGGAGAAGAGGGAGTAGTCCAGAGAGCTGCTAAAGAAATTATTAATTCCATTATTTGAACTTTATAATAAAAAAATGAAATACCTCTTATCTCTAATAGTCGCTTTCTCAATATTTGTTAACCCTGTAAACGCTTTTGCAGAGGAATTGATTCTTGCAGGAGGTTGTTTTTGGTGCTTAGAACATGATTTAGAGTCATTAAAGGGGATAAATTTTGTACAAAGTGGCTATTCAGGTGGAGATTTGCAAAATCCTACTTACGAAAATCATGAAGGACATCAGGAAGTGGTTTTGGTAAACTATGATTCCAAATTGGTAACTTTACCCGAGATACTTAGGCTGTATTTCAGAAATATTGATCCTCTGGACGGCAAGGGTCAATTTTGCGATCGTGGAGATTCTTATAGGCCAGTGATCTTTTTCAAAGATGCAACTGAGGAAAGTGATGCAATAAATGCAGTTGTTTCCGCCTCTAATGAATTGCGTGTGCCATTAGAAAAAATATATGTAGAACTTAAATCAAAAGGTCAATTTTGGTTAGCTGAAGAATATCATCAGGATTTTGCTGAGAGAAATGAATTAAAATATAAGTTCTATAGATTCTCATGTGGGAGAGATCAGAGGCTGGATAAATTATGGGGAGATAATGCTAGATCAACAAATCTTTGGAATGAATGATGTAAATATAGTTATTTATTTTTAATCCATTGAACAAGAGTTTTAACTCCAAAACCGGTTGCACCTGATGGGTTAATCCCCTTATTCTTGTCAGTCCAACAAGTCCCAGCAATATCAATATGAGCCCATTTAATCTCCTTATCAAAGAATTCCTCTAAAAACAAAGCAGCAGTTATTGAGCCACCTGCTCTAGGACCTGTATTTTTCATGTCAGCTATATGAGACTTTAAACCTTCTTTATAAGATTTTTGTAAAGGCATTTGCCATAATTCTTCTCCAGACTGGGATGATGCGGCTTTTAGGTCATTTGCTAAATCATCATTATTGCTCCAGAATCCAGCTACATCATTCCCTAATGCAACTACAATAGCTCCTGTTAAAGTTGCGAGATCTATTATTGAATCTGGTTTTAAATTTGATGCGTAAGTTAAAGCATCAGCTAATGTGAGTCTGCCCTCAGCATCAGTGTTATTTATTTCAATTGTCTTACCATTAGATGCCTTAACTACATCTCCAGGATGTACTGCAGATCCATTTATCATGTTTTCGCAAGATGCCACAATAAAATGAATTTCTAATCCCTTTGGTTTTATTGCTCCAAGTGCTTTTGCTGCTCCTAAAACTGCAGCGCTTCCGCCCATATCATATTTCATCATTTCAATTTGAGAGGCTCCTACTTTCAGATTGTATCCTCCCGAATCAAAGGTTAAACCCTTCCCAACAAGCGCGATCTTTTCTTTAATAGGCCCCTCTGACTTTAAAGTAAGATGTATAAATTTAGGATCTAGATCAGAACCTTTTGCAACAGCTAAATATGCACCCATTCCTAAATCTTCACAATCTTTTGCCTCTAAAATTTTTACTTCCAAACCATGATCTTTAGCTATTTGAGAAGCTTGTATAGACATTTCCTGAGGCGTAAGACTATTTGGAGGGGCAGCTACAAGTCTTCTAGCTAGTTCTACACCTTCACATATTTGTGCTGCCTCTTCAAAGCTAATATTCTCAAATTCTTTTAAATTTAAAAACTCTATTTCTTTAAGAACTTTCTTTTCATCTCTTTTCTTATTGAATCTATTGTCCTTAAAGGCAGATAATCTAGCTGACTCTGCTAATTGATTTATTTCTAGTTGTGAATTTATAAATTCCCAAGGTAGCAAGATGCTGATTTTTTCATTTTTATCAACTTTTTTCCTAACTAGATTTCCTATAGAGTTTTCTATATCACTTTTATTTAGGTCCTTCGATTTGCCAAGACCAACTATGATTAAAGTTTCTAATTTTTGATCTAAAAATTCAAAACTTAAAGTTTTTCCTTTTTCTCCTTTAAATTTTTTTTGAGTAACTTTTTTTAGTAATAATTTTGGGTCAATAACAAATTTTATTTTTTCAAGTTGGCTTGAAATTTCTTCCTCTAAAACTCCAAAAATTAATGAAGCACCTTGCCAGTTATCTAGATTTTTTTGGAATGTGGAAAATTGCATTTGTTAAATGGATTTAATTAACTTTTAGTTGTTTGTGAAAGTAGTTGCCCACCTATCTCGAGTTTCTTTATTAAAAGGTGGTAACCATAAATATATCAGTTGCTGTTCTAATTTACGTCTTAATTTTACTTCTTTAGGTACATCTAAGAAGAAACGAATATCTTGGTGACTTGAGAGTTTGTTATGAGCTAGGGCTTCTTTATAGTTCATGAGGTAATTTTTACAGTCATGTTCTCCCTTCCATCTTTTATTTGCTGAATTTGTTTCTCCTATATAAAGGATTATTTTAGAACTCTCCATCGAATCAATTACAAAATACATTGCTGGCCCATTATGTACATATTGATTGGTTCTCCAAAAGTTCAATGATAATGGATGCAAGGAAAACGGATCAATTTTTCTTTCATCGGAAATTGTATTTATAGGAAGACTTGTTTGGTGCAAAGTTTTGTTGTGAGTATCTTTTGAAATTTTGAATTGGTGATTATATATTCTATCCCTCCATTCAGTTAGGATTTCGCCATTGATTTTTAGATTATTTGAGTGTTGAAAATTAATTGATGTATTTACATTTGAACTAAATAATTCAAATTGTCTATTTTGGTTTGAATTATTATTTACGTTAAATTTTTCCAATATTAATAAAACATGTCTACTAAATTTAATTCTGAAAAAATATAAATCAAAGAATTATTTATAAACTAAAATTTATTAATCTTCTAATCAATTTAAAAGATTCTTGTTATCTTGTAATTGAGCCTTAATCTGAGAAGTAAAAAAATAGTAATGGGATTCTTTGAGTCAGACATCGTTCAAGAAGAAGCTAAAAAGCTTTTTACAGATTACCAAGAACTTATGAAACTTGGCTCTGATTATGGAAAATTTGATAGAGAAGGAAAAAAAATGTTTATAAAAAAAATGGAAACTCTTATGGATCGTTATAAGGTTTTTATGAAGAGATTTGAATTGTCTGAAGATTTTCAAGCAAAAATGACAGTAGAACAATTAAAAACACAGTTAAGTCAATTTGGGATTACTCCTGATCAAATGTTCGATCAAATGAATAAAACCTTAATAAGAATGAAGGATGAACTTGATAAAACTTCTTAAAGTTAACGGTTAAAACTTCATGACAGATAATTTAAAATTGCCATCATGGCTGTCAAGAGGAATAGAAGAATATTTTCCAATTAAAGGAACAGATCAAACCTTTTCGGAGATAATTGATCATGCGAAAAAAAATAATAAAAAATTAAGGGTTAAACTCGGCATCGATCCAACTGGAACCGATATTCATCTTGGGCACAGCATATTGTTTAAAAAACTTAGGGCATTCCAAGATAATGGACATATTGCAGTTTTAATTATTGGGGATTTTACTGCTCAAATTGGAGATCCAACCGGAAAAAACAAAACAAGAGTTCAGTTATCGGAAAAACAAGTTAAGGATAATTCCAAAACATACTTAACCCAACTAGGGATGGGAAAGCCAGCCAATGAATCTATTTTAGATTTTGATTCAAAAGATAGAATAGAAATTAGATATAACAGTGAATGGTTAAAAGGATTGAATCTTAATTCGATAATTGAATTAATGGGGAGTGCAACAGTTAGTCAAATGTTAGCTAAGGAGGAATTTAATAAAAGGTACACCTCGCAAGTCCCAATTGCTTTGCATGAATTCTTATATCCACTATTACAAGGTTACGATTCGGTAGTTGTTCAATCAGATATTGAGCTTGGAGGCACAGATCAGAAATTTAATATTGCAATAGGAAGGGACCTTCAAAGGCATTTTAAACAAGACCCTCAATTTGGTGTTCTGCTACCAATTTTGACAGGTTTAGATGGAATTAAGAAGATGAGTAAATCTGAATTTAATACAGTCGGTTTGACTGAAGATCCTCTTTCAATGTATTCAAAATTAGAAAAAGTACCCGATAATATAATACCCACCTATTTTGAATTACTTACTGAATTAGATTTAGGGTTACTGGAAAACTCAAATCCTCGTGAATTACAGAGAAAAATGGCTTTAGAAGTTACTACTTTATTCCATGGGGACGAAGAAGCATTAAAGGCGCAATCAAACTGCGAAAAATTATTCCTTGGACACAAAGAAAAAGTAGGAGAAATTCCAGAGATTTCTTTAAAAGAAGTAGTTTTTCCAGTAAAGTTTTTCTACTTATTAAGTGCTCTAAAACTTTTCAAATCTAGCAGCGAATCCAAAAGATCTATTAAAGGTGGGGGTGTAAAAATTGATAGTCAAAAAGTAATAAATCCTGATTTAGTTTTTAATTCAAAAAATGATTTGGAAGGAAAAATTTTGCAAATTGGAAAAAAAATAATTAATAGGTTTGCAAACTGAAAATTGATGAATAACAGATTTAATTCGGAAGATAAAATAATATTGGCAATTGATGGATTAGATGTCAGTCAAGCAAAATTACTTTTGGAAAAATGTCCTAACATTAAGTGGGTGAAAGTTGGTTTAGAGCTTTTTGTTAGGGAAGGACCAAGAATTATTGAAATATTAAAAGGTTTAAATAAAAAAATTTTTTTAGACTTAAAATTTCATGATATTCCAAATACCATGCGTGCAGCATGTTTCCAAACTTCAAAATTAGGGGTTGATATAATTTCTATTCATGCTTCAGCAGGCTTAAAAGCTCTTAAGGATTCGAAAAAAGCATCTTTAGAAGGAGCCACCTCAGTCAGTGTGAAACCTCCATTGGTTGTAGGAATAACAGTTTTAACAAGCTTTTCTCTTAAAGATTTTCAAACTGATCTTGATAGAAATAATTCAATTGAAGAAAATGTATTAAGACTTGCAAAGTTGTCTTTTGATGCCGGACTAGATGGATGTGTTTGTTCCCCTTGGGAGGTAAATAAGTTGAGATCTATTTATAAACATAATTTTGAACTTATTACACCAGGTATCAGATTAAATATTGACAATAAAGATGATCAAAATAGAATTATGACTCCCCATGAAGCTATAGATAATGGCGCTTCTAAGTTAGTCATTGGCAGATCAATTTCAAAAGCTATAGACCCTAATAAAGCTCTAATAGAAATATTTAAATCTATTGATTCTGATTAATTTTGGATTCTTCTCCTTTAAGCAATCTTGTTATGTTTGTTCTATGTTTCCAGATTACTAATACTGCCACAATTAAACTTATAAAAAAGTATGAGTGCATAAATTCACTTAGGTAAATAAACATAAAAATAGGAAGTAAGATTGCAGCTGAAATACTGGATAAAGAAACAAATTTAGTTTTTGTTAGGACTATTAAAAAAATGCCAAGAGATGCGAGTCCAACTTTCCAAGAAAGAGCTAAAAACATACCTAATCCCGTAGCAACAGCTTTCCCTCCTTTACCTCCAAGCCATATTGGCCAAATATGTCCTGATATAGCGGATATTCCTGCTATTACCTCTATTAAGCCTTGATCTGTATAATTTTGAGCAATTTTTACTGCTATTAGTCCTTTCCCAACGTCAATGATAAATACAAAAAGTGCTGGCCATTTCCCAACATTTCTTAAGACATTTGTAGCACCTGTAGATCCAGAACCCATAGTTCTTAGATCTATATTTTTGAGATATTTTCCAATTAAAAAACCTGTGGGAAGTGATCCTAAAAGATAACTTGTAAAAATTATTAAGATATTCATAAATCTTAGTTTAGTTCAAGATCATCGTAAATTTCATTATCTGAACCAGCAAATGCAACCCATAATGGGAATTGAAGTATTGGAATTTCAACGGAAGTTTCTGCTGCATCAATGATAATAAATGGCAATTCTTCATTGGCTTCTAATCTATCAGCTCTTTCGATGACACCTTCAGGCCTTTCAAACAGAACAATCCCACTATTAGGTCCAAAGTCATCCCTTGTTAGACCAAGTGAATCTTGAAGAATTCTTCTCCATTCACCTAATCGTTCTGGCTGTGAAGCTAAAATAAGAGTCTGAAATTGATCTCCATATAATTCGCCAAGAATAGATATTAAGCCAGCTGATAACAAGGCATTTTTTTGTCGAGATCCTCTACTTTCAAGAGAACCTCTTCCGCCCATGTTAAAGAACCAATCATCCATAATTTCTATATCTGAGGAATCAAGACTCCGTCTTAATTTCCAAGGTTCTGCATAAAAGTCGGGTTGTTCTGTGAAACTTGTAAAGCAACTTTTTATAATCTCTTTATCTGGCTTAAATGTCTCGGAAAGAGCAGGAACATTAACTACATTATTTGTGCTATTGTCTTGCTTTTTCTCATCAAGGGGAGAGGGCTTCACGATTATTGGTTGAGAAACTAATTCAAGTCCCTCTACGTTTTGTGAAAGATTCTGCAAAGCTCCAGTTAAGTACTCCTGAAAGCCTTTAACTCTTTTAGCAATATTATCTGACTGTCCTTTAAAATTAGACTCAATATCTTTTTCTATTTCATTTTTTTTTGTTTCTAACTCTTTTATTTCTTTAACTAGAGAGTCTTTTTTTGAAAAGAGATCTCTAAAAATTTCATTAGAAATTTCATCAAAAGATTTAGTTGATTTATCGTTTTTCGGTGTAATTTTTTTATTTTGAGTTGTATTTTTTTTACTAATTTGTTTTGTTTTATCATCTAAAATGGACTTATCTATTTTTAATTCCTTTTCAGGATTATTGTCGGAAATTTCTGTATTGGTCATTTAGGTAATTTTGATGATTAGGCAAAGTTTGAATTTTAAGAATTTTTAATTTCAAGGGAGTCAACTTTTTTTATGAGCTCATCTTTTAATTGCTTTGGATTAAATAAAATTGGCAATAAATGAGGACTGGACTTTTCTCTAAAATAAAAAATACCTGGGATTATTGGGAAAAAGAATTTCCATGATATCCAGTTCTTGAATGGAAAAGTTCTAATCTCTTTCCCTAATTGTAAAACGATAAAATCATCATTTGTTATTTTTATTCTTAAGGTGAATGACTGAAGTAATAAAAAAAAACTAAAAGAAGCAGAAACTATTGTTGGCAAAGAACCAATATTCAAAAACAAAAGCATAAAACTTAAAACTATTAGAATGATTGGCAACTGAAATGAAGGAGATATTATTACTGGTTCCTCTTTTTTTGATTTAGTATTAAACATAGAATCATCCAAATAAAATTTGCGTTAGTAATACATCCATTAAAGATACAGTAACGAGAGTCATTACAACTGCACCTGTTGTACTTGTTCCAACTTCTTTTGGACCTCCTTTGGTTGTAAGTCCATATCCACAAGCAATGATTGAAATAAGTAATCCGAACACTACAGATTTTATTAACATTGAAGTTAAGTCTGCACTGGTTAAGCTCACATTACCTGATCTTACAGATGTCCAAAAAACTATTGGAGGAACTTTATAAAAAATTGTGCTCCAAATTTGTCCACTCCATAAAGCTACTGATAAAAACAAAAGACACTGTATCGGAGACATTATTACCATCGATAGTAACCTTGGGACTACCAAATATTGGACTGGTTCGGTCCTTAACATTGTTATTGCCTCAATTTGTTCTGTGACTTTCATAGTACCCAGTTGAGCAGCATAGGCAGTGGCAACCTTTCCAGTCATTAAAGTAGCAGTTAGAAGAGGAGCCATTTCTCTTGCCATGCCTACTGCTAATAAACCTCCAATTTCACTTGAAACCCCCATACTTGTGAGTTGTGATGCAACCTGAATATTAAAAACTGTACCTGCGGCAATTCCTGTAATTAATACAATTAATAAACTGCCAGGACCTGATTCCATAAGTTGGTCAAAGAGATCATTTTTGGAAATTTTACCCTTAAAGATAAAATTAATTGCTTGCCCGCCAATGACTAGGCTGCTTAGAAGTCTTTTGAAAAAATTAAGGTAATACATATCTTTATATTAGTTTGTAATTAATTTTCGATCCCATTTTCTCATGATTAAAAGACCAATTATTACCAATATTGAAGGAATAAAACCAATACATAATCTAATAGTTAATTGTGCTGAGTAGCATTGTTCAATAATATTTAGACCATCTTTATCAACAAAGCATGATTGATAACCTGATAAATACAATAAAAATCCTAATAATTGAACACTAAACGCAATACCTATCTTCTGAATAAGTACCATCCAAGCAGTATATAATCCTGCTGGTTTCTCTGGGTCTTCGTCTATTGCATCAGGAAGTAGTGACCAAGGGATAAGAAAAGCGGTTGAAGCTCCAATACCAATTAGACAGATTATGAAAATTAAAAGAATGAACAGAAATATGTTGCTTGCATTTAGGAATAAACCATCTCCAACTCCTGAAATTTTTGATAATGAAGGTAAAAATAAAGCTGCTGTACATGAAATAATCCACATAGTCGCTCCATAGTTTAACGCTGAAATCCTATTCAATTTATTTGATACTCTGGTCCATATTTGTAAACCTACTAAAGCGCTTATTTGAAAAGGTATTGGGATCCACTTCGCAATATATGTTGGGACATTAAGTACATCCTCGACATAGATTAACGCTACTGTTTGCATTAATTGTAAGGCGCACCAGAGAAGAATATAGAGCGTAATAACTTTTAGAAATTTTTTATTTCTGAAGATCCTTTTGAATTGAAGTGTTATTGCTTCAACTTTTCCAGAAGGCCTTCTTGCTTTTTTTGCGAATGGAGCTAATCCCCAACAAGAAATTAATGTTGCAGCAACTGCAATACATCCGCTTATTTTACCCATTAAAAAATATTCATTATTTGCAGATCCTTCGGAACCTAATACAACTCCAGCAATTATTAAACCAGTTAATCCTGCGATTATTGAGCCAGTAAATCTAGATGCATTTAGTCTTGTTCTTATAGCTGTTTTTTCAGAAATTTCAGTAGAAAGAGCTGCAAAAGGAAGATTAATACTTGTATAAGCGGTCATTACGATTATAGAAATTATGGCATAGTAAATAGTCTTGGTTAGCACTGAACCAATGGGTGTCCACCATATCGCAGCTAAAGAGAAACCAAGAGGAACAGATGCTGCTACCATCCAAGGGATTCTAGGTCCCCATCTTGATTTAGTACGATCACTTAACCATCCAATTAACGGATCATTTACTGCATCCCATATCTTTATTAACATTAATAATGATCCTGCAATTATTACTGGTAAACCAGCAGAAATAAAGAATTTGAATAGAAAAAAACCAAATTGTGTCGCGACTAAACCTGTGCCTGCATCTCCTAGCCCGTAAGAGAACATTAATCTTGTTGTTGATCTAGAAATATTTTTTTTCAAGTGTGAATTTTCCAATCTTTTTACTTTGTTTATTGTTTGATAATGTATTATTGCATTGGTAAATCTATTACTTAATGCGGGCGTGGTTTAGTGGTAAAACCTCAGCCTTCCAAGCTGAAGATGCGGGTTCGATTCCCGCCGCCCGCTTTTAGAATAAATTATTTTTTGCCCCAAATACTTCTTCTGAAATGATTAGTAAAGAGCTTCTACTCTTTATTGAAACAGATTTTTTATTAATAGTTAAGGGTTCAAAAATCTCAGACATGCTAGTGTCAATAACTTTTAACCAATTATATTTACATTTCGGCAAGGGGAAATCGATACTTTTTGAATATGCATTTAAACCTATCCAGACCAGCGGATTATTGTCTTTGTTAATGCTAAAGGCAACTGTGTGAGACCAACTACTCCAATCGGGACTATCTAACTTTGTTCCATGCCAATGATATGTTGGAATATTTTCATTAGTTTGATTATTAGGGAAGAATGATGGATTGAAAATATGTATTAGTTTTTTTCGGATTTTTATGACGTATTTAAAATATTCTAATAATTCCAAATCTTTTTGATCATGTTCCCAATTCATCCAGCCCAATAAATTGTTTTGGCACCAAGAATTATTGTTACCGCCTTGTGATCTTCCTATCTCATCTCCCATAAGTATCATTGGAACACCTCTAGATATAAGTAAACTAAGAATAAGATTTTTTTGTTGTCTCTTTCTTAAATCGTTGATTAATAAGTTCGTAGTTGGTCCCTCAGTACCATGATTCCAAGAATTGTTATGGTTTTCTCCATCTCTATTTTGTTCTCTATTGGCAAAATTATGTTTTCTATTGAAAGTTACTAGGTCTTTTAGAGTGAAGCCATCATGTGAAGTAATAAAATTTATCGACTTTGGAAAAATATTATCTTCTTTATAAATAGATGGCGTCCCTTTTATTTTATCGCTCATATTCCAAGCTGTATTTTTATCCCCCTTCCAAAATCTCCTCAAGTCATCTCTAAAATGACCATTCCAAGTGAAAGTATTTTTAGATGGGAAATCACCTAATTTATATAAACCCCCACAATCCCATGGCTCACTTATGAACTTGATATCTATAAGTTCTGGTTCACATTCTATATCTTCAAAAATTGGAGGATTATCAAGCGGTGAAAGATTTTCTCCTCTTGATAGGGCAATTCCTAAATCAAATCTAAAACCATCAACTCCTAATTCACTCGCCCAACATTTTAAAGATTCAATTATTAGTTTTCTAACTAATCCTCTGTTCGCTGCAATAGTATTACCACATCCGGAGACGTCCTGATAATTTTTATCTTTTCCAATAAAGTAATAAAGATTTTCATCTATACCTTTCCAAGATATTGCTGGCCCTTTTGAATCACCTTCGCAAGTGTGATTGTATACAACATCTAAGATGACTTCAATGCCTGCTTTATGACATTCCTCTACAAATCCTCTAAATTCCTCTCTATTCTTTTCGGCGGATTCATTCGAAAGATATTCAAAATGCGGAGTAAACCAATTAATTGGACTATATCCCCAAAAATTTTTTAGACCATTTGGGGCATCAGTAGGATCAAAACAAAAAATTGGAAGTAATTCAATTGTTGTAATACCCAGTTCTTTGAGATATGGAATTTTTTTTAAAAATTTCTTAAAACAACTTTCATCTTTATCTGTTGATTCAGTGAAAGCTTTGATATGGAGTTCATAAATAATTGTTTCTTCCCAAGAATGTTTCGGTCTTGGATAATCCTTAAAATTAAATAATTTTCTATCGCAAACAACGCTTTTAAGACAAGAGTTAGTATTTTCTTGCTTTTTTAATGCATTTTCTCTTTTATAACTTCCCCATCCGGTAATACCCCTTGAACATGGATCAAGTAATACTTTTTTTTCATAGTTATTATTAATTTCATTATTTTTTTGTTTCACTCGAAAAGCATAAATACAACCTACATCTAAATTTTTTATTTCCGCATGCCAGTAAGGACCTTTATTATGAGTCTGATCTAATTTGAATATGCTTTTTGGAGAAATAGAGTCCTCTTTCTCAAACAATAAGATTTCTACATATTCTGCATTTGTGGCTACTAAGGAAAAATTAATCCCTTGTGAAGTTAGAGAACTCCCTAAAGGAAATGGTTTACCTTTATTGAGATGAATCACTTTTTGTTTATCATTGATTAGTTAAATATTGAGATAATTTATTTAAATTACTGATATGAATAATAGATGCAAAATTTATAAAAAAACTGAAATTTAAGGCTTTACTAATTAACTTTATTAGATCTTGGAGAGTATTAATTTTCTAATTAATTACAATTCCTTCATCCATCTGTTCAGTGCATAAAACGATTTATAGAGAAAGTTTAATAACGAGAAAACTAGATTTTTCTTGATTTCAAAATACAAATTGTGTTTTTTCATGTGATGAGAAGGAAATATATCTGAAAATTAATAAAACATAATAAATAGCTCAAATTCTTAAATTCAACCCCCCTTTGACATTTCCCCCCTTTGCTAAATATAGTTAGATTTTTAATGCTAAATCCAGTGCCACCAATGCTTTTTGCTGTTCTCTAAATGAAGAGGCTATTTTTTATAAATGAAAAAGTACGGCTATAAGAAATAAATAGTGTTGCTAAAAATGACCCTAAAATTTGTATAAAGCTTTGCGCCGCCGGCATTTTCGGTTGCCGTATTTGTATTTGCTCCATATGATGTGAAAGTTCGAGGTTTAAACTCGATTTAAATCTTTTTTTAACCCCTAGCTTTAATTTAAATTTCAATGAACAAAGCTGATTTAGTAAATCTTGTTGCAGCTCGTACAGAGCTCACAAAAACGGATGTTTCTTTAGTTGTTGATGCAGCTATTGAAACTATTGTTGATTCAGTAGTGGAAGGCAAAAAAGTCTCTTTACTAGGATTTGGTTCTTTTGAACCAAGAGATCGTTCTGCAAGACAGGGATTAAACCCTAAGACAGGCGAAAAAATAGCAATACCCGCTAAAAGAGTTCCAACATTCTCTGCAGGTAAACTTTTTAAGGATAGAGTTCAAGGGTAATTTTTTTAATCTATTTCTTCCTTTAATAATAAGGTGCTCTTTTAGAGCATCTTTTTTTTTAATCGCAAAAAGATGCAATTAGCTCAATGCCTAACACTCTTAACTAGGCATCCAAAATTTTGAAATCTTAAAAAGTAATGAAATGTTTAACTATTTTATTCCTTAAATTTTTGTTGTTATCAAATTTTGTTATGGCTGAAACAATACCAACAAAGTCTAAGATTTTAAAACAATCTAGTGATTGTTTTAAAGATTCTCGAACCAAAATATGTAAAGAATTAGTTTCTGAAATAGAAAAACTTCAATTAGTAGTATTTGACCAAAATAGATTCAAATGTCAATCAAGTTTATTGGGGCTGCAAACGGAAATTATTGAAGCTTATTTTTTTAATAATTTCTCAAATGAGAAAATTTCATTAATGATCCCATATGTGATTAAAAATTGTTAATTATTAAAATAATTTATTTTTTTGGAATATTATAAATTTGTTATTTAATTTGTAATGGTAAAAGGTTTTTCTGATAATGAAGTTAAGAATAATACTCAAAATACTCAAATAAAAGCAAAAAAAGGCTTAGCTGGTATTCTTAAAGGCAAGAAATTTACTTACACTTTGCCAGGCAAAAAACAAATAAATATTTTTGGATCAATAGTAATAGGCTTAAATATCATTTTAGTATTGCTAGTCATCCTGTATTTAAAGAATCAAGAATTCCATGACTTTGTATTTAATGTTGGACGTTAGCTATATTTTTAGATCGAAAGATTTTATTAGATGATATATTTAAATTTTAGAATATCTTATGAAGATAATTAATTTGGTTTCTCAAGTATTTTTTTTGTTGATAACTGTTCTATTTTTGATATATTTTCTAACAGGTTATGACTCGGCTTTTGAGGCAGACCAAAATTGTCATTCATATCTTTCAAGTTACGATAACCAATCTGGAAATTATGGTTGTGACCATGATACTGAGACTCATCAGTGGATACTTTACGAGTCCAATGAAAGTGAAGAACCAGCAAAAATTATCAAGAAATTTAGGTACAAGTTTTTATAAATCAATTTTCTTATAAAAAAACTTTGCTGATATAATAGAAATAACAGCTGTAATTGTGAAAGTAAGATATTGATATATGCTTCCTTCTGAGTATATTTTATTTTTATAAAGAGGAAAATCGACTAAAGAACCTATAGTACCCCAAATAATTACCCAAACAGATATGTATAAGAATACTTTTATTGGATTAGATTTTTTTGCTTCCATTTTTAATTAATACCAAAAATTGAAGAAGTAACAGGTCTGCCGCTAAAAACTAACTCGGTTAATATGAGCATTAAGAATCCGATCATTGCTGCTCTACCATTTACAAGTTCAACACTGCTATTAAATCCAAAAACATTCTTTACTTCATCTCCCTGATTGTCTACCCATTTTGAGTATTCATTATCAGTTGATGATGTATCAGTAAAATCATCATTTTGATTTTCTATTGGAGAGTCGTTTTCTTGCATAGAACTTTTGTTATTTATTCTAGTAATTTTAAAACTAATTTATTATTAAATTGAAGTTGAAATTACAAAAAAAATTAAGACAAAAATTATTATCCACAATAATTGTAATCTCAAAATTAATTGACAAATTAATTTAATTTTATCCCCAGTGCAATTATCTCCATTCGCATTGATCTTTGGCTTTTTAATAATCTCATTTTTATATTTACTTTTTCCACCCAATGTTATTC
The DNA here is from genome assembly GCA_000635495.1 of Prochlorococcus sp. scB243_495K23. Lineage (GTDB taxonomy): Bacteria > Cyanobacteriota > Cyanobacteriia > PCC-6307 > Cyanobiaceae > Prochlorococcus_A. The sequence continues at coordinate 53,209 of JFLW01000086.1, read as the reverse complement.
CAGAAATATAAGCAAATATAGCCTCTGAAATCCCAGCATTAGGCGAATCATATTTTTTACCATCAAGATAGCTTTTTTTTATTATTGATCCATACTCATTAATTTTGGGACTAACTAGAGGTAATGTAATTAAAACTAATCTTGAAGGAACAAATGTAAAAATATCTTCGATTTTTGCACTGAAAAAACCTAAATATCTAAAATAATCATATCTGTAACCTATCATTGAATCTAAAGTGCTTATGGCTTTATAAGAAAAACCAAGTGATAAAGGCCCTGGCAGAAAAATTGAAAATTTCATAAAAAAAATTCCAATAAAAATCCAAAATAATGGCCCAAATATTCCATCAACAGAATTCTCGGTAAGACTCTCTGTACTTGATCTCAAAAGATGTTCTAAAGAAGATGAACTTACATCCCTACTAACTATCCTTTGTACCTTCTCTTTAATTATTCTCTTATTTTGGTCATTAATTTCTTCCCGTTCTATTAGCTCTGCAATCTCTTTCACACTTGAAATAAGTCCCTTAGTCGCAATACAACTTGAAAGTCCAAAAAAAATTAGCAATCCACAAAAAAAATTATTTCTTGATTGCACATAACTGAGTTCTATCAATTTACCTAAACCAAAACTCATTCCTATGGTGGATATAGCTACTATTAAACCTCCCCAAAACAATATATTTTTATTTCCCCCAAAATTATTTATGAGGCAATCAGATATTTTTTTTATGTAAAAGCCAATTACTTGTACAGGGTGGATTAAGAATCTTGGATCGCCGATTAATAAATCAAAACCAATCGATCCAAGGAATATTAAAAATAAATTTACTTCAGCCAACTGAACATCGAGCGCAAACCTTTACCTACTTTCTCAATTTCATGTTTTGAGTTCTCTTCTCTTAATTTTGTCATTAAGGGTTTGTTTTTATCGCATTCTTCTACAAAATTCTTAGCGAAAGTCCCATCTTGAATATCTTTTAGAATTTTCTGCATTTCTTTTTTTGTATCACTATTGATTAGTCTTTTACCACTTACATAATCTCCATATTCTGCGGTATTTGAAATGGAATCTCTCATTTGAGATAAGCCTCCCTTCACCATTAAATCAACAATAAGTTTGACTTCATGTAAGCATTCGAAGTAAGCAAGTTCCGGTTGATAACCTGCCTCTACAAGAGTTTCGAATCCTGACTTGACCAGTTCTGATAATCCTCCGCACAAAACCGCTTGTTCGCCAAATAAATCAGTTTCTGTTTCTTCTTTAAAGTTTGTTTCAAGAATCCCAGCTCTCGTTCCTCCAATCCCTTTAGCGTAAGCCATTGCCAATGATCTTGCACTTCCGGAAGAATCCTGCTCTACAGCAAACAGCGCTGGAACTCCTTGACCGTTCTGATACTCCCAACGAACAGTGTGTCCAGGTCCTTTTGGGGCAATCATTACAACATCAACAAAACTAGGAGGTTTGATAAGTCCGAATCTTATATTGAAGCCATGAGCAAAACTTAGTATCTTTCCTTCTTTTAAATTAGGTTCTATTTCCTTAAGGTAAACATCTTTCTGAAACTCATCGGGGAGGAGAATCATAATCCAGTCTGCTTTTTCGCAAGCTTCAGAAACGCTAAAGACTTGTAGACCATCGCTAATGGCTTTGCTTTCAGACTTACTTCCTGTATATAATCCAACAATTACATCCATACCGCTATCTTTCAGATTTAGAGCATGTGCATGACCTTGTGATCCATATCCAATAATCGCTATTGTTTTATCATTTAAAAGACTTAGATCTGCATCTTTGTCGTAAAAGAGTTGCGTCATTAGTTGTAGCTTCTTTGCGTTTGATAGTTATTATTTTAGACATTAAGGTAGCAATAAAACAAAAAAATTATTAATTTAAAAAATAAAAATAAAAAAATTAATTTAGAAAGTTTAAGACTGATTTGCTTCGCTTGGATGTGTAATTACTCTATCAATTAATCCATAATTTTTTGCTTCTTCCGCACTTAGAAAATAATCTCTATCAGTATCCTTTTCAATTTTCTCAAATGATTGGCCTGTCATATCTGCCATAGAAATGTTTAACATATCTTTAATTCTTAAAATTTCCTTAGCTTCTATTTCAATATCACTTGCTTGGCGTTGAGATGTGCCTCCTAAGGGTTGATGAATCATTATTCTACTGTGAGGCAAAGCAACTCTTTTACCTTTTGTACCAGCGGCCAATAGGAACGCTCCCATGGAGGCTGCGAGGCCTACGCATATAGTTACTACATCACTTTTTACATATTTAATGGTGTCATAAATTGCCAAGCCAGCAGTTACTGAACCTCCTGGGCTATTTATATACAGATAGATAGGTTTGGAATTATCATCAGAATCTAGATAAAGCATTTGTGCAACAAGGCTATTAGCAATACCATCATTCACTTCTTGTCCAAGAAAAAGAATTCTTTCAACACCTAGTCTTGTATATATGTCGACCCATCTTTCGTATTGACTTCCTGGAAGTCTGTAAGGCACGCTTGGAGTTCCTATTGGCATGATTTTAAAATAGTTTTGTGAGTGTTAAATTTTATTTGGGAGATCTTTTTGATTTGTGAGTATTCTATCGATAACTCCATAATCTAGTGCTTCTTGGGGGTTGAGATAACTCATCCTGTCAGAGTCTTTTGAGAGTTCTTCGATTGTCTTTCCAGTATTACGAGATAAAATCTCCAACATTGATTTTTTATTTTTCAAAACTTCCTCAGCTCTTATTTGGATATCAGTTGCTTGGCCTCTTGCCCCGCTTATAGGTTGATGCAAAACAATAGAAGCATGTGGAAGAGCGGCTCTTTGTCCCTTTGTGCCAGATGAAAGAATAACTGCAGCAGTCCCCATTGCTTGTCCGATACATATTGTATGTACTGGAGGCTTAATGTAACTTATGGTATCGCAGATAGCGAAAGCTTCTGTTTCAAAACCAACTGCGTCACCAGTGTACCAGCTTGTACCAGTTGAATTGATATAGAAATAGATTGGTTTTTCTGGATCATCAAATTCCAAATAAAGAAGTTGAGCAATGATTAGCTCAGTAACATCCATTCCTAGTTGTCTTTTTGCATCATCATCTGAAAATAATGGTAAACCAAGATAAACAATTCGCTCTTTCAGTAAAAGAGAGGGGAGATCAGGGGGCGGAGTCCTCATGACGGTGTTTTCGCCGTAATAAGGAGCAGATACAGTCATTTGTATCACAAAATTAAGATTGAACTGATTCTAGCTAGATTTAGCCCTGTGTCGCTGGTGATTTAAAAGATTTGTTTGACTCAGGATTATTTATTAGTTTTCCAAAGACCATTCTTCCAGTGGGAGTTTGTAATGCTCCTGTGATGACAATATCTAATCTGCTTCCCACAAAATTCTTTGCTTCATCAATTACAACCATCGTGCCGTCATCTAAATATCCAATACCTTGCATTTTTTCTTTGCCTTCTCTCACAATTTTTATATTAAGTGACTCTCCTGGTTGTACTTCTGGTCTTAAAGCAATAACCAAATCACTCAAATTCATTACTTTTAATTCTTTAACTTCAGCGATCTGAGAAAGATTATAATCAGCTGTAATTAAAGTTCCTGTCATATCCTCTGTAATTTTAAGTAGTTTTTCATCTACTCCATTACCTTCATATTTTGTTGGGTTTATTACAAGTCTTCTCCCATATAAATCTCTTAATTCTTTTAACAACTTGAGGCCTCTTCTGCCTTTTGACCTTTTTTCATTACTGCTTGAGTCAGCTAAAGTTTGTAACTCATCAATTACACTTTGAGCAACAATTAATTGCCCTTCCAATAAGCCGCAACTTAATAGGCCATTGATTCTTCCATCAATAATTACGCTGGTATCAAGAATTTTTGGACTTGCAGCAGGGAGTATCCCTTCATTGACTAGATATGCATCAGTGTTATTTGGATTGAATAATCTCAATAATGTCCTTCCATGGGTATCTGCTAACTTATAACCAAGCACACCAAAGAAAATGTTGCTTAATATAGCCGCTAAGGGCTTGGCGAAAAAAACCTCTCTAGGGAAGGGAATTAATAGTATTGGAGCAAGTAGGAGATTCGCAACAAGTAATCCTAAAATTAATCCAACAGACCTACTTATTAGTAAGTCCGTTGGCATTGTTCTTATTTGATCAAGAAAAGTCTTTCTCAGTTGAAGGAATACAAAACCAGCTGCTAATCCTACAAAAAAACCAATTATTGCTAAAACAATTCTGAAACCTTCTACATTGGATACCTGTTTGAGTATGTCTACTGGCAATAAATCAACACCAAGCCACCCTGAAGCAGCCCCAGACAATACAAATAAAATTAATACTAAGATATCTGTCATATCTATAATCTACTAGGATTTATTAATTGAGTAAATAAGGATTTTATTTTTTTCGATCCTTAATACTTTTTTGGAGCTTAAAAATGTATTTAGATTATGAATAAGTTTCCAAGAAGTGCTTATGTGCACATTCCTTTTTGCCACAGAAGGTGTTTTTATTGTGATTTCGCAGTTATTCCACTAGGAAACAAAGTTGAAACTTTAAAAGGTTATGGAAGCAAAACTGTTCAAGAGTATTTGCAATTTTTACATAAAGAAATATTGTCAATTAAGCATAAATCACCTCTATCAACAATTTATATAGGAGGCGGTACACCATCAATTTTAGATCCTACCCAAATTAAAGAATTAATTGATCTTTTTAAAGAAAATTATGGAATTGACTATGGTGCTGAAATCACTATGGAGATTGATCCAGCTAGTTTTACTCAAGATGATCTTTTTGGATTCATTAATGCTGGAATAAATAGATTTAGTCTCGGAGTCCAAAGTTTTAATAATCAGATACTTCAAAAGTCCGGAAGGCGTCATTTGAAGGAAGATGCAGAAAAATCTTGTTTATGGTTGAAGAGAGAATATGATTCTGGGTTAATAAAAAGCTGGAGTTTAGATTTAATTCAAAACTTGCCACTTAGTGGATTTAGAGAATGGCGAGATGACTTATATAAAGCAATATCATTCTCACCACCGCATCTATCTATTTACGATTTAAATATTGAAAATGGCACTGTTTTTAAAAAATTAGTTAATTTAGGTAACTTAAAACTCCCAAGTGATGAAGAAGCTTTTAGAAATAGTGAATCAACACATTTAATATTAAAAAACTCAGGGTATTCAAGATATGAAATCTCAAACTATTGCCTTCCGCGACATCAATCTAGGCACAATAGAGTTTATTGGAGTGGTTTAGGCTGGTGGGGTTTTGGTCAAGGTTCCACTAGTTCTCCTTGGGGGGAAAAGTTAACTAGACCAAGAGTTAGCAAAGAATACAAAGAATGGGTAACTAGACAACACGAATATAATTTAGATGTATCCCTAATTAATAAGGAGTTTGTCTATAAAGAACTTGATGAGAAAATAATGTTGGGATTAAGACTCAAAGAGGGTCTTGATATCAAAGAGGTCTTTAAAGAACAAAACTGGGGAAATAAAAAATTTGAGAGCAACTTCAGTAAATTGCTTGAAGAATGGGAAAAGTTTCTTGAAAGTGGACTATTAGTAAGAAAGGGGAATAGATTCTTTTTAAGTGAGCCTAATGGCATGGAACTAAGTAATCAAGTTCTAGTTTCTATGTTTAAGTGGTGGGATAAGATTAATTAAGCCTTTCAGAGGATACCCATTCTTTTAATTTATCCTTAAATAATTTCTTACCTTGGATAATTGGTTGGCAAAATGGCGGTTGATCATCATTGAGGCCTAACAAATCTGCAGTAACTCTTACTTGCCCATCGCAATAATTACCTGCACCGATACCTATTGTGGGAATTGATAAAGAATTTTGTATTTCTTTAGCAAGCAAATCAGGAATATGTTCAAGAACTATTGAAAAACATCCTAATTTTTCAAGAATAGAAGCCTCTTTCTTGATTTTTTCTTGGCTTGCTAAGCTTTCTCCTTGTTTTCTTAATCCAATATTTAGATAGCTTTGTGGTGTAAGACCTATATGACCCATAACAGGGATTCCCATTCTTATTAATCTAGAAATAACTTTTTGTATTTCTGGTTCAGCTCCTTCCACTTTTACAGCTTTTGCATAAGTGCTCTGAATGATTTTCCCCGCATACTCAACAGCTTTATCCTCACCACATTGATAAGTCAGAAAAGGCATATCTGAAACGACTAAAGGTTGTTCCTCAATTTTCTTCTTAAATCCTCTTGAAACAGCATTAGTATGATAAATTATGTTTTCAAAAGTTAGTGGCAATGTCGATTTGTATCCTAAGCAGACCATTGCTAATGAATCTCCTACTAGTACGAGATCTACATTTGCTTGTTCTGCAATAGATCCTGATATGGAGTCCCATGCAGTAAGTGCAATGATTTTGCGAGATTTTTTTTTATAATTAACTAGGTCTGAAGGCAGCATAATAAAATTTATGTATCTTTTTTAATCAAGAATTGCTAATATATTTTTGACTCGGCCTTTCGCGGTTTTAACGCCTAAACCTGGTCAGGACCGGAAGGTAGCAGCCACAAGGGATGCTTGAGGCAGGCGAGATTACCGAGTCACTCTATTTTACCTTTTAACCTATATCTTTTTTATTTTGCCTTAATTTTAAAAACTCGGGGATACTAGCACCAGATTCTTTATTGTCTGAAAAATTATATAAGGGTTGATTAGATAATCTGTTTTTTATTCTTTGCTGGTTTAATGGTTGGGTTGTTTCAAATCCTGTAGCAATTACAGTAACTTGTATCTCCCCTTCCATTGCCTCATCTACCACAGCACCAACAATAATATTTGCTTCTTGATCGACAACATCATAAATAATTTCAGATGCAGAGGTCATATCTTCTAAAGTCATGTCTTTCCCACCAGTAATATTTATAACGCAGCCTTTAGCTCCATCAATTCGAGCTGCTTCTAACAAAGGACTATTCATTGCTGCCTGTGCTGCCTCTATAGCTCTCGATCTTCCTGAACCTATACCTATTCCTAGAAGAGCAGTGCCAGCTTCCGTCATAACTGATCTTACATCTGCAAAATCAACATTAACTAATCCTGGGCAAGTAATTATGTCACTTATGCCTTTGACACCCATCCTTAGAACATCATCAGCATTCCTAAATGCTTCTTGAAGAGGAGCTCCTGCTATAACATCTTTTAATCGGTCATTTGGAATAACTATAAGAGTATCAACGTTTTCAGCTAGTCTTGCGATCCCCTCTTCTGCTTGCCGCATTCTTCTTTTCCCTTCAAAAGAAAATGGTTTGGTTACTATACCCACTGTTAGAGCCCCACTTTGTTTGGCTACTTCTGCAACAACTGGAGCTGCACCTGTACCAGTTCCTCCACCCATTCCAGCGGCTATAAAAACTAGATCAGATCCTTCTAAGGCTTGTTGAAGCTCTTCTTTGGATTCTTCGGCTGCTTTTTGCCCAATACTTGGATTACCACCTGCACCTAAACCTCTAGTAAGGTTTTGTCCAAGTTGAACCCTACTCTCTGCAGAAGATTGAAGTAGGGCTTGTGCATCTGTATTGAGAACTCTAAATGAAACACCTTCTAAATCACTATTTATCATTCTATTGACTGCATTACTGCCACCACCTCCTACGCCAATAACTTCTATTTTGGCATTTTGGCTTGGAAGGATTTCTCTCGATTGATCAAAGTTTGGATTGTTACCGAAGCTCATCTCTTAATAGGAATCTAATACTAGTATTGGGTGCATTATGAACTTACTGCGTTCATCTGTAGGAATTTGTTGAGGAAAATCCTAAAAATATTTATTTATTAAATATTTTGTTTTGAATGCAAAACCCATATCAACACTACAATAATTAAAAAAGATTACTCAAAATCCTTTTTCAAATATTAGGGTTTGAACACTTTTATTTTTGGTTTATCTGGATTAGTAAGATCAATACTATCTATTTTTTTTGAAAAGCTGCTTTTCTTAAATTCATTTTTGAGATTGTTGATTATTTGTAATTGATAGTTGATTAAATTTGGCCTTAATCCTAAGAATATTGTGTTTAAATCTTTTTCCTCAATAGTTAGAAACCCATCGTATGAAAAAGATATTTTAACTATCTCTAATTCATAATTCTCTATAGCGATAAAAATTTTAGATAATATTTTTTTAAATTTTTCCTTCCATCCAAAAACTTGTATTGTAAGTCTATTAAATTTTTTTTCATCCACATTTTGTTTATTTATAAAAATTCCATCTTTATCAATGAAGCCTAATATTTTTTCATCGTTTAATATTCTCTCCCCGTAAGCTATTGGAATTCTTGAATTAATATCAACTTTCAAACCATAAGGAAATAATTCTCTGTTTACCGAAACATTCTTGAGGGATAAATTTTGTTTTAACTCTTTTTCTAACAAATTTGTCTCAACAAAAATTAATCGGATCGGAAACTTTAAAGATGTATTTTTTACCACATCATTCTGTGAAAATATTTCACTACCAGAAATCCTAATGTCCTGAAGATTAAGTTTTTTGAGAGTTTTAATGCTTAATAAGCTTGTTAAAAATAAAAATGAAATTAGAAAAAAAAAGCTTCTATTTTTGATCCTTTTTTGGTTTTTCACAAATCACATCTAGCTTTTTCCATCAGTTGGTCCATCCATTCTCTCGCTTGCTCTGCATCTGAAAATGGAACATCCATCTCTTTCCCATCCCCTACTAATCTTAACCTGCACTTACCTTGAGATTCATTTGTTAGAGGAGCTTCTCCTGAAGTAAGTGCCATTAATTCAACTAATTCCAGTTTCTTGATTGTAAAACAATCTTTTTCTTCAAATTTACCAGCTTCAAATAAGCTCCACTTTAACTCACCATCTTTTAAGGACGCTGCACCTGAACTGTCTAACTTGCACAGTTCAGAATCACTCGCCCAACTTCTAAAAAGATTTTGCCTTCTTCTTTCTAACCATCCAAGTGCAGTTAATAAAATGAAGATTAAAAGTAGTGGTAACCAAAGTAGTCCATGCAACATTTGATTTAAATTACAAATCTAGAGATATATCTACCAGTTTAGCCACAAGTTGTTCAATTTTTAAACCTGAAGCTTCCCAAAGCATTGGAAACATACTGTTTTTTGTAAAACCAGGAATTGTATTTATTTCATTTAGCAAAATTTTATTTGAAGATTTTTCTAAAAAGAAATCTACTCTTGCAAAACCGAAAATATTTAGTGCTCTACAACTTTTAATAGCAATTTCTTTAATTTTTTTTGTGATTTGAGAATCTATTTCGGCTGGGATAATTATTTTATTATTTGAGTGATATTTTGAATCATAATCATACCAATCACTTTCGTAATTTACCTCGCCTATCTCAGAGGTTAAGAGTTTTGAATTCCCAATTATTCCGCATTCAATCTCCCTTACCTCTAAACCTTCTTCTATTAAGATTCTTGAATCTATTACCCGAGCCTTTTTTAATGCTTGTAATATCTCTGATTCATTTTTGACTTTGGAGATGCCAAGAGATGATCCGGAGTTCGATGGTTTAACAAAAACAGGAAATTTTAATTTTTTTAAAATTTCATTAATTATTTTATTTTTTACTTCCTTATCATTGAGATTTTCATTTTGAAAAACTAGATAATTAACTTGTGGAAGTTTAAGGTTTGAGAAAATTGTTTTCATCAATATTTTATCCATTCCAAGTGCAGAGCCTATAATTCCACATCCGACTAAAGGTTTCTTTGTAAATCTAAGTAAGCCATGAATTGATCCGTCTTCACCATTAAATCCATGCAAAAGAGGAAACCAGACATCAATATTTTGAAATTCAATTCCGTCAAGGAAGTTAATTTTTTTTTGATTAAAAATTTCTTTTTTATTTGTTTTATTGTTTTCAATTCCACCAATTAGTATCTTTTCTGAGAGATGACTATCAAGCCAATCTCCATATTTGTTTATGTAAAAGGTTTTAACTGTATAGCGTTCTTTGTTTATTTCTGAATTAAATGCTTGAAAAACAGTTTTTGCAGAGGATATCGATACTTCATGCTCATTGGAATTCCCACCGAATATTAACCCAATACATTTTTTTTGCCCCCTTATCATTTAAAAAGATTATAAATAAAGTTCGCCTGTTAGAGAAAAAGGTCTTGCTTCATTTATTTTGACATCTATCTCATCTCCCAATGAAAAATTAAAATTAATGTTTTTTGGGATCTCTACGAAAGTTAATCTATTTGTTCTAGTTCTACCCATAATTTGTGAAGAATTTTTTGGATTTAAACCCTCAATTAAAACGCTTTCAATGTTGTTGATGTATCTTTGATTTCTACTCCTGGCAGTTTTTTCGACTAAATCATTAATTTCCTGTAATCTAGCTTTTTTTACCACTTCAGAAAGTTGATTTGCCCAAACTGCTGCAGGAGTATTTGGTCTTGGAGAATATGCTGCCGTATTTACTTGATCAAAACCAATATCTGATATTAGATTTAATGTATCTTGGTATTGTTGTTCGGTTTCTCCTGGGAAAGCAACTATTGCGTCAGCAGTGATTGATGCATCTGGCATTAATGACCTTATATTCTCGATAATATTTTTATACTTTTTGATAGAATATCCTCTTGACATTTGTTTTAAGATTTCATCATTACCACTTTGGAAGGGAATATGGAAATGTTCACAGACTTTATCAAGTTCATAACAAGCTTGAATTAATCTTTTTGAAAAATATCTTGGATGACTAGTAGCAAATCTTATTCTGCGAATTCCTTTAACATCATGAATATAATACAAAAGATCAGTAAGAGTATTCTCTTTTCTACCCTCTTTTGTGGTTCCTGGAAGGTCTCTACCATAAGCATCAATATTCTGACCCAAAAGAGTAATTTCTTTAAAATTATCATCAGCTAATTTTTGGATCTCACTTTTTATCGCATTTGGATATCTTGATTGCTCTTTCCCTCTTACAGAAGGGACTACACAATATGAACATCTTTCATTACATCCATAAATGATATTAACCCAGCCACAAATAGAGCTTTCTCTTCTAGCACTTGTTATGTCTTCAGAAATGAAGGTTTCTTCTGTAGCAGCAACTTGATTTCCTAAATCAACTTTCCCCAGAAGATTCTCAAGATTGTTTACGTGTTGAGGCCCCATAACAAGATCAAGTTCTGGGACTCTTCTTAATAAGGACTCTCCCTCCTGCTGTGCAAGACAACCTGCAACAACAAGTTTTAAGTTGGGTGTTTTGTGCTTTCTTTTTGCTTGTCTTCCTAGAAAGCTATAAACTTTTTGCTCCGCATTATCTCTGATTGTGCATGTATTGTATAAGACCAAATCTGCATTTAATTCATTATCTGCTTTGGTATATCCCATCTTCTCTAATGTCCCAGCCATTCTCTCAGAATCAGCCTTGTTCATTTGGCATCCAAATGTGGTTATCCAATAACTGCCAGTAGTTGAATCTTGTTGAGATTTTTTTTCGTCTGATTTTGTTTTTGTTAGCACTTTGCTAGGAATTTTTTATGATTCATTAATTCAAAATTACAAGTTAAATAATTTTGCTGCAATATTTTTGAGGGCGAGCGAGGGGATTCGAACCCCCGAATAGCGGCGCCACAAGCCGCTGCCTTAACCACTTGGCGACGCCCGCCTCACATTTATAAATTTAACAACTCAAGGGTAATTTTTCATAGTTATTTTTATCTTTTAGCGAAATTTGAATTATTTTCTAATTTACTAATGTTTTTAATGATTTAAAATAAAAGAAAATCTAAATAATTTGAGTAATTCCAGCACAGCTGAGGTTCTTATTCCCAGAAGCCTTTTTTTAATAGAAGATATAGATAACCTCATTATAGATGTAGAGGATTTATGTTCAGTTTCCATTAGTTGGGAGAATGGATTTGTTTCTGAGTTAAAGCCTTTAAAAGATAAAGTTGCAAAACCAAAAAATATTTTATTCCCAAGATTTGTTGAAACGCATTCGCATTTTGATAAATCTTTTACATGGGCAGACTTTCCTAATCTGGAATCAAACTATGGAGGAGCATTATCAGTAAATCTTGAAGAACATAAAACTAGAACTACAGATAAGGTTCTTGAAAGAGTTGAGAAATCATTAAAACTTGCCATACAAAATGGATACCGAGCAATAAGAAGTCATATTGATACATACAAAGGTCAATCTATAGATATTTGGATTGAACTTTTTAAATTACAAAAAAAAATTTCACCTGAGTTGACTTTACAATTCGTCGCTCTGGCTCCATTGGAATTTTGGGATACAACTGATGGAGAAGATTTAGCAAAAATATTTTCCTCTACTGGAGGCATTTTAGGAGGTGTTATTGTACCCCCTTTCAATAAAAGAAATACAAGCAAATTTCTTGCAAAGATGCTTCTTCTGGCGAATAAATATAAATTAGAAATTGATTTACATATAGATGAATCAATTATTGAACCTGGAGCGGGAATAAAAGTTTTATTAGAAACAATCGAAAATTTAAAAATTAATAGTATTCCGATCACTTGTAGTCATTTGAGTAGTCTTATTTCTTTAAGTAATAGAGACATTTTAAATTTAGGAGAAAAAATGGCTAAGAAAAATATTAAGGTTATTGCTCTACCCCTAACAAATTTTTGGCTGCTCAATCGAAGTAATAAAACAACATCATTAAAAAGACCAGTTGCGCCAATAAAGCAATTACAAAAATCACATGTTGATGTATCTCTGGGTAGTGATAATGTTCAAGACCCTTGGTACCCATTTGGTAATTTTGATCCTTTTTATATGTTGTCTTGCTCGATACCTATGCTTCAATTAAATCCCTGGGAGAGAATGACTCTATCTTCTATTTTTTTAGCTCCAAGCAGATTATTAAATTTAAAATGGGATGGCTTAATTCAAAAGGGATGTCCTGCTGACTTTGTGATTTTAGATGCACAAAGATGGGCAGATGTTTTTTCGACTTCTTTAAAGAGAAAAGTTTATATAAAAGGCGATTTATATTGCTAATCAACTAGTTTATATATAAGACAAGAAATTTTATTAATGACATTAAATAGTCTTAAATTTTTACACAAATTTAGGGAAGTCAAAAACTTAGAGATTATTGAAAGCCATTCCGAAGTAAAAAGACTTTCAAAAGATTTTTATAATTACTCTCCAATCCTTACTAAAAAATTAGACGATTGTATCGCTGATTTGGTTGTAAAACCTAGTGATCATAATGCAGTGAAGAAAGTAGCAGAAATTTGTTGGGAATTTTCTATCCCTCTTACTTTAAGGGGTTCAGGGACAGGAAATTATGGACAAGCTGTTCCATTGTTTAAAGGAGTTGTAATGCAGATGAGTCACTTTAATAAGCTAGAAGAATTTGATCCAGATACAGGTTTTGTGAAAGTACAGTCTGGTTGTGTGATGGGAGATTTGAATAAAAAATTAGAAAAATACGGAAGGGAATTAAGGTTGCTTCCTAGTACTTGGAAAACAGCTACAATTGGAGGCTTTATTGCAGGTGGATCAGGAGGTATTGGGTCCATAAGGTGGGGATTTTTAAGAGATCCAGGAAATCTTATTGGTTTAGAGGCAGTGTCTATGAATAAAAAACCTGTATTATTAAAATTTGATTCTGAAGAATCCGAACCTCTTAATCATGCTTATGGGACTAATGGAATAATTACTTCTTTAATACTTGCTACTGATATCAAACGTAAGTGGTATTCAATAGTTATCGACTGTATTGAATTTGAAAAAACAGTAGAAATTTTAAAAACTCTTACCAGCGCAGCAATTGATCTGAAACTAGGAGCAATTCTTGAAGATGAAATTGTAGATCAAATGCCAAAATGGTTCAAAAGTAATTCTAGAAGTCACAAGATATTAATTCAATCTACTCTTGGAGGAACAAAAACTATCGATCTAATTTGTAAAAAATTCAAAGTTGAATCTACCCTCCTTGGGGAAGAAGAAAAACTCGTTAATGGAATTTCTGAAGTCGTATGGAATCATACAACTCTTCATATGAGGTCTAGGGATAAAAATTGGACGTATTTACAGATGCTTTTGCCACTTAATAATGAACTAGAGTTAATTAATTTTTTGAAAAAAAAATGGGGTAGAAAAGTTCTTTGGCATTTAGAAGCAGTTTCTCAACAAGGATCACCGCGATTAGCGGCTTTGCCTGTATTAAAGTGGAATGGGATAGATGAATTAAACGAAATAATGGATGATTGCAAAAAACATAGGGCGTTTATTTTTAATCCCCATGTTTTAACTGTAGAAGGCGGAGGCCTAGGAGTGGTTGACGCAGATCAAGTAAAAGCGAAATTAAAATTTGATCCTAAAGGGCTTTTAAATCCAGGAAAATTGGAAGGTTGGGAAGTAAAGGAACAATTTAATATTTAATATTTCTGCTTATATGTAAATTTAATAAATTCAGCAACTAAAAAAATAGAACCTGTTAGAACAGGATGATTAGGTGGCCATTTTTCTAGGGAAAATAAATAATCAATGGCAAGTTCAAATGTTTTAAATTCAATTGTTTTTTGAAAGTCAATTTCTTTAATCTGAGAGAGATCATTTAATTGCCAACTAGGTTGGTTTGGAACTGGCACAAGTAATAAGTGATCATTTTTCTTTACAAGTGTTTTTAATATTGCGTAAATATCTTTTTGTCTTTGTACACCTAAAATCCAATAAATTCCTTTATCTTCATTCTTCCAACCGCTTCGCTCCTTAGAGAGTGCTTTTGCAGCAGGATAATTATGCGCACAATCTACAAGAATTTCTTTATTCATATAATTTATTGTTTCTAGCCTTCCGTTCCAAGCTGTCTTTTTAAGACCTTCAGATATGTGTTTTTCTTTAATATTAAATCCAAAATTATTCAGCGCTTCAATTGCTCCAACAGCTACTGAAGCATTTTGCTTTTGAAAAATACCCTTTAATCCAAGTTCATAGCTGTTTGCAATTGAATCTTTCCAGATAATTTCTGCTCCAACCTCTTTAACTTTTTTGGTTATTAAATTTTCAACTTGACTATTTTGTTTGCATGAAATGACAATTGAGTTCTTTTCAATAACTGCTAATTTTTCTCCGGCAATTTTTTCAATCGTATCTCCAAGAAATTCCTTATGGTCTAAGCCAATATTCCCAATAGCAATTATCGGTCTAGATTTATGGGCTGTTGTCGCGTCTAATCTTCCCCCTAAGCCAGCTTCAAGAATGAGTAATTCAACTTTTTTATTGTCAAAATAATTTAGTGCGCAGCAAATAATTTTTTCAAAAGGAGTTAATTCAAATGTTGAAAAATTTTTTTCTATTAATCTATAAATTTTTTCAAAATCAGTTTTGTCAATATTTTTTTTATTAACTCTAATCCTCTCGCATACGTCCAAAAGATGAGGGGATGTCGTTACACCAAAATTACTTTTAGCTTCAAAAAGTATACTTTCTAGATATGCCGCGATTGATCCTTTTCCATTGGTTCCAATAATTTGTATCGCGGGGATATACTTACAAGGATCACCAAGTTCTTGAAGTGCTTTTTCAATTCTTGATAAACCTAACTGGATATTATCCCTTTCATATTTAGGAGATAATAATTCAAAAGTTTTTAAATTTGCATTTTTCAAAATTTAAATTGCTACAACTCTTCAAAAATTGAATTTAGCTTATCCAAAAGAATATTAATTTCTCTTCGAGAAATAACTAATGGTGGGACAATCCTTACAACATTTCCTCCTGCAGGAACTACCAGTAATCCTTTATCAAAAGCTTTTAATGTAATTTTTTTTGCATCAGCATAATCATCATTGATCACAAGACCTTGTATTAAACCTAAACCTCTTTTCCCGCTAATAATATTTGGAAATTTTTTTGACATTTCTTCAAACCCAGCACTTAATTGTTCCCCTCTTAGATAAACATTATTGATAATATTTCTTCTATTTATTTCTTCTATTACAGTTAGGGCAGCTTTACAAGCGAATGGGTTCCCTCCAAAAGTGCTTGCATGATCCCCTGGAGAAAAAATGTTGGCTTTTTCTTTTACCAATAATGCTCCAATTGCATGACCTCCTCCTAATCCTTTAGCAAGGGTGAATCCATCAGGTTCAATTCCTAAATTCTCATAACCCCACATTTTCCCAGTTCGACCTACTCCACTTTGGACCTCATCTAAAATAAGAAGAGAATTATATTTATCACATATTTCTCTCAGGCTTTTAAAAAATATTTTACTTCCAGGAATTACGCCGCCTTCGCCTTGTATTGGTTCAACTAAAACGCCGGAAATTTTTTGATCATTATTTTCACACTCTTCAAATAATTTTTTTACCGAATCAAAATTGTTAAATTTAAAAAATTTGAACCCTTGAATCAATGGTTCGAAACCTTTTTGATATTTTGGTTGTCCAGTGGCACTCAAGGCTGCAAGAGTCCTTCCATGGAAGCTGGATTCTGCTGCGAGAATAATTGATTCTTTACCTTTATTTGTTTTATTTCCATATTTTTTAATTAATTTAATTGCTGATTCATTTGCTTCCGCACCACTATTACAGAAGAAGACGCTTTCAGCACAACTCATATTCGTTAAAGTTCTGCTTAATTGTTCTTGTTCTTCAATGTTGTAGAGATTAGAAATGTGCTGAATCTTTTTTAGTTGAGTTGATAACCTTCTTCTTAAAACTCTGTCGCTATGTCCAAGACTACAAGTTGCTATGCCAGCGACTGCATCAAGATACCTTTTACCTCTTTTGTCCCATAGCCAACAACCTTTTCCTTTTTTGAAAGATATATCGAATCGACTATAGGTATTCATTAAAGTGGGAGCGGTCGGACTTGAACCGACATACCCGAAGGTGCCGCATTTTGAGTGCGGTGCGTCTACCAATTCCACCACGCTCCCAAGGCTTTTGAAAAAATGAACTTTTTTATTATAACAAAAATCAACTTATTGACTATTGTTTTGCTCAAGGAACAGTTATCAAGATAACGTTTGTTAATAGTTAATCTTTTCGATAAAAACATAAAATTATTTATTTCATTTGCTGACAAAAAATGAGGGTAAAAAAAGAGATATTAAACATTTATGATACATTTTTGTGATTAAATGCGCTTAAAAGCCTTTTTAAAAAGGAGATAGCTTCATGATTAGTAATATTGTGTTATAATTTATGAAAAAACTAATGTCTAAAATTCAAGCTAAAAAATTATCCTTTAAATTTGTCCCTTATCTTTTTATTGCAGTAACTATACTTACAACATTCGGATCTAATAGCGGAACTTGGGCATGAACGAATTCAAATTTAATGGTTTAAATAAAAATTGGTCTAATCGCTTTCTAGTATTGTTCATATTATTTTTGGGTTGTATTTCACTAATCAATATTGCATACGTTTGAAACAACTTTCTTAGTTTTAAAAATACATTTGGAAAAGACTAAGCCGCTTCGAGTTTTGAAGAATTCTCAGATTTAGGTTCAATTTTATATCCCTTTTCATCAAAAGTATTTTTACTGTTCTCTCTAATTATTTTTACACCTAAATTTTTTAGTTTTAATTCAAAATTTTCATAACCTCTATCTAGATGTTCTAATCCATAGAAATTACTACTACCTTTTGCGATGATTCCTGCAATTATTAATGCAGCTGATGACCTTAAATCTGAGCCAACTAGATTCATCCCATTAATTGTTTTAACACCTTTAATGTAAGCTACGTTTTTGTTTAGTTTTATACTCGCGCCCATTTCATTAAGTAAATAAATATGATTCATTCTATTTTCGAAAATTTTTTCAGTTATCTTTGATTCACCATTTGCGATTGTCATTAGAGTTGTAAATGGTGCCTGCAAATCAGTAGGAAAGCCTGGGAAAGGAGCTGTTTCAATATCTACTCCTTTAATCTCTTTACTCTTGATAGAAATCGAATTTCCTTTAATCGTAATTTTGCTCCCACTCTCTTGAAGCTTATTAGTGACAGCTTCAAGATGATGAGGGATTACTGGAGAAATTGTTATTGAAGAGGAAGTTGCAGCAGCAGCTATTAAAAAAGTTCCAGCTTCTATTCGGTCTGGAATTACTTTATGGGTACATCCACCAAGCTTATTAACACCATCAATAATAATTGTTTCTTTACCGGAGTCATAAATTTTTGCCCCCATTTTATTAAGCATTTGGCATAAATCTTGAACTTCAGGCTCTCTAGCAGCATTTTCAATAGTAGTTCTTCCTTTGGCTAAAGATGCTGCCATTATTAAAGTTTCAGTCGCACCTACACTTGGGCAATTTAATTTGATATGAGTGCCATGAAGTCTATTTTTGTTCCCCCTTGTTTTTGCCTTTACAATTCCCTCTTCAATAATAATGTCTGCTCCGAGTGCGATTAATCCATTAATGTGCTCGTCTATTGGCCTTGAACCAATATTGCATCCACCTGGTAACGGTACTTGAGCTTCTCCAAATTTAGTTAATAGTGCACCTATACAAAAGAAACTAGCTCTTAATCCTTTAACAAGTTCATATGGAAGTTCTTTAATCAAAATAGTTGTTGGATCTATTTCTAGTTGGTTGTTTTTACGAACTAAATTCACTCCTAAATTCTTTAAGATGTTCCCCATCTTTTCAATATCAGTGAGAAAAGGTACATTTTCAAGAATTATTTTTTCATTAGTTAGCAATGATGAGGCTAATAAAACTAAGGCGGAATTCTTCGCACCACTTATTTCAACTATTCCATTTAACTTGCCTTGGCCAAGAATCTTTAAATTTTGAGATTTAAGATATGACTTAGTTTTGCTTCCGCAAATCATTAAGACTTAATTTATTAGATTCATCATGACAAACTAATAATATTAAGTCCACCCTATGTAACGTCATGAATATTAATTAAAAGTGAAAATGTATTTTTTGATTTCTTGGAAAAAAATTTAATAAATAATTGATCAAAATATTTATGTAATTAAAATATAGTTGATAACAAATTTTTCAAAATACTCATAGAAAATACTTTTTTAAAAATAACTAGTAAAAATAATAATCTAGTTAAAAGATTTAGATCATTTAAAAGAGGATCATCTCCAAAAGATCAAGACTTTTTTTGCATAGAGGGTACTCATCTCATTGAAGAATTGCTGAAGTCTGGAAAAAATCCCTCTAAGATTTTAGTTACCGAAAAATGGCTAAGAAAGAATCAAAATCTCAGCAAAAAATTTGATGAGTCATTAATAAATATTGTCTCAGAGGAAGTATTGGCATCTGCGATTTCAACAATTAATCCAGATGGGATAGCAGCTTTAGTAGAGATTTCAGCAATACCTAATTATCAATTTAATAGAAAAGATGATTTTGTTCTTGTTCTCGACAGAATCCAAGATCCTGGGAATATGGGTAATCTATTTAGAACCGCTTTAGCTGCGGGTGTTAATGCAATTTTTTTAGCTGGAGGTGCCCACCCATTAGGCCAAAAGGTATTAAGAGCATCCTCAGGTGCAGTTTTTCATCTGCCATTTTTAAGATTTGATGGAATTGAAGAAGAAATATTAAATTCTTTACTTAAGTCTTTGTCTGAATTATCAAATGTAGGATTTAAGATTTTCTCTACTAGTAGCCATGATGAGAGTTCAAAAAAACCTTCAAAACCTTACTGGGAAGTTGATTGGTCTAGACGTACAGCATTAATTTTGGGTAATGAAGGTCAAGGTATTCACAAAAAAATTCAAGAAGCTTTTAATGAAACAATTACAATTCCGCATAGTGAGATTGTAGAATCATTAAATGTGGCTTGTGTTGCAGTTCCGTTATTACTAGAACGAAAAAGAGTCGCATACACCTCTAAATAAATAAATAAAAAGTGACTGATTCAAGTTTTGATTTTGATTTAATCGTAATAGGAGCAGGATATGGAGGTTTTGATGCCGCTAAACATGCTGTTGGTAAGGGACTGAAAGTCGCAATAGTAGAATCTTCTGATATGGGAGGCACTTGTGTTAACAAGGGTTGTGTTCCATCTAAAGCTCTTTTGGCTGCAAGTGGAAAAGTTAGAGAAATAGCTAATTATGAACATTTAGCTAAATTTGGTATACATGCTTCACCAGTAAGGTTCGAGAGATCAAAAATTGCAGATCATGCAAATAATTTAGTTTTAAATGTTAGAGAAAATTTAACAAAAACTCTTAAAAGGAGTGGAGTTGAAATAATTTTGGGCATGGGAAGAATTGAAGGAAATCAAAAAGTAGGTGTAAGAGATAAAAACGGAATTGATAAAATTTTCACATGTAAGAATATTGTTATAGCAACAGGCTCTTCTCCTTTTGTGCCCCGTGGAATAACTTTGGATAATAGGACCGTATTTACTAGCGATGATGCGGTTAAACTTGAGTGGCTTCCAAGATGGATAGCAATTATTGGAAGCGGATATATAGGTCTAGAATTTGCTGATGTTTATACCGCGCTTGGTTGTGAAGTTACCATGATCGAGGCTTTGGAGAATATTATGCCAACATTTGATCCAGACATTACTAAAATTGCTAAGAAGAACCTTATTCAAGCAAGAGATATAGACACAAAATCAAATGTCTTTGCGACAAAAATAACCCCTGGATGCCCTGTAAAAATAGAACTGACTGATGCAAAATCTAAGGTAGTTGTAGAAACTTTAGAAGTTGACGCTGTACTAGTCGCAACTGGCAGGAGTCCTAATAGTAATAACTTAAATCTTGAGTCTGTTGGTATCGAAACAGTAAAAGGTTTCATTCCTATAGATGATCAAATGAGAGTTAAGAATGGTGATGAAATAATACCTAACATTTGGGCTGTTGGAGATGTAACGGGCAAACTAATGCTTGCCCATACAGCTGCAGCGCAGGGTACTATTGCTGTTGATAATATTTGCGGTGGTAATGTCGAAATTAACTATAAAAGTATTCCCGCAGCAACCTTTACTCATCCAGAGATAAGTTCAGTTGGTCTCTCTGAAGTTGAAGCTAAAGAGATATCTACAAAAGAAAATTTTACTTTGGGAGTTGTCAAAAGTTTCTTTAAGGCTAATTCAAAAGCATTGGCTGAATTAGAGAGTGATGGATTGCTAAAGTTGATTTTCAATAAAGATAATGGGAAAGTATTAGGGGCTCATATTTTTGGGTTACATGCAGCTGATTTAATTCAAGAAATTTCGAATGCTATTTCAAGGAACCAAGATGTAATTGAATTATCTAAAGAAGTTCATACTCATCCTACTCTTAGTGAAGTAGTTGAGGTCGCATATAAACAGGCGGCTTCTCAAATTAAATAATTTCTAAAATTAATGGAGATAAGACGCAGGCCACCAAATCCAACAGTAAGGGTAGAAAATTTAGAGTATGCTGTACCTCATAGAGAAGCACAAGCAAAAAACATTCTTGAAGAAATTGTATGGCACAAGGATATTGAAATTAAGAATTATAAAAAAATTGTCTCTTTAGAAGATCTCATCAAAAAGATTGAAAAACTTCCTACTCCCAAAGATTTTTACAAAAATATCTTAGAGTCAAAAATAAAACCAGGAGTTATTGCTGAAATAAAAAAAGCTAGTCCGAGTAAAGGAGTTATTAGAAAAGATTTTAACCCTGAAAACATAGCAATTTGTTATGAAGGATTAGGTGCATCATGTATCTCAGTACTAACCGATAAAAGGTTTTTTCAAGGTGGTTATGAAATACTCGAAACTGTAAGAAAATCAACTAATCTCCCACTACTCTGCAAAGATTTTATTATTTCTGCTTATCAGATTTATAAAGCAAGGGTATCTGGTGCTGATGCAATATTATTAATCGCTGCGATTTTAAGTGATGATGATTTAATTTATTTAAAGAAAATAGCTGATAATTTAAAGATGAGTGTTCTTGTTGAAGTCCATAACTCTAATGAATTAGACAGGATTCTAAAGTTAAAATCTTTTAATTTGATTGGAATAAATAATAGGGACTTAAAGACTTTTAAAACGGATTTAAAAATATCAAAAGAATTGATGCATAAGTATGCAGATATATTTTATAAACAAAATATTATTCCCATAAGTGAATCTGGAATTAATTGTGCCGAAGATTTAGAATCGCTTAGATCTATTGGAATCAAGGGAGTATTAATTGGTGAAACTTTTATGAGAGAAACTGATATTGAACAATCGTTCAAGAAATTATTTAACTCAATTTAATATTGACTTCAATTCGTGCTATAAAATTGAATAAACAGGGTTGTATTGAATATATATGCAGGCGTTAATTTTAACAGGTATAGTCGCAGGATTTGTGCATGTAGTTAGTGGCGCTGATCATCTAATTGCAATGGCACCAGCAGCGATTAATAATCCCCAAAAAGCTCTTAAAAATAGTTTCTCATGGGGCTTGGGACATTCTTCAGGAGTCCTCTTGTTAGCTTTTCTGGCGATTTTTATTAAGGATATTACGCCATTAAACAAATTTTCTAGTATTGCCGAATTCCTAGTTGGAATTTCACTTCTAATTGTTGGAGTATTTGCTATAAAAAATTCTTTTCAATTAAGTATTCACTCGCATTCCCATAAGCATGAGAATGGAATTGCCCATCGTCACTTTCACTTTCATGTTAAGGAACAAAAAAATAATAATAAGCACTCACATGCTTTGACTGGTTTAGGCTTGCTACACGGTATAGCTGGAGGTTCACATTTTCTTGCAGTTCTTCCTGCTTTAGCACTTCCTCTAACAAGCGCTTGCTTATATTTGATTTCATATTTGATTGGTTCACTCATAAGTATGAATCTTTTTACTTGTTTAATATCTTTTAGCACCTTTAAAGCAAGTCAAAAATTTATTAAAAGATTAATAGCTGTAGCAGGAGGGATTTCCTTTTCTTTGGGATTATTTTGGATTCAAAGAAGTGCTTCTGTTTTTTTGAATTAAAAAATTTTTTAATTTAGGAATAATTAATTTAGAGGTAACAATCCCAATTATTTTTTCGTTATTGATTAAACCAAATTTATTACTGTCTTCACTAAATTCAATATTGTCTCCAATAACCTCAATGTTATTTTGATTTACTGAATTTATCCTTTTTATTAGATTTTTATTTTTAAATGGATGATTAAAAATAACTATTTGTCGATTTTTAAGTATTGATTTATTCTTTTTATATTTTTTAAAAAATACAATATCACCTTCTTTTAGGTAAGGAAACATCGATTCACCACTAATAATCGCTGTTTTTCTTAAACCTAAAAAAAATAAAATAAAATCAAAAAAACTTTTGAAAATAACTCTGATTAACTAGCTTTTACAAAAGCGTCTGATCTTCCTTTTGAAGCCCAGAAAATATTATGAATTTTTTCTACATAACTCATGAGTTCTTCAGCTTGGGCTAAGTCAATATTAACTTTGCATGCACTGCATAATTTGGCAGCCTTCCAAATGGTTTCATGTAAGTCTGGAAAAGTTTCTAAGTGAACTGGTTTAAAGTAATCTGTCCACAAAATTAGAATCTCTTTCTTTGTTTCTTTTGCTTGCTCTTCTTTAACTGCAACATATCTAGAAAATGTATTACTGTATGCAGCCCACTCTGCTGAATTAGTGCTAGAAGGAGCTTCTAATGCAATAAGTTTTTTTGTCATTGATAAAACTGCTTCAGCTGCAACTCTCGTAGATGCTGGATCGTAAACACCACAAGGACCATCGCAGTGAGCATGGACAGTCATTGGGGATTTTTTATCTAGAAAAGAATTGATGAATTTACTTAACATTTCAAATATTAGGTGTTGTATATATATTACTTGGATATTAACTAAATTGAAAAGTCTTAGATATTTTTCTTACTTAATTTAATTGACTTTTAATAATTCAACTTCAAATATTAAAGTCGCATTAGCAGGTATTACATTTCCAGCTCCTCTTGATCCGTATCCAAGTTCCGGAGGTATTGTTAATTTTCTCTTGCCTCCAACTTTCATGCCTGCTACACCTTCGTCCCAACCTTTTATTACTCGTCCAGCACCCAAGGGAAAGCTGAATGGAGCTCTGCCGATACTGGTATCAAATTGTGTCCCGTCTTCTAGAGTTCCTGTGTAATTTACAGTAACTGTTTGCCCAGCACTAGCTTCATCTCCTTCCCCGTTTACGATATCTGCAATAATTAGACCACTTTCTGTAGTCCTTGAATTGTTGTCTGATGGTGTTTCTTCTGCCATAGCGAAAAGTATAGGATTTGGATCTGATGGGTCTAGTTCAAATAAATTATTATTTGAGATATTTGATGATTTTGCAACAGGTGTTCTTTGAACTGACTGAGTTTCTGATTCAGCAGCATTAACAACTTGAGGTGAATTAAATTGACTGAAAAGAGTTAATGAAACACAAAAAACAAAAACTGCAAAACTAATAAAGACTTCTTTCACTTAAATTTTGAAAGTTACTAAAACTTAGTTTACAGAATGAAGGTACAATAAATGGGTGATTATAAATTTAATTTCGTAATTTTAGATTGTTAATCCCAACTCAAATTAAAAGTCTAAGACAATATTTTTACCCTTGTTTAGGAGGGATTTTAGGAGGAATTTCAGTTTCAACTCATTTTTGGCTGATTTTTATGCCGATATCTTTATTTATTTTATGGAAAGGAAGTGAAAGGAGAATAGCAAATTTTTGTTGGGGTTTTTTCTTTATCTTGATAAGTCATTCTTGGCTTTATGATCTTCATCCATTAACATGGCTTGGGTTTTCATGGCTTGCAAGTTTAATAATTACCATTTTAATATTATTATTTTGTGCTTTTCTAGGTGGGATATTAGTTTATTTATGGGGATTTTTAGTTGAAATTATTCTCTGGAAAGAGGATGTTTTTAAAATGAAAATATTATCTTTAACAGTAAAAGTATTTTTTTTATCCTTTACTTGGGGTATTGGTGAACTAATACTTTCTCAAACACCTTTTTTTTGGATAGGTTTGGGAGAGAGTCTTATCCCAGGTGATATTTATCTTGCTGGTTTAGCAAGATGGATTGGTGCAAGTGGTTTATGCGTATTACAAATATTGATTGGATTTTGGATTTTTTATATTCAAGGTAGATGGGAAAGAAAACTTCACTTTAAAAAAATATTTCTTTTAGGACTTTTGGTTTTTATTTTCTTACATTTATTTGGAGGGTTAACAAGTCCATTAAAAAGAAATTATGAATATCCAGTAGCTATTTGGCAAACTAATATACCAACAAGAGAAAAATTAAAAATAAATGATGAATTTATTGAAGAAAAGCTATCCATCGCTCAAAAATATGCTTTATCAAACAAAGCGAAACTTCTTGTTGCTCCTGAAGGAACTCTATCTAATAATTTTTATTTTTCTAAAGGCATTAAGGTTAATACCTTGTCAGGAGGTTTCAGAAATTCAAATAATGAGTTAAGAAGTTCTTTACTCGGATTTCAAATTGGAGATAAATCTTTTACCTCATTTATTGATAAAAATAGACTTGTTCCAATAGGTGAAAAAATACCTAGATTTCTAGATATTTTTACAAGAGGATTATCTGCAGTAGGAGGAATTCAACCAGGCGCTGATTCAAGATTGTTTGATCCTAAATTTACACCCCCACTAGCAGTAGCTATATGTTACGAAATTAGTGATGGACTAGAAATAAGAAAGGCTATTAATAGCGGTGCAAAACTAATAATAACTGCAGCAAATTTAGATCCATATCCAGCTAAGCTTTATAATCAATTCCTATCTTTGGCTAGATTAAGAAGCATTGAAAATAAGAAAAATAATTTACTAGTATCAAATACAGGCCCTTCGGGCTTAGTTCAAGATGATGGAAAAATAATTAAACTTTTAGATTATGATGTTGAGCGAAATGAAATAGTGTTCCCTAATTTTTCATCTGAAAAGACTTTCTATACAAAATTTGGAGATAAACCTATTTTATTTTTGTTTATATTTTTTATGGGATTAAATATCTTTTGGAAAATTAATTAATTAACCCTCCTCCTAATAAAATTTCTCCTTTATAAAAAACTGCAGCTTGTCCGGGCGTTACCGAACTTTGACTATCTTCAAAAATTAATTTAAATGTTTTAGTAGGATGATCTTTATTTTTCAAAGGGATTAAAGTTCCTTTTACTGGATGACTTCTATATCTGATTTGTGCTTCTACTTCAATCTCTTGCTTAGGTTCTTCGATTGAAACCCAGTTAACCTCACTAATTATTGCTTCTTTGTTAAAGAGATCACTTTTATCTGCTACATAAACTATGTTTTTTTCCCTGTCTAAACTTTTTACATACAAAGGTTCCGGCCAAGCAATTCCCAACCCTTTTCTCTGACCTATCGTAAAGTGCTGAATTCCATTGTGCGTCCCAAGGACTTTCCCATTTACATGCACAATTTCTCCTTCTTTGGGTTCTATATGTTTGTCGATAAATATCTGCATTGATCCATAATGCTCAACTAAACATAAATCTTGACTTTCTGGTTTTTGAGCAGTTCTAAGGCCTAATCTGAGGGCTTCCCTTCTTGTATCTTCTTTTTTCATTTCACCAAGAGGAAATTCTAATCTGCTTAGTACTTCTTGGGAAAGAGAATAAAGAAAATAACTTTGGTCTTTGTTTTCGTCAGCACCTCTGAGAAGAAGGAAGTCTTTAAATACAAAGCTCTTGCAATTAAGTTTTTCAGCATAAGATGATTTTTTTATCCTTGCGTAATGTCCGGTCGCAATATGAGTAAAGTCTTTTTTGCTTATTGCGTAATTAAGCATCTCTTCAAACTTCACATTCTTGTTGCACATCGAACATGGCAGTGGAGTGAATCCTTTCTCATAGCTTTCAGTAGTTTTTTTAATTACCTCTCTTTCGAAAATTTCTCTTGAGTCTATTATTTTATGATTAATTCCCAAATCTTCACAAAGGCCAGCAGCATCTACTAATCCTTCAGAACAACAGGAGCCTTGTCCTTTCATTAGCCAAAGAGTTAGTCCCTCAACATTCCAGTCTCTTTCTACAAGAAGAGCAGCTGAAAGGGAACTATCTACGCCACCAGAAAGACCTACAATGATATTTTTCTTCTTTTTAGTTTTATTATTAGAAGAAAAAAAGTTCTCTAATTTTTTATCCTTTTGTGTCTTTAACATGGAAGTTTAAATTTTTGAACAGTTATTCAATTGCTTTGTACTAATTATGAACGAAATTGTATGGCCAACAATTGATTCTAAACATTCAATTGTTGATTCAAAGCAAATGTTGATAGTAGAGAAAGAAATGTTTTCTGATGGAATGCCACAAGAAGCATTGATGGAAAAAGCTGGTATCCAAATTAGTAGATGGCTCTTAAAAAAGAAACCTCTTCTAAATAATGGAATAACTGTTTTTATAGGTCCTGGGCATAATGGCGGGGACGGTGCTGTAATAGCTAGAGAGCTTTTCTTGAAAGGTTTTTATGTTCAGGTATGGTGTCCATTCCCGATAAAAAAAACACTGACAAATGACCACCTTAATTATCTTACATCTATTGGTGTCACAAAATTAGTAGAGCCTCCTGATGCAAATAGGAAAGATCTTTGGATTGATGCAGTTTTTGGTAATAATCAAACAAGAAAAGTTGATGATAAATTAATTAAACTATTCAATCAAAAATTTTATAAAAAATCTGGAAAGGTAATAAGTATTGATATTCCAACAGGATTATGTCCTGATAAGGGAGAGCCTTTTTTAGAAGACGCAGTAAAGGCAGACTATACCTTGGCCATTGGTCTTTATAAGATTGGGTTGACCCAAGATTCTGCTTTACCTTTTATTGGAGAATTGCACCATATAGATATTGGGATCCCTACTAGTAAGCTGTCCAAAGTTGAAAAAAAGATTTTTAAGGTTACTTACAAAGATATAAAAAATATTGATTTACCTTCTTTACCAAAAAATTCCAACAAATATCAAAGAGGTAGAACATTACTAATAGCCGGAAGTGAAAAATATCCAGGGGCTGCACACTTAGCATTGAAAGGGGCCATATCAAGTGGAGCAGGCTTTATCTCAGCAGTCCTTCCTGGAATAGTTGCTGAATCTATTTGGCAAGTTGCCCCAGAAATAGTTTTAAAAGAAACTATGCATTGTAATCAAACTGGTAATTCATCTCTTTTCAGTGCATTAAAAAATATTGATCTAAATGCATATGATTCATTAGCTGTCGGACCAGGAATAGGAATTGATAATGACGATTGGCAAAAATCAAAAGACTATCTTATGGCTTTTGGAGGGTTATTGATCTTGGATGCAGATGCACTCAATAGAATTTCGGGATCTAAGTTGGGGTCAAATTTCTTTTTAGAGAGAAAATCTAAGACATGGATTACACCACATATCAAAGAATTTGGAAGATTATTTCCTAATATCAAATCTAAGACCAATATTGGGCTTGCTCGTGATGCGGCAAAAGAATTCAATATCAGTATTTTGTTAAAAGGAGCTAACAGTATAGTTGCTGATAGTAAAAAAGTTTGGCAACTTTTCGGAACAGATTCACAGACAGCTCGAGCTGGATTGGGAGATCTTTTATGTGGATTCATAGCTGGCAGTTCTGCGATTGATTTAACCTTTTCTAGAAACATAACAACAGATTTTTTTGCTAAATATGTACTTTTGCATTCATTTGCTGCATCAAAGTGCAAAAAAGGGTCAAATGCTTCTGCTATTGGTGACGAATTGACAAAATTAATGAGAAATATAAAAATGAGACAAATATCTTGAAAGAAACAATTTAAGAGAGTTATTTATAGTTTTAAACACATAAGTGTACAAATATAACTTGAA
Source organism: Prochlorococcus sp. scB243_495K23 (assembly GCA_000635495.1). Lineage (GTDB taxonomy): Bacteria > Cyanobacteriota > Cyanobacteriia > PCC-6307 > Cyanobiaceae > Prochlorococcus_A. The sequence goes on along the minus strand of JFLW01000086.1, from coordinate 24,379 downwards.
ATCTGAAGCGCGCATTAAATATTTGGCTATTTCCTTAAAAATGTAGGAGAGTTTTAATACCTAAATTAGGTAAAAGTATGATTTCATCATTACCAACACAAGCAGAACAACCCAAAAGGAGAAGTAATGATCCAATAAGTTGGTATTTGCAGAATATCGGGAGAGTTCCTTTATTAACACCCGCCGAAGAGATTGAATTGGGTAACCAAGTTCAGAAGATGATGATTCTTACAGAAGATGGACAATTAAATGAAAAGACTAATGAATTTACAACTCAGCAAAAAAGAACTATAAAAATTGGTCGAAGAGCTAAAGAAAGAATGATGAAAGCTAATTTACGATTAGTTGTCAGTGTCGCAAAAAAATATCAAGGTAAAGGATTGGAACTTCTTGATTTAGTACAAGAAGGTTCTCTTGGGTTAGAGAGGGCTGTTGAAAAATTTGATCCGACAAGGGGATATAAGTTTTCTACTTACGCTTTTTGGTGGATTAGACAGAGTATGACTAGAGCCATTGCATGTCAATCAAGAACAATCCGTTTACCTGTTCACTTAAGTGAAAGGTTAGCTTCTATTAGAAAAGTTAGTAGAGATTTGGCTCATAAACTTGGTGCTATGCCCAGCAGGATTGAAATTGCAGAGGCGATGGAAATTGATGTAGAAGAATTGGATTCAGTTTTGAGACAAGCCTTATCCACTAGTAGTTTAGATGCTCCAGTAAATGGCGATGATGGCAGGAGCTTTTTAGGTGATTTAATTGCAGATAGTAATAATGAAGAGCCTCTAGATCAAGTTGAACAAAAAATGCATCAAGAGCAACTTGGTAAGTGGTTAAGTCATTTAAGCGAGCAAGAACAACATGTTCTCAAACTAAGGTTTGGACTTGATGCAAATGAGAGACATACGCTTGCAGAAATTGGAAGACTATTAGAAGTTTCTAGAGAAAGAGTAAGACAAGTTGAACTTAAGGCATTAAGAAAATTAAGGAATTTAACTAGAAAATTACCTAGCGGTATTTAATCTTCTGCCCAAATATATTTCGTTAATTCTTCTGAAGGAGGTTCAGGAGCTTCAATTGCATTTTTAACTGACTCCGTTATTTCAGCATCAATCTTCTTTTCAATAGTTTTTAATTCTTCTTCCGTAGCGAATTTACCCTCTATAATTTTTTGAGCTAATTTCTTAATAGGATCTCTTTTACCCCAAAACTCCTTCTCTTTTTCAGATCTTAATTCATCAGGATCTGCAAGAGAATGCCCTCTATATCTATAAGTTAAACATTCTAAGAGTGTGGGACCTTCTCCTGCCCTAGCTCGCTCAATTGCTCTTTGCGCTGCCCCTCTTACTGCTAATACATCCATTCCATCAACTTCCTCGCCGTGCATGCCAAAAGCAGACGCTTTTCTCCAGATTTCAGGATTACTAGTAGCTCTATCATGAGCCATACCAATAGCCCATTTATTATTCTCAACAACAAAAATTATGGGTAATTTCCATAACTGGGCCATATTTAAACATTCAAAAAACTGCCCATTATTGCAAGTCCCATCCCCAAAAAATGCTGCAGTTACAGAATCACTATTACTATTTCCAGCAACTTCCTTTTTGTATTTACTTGAAAAGGCTGCCCCTAAGGCAACTGGAATTCCCTCTCCAATAAATGCATATCCTCCTAGTAGGTGATGCTCTCTTGAAAATAAGTGCATGGATCCACCTCGGCCTTTGCTACAACCAGTGGATTTACCAAAAAGTTCACTCATTACTTCAAATGAGGGGACCCCCGCACTTAGTGCATGAACATGATCGCGATAGGTACTACAAAACCAATCATGTTTCTTTTTCATGGCGCCAATTACTCCCGTGCTTATAGCCTCTTGACCGTTATATAAATGAACGAAACCAAACATTTTTCCCCTGTAATACATTTCTGCACACTTATCTTCAAACCTACGACCAAGCGTCATGTCTTCATAAAGGAATAATCCGGTTTCTCGATCTAATTCGGCTTTTTTTATGTCTTGAAGATTTGAGATTCTCTCTACGTGTGTTTCCAAGAAAAATACCTTAACGAAGTTTTGATTTGTTAACATTCTAAGCCGTGATGGGCGATTTTCATGATTTTTTTTAATAACTCTGTAAGACCTTGTGAAAAAATTTTTTAAATTGATAAAATTTATCTAAGAATTTTCAATAGGATATTTGTTTGGAACTTCCTTTAGACCATTTTCGTTTAATTGGCGTAAGCCCCTCTGCAACTTCTGAGGAAATATTAAGGGCGTTTCAATTACGGTTAGATAAAACACCTGATGAAGGTTTTACTTATGAAGTTTTAACCCAAAGATCAGAGCTGCTTCGCCTCACTGCCGATCTCCTTACAGATCCAGAAAGCAGAAGAGAGTATGAAAATTTGTTATTAAATGGGAATTCTGGATTGGATTTTGCCTCAAATAGAGAGGTAGCAGGATTAATACTTCTTTGGGAATCAGGTTCACCAAAAGAAGCTTTTAAAATTACGAGAAAAGCATTGCAACCCCCACAAACTCCTGCCTTAGGAAGTAGTAGAGAAGCTGATTTAACATTATTAGCATCTTTAACAGCTAGAGATTCTGCAATTCAAGAACAACAGCTTAGATCCTATTCGAACGCGGCAGACTTTTTACATGAAGGTATACAACTTCTACAAAGAATGGGAAAGCTTGGAGAAAAAAGAAAAGAACTTGAAGAAGATTTGGTTGCTTTGCTTCCTTACAGAATCCTAGATCTACTTAGTAGAGATCTAAATGATCAAGAGTCTCATAAAAAAGGCTTAAGTATGTTGGAAAATTTAATAATAAAAAGAGGAGGTTTGGAAGGTAATAATAAATCTGAATATAAAGATTATTTAAATCAGCAAGAGTTTGAAGCTTTTTTTCAACAAATTAAGCCATTTTTAACGGTGCAAGAACAGATTGATTTGTTTCTTGAATTACAAAAAAGGGGATCATTAGAAGCTGGATTTTTAGCTTTTCTATCCTTAACAGCTATTGGTTTCTCTAGAAGAAAGCCTGAAAAATTATTTGAAGCGAGGAGAATTTTAAAGAAACTAAATTTATCCGGTCTTGATTCAATGCCTTTGGTTGGTTGTTTAGACTTGCTTTTAGCTGATATTGACCAGGCCTCTGCAAGGTTTTCAAGTAGTTCTGATGAAAACTTACGAGATTGGCTTAATAATTATCCTGGAAATAAATTAGAAGCGATATGTATTTTCTGTAAAAATTGGTTAGAGAATGATGTTTTAGTTGGGTATAGAGATATTGACTCAAAAGAGGTGGATTTAGATTCTTGGTTTGAAGACAGGGAAATTCAAGAATTTATTGAAAAATTAGAAAAGAAATCAAATAAAATTTCAATTAGGTCAAATCTTCAGAACCAACAGATCGAAAAGGAATCCTCCACAAAAACGACTGAAGAATTTGATAATTTATTGGGGAATATTGATGAAAGAAGATTACCTTGGCCTGGTGGCATAAAACAAGGCTATGAAAAAGTTGAGACCAAAGAAATAGAATTCAATAAGGAATACTTTAAGAAAAAACCAATTGAGTTTTATAATTTTTTAATTGAAAAAATCGCTGAATTAAAGTTTAGTTTTGGGGAATTCTTAAAGGATAAAGAAATTATTAATCGGTCACCTTATTTGATTTATATTTATGCGTTTTTGATCTTATTTGCATTTGGTATTGGCATTGGATTTTTAAGAAATAATTTAAAAAAATTAAGCCAGGATGAAGCTATTGCTGAAAAACCTTTAATTGTCATAGATGAAAATCAAAAGAATACTGAGAAAGATATTATTCAAGAAATAAAACAAGATCCCTCAAGCAAATTGAATTCTACTACTGAGAAATCTACATCAATTATCTCCTATGAATTCAAAGAACTTAATTCCCCTTCGCCTTCTTTGGATGATATTAGGAATTTAATTAATGGATGGCTTCAAAGTAAAAGCAATTACTTGGCTGGAAAGAGTGAAATTAATCTTTCTAAGTTTGTTAGTAAAGGTTTGATTGATCGAACAATCCAAGAAAGAAAGAACGATATCAAGAAGGGAATTTATAAAGAAATTAATTCCCAAATACGCAATATTGATTTGGTATCGCAAACTTCATCACGGATAGTTGTTTTAGTTGAATTAAATTATCTAGAGAGAATAGTTAAGAATTCTGGAGAATTTGTTAATGAAACATCATTGACTCCCCTTAAAGTTAGATATATTTTCGGTTTTTCAAATAAATCATGGAAATTGGTTGATTTCGTCAGCGGCCTGTAATTACAAACTTCAAGATCATCTATAATAATTAAAATTACTTTTTAATAATGTTTGATGAACTCTCTTCACGCTTTGAAGACGCAGTAAAGGGTTTAAGAGGCGAAGCAAAAATTAGTGAAAATAATATTAACGATGCCTTAAAGGAGGTAAAAAGAGCACTCCTTGATGCAGATGTTAGTTTGTCTGTAGTAAAAGAGTTTATATCAGATGTCAAAGATAAAGCAATTGGAGAAGAAGTAGTTAGGGGTGTGAACCCAGGTCAAAAATTTATAGAAGTTGTAAATAAAGAATTGATTAACATTATGGGGAATGAAAATTCTCCATTAAACGAGAATAAAAATAGTCCCACAGTCATTTTGATGGCTGGACTTCAGGGGGCCGGCAAAACAACTGCAACAGGAAAATTAGGACTGTATTTGAAGGAAAAAGATAAAAAAGTTCTTTTGGTTGCTGCAGATATTTATCGACCAGCAGCTGTAGAGCAGCTTAAAACATTGGGAAGTCAATATGACTTGGAAGTTTTTTCAGCTAAAGAAAAAAATAGCAAACCAGAAGAGATAGCTAAGCAAGCATTGAATTTTGCTAGTGAAAATGATTTTAATTCGATAATTATTGATACAGCTGGAAGATTGCAAATTGATGATTCCATGATGAATGAAATGGTTCGAATCAAAGAAGTTTCTAATCCTGATGAAGTATTGCTTGTTGTTGATTCAATGATTGGGCAAGAAGCTGCAGAATTAACAAAGTCATTTCATGAAAAAGTTGGTATTTCAGGAGCGATATTAACTAAGTTGGATGGTGACTCAAGAGGTGGAGCTGCTTTATCAATAAGAAAAATAAGTGGTAAACCAATCAAATTTATAGGTGTAGGTGAAAAAATAGAGGCATTGCAACCATTTCATCCAGAGAGAATGGCTAGCAGAATTTTAGGTATGGGAGATGTATTGACACTTGTTGAAAAAGCACAAAAAGAAGTTGAACTTGCTGATGCAGAGGCGATGCAAAAGAAACTTCAAGAAGCGACTTTTGATTTTAATGATTTTGTAAAGCAAATGAGATTAATTAAAAGAATGGGTTCACTTGGTGGATTGATTAAATTGATTCCTGGAATGAATAAAATAGATGATGGGATGATAAAAGATGGAGAAGATCAACTTAAGAAAATAGAATCTATGATCTCGTCAATGACTCTTGAGGAGAAACAAAAACCCGAAGTTCTTGCCGCTCAACCCTCAAGAAGACAAAGAATCGCTAAAGGTAGCGGTTATGAAGCAAAAGATGTAGATAAAGTTTTAGCCGATTTTCAAAGAATGAGAGGTTTTATGAAGCAAATGTCTAACGGAGGAATGCCAGGAATGGGAGGGATGCCAGGAATGCCAGGAATGGGAGGAATGCCAGGAATGGGAGGAATGCCAGGAATGGGAGGGATGCCAGGAATGGGAGGGATGAGTGGTAATAAGCCAATGAAAAAACAAAAAAATAGTAAAAAGAAAAAAGGTTTTGCCGATTTATAGTTTCTATATTTTTACCTTTAAATGATATTATTATTAAAAACACATTAATTTAAGATGATTAAATTGCGCCTTAAGCGCTTTGGAAAGAAAAAAGAGGCAAGTTTCAGAATTGTTGCATGCAATAGTACTTCCAGAAGAGATGGTAGACCTCTGCAAGAATTAGGTTTTTACAATCCAAGAACTAAGGAAACCAGGCTTGATACAGAAGCTTTAAGAACAAGACTTACACAGGGTGCTCAGCCAACTGATGTTGTGAGAACTTTATTAGAAAAGGGTGGGTTATTAGAAAAAACTGAAAGATCCTCTATCGCAATTGGTAAGGCAAAGTTAGAGAAGGAAAAATTAGCTAAGGCTAAAACTAAAGACGAAGAAAATGATAGTAGTAAAGTTGAAATCGAGGGTAATGAAGCTGAAAGCTAGTGATTTGATAAATTTTTATATAATAACTAGATGAAGGAAGTTTCCAAAACTGGTCACTTCAAAATAGATTTGCCAAGCTCTGATGCCGCTACAGCATTATCTGGACCTGGCAATTCTTTCTTAAAAAAATTTGAGTCCCTTACAGGAGTTTCATTAACTATAAGAGGCTTACAACTTGAGATGAACGGTGTCATATCTAAAATTGAGAGAGCATCAGCATTAGTAGAACTAACAAGACCAATTTGGGAACAAGGGTTAGAAGTCCCAGAGGTAGATCTTAAAGCGGCTTTAAGTTCACTAAATATGGGCGAATCGTCTTCACATGCTGAACTTGGAAAAAAAATTCTTGCGCGTTCCAAAGAAGGAAGATATTTAAGACCAAGAACTATAAGGCAAAAAGAATATGTTGAATCAATTGAAAACTTTGATCTTACGTTTGCTATTGGTCCAGCTGGAACTGGCAAGACATTTTTAGCAACTGTTTGTGCGGCACGACTATTGAACGAGAAAAAAATCGAAAAAATTGTTTTAACCAGACCAGCTGTAGAAGCTGGTGAAAGTTTGGGATTCCTACCTGGTGATTTGCAACAAAAAGTAGATCCATATTTAAGACCCTTATTTGATTCTTTACATAGTATTTTCGGGATTGAAAGAACAAATTCGTTAATTGATAAGGGAATTATTGAAGTTGCTCCTTTGGCATTTATGAGAGGCAGAACCTTAGACAACTCCATAGTTATCTTAGATGAAGCACAAAATACTACTTGCTCTCAAATGAGAATGTTTTTGACCAGATTAGGAGAGAGATCAAAAATGGTTGTAAATGGAGATATTACACAAATTGATTTAAAAAAAGATCAGGAAAGCGGCCTCATCGAAGCATCTAGAATTTTCTCTGAAACTCAAGGTATAAAATTTTGTTATTTAACTGTTGAAGATGTAGTTCGTCATCCTTTAGTTCAGAAAATTATTGAGGCTTATCAATAACTTTATAACTCTGGAGATCCGTACCCTGAAATTTTAAAAATCGAGTAGAATAGAGCCATATTCAAAAAAGAAAATGCCAGCAAGTAGTAATTTCAATCAAGCTATTCGTGAAGCTCAAACTAGTTCAATTGTTGGACCTAATGTTGTTCAAAAAGCTTTACCTTACGTTGGTGGAGGTATGGTTTTAACTTCTTTAGGAGTTTTAGCAGGTGTCTCACTCATAGCAACAAATCCCGGGCTTTTCCAGCCTCTTTCAATAGTTGCATTAATTGCAGAATTGGTTTTGTTTTTTATAGCCACAAGTGCTGCAAATAATGCAAATAATGCGAAAGCCCTACCCTTGTTGACAGGATTTAGTTTGTTAACTGGATTCACCTTAAGTGGAATAGTTGCTTTAGCAATAGGAACAATTGGTATTGGTTCAGTCGGGACAGCTGCCTTAGCCACTGGTATAACTTTTGTTATTGCCTCTTACACTGGTCAAAGAATGAGTGATAGTGTTGGTCAAGCACTAAGTGGAGTAGTTGGTCTTGGATTGATAGGTCTACTCATAGCAATGTTTGTCCAATTAATTGGAGGATTCTTTGCCCCAGGAGTTTTTGGAGGTTCAGGACTCGAATTGATAATTGCAGGATTTGGAACTGTCTTATTTGTTGCTATGTCTTTTGTTGATTTCTATACAATGCCAAGAAGATATAATGACGATCAATACCTTGCAGGAGCTTTAGGTATGTATCTAACTTATATAAATCTTTTTGTTTTTATATTGAGATTAATGATTGCACTACAAGGCGGTGGAAGAAGAGACTAAATACATTACGTAAATAACTAACCTAAAGCGTAGATTTGTTTCTGCGCTTTTTTAATGGGCGATATCAAGAATTTGTTTTTTTATAAATTCCTTTTGTTCTGAGTCATACTTTACTGAATTATCAAAACTATTGCCCATATCATCTAAGCCTCTAAGGACTTGATTAACAGACTTTGTAACTGACTTAGTTTCTAGCAGTCTTAAAATAGCCTTACATCTATCTGAAATATTTTCTGATGTTATCTCATATTCATGATTATTATTTCTTCGATGAATAATAATTTGAGCGGAACTCATCATTAAATTTTTTACTACTATTTCTGTTACAGCATCACCACCTTCGTTCAGTTTGTAAATTAGTGAAAAAGGAAGTTTATCTAACAAAAAACAATCTTTATCTGATAAAGCGTATGCAAAAAATCCTCTAAGTCCATTTCTTGTTTTAGTTAGCTCTGCGATTCTATCTGCTAAAACCTCTTCGCTGAGTAAATCTTCACCCCACTCTTTGCACCATTGTGCGGATATGTTTATTGCTTGCGTGAACGAAGCTTCTTTTAAATTTATGGTTTTTTTTTCCATTTTTGATCAGAATTTTATTAATGATGCATTAAAAGTCTTTGGCCAATTATAGATCTGGGTTTGTAACTTTACTAGGAAGGCCAAATGTGGGTAAGTCTACTTTAATAAATAAATTGATTGGAGAAAAAATAACAATTACTTCTCCAATAGCGCAAACTACTAGAAATAAATTAAAAGGAATACTTACTACAGACAATGGGCAAATAATTTTTGTTGATACGCCAGGTGTTCATAAACCTCATCATCGACTTGGAGAGATATTAGTAAAAAACGCAAAATCTGCAATTAATGGAGTTGATATGGTAATTTTTGTAATTGATTCAAGTGAAGAACCTGGTAGAGGTGATGAATATATTTTGAACTTTCTACTCGCAAATAAAACTGAGTTTATTGTTGCATTAAATAAGTGGGATTTGGTTAATAAAGAATTTAGGAATTTACGATTAAATCAATATAGAAGATTTTTTGGAATTAATAGAAACTTTCAAGTTGTAAGTGCTTCTCAAGGAGAAGGATGTTCTGAAATAGTTGATATGGCTCTTAATTTTCTTCCAGAGGGACCAAAACTTTATGGCGAAGAGACGATTTGCGACCAACCATTAGATAACTTATTATCTGATTTAGTAAGAGAACAGGTATTAAAAAATACAAGAGAAGAAGTACCTCATAGTGTCGCAGTAAAGATAGAAAAACGAGAGGAAATGAAAAGGAAAAATGGAAAAGTTTTTACAGCTATTTTGGCTACTATTATTGTTGAAAGGTCGACGCAAAAAGGCATTCTTATTGGAAAGAAAGGTTCAATGTTAAAAATGATTGGTCAGTCAGCAAGATTAAATATGTCAAAATTAATTGATGGTCCAGTTCACCTAGAGTTGTTTGTGAAAGTTGTTCCAAATTGGAGAAAAAAAGAATCAAGGTTAATTGAGTTTGGTTTTGAGGAAGAATTCTAGATGAGTGGTTTTACTTTTGATGTAATTACATTGTTCCCTAAAGCTTTTGAATTAATAAATAATTTAGGGGTCATAACAAGAGCTCTAGATAAGAATTTGATCGATGTAAATTTACATGATTTAAGAGAATATGGAGAAGGTTCTTATAGACAAGTAGACGATAAGCCTTATGGAGGAGGAGCAGGTATGGTATTAAAACCTGAACCTATTTATAAGGCATATGAATCAATTAGAAAATCACCCAAAAGTAAAACTTTGCTGATGACCCCTCAGGGTAAAGTTTTAAAGCAAAAGGATCTTGCGAGATGGTCCACTTTGGATCAAATAATAATTATTTGTGGTCAATATGAAGGTTTTGATGAAAGGATTAGATGTATAGCTGATGAAGAGATATCGATAGGCGATTATGTCCTTTCTGGAGGTGAAATACCTGCTATATCGATAATTAATGGTTTGACTAGGTTATTACCAGGGACTCTTGGTGATCCAATCTCCTTAGTCGATGAGAGTCATAATTCCTCTTTATTAGAATATCCTCAATACACAAGGCCGCTAACTTTTAAAGATATGAAAGTGCCAGATATATTAGTGAGCGGTAATCATGAAGAGATTAAATCGTGGAGAATAAAAAAAAGTTTTGAAAGAACATTGGAGAGAAGAAGTGACTTAATTTCAAATGAAAACTACAAAAAATCCCCACAAAGTAAGAGAATAGTAAAAGAAAATAATCAATTCATGAAATTTAGAATAGGCAATGGATACGATATTCACAGGCTAGTAGAGGATAGAGATTTAATTATTGGAGGTGTAAAATTGCATCACCCTGAAAGTTTAGGATTGGATGGGCATAGTGATGCGGATGTTTTAAGTCACTCAATAATGGACGCATTACTGGGAGCTCTTTCCTTGGGCGACATAGGAAAGTATTTCCCCCCATCTGATGAAAAATGGAAAAATGCTGATAGCTTGTTTTTGTTATCAAAAGTAATTGACTTGATAAGACAAGATGGTTGGGAAATAAATAATATTGATAGTGTTCTTGTTGCTGAAAGGCCAAAAATCATGCCACATATAAAAATAATGAAAAAAAATATTTCTGAAATTTTAAATATTGATGAAAATTTAATTGGGATTAAAGCAACCACGAATGAAAAATTGGGTCCAGAAGGGAGAGAAGAGGGTATAAGTTGCCATTCAGTAGTTCTTCTTGAGAAAAAATGAGATTTAATTTAAATTTGAAAAAAAAAATTCAAAGATTTTGTTTATTATTAATTTGCTTAGTAGTTTTAATTTTTCAATTTGATATTCCCAATTTAAAAGCTCTTACAATGGATAATTTTCAAAATGAAATGGTCATAGAGGAATTAAGACTTAAAGTACCTGCTGATGTAAAAGCAGCTTGGCTAAATGCGGAAAAAGAAATTTGGGATCCTTGGTTATCTTCTCAAGATGGTTTTTTGGGTAGACAATTATTTTGGGATAAAGAAAAAGAAGAAGCTTTAATATTGGTAAATTGGAAAAGTAAGAAATTATGGAAAAGCATACCAATGTCAGAAGTAAATGTAGTTCAACAAAAATTTGAAGATAATGTTAAAGCTGCTCTAAATGTAGGCGATAATCCTTTTGAATTGATTTATGAGGGAGAATTAGATAAACAAAGATGAATTTTGATATCAAGTTTGATTTTCAAAGAAGAGATAGGCTTGGACTCATTGAGGCTATTTGGGGGCAAGATAAAAGTATCGACCAATTAGAAAGATTATGTGGAAATGTATTAAGTAAAAATGAGGTTGTTTTCATTACTAGGATTAATAGTGAAAAGGCTAATTATCTTTTAGATTTGTATGATAATGCACGATTCCATGAAGAAGCAAATTGCCTAACAATTGGGAAGAATTTTAATAAAATAATTACGAATAAAAAAGTTGCTATAATTTCAGGCGGCTCAAGCGATTTGGCCGTAACACTTGAAGCACAATTAGCGCTCGAATTTTATGGAGTGAATTGTCAATCTTTTATAGATGTTGGAGTAGCGGGACTTCATCGATTGATGAGTCATTTAGAAGAAATTAATAAATATGATGTATTAATAGTTTGTGCGGGAATGGAAGGAGCTTTGGCAACAGTTGTGGGCGGATTGTTGGCTCAACCGATAATTGCAGTACCTGTCTCAGTAGGATACGGCGTTAGCAAAGATGGAGAAACTGCTTTAAATAGTATGTTGTCAAGCTGTTCTCCAGGCATTGCAGTTATGAATATAGATAATGGTTACGGAGCAGCAATGGCGGCTCTCAGAATTATCAAAAGTATTTCCTAAATAATCACTTTTTTTCTATTTCTAGTAGGTTTTCTATCCATAAATTTAGTTGTTTTGATAGCATTCCTTCTTCTCTCATTTTGATTGCTTTTATCACGACTTCTGTATTCACCCAATCTGGAAATCTTTTAGGCATTTATTTTTATATTCAGTATTTTAAATTTGGTACAAATTTTTATAAAAACAAGATCTAAGTAACAAATTTAATCTTTTATGTTTGATTTCGTACCTAATCTAGATAGCTCCGATGAGGTATGTTCACTTTCTACATTTTTTAATCTTTCAATCAGCTCGGAGAGATCTTTATGTGCTAATTCCCCATTTTGCTCCCATTTTAGAGACCTTGAGTTGCTTTCAATTTTTTCTTTCATTGTTAAATTTAAGTATTAAAAATATAAAACGAAAAACGGAGAAATTTGGTTATTGTTTCAAGCCTAAACTTAAAAAAATATGAAGATTTTTAATACATTGAATATTTTACTTTTATCCGCCACCAACTATGGAAACAATTTCTAAATTATCACCATCTTTAAGTTTCACTTTTTCCCATTTCATTGAATTTATAATTAAATTATTTAACTCCACTACAATTGTGTTTGGTTTATATCCCAGATAGTGAAGAGCTTTAGATAGTAGAGCATTTTCTTGATCAAGTTCTATTTTTTTTTCTTCTCCATTTACTCTAATTTTCATGAGACAACTTTTTTAGAATCATCATAGCGTCTTCTTTAGGATCTTCAGAATTCATTAATTCCGAAACTAATGCAACTTTTTTAAACCCATTTCTTTTTAAATATGAAATATTTTTTGACTTGATTCCTCCAATAGCAAACCAAGGAATATTTAAATCCTTTGTTAATGTTTTGATTTTTTCAATACCTAAAGGTATCTTATTCTTTTTTGTTGTAGTTTCAAATACTGGCCCTATTCCTATGTAATCACAACCCTCCTTAAGAGCATTTGAAATATCAATTGCATTATTTGCACTTATACCGACAATTTTTGAGTATCCTAATAGTTTTCTTGCGGTTTTTAAATCTAAATCGTCTTGACCAAGATGAATCCCATCCGAGTTGGATGCCAGAGCAATATCAAGTCTATCGTTAACTATAAACAAAGAATTATATCTTTTACATAGATTTTTAATCTGAATTGCTTCTTGAAGATGATCTTGATCAGTTCCCGTTTTAAATCTATGTTGAATAATTCTTACTCCAGCAATTAAAATCTCTTCTATTATTTCTAATAAATTATCTTTTTGATCTGTGATTACATATAAGTCATTTTCTTTTAATATGTCCTCAGACCTCTTAAACTTGCTATAACTCAATAAGTCAATTTCAATAGTATAAATTTCATATCTAATTTCAGAAGCGATTTTTGAAAGCTCATGATTCTGCAGCCTTGAGAATTCTTCTATGACTCGTAATGCTTCTTGAACTCTGGCTGAATTAGAACTTATAATTTGCTCAGAAGTTTTTCTGTTGAATTGTTCTTGATGAGTCAATCCTTTACATTCGTCCTCAATGTGATTTCTAGATTGTTTATAAACTTCTAAATGATTTTTTCCTAAAATTTGTCTAAAATTTTTAATCTTTTCAACATATTTTTCTTTGCCTAGGCCAAATCTAGCCCAATCCTCTAATACTCTTAGTCCTTCTCTGGCTCTATCAAGATTAGCGTCAATAATTTGATAAATTCTTAAATCTTCAGCGTCTTTAGGATTGGAATTCAGCATTTGTAATTTATTTTTTGTAGTTTTTAAAAATTTTCAGAGCTTTATCTCTATCTTTTTTAATTTGATTAGAAAGTTGATCTATATTTTTGAACTTGATTTGAGATCTAAGTTTTTCAACTGGTTCAACAGATAGATTTAAACCATATAGATCGATATCTTTATTTATTAAATGAACTTCAACTGCAGAAGGCAATAAAGGATTTATTGTTGGTTGAGAGCCAAGATTCATAATAGATTCTATTTTTTTGTTGGAATTTTCTATGGTTGTCCAAGATGCGTAAACTCCTTCTCCAGGTAAAAATTTTCTGCCATCTATTTCAAGATTTGCGGTAGGCCATCCTATACTTTTTCCAATTCCTTTACCTTTAACAACTTTTCCATTAAAACTATAAGGCCTATTAAGGATTTTGAAAGCATTTTTCAGATCACTTTTCTCTAATAGATCTCTTATTCTGCTGCTGCTGATTCTGCCTTTCTTGTCTTCTAAAATTGGAATTATTTTTAGTTTAATATCCCTATCCTTAATCATATTTTTTATTGTATTTATATCTCCACTTCTTCTGAAACCAAATTTAAAATTAGCACCTACAGAAATTTTTTTTGCTTGTAATTGATTTATCAAAATATCTCTTACGAATCTTTCCGCACTTAATTTGGATAGTTCCATATCAAAAGGAATCAGAACTAATTGTTCAATCCCCAGATCTTCAAGTATTGATAGTTTTTCATTAGGGAGATCAAGTCTAAGACGCATCTCTTTGTAAAGAACTTCTCGGGGATGCGGCCAGAAGCTTGCAATTGTTGGGGTATATTGATTTTCTTCAACTACACTTTTTATTAATTGTCTGTGGCCAGCATGAAGACCATCAAAACTTCCAATAGCTATTGAGGTAGGACTTTTAACTTCAGATGGCGATATTAAAGAGATCAAAAGATTACGTGCAATTTTATGATTTTAGTGGCAAATTTGGATTGATTACAGTTTATTCAATCAAATGAATGTCTGACAAAATGGATTTTCAGTCCCTTTCATTTGGAATGCGGCGCATTGGATGGATACGCTTTTGGGTTCAGTCCATTTTAGGAGTTGTTGTTGCAGCTGTTTTGCTTTTTTCAAATGTTGTAAATAACAGCGAAGGACAGCTTGGCTTAGCGCCTGGCCTATCACTTACAACAATATCCCTGATTTTACTACTTTTTAGTCTTTGGCAGGGTTGGTTAATAGTTAGAACAGGTAGAGCCATCGCAAGCAACGCAAGACCCTCAAGAGGACAAACCGGTAAATTGATAAAACGAGGCCTTATAGTTGATTTATTTGGAATTTTGTTTGGATTAATTGGATATCAAGCTCTTATGGGAGCCTTATTTATACAAGCATCCTCTCAAACAACTGGACAATTGATAACAGCGACATCTGATATCCCAATTACTGGTCTTGAAATATTATCAGTTCTTAGTAACACTCAAGTTATTGCTGCTCATTTTTTTGGACTTTGCTTTTCTTTATGGCTTTTAAGAAGGATTTACAAATGAATTATTAATTTTAGGTAAGTCATCTAAATTACCTCTCCAAAATAAATCTGGTTCTACAGGTGTAAGAGATATCTTATTTTCTTGTATTTGAGATACATCGCTAGGCCAATTCTTAGGACCGTAACCTTTCGATTTAAGATCTAAAACAACTTCACCTGCTAACCAATAATAATCATCACCCCTAGGGTCTTCCCTTTTGGAAAATTGATTTTTATATTTTCTTACGGATAACCTTGTCCAGGATAATTCTTTTATTTTGTTTTTTTCGCAGGGGGGGATATTCAAATTTAATAAAAGTGAAGCTGGCCAACTATCGTTAATTGCTTGTTCTGCAATATTCATTGCAATTTCTCCAGCAAATTCAAAATTCTTCCATTTAAAACTAGCAACACTTATTGCCATGGAGGGAACATTTTCTAAAGTGCCCTCCATGGCTGCAGCGACTGTGCCTGAACAAAAAATATCTGTCCCTAAATTGGGCCCGTGATTTATTCCAGATAGTACCAGATCAGGTTTATGATCCAAGAGTTCAGATAGTGCTAATTTGACACAATCAGCAGGTGTACCGGAACATCCCCAAGCTTCAATTCCTTCTCCAAATAATTCGTCAGCTTTTTCCACTCTTAATGGGGATTGTAAAGTAAGACCATGACCAGTAGCTGATCTTTCTTGATCTGGACATACAACTTTTACCTTATGCCCTCTTTTTTGGGCGGATTTTGCTAATGCTCTAATCCCTGCTGCGAAAACACCATCATCATTGCTAATTAATATATTTAACGGTTTCATTAAACTATACATTTTATTTATGGAAGATATTTAAGTAAAATAAAACAATACTTATTTTTACTATATCAGTGAGTCAAATTGAATCATTAAGTCAAATTGAGGAAAAACTAAATAATCTTTCTCTAACAGCAAAAAATAATATAAATAATTCCAATACTCATGAAGAACTGGATCAATTGAGAGTTTCCTTGCTAGGGAAAAAAGGTGATTTATCAATTATTTTGAAAACAATGGGTCAATTATCTGCTACTGATAGACCAATTATTGGCCAAAAGGCAAATTTAATAAAGATAAATTTGCAAGAACTAATAAGTGAAAGAAAAAATAAACTAGACAGCGAAGCTTTAGATAAAAAGATTAAAAAAGAAAAAATTGATGTAACTATCCCTTCAATTGGAACACCCCCTGGGAATAAACATCCTTTGATTTCAACTCAAGACGAAATAATAGATATTTTTTGTGGTTTAGGATACTCAGTTGAAAGTGGCCCTGAAATAGAAACTGATTTTTATAATTTTGAGTCTCTCAACATACCCAAAAATCATCCCGCAAGAGATATGCAGGATACTTTCTATTTAGATGAAAATAGACTTTTAAGGACCCATACTTCTCCTGTTCAGATAAGGTACTTAGAGAATAATCCTCCTCCAGTCAGAATTATTGCTCCCGGGAGAGTATACAGGAGAGATGCAGTAGATGCTACTCATTCCCCTGTATTTAATCAGGTTGAGGTTTTATGTATCGATCAAGACATTAATTTTAGTCATTTAAGAGGAACAGTACTTACATTTTTAAAGGCCTTTTTTGGAGATATTCCTGTAAGATTTAGAGCTAGTTATTTCCCATTTACTGAACCTTCAGCAGAAGTAGACGTCCAGTGGAAAGGTAAATGGCTAGAAGTAATGGGCTGCGGAATGGTAGATCCAAAAGTCCTAGAAAAATTAGGAATAGATTCTGAGAAATGGACTGGTTTTGCAGCAGGATTAGGAGTTGAGAGATTTTGTATGGTTAGACATCAAATCGATGACATCAGAAAATTTTATACAAATGATCTTAGATTCTTAGAACAGTTCTAATAGTATTTAATTCTTAAATTAGGATTGTCCAACAAATTAGTTTAAGATAGTTCTAGTTTTAATTTTTTGATTGGTACGTAAAGCAGGACTAATCGTTAATGATGGAAAGGAACTAGCTGTTCAAACTGCAACTTCTGTTCAAAAAAAATTGGAAAATTCTAATTTTGAAGTTGTAAGAGTTAGTAGCTCTGGAGGAATGGTTGGTTTCGCAAATCCTGATCAACATGTTCGTCCTTTGGGATATACGAATTGTGTCCCCGAGGGGTTTGATTCGTCAATGGAATTTGCGATTGTTCTTGGCGGAGATGGGACTGTACTTTCTGCTGCTAGGCAAACGGCACCTGCTAAAATTCCAATTCTTACAATAAATACTGGTCATTTAGGATTTCTTGCGGAAGCTTACTTGTCTAACCTAGATGAGGCTATAGATAAAATAATTGCTGGAAATTGGGATATTGAAGAAAGAACTTGCTTTATCATTAGTGTAATGAGGAATGATCAGAGGAGATGGGAGTCTCTTTGCCTTAATGAGATGGCTCTTCATAGAGAACCTCTAACAAGTATGTGTCACTTTGAAATTTCTATAGGGCGACATGCTCCTGTGGATATTTCAGCTGATGGAGTAATTTTATCTACTCCAACTGGTTCTACTGCATATTCTCTGAGTGCTGGAGGACCAGTTATTACACCAGATTGTCCAGTAGTACAATTAACTCCAATTGCGCCACATTCGTTGGCATCAAGAGCACTAGTTTTTAATGATTCAGAACCAGTAACTGTTTTCCCTGCCACTCCTGAAAGATTAGTAATGGTTGTTGATGGGAATGCTGGTTGTTATGTTTGGCCTGAAGATAGGGTTTTAATAAGAAAAAGTAAACACTCCGTGAAGTTTATAAGACTTGAAGATCATGAATTTTTCCAGGTTTTAAGAAATAAATTAGGTTGGGGTTTGCCCCATGTGGCTAAACCTGACAAATAACAATTACTTAAATTTACTTTTTCCCTTTTAATAGAAAAATAGGATTATTTGGTTCTAATCTCATTCCCTCAGCGATACTTAGGCTTTTGTAGGTCTGAATTAAATTTAAATTTGTTTTGAAATTTTTATCTTCTAATTCCTTTTTCAACTCTTTAAT
This sequence comes from Prochlorococcus sp. scB243_495K23, assembly GCA_000635495.1. Lineage (GTDB taxonomy): Bacteria > Cyanobacteriota > Cyanobacteriia > PCC-6307 > Cyanobiaceae > Prochlorococcus_A. The sequence continues at coordinate 6,218 of JFLW01000086.1, read as the reverse complement.
AATTTGTATATCAATTATTGGGATAACAACAATATCTCCAATACTCATACCCTGTGCCAGTTTATTAATAATACGAAGTTTAGTATTTTTATCACATCCTCCAATTATTAATCTATTGGGTTTTTCAAAAGAACTTAAATTTCTCGTGTTCAAGGTATTAATTATGTCTTCCTCAAAAATATATTTTGGTTTTACGCCAAGCCTTTTTGAGTTTTCTAGTATTAATTTTTTTGATCCAATCCTTTTATCGATACAAAGCAAATCTAAATCAGGTCTTAATTTTATTGCCTCTAAACCAATTGATCCACAACCTGCTCCTATATCCCAAATGACACCATTTTTAGGGAGCTCTAAATCAGCTAAGATTTGAACTCGAACTTCCCTTTTAGTTAATAAATTTGGTCTATCATCAAAAGTTTTAAAAATATGGTCTCTGATTCCGAATAGAGGAAGATTATTATTGTTTGAGTAATGTTTCTTTGTTTTTATAAGAACAGCAATGTTTAAATTCGATATATTAGTGGGCAATGACCCTTTAAGATTTAGTTTTCTTATATTTTCATTTTCAAAGCCTATCTCTTCACATAGCCAAAAATCATAGAATTCAATCAGATTTAATTCTGATAAGTTTTTTCTGATTATTTCTAAACTTTTGTTATTTGAATCAGTAATTATAGCCAAACTTGAGGGTCTTGCTTTAAGAGCCTCAACTAACTTAGTAGAATCTCTGCCATGAATACTTACATTAACAGCATCTTGCCACGGGATCTTTAACTTACTAAATGCTAGTTGAATGCATGAATTTGAAGGGTAAAAACTTAATTCATCTTTTGAAAAATTTTCTAGTAATAATCTCCCAATTCCAAACCAAAGCGGATCTCCTCTCGAAATTAAAATAACATCAGTTTTTTGAGATCTAAGCCAGTTAAAAAGTTCTTTATTACTTTTGCTCGAAAAAAATGATTTCTTTTTTGATGAACTATCTTCGCACCATGATTTAATTTCTTCAAGATATGAATTAGGAACTGCAATATTTTCTGTTCCTAAAAATAGATTTTGTAATTTGGAAGATAGATCCTCAAATTTGTAGGAATTAATCCCAATTACATGAATTTTTCTATTAACTTCAGTCATCAATATCTAATGAAATGGAACTAAATTGTTTGAATGTTTTATAAAATTATCTTATTATTATTTGAGTTATCATAATAAATTAATTGTCTGAAAGGAGAAAGAGATTACATGATTTATTGTTAACTCTAATTAATAAAGATTCTGAATTTGAGTTTATTGAAGAAGATTCTAGTGATTTAACATCTAGCTATTCTGAAAAAGACACTTTGAATTTATCTCGAGTAATAGAAAAAAATCGTAAAATAATCAAAAGATATCAAGCTATTGTAAGAACAGCTGTAACTCTTGATGCACTAATGGATTCTGAAAATGAAGAAAATTACAAAATCAAATAAAAATAAATTTTTAAAAGGGATTTTACCTTTAATTTTATTACTATCCTTTGTTGTTAACCCAATTAAAGTTTTCGCTGAAGTTGCAGAAACAGAAATAAATGGGGGATTAATGAATGCTAGTAGTGAGTTCTTAAGGGACTTGGACTTTGAAACTTGGCAATTAGTGGCTTATAAGTCACCTCTTTTTGAAGATAAGTTGATTTTGAGAGTAATAGGTTATCCAGGAAATCTGAGGATTGATCACCCCACGTACTTAAGGGTTGAATCGGGGAGAAAACAGTGGCTTTTAGAAGATAAAACATTACTTAATGTGGAATTAGCAAATGATAGAAGACAAGCTGCTGCAGAATTTGATCTTAATGAACTGATTCAAAATATTGATAAAAATAGACCATTGAGATTATCCTTATCAGGAGTTTTTTCAGAGTTACCTGTTCCTCCTTTTTTAGTTAAAGAATGGAGAACACTCAGTTGATTATCAATAGAGGAGATGTCTGATATAAATGTAAGCCATTCAAAATGGATGAAAAGAGCGATTTTTTTGGCTTCTCTAGGCAAAAATACAACAAGTCCCAACCCTAGGGTGGGAGCAGTGATAATTGATAAGAATGGAAAGCTTATTGCAGAAGGATTTCATTATAAGGCTGGCATGCCCCATGCTGAAGCTATGGCTTTTAATAATTTAAAAAAAGATGCTAGAGGTGGGTCAATTTATGTAAATCTTGAACCTTGCTGTCACCACGGTAGAACACCTCCATGTGTAGATAAGGTGATATCCTCTGGGATAAAAAAGGCTTATATATCTATAGAGGACCCTGATGTGAGAGTCGCTGGTAAAGGTATTAAGCTGCTAAAAGAAGCTGGAATACAAGTCCACTTAGGATTATGTAAAAAGGAATCCATAGATTTAAATAAGGCTTTCATTCATAGGAATATTACTAAAAAGGCATATGGTGTTTTTAAATGGGCAATGAGTATTGATGGAAGAATAGCTTTAAAAAATGGAAAAAGTAAATGGATTACTAATAAAGAATCAAGGGCATTAGTACACTCTTTTAGAACAGAATTTGATGCGATAATCATTGGTGGAAATACATTAAGAAGGGATAACCCCCTTTTGACTACTAGAGGTTTAAAAAATCCTGAGCCTTTGCGAGTTGTTTTTACAAAAAGCTTAGACCTGCCAAGAAAATCTAATCTTTGGGATTGTAATGAAGCAAAAACAATAGTTATTTACGATTCTTCAACAGCAAATGAAAACTACCTCAATAGGATTCCAAAGTCTGTTGAAGTTGAAAAGGTAACATCAGATAATCCAGAGTTAATTTCAAAAATACTTGCTAAAAGGGGTTGTAATAAAGTTTTATGGGAATGTGGCCCTCGATTGGCTACTGCCGCTATGAAATCTAATTGTATTCAGGAAATTATAACTTTTATTGCTCCAAAAATTTTAGGCGGAGAAAATAGTATGAATCCCCTTGGGGATTTTGAGTTTAGAGAAATGTATGAAATTATTAATTTGAACGAATCTCAGCTTAGTTTGATTGGGGATGATATATGCGTTAAGAGTTCATTTAAAATTAAATCTTGAGATACTTTTTATGGGTTAAAGTACCGTACGGTTCTTACCCAAAAAAAAACTTACAGATACGGAAACTGTTGGTTTAGTTTATAATAAGTTCAAATTTGTCCACAATTATGCCAATAAGACAAGACGATAATCAACCTAATAGAAGATTTGGAATTGTAAATATTATTTTGATAGGAGTTGGTGCACTACTTTTATTTAGTAGCCTTTTCCCTAATCAAAATATGCAAATCCCTAGGGTGCCTTACTCCTTATTTATTGATCAAGTTAATGATGGAGAGGTAAAGAGAGCATATATTACCCAAGAACAAATCAGGTATGAGTTAAATGGAGCTGAAGAAGGTGCTTCATCTGTTTTAGCTACTACCCCAATCTTTGATATGGATCTTCCACAAAGGTTAGAAAGTAAAGGGGTGGAATTCGCTGCAGCTCCTCCAAAGAAACCTAATTTCTTCTCGACAATTTTAAGCTGGGTTGTTCCTCCTTTAATTTTTATACTCGTTTTGCAATTTTTTGCGAGAAGAAGTATGGGAGGCGGAGGTGCTCAAGGAGCTCTTAGTTTTACTAAAAGTAAAGCAAAAGTTTATGTACCTGATGATGAATCAAAAGTAACATTTGCTGATGTTGCTGGAGTTGATGAAGCTAAGGACGAATTAACTGAAATAGTCGATTTTTTAAAAAAACCCGAAAGATATACAGATATTGGTGCTCGAATACCTAAGGGAGTACTTCTTGTAGGACCTCCAGGAACAGGAAAAACTCTTCTTTCAAAAGCTGTTGCAGGTGAAGCAGAAGTTCCTTTCTTTATCATTTCAGGTTCTGAATTTGTTGAACTTTTTGTAGGTGCTGGTGCAGCTAGAGTCAGGGATCTATTTGAACAAGCCAAGAAAAAAGCCCCTTGTATTATTTTTATTGATGAATTAGATGCAATTGGTAAAAGTCGTTCGGGATCAATGGGAGTTGTCGGAGGTAACGACGAGAGAGAACAAACACTTAATCAACTTCTAACTGAAATGGATGGTTTTGCCTCAAAAGAAAAACCAGTAATAGTACTTGCCGCCACAAACCAGCCTGAGGTGCTTGATGCAGCTTTATTAAGGCCTGGAAGATTTGATAGACAGGTTTTAGTTGATAGACCTGACTTGTCTGGGAGGAAAACAATCTTGGAAATATATACAAAAAAAGTTAAACTTGCCGAATCGATAGACTTAGATTCAATTGCTCAAGCAACAAGCGGATTTGCAGGGGCAGACTTGGCAAACATGGTTAATGAGGCTGCTCTACTTGCCGCAAGAGCAAAAAGGAAAAGTGTTGAGCAACAAGATTTAAGCGAAGCTATCGAAAGAGTAGTCGCTGGTCTTGAGAAGAAAAGTAGAGTCCTACAAGATGATGAAAAGAAAGTCGTTGCTTATCATGAAGTTGGTCACGCAATAGTTGGCCATCTAATGCCAGGAGGGTCAAAAGTAGCAAAAATTTCAATAGTTCCAAGAGGCATGAGTGCACTTGGTTACACTCTTCAATTACCTACTGAAGAAAGATTCCTTAATTCAAAAGAAGAATTAAAAGGGCAAATTGCAACCCTCTTAGGGGGTCGTTCAGCAGAGGAAGTGGTTTTCGGTAAAATTACTACTGGTGCTTCTAACGATTTGCAAAGAGCTACAGATATAGCAGAACAAATGGTAGGTACATTTGGTATGAGTGATATCCTTGGCCCCTTGGCTTATGACAAACAAGGAGGCGGACAATTCTTAGGTAATGGAAATAATCCAAGAAGATCAGTTAGTGATGCTACAGCTCAAGCAATAGATAAAGAAGTAAGAGATCTAGTTGATGATGCTCATGAAACTGCTTTGAATATTTTAAGGAATAACTTGTCATTACTCGAATCAATTTCTCAAAAAATTCTTCAAGAAGAAGTAATTGAAGGTGAAGATTTAAAAAATCTGCTTGCAGAATCTAAAATGCCTGCATAGTAGAATCTAGATTTCACTAGTATTTATGATAAAACCAAGTAAGCTTGCTAACAATAATTTTCTATCAAGCCTGGACATATCAACTAAAGAAGTTTTCCATATATTAGAGATTGCAAAAAATTTTAAAAATAAAAATTTGAATATAGATCTTAATAATAAAGTTTTGGGATTAATATTTGATAAGTCATCAACTCGCACAAGGGTTAGTTTCCAAGTTGCGATGTCAAGGCTTGGTGGAACAACTATTGACCTCAACCCAACAACGTCACAAATAGGAAGAGGAGAGCCAATTAAAGATACTGCAAGAGTTTTAAGTAGATATTGCGATGTTATTGCAATTAGAACATTTGATCACTCAGATTTGGAAGAATATGCAAAGTGGTCTACAAAGCCAGTTATTAATGCTCTTACAGATTTAGAACATCCATGTCAGGCGTTAGCTGATTTTTTAACAATAAACGAGGAATTTCTTGATTTTAAAGATGTGGTTTTGACATTTATAGGAGACGGTAATAATGTTGCAAACTCTCTTATTTTATGCGGGGCATTACTAGGAATTGAAGTTAGGATTGCATGTCCAAAAGGTTATGAACCTAATTCTTCAATAATTAAAAAAGCATATGAAATTTATAAAAATAAGGATTTATTAAAAATTACAAATGACCCAAATGCTGCTGTTTTAGGGGCGAATGTTCTTTACACAGATGTTTGGTCATCTATGGGCGAAGAAAATAAAAAGGCAGAGAAAGATAAATACTTTAAAGGATTCACTATTGATAATGATTTGGTAAGTAAGGCTGATAAAGATGCAATTATTTTGCATTGCCTCCCTGCATATAGATCTAAAGAGATAACTGATGAGGTATTTGAAAGTAAAAGAAATAGAATTTTTGATCAAGCAGAAAATAGATTGCACGCTCAACAAGCACTTTTATCCTGCCTTCTCCACTAGTAATACTTGCCAACTGATTAATAAAAGGGTACAAATGTATTAGAGTACATTTGTTTCATGGGAACTTCTTCAGGTGAGGGTCTCACCCAAGCTCAAAATGAGCTTTATGGATGGATAAAAGATTATATGAAAAACTTTCGCCATAGTCCATCCATCCGGCAGATGATGCAAGCTATGGGACTAAAATCTCCTGCTCCAATTCAAAGTCGTTTAAAGCATCTTCAAGAAAAGGGATT
>JFLW01000085.1 GCA_000635495.1 Prochlorococcus sp. scB243_495K23 | reverse complement strand
ATGAAATTGTTGAAGGAGTTCCAATTATGGGTTCTATTGCAGCAGGAGGTCTTATTGAAAGTTACTCTGATGTAAGTGAAAATTTAGATATTTCTGAGGTATTAAAAAAGAAAAATGTTTATGCATTAACAGTTAACGGTGACTCAATGATAGATGCATGCATAGCAGACGGGGATTTAGTTTTAATGGAGCCAATAGCTGATAGCTATTCTTTGAGAAATGGAACAATAGTAAGTGCTCTTGTTCCTGGATTAGGAACTACATTGAAATACTTTTTTAAAAGAAATGGGAAAATATTCTTAGAGGCAGCAAATTCAGCTTATGAGCCAATAGAGTTGAATTTGGATCAAGTTGTTTTTCAAGGAAAACTCTTAGCAGTTTGGAGAAAAGTTTAACTAAAAGGATGAATCTTAGTTAAATTTCAATAGTTTGCTTTTTTGTGATATTTTATTATTAAATTCAATTAATCTTTTTTGAAAATAAGAAATACTATATTTTTTTTAATACCATTCTTGGTATTTTTTTATGGAAGAACGTCAACTTTGCTTTCTGCACCCGCTGAGGATAATACTTTAATAGAAAATAATCTTAGTAAGGAATACTTATATAAACTTCCAGTTAATGATTATATTTTAGGACCTGGAGATAGTGTAAGAGTTATTATCTCTAGAGATTATTTAGAACTCACAACTTTCGCTACTATTGATGGATCAGGCACTATTTATCTGCCTAAGTTAAATAGAATTTATATAGAAGGATTAACTCTTGAGGAACTGAATTCTTTATTAAATAATTCATACAAAGAATTTGTTAAATACCCTGCAGTAGAAGTGGAAGTTATAAATTATCGTCCAATTAGAGTATTTATTGAAGGTGAGGTAGAAAGACCAGGTTTGCAAACGATGAAAGGTTCACTAGGAGTAAATGATTTAATAATACAAACTAATGAAACATTACTAGATAAACGGGAAAATGGGTTATCCAACTTTAAGATTACAGACAACAATGTTAACCAACAAGGTACCTTTAATAATACAAATAGTGTTTTTTTTCCTACAGTTTTTGATGCACTAAGACAAAGTGGAGGGATTACAAGGTATTCAGATTTAAGTAATGTACAAGTTATTAGAAAAAACAGTAAATCTAAAGGAGGAGGATTGATTACAACTTATTTAAATTTTGAAAAAGCCCTGGAATTTGGTGATAATACTCAAAATATCAGGATATTTGATTCAGACATTATTAAAGTATCGAGAACTGAACAATCAAATGACAGAATTTTAAGAAGATCTATTTTATCCAATCTTAATCCAAGATTTGTAAATGTATTTGTTACAGGTAGAGTAAGAGATGGAGGAATGAAAGTAGTATCTAAAGCAAGTGTCCTTAATGATGCTATTGATGTTGCAGGGGGAGCTAAATTTTTGAAGGGAAAAGTAAGATTTATAAGATTTAATAATGATGGATCAATTGACAAAAGAAATATTAAATACAGCAAAAGAAATAAAAGATCTAGTTACTCTAACCCATCTTTGCAAGAAGGTGATTTAATTGTTGTTGGAGAGAGTTTCTTCTCTACAAGTAGTGAAGTAATTTCTGAGTTTACTAGTCCTTTTCAGGGCTTATTTTCTACATATGGGCTCTTTAAAGCAATCACGGAATAAATCTTATGAATCAATACTTAACAAAAGAGAATATGGACGATGGCAAGTTTAGTTGGAAAATCTTCTTAAATTTATTAATTAGAAATAAGGTATTGATAGCATCTTGCACCTCCATATCTTTTCTTTTGGCATGTGTATACTCTCTTACACTTAAAAGAGTTTGGCAAGGCCAATTTGAAATAGTACTTGAAAACAAGGGAAAAAACACTAGAGGTTCTCAACTTTCATCTTTGTTAAGGTTTTCGGGATTAAACAAAGCAGCAAATTCTCTCTCTACAGAGGTTGGAATATTGCAAAGTCAAGCTGTTTTGATGCCTATTTTTGAATTTGTTACGGATGAAAAGCAAAAGATAAATCCTAAATATCAACCAGAGATCTTTTCCCGTTGGAAAAGTTCAAGTTTTGAAATTAACCTTAAGGAAAAAACTTCAATTGTAAATATATCTTTTAGAGATACAGAAAAAAACCTGATTGTTCCAACATTGGAAAAGATTTCAAAAGCCTATCAAGTGTATTCCGGTAAAAATAAAAAAAGACAACAAGAACTTGCAAAAATTTATCTAAAAGAACAAATTGCTAATTTTAGGGTTAAAAGTTCACAATCTTTAAAAGCAGCTCAAGATTATGCTTTTGATAAGGATTTATCTGTTTTAGGTAGTTTTGCCAATCAAGGTTCAACTATGAATGGTCAACTTCCAATGAGTAGTTCATTGGCAAACACATCTTTTGATAAGAGTGAAATCCCATTAAAAATTAATTCAAATAAATTTGCCCCAAATATAGATATTGAAATGATTCGACTTCAAGCTGCAAATGAAATAAAAACTATCAAAAATCAAATTAAAAAAATAGAGGAATTAGGAGATGATTTAAATAAAATTAAATATATAAGTGTTTCTATCCCAGGATTTAACGATAATCCTGAGGGATTGCCAAATCGTCTTGATTCTTTAGAAGAGGAATTATTAGAATTACGCTCAAGATTTACTGAAAGGGATGCGGAAATTGTTAGGCTTAAAGAGAAAAGAAATTTATTAATTAAACTCTTAAAAAAAAGATCTATAGGTTACCTTAAATCGATGTTAATAGCAGAAGAAGCAAAATTGGAATCTGCTAAGAGACCTAAAGAAGTCTTATTTAAATATAAGGATTTACTGAGACAATCTTCAAGAGATGAGTCCACATTGGTAAGTCTAGAGGATAATTTAAGATCCATAGAATTAGAGGAGGCAAAAATTGAAGATCCATGGCAACTTATTACTAAACCAACACTTTTTATAAATCCTGTAGCTCCTAGCAGAAAAAGAATAGGTTTATTAGGATTATTAGGCGGGTTTCTTTTAAGTACATCCTTTGTTTATTTAAAGGAGAAAAAATCTAAGATAATTTACGACGAAGAAACATTAGAAATTATTTTTAATTCAAAAATTATAGAAAAAATCAATTCTTTTAATAAAAATTCCATAAGTAGTGAATTTTTATTTTTAGAACAACTTTTGAAAACAAAAATTGAAGATAGAGTTTCATTAATTTCAGTTGGTAAAAATTCACCTAAAGATTTGAATGAAGTCTCTGAATTCGTTAATTATATGAATTTTAAATACCAAGAGAAAAATAACTGGTTGTTTATTGATAGTAAAATGGATGAGTTAACAAAATCTAAATACAAATTAGTTTTAACTACATTAGGTTCTTTAAAAAGTAACGAAGTTAAGATTTTTAATAAACGACTTAAAGCCCTAAATCAAAACATATCAGGCATTTTAATTTTCAATAAAATCAATTTATAAAGTAATATTTTCTTCTTCAAGTTTTTTCTTTAGTTGTAGTGGCATATAAGCAATATCTTTTTAATTGCATCTATCTCATTATTATGCTTTTCAGGATCAGATAAAAGAGTTTTTATAAGGTTGTATTGATTTTCTATTTCTTGAGAGGAAAATTTACTCATTTCAAAAAACTTATTAGTTTTGTTATTTTAGATCGACTGTTAATATATTTTTCCTAAATGTGAGGATATAGGGTAAGTATAAAAATGTACTTAACCTATACCTCCAAAAGTTGGAATATTATTTCCAATTCTTCCTTCTAGACTCCAGCCATGACCAACCTGAATTTTTAAGTAGGTGCGGAATTTCTTTAGACCAGCTCCAGAAAGCATGCTACAACTTGTAAATCTCTAGGTGCATTTTAAGGTGCAGATTTCAATAATCAAACGCTATAAAGTACTATAGAAATTACGGAAGTTACTAAAGAAGTCTTTGTATTGCTTGATATGACTGACGTTTTGAGATTTGGGGCCATAGCTCAGCTGGTAGAGCACCTGCATGGCATGCAGGGGGTCAGCGGTTCGAGTCCGCTTGGCTCCACTTATTTTCCCAGTTATATAATGTCTTTCAAGAGAAAGTTTCGTGATAACAAATTTTTGTCAGTACTTTACTAAACTTGATTATGCAATTTTGGTCTCTTAAAAAGCTCTTAGAAGTATTTTTATCTTCCTAGAAAGAATGTACTTTCAAGAAAAAAATTAATCTTTTTTTCGTTAGAGAAAAATAAAAAAAAAATTTAATAAATTTTGTAGAAATTATTTTTAATTTGAATGATTATTTTAATTTAAATAAATACTTAAATGAATAATAAAGTTTAAAAAATCTATTACTTTAGAAATAATAACTTAATGATAATATATGATATTTTTTATACTTTAGTCGTCTAATAAAGTGCTTAATATAATCATGTATCATTATGTTAGGAATAATGAAGAATATAGTTATGATACTTTTTGTAGAAGAAAAAATGAGTTTGAAGCGCAAGTTGAATATTTTAGGAAATCATCAGAAATTGTTGATCCTGCAGACTTACAAAAGATAAAATATTATTTAAAGAGTGACAATCAAAATGCATACCTTCTAACTTTTGATGATGGATATAAAGATCATCTTTATTGTGCTAATTACTTATATAATAGAAATCTTAAAGCATATTTTTTTCCGCCTATTAATGCTTTGAATGGAAATATCTTAGATGTAAATGCCATACATATGATCATTGGTTTAAGAGGTATAGAAATTAAAACAATTTTAAAAATATTAACTGAAGTATGCATGTCTTCAAATTTTTCACTGAATCTAAACAATCAAAGGATGAATATTAAATCTTACTTAGATAAATTTGATATTCAGGATGAATATGATGAGAGAGAAACAATAATGCTTAAAAGGATATTGCAAAGAGATTTAATGGGAGATGATAATAGAAGATTAGTTATTGATATTTTAATTGAAAAATTTATTGATAAAAAATCATCTGATATTGCCTCCGAACTTTATCTTAATATTCAAGATCTAAAAATTATGAAGAAAATGGGAATGATTTTTGGTAGTCATGGTAATACTCATAAATGGTTAGATACTCTAAATTTTGATGAGCAAAAAGAGGAAATTGAGCAAAGCTTTATCTCGTTAAAAAAAATGAATCTTATTGATGTTAATGAACCTAAGGCAATGTGTTATCCATTCGGTGGCTATGATTTTAATACAATTAAATTAATGAATACCTTAAACTTAGACTTGGGTTTTACTACAGAGATTGGTCCTGCAAAAACTATTGAAGGAAAAGAATTTATTTTTAAGTTGCCTAGGTGGGATACAAATCACTTTTGGAATAATAAATGGCGAAGGCCTTGTAATGTTGGGTGATTTATGAATACATTACATCTAATATTTCATTAATTACTTTTAAGCTATCCTCCATAATTAAACCATCTATTTTTGAAGTCTGATCTGTAAGCAAGCGTGGCAAACGAGAAGAAAAAATAAAAATATTTTCAAATTTGCTATTAATGTCTTCTCCAATTAATTCACCTAATAATTTTGAGGCTTGATATTCCTTAAAAGAATTATTTTTTGCTTCATCAATAAATATTGTAGATGGAAAAAAAACTTTACTTTTTTTATTTTTAATTTTGCTGAGTATTTTAGATAGCTTTATCAAAGGTTTTATATAGTATTTATTATAATTTTCATACAAATCATAATCAAATATTTTATTTCTTGAATTTCTAATTCTAGGAGATGCATAAAAATATATTTGATCAAAATGTTCGTTTGTATTGAAAAATTTTTCCAATAATTCAGAATCTAAAATATTAAGGTATGAATTAGTAGCTTTAAACCCAAATTCGTTTATTTCATTAGTTATTCGATCTGCATCATTTAATCCTTTGTTATAGGTTATTTTTAAATTTGCATTACGAAAAGATAATAATTTTGCCGTTATTTCTCCAATACCTCTGCTTCCACCTATTACTAAGATATTTTGAGGGGATAAGTTTTTTTTGTCAATTTTTTTGGAAAGTTCTTTAATACTTATTTGCTTCACTGGTTCTTCTCTATAAAAAGCACTTAATGAACCACTTAAACCTGAAGAATTTAAAGAAATATTTACTGGTAAAAATTTTCTTGATGCTGAAGTGACCTCCCAATACAAATATTTTTTTGAATAATGTTCATTAAAAACGATATCTAACGAAGAATATATAGAATTAAGACCTGGACAAATCATGCCAACTAATCTTGAGGTAGTGACAAGAGAAGCTAAAGAATCTTTTGAGATATTATCAATTAAAGATTGAAAATTTTTTTTAAAAAAATTTTCATCAATTTGTAATATTAACTCGCCATTAGATTTTTTTAGATTTTTAAATTCCTGATTAAGAGGTTTAGTTTTAGATGGCTTTTTGAAATTTGATTTTGAAAAATGTTTTTTAAAATCGTTATTGAATTTTAAATTGCAATTAAAAAGTAAATTGTCCTCATGAAATAGATAAACATTGTCTGAACTGTTAGATAATTTTTCACAAAATAGTTTGTATTCAATATCTGGATAAACTGGATATTTAAAGTTACATTTAATTGATATTAAATGAACTTTACTATAAAAAAGATATTCATTCAGTATTTTCAAAAGTGATAATATGCCATGAATTATAGGCTTTTCTGTAAAGTATCTTCTTGATATCTCTTTATCATAGTGAATAGGGTTCCAATCACCAGATGCTTCTGTGAAAGCGCTTAATTCTTCTGATGAAACTTTAAATTTATTATTTATAATATTCATATCTTTTTTAAAATATTTGGCCTGTCTTGATCCCCATCACCCTTACAGATTATAAATTGATTTTTTGAATTATTGATATTTTTATAGGCAAAAAGAATTTCATTATTTTTATTCTCAAATGGTTCAAAATAGTTAGGTACAATGACATTATGCTGAGATTCGACTATCTTAAAGCCAAAATTTTTCATGATTTTATCAGGAATTCCATAAGACCAAAAATCTATATACTCTACAAGATATTCATCAACTATATTTTTTAGTCCAAAGCCAGCATAATTCAATATTTCAATACTCCCATAATAGTCAACTATTCTAAATACCTTTGAATTATTTTTTTTATCCATTCTAATTGAGATTAATGCTGCCTCTTTTTGATTAGGATGAGGAATTAAGTATACCTGATAACAATAATATGGATGTTTTATATACCTATTTAAAAAATAAATAGGAGTTTTTTTGATGTCAGAATGAGTGCTAATTTTATAATTAAATTGTTCTTCAAAATTCCTACAATCATTTTCACTTAATATTTTCCATTTTAAACCTTTTTGATTTATGGAAGGATGATTATATTCTTTTGTGGAAGAAATTAATTTTGATTCTAAATTTTTATTTACTGAGTAATAATGATTTAAATTACCTGTTTGATATCCTAAAGCTTTATACATGTTTGGATGTGATTTATTTATGCCATTAACACCTATCCCAATATGAGCCACGTTTTTTTTTAAAAAAGAAATCATTTTTAGTCCAATTCCTTTAATTTTAACTTTTTCAGAAATTTTCCAAAGCGCTAACCAAATTATATTTTCTTTAATAAGATTTTTGTCATATCTACAAGATGGAATAAAACCTAAAATACCAAGAATTTCATTTTTATTTTTTAAAATAATAAAATTATAGGATTTATTTAAATTTAAATATTGCCAATCAAATAAATTTTTTGATTTAGAGAGTATATGCCCTTTTTTCCATTCATTATTTATGAATTTACTTACTTTTGAGAAATCATTCTCTTTAAGAAATTCTATTTCATATTTCATAACTCTTATTTTTTATAAATTATTTTTACCGAATCAGGTTTTAGAAAATCATTAATATTATTTGAATGAAATTTAGAATCTTTTTCATTTTCTAATTTTGTTGATTTTAAAAAGTGCAACACAGGATTATTTTTAGCTGACTTTTTATAATTGATTAAAAATCTTTTAGCACAAGCATCCTTTACATTCTTACCAATTAAATACAACATAGTTTCCTCTATACCCCTGCCCATTGCTCTGCAACTAAGTATTAAATCAACAACATTTAATGTTATATCTGATGGCCTACTCAATCCAATTATTCCTACTAAACCAAGCTGGCCAAATTTATCCTCTACATCAATAGTAATTAATTTGTTTTCAACAAGTGAGTAATATTTTTTAATTTCATCTCCAGATAATCTCCTTGTAGTGAGATTAAACTGATTAGTTTTATTAAATAACTGTGTTATTCTCTGAAGATTATCGTTTGTTAATTCCCCTATTTGAACAGTAGTATTTAATTCTTTCAACCAATTATCTTTATTAATTATCATCTCTTTTGAAGATTCCCTAAGCTTATTTTCCAAGTAAGTTTTATTCCTATTCTTATCATCTTTAGTAAAAGATACTTGATCAAAACATCTTAAACTATTTAATTTTATAGCATACATAGATGGATCCAAAGACCAATCCGGAACGTAAACCTCTGGAAGTGTTATTTTTATATGCTCTCTTTCAACGGGATTATCATCTATAAAGACCACAGAATCTAAACCAATATTTATATCCTTTGCGATTTCTATAATATTATTTGCTTTATCGTTCCAATTTATTTTTTTCGCTACAAAATGCTCTTCTCTTAAAATCATTTCTGAATTTTTTTTAAAAGCTTGCAATGCTATTTCTTCATCATTTTTACTCGCTATGGCTAGTAGAATTCCCCTATTGTGAAGAGATAATAATGACTTCTGAAAATCTAAAAATGCTTCCCCTATGTGATTATGCCCACCTATATTAATTCCTTTATAGGAAAGTTCTCCAATTAATCCTCCCCATAAGGTATTGTCTAAATCTACTATTAAGAGTTTTTTGCTATTCCCGTTTAATGTTTTAATTGAAGAAATAATAGTTTCTGATACTTTCTTATAAATAGAATTAGAAAAAGGAGATTTAGCTAAATACCATATCTTTGGATTCATATATTCAAGATTATTTAATTGCCATTCAGAAGAGTCAATTAAGTAAACATTGTTAACGTTTTTAAATCTATTTGAAAGTAATAGATTCATTTCGTTAATTAATTTTGATCGGCCAAATTCGATTTCTAAGTCTATTATTCCGTAGGTTTTATAGTGTGGGAGTCTCTGCCATAATGGTAAAAGAATAAATTTACATTTTTTTGAAAGGTTTACTAATAAATTTGCATATTCTTCAACTTCCTTTTTTAATTGAGTTTTATTAATCTCTTCAAAATTTAAAGCACTTTGAAATGTTTTAATATGACTTTCTGGAAGACTCCAAATGAAATTTATTGAATTAAGGTCTTCTTCAAACGAAAAAATAGATTGATATAACTGCCCATAAGATGAAGTATTAACAGAATTTATTTCACTAATATCTTTTGACTCAATTACACGTTTAAGGAGGTCAAGATTAAAATCTGAGATTAAATTTAAATTTAAATTCATTTAATCTGTTTGAGAATATAGTCTAATAAAGTTTCAACATTATCATAAGGACCATTTTCTTCTAAAAATAATTCTTCATTTATTACACAAATATCTTGATCAAAATTTATTTTAATTGTATTTTCAACCTCTACAAGGAAGTTTACTAAACCTAATGAATCTAAGTTGCTTTCATTACCAAAAAGTGAAGTTTTTAATGACTTTTCAAGTTTTAGATCTTCTGGATTTAACAGATTATGCTCATCTATAATTGAATATATAAGTTTTAATATAAATTCTTTTGTATTAGATTTATCATTCATATTTAGATTCCTAAAATTATTTATTGAAATTATTTTCTAAGATAAAGCAAAATAAGCCAAATAAAAAGAAAAGTTAGAATTTAGTTACTTCATAAATCTTGGAAAATTCTACTCTTATTTCTGCACTCAGCTATGTTTAAATACTGTCATGAACCATATAATTGCTATAATTTGCAAGGATTTTGGCTATTTCATGTAATGCAGGAGGCAACGGTTCGATTCCGCTTTGCTCCATTTTTTGTTTAGGTAAATTAACTTGTTTTTTTAATAATTTATATAATTTTCAATTCAAATTTTGATAATGCTTTTACAAAAATTGATTTATTCTCTCTATCTGCACAAAAAATATCAACGTAATTAAAAGTTCTAGTATTCTTTTTAAGATCTTGCAACCAAATATAATTAAGGATTTCAAATACCATACTTAAATTAGTTGTTTGAAATATGAATGAGCCGAAGTTATCAAAAACAGCCCAATAGGCATATCCCAGTTTCGAAAGATTCTTGATAGTTTTTATATAATTTTCCCTCTGCTGTTGAGAATCACAATCGCATTCAAAAAATATCAGTGGTTTATACTTTTTAATTGTTTTTTTTGAAGAATTAATTACATCATAGTCATAACCATCCACATCGATTTTTAATAAAGAAATAAGACCATTATTAAGAATATATTGAGATAATAATTCATCTAATTTTATTGTTGATAATTTTTGATTACTCTTAATTCCATGAATCTTTGCACTCTTAGTACCACCATCACCTTCTAAATAAGCTTCCTTTATCTCACTTCCAATAAATGAATTAGATAAGATAATTTTTTTACTTGAGTTGATTTTGATATTGTCAGTATTTTTTATAAGATATTCCATAATTTTTTTATCAGCCTCAATACAAATAAAATTTAAATCTTTATTTTCACTCAACATTCCTGATAAAGTATATCCACAATTAGCTCCCACATCAACAATAAAGCTATCTGCTTTTAAAAATTTTGATAAATGTGGTAAAAATGTGTCATATTTTGGATGAAAATTTTGTATTTCTGGTAAACAATGATAATAGGGTAAAACGATATTGTAATCCCCAACTTTTATATTTCTATCTCGCTTTATTAAATTTAATTTTAAAAATTTTTAACTTATAAATTAACTTTTTAAGAAATGACATCTTTTTGATTTTACTTTTAAAATATTTCATCTATATTATTTATC
>JFLW01000084.1 GCA_000635495.1 Prochlorococcus sp. scB243_495K23 | reverse complement strand
CTCAACAAAATATTTATGAAAAGAATGTTACTTTATTTGACTTTGTTTGTTCTTAAAACGTTTCTTTTAGTAATTTAATAAAAATAAATATTTTTAGAATTCCTACATAAGTAATTGAAGCAACTTTTTTTGTCTCTCAAAAATGGTCAAGTCGATTTAGAAGAAGTACCGATTCCTAATTGTGGAAAAGGGAAAATTCTTATTAGAAATTACTGCTCTTTAATATCGGCAGGAACAGAGAGAATGTTAATAGAATTTGGGAGTTCATCTTTAATACAAAAGGCAAAAAATAATCCAGATAGATTAAGTGAAGTGTTTGCCAAAATTTCAAATGATGGTCTTTTAACAACTATTGAATCGGTTAAGAGTAAATTAGATAAACCAATAGAAATTGGTTATAGTGCAGTAGGTATTATCGAGGAAGTTGGTCTAGGAGTAAATGATTTCAAAGTTGGAGATAGAGTGGTGTGTAATGGCCCTCATGCTGAGTATGTTATTTGTCCTAAAAATTTATGCGCAAAGGTACCTGATTCTGTAAGTGATCAAGAAGCAGTATTTTCTATACTCTCTTCAATAGGACTGCAGGGTATTAGACTTGCCGAACCAACCTTTGGAGAAACTTTTGGAATAAGTGGTTTAGGCCTGATAGGACTCCTGACGGCTCAAATTTTAATTTCAAATGGTTGTAAAGTTGTTGGTTTTGATCCTGATCCTGAAAAATGCAAATTAGCAGAATCATTAGGTATACCAGCTTTAGAATTGAATAATATAAATGATCCGGTTGAATGGTCTTTTCGTGAAACAAATGGAATTGGACTCGATGGAGTGTTAGTCACTGCATCTACGACTTCTAATGAGCCTCTTAATTTAGCAGCTAAGTGTTGCAGAAAAAGGGGAAGAGTTATTTTAATTGGTGTAACTGGTATAGGTCTTGATAGAAATTTATTTTATGAAAAAGAAATTAAGTTCCAAGTTAGCTGTTCTTATGGCCCTGGTAGATATGATAAAAACTACGAAGAAAATGGAGATGATTATCCAATAGGGTTTGTTCGATGGACTGAAAAAAGAAATTTTGAGGCTGTTTTAACAGCAATTAAAAACAAAGTTATCAAAACTGAATGCTTAATAACAGAAAAATTTGACTTTAAAAACGCAAAAAAGGCATATGAATTTCTAAGCTCTCAAAGTTCAAGTTTCGGAATAATTCTTATATATGATGTTAAAAAAAATAATTTATCTAAGGAAGAAAAGAAAATTGTCAATTTAAATATATCAAATTTAATTACTAACTTAGATCAAAATGGAATAAGCTTCATTGGTATGGGAAATTATGCCAGCAGAAAACTTTTACCATCTTTTTCAAAAGCTGGCGCAAAATTTGTTCAAATAGCATCCAATAATGGTGCTGAACCAATTAGATTAGGTAAAAAATATAGTTTTCAAAAAGTAACTACTGATAAGGAAAATATCTTTCTGGATACTTCAACCGATGCAATTGTTATCGCAACAAGACATGATAGTCATGCTCAATTGATTATAAAGTCTTTAGCTGCCTCTAAACATGTCTTCGTAGAAAAGCCTATTTGCTTAACAAATAATGAGCTTTCAAATATAAAAGATGAATTGAAATCATCAGGAAAAATTTTGATGGTTGGTTTTAATAGAAGATTTGCACCATTAACAAAAATCATACGTAAACAAGTGTCTTTCTTAACAGGTCCCAAGTCATTTATCTATACATGTAACGCCGGTTATATTCCTAATGATCATTGGACGCAAGACCCATTAATAGGTGGCGGACGATTTTTAGGGGAAGCATGCCACTTCGTTGATTTAATTCGTTTTTTAGTTGATGCTCCTATTTCATCACTTACAGTTACAAATGCTTCAGATGATAAATTATGCCCTGATACTTTTAGTATTCAATTAAAATTTAAAGAGGGATCTATTGGAACTATTCATTACTTTGCAAATGGTCATAAATCCTTTGCAAAAGAAAGGCTAGAAATTTTTTCATCTGGGAAGATAATACAACTTGATAATTTTAGAAAATTAAAAACATGGGGTATTCCAGGTTTTAATAAAGTATTTAATCTTACTCAAGATAAAGGGCAAAATAATTGTGCGAAAGCATTCATGCAAGGGATTAAAAATAACTTTAACCCAATTCCAATTGAAGAGATAATTGAAGTTCAAAGGTTTTTGTTAAATGCCAATTATGATTAAAAAAGTTTGTGTAGTTGGTTTAGGTTATATTGGCTTGCCTACCGCTGGATTACTAGCAAGTAAAGGATTTGATGTCGTAGGTGTAGATATTAATGAAAAAATTATAAGCACAATTAATAAAGGTAGTATTCATATTATTGAAAAAGATCTTGAAGAAGTTATTTGTAAAGCAGTGAATGATAAAAAACTTGTAGCTCAATCTCAACCATGTGAAGCTGATATTTATATGATTGCCGTCCCCACTCCTTTTAGAAAAACAGAAAGTAAAATACCACAACCAGATTTAAGTTTTGTTCTTAAAGCCATAAGATCAGTAGCCCCATATTTGAAGAAAAATAATTTACTAATTATTGAATCAACTTGTCCTATTGGATCAACACAAAAGATATTAGAATCGATTAAAAAAATATCTAAGTTGGATGAATCTGATATTAATATCGCCTACTGCCCTGAAAGGGTTCTTCCTGGAAATATACTATATGAATTACAAAATAATGATCGCGTAATAGGAGGTATTTCTACAAAATCTTCCAACCATGCAAAATCTTTTTATTCACAATTTTGTTCTGGAGAATTAATTATTACAGACTCTAAAACTGCAGAAATGGTTAAGTTGTCTGAAAATAGCTTTAGAGATGTAAATATTGCATTTGCCAATGAACTTTCAATGTTATGCGATACAGTCGATGTTGATGTGCATGAGTTAGTCGCCATAGCTAATAGACATCCTAGAGTAAATATATTGGTTCCTGGGTGCGGAGTTGGTGGACATTGTATAGCTGTAGACCCATGGTTTCTTGCTTCACAAGATGAAGATATTACTAAAATTATTCAAACAGCAAGAATAGTTAACAATACAAAAAAAGATTGGGTAGTTAAAAAAATTAAAAAAAATGTATTTGAACTTGAAAAAAAATTAAATAGGCCAATATCTATTGGTTGTCTTGGTTTGAGTTATAAGCCAAATATCGATGATTTAAGAGAATCTCCAGCACTAGATATTGTAATGGATTTAATAAAAGCAAATATTAAAACTTTAGTATGTGAACCTAATTTAAAAAGCCATCCCAATATGGATCTTTATAAAATTGAAGATATTATTTTAAAAGCTGATTTAATAGCAATATTAGTACCTCATAAAGAATTTTATAATTTAAAACTTCCAAAAAATAACACACTAGATTTTTGTAAAGCTCTCTGTTCTTAATGTTAAGAATATATGACTATATAATCACCTCTTATTCGCTAGGATTTGAGAACATATTAAATGTTTTAAAATATAGAATTTTTAAAAAATTAGGGATTTTTAAATTATTTCAAAAAATAAAAAATTGCCCAAATATCAATATAGATATTAATAATTTAAATACTCTTCATTTGAATTCTGAAAGTTATCATAAATTTTCAGCTGACACTCTTATCAGTGATTGTGAAAAGCTTATTGCTGGTAACTTAATTATTTATGGAAATCAATTAATAAATGTTGGCTCTCCACCAGAATGGCACAAAGATCCTCTAAGTATTTATAGAGTAAAGGCTTATAAAAAACATTGGAGTTCTTTTTCTGATTATGAAAAGATTGATATTAAAAACATATGGGAACTATCAAGATTTAATTGGATTAATACTTTTTCTAGGGGATGGATATGGACTAAAGATAAGCGTTATGTAGATTGTCTTAATTTATGGATTAAAAATTGGTGTATTGAAAATCCTGTTAATAGCGGTCAAAACTGGATGTGTGGGCAAGAAGTATCTATTAGATTAATAAATATTATGTTGGGATGGTATGTGATAGAGGGAAATGATTTATTAAAAAATTTTTCTCAAAACAGAATTGATTTTGTGATTGCTCATTTAGAAAGAATATCTTCCACAAGGTTTTACGCTGAAGCACAAAATAATAACCATTCAATTTCTGAATCAGCGGCACTTTATATTGGGGGTAAATGGTTATCTAAATCATCTATAAAAAAAGCAAGAATTGGTCATTATTTTTCTAAAATTGGTAAAAGAGGTTTAGAAAAAAATATTTGTAAATTAGTTATGGAAGATGGTTCTTTTTCTCAAAATTCTTTAAATTACCATCGATTTTTACTTGATACATTATGCCAAGTAGAAATTTGGAGAAAATTTTTTAATGATAAATTGTTTTCTGCTAAATATATTAATTGTTGTAATTTAGCAGTTGAATGGCTTGAAGTCTTTGTTGATTCAAAAACAGGCAGAGCTCCAAATTTAGGAGCCAATGACGGGACTTTTTGCTATCAATTACATTCATTACCTTATGATAATTTCAAGCCGACTTTACAGTTGAGTTATTTTTTATTTAAAAATACACTTCTTTATTATGCTGGTCCATGGGATGAAACATTATTTATGCTTAGATTTAAATATAAACACCTTAATTTAAAAAAGAAAATTTCAACTGCAAATGACATCAATTTCAAAAAAAGAGAACAAATATTTTATTTCTCAGAAGGTGGATATGTAGTAATAAAATTAAATGAGAATTCTTGGTCTTTATTAAGATTACCAAGGTATAAATTTCGTCCCTCTCAGTGTGATCCTTTACATTTTGATTTATGGAATAATGGTGAAAATATTCTTAGGGATGGAGGTAGTTTTTCTTACAATACCTCCAAAGAGTTAATGGATTACTTTAGTGGAATAAGGAGTCATAATACAGTGCAATTTGATGAATTTAACCCTATGTCTAGAATTAGCAGATTTTTATGGGGTAATTGGCTGCAAACTGAAGAAGAGCCTATTCTTATAAGTAATGATGGACTGAAAAAAGTTTCTTCTTCTTATAGGTGTAAATTTGGTAGACATAAAAGAACAATAAGTGCATTTGATGCAGGATTAAAATGGGAAATCGCTGATGAAATATCAGGCCCATTTAAGAAAGCAACACTTAGATGGAGATTATTTAAAAAAAATTGGAAAATTAATGGTAATTCATTAATTACTGATGGTATAAGAATAAAGATTAATAGTGATAAAGAGTTAAGATCTTTAAGATTAAAAGATGGACTTGAATCAAATAATTATCAATCTAAAAATAAATTACAAGTTTTAGAGATAGTTTTTAGTACATCACCAATTGTAGTTAAAACAATAATAGAATTTCCGAAAAATTAGACTTGTTTTTATGCGTATAATTTATTTTCACCAATATTTTTCAACTCCATATGGATCCGCTGGAACTAGATCATATTTTTTCGCAAAACAACTTATTAATTCAGGACATGAAGTTTTTATGGTTTGTTTGTCAGATGAAAGATGTAATTCAGGTCTTAAAAAACCATTTAAAAATAATTTTAGGGAGGGTATCGTAGATGGTATTAACATTATTGAATTCAATTATAAATACTCTAATAAATTAAATTTAATAGGGCGTTTATTAGTTTTTTTAAAATTTAGCTTAAAAGCACTTAAGTTTTCATTAATATCAAACGCAGATCTAATATTTTGCACCTCAACTCCATTAAGTATAGCTTTACCTGGGATTTGCTGTCGTTGGATTAAAGGCACTCCATTTGTTTTTGAAGTAAGAGATTTATGGCCGGAATTGCCCGTCGCGATGGGCTTAAAAATAAATCCAATTTTTCTAAAGATAATTAATATTTTTGAAAAACTTAGTTATCAATCTGCAGATCAATTAATTGGACTAGCCCCTGGCATATGTAGGGGAATTATACGAAAAGGGGTAAATGCAGAAAAGGTTAATATGATCCCTAATGGATGTGATTTAGATTTGTTTTATCCTCCTGAAAATTATATTAAAGAGAATTTAGAAGAGATAGATATAAATATTAATCAATCAAAGAAATTTATCGCGGCATTTACCGGTGCGCACGGAAGGGCAAATGGACTTGATGCTCTTCTTGATGCTGCAGTAGAACTAAAAAAAATTGGGAATAAAAATATACATATCATTTTTATCGGAGATGGCAGTAAGAAATTGCAACTCATTGAGAGGGCGAAAATTGAAAATCTAGATAATTGCCATTTCTTAGATTCAATACCCAAAACAAGACTTGCAGAGGTTTTAAGAAAGAATATTGATGTTGGTTTAATGATCTTAGATGACATTCCCGCTTTCCAATATGGGACGTCACCAAACAAGTTTTTTGATTATCTTGCCGTAGGATTACCAGTAATAACAAATTATCCAGGTTGGATATCTGAATTAATTGAAGAAAATAAACTCGGAAAAAGTGTTAAACCACAAAATCCAAAAGCATTAGCGAATGCATTGCTTTATATGTCTAAAAATGATTACTTAGTAAAAGAATATTCAAAAAACTCAAGAATATTAGGAACTAAAAGTTTTTCAAGAGATACACAATCTAAAAATTTTTGTAAATTGATTGAAAAAGCGTTTTATCAAAATAAAAACAGGAGAAATAAATACCTTTTAAATCAGATTTACAACTTTTTTAAAAATAAAGTTGACCGTATAATTGCTACACTAGCTTTGATTTTATTACTTCCTATCTTATTAATAATTTCATTATCAGTATTGGTCAATCTTGGGAGACCAATTTTCTTCATTCAAAAGCGCCCTGGTAATAAAAGTGAACCTTTTTATTTGATAAAGTTTAGATCTATGAAAAATAAATATGATGATAAAGGAGTTTTATTAGAGGATTCAAGCAGATTAAATAATTTTGGAAAATGGTTGAGAAGCACTTCTTTAGATGAATTGCCAACTCTAGTTAATATTATGAGAGGTCAAATGAGCTTCGTAGGGCCAAGACCATTATTAATGAGATATTTGCCATTGTACTCATATGATCAGAACCGAAGACATGAAGTTAAGCCTGGATTGACTGGATGGGCTCAAGTTAATGGAAGAAATAATATTTCATGGGAAAGACGATTAGAGCTTGATACTTGGTATGTTGATAATAGAAACTTTTCTTTGGATGTTTTTATATTGTTTAAAACTTTAATTAAAGTTTTGAAGAGGGAAGGAATAAGTTACAAAGGACAAGATACTATGCCACTTTTTAAGGGGCAAAATAAATGACATCTTTAATTATTTTAGGAGCTGGTGGTCATGGTAAAGTTGTAGCAGAGACGGCCATTGCTTCAGGGATTTTTAAAAAAATTGCTTTTCTTGATGATAGATATTCTAATAAAAATCACCCTTTAGAAAAGTTCCATAATTTAGAAATTATTGGAAATCTTTCGTCTTCAATAGATAAAGACATTTCATTAAGTTATTCTCATGCAGTTGTTGCATTAGGAAACAATAAGCTGAGGATAAGTTGGCTTGAAAAACTGCTCAAAAAAAAATATATCTTACCAACTTTGATTCATCCCACGGCATGGGTCTCACCTTCGGCAGTCATAAATTCTGGAACAGTTATTTTTGCTAAGGTTGTCGTGCAAGCAAATGCCAAAATTGGATTTGGTACAATTTTGAATACTGGAAGTGTAATTGAGCATGATGTCGTTCTGGAAAGTGGAGTACATATATGCCCTTCTGCGAGTCTTGCTGGAGGTGTTTTAGTAGGTAAAAGATCAATGGTCGGTCTCGGATCATCAGTTATTCAAAATATTATTATTGGATCTGATGTCAATCTTGGTGCGGGATCAACAGTCATCAAAAATTTACCTAATAAAATTACTGCTATTGGTTCACCAGCTAAGATCTTATCTAAAGGAAAGATTGTATAATAACTCTAAAACTAAATGTTGCATTGAAAATTTCTTCTTGGCCACAATTTAATTCCGATGAAATAAAAGCTGTTAATAGAGTTTTATTATCAGGAAAGGTAAATAGATGGACTGGATCAGAAACAAGTTGTTTTGAGAAAGAATTTGCGGCTAATTCCGGAACAAAATATGCAATAGCTTTAGCTAATGGATCCTTGGCGCTTACGGCAGCATATAAATCTATTGGACTAAAAACAGGAGATGAATTAATAACTACTTCAAGAACATTTATAGCTACCGCTTCATGTGCTGCAATGTTAGGAGTAAAAATTATTTTTGCTGATGTTGATAAGGATTCTGGAGCAATTACCGCAGAATCAATAAAACCTTTAATTAATAAAAAAACTAAAGCAATTAGTGTAGTTCATCTAGGAGGTTGGCCGGCAGATATGGTTTCTATTTGTGAGTTGGCAAAAAAATATGGTCTTTATGTAGTGGAGGATTGTTCACAAGCTCATGGAGCTCTACTAAGAGTTAAAGGCAAAGAAAAGCCTGTAGGAAGTTTTGGTGATATAGCTACTTGGAGTTTTTGCCAAGATAAGATAATGACAACAGGAGGTGAAGGAGGAATGATAGCCACAAATAATCATAAATTATGGGACTATATATTTTCACTTAAAGATCATGGAAAAAATTTTACGTCTTTATCAAAAAAAGTGGATTCTTCTTCCTACAAGTGGATCCACCATGATTTGGGTACTAACTACCGATTAACAGAATTGCAGGCTGCTATTGGTAGAATTCAACTAAATAAACTTGAGGCATCAATCGAAATACGAACCAGAAACGCTTTTATTATTTATGAAACCCTGAAAAGTTTGGAAAGTCTAAGAATCCCAATGCCTGACAATAATATCAAACATGCATGGTATAAGTTCTATTGTTTTATTAAACCTGAATCTATCAAAGAGGGATGGAGTAGAGACAAGATTGTTCAAAAAATAATAAAAGATGGTTATCCTGCCTATTCTGGAAGTTGTAGTGAAATCTATCTCGAGAAATGTTTCAGGGATTTAGGATACGGCCCTGTTAAAAGATTACCAGTAGCTAGGGAGTTGGGAGAAAATAGTTTGATGTTTTTAGTTCACCCAACCATAACTGAAGTGCAGATGTATGATTATGCTCAGATAATAAAGAAAATCATTTTAGAAGCTTCTTTCCAAGATTAACTATGAGATAATTTCAATAGATAGTTGTTGAAAATGAATAATTTAAGATTCTTTTTAAAAATAAATAATTTAAGTAATTTAAGGAAGAGAATTATTCTTTTAATTGTTGATGGAATATTGTTATGGCTATCTTTTTTGATAAGTTGTTTAGTTTATGATGAGAAATTATTAGGTCCTCAATTTAAAAATTTAATCCAATTTATCCCTTTACTTTATGTAGTAATTTTTTTAATAAACAATTTTTTAGGCCAATACAAAATTATTTCACGATTTTTTGATAATGTAATGATTTACAAAAATTTCTTAAATAATTTTTTTGGGATTAGTATTTTCTATTTTTTTATTTCTTTCTCTAAAAATAACGTTCCCCCAATAGCAATTGGAATTTTGATTTGGATGTTTTTCTCGACTTCCATTACTTTAATTAGGATTTTTATAAAGCAATTAATTAGTAGATTGAAATTTAAAGAGAATGAAAAAAAACTCAAAATTGCGATATATGGTGCTGGAAGTGCTGGGGCTCAACTTCTAAGTTCACTCTCGCTAAATAATAAATACCAAGTAGTTGTTATATTTGATGATGATAGAAATCTGTGGGGAAGATCTTTAAATGGGGTAGATATTAGGTCTCCAAGCAACCTAAAATTTTTTAATAATGATATAGAAAAAATTTTTCTCGCAATACCCTCATTAGGACGACAAGAATTGCGTAAGATAATCCATAAAATTCAAAGAGAAGGTATTCAAGTTTTGCAAGTACCTACAATTGAAGATTTGATTTCTGGAAAAGCAAAAATTGATTCTTTACGACCAATTTTGGTTGAAGACTTATTAGGTCGTAACATTGTTAATCTAGATAACGACTTAGTTGGAGATAAATTTGAAGGTTCCAATATTTGTGTATCTGGTGCAGGTGGATCTATCGGTTCTGAGTTAAGCAGAAGAATCCTAAAATTTAAACCAAAAAAAATAATCTTATTAGATAACAGCGAGCCAAGTTTGTACAAAATTGAAAAGGAAATTTTGATGCAAAATAGTTCAACAAAAATAAAGGCTATTTTGGCAAATGTAGACAATCTTGAATTAATTAACAAAATATTTAAAGAAGAAAAGATTGATAGAATATTTCATGCTGCAGCTTATAAGCATGTACCTCTTGTAGAGAAAAATCCTGTAGTCGGTTTATATAACAATGTAATATCAACTAGAACTGTTTGTGAAGCAGCTATTCAAAATAATATAAAACAGGTTGTTCTGATTTCCTCTGACAAGGCGGTTAGGCCCACTAATGTAATGGGTGCTTCAAAGAGGCTATCAGAGTTAATAGTTCAAGCTTATGCAGGAAAAATTAGCTCTTCAAAGCTTAAAAATAATAATCAAACAATTTTTTCTATGGTACGTTTTGGAAATGTACTTAATTCATCAGGATCAGTGGTCCCTCTTTTTAATGAACAGATAAAATCAGGTGGGCCAATAACTCTGACTCATAAAAATGTAGAAAGATATTTCATGACTATCCCAGAGGCTTCTTATCTAGTTATTCAAGCATCTTGTTTAGGTAAAGGTGGAGAGTTATTCCTTTTAGATATGGGCCAACCTGTGAAAATATATAGCCTAGCTGAGCAAATGATTAAACTCAGCGGATTAACAATTAAAAATAAGGATAATCGTGATGGAGATATAGAAATACGTTCAATAGGATTGAGACCAGGTGAAAAGATGTATGAAGAATTATTGATTGATGCAAAATCCGAACCAACAGAACATCCTCTTATATTTAAAGCTAGAGAAAAATTTATTCCTTATGAAGAATTTATGCCTAAAATAGAAACTTTAGAGAATTATTTGAAGAATTTTGATTCAGAATCTGCACTAAGTTTACTAAAAGATCTTGTTCCAACTTGGGAAGTTAAATATAATAATCATGAAGATTAATTTCTTATTTTTTATGGCTTTACATAAACTATAATTAGAAGAAAATTATTAACGAAAGAAATATATTTTGATTAATGATAAACCACTTGTATCGATAATATTAGGTACTAGACCAGAAGCAATAAAACTTGCGCCTTTAATTTTATCTTTTAAGGAATGCAAAAAAGTTAAAACTAGAATTATCTTAACTGGACAACATAAAGAAATTGTTTTGAAGGTTATGGATTTATTTAGTCTTAAAGCGGATAATAATCTAGATTTAATGAAAGAAAATCAAAGTCTTATAGATATTTCATCAGCCATACTAAATGGCCTAAAAGAAGAATTTTCTAATTTTAAGCCTGATTTAGTTTTGGTCCAGGGTGATACTTCTTCAGCTTTTATTTCGGCACTAGCAGCATTTTATGAAAAAATACCCATTGGTCATGTCGAGGCTGGTTTGAGAACTGAAAATATTTATAATCCTTTTCCTGAAGAAGGAAATAGAAGATTAATATCCCAAATAGCTACTCTACATTTTTGTCCAACTCAAAACTCTAAAGAAAATCTACTTAAATCTGGGATATCAAAAAATGTATTTCTCACTGGTAATACAGTAATTGATTCTTTTTTATATGTTGCAAATAGAGTCAAATCTATTAAAAATATTTTAAAAATTGATTGTGATAGTTTTCGTATTATTTTGATTACTGTACATAGGAGAGAAAATTGGGGGGATAATCTTTACAAAATAGCATTAGGAATCAAAAAATTATTGGATAAACATAAAGATTGTCTAGTGATTTTCCCATTACATCCAAATAAGATAGTTAGAGATGTTTTTCTAAATTCATTAAAAGATTCTTCGCAAGTATTATTAATTGAACCATTACAGTATGATGAATTAGTGTTTGTTATTAAAAAGTGCTATTTTTTGATAACTGATTCTGGCGGATTGCAAGAAGAAGCTCCCTCTCTAGGTAAACCAGTTTTAGTGGTTAGAGAAAATACAGAAAGACCAGAAGCAATTAGTGCTGGCACAGCTAAATTAGTAGGAACAGATCCTGTTAATATTTTTAATGAAGCAGATAAACTTCTATCAAATGAAGGTATTTATAAAAAAATGTCCAAAGCAATTAATCCATTTGGAGATGGTAAAGCAAGTGGGAGAATTCTTTCATCATGTTGCGATTTTCTGAATGTTTAGAATAATTTAAATGTTAAAATTGCTATGAGTATAATAGAAGAAAGAGTATTAGTAACTGGTGCAGCAGGATTTATTGGAGCAGCGGTATCGGCCGAATTATTGAACCAAGGCTTTAATGTTTTTGGATTAGATAATTTAAATAATTATTATGATGTCAATTTAAAATTACAACGGATTCAATTAATAGAAAAATATTCCTTAAACAAAAAAAATAAATGGCATTTTATTAAATGTGATATTGGAGATAAAAAGCAAATTAATGAAATTTTCGATCACATTACCCCCTCTATGGTTATAAATTTAGCTGCTCAAGCAGGAGTTAGGCATTCAATTAAATATCCTGAAGAATATATTTACAGTAACCTCCTAGGGTTTTCAAATATTTTGGAGTGTTGTAGAAAAATTAAAATTAAGAATCTTATTTATGCTTCAAGTAGTTCAGTTTATGGTGGGAATTCAAAGACTCCTTTTGAGGAGACTGATAGCGTAAGTCATCCTGTAAGCCTATATGCCGCCACAAAAAAATCTAATGAATTAATGGCACATTCATATAGTCATCTTTATGGAATACCCTCAACTGGAATGAGGTTTTTTACAGTTTATGGTCCTTGGGGAAGGCCTGATATGGCTCCTATGATTTTCGCAAATAAAATCCTAAATAAAATCCCGATTGAAGTCTTTAATTTTGGCAAGATGAAAAGGGATTTTACTTACATAGATGATGTTGTGAGCTCTATTATTAGTTGCTGCATGAAACCAGCTACGCAAGATATGAATTTTGATCGTTTTAACCCTAATCCTTCTACTTCATTTTCACCACATCGTATTTTTAATGTTGGGAATAGTAAGCCTGTTGAACTATTGAAATTTATTGAATTACTAGAAACTGCTCTTGGTGAAAAAGCTATAAAATTAATGAAGCCTATTCAAAAAGGTGATGTGAAGGAAACTTTTGCAAATACAAAACTTCTAGAAGAATGGATAGGCTTTATACCAAAAGTATCTATCGAGAAAGGTATCGTTAAATTCGCTAAATGGTATCTTGATTATTATTGGAAAAAATCCAATAAATTCAATTAATTTTTTTCATCTAAAAATTTAGTTATCCATGAAAAGAATTCTAGTAACTGGTGGCAATGGTTTTATCGGAAGTCATACTTGTATAAATTTATTGCAAAAAGATTATGAAGTTATTATTGTTGACTCATTCATTAATAGCTCCAGAGATTTTTATGAAAGGATAAAGATTCTTGCTAATAGAATCGATCCTAAGTTGCTTACAAGAATAAAAATTTTCGAGGGGGATATAAGAGACAAAAATCTATTAGAAGGGATCTTTATCAAATCCATAAATGATGGAAAAAGAATTGAAGGTGTTATTCACTTTGCTGGCTTGAAAGCCGTGAATGAATCAATAAAAAAACCATCTAAATATTGGGATTTTAACTTTATAGGTACATTTAGACTGATTGAAGTAATGGAAAAATTTGAATGTAGGACTTTAATATTCAGTAGTAGTGCAACTGTATATGGTTACTCAAAAGAATTTTTAATCACTGAAAGTGCTTCTATAAATCCAAAAAATCCTTATGGCTATACCAAAGCTGCCATAGAAAATTTTTTAAAAAATATTTTTAATAGCAAACCAAATAAATGGAGAATTGCTTGTCTTAGATACTTTAACCCTATAGGTGCGCATAGTAGTGGGCTGATTGGTGAAAATCCAAATGGTATTCCTAATAATATATTTCCATTTATAAACCAGGTAGCAAATGGTAGAATACAAAACCTAGAAATATATGGTAATGATTGGGATACTAGGGATGGTACATGTATAAGAGATTATATTCATGTAATGGATCTTGCTGAAGGACACATCTTATCATTAGAATTTTTACTTAAAAACGACTGCAAATTTATAAACTTGAATCTTGGTACTGGCATAGGCACTAGTGTTTTAGAGCTTGTAAATATTTTTCAAGAAGAAAATAAGGTTAAGGTTCCTTTTAATTATGCAGATAGGAGAGATGGTGATATCGCAAGAATTGTCGCTGATAATAGTCTGGCTTATTCTCTCTTAAATTGGAAACCAACTAAGACAATAAATCAAATGTGTAAGGATGGATGGAGATGGCAACAAAAGATATAAAAATTAAATTATTTTTTATTTTGTAATTCTAAATAATTTGATATTGTTTCTTTTATTCCTTGTCTTAAAGAAATTTGGGGTCTCCAACCTAACGCTTTTATTCTTTTTATATCAAGTTGTTTTTTTGGTGTACCATCAGGCTTACTTAGATCCCAAGTAATTTTACCTTTATAGTTAGTTGACTCCGCAATAATATTCGATAATTCCTTAATAGATATATCTTCACCAGTACCTATATTTAAAAAATCTAAAGGAATACCATTTTTATCAACTGGAGCATTTTGTGAATCTGGATCCCATTTTTCTAAACAAAATATTGCTGCAGTTGCAAGATCATCAACATGTAAGAATTCTCTTTTTGGAGAACCGCTTCCCCAACAAATAACTTCTTCTAAGTTATTTTTTTTTGCATCGCAAAATTTCTTAATAAGTGCTGCCATAACATGACTATCATCTTTATGGTAATTGTCTCCTGGTCCATATAAATTGGTAGGCATTAAAGAAATCGCATCAAAGTTATACTGAGCTCTTAGTGATTGACAAAGTTTGATTCCTGAAATTTTTGCAATTGCGTAACTATCATTTGTTTTTTCTAAAAAACCCGATAACAAAGATTCTTCTTGAATGGGTTGTTTTGCGAATTTAGGATATATGCAACTACTTCCAAGAAAAAGTAATCTTTTCACATTAGATCTCCATGCTGCTTCAATTAAATTAGTTTGGATTTTTAAATTTTCAAGAATAAAATCTGCTGGTTTTTGTTGATTAGCCAATATTCCTCCAACTTTTGCTGCAGCTATAATTACTACAGATGGATTATTTTGTTTAAACCATTCTTCAACTTTTTTACTTTCTAAGAGGTCAAGTTCTTTTCTGTTTGGGGCTAAAATATTTCCGCCTAAGGATAAATCACCATAACCATTTTTTTTTAGGGCTCTAAAAATTGCACTTCCCACCATTCCTGTAGACCCTGCAATAAAAAATTTATCTTTTGAGGAGATTTTCTTGTTCATTAATAATAAATATTCTTTATCTATAATTTTGGAATTTTTTAATTGAATCTTTTTCTTCATTTCTTAAAACTAATTCTTTTCTTGCTTCTTCCTTGTCATTTAAAATCATTTCTTCAATTAAACTCTCTAGAGATATTTTTGGAGACCATCCAAGTTTTTTATAAGCTTTATTTGGAGCCCCAAGTAACTCATCAACGTCTGTTGGCCTAAAATATCTTGGATCAACTTTAATTACTATTTCATTTGTATCAGATCTCCTTCCTATTTCGTTTACACCCTCTCCTTCCCATATAATTGCATCTTTCTTAGAATTTTTGTTCCAGTTTAATTTTGCGGCACTTAATTCTATGAACCTTTTGACTGTTTCCATTCTTCCTGTTGCAATAACAAAATCTTCCGGGTTTTCTTGTTGCAGCATTAACCATTGCATTTCAACATAATCTTTAGCATGTCCCCAATCTCTTTTTGCATTAAGGTTACCCATATATAAACAAGAATCTAAACCAGCATCTATTCTTGCTAAACCTCTAGTGATTTTTCTGGTTACAAATGTTTCCCCTCTTCTAGGACTTTCATGATTAAAAAGTATCCCATTACAAGCATAAATCCCATAAGCCTCTCTGTAATTAATGGTTATCCAGTATGCATAAAGTTTTGCTACTGCATAAGGACTTCTGGGATAAAAAGGTGTATTTTCATTCTGTGGAGATTCTTGAATTAAGCCATAAAGCTCACTAGTGCTT
Organism: Prochlorococcus sp. scB243_495K23; assembly: GCA_000635495.1. Classification (GTDB taxonomy): domain Bacteria; phylum Cyanobacteriota; class Cyanobacteriia; order PCC-6307; family Cyanobiaceae; genus Prochlorococcus_A. Next base: position 76,135 of record JFLW01000084.1, on the reverse strand, counting down.
GCTTGATAAAATTTAGTTTCTTTGGTGAGTTTTAATATTTTAATTGCTTCTAAAATTCTTAGTGCCCCAAGAGCATCGCTATTCGCAGTATATTCTGGAGATTCAAAACTTACAGCAACATGACTTTGAGCTCCTAAGTTGTAAATCTCATCAGGTTTGATCTTGTTAATAATTTTTATGATATTGGTACTATCTGTAAGATCCCCATAATGTAATTTAAACTTAGCATTGGGTATGTGCGGGTCCTGATATAAATGGTCTATGCGAGATGAATTAAAACTACTAGATCTTCTTTTTATTCCATGAACTTCGTACCCTTTACTTAAAAGTAATTCTGCTAGATAACTACCATCTTGTCCCGTTATACCTGTTATGAGGGCCTTTTTCATTAAAAAAAATCTAATTTTATATTAATTTAAAAATAACATAATATCTCATAATTATTTTTGATGATTATCCATAAAGAAACTAATATTTATTTGACTAGAGAGCCATCACCTATTCTCCACAAATTTAAATCATAAGGTTTTAATTGATCTTTTTTAAGAATAGATCTAGAGTCAAATACCCAAGCTGGCCGCCTCATTTTTCTGGAGGCATCCTCCCAATCGATCTTAGAATATTCATCCCACTCTGTAAGGACTACTATTGCATCAGCATTTTCAAAAGAGCTTTTAATATTAACAACTGAACACCAGGAGCCCTCTTCCGAATAATTAATTCCTTTATGTTTTTTTAACTTAATGTTTTCTTTAATATTTAAATCCTCTGAAATCTGATTTGGATCTACTTTTGGATCATGAATAAATAAGATCGCTCCTTCTTCAAGCAAATCTTTGCAAATTCTAATTGCTGCTGACTCTCTAGTATCATTTGTATTAGCCTTAAATGCAAAACCTAGGATTACAATCTTTTTACCTGTAATTGTTCCTAATAGTCTTTTGATTATCAATTCAGATATTCTATGCTGGTGCCAATTATTTAAGTGGACAACACCTTCCCAGAAATTTGCAACCTCTTTCAAACCGAAATAATTTGATAAGTACACTAAATTTAAGATGTCCTTTTTAAAGCAGCTACCTCCAAAACCAGGTCCAGAATCAAGAAATTTCGAACCAATTCTACTATCAGTTCCAATCGCTCTTGCGACTTCTCTAACATCTGCTCCTGTAGATTCGCATAGAGCACTTATTGCATTTATCGAACTGATTCTTTGAGCTAAAAAAGCATTTGCAGTAAGTTTGGCAAGTTCGCTGCTCCAAATATTAGTATGAAGAATCTTTTGTTTTGGGACCCAATTTCTATAAATATGACTCAATACTTCAATAGCTTTTTTATTATCTCCTCCTATTAAAACTCTATCAGGATTCTCTAAATCTTCGATCGCAGAACCCTCAGATAGAAATTCTGGATTAGATAGAACATCAAAGCTTTTGTTAGAATTTTTTCCTAATGAAACTTGTGCGGATTCAAGAATACTTTTAATTGCTTCGGCTGTTTTCACAGGTAAAGTACTCTTCTCTACTACGATGGTATAACCACTTGAAAATTCAGCGACTTGTCTAGCACATGCTTCGACCCATTTGAGATCACTCGCTTTTCCTGCACCAATTCCTTTCTTCTTTGTAGGAGTGTTAACAGAAATAAAAATCATATCTGCCTTTGCAATGCATTCTTTAATATTTTCGCTGAAATATAAGTTCCTACCTCTACATCTTTTTATAATCTCCTCTAAACCAGGTTCAAATATAGGTAATTTATTAAGGTCTTTACTGTTCCATAAGTCAATTCTTTTTTTGTTGCTATCTACTACGTTAACTGTAATATCTGAGCATTTGTCTGCAATGACCGACATAGTTGGTCCCCCTACATATCCAGCTCCAATACAACAGATATTTTTTAAATGTTTATGCATCCTTTCAACTTTTAATTATTTTTCTAGACGACCATATTTATCGTCGAATCTTACAATATCATCTTCTCCAACATAAGAGCCGCTTTGGACTTCTATAAGAACTAGTGGTATCTTGCCAGGATTTGATAAGCGATGTTTTGAACCCAAAGGAATATATATACTTTGATTTTCGGTTAAAACTTTTGTAGCATTGTCGACTTCAACGTTAGCAGTTCCTTTTACAATAATCCAATGTTCTGATCTATGGTGATGTAACTGTAGGGATATTTTCTCGCCTGCTTTAACCTGAATCAATTTCACTTGCCATCTTGAGTCTTCAACTATTGAAAGGTAATATCCCCAAGGACGATAAATTTTTCTATGTTTACGACCCTCAGAAATATTTTTTTGTTTGAGTTGATTTACAACTTTTTTAACTTTTTGGGTCTCGCCTTTTGAAGAAATTAATATTGCATCGCTGGTATCGACAACTATAAGATTTTCTAGACCTATACCCACAACTAATCTATCTTCACTTTTGACATAGCAATTTTTAGAATTTTCTAAATAAGTTTTACCCTCAATGTAATTACCCCTATTATCTTTAACTTTTGTTTCCCATACTGCTTCCCAACTTCCTATGTCACTCCATCCTGCATCGAGAGGCAAGACCACCCCTTTTTTTGTTTTCTCCATTACTGCATAATCAATTGAAATATTTGGACATTTTTCAAAAGAATCCCTATTCAATCTATCAAAATCAAGATCATGCGTACTTGTTTCCAATGCTACTTTGCATGTATTAATTATTTCTGGTGTAAATTTTTTTAACTCGTCAATAATAGTTGAGGCTTTGAACATAAACATACCACTATTCCATGTATAACGTTTATCTTTCATGAATTTCTCTGCTTTTTCTTTATTTGGTTTTTCAGTAAATTCGATAATATTTTGTCCTTCATTTTCATTATCTGTATATGGAATATCAGACTTTATATATCCATAACCAATCTCAGGAGAAGAAGGTATTATTCCAAAAGCTATAATCTTATTATTATTTGCATAAATCACCCCCTTTTTGATGGTTTCTATGAAATTCTTTTCTGATTTGATTTCATGATCTGAAGATAAAACTAAAAGTAAGGGATCCTTTTTACCTTTAAGAGATTTTAGAGCAGCAATTGAAATTGCTGGAGCAGTATTTTTCCCAAAAGGTTCAAGGATAATGCAGTCTGGATTAACGTTTATCTCTTTCATTTGTTCTGCAACAATGAATCTATGGTCCTCATTACAAATAAGAATTGGTTCTCCTAAGTTTTCTAAGCCTGATAATCTTTTAATGGTTTTTTGAAGAAGTGACTCATTATCATTGCTTAACGAAAGAAATTGTTTTGGAAAACTTTCTCTTGATAGAGGCCAAAGTCTTGTTCCATATCCTCCACATAAAATGACTGGAATAATATTACTATTCATGCTTTATCTTTTTATTTATTTATTTATTAATTATATTAATTTATACTAAATATATTTATTTACTAAAAAGTTTCTTAAAAATAACTTATCAAATTGAAAAAGAAAATAATAAAAATATTAATGATTTCTGCTTCTTCAAAATTGGGTGGTGGTCCAAAACATATTTTTTCTTTGAGTACTAAATTAAATAATAATTTTAAGATTTATTATGCTATGCCAAGTAATGAAGCTTTTAGTAATTACTTCTCAGAAAATAATCATTTAGAAATAGCAGAACGAAAAATCAATTTAAAAGATATTTTTAAAGTTAAACAATTTGTTTCCAAAAATGATATAGATATGATTCATGCACATGGAAAGGGTGCTAGTGTTTTAGCAAGGATTTTAAAGTTATTAATAAATAAACCATTAATATATACCTTTCATGGCATACATCTTGAATGTCATAATTTATTGGCTAGAAATTTATATAAATTTTTCGAATTGACTACAGGATTCATTGATACTTGTAAGATATTTGTTTCAAAAAGTGAGAGTAATTATGCAAAAAAATTTAGAATTTATAATGGTAAAAATTATAAAATCATAAACAATGGAGTTGCTAATAAAAAAATAAAAAATTTTGAGAAATTAAACATAAGAAAAAAACAAGAAAATAAAATAAAAGTAATTACTATCTGCAGATTTGTAAAGCAAAAAAATATAGAGGAAATTTTATCTATAGCTAAGGAATTAGAAGATATTCAATTTTTAATACTAGGTAATGGTCCATTATGGAAAAATATAAATTTTTTAATAATAAAAAACAAATTGAAAAATATTTTATTAATTGGTGAAAGCACTAATGTATTTAATTATTTATATGATTCTGACATATTTTTATCTACATCTTTATATGAAGGTTTACCAATAAGTGTATTAGAGGCAATGTCTGTGGGACTTCCTATAGTAGCAAGTAATGTAGTCGGAAATTGCGATGCAATAGAACATGAAAAAGAGGGTTATCTTTATACTCTAAATAATGTAAGTATGGCGTCAAAATATATAAGTTTATTGGCTAAAAATTATAGTAAAAGAAGTGGCATGGGGAAACAATCTTTTCAAAGGCAAAGAAAGCTATTTCAGGTTGATTTGATGATTCAAAAGCATATGAATCTCTACAATGATGTTTTTAATGAATTTTATAATTAATAATTTACAAGAGTCATTTATATTCCTACCTTTTTATTTATTGATATTACTGTTTATCATTGCTTAAAACTTTTTGAGTTTTTTGTCAAATATTCATATTTTCCAAATGCTTTTATTTCTCCTTTCTCAAACTCATAGATACAATCACATTTAGTTATTGTAGTTAATCTATGAGCTATAAATATTACTGTAAGTTTTTTATTAATTTCTGATAATGATCTAATTACATCAGACTCTGTTTTGTTGTCTAAAGCTGAAGTCGCTTCATCTAATATAAGCAAACTTTTATCATTATAAAATGCCCTTGCTAATGCAATTCGTTGTCTTTGTCCCCCAGATAAGCGTATCCCATTATCACCAATTTTGGTTTGCAAACCATCTGGTAAATTTTTAATTAATTCTTCTAATTGTGCTGCCTCCAGTGACTCCCATATTTTGGCTTCATTAATTTCATCCTTATTTAATCCATAAGCCACATTACACATCACATCTTCATTTAGTAAATTTATTGATTGTGGTACATAAGAACAGTATCTCTGCCAATAGGGGATTTCATTATTGTTAATTTCTTTATTATCAATAAATAAGCCACCTTTAGTGGGTCTAAGTAGGCCTAAAATTTGATTTGCTATTGTACTTTTACCACTACCAGTTTTTCCAACAAAGGCAATTTTAGATCCTATTGGTATTTTTATATTTATATTCTTTAGAGCATAATCTTTTGAAGAGGGATATTTATAACTTAATGAACGAATTTCAATATGTTTTTTTGGTGATATGAAAATTTTTTCTTTTGAAACAAAGTTTGGTCTTTTATCTTTGAGTTCTAGGATTTTTAGAGATTCTTCTAGATCTGGAAGACCTCCTCTTATATCAGTTATGCCTCTAAAAAGATCTTGAAGCGGAGGAGTTAACTTTAGAGAAGCAACTGCAATAGTAGCTAAAAAAGGTATTATTTCTGAAAGGTTAGAGGGATTTCTATCACTTAAAAAAGGGAAAAGACCAATTGAAAATATTAATGTTATTCCAAATGGTTCGATTAATGATCTAGGGAATTCTGGGAAAGTTTCAGCCTTCCACAAATAAGGTAAAGCCTTCCTCCCAGCATTTGAATACTTATCTTGAAAATACTTTTCTGAGTTTGTTAGATGTACATCAACGATCGTTCTAATTGATTCGGAGAATATCTTGTTTATTTTTGACTCAAGTATGATTCTTTGTTTTGAGGCAGTTTTTATAAAAGGAGTAACTAATAAAGATATTGCTGTATATCCCAAAACCAAGGAAATTATTAAGTAGAGAGCTGTAACTTTTGCGAAACTAAGTACTGCAATAAAAATAAAAGATACTACAAAAAATCCAGAAATTATTTGTAATATTGGTCTTACAAATTTTTCAGATACCCTTGATATATTTAATACAATCTTTGAACTTAAGTCTTCACTTTTATCACTTAGAAAAAAATCATATTTTTGAATTAAAATATTTTTTTGAGCTTTTTCAGAAAGTTCTATGAATATAGATGCTCTTAATTTTTCTTGAAAGGCTCTTAAAACTAATCTAAGAAAAGAAGCAATCCAATTAAATGAAATATAAATGAGAACTAAAATGATTAATTTTGTAAAGGGATCTGTTGATATTAAGTTAGAGAATGGAATGGAGGGACGATTTTCTTTTTGTACAAGTAGTACAAATAGTCTTGAAACAAGACCTACAACTAAAACATCAGAAAGGCCGGTTACTATAGCAAGAGGAATAATTTTATAGAGAGACTTTTTACTATCATTTGAAAGGATTTTTAAAAGACGATGTAAAAAATCTAGAGTTTTGCTATACATCTAATAATAAAATCACAAATATCGCTTTTTATTTTAATTTCTAGACCACTTTAAAATGTGTTTTGGTATATTCAAAATGCCCCTCTATCCTTTGGAAATAAAATTACACCTATAGTTCTAATAATAATTCTTAAATCCATAAGTAAACTTATATTGTTAATGTAATAACAATCAAGCTTTACTCTTCTATCATAAGTTAAATTATTCCTTCCACTTACTTGCCATAAGCCTGATATACCAGGTTTTATTGAAAGAACCTTTTTTACCGAACTACCATATCTTTCTAACTCTTCTTCTACGACAGGCCTTGGGCCAATTATACTCATTTCCATTCTTATAACATTCAATAATTGTGGGAGTTCATCTAGACTGGTTTTTCTGAGGAATTTGCCAATTGCAGTTATTCTTGGATCGTTTTTAAGTTTTTGAGTTTTTTCAAATTCCCTTTTCAAATTTTCATTTTCACTTAATAAATTCAGCATTATATCTTCTGCTTCTGGATGCATAGTCCTAAATTTAATACAATAAAAGGGTTTTTTATCTTTACCTATCCTCCTATGATAGAAAAATATTGGGCCTCTAGAGCTAAATTTTACTAGTATAGAAATAACTAAGAATACTGGAATACCTGTTATTAATAATGAAAGGGCTATTAAAATATCTAAAAGATTTTTAAATATAAGATATGATTTTTTATTATTAATTATTTTTGTGGTCATCTTTTGAAAAACCTAAAAATTATTCTTTGAAAATTCTTCAAAAGCATTTTCGATAAAGGCTTCAAATTTTTTTATAAAATTTTCTGTACTAAAATTTTTTGCATGAGCATTAAGAATCTGTGAATTAAATAATTTCCATACTTCATTATCTTCAAACCATCTTACTGTTTCATAAATAGACTTCTGAGTTTGACTGTGAAAGAAAAGACCAGTAGGTAATTTGTTTTTGGGACACTGTCTAATACAATTAACACTATCTAAAATACCTCCTCTAGCGAATGCAATTATAGGTGCACCCGAGGCCATTGCTTCAATTGGAGTAATACCAAAATCCTCCACTCCTGGATAAATAAATGCTCTGCATCTACTCATTAAATCTTCAACTACATTATTTGGTTGTTTGCCAAGAAATTTGATATTAGAGTTCGCTTCTTTTTTTAATTTCTTTAACTCCGGTCCCTGACCAATAATATATAGTTGTAAACCTAACTTATTAAAAGAGCTTATTAATAAATCTATTCTTTTGTTGGGAACTAATCTACAAACAGAAAGGTAAAATTCTTCTCTAGTTTTATTGAAAGTGAATCTTTCCACTTCAACAGGGGGATGGATTACCGTTGAACTTAAACCCCAATACTTTTTAATTCTTCTTGCAGTAAAAGTTGAATTTGCGATCAAATAATCAGATCTTCCTCCACTTACAAAATCCCATTCTCTAAGCTTATAAAGTAAATATCTAACAAAAAATCTTAAACCAAATTTAGAAATCTTAGATCTTTCAAGGTAGATATTCATTTGGTCCCAAGCATATCTCATGGGGGTATGAATATAACTTATATGAAGTTGATCAGGAGAAGTAAGGACACCTTTGCTTGCTAAATGGCTTGAACTGATTATTAAGCGATATTTTCTGAGATCAATTTGCTCAATTGCAAAGGGAATTAATGGTAAGTAATTTTGAACGTATTTTTTACCAAATGGTAAATTTTGAATGAAGGTAGTATTAATATCTCTACCATCAAAAAAATCCTTATTTTTATCATTAATACTTTCAACTATAGAAAAAATATCAGGTGTGTTGTAATTTTTTGTCAAAATATTATCTATTTCTTTAGTTACTTTTTCAGCTCCACCAATAGAGTAATGAAGGAACCAATCATGAACTAATGCTACTTTTAAATCATCTCTATAGTTTCTGAATATTTTTTTTCTCTCACTATAATAATTATCTTTTCCCATGCCCAATATTCTATTCTTAAAATCAATTGGATCATTATATATCAGAATTGTAAATAATATTGAAGTAAAGTCTTTTTAGCTCTTAATTAAAAAATTTTTAATATCTTATCAATATCCTCTATTAATTTATCGCTCTCAGGAGATTTATTAGGAAGACTCCTTGCCACAGTTATTGTTTTTTTTGCTTTTTGAAGATTTAATAAATAAATTTCAATGATACTTTTGGTTAAATATATATTTCCATTTGAACTATCCTTGAGGATAATTTTTTCAAGAGTGAGCTCGGCTTCTTTTGCTTTTCTTTGCAAAATTTGGCTTATCAAGATGTTGTAAAGATAATTTAAACTTTTATCTTCTTTGTATCTTTGTTTGAAAATTTGCTCAGCTTGTTCTAGATAAACTTGACTCGGGTCACTTTGATTTAATATTCCTACTAAATAAAATAAATCCTCAAATTTACCGTCTTTTAATAAAGATCCTAATTTCTGGACGTCATAAATTTTGTTTGAATATAAAATTTCACTATTTTCATTAATATTTTCCGTTAAATTAAATTGTTGACTATTTAAATTAACTATTTCGCCATTCGATCTTAAAAGTTTAGCTTTGATTTGTAAATTTTTGCTTATGCTTGAATCTTTCAGGTTATTTGGTAAATATTGATTTAATTTATAACAATTACCTGATTTAAGATTTTTATACAATCTACCATTTAATAAGGGTATATCTAAGTTTTGTTTGCTTTTATTGTCCAAGAAATTAATAAACAAAATGGCATCGTTAATATTTTTGGCCTTATCAGTGATTTTTATTTTAAAAATATTATTGTTAATATTCTCTAAATCAAATGAATTTTCTATATTGTTACAGTCCACTTCTTTGACATGAGAGTTGAGTATATTTCTTCTCATTAAAATTAACTTACTTTCATCAGGGAGATCCCATTCACTATGTTTTATAAATGAATTATTTTTTATTAGATAATTATTTAAGAGTTTTTTGGCTTTATTATTCATTATTCCCTGATCTCCAGTTTTTAAAAGAAACCAGTCAAAATATTTGAGATCATCTTTATAGTTCTTCTCATTACTTATAACCTGCCTAACTGTTAATTTTTCACCTTGTCGAATCGCTTCGGCTTCAAAATTAAAAGTATTTATTTCTTTCGTGTCTGGTAAAATTGCAAGAGTTTGATTTATTAAAGGGTTTTCTTTTGCAATATCTTCAACCACATTTTTATGATGCCAATTTGTACTGAAATTTGTTTTTTGAGAAGTGAATTTATAATTTAATACTTCGAGTTTTGATACTAATGTGATGAATAAAAATAAGGATATTAGCAATTTCTTAGATAATCTTAAAATATCCCTTCTATTATTTTGATTTACTATAAATCCAATATAAATACAGATAATAGGATAAATTGGCATAATAAATCTTGGATCCTTGGTTGACATTAAAGATAAAATAAGGAAGCCATTAATTAAATATGATGCAAACCATAAATGAATCTTTTTATTAGTTTTAAAGATATTAATGAGATAAGTTTTTTTATCAATTAATGAAATAAAAATGAAAGTTATTATCAAACAAAAACTGAATGTTCCAAGGATGTTTGGCAATTCTTTAAAATAATATAGCCAACCTTGTAATGAATTAGATTCAAGACCATCTTGGTACTTTATTCCCCATTCCCAGGCATTAATAGTGGATGAAATTATAGTTAACCAGTTTTTCGAAAACCAAGGAAATATAATTAAAAAAAAGCAAGAACAAAATGAAATTATTTCTTGGATAAAGCCTTTTTTTGTTTTACTGTCTTTAAGGAATTTTTTTATAAATAATACTACTAATGGAATGAGGAAAAATGTTATGCCTGTAGGCTTTACTAAAAAAATGAAACCATAAGTTATACCAGAAAAAATTGAATGAATTGAAAATTGTTTCTTATCTAAAAACCAATTTGTTAAAAATGAAAAAAATAGAATGCTAAAAGCAGTTAAAGAATAATCTATTAAATAATCGGTTCTTTGTATTGCAATAAATGGACTAAAAGTGAAAATTACTGAAGACCATATCCCAATATTTTTTTTATTAAATAGACAACATATATTATATATAGAAAAGATACTGATAATATTGAATATATTATTAGATAAATAAGTAAGTACATAACTATTATTTTTGAAAAATTTTAAAAATAATGCAGATATTAAATATGTTAGTGGTCCTCTGTAATTGTCTGTTACTTCTAATATTTTTGTATATTTATCAGCAATATTTAAATTTTCTAATCCTAGAATGTTATACATTTTGAAAGTATTAGATAGGTGATATCCCTGATCCCATCCAGGTGTAATATCTTGATTTTGAATTAACCAGAGGTAGTCAAGTATTAAACCCAAAAAGCTTATTAATATTAATTTCACATAATTATTTCTTATTAGATTTATCATTTTTAATTTACTAAATCATAAGATTTGGGTTGATTAAGTATGTTTTTTAATCCAGCTAAAAGTACCCAAAATAATATTGAGATTTTTCCATCAAAGTATTGTATATCTGCTAATTGTGATATTAAAAAATAAAAAGTAGAGCACCACCATGCTCTTTCATAAAAATCTTTTTTATTTATTAATCTTTGATTTAAAAAAATTTTTTTACCTGATAAAAATAATATTGATGAAATAGTAATTAAAATTATAATCGTTGCTGGGATTCCATAACTAATTGCAAATTCAATAATTAAGTTATGAGAATGTCCTTTCCAAAAACCTGTTTGGTATGCATAAATTGCTGAAAAAGATGCTGCTCCAATCCCAAATAGTGGGTTTTTCAATAGTAACAAAATTGCGCTTTTCAGAATTTCTATTCTAGAAACATCTATATCCTTAAAACCTTCTTCAGAGAACTCCATCCAAACTTGCTGTGGAATAATTGATCTTAAGAAATTTTGTATATCTCCAGATAAATAATCTGATGTACAAAATAAAATTAAAATTATAATTAGGGTAAAAAGTGGGATTAACCAAAAAAAACTTTCTAGACCTATAACAATAGGTAATGAAATTAATATTCCTGCCCAAGCATTTCTTGAATTAGTAAGGAAAGCCGCTAGACCAATGGATAATAAAAAGTTTATAGCGAATACTTTTTTTATGAATTTTTGAGACTTGTCAATTACAAATGCAATGCTAAATGGCCAAGCAAAGTTTATCCAAGAACCTGCATAGTTTTGATTATTAAATAAACCGCTCAATCCTGCGGGATATTCTATGGGCCTCTGATACCAAATTATTAAACCATTCCAAATTTCAAAAGGACCATGCCATTTGAAGAAATATTGACCAAATCCTGATATTAATACTGGGAAAGTTCCAGAAACTATTGCCAATGCAGTAATATTCCTCTGCTTTTTTGTCTTTAGGTAAGGTTGTAAAGCCCAAAATAACCAAAAAAATGGAAGCCAATTTGATAATCCTATAATGGATAAATTTGGATCCCAGATATTGGAGTAATTATTTTCGATAAAAAATTTTTGAAGAATTGAGCTGAAAGTCATTAAAATTCCACAGAGGAAGAATGATTTACTCCAATTATCATTTAAGTAACTTTCATTATTTTTTATTGTTCCAAGTACTGCTGCAGGCAACAAAAAAAATAAACTAATAAATAAAGTGGAAGGGAGAAAGAAAATACCAATTAAAAATAAGTATTGACCCGTAATAAGTGAGTTAATTTTGTTAAAAAAATTATTTGATAAATAACCCATTATTTTTAGCTTTTTAACTTAACGCTTCCTGCAGGATTCGAACCTGCGGCCCACTGCTTAGAAGGCAGTTGCTCTATCCAGCTGAGCTAAGGAAGCTAGAGGTTTTTGAGGTTATTGCTTGCAGAACTGATTAAAGAGATAGAAAATAACGCTGTTAAAACAGTCCTCTTGATAATTACTCAAATAACTTTTTTATTTTAAAACAGCTATGCTCACTCAACAAGTAAATTACCAAAAAGAAATACTATATATTATTAAATTATTTTTTGATAGCAATAAAATTTACATCTCTTCTCTCTGGAAAATTAAATTTATATAATCAATTATATTTAATAATCTATTCTCAATTTTTAAATAAGAATTTTGAATGATTTGTAATTACTTTAAGATTCCCAATCTTTCACCTTTAAAACCTGATTCTTGATTAACAAATTTAACCCAATCTTGGTTTCTAAGATACCAAATTATAGTTTTTTTGATTGTTTGATCAAATTTAAAAAGTGGTTTCCAACCAAGTTCTTTTAAAATTAATGTAGGATTAATTCCATATCTGAAATCATGCCCAGGTCTGTCTTCAACAAACTCGATAAGAGATGAGTAAGGAGTTTGTTGCGGTTTTAAATCATCTAATAAAGTACATATTTTCTTACATATATTAATATTGCTTTTTTCTTCGCCTCCTCCGATACAATAATGAGACCCTGGTTTGCCTTTAGTAGCCATTAGTAATAATGCATTAATATGATCTTCAACAAACAGCCAATCACGAATATTCAATCCATTCCCATATATTGGAATTGGTTTTGAATTTAAAGCATTAATTATTATGGTTGGAATTAACTTATCTGGGAATTGTCTGGGTCCAAAATTATTACTACAATTACTTACTAAACATGGGAGCCCAAAAGTATGAAACCAAGAATCAACTAAGTGGTCACTGGCTGCCTTAGTAGCTGAATAAGGACTCATGGGGTTGTAATTTGATTTCTCATTAAATAATCCTGATTTACCTAGTGAACCAAATACTTCATCCGTACTTATATGCAAAAATTTAAAATTAGATTTTCTATTTATTGGAAGATTTTTAAAATAAATTAATGCATTTTCTAATAGATTAAATGTCCCAATTACATTACTTTCTAAAAAGTTTCTTGGCGATTCAATTGATCTATCCACATGACTTTCTGCAGCCAAATGAAAAACTATATCAGGATCAGATTCCTCAAATATTTTTTTTAAATTTTCATTATCTTTTAAGTCATGATTTAAGAATTGATATCTAGACTTTCCATAACAGGAGAATTGATTATTAACCGACAATAAGTTGTTTTTCTGAACTAATTTATCAATATTAAAAATTTTAACATTTGTTTTTTTTAGTAATCTAAAAATAAGGGCACTACCAATAAAACCTAGTCCACCTGTAATAAGTATTTTTTTATAAGTTTCCTCAAAAGGGGAATAGTCAATAAAATCTCTGTCTCTTTGAGTCATTTTTTATTTTTAATAATTGAATTTATTGAAACCTCTAAGGATTCCCTCCAATATTCACCTTTTAATCCTAAAAAGTCTCTAGATGAGTTGCAATCAAGAAGAGAAAATCTTGGTCTCTTTGCTTTTGTTGGATAATTTTCGCTTTTGACAGGATTAATAAATGCTGGGGAATTTAATAATCCATTTTTAGTGCTAATTTCTCCAATAGCTATGGCGATATCGTACCAACTTGCAATTCCGTTGTCACACCAATGTAAAATTGGCATAAAATTATCTTTATAAATATTTCTTTCTAATTTTAATTTAAGAGCTTTCCAGCAGGCTTCTGCAAGTGTTTTTGTGCTGGTGGGACAACTAATTTGATCTGAAACTACATTTATCTCCTTTTTTGATTGATGTAGTTTAATCATTGTTAAGAGAAAATTCTTGCCAATAGATCCCATTAACCAACTTGTTCTAATCACCATTCCTTGATTTGTTTTGCCGAGTATTTCTCCAATAAATTTTTCTGATTTAGCTTTTGATAAACCATATTGATTTAAAGGACAAATTTTGTCATTTACTTTATAGGCTTTTGAGCTAAGTCCATCAAATACATAATCAGTACTTATTTGAATTAAATTACCGCCATGTTTTTTTAGATATAGTGCAATTTCTTTTACACTATTTGCATTAATATTCATAACATTTTCTTTTTCATTTTCAGCCATATCCACATTAGTATAAGCACCACAATTAATAATAAAATCTGGTTTTATATCCTCTAAATTATTTTTTATATTAGCTATTTTAGAAAGATCAAATTGATCTTTATCGAGACTCACTAATTGAATTCCTTTTGGCTTCAATTTTTTTATAGAAAAACCTAATTGTCCTTGAGAACCCGTAAGTAAGACCTTAATCAAAATAAATCTCCAAATTTTTCAATTTCTTTAAGTGTTGGAGCAACTGAGTCTTTATGACTAGTTTTTATTTTATATCTTTCATTATTATCTGCTACTGGCCAATTTATATTAAGATCTGGATCTTTCCAAAATAATGATCTTTCATAATCTTTGTCCCAATATTCATTAGTTTTATATTGAACCTCTGAAATAGCTTTTAAAGAAATAAATCCATGAACAAACCCTTCAGGAATCCAGAATTGAATTCTATTCTTTTCATTTAATATCACACTTGACCATTCACCATATGTATCTGAGTCTTTCCTAAGATCGACTAAAACATCAAAAACTTCACCTCTTGTGCATCTAACAAGTTTAGCCTGAGCTTTAGGTTCTAATTGATAATGTAATCCCCTTAATACACCATATTTTGTTAGGGAGTGATTATCCTGTACAAAATGAATTTTTCTAGAAATGGTTTTATTAAATTCTAAATGATTCCAACTCTCATAAAAATAGCCTCTATTGTCAAAGAAAATTTTAGGTTTAATGATCAATGGCCCTTTGATCAAATTACCTTTATTAGAATTGACAACTGAATATTCCATGGATTAGGGAGGTTGAATTAATTATTCATATTTAATTTTTCAATTAGATATTTACCGTATCCGCTTTTAAGAAGCGGTTTTGATAATTCAATTAACTGCTCGTCAGAGATTAAGCCTTTTCTCCAGGAAATCTCCTCAGGGCAACCAAGTTTTAATCCTTGCCTCTCTTCTACAATTTTTACGTAGCTAGAAGCTGCAAGAAGTGACTCATGACTTCCGGTATCAAGCCATGCAATTCCACTCCCAAACTTTTCCACATGTAAAGTTTTCTCTTCTAAATACATCATAATTAAATCAGCTATCTCAAGCTCACCTCGAGATGATGGTTTAACTTCTTCGGCTTTTTCAATGACTGAATTATCAAAGAAATATATGCCAGTAATTGCATATTTACTCTTAGGTGATTTAGGTTTCTCTTCTATAGATATTATATTCCCCTTATTGTCAAAATTTGCAACGCCATATCTTTCAGGATTTTTCACAGGATATGCAAATACAGTGGCACCAATTTTTTTACTTTGACTTTTAGCAAAATGAGTTTCTAATGTTTCTCCATGAAATAAATTATCACCAAGAATCAATGCAACATTAGATGATCCTATAAATTCTTTACCAATAAGAAATGCTTGGGCTAAGCCTTCTGCTTTATGTTGTACGGCGTAAGAAATTTTTATTCCTAAATGATTGCCATTTCCCAATAATCTTTCAAATAAATCTTTGTCATAAGGATTAATTATTATGAGTATATCTTTTATACCAGCCTGAATAAGCGTAGTAAGCGGATAGAAAATCATTGGTTTATCATAAATAGGCATTAATTGTTTGCTAAGTACTTTTGTTAATGGATAAAGTCTAGTTCCCTTTCCTCCAGCTAGTATTATTCCCTTTATATCTTTCATGACTTTAATTAATAAACATAATTTTTATTATATTAAATTAGGTATTTGATATCTATTCCTCCTTTTTTGTAAATATTCTCAAGAGCATTATTTTGGCTAAATCAATTTTGATAAGATTTTTTTAATTTCTTATACTTCAATTATCGCTGAAAATTTTATTTAAAATTATTTGAGGTAAATAGTCCAGCCAAGCTAATTTTTTTCTTTACTATATAAATTTAAAGCGAATCCTTTTGAAGCAGGTTGTAAATTATTTTGGTAAATATTTTTACTATTTTGGTAAATATTTTTACTAATTTATTAATTAATGCTCTTTGTTTAATCAAAATGATCTCCAAAAAATAGATCTATAAATAACTAATTAATTTGACTTTAACTAAATTACTTTGTATTTTTAAAGATTTGTAGACTCAAAATACTTTATTAAAATTAGTTTTAAATAATTAAAATTATTTTTAAATTTAAAAAATTTTTTTTAAATATTAAATCAAATTCTAATTCCCCAAAAATAATAATGTATGATGCTGATATATAGTCTTTTGATTTTGAGAAATTTAGATTTGTCAGAAATTGAATTTTTTTTAAAAAAAGAAATAAAAAAACTAATCAATTTAGAAAATCTTAAAAATATTTTTGTTGCCAGAAGAAAAGTAAAAATTATCACATTTTTTCTTTTATTTGTCCCCACTTTTTATCAAAAACAAATATTTTCAGATATTAGTTTCAATAAACATCAATCTGAAATTGATAATATTAAATGGAAAAAAACTAATTCTGAAGAAATAGAGAAAAAGGATATTATTTGGCAAAAATTAGAAAAAATATTTCCAAATAAAGAAATTATAAGATATCAAGATTTACCAAAAAAAAATAAAGAGGATATAAGTTCTTTAAATAGATCATTAGTATTTAATAATAAAAAGGTTGGGCCAGATATTAGTTGGCTAGTCCCTCCAGGATTTAAATGGAATAGCAATTATAAATTTGATACTTCTGTAAGAGGACATAGCGGAAGGTTTGAGAAAGGTAGAAAAGGAAAAAGTTTTTGGGGTTGGAATGAAGGTGACGCTGTCGGACAATTTTATTATCAATTTTTAAATAATGAAAAAACAAGTTTTGGATTAAATTATGGAATAAGAAGTGTATATTTTGGTAATGCTACGGGAGGATCGACCTCAGTAGGTGAAGGACAATCTCTTGGATTTAGGATTGATCGTAAAATTTCTCCAACTGAGGGATTCGCATTTGGTGCAGAACAATTACTGCATTTTGATGGTTTAACTGATACTGGAAGAGATATTTATTTGACCCTATCAAAGGCTAAATGGAGTAATAATAAAACTGGTGAATTCCCTCTAGATATTTATACTTTTGGATTCGCAACAGGGAGAATGGCGGAAGGAAACATAAAATTTCTTTGCAGTAATTTGTTAGGTGGTTCAGGAACTGAAATTAATCATCAGAGAAGATTATGCTGGGCCCCCGTTTTTTCTATTTCAAGGGTTTTTAGTGAAAATTTCTCAACATTTTTTGAATATAATAGTAAATGGTTTCTCTTAGGATCGTCTATTAAACCCTTTCATGAGATACCGTTAAGAGGTACATTTGCAGTTCAAATTTCTGATCATATTGATAATTATAAGTTGAATAAATTTGATGAACTTAAATGGGTGTTTAGATTAAGTTTAGGATTTTAATTAAAATAAATTTTTTCATAGATTCATTTTCACCTGATGAAAGACTAATTTAATGAAATATTGTAATCCTGATTGATTGCAGAATTGTTTTGATTGGGCATGGGCTTTTTTAACATTTTTAAAATATTGTGGAATTTTAAAAAATAATCTAATGATTAATATAAAAATGTTTATTTTTTTATAGCCTAATACATTACCCATATGTTGTCTGTATTTAACAAGTGGAAAATTTATATAAACAATAGAAGTGTTTGCATTAATGGCAGACAACAGGATCCACCAATCGTGCATTACCATATATTTTGAGTAATAAATTTTATCCGCTAAAGATGAATTTATTGTCATTGCGCATCCTGGTACGGGATTATAATAAAGACATGTTTCCTTAGTAACAAAATTTTTTTGGAAGTTAATTAATTTATTATGAGACTTTTTTAATAATTTTCCTTCTGAATCTATTAAGGAAAGATCTGAATGAATTAATAAAGGTTTTTTATAATCTTTTGAATGATATCTTTCAATTATTATGTCTAGTTTTTTCTTATGCCATATATCATCTTGATCACATAGGCAATATAAATTTGCTTCTTTAGATCTGTTTTCAATTAAATGAAAAAAATTTTTGCTGGCACTCGAGAAAATTTTTTGATCAATTAGTAATTTGATATTTTTTGGATAATTCTTTTGATATTTTTTTAATATTGACATAGTATTGTCAAAGCTACCATCATCATGAATTAGGATTTCCCATAATTTATATTCTTGATTAATAATAGAATCTAATTGTTCTGGCAAAAACTTTTCTCCATTATAAGTTGCTAATAGAATCTGGACTTTTGGACTTTTATTTTTTTTCTTCATTTAATATTGAGGTTTTTAAGTATCCTCTTTTTGTTAATTTTATTTAAGATCATGCTATTGATAATTGCAATACTAAGACTTGAATAGGTTAAAAATTCAATATTTATATATATGTAATTAAATACAAAATGTTTCTTTGAAAATAATTAATTATTTTTTCGGAGCACTTATCTGAAGTTTAGATTCCTTATCTTCCCAACCAATCTTTTAATATAATTAAGACATTTATATAAAGTAAGTTAGAAAAATTATTACTAATCTAAGCTAAATAAAATATTTTATAAATTAAATATTTCTAGAGACATTAATTTGAATATATGATTTATTTGTAATTTATAATCTTAAAAATATGATTTTTTTGATCCTTTAAATATCTTTATATTATATTTGTGAAGTTAAGTAAGTTTTCTTGAAAATATTTTACCTATTCTAACTTGGAATATATTTTTCAATTCTTCGGATAAAATTCACAAGCAATAAATTTGAAAAACATATATTAAATATAAATCACAATATAAATAACTTAAAAAAATTTTCTTAGAATCAAAGAAAATTGAGAAAAATTTAATGTAAAAATTGGAATCTAAAATAAAAAAAGGATGAAGTTTTTTTTATAATAAAGAACTATAATTAAAGAAAAATTAATCTTGGCAAAAAGACTTACAGAAGAGGAAAAAAATAAAATAGTTGCTGATTTCAATTTAGGCAAAAGTGTTGATGAATTAGCTGATGAATATATTTGTACAAAGTTAACAATTACAAGAAACCTAAGGAAAAATCTTGGTGAAAAAATATTTAAAGAATTAATACAAAAAGCTAAAACTAAGGATATCGATATTAAACGCAGTAATGAAAATATTTCTAATAATTTTACCAATAAAAATTTTTCAAAGGAAGATTCGGGAGATGAATCTTTATCTATGAATACTTTTATAGAAATCACACCTTTAGATTATGCAATAGAAAATTCTGAGCAAAAAGACTTATCTTCGATACCAATTTCAGAAATTAGATTTCCAAATATTGTTTATTTGATTATTGATAAAAAAACAGAAATAGAAACAAAATATTTAAAAGATTATCCAAATTGGTCATTTCTATCTAATGATGAATTAGAAAGAAAAACGATCGAAATTTTTGAAGATTTAAAAAAAGCAAAAAGATCTTGTACAAAAGAACAAAAAGTTATTAAAGTGCCTAATACAGAAGTTTTTAAAATTGTAGCTCCTATTTTAATATCGAGAGGAATTTCAAGAATAATTAGCGATGATAAATTAATAGCTCTTTAATAGATTTATTTTTCATTCATGATCGTCTTGCTTGTTAGGAGACTACCGGTAAAGGAACCACAGATGAAGCTGGTTCCAAGTATAAAACTTACTGGCAAACTTACAGTTTCCCAAAACATTAAATTCACCTTACTTTTATCTGAACTGTTCTGTATTCCAATCATTAATAATAAAAATAAAGAAAGATTGAAGAAAAATATGTGAAGAATTTTGTGGACTTGGAATTTCATTAATTTGATTTAATATATATCAACTTAATAGATATTATAAATTAAGTTTTTGGTAAGATTATTTTTTTTTGCCAAGTATTTTGATGCTGCTGATAAGCTTAGTCCTGCTTTAATTAATTCATTAAGTTCTTTCTTTAATTCTAATTCATCAAAAAAAATATTCTTCTTCGTTTTGTTTACTCCTTTAATTACTACTGTTATTTCACCAAGAATTTCTCTTCCTTCCAGAAAATTAATAACTTCATTAACATTATCACCAATATGTTCTTCAAATTTTTTTGTTAATTCTCTAAAAACTTGAATTTCTTTTTCTCCGCCACAAAATTCCTTCAAATCAATTAATAGTTTCATAAGTCGATGAGGGGATTCAAAAATAATTGTTGTTTTTTCATTTTTACTAACTTCTGAAAGAATTTTTTCCCTTTCTGCTTTCTTTTTTGGAAGGAAACCTTCGAATGTGAATTTAGAAGATGGTAAACCACTAGTTACTAACGCAGTCAGTGCAGCACATGGTCCAGGAATACAAACTATTTTTTTTCTGCTTGATTTAACTTCTTTCACTAAGTCTTCTCCTGGATCACAAATACTCGGCATACCAGCATCGCTGACTAATGCAATTGATTTACCTGATTGGAGATAATTTATTAATTGCGGAATCTTATTCGCAGAATTATGTTTATTAAAGCTAATAAGATTATTTCTAAATTCAAATTTGCTCATTATTTTTTTTGTTTGCCTGGTATCTTCGCATGCAATTAAAGAGACATTTTTAAGAATATTGATAGCCCTAAAAGATAGATCATTTAAATTTCCTATAGGTGTTCCTACAATATATAGGACACTGCTTTCAGGTTCAGGATTTTTATGAGATGATGGGTATTTAATATTCATCTAATGATTAAATTACCTTCAGGTGTAAGTTTGGATATTCTTATAAATGACTTAAGGATTTTAAGTTGGGAGGCAGCTGAAGTTATGCTTGGATACTCTAAAATTCTAAAAGATTCAAATTATAAAAGCAATATTTTACAAAACGACAATAAAGAAGATCCAGTTACAATAGTTGATTTAAAAGTTAATGAATTGATAATTAAAAGAATTAAGGATAAATATAGTGATATTAATTGGGGAATATTAAGCGAAGAAAATGTGAAGTCTAATTCAAATAATTCCAATATTAAGGCTGACTGGATTTGGGTGCTTGATCCGTTAGATGGGACTAAAGATTTTATTCAGGGAACAGGTAATTATGCTATGCATCTAGCATTGAACTATAAGCAAATTCCTTATATTGGAATTGTTTTGATACCTGAAAAAGATGAATTGTGGATTACCGATGGAGAGAAGACTTGGGGTGAAAAGAGAGACGGATCTAAAATAAAAACTCCTAATTCAAAGAACAAACTTTTGCAAGAAATGATTTTAGTAAATAGTAGAAATCATGCCAACAATACATTAAAAAATATAGTCCAAAAAATTAACTTCAGAGAGGTTATAGTTATGGGTAGTATTGGGTGTAAAGTTGCTTCAATTATTCGGGGTGAAACTGATATTTACATATCTTTAAGTTTGCCAGGCAAAAGCTCTCCAAAGGATTGGGACTTTGCTGCCCCAGAGGCAATTTTAAAGGCCGCAGGGGGGAGAATCACTAATTTAGAAAATGAAGATTTATCTTACGGAAAGCTAATGTTTGAGCAGCGTGGTCTCATAATCGCAACAAAAGATAACTTAAATCATGAAAAAATCTGTTTAGATATTAAGAAAATAATTAAGGATTATGATTTATATGCAATTTAGTCTTAATTTAGTGGAGCTACTGGAGTTGGAGTTGGTTCAGGATAAGACATTCCATTATTTTGGCCTACACCTCTCAAGGTAAGATTAATTCTTCCTCTGCTATCAATTTCTCTAACTCTTACTGTTACTTCGTCTCCTTGTCTAACTACATCTTCGACTCTCTCAACTCTAGCTTCGGATAGTTGGGATATGTGAACCATCCCTTCTTTTCCAGGCAATATTTCTACGAAAGCACCTATAGGAATTATTCTTGTTACAACACCAGAAAAGATCTCACCTTCATGTACCTTGCGTGTTAACCCTTCAATTATCCTTTGAGCTTCTTCTGCAGCAGCTCCATCATGAGAAGCAATTGTAACAATTCCTCCATCTTCTATATCTATTTTTGTATTAGTTCTTTCAGTGATTCCTTTAATAGTTCTTCCGCCGGGTCCAATAACTGTTCCTATGAGCTCAGGGTCAATTCTAAAGCTTAATAATCTGGGAGCATGAGGAGAAAGTGATTCTTGAGGCTTGTCTATTGCTGCTTGCATCTTTTCTAGTATATGTAATCTTGCAGGACGAGCTTTTTTAATCGCATCAGAAATAATAGAAACTGGTAAACCTGTAATTTTCATATCCATTTGTAACGCTGTAATTCCTTTATCAGTGCCAGCAACCTTAAAATCCATGTCTCCAAGAAAGTCTTCAATTCCTTGAATATCTGTAAGAATTCGAACTTCTTTACCTTCTTTGATTAAACCCATAGCAGTACCACTTACAGGTGCTTTTAGAGGAACTCCAGCATCTAATAATGAAAGAGTGCTTCCACATACAGATCCCATAGAAGTTGATCCGTTAGAACTTAAAACTTCGCTAACTACCCTTAGGACATAAGGGAATGTTTCTTTGCCAGGTAATACAGGGATTATTGCTCTCTCTGCTAATGCGCCATGGCCAATTTCTCTTCTACCAGGAGTTCTCATTGGTCTTGTTTCTCCCACAGAATAAGGAGGGAAATTGTAGTGATGCAAATAAGTTTTTTCAGTGCTTGGATTAAGGTCATCCATTTCTTGAGCATCACTAGGAGTACCTAATGTGGTTGTAGATAAAACTTGGGTTAAACCTCTTTGGAATAATGCAGAACCATGAACTCTTTTTGGAAGAATTCCTGCAGAGGCTGATATTTTTCTAACTTCATCGAGATCCCTTCCATCAACTCTTTTCCCCTCATTTATGATTTGCGACCTCATTAATTTTTTTGTTAATTTTTTAAAGTCGGAATGAATTAATTTTTCATTTTCTGAAGTTAAAACTTTTACTTGATTATCATCTTTAAGAGAATCAATTTTGCTTTGGGTTTCAGTTTTAATTTTTTCTAGTTCAAGATCTCTCTCCTCTTTTGATTGATCAAATTTCTTAAGAACCAGATCAATAGCTTTACTGCAATTTTTTTCCAGATATGAAGGTAATGTTTTATCCTCTTCAGGATCAGAGGGTTTGATTTGTTTTATTCCTAAATCTTTTAGTAAATCTTCTTGAGATTTAATAAGTTCAGTAACTGCTTCATAACCAAAATCTATAGCTTCGATAGTATCTTGCTCCGATAACTGGTTAGCGCCTGCCTCAATCATGACAATGCCTTCAGGTGAACCTGCAACAACAATGTCTAAATCGCCTTTTTCTATTTCTCTATAACTTGGATTTAAGATGAAATCGTCTCCTATGAGACCAACTCTAACTGCAGCCATTGGCCCATAAAATGGAATCTCTCCAAGTAAAGTAGCTATTGAAGCTCCAGTGACAGCTAGAACATCTGCTGGAACTCTTTCATCAAGAGAAAGGCAAGAGGCAACAATTTGTATCTCGTCTCGCATCCATGAAGGGAAAAGTGGCCTCATTGGCCTGTCAATCAATCTTGCTATTAAAGTCGCTCTTTCTGGAGGGCGACCTTCTCTCCTCATGAAACCACCGGGAATTCTTCCAGCAGCATATAATTTTTCCTCATAGTCACATATTAGAGGTAGAAAGTCTGAAGAATCTTTTTTTGTAGTTTTTGTTGCTGTAACTAATAAAGAGGTGTCACCACACTCAATCATTACTGATCCATTTGCTTGAGGAGCATATAGTCCTGTAGTTAGTCGTATCTCTCGTCCGTCAAACGTGATCGACTTATTTTGTCCTTCCACTTTTTAAATTATTAATCTATACATGATTTATTCTTACATTTTATAGGGACATATTGAGTAAATTATTTAGATAAACTATAAAAATTCTTAAATTTGTTCAAAAATTGAGTGTTAATTTGTCTAATTTTTTATTTTACGGTAGAAATTAAAGGTACAAAAAAATTTACTCGTACTACCAACTTGATTTAACTACTCCAGGGAGCTCACCATTATGAGCTCTTTGTCTCAACTGATTCCTGCAAAGACCAAAATCTCTGTATACTCCTCTTGGTTTGCCAGTTGCCCAACATCTATTCCTGACTCTGTTTGGGGCAGAGTTTCTAGGTAGACCCTGTATCTTTCTATGTATTTCTAATCTTTCCATTGGGTCTTTTGCAGCATTGAATTCATCTAATAATGATTTTCTTTTTGCAGCATATTTCTGTACAAGTTTTTTGCGTTTGACTTCTCTCGCAATCATGGACTTTTTGGCCATTTAATAGAATTTCTAAAGATCTCTTTATTTTAACAGCTTGGATAACAATTTTAAAAATATATTTATTGGTTTAATAATCTTTGTACTATTAAAAGTTGACTAGTATCCCTTATTATGAGGAGAACACTAAGTCCAACTAAAAGAAAGAAACTTGATTGAGTAACCACCATTTGGACCTTAACTGGGACTGGTTTTCCTCTAAAACATTCAATCAAAGTGAAAACAAGCTGTCCCCCATCTAGTAGTGGTAAGGGCAAAGAATTTAGAACTGCTAAATTTATGGAAATTAGTGCGGCAAATAATAGTATTCCAGTTCCTCCTTGTTGTGATAATTGAGCACCAATTTCAACGATTTTTACGGGCCCACTTAATTGTTGAGCTGTAGAGGAGAAATTTGTAATTAATCCTTTATAACCTTGTATTGTTTTTACCAAAAGTGATGAAAATTCATTATTAGTGTATTTAAAAAGTTCGAATATGTTTTTTGTCTTTTTAGTCTCTTTTTTTATATTAGGTTGTAGTTGAGCGCCAATTGTACCCTTCCCATCAATATTTTTTGGGACCAAAGTTATATCTTTAAGAACTCCATCTCTATCAATAGTTATCGAAATTGGATTCTCTGATGAATTTTGAATCTCTTTTACTAAAGCAGAAACTGCTTGATCGCCAACTCCTAGCGTCTTGCTTTCAATTTTTAAGATTTTATCTCCAGCTTGTAATCCAGCAAGAGAAGCAGCCTTCTCTTGCTGAGTAGCCAAAACTAAAATACCAGGATCTGGATCAAATGGAATTCCAATAGTAGTAACATTTACAATCAAAATAGTATAGGCAAGAATCAAGTTAGCAAATACCCCAGCAGATATAACAATTACTCTTTGTATAATTGGCCTATTCTTTAAAAGATTTGGATCTTTAGGGTCAATATTATTTATTTCTTCATCAGGGAATGAAACAAAGCCCCCTAATGGAAAGGCTCTAAGTGAATAGGTTATGTTTTTATATCTTTTTTGAATTATTGATGGTCCAAAACCAATTGAAAATCCATCAACATAGATACCTTGCAAAATTGCCGCAAGAAAATGCCCCATCTCATGAAAAAAAATGAGAAATCCCAGAACTGTGATTGAGGTTAAAACGTTCATTTAAATATATTAAGCAGTTTTTAAAATATTTGATCCAAAATATGGCACTAAGGCATCTGGAATTTTTACGCTCCCATCTCTTTGCTGGCCATTCTCAAGAATAGCAGCCATAGTTCTTCCAATCGCAAGCCCACTACCATTTAAGGTGTGCAGATATGTATTTTTTTTATCAATTTTTGCTCTTATCGATGATCTGCGGGCTTGAAAGTCTAAACAGTTACTACAACTTGAAATTTCCCTATAAGATTTACCACTTGGTAGCCAGACTTCAAGATCAAAAGTTCTGCTTGAAGAAAAACCTAAGTCTCCAGTACAAATATCAACTAATCTGTAAGGTAGATTGAGCTTTTTTAAAATACTTTCTGCATCTAAAGTGATCTTTTTATGAGCTTCAATAGATTTACTTGGTTCACAAAACCAATATAGTTCAACTTTATTAAATTGATGAAGTCTTATTAAACCTTTTGTATCCCTTCCATAACTTCCAGCTTCTCTCCTAAAGCATGGGCTATATGCAACATACTTAAGGGGTAATTGCTTGGAATCAATAATATCATTCCTATGAAAAGCAGTTAGTGGAACTTCAGCAGTGGGAGAAAGCCACAGGTCGTCATTAGAACACTTAAAACTTTCATTTGAAAATTTAGGTAATTGACCAGATCCGGTAAGACTTTCTGAATTCACTAAAGCTGGAGGCATTAACTCTAAATATCCATTGCTAGTGTGCATGTCGAGCATAAAATTTATTAATGCTCTCTCTAATCTGGCCCCATTGCCAATAAGTGTAATAAAACGACTTTTTGATATTTTAGTTGATTTGACAGAGTCAAAAAGATTAAGACTTTCGCCTATTTCCCAGTGAGATTTAAGATTTTCTGATACTAACGGATCTCCCCAAGTTTTTACTTCGACATTATGACTTTCATCTTTTCCAATAGGAGTATCTTTGCTAGGTAAATTTGGTAAATTACAAATTTCATTGTGTATATTTTTATCTAAGGTTCTTTTTTTTTCTTCAAATTCTGCAATTTTTGTTCTGTATTCATTTCCTTTTATTTTTAACTTATTTACTTCTGGAGAATCATTGTTTTTAGATTTGTTGATTTCTTGACCGATCAATTTACTTAATTTTTTGCTCTCAGATTGGAGACTGGATATTTCTATATCAATTTCTTTTTTTTGAAGAGTTAATTCTTGTATTTGGGAAATATTAAAAACTTTTCCTCTCAGGGATAAACTTTCTTCAACTAAAGTTGGATTTTCTCTTATTAATTTTTGATCTAACACTATTTTTTTTTATACCTTAATTAAAATAGTTAATCTAAATTCAATATTAGGCATTTTTGACTAAAAATTAACTAAATTAATGTTTCCTAACTTACGGAGTATTTTTAGATAATTTTTTTAGTTATGATGCGTATCGAGCACGCCCAGTAGCTGACCATTCTTTTAGTAAATTAATTTGCTCCTTAGCTGTTCTAGATAATGGAACTAATTCAGAAACTGCCTTTATTAAATCTTTCTCCATAAGTTCTCTATTTTCAGAGAATGAAATATGCATCCCTTCAATCACTGCTTGTTCAAGTTCTGCACCTGAGAACCCATCTGTTCTATCGATGATAGTGGAAAGAGGAAAACTGTAACTTGGCCTTCTTTTTTTTAAATGCAAATCCAGAATACTTAATCTTTCTTCAGAATTTGGTAAATCAAGAAAAAATATCTCATCAAATCTACCTTTTCTTAATAATTCAGCAGGAAGCTTATCTATAGCATTAGCTGTAGCTATGACAAATACGGCGGATTCTTTTTCAGCCATCCAAGTTAGCAAACTTGCCAAAACCCTTTGACTCGTACCTCCATCACTTCTAGCATCGCCACCAAAGCCTTTGTCAATTTCATCGATCCAAAGGATACAAGGAGACATTGCCTCGGCTCTTAATATTGCTTCTCTTGTTCTTGCCTCGCTTGAACCAACAAGGCTTGAAAATAGTCTTCCAACATCAAGCCTAAGCAGCGGCATCGACCAACTCTTAGAAATTGATTTTGCGGTTAGAGATTTCCCTGTACCTTGAGCTCCAACGAGTAAGACTCCCTTGGGAATAGGTAATCCATAGTCTCTAGCTTCTTTAGAAAAGGCCCTATATCTTTGATTAAGCCAAACTTTTAAAACATTTAACCCCCCAATATCATCTTGACTTGATTTAGCATCGAAAAATTCTAAAATTTCACTTCTGGCGATTACTTGTTTTTTCTCTTCAAGAATATCTTTAATATCTTCTTTACTTATTTTCCCTCTTTGAGCAAGGGCCTTTGCTGTGACTTGCTTTACTTTCATTTCGGTAAGTCCACTTGAAGCTATAGAAAGTTCGTTTAAATCCTGTTCCTCTAGATTTGAATTGGTATTGTTAGCAATTTGTTTTATTAGATTTTTCAATTCTCTTTGATCAGGTAAAGGTAAATTTAGAATTGCCATTAATTCATCCAACTCTTCTGATGATGGAAATAAATGAGAACTAATAATTAAATTATGAGTAGTTTTTTTAAGTGCTGAGGATAGTTCTTTAATAGTTCTATTGATAGATGGATCATCATAAAATTTATGAAAATCTTTAACTAATAAAACTGTTGAAACTTCAGAATTTAGTTCTTTTAGCCAAGTAAGTACCCCTAACGGATTATTAGAAAATTTACCTTCTTCATTAATTAATCCTTTTATACCGCTAACACAATCCCAGGAAACTAATCTTTTTATATTTAGTCTTTCACAAGAAAAATTAACTAATTTTTCTAATCTTTCCTCTTCTTTAGTCCTGATCCATATTAATGAGGTTCTTGATTTTATAAGCAATTCTAAATTTCTACACCAAGAATTCATTATTTAAAATTAAGACTATTTTTTACTGTTAGGTTCGAAAGGCAATCTTTTATCTGAAATAGTTGAAGCTGAAGTTGTTATTACTTCATTTTTTGCTAATAGTTGTTGATCCAAAATTTTCTGTAGATTCTCAGGGAGAGCTTCTTTATTGAGCAGAAAAGTCTGAAATGCCTGGAAAATATTTGCAACAACCATGTAGAGCAAGACTCCAGCTGGTAGTGGAAAAAACAGAAACATTCCAGTTATCATAACTGGTGTAATTTTATTTGCTGTTGATTGCTGTGGATTCGCAGGCATCCCCTGACTTGATAAAACTTGAGAGAGAAGTAAGGTTAATCCAAAGGCACCTACTAATGCAGCAATATCCCAATTAATTGCCCCATCTACATAAAAACCAACTTGACCAAGAGCTTTAATAAATAAGAAACCACTTTTTGCAGCTAAACCAGGGATTTTAGCCTCGATTGTTGCATCTCCAGGTTTAATTGCTGTTACTGTACCGTCTTGGGAAACTTTCAGATTTTCAGCCCCTTTGGAGACCTTCCAAGTGGGGAGGAATTTAGATCCGTTGTCGTATTTAGATAAAACTTCTGAATAGCTATTACCATTTGTTGTTTGTAAATTTACTTTTATTGATTCTTCTGTGCCTAATTTTGTTCCACTAGATATAGTTGCTACTATAGGAAAATGTGATTTTTCTGTAATGAATATAGAGTGTCGTGGTGACTTATAAGGTTTTGGATCGATAGCTGCAACTTGATCTTGTGGGACGACCTTGAGATTTATGTTATATGGGACATCAGCGAATGGAGAGCCTCTTAGGGTTGCAAACAATGCGAATAGCACCGGCATTTGGACGATCAAGGGAAGGCAACCTGCGAGGGGGCTGCCAAATTCATTCATTAATTTTCCAAGTTCTTCTTGCTGTTTTTTTGGATCACCTGAAAACTTAGATTTTATTTCTGCTTGTCTTTTTTGCATTACTGGTTGGGCAATCTTCATTCTCCTTGCGCTTCTAATGGAACCAGCGCTTAGAGGAAAAAGTGCAATTCTAATCACGACTGTCAATGCAACAATCGCTAAACCATAACTAGGGACTAAACCGTAGAAAAAATCTAGAATCGGGATAAGTAGTTTTTCAGAAATGAACCCTATCACGATGTTAAAGAGAGTGTAATTTTACTAGACATTTTATTTTACAGGAAAAAAAGATTTTTGTAATTAATTTATTTAGGATTTAGTAGCAAATCCTTCTACCTCGTTGAGATTAGGTATTTGTGATCTTTTATTTATATTTTCTTCAATAAATTTTTGCTTTTCTCTGAACAAAGGTAATGATTTCATTTCAACCTTTGATCCATCGTTAAGAATAAGAACCATGTCACCATATGAACCGAATCCCCTTGGAATAGATCTAATTTCTTCAATATTACTTAATGAGACTTGTGTTTTGTTCTTGCCAAACCAGCCACCCTCAATTGTAATTCTTTTGTTTGTAATTTTATATCTCAACCACAATGCTCTAACTATTGCGGCGAAGGTAAATGGCAAGCCAAGTATAGTGATTCCTGCTAATAGATTTATTATTAAATCACTTTTAGCAGGACCACCTTCATAAAAGGTTTCTTCATTCATGTTAATCATTTGATTAGACGAGATTTGAACATTAATTTTTGAAATTCCTCCAAAAGTTTACTTTTATCATTGTAGAAATCCCCAAATTTAAGGTTAACAAGTAACCAATAAGGTTTGTGGTTATTAATTTTTTGAATGTTTGTTAATAACCACTCTTGCAGAATTCTTCTTAATTTGTTTCTTACTACAGCTTTTTTTGAAACTTTTTTGCTAATAGCAATTGCAACCCTAAAATTGTTTGAGTTACTTTTGAATTTATGGGTTAAGAGTATTGCTGGATTAGATCTTGCAACTTTAAATGTCATTAATTCCCCATGATATGTTTTGGAATTTTTATAAATATAATTAAAAGTCCTGTGACCTTTTAAACGCATATCCTTGGGTAAGGCCATTTAAATTAGAATTTATACAGCAATTCTTTCTCTACCTTTTTGTCTTCTACTTTTTATAACTCTTCTACCTGTATGAGAACGCATTCTTACTCTAAAACCAGATACACGTTTTCTTTTTCTTGAAGTTCCGCCAAAAGTTCTTTTAGTCATTTGTTTAAATATCCTTTTTTAATTTATCATTTAATCGATCACAATAGTCCAGCTTCCTATATAACTTGAAAATGATTTTCCTTTTGGTTGCCCAAATGAATGAAATTGATATAGACCTGATTTTTTTGGATTAAAAATTTTAAAGACAATCGCATAACTTTCTTTGTTAGAGGGAATTGGGCTGTACGGGAAAATATCTAATGAACGTAAGCCTGATTCATCAGTCTTGATTTCGAAATCAGCTGGAATTTCTTCTAAGCATTTAGTTCTACCCTCAAAACCACCTATTTTTACTTTGCAAAAACTAATTTTTTCATTATTTAGAGTGGATTTAAAGGTCTTAGGAATTGCTAGATTAATTTTTAAGAGATCAGTTCTTCTATCAGATGGCCTAAAGAAAAAATAAATTTTATTTCTAAATCTCCTTCTATTTTCTTTTTGAAACCACTTTAATCTTCTAAAATTATCGTCTTGATCCCACTGGAATTCCAACCCCGCTTTAGCATCTTGGATGTTATTAAAAAATGGAGTTGAAACTAAAATTGAGGGAATAATAAAAAATCCTAAAATTTTAAGATTTAAAGTATGTTTCTTTGTGATTTTTAACATTAAGTAAATAAAATTAAAAGTTGAGTAATTGCTACTAAATTTAGAACAAAAATAATTTTACTAAGGTTAACATCTATCTGTCCTTAATTTTGAAGCACCATTTAAATAAGGGTGCTTTATTTCATAATTTGGTGGCAATAAAACTTGAGCCATAATTCTTATACAAAAATCAACATCATTGGATACATGCATTTGTTGGCAGTCTAAAAAGGCAACTGTATCAAGTCCATTAAATTTCCTTGCAATTGAAGCGGGGAAACATGCATTTAAATCTTTTGTCGCTGTGAATGTAATGGAAAGTATGTTCGTCTTAATTAGATTGTTTCGTGAAATTAATTCATCAATTAATTCCACTACGGCAACTTCTATTTCCTTAACAGAATTTCCAGATGCTGTTGTAGCACCCCGAATAAATGTAATTTTATAATCATCATTCATTTTTTTATACTTACTTAATTTTAAGGCTTATATAACCAAAGTACTTTATTAGATGAGTCAAACTCAAAAAAGATATTATTGATAATTTTCTCAATCATCCTACTTCCAGGAATTAGTCCAAGTATTTTCTTCTTTTTCTTCCCAAATGTTAAGGGCTGATTTTTAGGATCAATATTAACCATTTCTGCAACTAGCTCCCTCGCAACAAATTCATCTCCAACCGCATCAACAAGACCAAGTTCGAGTGCTTGTGTTCCAGTGAAAATTCTTCCATCAGCAAATTTTCTTACTTCTTCAACAGGCAAATTCCTTCCTTCAGCAACAGCTTCAGTAAATTGTTTGTAACTTTCATCAATAAGCCCTTGGAGTAGACTTCTACCCTCCTCACTTAGAGGTTTATCTGGGGAAAGTATGTCTTTAAAGACACCGCTTTTAACAGTCTCAAATTTAATACCGATTTTATCTAATAATTCAGATAAATTATTTCCTCTTATAATCACACCAATAGATCCTGTAATTGTGCCAGGATTAGCAACTATTTTGTCAGATGCAACACCTATGTAAACGCCTCCTGAAGCAGAGATGTTCCCAAAACTAGCAATGACTTTACATCCTTTATCTTTTAGTCTTTTAATAGCAGAGTATATTTCTTGGCTATCTCCAACAGTACCCCCTGGTGAATCAATTCTCACAATTAAAGCAGGAAATTCTCTATCCTCAATTTGTTTAAGAGCTTTAAGGACTGAAACTCTTGTTGAACTTGTAATAGGCTCATCAATTACTATACGAGCTATTCTTTTTTTTGACTTTCGTCTAAAAGGCCAAATCATTCTTTTAAGGTAAATTCATAAAACTACTTTAAAAAGACTATCAGCAGACCTAATGAATTCAATCCTAAATTGGTTTTTAATGATACTCCCTTTTGCACTTTGGGGTACTTCAATGGCGGCAATGACGCCTTTAGTATCTAGTGCTGGGCCTGAGTTTGTGGCTTCTTTAAGATTACTTCCTGCAGGGATTCTTGTTCTAATAACAACATATTTGCTTAAAAGAGATTTAAAAATTTATAAGTGCGATTTGAAGTGGTTTTTTGTTTTTACGATTGTTGATGCCACTTTTTTTCAGTTATTTTTAACTTATGGTATTGAAAAAACTGGAGCAGGTTTAGGTTCTGTTTTAATTGATTCTCAACCGCTTTTGGTAGCTATTTTAGCGAGGGCA
Organism: Prochlorococcus sp. scB243_495K23; assembly: GCA_000635495.1. Taxonomy (GTDB): domain Bacteria; phylum Cyanobacteriota; class Cyanobacteriia; order PCC-6307; family Cyanobiaceae; genus Prochlorococcus_A. Next base: position 43,145 of record JFLW01000084.1, on the reverse strand, counting down.
ATATTTGGGAATTTAATTAATCCAATAGGATGGTTAGGACTACTTTTTGGCTTGGGAGGAATAGTATTTTTAGGAGTTCCACAAGAATTTCTAGGGAATTGGTGGTTAATGTCTGATAAGTCTATAAATGATGTTGCTTTTAACTTTGGAGAACTTTGGATGCTTGCAGCTTCTCTCGCTATGGCATTAGGAACAATTTTAATTAGATTCACCTGTACTAAAAGTGATCCAGTGGCAGTAACAGGTTGGCATATGGTTCTAGGGAGTTTGCCCTTAATTATTAAGCACTGCTTACAATCAAATTTCACAATAATTCCAGATTGGTCAATATTTGATTGGGGACTTATGTCATTTGCAAGTATTTTTGGAGGGGCAATAGCTTATGGATTGTTTTTCTACTTTGCTAATAATAAAGAAATAACTGGATTTAGCACTCTTGCATTTTTAACACCTGTATTTGCTCTTCTTAGTGGAGGTGTTTGGTTAGATGAAAGACTCACTATTGTGCAATGGATAGGAGTAGTGTTTGTTCTTATCTCAGTATTTTTTGTTAGCCAGAGAAAAAGTTTATGGGAAAATAAGTTTTCTGATACTACTATTTAATTAGTTTCTTTTTGCAAAAAGTCTAATAATGCGAATAGTTTTGATTAGTACTCCAATAGGGTTCTTAGGGAGTGGTAAAGGTGGTGGAGTTGAATTAACTTTAAATTCTTTAGTTTCAGGTTTAATTTCTTTAGGCCATTCTGTTGAGGTTGTAGCTCCAAAAAATTCTAAGTTACATGAAAGTAATGTAAAAGCAAAATTACATTGTGTGGAAGGTGAAGATCAAATTAGTTGGCAGCATCAAAATTATAATTCTCCCGTGAGTATCCCAGAAAATTCTCTTTTAGCAGGAATGCTTGAAAAGGGAATAGATATCGCTAAACATGCAGATGTATTGTTGAATATGTCCTATGATTGGTTGCCTATTTGGATGACTCTAAATTTCGAGATACCTATTGCACATATTATTAGTATGGGTTCTGAAAGTTCAGTAATTAATAATTTAATCTCTAAGGTACATACTAAGTATCCAAATAATTTTGCTTTTCATTCGAAAATGCAAGCTAATGATTATCCATTTATAAAAAAACCAATCATTATTGGGAATGGGTTTAATTTAGATAATTATATTTTTCAAGATTCAGTTAAGGGACCCTTGGCATGGGTCGGAAGAGTGGCTCCGGAGAAAGGTTTGGAGGATGCAGTTTATGTAGCAAATCAACTTGACGAAAAATTAAAAGTTTGGGGATTTATAGAAGATGAGATTTATGCCTCAAAGATAGAAAAATTATTCCCTAAAGGAGCTATAGATTGGATGGGTTTTTTATCAACCGATGAATTACAAAAAGGACTTGGTAAATGCAGAGGGTTGCTAAACACTCCGAAATGGAATGAGGCATATGGGAACGTTATTGTTGAAGCTTTAGCCTGTGGGGTGCCAGTTGTAGCTTATAAAAGAGGAGGGCCTAGTGAAATTATTCAACATGGCCAAACAGGTTATCTTGCTGATCCTGATGATAAAAAAAATATGCTTTCCTATGTAGCGATTATTGAAAAAATAAAACGTCAGAAATGTAGAGAATGGGTAGAAAAAAATGCCTCCGCAGAAATATTTGCTAACAAGGTTGTGAACTGGCTTAATAAGGTAATGCATGAATATAAATAATATTAAATGATTCTTCTTAACTCAAAAAAAAGGCTTATAACCTTATTGATAGTTTTAGTTTGTGGGATCATTGTATTTATCTTAGGTTTAGGCACTACAGGATTGGTGGATGAAACTCCCCCTTTATTTGCCGCTGCAGCACGGACAATGAGTGAATCTGGTGATTGGTTAACTCCAAAAGTCAATGGCATATTCCGTTTTGATAAGCCTCCACTTATATATTGGCTAATGGGTTTTTTTTACTCATTACCGAAAAATGAGATTTGGGATAGTTTCGGGACTCTCTCAGCAAGACTCCCTTCAGCTTTGGCATCATTATTTTTAATGTTGATGATTGGAGATACGTTGTTTTGTTGGCCACAGAAGAGTGATAGTCAATTCCTTACTCCAATAGTTGCATCATTAAGCTTTGCTCTTTCTCCATTAATAATTATTTGGAGTAGAACTGCCGTGAGTGATGCCCTTTTGACTGGAACCTTAGGGATTAGCCTGCTTTTGTTTTGGAGAAGAATGGCAAGTGAAAATAATGAGCAATGTATTTCAGCTTGGGTATTTTTAGGTTTTGCAATTTTAGTTAAAGGACCTGTTGCATTTGTTTTGGCATTATTGACTATTACGTCTTTCTTGTTTTGTCAGAAGAATTGGGAAACGTTGCTCAGTAAAATAAACCCTAAGAAAGGTTTTTTAATAACAACACTAATAAGTGTTCCATGGTACATATTAGAACTTCTAAAAGAAGGAAAGCCTTTTTGGGATAATTTTTTTGGTTACCATAATTTCCAAAGATATACCTCAGTTGTAAATAATCATGCAGAACCGTTCTGGTTTTTTCTTTACATAATGATATTGGCTTCATTACCATTCACTCCTTTTTTATGCCATGGGATATTTAAAACCTTTAAGGATTTTTTGAGGAGTTCAAAAGAAAGTTGCAATGTTACTGAGACCCTTTATACATATTCTCTATGTTGGTTAACGTCAGTTTTAATCTTCTTTAGCCTTTCTGCAACGAAACTACCTAGTTATTGGTTGCCAGCAATTCCAGCGGCGGCATTATTAACAAGTAATAGTTTTATAAGCTTAAAAAATAAAAATAAAAGTTATTCATATTTCTGGATTTTTAATATTTTAATTTTGTTTGGTTTCTCAATAGCTTTCTTTTTCTCAAATATTTGGTTGAGTTCAATTAATGATCCCGAAATGCCTAATCTTGCAACTGAACTTATAAGCTCTGGGATTATTTTCAAAGCTAAAATGTTCTTCTCTTCATTCACCCTTTTTGCAATAATCTTATTTTCTTTAAAATCTAGAAATATCCTTCTTTATCTTCAAATTTTACTTTTAATTGGACAATCTTATTTGATGATGCCAATAAGAAAATTAGCAGATACTTCAAGGCAATTACCATTAAGGAATATCTCAAAATTAATTTTAGATATTCGCGAGGGAAGGGAAACTTTAGCAATGATTGGGATCAGAAAACCTTCATTACATTATTATTCGAGACAAATAGTTTTTTATGAACCAAACACTGAAGAGGGATTAATTAATCTGTCAGAAAGGCTAAAAACTGATAGGAGAGAGAATTATGAGGATCAACCTAATTATGATTATAAATCTCTATTGGTAGTAATAGATGAATACTCCACCCGCCGACAGCAATGGTCAAAAATTAATCATCAAAAATTGGGCAAATTTGGAATTTATAATTTATGGCGAATTCAAAAAAGTGATTTAAATAAGTATTCGAAATTTTTAGTAAAAAGTGGTTATAAATCTGACTGGGAATATAGAAAAGTTGAAAAATTTTAACAGAGCTTTTTTTTAAGAAGAGCATTTTTTAAATCATCAATGCTGCACTTGTTTGGGATGTCAACTTTATTTAGATCTTCCATTAATTCGAGATCAATGACAGAATCTTCGGCTAAAAAACTAAAAACATCATTAATGCTTATTCCCATATCTTGAGCCATCTCTGAAATAAGCCTTAAAGTATCCCTCCTCACAGAAATCCTTAGATCTAAAGGGATATATTCATTTTCAGGGTTTGCTGACTTCATACACTAAATCTTAAGACATTATTTAGTTATCAGGATATAATCTTTACAATAATCATTAATTATGTACTTAAAATTGGCTTTATTCAATTTGTTTGAATAAATAAATTTATAAATATTTTTAATAGAGGGATTGTAATTATTGAAATTAAGGTTGTAGTGAAAAGAATTTTTGAAGCTATTTTTTGTTTCACACCATAAGCTTCTGCCATTAATATTGTGGATATTGCTGTTGGGGTTGCTGCCTGTAGAATTACTGCAGATGATTGATAGTAGTTAAAATCTAAGAATTTGCATATTAAAAAAATAATACAGGGAAGAATAAATAATTTTAATATAATTGAAAATTTAATTTCCTCATTTAGATCCAAAATCCTCTCATTTTGATTTGTGATTATTCCAAGTCTTGTTCCCACAATTATTATTGCCAAAGCAATCACTATTCTTGCAGGAATCCAAAGATAATTGCCCAAAATTCCATCTATTTGAAAAAGATATGCAAGAAGTACTCCAATAATCCCTCTAGAAGCAGGACTATTTATCAATGCATTTAATAGTCCTTTGATGTTTGGGATGTTATTGCTGTTAGCCTTTTCTTGAAGAAAAAAAGGTCCAAATATCCAAGCGAAAAGTGTTGTTCCTAAATCAAATCCAATAGTGAAATTTATAGTTGTTGAAGGTAGAAGAGCTAGCGCAATTGGTATTCCAAGAAATGATGTGTTACCTATTAGGCCTGCTAGCTGCAATGTGTAATTTGGAAGCCTCTTCTTAAATATTGGGATTATATTTATAAAAGTTATTAAAATTCCAATTACAGAGAATGCTAAAAATGCACTTTTAATTAGATTTATATCTATGCCTTCCTTTAATAAGAGACCCATTACACTTAATGGAATGCCAAATCTTATTAGAGGTCTTGCTATATATTTTGAAATCTTTGGATTCTTTTTTCCTAGAAGAAAACCTAAGAATAAAAAAGGGATAATATTAATAAAAAGAGAGTAGATGGTATTAATTAAATATTTATTAAAGCAATATTAACTCGCCATAGTGCAGTAAAAAAGTTTTTTCTAATTCATTTAGAAATTAAATTATTTTCCAAATTGCTTTTTCAGGAATTAAAGGAGATTTATATAAATTTTCTGGTTCTTTAGTCAAAACTCTCCATGAAGGGACCCGACAAGTTACGTAAGCAGGACTTTCTATTAAAACTCCTGGTTTCTCATCAAAAGTACAAGTAAACCCCTCTTTCCAATATCCACCATCGTTAAGGCTTCCTTTAAACCAAACCCAGCATTTTGAAGTTTTCAAGATCAGTAAATTTTTGTTCTATTTTAATCAAGATTTAATTATTAAATATAAAGAGTATAACTTTTAAAAAAAAATTTACTCAATTTAGTTTTTTGAAAAATATATTTTAGAGATTAATATCAATAAATTTAAGATCAGGGTGATCAAATTTGCTATCAATATTGGTGTAGACGAAATTTTATAACCGTAAATAATCCAAGACAAAACACCGATAATAAACATTATTAATGTTGTCAAAGAAACATCATCTGCCTTTTTTGTTTTTAAAGTTTTTATCAATTGAGGTAGAAATGCTGCTGTTGTTAAAATCGCTGCAAAATATCCAAATATATCTACATTCATAAAAATATTTTAAAAACTATTCTTTAATTAAGTTAGTCAAAAATCCTAATGGATCCCTCATATTTGATGAATATCCAAGCACATCGTTTGAAAAAAATTTATAAATAATTTGATTGTTATTATTTAAAAGAAAAGAAGCCCCTCTTTGAGGAAGGTATTCTTCATTAAGAATATAATCACTCCAATTTTGAATTATTTCATTCATATTATTTAGTCTAAATGTTGCTAATTCAAATGGTCTTAAATAACCATCCCCGAAAACCTTTTTAAAAGAATTACCTGAAAATTTTAAAAATTTTAATACATCAATTTTGTCAACTTCTGAATAAATTTGCTTTGCTTTTCGGTCGCCAGTATAACCTCTAATAACTTCTTTAATAGTTTTAAAGGAATTTATCCCTGATAACATCAAAAGCATATTGATCCAACCGCCTAAACCAATATCTAATCCTCTTGAGACTTTTAGATTATTATGGATTTGATTATCAGAAACTACTATTAAATTTTCTTTGTTAAAGCCAGTAAATTTACAGAATTTATCTTTCCCACTTTGGTTCCCAATAGCAATTGCAAAAATATCTAAATTTTTATCTTGATTCTTATTGATGTAATTTTTCAAATTTATTGCATATTCAAAGCTATCAAAATCTCCTAATAAACCAAATAAAATAATTAATTTAAACTTTTTCTGCCCATTAAATTTGTATTCATCAATGATTTTATTTAGATTGTTATCAGAAGTTTTACTATTCATGCTTAAAGATTTTTGAGTAGATTATTTTTAAAAGCTTTTTCTTACCTTTATTAGTATAAAATTTAACTTGAAAAAGTCTTTTTTGGAGAAATTTTTCGTTTGTTTGTTTCTATTATTTTAAAGAAAACAATTTAAATTTATGACAGTAGGAATTTATTACGCAACTACAACTGGAAAAACTGAAGATGTCGCAGATCGTCTTCACAACTTTATTCCTTCAGCAGAATCACCAAAAGATGTATCAGATGTTGATGATCTTTCAGAATTTGAAAATCTTGAAGGTATTATTTGTGGCCTGCCAACTTGGAATACTGGAGCGGACGAGGAGAGATCTGGAACTTCGTGGGATTCAATATTAGAAGATATAGGCAAACTAAATTTATCAGGAAAAAAAGTAGCAATTTTTGGTTTAGGAGATTCTTCTACCTATACTGAAAATTATTGTGATGCAATGGAAGAACTTCATAGCTACTTCACAAAAGCAGGCGCTGAAATGGTCGGTTACGTAGATAAATCTTCTTATACATTTGATGAATCTAAAAGTGTTATAGGGGAAAGCTTTTGTGGATTACCTCTTGATGAGGATAGTGAATCTGATTTGACCGATTCGCGTCTTGAGGCATGGGCTTCTCAGCTTAAAGGTGAAATCCCCTCTTTGGCTTAAATTTTTGACAAAAAACCTAAAAAAATAGTCAATTTAATAAATTAAAACTTTCTATCCCAATTAGAGATGCCTTTTTGTATGATTGCTTGTAAATCTTAAAAATAATGAAAAATTTAAAAGAACAGAGTTGCAAAGATATTTTTAAAAATGCTTATGAAAAAAGATATACATGGAATACTGATTTCAAAGGCTATAAAGGCAAGTGTACTTATTTATTTGAAGATAATTCTTATGAGGGTGAGTTCTTATTAGGTGAAGACTTTAAACCTGAGATTAAAAATATAGATGAAGAAAACATAAAGAAAAGTATTGCTTCTCAATTGTTTGAAGTGTGTATTCACAGGGTAAAAAGAGAATTTAATTCAGTTCATTCAGAAAATAATTTTAATTTACTTAAAAGTTCTGAAAATGGGATTGAAATGAATGTTTCTGGGAGAAATGAAGGAGATAAGTATAGGGTTAAAGATGATTGTATTAATATGGTTTATAGAAAAATTCATGGAACAATTATTGAGATTTTTGTTGAGGAATTTTTTGATACTGGAGTTGGTTTTCTTAGTAAGAAATATACTAGTCAACGAATTAATCCAAAAACCCTAGAATCAAATTCTCAAAAAATTGAATACAAAGATGAATTTATAAATATAGGTAAAAAAGATTATTGGATTTTAAATTCGAGATCAATAAAATATTTAAACCAAAATCAAGAAGAAGAAATACAAAAGTTTGTTTTCGAGGATTTAAGTTTATTGAAATAAGTTTTTTATTCAACCAATCTAAATCCTTTATCAAGTAGTTTTTGATAAAGAAGTCTTGCTCTGAAGGCTAAAATTTGTTCTTCATTTTCATTACTAATTACATGAAAATAATTATTGTCTAATTTGTTTTTGCTAAAACACACGTTTGCTTCACCTAATCTTAAAGTCCAGTTTTCTTCTTTAGCTAAGTGTTGATTAGGTCCTAGATCCCAAGGGCATTTTTCAGGATATTTTTCTCTTTTAGAGCCCATATTTTTAATATTATCTATCCAATATTAGTAAAAATTTAAAAGTATGGCTATAGATCTTTGTTCAAAGCTTTATCTGAAATGCAGTAAAGGTATTATTTACTTTTTACTTGCAATCAAGCAATAAAATGGGTCTTTACTAAAAAAATTGAAGATATTTTGGACTGGTTCATTAAACTTTTTAATTATTCTTGGCTCATTAAATCCGTTTGATATTAAGACTTTTCTTACATATTTAATTCTCTCTTCTTCAGTGGATGAAGTCCAAATGTTGGGAGCTTTATGCCAAAATGCTCTATTTGAAAAAGATATTATAAACTTGCCATCATTACTCAAAATTCTTACGATTTCTCTAGATAAATTTTCTGGGTATTGTAAATATTGCCAAGCTGCGACCATTAAACAGAAATCAACACTTTCATTACCTAAAGGAATTTCTTGATTTAAATTGAAATTTTGTATCCAATAAGTATCAAAAATTTTATTTTTCTCAAGTTCTTGTTTGTTTAATCCATGCCCAATAACTTTTTTATATTTTTTCTCTTGAGGTAAGTAACTATCCCAGCTGGACATTAAATCTAGGACAGTTGAATTGTCTGAAATTTCTTTTTTATAAACATTTGATAGATATTGCCTGAAGTTCGCATCTAAATGATAAACAAATTTTGGGTCAGAATAAAATTCTTCATCATTGCTCTCATCAAGTTTTTTTCTTTGATAATTATTTAGAACTTCCAAAACGATTATTAAGTGATCTAATTCAAATTTAATAAATAGTTATTCATATTGTGATTCAGAAATATATTTTGCATTTAATTAATTAAAGATTTTTAAAAAAGCTAGACATCTATTAAAAAAAAGTTAAATTAATAATTAATAATTTTGTAAAAATGATTGAATTCAAAAGGAGCAAAAAAAGTAGATCTAAAAATGCCCTTTTCAATCCCTATAAAAACGGAATAAGTCAATACGATATGGCATATCTTTCATCAAAAAAAGTTTTAAAAAATAAAACTTTTAATCTACAAAATGATTTTCAAAAAGATAATTTAGCTGCATAAATATGCCTTATATTAATGTTTCTACTTCAGCAAAAATAGAGGATAAGAAGAAATTACTTGAAGAAATTTCAATATTAGTCGCGTCTTTAACAAATAAATCAAAAAGATTTGTTATGGCTAAGTTAGATGATAATTTAGAAATGTATTTTGATGATGAAAGACCTTGTTGTTTTTTAGAAATTAAGTCGATAGGCTCTTTAAATCCTTCAGAGATGGCAAAGCAAATATCTAATTTTGTTTATGAAAAAATTGGAATTCCAATAGATAAAATTTATATTTCTTTCGAGGATGTGCCCGCTTCATTATGGGCTTGGAATGGAAGAACCTTTGGTTAATAATTTATTATTTTAGGTACTAATTTAATGGAAATAAATAAATTAGCTGATTTAAACAGTCTTAGAACTGCTCCTCATTTAAGCAGTAGTCAAGAAAAAAAACTATTAATAGAATTAGAAACTAATATTTATAATGCCGATTGGATAACAATAGGAATAATGGCAGCTTCTGATACCAAAGCTATTGAAGCACTGAAATCAATTTCTAATAAATATTCCTCAATAAAATTTGGTAATTTAGATTCGCTTCATGCTGATGGATATGTTTTTTTAAAAGGCAACCAAAAAACTGGTAATGTTTTTGTTAGATCTGAGAATGGTCTGGGAGAAGGAATTTTAATAACTTGCCAATATGATGAAGATGCAGAAGAATCTAATACTTTTGGACCTTTGCCATTAGATTTTTTTTCATGATTAATTTCTAATTTATGTTTATATTGGATTAAGTTTTATGCTATCCAAATACCAGATAATGCTTCTCAGAAATTAGAGTTAAAAATATTTTTTGTTTTAAGTTTTGTTATTATGTTTAATGGCATTGATCTAAATTCTAAACTTCTTAAAATTTGATGTTTTTTCAGGATATAATTCAAAATTTAAATAATTTTTGGTCCAAAGAGGGTTGTTTAATTATGCAGCCATATGATACTGAAAAGGGTGCTGGTACAATGAGTCCTCATACTTTTTTGAGGGCAATTGGACCCGAACCTTGGTCTGTTGCATATGCTGAGCCATGTAGAAGACCCACAGACGGAAGATTTGGTGATAACCCTAATCGTGCACAACATTATTTTCAATATCAAGTAATAATTAAGCCTTCCCCAGATGGGATCCAAGAAAAATATTTGAAATCTCTGGAATCTCTTGGAATAGAGGCTAAAAATCATGACATAAGATTTGTTGAAGATAATTGGGAGTCTCCAACTCTTGGAGCTTGGGGCGTAGGTTGGGAAGTATGGCTAGACGGAATGGAAGTTACTCAATTCACTTATTTTCAACAATGCGGGGGAGTTGATTGTCAACCAATACCAATTGAAATTACATACGGTTTAGAGAGAATTGCAATGTTTTTGCAGGATAAAGAAAGTATCTGGGACTTAAATTGGAATAAAGATCTGAAATACAGCGATATTTGGCTTGAATTTGAAAAAGGTCAATGTTCATATAATTTCTCTGAATCAAATCCTGAAAATCTCAGAAAATTATTTGAGATATATCAAGATGAAGCAAATTCATTAATTGAAAAGAAGCTAACTTACCCCGCGCTTGATTATGTTTTAAAGTGTAGTCATAGCTTTAATTTGCTTGATGCTAGAGGCGTAATATCAGTAACTGATCGTGCCCAGTATATAGAAAAAATCAGAAAGTTAGCTAGAGAAGTCGCGTCTTCATGGATACTAGAGAGGGAACGCATGGGCTTTCCCTTAGTAAAGTAAGATTTATATCTCGAAAGTATCAGAATGTTATTTCCTAAGGTAAAGAAATATACATGACAAAGTGATTTTTTATTTTTGGATTATTTCTACCAAATTTTTGTTGTAAGGTAACAAAAATAACAATTTTAATAAATGAAATTAAAGAATTATTTAAAAAAGCTATTTTTTACTTCAGTGACATTATCGCTACTTCTAAATAATCAACCTGTAAATTCTGCAGAGAAAGAGGTTAGGTTATTTTCTGGTAGACATTACAATACAGATAAAGAGGTTTATCAAAAATTTCAAGAACAAACTGGCATCAAAGTTAGATATATAGAAACAGATGGAAAAGCTATAATTGAGCGCTTAAAAAGAGAGGGTAAAAATTCTCAGGCTGATTTAGTAATTCTTGTTGATGCAGCAAGAATTGAAAATGCATCAAAGGCAAATTTATTTCAAAAAATTAATTCAAATATTCTAGAAAATAGTGTTCCAAATAATTTAAGAGATCCTAGAAATAAATGGTTTGGCCTTACTAGGCGATTAAGGGTAATCATCACAAATCCGGATATTGTGGATATTGCAAAAATCAAAAATTTTGAGGATCTAACCAATCCTTCTTTTAAAGGAAAAGTATGTCTAAGAAATAGAAAAAGTCCTTATAATCAATCTTTGGTTTCTAATCAAATAGCAAAGAAAGGCGTTGGCCAAACAAAAATTTGGCTTAAGGGTTTGATATCAAATGTCTCCACTCCCTATTTTTCTGGAGATTCTTCATTAATAAGAGCTGTAGGGCAGGGAACGTGCGGTATTGGAATCGTTAATCATTATTATGTCGCAAGGATGCTTGATGGAGTTAAAGGCCCAAGAGATGCTTCTTTAGCAGAAAAAATAAAATTAATAATACCCAATCCTGCGCATGTAAATATAACTGCTGGGGGCGTATATAAATATGCAGAAAACAAGACTGAGGCTATTAAACTTCTTGAATATTTAGCTTCTAGTGAAGGTAGTCAAGGTTTAGCTAATAAAACTTATGAGCACCCTTTAAAGGAATCAAGTCAAAATAGAATTGTTAGTAAATTTGGAGATTTCACTCCAGATAATGTGACTATAAAAGAAATTGGCAAATTCAATAGTAAGGCAATAGAAATAATGAAAGAAACTGGTTGGAATTAACAAAAATCTATATATATTTTTAGTATAAATTTTTTAATTTATATTTTAAATATGGGAGAGGTGGCTGAGTGGTCGAAAGCGAACGACTCGAAATCGTTTAATAGGTAACTATTCGTGGGTTCGAATCCCACCCTCTCCGTTCAATTTAAGCATTTTAATTTTTTAAATAACGATGAATCGTTGTTCTGTGAACTCCTAATTTTTTTGCAATTTTAGAGATGCTTAAACCTTGTTTCTTTAAATTTTTTATGGTTTTTAAATCTATTTTTTCTTGAATATTGCCACCTCTTAAATCATTACTAATCCACAAAAAACCATAATTATCTAAAAGTTTTTTATAAAATTTAGAATAATTTTCTTTAGAAGATAATCTACCAGTACTTTTATACTTTGTTCTTACTTTTGAAACCCATTGCCCTAATTTAAATCCATTATTAGTTACTGTTTTTTGTGGAACATCGAATCCGTTCTCTTTAATTGAGACATAATTTGAAAATTCATTTATTCCAAACATAAAAGCATCATGGTCAGGTTCATATGTCCAGTTAGGTAGTGATTCAATAAGAATAATTTCATGAATTTCTAGGTTATTTGCGATTGCTCTTGTTCTCATTTTTGAAACCCAACTTCCAATTCTACAAACCTCATTAACATCGAAATCGACAATAGTAGAGGTTGTAATTTTAATTTCTTTTTTTATACATTTTTTATATACCCTTGCATAACCTTCCCAACTTTCCCAATACCAGTGTTTGATTGTATTTATTTCCTTTATTTCCTCATCAGTTAGATCTCTTTTTTCTTCTTTATTATTATTAATATTTTCTTCTTGATTTTTCGCATTTGTAAATCTCATTGAGCGATATTGCCCTCTTAATTTATTTGCTAAGTTCCCTAGATTAACTTCAGTTTTTTTTGTTCTATTATCGTAAGTTTTCGGATTCCCAGGGTGAATAGTCTTTCTTGTGGGTGTTACACAATTATTTTTTTCACACCATTCTTTAAGAAATTTTATCTTCTCCAATGGAACTTCTCTAGGAGGATCCCACATCCAATATTGATTAAGTTCATTTAGTCTTTTGAAAGTGGGAATATGTTGTTTGAAATTTGGATTTTCTTTGTATAAATTTCTTATGTTTTTTGCTGCATTTATATATTTAGTTTCAGATTCGGGAATAATTAAATGACCATTCTTACTTAAAAATTCTTCAAATAAAAGAATATATTCTTTAGATTTGTCTGCACTAATATTCCAAAACCATCCTTTATCAGTGAGTTTATCAAGTAATGCAAATCTTTTTGGTGTGAGTCTATCTAATCTATGATTTTGTCTTTGAGTATCAACCCAACCTCCTAAAATTGGATCATCAGTTCTAACTCTTGCGTGATCATTATCCTCTATGAATTGCAAGAGTTTTCCATACATTTCATGCCAATTTTCTGATGTTTCTCTTATAAGTAAAGTTTCTATTGACTCTGCAAATTTATTCGAGATTCTTTCGGGGAGTGAATATCTTAAAATTTCTAATCCTTTTCTTTTCTTGCCAGGTTTTGGTCTTTTGCCTAATTCGATTCTTAAGTTTTCTATCTCATTGTTTAAATATTCATCATGAAATTTAAGAGCATTTACTACTTCCCATACTGCTGAAAATCTGGATGATAATGCTTCTTCATCTAGATCATCGCAGTTCCCTAAATCTATAGGTATCAATATTGTTCCAATTTTTTCAGAATTTTCATTATCAATTCTTATTACTCTACCAATTGCTTGAATGATATCTTGCTCACTACTTCTTGGATCTATAAAAGCAATGCAATCTAATGTTGGGATATCAATACCCTCTGTAAGACATCTTGAGTTTGAAATTAATGTTCGATGGTCTTTATGAGGTCCTTCTAATTTGCTTAAAATTCTTTCTCTTTCATGAATTTGCATTTCTCCATTAACATTTAGAAATTCTATTTTTCCGCTTGGTAGACATTCAATATCTAACCACTTAATTATCTCTAAATGATCTAGAGCAAATTCTTCTGCCCATTTATTTCTATTATGGAAAGTGATAATTTTCCTTAAATTAAATTCTTTAATACCTTTTGCTAAAGCAATATGAGTAGAAAGTTCTTCGGCGTTAATTTCATTACTTCCATCAGTACTTAAAATTTTTCTTTCGATTATTTTTTCTTTAATTAATGGATCATTTTCAATAGCAGTTACATAAACTTGGTAGTTTGTTAAAAGTGGTGGTCTTTGGTTGATCGCTTGTCTAAATGTTATTTTAAAAATTTCATCCCCAAAATACTTTTCATCATCCATTGAATAAAAGTCAATTCCGTTTTCGATTGCTTTATCTTTATCCTTATCTTTAAGACTTATTGGTGTCGCGGTCATGAAGATTCTTTTTGAAGTCTTGATGGGTCCTTCTTCAAGAATTAATCCAAAAATTTTTTTATCATGTCCAACACATCTGTGAGATTCATCAGCGAATGTAATATCAAAACCTTTAATATGATCATCTTTAAAAACCTTTTCAATTAAAGGCAAAGAATGGTATGTACAAAAAATTACTTGTTTTTTATCTCTAGATAAGAAAGATTTAATTTCATTGATTTGGGTTGTTATGGGTACGCACACATCTGTTTTTTTTTCAGCAAAATAATCTTTACTAAGTCCTTCATTTACTGTTGGATCACAGCATACACACTGCCATTCAAAAGGTTGAGAACTGTTGTTAATCCATTCAGTAAGAGATTGTTTTACTAGATAAAGAGATGGAACAAGATATAAAATTCTTTGATAATTTGCTGCTTCTTGAATCCATAGCGCTGTAAGAGTTTTACCTGTCCCACATGCCATTATTAACTTTCCTCTATCTTTTTCCTTTAGATATTTACCTGTATTTTCAATCGCCTTTAATTGGAATTTTCTTGGTGTGTGAGGTTTTTTAAAATATTTTTTTTGGATATCAATTGATTTTATTGGGTAATTAATATTCGCCTTTCTAAAATCTTCTAATCTAAAAACTTTTGATTCTTTTTCTTGACCTTGAAGCGTATCAATTGCGTTTGCGCCAATTAAATTTGTTGTAATTATCAGTAATCTTCCTTTTATTTGCTTTCTGTTTGAATCACTTATGAAAGAATCAATATCTTTTTTTGATACATAATATTTTGGGTCATAGCATTTTGCTTGAACTGCCCAATCATTTCCATAAATGTCTTCAAAGACTAAGTCAGTGCCTAAATCTTTTTTTTTCTTTCGCCATCTTCTTGGATAATCATTAAATGTCCATACGTTTAATATCCATGAAGAAAATAAAGGATCCTCCTTTAAAAACCATGGAACAACCTCCTTTTCAAAGAACTGCCACTTTTGATCTTCATCCTTTGGGAAACTTTTATAGAATTCGTCAAAATTTGCCAATTTAGGTTTTGAATTGACTGTCTTTATAGTTATTCTGGCGTGCAATTTATTTTATGCACAATGAACCAAGACATTTCACACAAACTTTTGCGTTTAAGAGATGTTATTAAAATGACTTCTCTCACTAGAACAACCATTTACAACTACATGGCAGAAGGAAAGTTCCCAAGGAATATTCATCTTGGACCTAAAATCTCAGTTTGGATTGAGAGAGAAATACAAGAATGGATAAATTCTCAGATACTTTTGAATAGGCAATAGTCTAAAAATCTAAATCTATTTTCTGCCTATTCTGCAAATGGCAAAGTTAAAGCAGATAGAGGATATTGTTTAAATTTTCAGTACAGAATCGTCCAGTATCTGCAAGTTTTTGGTGTTGGTGGGTGTGTTGGTGGGTATCTACTTAAGCGTTCAAAAATAAGTCCCATATAGTCCAGTGTCTGCCTATGTTGCTTGAGATGTAATTTCACCCTCTCCGTTTAATTATCTTCCTGTAAAGTGCTATGTGGGCAATAATGTAGTCAAAATCGGATTTTAAAGAAGTTGCTTGTTCTATATAGTCCAATATTTACCAGAATATGCCTGAATGTGTTGGTGGATGTGTTGGTGGATATTTTTTGATGTGTTGGTGGATATATTTGGTGTTGGTGGTTAAGATAAAGAGATTAAATTTTTATTCAAAATTTAATCTCTTTACTTTAAATGTATGAAGAAGAATTGGATCTATAACAATAAAGCGTCTGAGATATATTACTCAGTAAATTTTAAGTATAGTTCAGATTTAGAAAGAGATTGGTACATACCAATAAAGAATAGAAGGGATGGCACTGATTTTGAAGATAGTGGAGATAGCGTTATTAAAAACTATATTGAGAAAGTTAAAAAAATTTGTAAACCAGAAAATTGGGAAACTTGGAGAAAGGAGCAAGATGAATTTTGGAAAGATAAAAACTCTGAAGTTACAAAAACCATTTTTGATTTGCTAAGTGCCGATTTTTCTTGGGTTCCCGTTAATGTTTTTAATAATCCAAACTATGCTAGAAGGATACAAGACTTGAAGGATTCAGGATACACAGTTGTCTCTGGGGTAAAAAGATTCGATAAAACACAAAATAAAAAGATAAGTCATGTTCTCTTATTGCCATTACCAAGGGGAGGCATCAATGGATATGAGCAATGGGATGAGAATACAAGAAAAAGGATTTTAGAAACTCTTAATTACTTTGATGTATATGAGTGTAAAAAAATAAAGAATGGTCTATTACCAGATCATAAATTTCCTGAAATAAGATGGGATGAAAATACTAAAAGATCCCAAAAAGAAATTGCCAATATGAGTACCTCTCAAATTAAGAAGGATTTTCAATTAATTAATAATCAAAGAAATCAACAGAAAAGGGAAGTATGTAGAAAATGTTATCAAACAAATGAAAGAGGAATAATTTATGGAATCAATTATTTTTACCAAGGAAATCAATTATGGGATAAGGGAATACCCAAAAGAGGTAAAGTTGCAGAACGAGGATGCATAGGTTGTGGTTGGTATGATATTGAGGAATGGAGAAATAAATTATCTAAAACTCTTAGAAGTAATTCATAGAAGCGATTTTATTGCCAAACCTAAATGTTCAGATAATTTTACGGGTACTGCATTACCAACTTGCCACATTCCTCTTTTCATAGTCCCTTCAAAGAAGAAATTATCTGGAAAGGTTTGTAATCTTGCCATTTCTCTGACTGAAATTACTCTGTTTAGAGTTGGATGAATATGGGTGCCTCCATGATTTTCTTTAATCGTCATTGAAGGAACGCCTAAATATTGTCTTTTGTAAGCATCCTTAAAATTTGAGTAAAGAGAATCCCCTGGTTCAACTGCACTTATTCTGTTTTCAAAATTTTTTGAGTGATTGGTCCATTCATGATTGATTGAAGGATCTCTTGGGTGGTTCTTTAAGTCATCGATAATATCTTCGATAGCAAGGTAGTTTTCTTTATTTAAAATTGGTCTTGGATATGGATTATTTAAATTTAACCTGTTTCCAATGAATATTGCTCTGGATCTGAATTGTGGAACTTCGAACTCTGCTGCCTCCATAATTCTTACAGAGGTTTTATATCCTAATCTTTCAAATTCCTTAAACATTAATTCCTTAACCTGACCATTACTAATAGTTAATATCCCTGGGACATTTTCCATAAGAAAAAATGGAGGTTTAAGTATTTCTAAAAATCTTAGATATTCTCTGTAGTATAGATTTCTTTGATCTTTTGGATTTCTATATCCTGCCACAGAAAAACCTACACAAGGAGGACCTCCTGCTAATAAATCAATCTCTCCAAATCCTTCAATTTCAGTATTAGGAATCTCTTCTATTGGATTACAAAAATGTTTTGATTCAGGAAAGTTTCTTTCCATAGTTGCTGAGGCATCTTTATCAATCTCCACACTTGCGTATATATGAAAACCTGCATTTCTTAAACCCAATGCTAGACCTCCAGCACCAGAAAATAGATCGATGCACTTTTTTTCGCTCTCATTTTTCTTTACCTTAGTATCTACCTCAATCCAACTTGCATTAAATATGTCTAAATCTAGTTCTCTTTTTAAATTCGAATACCTACTTTTCTTTTGCAGTTGAAGTGATCTATTTGACTTCATCAATAAAAATATTTAAAAAGCATTAAAAATAGTCTATTTGAAAAATAAGAAAATAAAAAAATATTATTGATTCCAGAATAAAAATTTCTTATTACGGAGATCAATAAAGCAGATGTGAATTTTTTCTAAATATTTTTAGAAATGTAAGAATTTTGTGTTGGTGGATGTGTTGGTGGATGTGTTGGTGGATATTTGCCTCTACATCCCTGTAACCATCCCAGATAATCCTGTATCTGCCGTTATAACACGAAAGTGAATTTCACCCTCTCCGTTAATTTATCGTTTCTGGAAGTCCCAATAATAAAATAAGAGGGCATTTATTTGCCCTCTTCGAGTCTTATGCACCTCGCTGTCCACAAAGTCGATGAAGTGCTTTTGACTCCTGAATTATTTCTACTCCTACTTAATTAGAAAAGATAGTAGCGAGAACCGCAAAGCACTAATACTCGGGTATTAATACTCTATTAATTTCATATGAATAAGAGGATAATAAAGGAGTAGAGATATAGGAGGTTTTATGAGACTCACCACTCCATTCACTGCCCTTAGAAATGCGACTTCAGATATTTGGAGAATGCATGATTTTAATTATCAACTGCCAAAAGATTCAAGACAAGATTATTGGGAGAAAGAGTGCATAGATCACCCAACAAGTTCTCATTGCAAAGTTTACTAAAGGTAATATAAATTCAAGACATTAAAAAACTTTTGAGGTTATGTACTTCTATAAGTAAGCAGATATTCTTTTAGTATAAAACTAAAGAAAATATGGCAATTAATAATTCAATATCTAAATATGATTGGCAATACATCCTAAGCGCATCTCTTTTAATTTCAGTTTTTATACTTACAGATTTAATTGGAGTTATTGATAAAGAATATTTTTACTTTGTACCAAAATTAATTAGTGATCAACCTTATAGGATTTTTACATCAATCCTAATTCATGCAGATTTAAATCATTTATTAAGCAATCTCGGTGGAATAATCATTACAAGATATTTTTTAATGAGACTTGGAAACAAAAACAGATTTTTTTATTTGAAATTTATTTTAAGTTGTTCTTTTTTAAATTTTTTTATTATCTGGGGATACGAAAAGATCTTATCGTATTTTAATATCTATCCGAATTATGCCGTTTTAGGATTTAGTGGAATAATTTATGCTTTATTTGGATTTTTACTATTAACTTCTTTTTATGGAAAGAAATATTTTTTAGGTAAAGAAATTGGTTTTCAGTCCAATTATGAAGTTCGGAAAATGTCAAAGACAATATGCTTCATAGGTTTGATGTTCTCTTTTTTGCCAGGTGTAAGTTTATTAGGTCATTTAAGTGGATTTATTGCAGGGTGTTTTTTATTTTTAATCTAATTAAGATTAATTATTATTTGATCAAACTAATAAAAATATTTTCCCAGATATCTAACTTTTTTTCTTTTACTCTTTACTTTTAAATAGATCAATTTTGATATCAAAAGTAACTACTATTCCAATACTTATAAGCAGTAATCCAATAGCAATTTGGGGTGAAGGTAAAACCATATAAGTTTTATTTTTAACTACCCTATAGAATCTTTCCCAGTAACGATGAAAGATTGAGTAATATTAACTCTTAAGAAAGCATTACCTTAAAAATGGCAAAAGTAGAAAATGATCTTGATATATATTACGCAGTTGGAAATGCAAATACTCAAAGACAAGAAAACGAAATTGCAGCAATAATGAAAAAACGTAATTCTGCAGGATGGAAGTTGATCTCAACAAGTAGCGCAATAGTAGATACTAAAAACCAGTTTTCAAATCTTTATCTATTGTGGGAAAAAAAAATTAGTAATTAATATTGTAGATGCTTTATGTGTTTCCCCAGTAAGTTTTACAAATTAGAAACTCTTCGCACGTTAATCTCTTATAAGTAAATCCCCTTCTCTCTGAATTAGGATGATTTTTCTTTATGTCCACAAATGGGAAACTGTCACATGTGACAGTTAAGTAACATTACATTCAGCGCTTCCACGAAATAGAATTTAATGGCATAGTTTATATATGTGTGAAGGAGTGGATTTACTGAAGCAGTGGAAACAAGGAAACACTTGTTTTGGTAGAACCATAAAAGACCCAATTATCAGGGGTCTTTTTTTTTGCAAATTCTTTGCTTCTAATTACTTTCATGTCGTTCCAAGGATTTCTTATAAAAAATTTGATATTTGATAAAATGAGTTACTTTCTAAATATTCCCTGTTTGTTTCTATAATTTCCTCTGTAGGAAAAGATGTTATTTGCCCTCTACGTTTTTGATAATCATCATTAATGTTCATCTAATATGAATAAAAAAGATCTAAATTTTAAATCAGTAATTTTTAAAATATTTTTTACCTATTTAGGGGTTTATTTTCTTGCTCTAATATTCAAGTATACCTATGATCTTGAGTCCCTATTTAATAATATTCAATACAAATATTTGATTGCTTTAAATATAGTTTCTATATTTTTAGGCCTTCCTTTATCAATTATTTTTGATTTTATCTTAATAAAGATTTATGGGTTGAAATATGTTTTATTCTTTTCTCCTGCTTTAACCATTTTAAGTGTAATTCAAGTTCTTATTCTGAGGAAAATTAAATTTAAATTTTCTAGAAATATATTATTTTTAAAAAACCCAGAAAAAAATAATCTTTATAGATTTTTTGAC
Source organism: Prochlorococcus sp. scB243_495K23 (assembly GCA_000635495.1). Lineage (GTDB taxonomy): Bacteria > Cyanobacteriota > Cyanobacteriia > PCC-6307 > Cyanobiaceae > Prochlorococcus_A. Next base: position 22,541 of record JFLW01000084.1, on the reverse strand, counting down.
AATATTACTTTCAAATCTTCTTATATTTTAATCATAAGATCTTTCCCAATCCTACCTCATGTTTTGGGTAGCTATATTATTGCCTCGTCAAAAATTAAAAAGAAAGTTATTCTAATAAACACATTTTTTGGATCATTTTTTTACTATGTTTTCCTTTATCTAATAATTAGGTAATCTTTAGTGAAATTTATTTTTCCCAAAAGGGGTCTGTAGTTAAAGAAACCCGTAATGTAGATTCTTTATTATTTTTAATTTCACTTATACAAGCCCTCACTGTTTCACCATTTACATCTATTTCACAGGCTCCACAACTTCCTGTGAGGCAGCCAGTAGGGATATCTAAACCTGCTTTGTCAGCAGAAGAAAACCAGTCATCACCATCTGAAACAAATGTTTCTTTATTGTTTGGCCATATTACTTTTATATTTTTTGTCTCTTTCAACTTAAAAATGATTTGAGATTTAAATGTTTGTGGAATTCATTCGCAAGATTATCAATAATGGATTGTCTCTTCTCTTTATAAGATATTGATTTTTTATTTAATATTGGTAGATTTTTACTCTTCCTTATTAAATTAATATATTGTGCTCTCCAACTGTCATTTTCAAAGATCCCATGAATGTATGTTCCTGCAATAGTTCCTCCTTGATTATTTTCTTTGTACCAACCAAGATCTGAATCCTCAAAAATAGGATTAATCTTTAATGAACTTTGGATTTCATCTAATACAGTTTGACCATTATGAATTTCAAATCCATTAATTTCTGATTGGCACGGCCATATAGATTTAGAGTTAATTTGACGTGTTAATTTTTTTTTAAAGAAAGTCGTTTTTAATGGTAGTAATCCAATACCCTTAATTTTTAGTTCAGAATAATTTTTAGAACCCTCTTTAAAATGCGGATCTTCAAGTGTAGTTCCTAACATTTGCAAACCTCCACATATTCCAATAATATTTCCTTCGTTTTTTGAATAGTCCCTTATATCTTGAGATAAGCCAGAATTTTCAAGAAATAATTGATCTTTAATCGTTTGTTTGCTGCCCGGCAGAATAATGCAGTCATACTTACTTAGGTTTTGTGATTTTCTAATCCATTCCATTAAAATTGTTTCTTCATTTTCTAGGGGATCAAAATCCGAGAAGTTACTAATAGATGGTAATTTTATAATTCCAACTTTGATTTCAGGATTTTTAGAAAGTGATTTTTTTTCTATTAAATCTAAAGAATCCTCTGGAGGGAATGAATCATTTAACCAAGGAATAATTCCAATAACTGGGATTTGAGTTTTATTCTCTATCCATTTTTTTCCATTTTCAAATAATGAAAGGTCTCCTCTGAATCTATTTATAATAATTCCCTTAATAAGTTTCTTTTCTGCAGGCTTCATTAATTCAAGAGTACCAATTATTTGTGCAAATACACCTCCCCTTTCAATATCAGTAACTAATATGCAATTTGCATTTAAATATTTTGCAATTCTTAAATTAGTAAGGTCTCTATGAATTAAATTCATTTCTACTGGACTGCCAGCCCCTTCGATAATTAAGCGGCAATTCGGATTCCGTTCGTAAATAGAATTTAAACTTTTTTTAATTACTTCCCAGCCTGGAATAAACCAATCTTTATAGTAATTTTGTGCGGTTGTGGTGCCTATGCTTTTGCCAAGGTGAATTACCTCGCTTACTGAGTTTCCTTGTGGTTTTAATAAAATGGGATTCATCTCTGTAGAGGGATTAATACCACAAGCAAAAGCTTGAAGTGCTTGTGAATATGCCATCTCTCCACCTTCCCAATCAACCCATGCGTTGTTACTCATATTTTGTCCTTTAAAAGGTATTGGTTCTTCTCCTAAATTTTTAAGAATCCTGCAAATAGCAGTAGCCGTTAACGATTTTCCTGCTCCGCTGGAAGTACCTAAGACCATTATTGGTTTTCTTATTTCATGTAATTTTGCTTCTAAATCCATTAGTAATTTATATTAATTTTAAAATTTATTAATTATTAATTTGAATTATAATTTGGTAAAAAATTTGTGTTAATTCTAGCCTCTGCTTCTCAATCTAGAAAGAAATTACTAGAAAATTGTCAAATCGAATTTATCCAAATAGCAAGTAAATTTGATGAAACTACTATTCAAGAAAAGAATATACTTAATTTAGCTTTGGAATTATCTTTTCAAAAGGCTATTAGTTTATCTGAAAATATTCAAAACTTATCATTGCCCGAAGAATTTAATTATGGACCTATGGAAATACTTGGGTGCGATTCAATTTTTGAATTTAAAGGAGAAGCTTATGGAAAACCATCTAATAAAGAGGAGGCATTTATTAGATGGAAAAAAATGTCTGGAGAATTTGGATTTTTACATACTGGTCATACTCTAATAATTGGGAATTTTGATTCAACTTCTAATATTTTTAAAATCACTGAAATAATAAAAAAAACAGTAAGTTCAAGAGTTTATTTTTCTAATTTGGAGGATTGGGAAATCAAGAGTTATGTAGATACAAATGAACCTTTATATTGCGCAGGAGGATTTGCCTTGGAAGGTATAGGTGGTAAATATATAGAAAAAATAGAGGGTTGTTTCAGTAATGTAATGGGTTTAAGTTTGCCATGGCTCAGAGAAAATTTATATAGATAATAAAATTAAGCAAAAAAAAACCCCATCTAAAGATAGGGCTTTTTTTAAGATGAAATAGAAATTAATCTAGATCAGGCATTTCTAGAGCTGGTTCACTCTTTCTGTCGATTCCTTTTTCGAAACCAGCAGCGGCAGCTCTAGCACGTCCAGCATGCCAAAGATGACCGATAAATGTAAACCATCCTAGGAAGAATTGAGCTGCGGCTAACCATTGTCTTAAGTTAACGAAGTTAACAGCATTTGGCTCTGTAATGATTCCACCAACAGAGTTGATAGAAGCGTTAGGAGCATGAGTCATATATTCAGCAGCTCTTCTTACCTGCCAAGGCTGAATATCATTTTGAATTTTCTCAAGGCTTAATCCATTAGGACCTCTTAAAGGCTCTAACCATGGACCTCTGAAATCCCAAAATCTCATTGTTTCACCACCAAATATAATTTCACCAGTAGGAGATCTCATGAGATACTTACCTAGACCTGTTGGTCCCATTGTTGAACCTACATTAGCTCCAATTCTTTGATCTCTCACAAGGAAAGTAAAGCTTTGAGCCTGCGAAGCTTCAGCATTTGTTGGACCATAAAATTCTGAAGGGTAAGCAGTGTTGTTAAACCAAATGAATGTTGAAGCAATGAAACTTGCTACGCAAATTCCACCAAGAGCATAACTTAGTAGTCCTTCACCGTTCCAGATGAATGCTCTTCTTGCCCAACCAAAGGGTTTAGTGAAGATATGGAATATTCCTCCAATAATTGCAGTAATACCCACATAAACGTGTCCACCAACAATATCTTCAATGGAGTTGACACCGATTATTGAACCGGCTCCTCCCCATGGAGATCTGAATAGATAACCAAGTATAACTCTTGGATCTAAAGTTGGGTTAACAAGTCTGACTTCACCACCACCAGGTGCCCATGTGTCATATGCACCGCCAATAAAACACCAGTTAACTGACCATGCTAATGCACCTACACCTAAAACAATCAAATGATAACCAAGGATATTTGTCATTTGATTTTTATCTCTCCAATCAGTAGAGAAAAATGGAAAATCTTCTTCAAGTTTTTCTGGACCTGCTAATGAATGGTAAATACCACCAAAACCAAGAACAGCCGAAGCTATCAAATGAACCACGCCTGCTTGGAAGAAAGGCATGATATCAGTAACTTCACCACCAGGGCCTATTCCGTAGCCAAACATTGCGACGTGTGGCATACAAATTAAACCTTGCTCCCACATTGGTTTATCAAAAGTAAAATGATTAACCTCAAAGAGCATCATTGCTCCCGCCCAAAAGACTATAAGTCCAGAGTGAGCAATGTGAGCTCCTAATAAACGTCCAGATAAATTGATTAATCTAGCGTTACCTACATACCAGGCATAACCAGTTTCCTCAATACTTTGGTTTGGAGCTCTTAATAAGTTATTAAAGGGCGTTTCCACGTGGAAGAACCTCCTCAGGGAATACAAAGTTTTCGTGTGGTTGATCCACAGAAGACATCCATGCTCGCATACCTTCGTTCAAAAGTATATTTTTTGTATAGAAAGTTTCAAATTCTGGATCTTCTGCTGCACGGATTTCTTGGCTTACGAAATCATAAGCTCTTAAGTTTAGTGCTAAGCCGACAATACCAATTGAAGATGTCCACATACCCATAACAGGTACAAATAGCATCAAGAAATGTAAGAAACGCTTGTTTGAGAAAGCAATACCGAAGATTTGACTCCAGAATCTATTCGCTGTAATCATTGAATAAGTTTCTTCTTCTTGGGTCGGGTCAAAAGCTCTAAATGTTGAACTTTGAACCTTACCATCTGTGTAAATACTTGTATCTTCATACAAAGTGTTTTGTACTGTAGCTCCATGGATAGCGCATAGTAGAGCACCACCAAGAATTCCAGCAACACCCATCATGTGGAATGGATTTAAAGTAATATTGTGAAAACCTTGAATGAACAGAATGTAACGGAAGATTGCTGCAACACCGAATGAAGGTGCGAAGAACCAACTATGCTGTCCTAAAGGATAGATAAGGAAAATACTTGTAAATACTGCAATTACTGCTGAAAATGCTAAAGCGTTGTAAGGTCTAATTCCAACAAGGCCAGCAATTTCAAACTGACGAAGCATAAAACCAATTAGGCCAAATACTCCATGTAATGCAACGAAGTTCCAAAGACCACCAAGCTGTAGCCATCTTACGAAACTACCTTGGGCTTCAGGACCCCATAAAAATAGAAGACTGTGTCCCATGGCATCACCAGGGGTACTTACAGCTGCTGTTAAAAAGTTACAACCTTCAAGGTATGAGCTTGCAACTCCATGTGTGTACCAAGAGGTAACAAATGTTGTTCCGACGAACCAACCACCTATAGCAAGATATGCACAAGGAAGTAGAAGTAGTCCGGACCAACCAATAAATACAAAGCGGTCGCGCTTCAACCAATCATCAAGGACATCAAACCATCCTCTTTGTGGGGCGCTACCAACTGCGATCGTCATGAGAAATCGTTTTTAGCTTCGGGATACGCAGTGACTGTAACAAAGATTGAGAGTAATGTGGGGAAATATCTTTATATCTGAAATGCCTTGTAAAGCTTTCCTGACTTTTTTATTAAAAATTAGGTAAGAATACTCCCTTAGTTTGTTAAATTATCTGAATTAGGCTCTAAAAAAAGATAAAAATGAATTCAGACCTCACGTCATTCGATAAAATCGAACAAAAAATTGGTGGATCAAGAAAAATTTCAAATTATATTATTGGAGGAATGTTGACTATAGGAGGTATTGGTTTTCTTTTGGCCTCTATATCTAGCTACACAGGAAGGGATTTATTACCTTTAGGCAATCCTTCAACTTTGTTGTTTATCCCTCAAGGAATAATAATGGGAGCATACGGAGTAATAGCTAATTTATTAAATTTTTTCTTGTGGTATTTGGTTTACATAAACTTTGGTTCAGGAAGTAATTATTTTGATAAATCCTCAAAATCTGTAGAAATAAAAAGAAAGGGATTATTTAAAGATGTTGAAGTTAAATTAAATTTTGATGAAATTAAATCTGTTAAGTTGGATATAAGTGAGGGATTTAATCCTAGAAGAAGAATTGCTCTAGTATTAAAAGGTAGAAAAAAACCTCTCCCTTTAAGTGGTGCGGGTGAACTAAAACCACTGCTTCAGGTTGAAGAAGAAGGTGCTCGTCTAGCTAAATTTTTAGATGTTAATTTGGAGGGCCTAAAATAAAAAACAAAAATTTTTTAAAAACATTATCTTTTATACAGGTTTTGTTTTTGGTTCAAGCTTGTAGTTATAAAAGTAAGATTGATCCAAATTATTACTGCCAAAAACTTAAATTTAGTTGTATTCAGAGTAATAAAGTAGTTAATTTTAAAACTTCAAAAGGTGATTTTGCGGTAAAATTATTTGGTAAAGATAACCCAGTAACAGCATCAAATTTTCTGGAAAACATAGAAAATAATATTTATGTAGATCAAAAATTTTATAAAATAATAAACTATCCCCAAATGAGATTTATACATGGCGGCGTTAATCCAGAAGATAAATCTTATATAGAACGAAAACAAAACCTGAATAAGACAAGTACAACAATACCTTTAGAAATAAAATTCAAAGAAGAAGTAAAACCGAGATATAACTATCAAATAAAAAATCCTAGTGAAACAGTAAATTTAGTTAATACTTTTGAGAGTGGATCAATCGCTATGGTTAAAAGCGGTAAGGATAAGTCTTCGTCTACTGAATTTTTTTTTGTAACGAATAAGATCCCAGAACTAGATGGAAGATATTCGATTTTTGGAAAGATTATTAAAGGATTAGACGTACTCGAAAAAATCAATAAAGAAGACTACATTAAGGCGGTCCAGATTTCTAATTAAATTTCTAGAGAATATTTATTTATTTTCAACATTTCTGTATTAACTCCTGAAGAGCGTTTAAGAGCTACCTTACCAGTCCTCGCTATTTCAAGGATGCCGTATGGCTCGAGTAATTTCTCTAGAGCAACTAACTTCCCAGGATCTCCAACTACCTCGAGAGTTAAGGCCATATCTGATACATCAACAACTTTTGCACGGAAGATCTGTACTATATCAAGGATATTACTCCTAGTATCTTCTTTCGATGAAACTTTTAGTAACATCAATTCCCTTTCAACAGCTGCGAGATTAGTAAAATCTACCACTCCCAGAACATTAAATAACTTATTAAGTTGCTTAGTCATTTGTTGAAGAGTTTCATCATCACCCTCTACTACCATTGTTAACCTTGAAATCCCTTTAGATTCTGCAGGTCCTACTGCAAGGCTATCTATGTTGAACCCCCTTCTGGCGAAGAGACCTGAGATTCTACTCAAGGCTCCAGATTCATCTTCTACAAGAACTGATAATGTATGTTTCATATTTTAAAAGGTTTTTAAATCTCTAATCCATTCATAAGAAATTCTATTGAATACTGAAGGGTCTTCATCATGGATACAATGCCCTGAATTGGATACTATTTTTAATTTTACCCATCTATGGAAATTTGCAATCTTTTTACCAACAAACAAAGGTATGAAATTATCTTTTTCGCCCCAAATTAATAAAAAAGGAACTTTTTTTGAGGCGCTAAGTTTTCTCAAAAGGTAAGAAGATTTAAATTTTTCATCTCTAGAAGACATTCCAATACACATTGCTCTTAATGATCTAGCTGAAGTTCTCCTTAAAACTGGTTTTGTTACCAAATCTATTAGTTCGCGATCAATATTATCTTTTTTAAAATAGGCAGAATTTAGTCCCAGTTTAATAAACCCTAATTTAGTTATTAAAAATAAAATAATCTCCAAAGGGAAAAACAAAAAAAATATTGTTATGAATCTATCTTGAAATTTCTTAATTGATGATTTTTTTGTTATGGACTTTTTATTATCTTGAATTTGATCTGGCAAAGGCGATGCAATAACTGTTGCAATCTGATCCTCTAATGAAACAGCACATGTTAAAGCAACTAGTGATCCAAGTGAATTGCCAATAAGAATTACTTTCCCAGAATTCTTTGGTCTTATTACCTGTGTAATAAAGTCTTTCACTTGATCACACCAAATCTCATTATTTAATTTTCCAATTTGTCTAATCCCAGGTTGATCTGAATCCCCAAATCCTATTAAATCCAAAGAATAAGAGGCAAAATTCTTTTTCGCAAAATACTCTAAATTGTTTCTCCAATGTTTTCGACTTGCTCCAAATCCATGGAGAAAGATAATTGGAATCTCATTTTCTTCGCCTGTAACACTCCAACAAATTTTAAAACCATTCCAATTCCAGTAATTAGGAATGTTTAATTTTTCTTTAAAACTATTATTCATATATTCAAAAAATTTTCAAGATATTTGAATTATCTACATTTTTAACAAATAAATGTATTTTGAATGTAAATTATAGTAATCATTCAATTTTACTATGGCTAAAGAAATTTTTAGTATTGCAGCAGTTTTTTGGATACTGATACCAATAGGATTGGTTGGTGGTGCTTTGTTATTAAAGTTTCAGGGAGACTGATTCTCACGGATACATCACAATTTGAGTTATGGTCTTAAAGTTAAGTAAATCTTAAGTATGAAGATTCTTTTAGTAGGAGCAACAGGGACACTTGGTAGACAAATAGCAAAGCAAGCTATAGAAGAGGGACATGAAGTAAGATGCTTTGTAAGAAATCCAAGAAAAGCTTCCTTTCTACAAGAATGGGGTTGTGAGCTAACAAAAGGTAATTTATTAAATTCTTCTGATATCGAATATGCATTGCAAGATATTGAAGTAGTTATTGATGCAGCGACTAGTAGGCCAGATGATCCTAAAAGTATTTATGAAATTGATTGGGATGGAAAACTTAACTTATTCAATGCTTGCGAATCTTTAAACGTAAAAAGGGTAATATTCCTTTCTATCCTCCTAACAGAAAAGTTTAGAAATGTTCCTTTAATGGACATTAAATTTTGCACTGAAAAACTTCTTGAAAAATCTGATTTAGACTATACAATTTTCAAATGTGCGGCTTTTATGCAAGGAGTTATTGGTCAATTCGCAATCCCAATCTTGGATAGTCAAGCAGTGTGGATGAGTGGGACTCCAACTAAAATTGCTTATATGAATACACAAGATATGGCGAAAGTTGTTGTAGCAGCAGTAAATAATCCAAAAACTCACAGAACATCATTGCCATTAGTAGGTCCCAAAGCATGGGATTCAAATGAAGTTATATCTTTATGTGAAAAATTTAGTGAAAAAAAGGCGAAAATTTTTAGAGTTTCCCCCTTCCTTATCAGTGTCACTCAAAAAGTAGTTTCCTTTTTCCAAGATTCTCTTAATGTTGCTGAGCGATTGGCTTTTGCTGAAGTAACTAGTAGTGGTGAATCATTAGATGCTGACATGAGCAAAACTTACGAAATATTGGAAGTTAAAAAAGAAGATATGACCTCACTAGAGAGTTATATAAAGGAGTATTATCAACAAATACTTAAAAGATTAAGGGAAATGGAAGCAGATCTTAATATTGAAGAAAAAAAGAGATTACCTTTTTAATATTGCAATTTTAGAATTAGATAGTATATTTGTACTATATTAATATTATTGACCTATGTCTGTCTCTAAGTCTAAAAACCTTGAACGAAAACTAGATAATTTTGCAAAAGAAGCAAAAAATGAATTGAATAATGTTTGCGGATCTTCATTATGGGAAAGCCTTGGGTTTGTTTTTTTTGATCAATTAGAAGATTCTGAAAAAATTGCGAAAGCAAATTTTTACTATGGACAACTTCAAATAATTAATGAAATTAAATTTTCAATTTGAATTGAATTGCATATTTTTAGGTATGTAATTTTTTTTAAATCAATTTTGGCCAATCTTTTTCTGATAATATGTACTTAGTAAAAGATTAATTAATGATTGAAACTTCAGGTGTAATAGAAAAAGAGCAGGGGAATGGATTTTATTTGGTTACCTTAGAACAACCTGAAGGACATCAATGTTTATGTAGAGCTGCAGGTAAATTGACTAAATTTAGAATTAAATTATTAGCTGGAGACAAAGTGTTAGTTGAGATAAGTCCTTATGATCTTTCTAGAGGGAGGATAACTTATAGAGAGAGGAATGCAGGCAATGCTAAACCTTCTACTAATAAAAATAATCCCAAGAGAAATAATAAATAAAAAGTTACTTTAGATAATATTTTTTATCGCTTCTTTAAACTCACTTCTTTGTTTAACACCTTGCCATTGTTTTATTAATAATTTTTCTTTAAAAAGTTGAACTGTTGGTGTGCCATTAATACCAGCTTGTTTTGCAATATCTTGATCTTTGTCAATATCTATTTCAACGCCAAGAACTGCACCATCAAGTTCTTTAATTACCCTTTTTAACTGAGGTTTTAGAACATGACATGGGCCGCAACTTGGAGAACTAAAAATTACTAAGATAGGTTTTTTACTCTCGTGATAGAGTTTCCTTAATGCATAACTCCCTTTTTGCCATTCAGAATTTGAATCGAAAGTATCTTCATTAACTTCTTCTTCATTAAAATCTGATGAATTAAGTTTTTTTTCTGGTTCTGGTGTTTCTCTGACTATAGTTTTTGCTAAGTTTTTCTCGGCTAGCCACCTTTCGGTAGCTAATGCTGCCATGCACCCAGTTCCTGCAGCGGTAACTCCTTGTCTCCACTCAGAATCGACAACGTCTCCTGCTGCGAAGATGCCTTCAATAGATGTTTCTGGCCTTCCTGATTTGCAAGCAATATATCCTTTATTATCTAAATCAATTTTGTTACCTAAGAACTTCGTATTTGGTGTGTGCCCTATCGCGTAAAAAAGACCTTTTATATTGATTTCCCCTTTACCTTCTAGGGAGTGAATAGTTTCTATTTTCTCAAGCCATTGAGAGCCATCCGCTTTATTAACTTTTGTGTTCCAATGAATTTCTATCTTTGGATTAGCTTTTACTCTATCTACCATTGCTGCGCTAGCCCTTAATTTTTCTGATCTAACAATCAAATGCACTTTGCTTCCATACTTTGTGAGATATGCTGCTTCTTCACATGCAGAGTCGCCCCCTCCAATAACTGCTAATTCTTCACCTCTAAATTGTGGGGTCGCTCCATCACATATTGCACAAGCACTTATTCCTTTACTCCAGAATTTATCTTCATTTATCACGCCTAATCTATTTGCACTTGCTCCAGTTGCAATAATAATTGAGTTAGATTTTATAGTTCCTTCTAAAGTTTTTAATTCAAAGGGATGTGAATCAGTATTTATTGAGACAACATCACTTTCGTATAAATTAGTACCCCATCTTTCGGCTTGAGCTTTCATTAGATCCATTAATTCAGGACCAAGTACACCATCTGGAAAACCTGGATAATTTTCAACAAATGTTGTAGTCATTAATTGGCCACCAGGAATTCCACCAGAATTAAATCCTGTAACGAGCAATGGTTGAAGATTTGCTCGTGCGGCATATATTGCAGCGGTGTAACCTGCAGGCCCCGAACCTATAATTACAACATTTTCTACGTTTGAAATCTTCTCTTTATTTTCCATTTATTTGCTAATTTCACTATTTATAATAATAAACAAACCCAAACAATGTAGGGCGGATTTCACTCGATAGATTTATTACTCAGTCGTTGACTTTTTGGTCTAATAACTTTTTTAATTCCTTTGGGAAGTTTAAAACAGAATCTTTTAAATTTTCGTTCTTTTCTCCAATATGTAATATCCACTCTCTAAATTCTTCTGCTATTGCATAACTGTCTTCATACCTTTCTAAAGTGTCCATTGCAGAAATTCTATTGGTTGCCCAACAGGTCGCTATGTCGATCCTTTTCCTAATGAAATTGTCCATTGAAAGATTTAAGTTGTATATAGATAAACACATCAGAGAACCTATGTATTGTCTAATAAGTTACAACTTTGTACTTCCAAACAATAATTTAATCTTTAATTTATATTTGGGCCAGTTTTTGGGTGAATTATAAATAAAATATAAAGAAATAGAGTTAGACGGCCTCGCTGTGATTTGCAAGTAGCCTTTCAACTTCCTCAAAACCCTCTTTAGCTGAATTTATTGCAAGTTCCTCGCTAACTTTTTCTTCTGATATTAATTTTGCGGATATTTTCTTTAAAAGAGTTTCTTTCTTTTCTCTAAGTGAACTAACAATTTCTTCTTCAATTATAGATTTTATTGCTTTAGAAATTATTTTTTTATCATTTGCTTCCTCGAATGTGCCCTGAACTAATTCTTGAATAAATAATCGATGAACCTCACTACTCCTTAGAAAGCTTTCTGTGGCATTAATAATTCCTTCAACAAGAGCTTCATCAGGTTCAGAATCATTTTCTGCCAGCTTAAATTCCCAATCTAGATGTCTTCTTTGCCAGCCTGCTGAGTGTAGACTGGGCATGACTGTCTGTGAATAAGTATCAACTGACATTTCATAAATTCTCTCTGCTAATTTCTCGCACCAGTCTTTACCATGCTTTTCTAGATTTTTCTGCATAGCCTGCCTTGGAACAGCATGTCCACCATGATGACTGTGACAAACTCCATCAGGACATTCGATTGCTTTTATACTCATTTGATTATTTAGTACATATATATATTCTAGATAGCTATTTTTTAAAGAAAAGAAAATATATTTTTAACAAAAATCCAAGACTTTTGACTTTCTTCAATTTATATTTAGTATGTTAAAAAAATAAATAAATTGACAAAGATACTTATTCCTTCCGAAACAATCTCTGGTGAAAGGAGAGTTTCAGCTACACCAGAAGCGGTAAAGAAATTAAAAAGCCTTGGATGTGATGTTTATATTGAAAGTTCAGCAGGAAAATTATCAGGATTTAGTGACTTATCATATGAAGAATCGGGCGGAACAATAATAAACAACTTAGATCAAAAGATTTGGGGTGAAGCCGACTTAATATTTTGTGTTCAAATTCCATCAGAGGACAATTTAACAAAATTAAAGAAAGGCGCTGTTCTTCTTGGTCTTCTTAACCCATATGGTAATAAGGAGCTTCTTAGGATTATAAATAGTAATAAGATTTCAGCTTTATCACTAGAGTTGCTTCCGAGGATTAGTAGAGCTCAATCTTCAGATGTTCTTTCTTCACAGGCCAATATCGCTGGATATAAAGCAGTTCTTTTGGCTGCAAGTGAGTTAGATAGATATTTTCCAATGCTTATGACTGCAGCTGGGACAGTCCAACCTGCAAAAGTAGTAGTTCTTGGTGGAGGCGTTGCGGGATTACAGGCAGTTGCGACGGCGAAACGACTTGGAGCAATAGTATTTGTATCTGACATTAGACCTGCTGTTAAAGAACAAGTAGAGTCCCTCGGAGCAAGATTTATAGAACTTCCTGAAGTTGAGGAAAAGCCAGGAGAGGCAGGAGGTTATGCAAAAGCTGTAACACCCGAATTCCTCTCAAAACAGAAGGCAACTTTAACTAAATATTTATCTGAAGCTGATGTTGCTATATGTACTGCGCAAGTTCTAGGTAAAAAGGCCCCTGTTTTAATAGACTCACCCATGATTGAAAAAATGAGGCCTGGAGCAGTAGTTATTGATTTAGCAGTTTCTCAGGGAGGGAACTGCGAAGGAACAAAATCAAATGAAACTATTATCAAAAATGGGGTAAAACTTATTGGAGCGGGAGAATTACCCTCTTCAGTTCCATATGATGCAAGTTCACTTTATGCTAAGAACTTAACATCTTTGATTACACCATTTATAAAAGATGGTGTAATTAAATTAGATAAAGAGGATGAACTCATTTCTGGATGTTTATTAAGCGATGAAGGAGTTGTTCTTCAAAATAAAGTTTTTGAAAATTGAGGTTTTAAAATTATGTCTTTTATAAGTCTTCTTTGGGTTCTTTTACTTGGTAGTTTATTAGGCCTCGAGTTAATTGGAAAAGTTCCTCCTACTCTTCATACACCTTTAATGAGTGGAGCAAATGCAATTTCAGGAATAACAATGCTTGCAGCCTTGACTTTAATTGTAAAAGCAGAAGGTAACGTACCACTTTTAATCATTGGTTCAGTTTCACTTGGATTTGCTCTTTTTAACGTTGTAGGAGGTTTCTTTGTAACTGATCGAATGCTCGCGATGTTTAGTCGTAAACCATCAAATAAGAAGTAATTTTTAACATGAATCTACCTGTAATCATTAAATTCGTTATTGACCTTCTAGCAGTACTATTACTGGCTTTGGGAATAAAAGGATTGTCAAAAGTAAAATCAGCAAGGGATGCCAATAGATTAGCTGCATTTGCAATGTCGCTATCAGTAGTAGGATTACTTTCTTATTATTTAGGTACTTCTGGAATTGCTATTCAGTCTTGGATTTGGATAATAATTGGATCAATCATTGGTAGTTTTTTCGGAGCAATTCTTGCAAAAAAAGTACCTATGACCTCTATGCCTGAAACAGTGGCATTGTTCAATGGTTGTGGAGGAATGTCATCACTCTTAGTGGCCTTAGGAGTAGCTATTTTCCCTATTTCTAATAGTGTAGAAAATCTTAATTTTTTTAAGTCACTGATTAACGAAGTTTCAATATCTGTTTCTATATTTGTTGGTGCCATTACTTTCACAGGTTCAATTGTGGCGATGGCAAAGTTACAGGGTTGGTTGTCAACTCCAGGATGGACTCAGAGCAAAGTTAGACATTTTGTAAATATTGTTTTTGCAGTTGCTTCCTTGATTGCCTTTTTTGATTTGATAAACGGCAATACAAGTTCTATTTGGCTTTTAGTTATAGTTTCTTCTTTATTAGGTATTGGAGTTACTTTGCCAATTGGTGGAGCTGATATGCCAGTCGTTATATCTTTATTAAATAGTTATTCAGGGATTGCAGCAGCAGCAGCAGGTTTCGTTGTAGATAGTCAGCTTTTGATAGTAGCAGGCGCAATGGTTGGAGCGGCAGGTCTAATACTTACTCAAGTAATGTGCAAGGGTATGAATAGATCATTGGTCTCAGTTCTTTTTGGAGGATCTTTATCGGCACAAGGTACAGCCTCTTCTGGTTCAGGAGAATATACAAATATAACTTCATGCAGTGTTGAAGAATGCGCATTGACTTTAGAGGCAGCCAATAAGGTAATTATTGTTCCTGGTTATGGTCTGGCAGTAGCTCAAGCTCAACATACTTTAAGGGAAGTGACAAAAAAACTAGAGCAAAATGGTATTGAAGTTGTTTACGCAATTCATCCTGTAGCAGGGAGGATGCCTGGACATATGAATGTACTTTTAGCAGAAGCAGATGTTCCTTACGAACAACTTAAAGAGATGGACGTTGTAAATCCTGATTTTCCAGCAACGGATGTTGTTTTAGTTTTAGGAGCAAATGATGTGGTTAATCCTCAAGCTAAAAATGATAGCTCTTCTCCTTTATATGGCATGCCAGTTCTTGATGTGCAGGAAGCAAGAACGGTATTTGTAATTAAACGTGGTATGAGTGCAGGTTACTCTGGAATAAAAAATGATTTATTTGATCTGCCAAATACCTCAATGGTCTTTGGGGATGCAAAAAAGGTACTGAATGATTTGATTGGAGAATTAAAGGATCTTGGAGTTGGGGAGAAATAATAGCATATCTTTTAGTTTTTCAGATTACGTAAAAAATAAGCCATTTCGAGAAGTCTTACCTTGGATAGGTGGCGACTTACAAACTTTGAGAGATACTTTTGTTATTGATTTTGGTAAATCAAAGAAAAATAAAAAAATATTCTTTCCGATTAACAAAATTCTTTCTAAAAAATTTGAATGTGATTATCTTTTAGGTTTTTTAGAATTACCTGAAAACTTAAACTCACTTAGGGGTTTTGTAATCGTTACTCATGGTTTAGGGGGCTCAACTAAACGTTTTGGTTTAAGAAGAATATCTAGGAAATTAGCAAATAATGGTTTTGGAGTTCTTAAATTAAATCTAAGAGGATCTGGTTCTGCGAGATATTTAGCTAAAGGAAATTATTGTGCTAGATGCTCCAGTGATGTTATTTCAGCAATTAATTATTTTAAAAAATTCATTAACTTAGAATTTAAAAAGCTCATTAAGATGAATAATCTTCCAATTTACGGAGTTGGATTATCTTTAGGCGGAACAATTCTTTTAAATGCCTGCTTAGATTACGATAAAAACAAAGGAGAAAAACTTTTAGATGGCCTTGCCTGCGTGAGTACCCCTTTAGATTTATCTTCATGCAGTCTCTGTATTGAAAAACCTAGAAATTATATCTACCAAAAATGGTTACTTCACCGCTTAAAAAATCAGTTATGGGATGGATTTAATGATGAAGGCAAACTCCCTGATAACGAGAAATTAAGAATAAAAATTAGAAATTTAAAAAGTATAAGAGAATTTGATCAGAAATTTACAGCTCCTAGTTGGGGATTTAATTCTTTAGAGGATTATTATATTAAAGCTTCACCAATATTTAGAATCCAAAACTCAATAAAAAAATTACCTCCAATGCTTTTTATTCATGCCAAGGATGATCCCTGGGTTCCATATAAGGATACTTTGAATTTAAAAAAAGAATCTATTGATAAATTTATTATTTTAATAACTGAAAAAGGAGGTCATAATGGTTTTCATTCGATTAATGGTTGCTGGTCAGACGAAGTTGTAAAGAACTGGTTTATGAGTATGTAGGACTATTTAAAAATGGTGTTTTTTTAAAAATCCATTTTTCTATTGGCTTACCGTTAATAATATGTGAGGTAAAAATTTCTGAAATTTTTTCTGGAGAAACTTTTTCATACCAAATACCATCAGGCCAAATAAGAAGAATTGGGCCGTTCTTACATACCCTTAAACAGTCAGCTTTTGATCTTAATATATGAACGTTTTTTGTAGAGGGATCATTCTCAAATTTTTTTAAAGTCTTTTTCAGACATTCCCATGTTTTTTGTCCTTCATTGCCTTTAAAGCATTTCTGTTTTGTAGGTGTTGCGCAAAGTAGAAGATGCTTTTTAATATTCACTTTTATCCAATACTTACGTATTTTTTCCCTTTTTTAATTTCTTGCTTAACAAAAAGTCTGGCCCAATTGTCTACTTCAAGAATATCTTCTAATTCTGGACTCAAATTCAAATTCTTCATATGTGATTCACAAGCTTTACTTATAAATTTTGGAATTTCTTGAAAAGAAATTTTTTCTTTTAGGAATTGTTCAACAGCCATTTCATTAGCAGCATTTAAGACTGCAGGCATAGTTCCAGAAGATTTTCCTGCGGCATAGGCAAGTCCCATACATGGATATTTAAACTCGTCTGGCTCTTTAAAAGTTAATTTTCCAATTTCACTTAGGTTTAATCTTTTCCAATTTGTTTTAAATCTTTCAGGCCAACTCATCGCATATAAAATAGGTAGCTTCATATCTGGCCAACCTAATTGAGCTAATACTGAAGAATCCTCCATCTCAATCATTGAATGAATAATACTTTGAGGGTGAATAACTATTTCGATATTTTCGTAAGAGGTCCCAAATAAATAATGAGCTTCTATAACTTCTAATCCTTTATTCATAAGAGTTGCAGAATCTACAGTTATTTTTTTTCCCATATCCCAATTAGGATGTGAAGTAGCATCTTCCACTGTGACATGCTTTAAATCCTCAACGGCCCAATCTCTGAAAGCACCACCAGAAGCTGTTAAGTGTATGGCTTTTAAACCTTTAGGCATCTCTCCTGTTGAAAAATCTGCATTTTCATAATTAGGTAATCCTTGTAAACATTGAAAGATAGCAGAGTGTTCTGAATCTGCAGGTAAAAGCCTACTATTATTTTTCTTTAATGCAGGAATAACAATTGGTCCTGCCGCAATTAAAGTTTCTTTGTTAGCAAGTGCAATATTTTTCCCCGCATTAATTGCTGACATTGTTGGAATTAAGCCTGCACAGCCTACTATCCCTGTTACCACAGTATCTGCCTTATCCCATGCTGCAACTGCGTTAATCCCCTGCTTTCCACCTAAAATCAAGGGAGAATCATTCAAATCTAAGTTATTAATATTATCTTTTAAATCTTCTATAAGGCTTTCATCCTCAATTGCAACTACCTCTGGTTTATGTGTTTTAACTTGTTCAGTTAATAAATTAATATTTCTTCCTGCAGAAAGAGCTACGGCTTTAAACTTATCAGGCTGCTCACTAGCAATTTCGAGAGTTTGAGTCCCTATTGAACCAGTAGAACCGAGCACAGTAATGTATTTCAATTTTCTCTGATATTTCTAATATCTTCCCATTTAAAGGTGTATTTAAAAAACAAAAATTTCAAATTGGTTTTTTTCTTAAAATTTAGACCCTTATCCATGTTGTTATTTCCTTTGATTGATCAATAAGTTCAATACCTTTTTCTTTTAACAAATTTCTTATTTCATCGGCCTTCGCATAATTCTTTTTCATTTTTGCTTTCAATCTTTCATTAATAAGAGATGAAATTTCTTCTTCTGTTATTTTACTTTCTTTTACTAAAACTTCTTTTTTAAGACCAAGTACCTCAGTCAACTTTGCAAGAGTTTTAAAATTCTCAAGTAGAAAGAATTTTTCATTTTGGTCTATTTTAAAACCTTCAACCCTTTGAAATTGGTTTAAAAAGTTTTTTAATGGTTTCGCTAAATCGTAAATAATTGCAATAGCACCTGCTGTATTGAGGTCATTTCCTAGGGCCTCAGAAAATTTAAGCTTTTTTTGAGATAATTCAAAACTTATTTTCTCTTTATATTCTTCTTCGATAGATTCATCTTTATCAATAGATCTAAAAACACCTTTTGTAAGTTCCATAAAAGAAAGGGCTACATTAATATTTTTCCAAGCTTCTGAAGCACTCCTTAAAGCATCTTCAGTAAAATCAAGTGGTTTTCTATAATTCACAGTCATAACAAAATATCGCAAAGTCATAGGGCTTACACCTGACTTAATTAGCTCTCTGATAGTTTTAAAATTTTTAAGGGATTTACTCATTTTTTGTCCATTTACATTGACCATCCCATTGTGTAACCAATAGTTCGCTAGCTTTTTGCCATTAGCTGCTTCTGATTGGGCGATTTCATTCTCATGATGAGGAAAAATTAAATCAGAACCACCTAAATGGATATCGATAGTATCTCCTAATTCATCTTTAACCATCGCCGAACATTCGATATGCCATCCTGGCCTACCTTTACCCCATGGCGAATCAAAAAATGGTTCATCATTTTTGGCTTTTTTCCATAGCGCAAAATCTTGCGGATTAAGTTTTTTACTATTTTCCTCATTTACCATCCTTCCTTGCTGATTGATATTTTGTTCATGTAAATTTTGATTACTTAGCTTTCCATAATTTTTATTTTTGAAAACAGAATAATAAACGTCTCCATCCCTAGAATATGCATAACCTTTGTCCTCAAGGATTGTTATGAAGGAGCAGATATTGCATATATGATTAGTTGCTCTTGGCATGCTATCCGGACGCATTATCCCTAAAGAATCCATATCTTTATGAAATTCAATGATATTCTTTTCAGATACTTCCTTCATTGAACTGCTTTCTTCTTTGGCTCTTTTTAAGATCTTGTCATCAATATCTGTAAAATTTTGAACATACTTCACTTTGAAATCACTGTAAATTAAAAATCTTCTCAATACATCCCAAGCGATATAACTTCTGGCATGACCAAGATGACATAAATCATAAACAGTTACCCCACAACAATAAATTTTTACTACATCATCAATAGGCTTAAAAACCTCAACTTTTTTGCTTAAAGTATTAAAAAGTTTGATCATCTTAAAATAAGTATTTCATAAGGTTTATTTTGTCTCCATCCAATTGTCTCCAATTCCAATATCAACTAAAAGAGGCACATTTAATTTTACACAATCTTCCATAGTCTTCTTTACTAATTTCTTAGTAATTTCCAAAGAATCTGGTTCAACTTCAAACAATAATTCATCATGTACTTGTAAAAGCATTTTTGCTGGAACATTCATTTCTATGAATTTTTTATTTAGTTGAACCATTGCAATTTTAATAATATCTGCACTTGAACCCTGAATTGGGGCATTGGCTGCAGCTCTTAGTGACTGTGCTTCCATGCCAGCTCTTCTTGCGGATTGCAAGTCAATTTCGTAAGGATCTTTTCCAATTAGTCTTCCTAGTCCATTTTTATCAAACTTAAATTCTCTCTTTCTACCAAAAATTGTTTTTACATAACCTTTTGACAAGGCAAGCCTTTCTTGAAGTTCAAGAAATTTGAAAATTTTTGAATATCTTTCTTTGTATTTTATTAGGAATTCTTTTGCTTCTGGAGTACTTACTCCTGTGGAACGTGCAAACTTTTTAATTCCCATACCGTAGATAACTCCGAAATTTATTGTTTTCCCAACTCTTCTCTCATCAGAAGAAATTTCTTCTTTCTCAAAAATTAATCTTGCAGTCAAAGAATGAATGTCATCATTTTTATGAAATGCATTTATTAGTATTTCTTCATCCGCTAAGTGAGCGAGTATTCTTAATTCGATCTGAGAATAATCAGCTGATAAAAGTTTCCAATTTTTTTCAGGCAAGAATGCTTTTCTGATTCTCCTACTAAATTCAGTCCTAACAGGGATATTTTGAAGATTAGGATTGCTACTACTTAGTCTCCCAGTCGCTGTAGCAGCTTGATTAAAGTTTGTATGAACTCTGCCTGTCTTTTCGTTAATAAGATTTGGAAGAGCATCAATATAGGTGCTAAGTAATTTGCTAAGAGTTCTATGTTTTATTAAATGTTGGATTATTTCATGTTCGTCGACTAATCTTTCCAGAACTACTGCATCTGTGCTCCATCCTGTTTTTGTCTTCCGTGATTTTTTCTTATCCAAATTTAATTTTTCAAACAAGATCTCACCAAGTTGTTTTGGTGAAGATAGATTGAAACTTTCATCTGCTAACTCATAAACTTTACTTTCAATATCTTCTAAGGTACTTTTTAATTCTTTTGAGAGTTTATCCAAATAAGGGATGTCGATGGTTATGCCATTTATTTCCATTTGGGACAATACCGGCTCTAAAGGGAGCTCGATTTCTTCGAACAATTTGATTAATTCATCTTTTTCCTTTGAAAAACTTTCTTTAAAAATTTTGACAATCTTAAAAGTTAGAAAAACATCATAACCGCAGTAAATACTTGCTTCATCAATATCAACAAATGAAAAGTCTTTATTTTTTCCAACTGTCTCCTTAAATGAAGGAGGCTTAAATCCAAATAATCTAAAACTAATTTCACTTAACCCATGTTTCTCCTGATTATTGAGAAGGTAGTCTGCTAACAAGGTGTCAAAGGTTACGCCTTTAAGATCAAGTCCATGATTAAAAAATATTTGTCTATCAAATTTAGAATTTTGGAGTGCCTTTTCTTTTTTTGGATCTTCTATCCAATTTCTAAGCTTTGAGAAAACATCTTCAATTGATAATTGATTGGGGGTCTCCTTTTTTGTTTGATGACCAAGAGGTATATAAAATAAATCATCATTTTCTTCTCCAAGACATAACCCTATCCCAACAAGTTCCGCATCGATTGTATTCAAACTATTGGTCTCTGTATCTAAAGAAACTATTTGATTAGTCTTGTCTAATCTTTGAATTAATTTGTCAAGTAATTCGAAATCATTTACAACAGTTACGTTGATTTTAGGGATTTTATTTTCACTATTTTCTAATTCATTATTGCCTACGACTTTTGGTGACTTCTCCTCCTCTTTAGCTACATTATTTTTGTCAAAACCACCTTTGCTGAAAGTTGAATTGAAAATATCAATTTGTCTAAGTAGTGTTGATAGTTCTAATTTTTTCAGTGACTCTGAAAGTAGTTCTTGATTTATATTTTTTAATTCATAACCGTTACTTAAAATTAAAGGCACCTCAGTATTTATTTTTGCTAAATCCCTGGAAAGAAAAGCATTATGTTTATCGTTTCTGAGCTTTTCTATAACTGAACCTTTGATGAATCCTTTATATTTCTTATCGTTGTTCTGCTGAATCTTGTCCAAAGCCTGATAGATTCCATCAAGCGTATCGTTCTCTTTTAGTAGATTAATTGCAGTTTTTGGCCCTACTCCTTTAATACCTGGAATATTATCAGAACTATCACCAGTTAGGGCTTTGAGATCAACTACTCTTTCTGGCGCAACACCTAATTTTTCTTTTACTCCATTTTCATTCATAAGAGTTGGATTTCCACTTTTCGCATATGGACCACCACCCATATAAAGTACATAAATATCTTTTTGATCATCTACTAATTGAAATAAGTCCCTATCTCCAGAAAGAATATTCACGCACCATCCTTTAGAAGAAGCATCATTTGCAATTGTGCCTAGGAGATCATCTGCTTCGTATCCTGGAGATTTAAAAATTGGTAAATTAAGGCTTTCTTCTAAAATGATTTCTAGTTGTTCAATATCCTGAAAAAAAACATCTGGTGCTACATCTCTATTGGCCTTATAATTTGGATCTAATTCATGTCTGAAAGTAGGTTTTTCGGTATCAAAAGTAATACAAACACCCTCAGGACTAATATTTTTACAATTATCCAGAAGGCTTTTTAGAAATCCATAAGTGACACTTGTTGGAAATCCGTCTTTGGTAGTTAAACCTCCATCAATCCCTTTGCTAAATGCATAGAAGCTTCTAAAAGCAAGTGAGTGGCCATCGACTAAAAGTAAAATTGGTTTTTTAGAGTTTTCAGATTTTAAACTCATTTTCTCTTCTTAGCCCATGGTGGAATATCAATAAAGATTTGCTCTCCAGGTTCTAATCCATCAATTACTGAAGTTTTATTTCCACTACTAATACCAATTTCGATTTTTTCAAATTTGGG
>JFLW01000083.1 GCA_000635495.1 Prochlorococcus sp. scB243_495K23 | reverse complement strand
TGTAGCTATTTTTTTAACTATGGCACTATATTTTTTTGAGGGATAAGCCTCGATTCTTACTGAGGCTTCTTGACCTATTTTTATTCTGCCAATGTCACTCTCAGGAACTTTAGCAACAATTTCTAGGCCCTCTGATAGTTCAAAAATAAAGTTTTTGGTTTTAGGGTCTGAACTTAAGTTTGTACTTGGTGTGACATAAGATCCTATCTCAGCATATTTTGCAGTTATCTTTCCTCCATAAGGAGCTTTAATTAGATAGAAACTTTTTTCAGCTTTTGCATCATTAAGTTTTGCACTACTAATGTTGTAGTTATTTTTATAACTTTCATAGTCTTCTTTACTTACCGCGCCTTCTTGATATAAATATTCCCTTCTTAAAAATTCAGATTTTTGTTTTTCTACATTTAATTCAAGTTCTTCAATTTTATAGATAAAGTCTTCATCATCAAGAGAAGCTAAAACCTGATCTTTTTTTACAAGATCGCCCTCATCTACTTTGATTTCTTTTATTACGCCTTGCTTCCGAGGCCCAATATTGCCTGTCCTTATTGCTTTTACCTCACCACTAG
>JFLW01000082.1 GCA_000635495.1 Prochlorococcus sp. scB243_495K23 | reverse complement strand
CAGAAGTAGAGAATATTTAGGAACTAAATAAATAATCTCGACGATTATAATTAACTTATCCAAGATTGGTTAAGTAAATACTATATTACTAGAAGATGTTTTCTTAATAATTTTTCATTAAGTTTTTTCAAATGTTAAAAGCAGGTATTATTGGATTACCAAATGTTGGAAAATCAACCCTATTTAATGCACTTGTAGAAAATGCTAAAGCCCAAGCGGCTAATTTCCCCTTTTGTACTATAGAACCTAATAAAGGCATAGTTTCGGTCCCAGATCAAAGGTTGCAAGAGTTAGGTAACTTGAGTTCTAGCCAAAATATTATCCCAACAAAAATTGAATTTGTGGATATCGCAGGACTAGTAAAAGGAGCTAGTAAAGGCGAAGGTTTGGGAAATAAATTTTTATCAAATATTAGGGAGGTTGATGCAATAGTTCATGTTGTAAGGTGCTTTGAAGATAGTGATGTAATTCATGTTTCTGGAAAGGTAGATCCCTTGGATGACATTGAGATAATTAATCTGGAATTGAATTTAGCTGATTTATCTCAACTCCAAAAAAGAAGAGAAAGAATTAAAAAACAGGTTAGAACTAGTAAAGAGGCAGCTAAAGAAGATACCTTACTAGAAAAAATTGAAGAAGAGCTAGAGAAAGGCCTTTCAGTTAGATCAATATCTTTGAATGAAGAAGAAAATTTAATAATTAAGCAATTAGGCTTCCTTACTGCTAAACCAATAATTTACGCAACTAATTTGAATGAAAATGATTTAGCTGAAGGTAATGATTTTTCATCAACAGTTCAGAGTTTTGCAAGCAATGAAAATACAGAATGTATAAAAATATCAGCGCAAGTCGAATCTGAATTAATAGAGTTAGAACCAGAAGATAAAAAAGACTACCTTATTGGCTTAGGAGTAGAAGAAGGGGGATTAAGTTCTTTAATTAGATCAACATATAAATTATTGGGATTAAAAACTTATTTCACTACCGGAGAAAAGGAGACAAAAGCTTGGACAATAAAAGATGGGATGACTGCTCCTCAGGCAGCAGGAGTAATTCATACTGATTTCGAAAAAGGATTTATAAGAGCTCAGACTATTTCGTATCAAAATTTAATTGATTCAGGTTCAATTTCCAATGCAAAAACTAAAGGTCTTTTAAGAAGTGAAGGTAAGGAATATATTGTTAACGAAGGTGATGTAATGGAGTTCTTATTTAACGTTTAGTAAGTCTCTTGAGGCTTACTATTCTGCTTTTT
>JFLW01000081.1 GCA_000635495.1 Prochlorococcus sp. scB243_495K23 | reverse complement strand
TTTTGAATTTAAATTCAAAAAAAGAAATTAATAAAATTAAGATACATCCTAAGCAACTGCCTATCAACCCAAAAACAATGGTTGTAAAGCCATCATCGTAGCCATATTGTAGTTGTGGTAAGTGAGGGGGTATAGGCATTATTTTTCAACAGAATTTTCAATATCTTCCAGTAAATGTTTAGTTGATCTACTAAAACCATTTGTTTTTAAATAGTTTTGAGCCTCTCTAAATTTTTCAGCTACTCTTTTTGCATAAGGAGTATTCATGGAATTTTGAGTCATGTTGAAAATGCGACTCATTTTATAATCTGATTTAGGTAACCCCTTGATAGGTATTCAAAAATACAAGAATATAAAAATAGGATTTTTTACTTACTAAGAAATTTATTGTGAAAAGTTCTTGATTTTCCAAATAAAGTTTTCAAATTAGAAAAATTGACAATGACAAAT
>JFLW01000080.1 GCA_000635495.1 Prochlorococcus sp. scB243_495K23 | reverse complement strand
AGTTTTCAAAGTAGAAAAATTGACAATGACAAATATATTATTAATTCTTTTTTTTGTACTTTTATTTTTATTACTTTTTTATTCAAAACGGAATAGAGGGTTAGCCCAAAAAACAACAATTAGTCCAACTTATGTACCTTTCTTAAGAGAACAAGAATTTAATCCTGACATAAGTACTGATAATTGGGATTTACACAAACTTAGATTAGATAAATTTAAAAGATCACAATATAAGGGATTAACTTTCTTCGTAAGTTCAGAAAATAAAATTTACTATCTTTCTGAAGAAGGGGATAAGGTTTATTGCTAACTGGTGAAATAAATTTTATAAATAAG
>JFLW01000079.1 GCA_000635495.1 Prochlorococcus sp. scB243_495K23 | reverse complement strand
CCCCATTTTATATATATAAAATTTCTTTTTTAATCAGATTCCTTCCTCCTATTTGGGTTACATGGTTCCTTTGGATAAAAAGAGGTGGCTTAAAAAGATAAATTACAAAAGCATTTTTACGGATTTACTATAAAAACAAATCAGTTAAGATCTGTAAGCTTACTTGAAATTTTCATGTAAGAATTGGGTAATTGAGAGATTGTTTTTAGCTAAGAAACAATCTCTTTTTTTTACAAATATTTTTTCTCATAAAAAAGTGTTTGTCAGTATCCCTATTGACAAACACTCATGACGATCACTTTTAAAAATTAAACAGGCAATCTATTATCAATTTCTACAACTCCAGAATCCATAAGACGGCCGATTTTAATAACTAAAGCCATATCCAGCCTTGAAAATTCAGATTGATGGTTAGTTATCCAATCAAGTTCAGAAAGAGTTATAACTCCTAAAGTGTTTACTTTAAGAAAAAGTAAGCCTAAATTCATTTTAAAAAGTTCCTGGGATTATCCATCCGAATAAGCCATAATTTACAACTAATGCAAATAAGCCCATCATTGCCATTCTTCCATTAGTTCTCTCGGCGTTTTGCCAATAAGTTGTTTTTGAATTTTCCATTTTTTGATTTGTAGAAATGTTAAATAGTAGGTTTTTAAACGAAACCAGGAATTATTTGACCAGTTGTTAGATATGCTCCAACAGCAGCAATTAATCCAAGCATTGCGAATCTGCCGTTAAGAGTTTCAGCAACAACTTTTTCTTTTTCGATTGCTTTAACTTTTGTGTTTGTGTTTTTCATTTGATTAGAAGATGAATAGTTTAAATTTTCGTTTTGAAATTGCTTGGTTAAATAAGCAACGAGGATGGCTGTAAAGAATACAATTACGGCTAGGAAACCTGAAAGTGGACTCATTAAAAAATGCCAGGAATAATTTGTCCGGTTGAAACGTAAGCACCAACTAACGCAACAAGGCCAATCATTGCCCAACGACCGTTAACTTTTTCTGCATTTTGTGGGTAGCTGTCGTAAGAAACAGACTCATCTATGTAAGGACGTGTCTCAGTTGGAAACATATTCTGTCTGCCACCTGATTCAGTAGTAACGTTTGAATTAGCCATTAAAGTTGTGTAATTGTTAATTAATGTAACACTACTATTAACAAATGTAAAGTATTAAGCTGAAATTAAGTTATTTTCAGGATATTTACTACATAACTGTTACAGAAACGTGACATATATATTTAAATAGTTGTATTTTAGGCTTTCTACACTTTACAGATTGGCTCAAAAACTATTGAGAAATCAATTTTTTGTTTAAGCTCATAGAAATAAAGGCTTTTTCTTGGCAGGATCACTTATCCGTAATTATGAGATACTTCTGTCCATCCTTTTTGGTGTAGTTCGTGCCACTTTTCCCAGGCTGAATCTATGTTGAGTTTTTCAGAGGATTTGTACCCTCCAGGTTCTCCAAGGTGATTTGTGAAGAAAAGATGAGTATGAATTTTTAAATTGTGTTTAGGAGATTTTTTGCATTCTTCGAAAAAGATCATTCTGCTGCCTTCGGGATTTAGTAGACATCCGTTTGGCATGCTAGTGCTACAACCAAATGAGTACTTAGGCTTCATACTTTACCTTTAATTGGCAGGCTGATTATTAATACGTTTGTACTATAAAATATATCCTCCTTGTTTTGCTGTCAATCCTTTTAAGGTTAAGTACTTATTTACTAATAATTATTTTGTTTTTTAATAAAAAAGATAATTTCTTTAGGCTTATGAATTACAGGGAAGATCTAGAAATCAAACTACAAAAAGTAACACTTGCAATGCAGGAAGTTGTAGAGGATATCCATAAAACTGATCCTGAGAAGCAAAGAATAATTTCCAAACTTATTGAATTTAAAGAAGCAATCATTTCAAAGGGAATTGAACTTAATATTGAACTAGAGGCAGCCTAGAAATATTGAACATCTCAGGAATGTTTAACAACTTTTAGAATAGTGTTACTAACAAAGAAGGGTTATTTATCAAATGCAGCCTGGTACTTTTGAATTATTGATTCTAGTATTTATCTTTTTAGGCCTTCAAGCATGGTGGATTATCCCAATAATAATTAAAAATAATAAATTGAA
>JFLW01000078.1 GCA_000635495.1 Prochlorococcus sp. scB243_495K23 | reverse complement strand
ATAAATTGAATAAGAGGGGTAAGGATCTAAGAGAGGAAATTAAGCAATTAGAAAAGTTATATAAAAAATAAATAAGATTTTTCTCAAAGTTGTTTAATCTACATGAGGATTGAACTTTTATGAAGAACAACTGTAGTGAGATACACCTCCATAGTTAAAATACTTGCTTGGTTTTAGTCGATTATATTTTTGATCTATTTCTGATGTTTTTTCTATATATGGATTGCTAAAGACTTCTTGTAACTCTTTTATTTTTTTGTAATTTCCTTTTTCAGCTTCTTCATATGCGGGAACGACCATCCATTCGCGCCAAGTATAAACTGGATTAAGGGATTTCATTGATGCCGATTTTGCTTTAATATTTCCCTCTTTCTCTAAGACTGATTGCCAGTTTTCAAGCCATACTCCCCACCTATTAATGAGCTCATCATTAATCGGTAAATAGAAACTGTCTTTTAAAGAATCTAAGTTATCAGGTATTTCAGAGAGTTTACGGAACAAAATTGTATAGTCTGCTTTTGAAATGACCATGAGATTAAAAAATTCATTTATTAGAGTTTCGTTGTAATGTT
>JFLW01000077.1 GCA_000635495.1 Prochlorococcus sp. scB243_495K23 | reverse complement strand
TCGTTGTAATGTTCTAAGCCAAGCTTGCTTGCCCACATTTTCTTCAACTCTTTGTTCATTAATTCAGAAAAGTCTTTTTCGATTTGATCTAACTTTTCTTGATCTTGTTTGCTTTGTGAAAGTAACTGACTAAGAGAGGAACAGAATGTTTTAAAGTTAATTGCCGCAGCAGAAGGTTGGTTGAAAAATGAGAAATGTTCACCTCCACCTGTCCATGGTTGAAATCTTGGATCAAACAATTCACAGAATCCAAAGGGGCCATAATCCAAGGTATAACCTCCAGCAGCACAATT
Source organism: Prochlorococcus sp. scB243_495K23 (assembly GCA_000635495.1). GTDB lineage: Bacteria > Cyanobacteriota > Cyanobacteriia > PCC-6307 > Cyanobiaceae > Prochlorococcus_A. Next base: position 80 of record JFLW01000077.1, on the reverse strand, counting down.
ATCACTATTGAAATTACCCTGGCAATAACCAACTCTCATCCAGTTGGCTATAAGTGATATAAGTCTTGATCTGTATAAAG
>JFLW01000076.1 GCA_000635495.1 Prochlorococcus sp. scB243_495K23 | reverse complement strand
ATTTTATTACTTTACTTTCAATTGAAATCTCATTTTCAATTTCATCTTTATAGTTTCTATCAATAAGATGTTGAACTATCATTTTTAGTTCATTGAGGGCCTCATCATGAGCATTATTACGAACTCGTCTTGCAAAAAGTTCAATCTGGCCTACACGTAAAAAAGATGGAGCGACTCTCGTAGTAATTGCCGCTTGATTATCAATCATGATGTCAGGTTCAAAATATTTGGACCCTTTCGAATACCACGGTCTTCTAACTATTTCTGAGCGTGAGACATAAAGTGTTAAAGATCTTGAAGTAGGGATTCCCAAGGAATCCATTAATTCCTGAGCGAGAAATTCTCGTACGCTAGACCTTAATACAGCTCTACCATCTGCTCCACGACAGTAGGGAGTTGGCCCTCCTCCTTTAAGTTGCATTTCCATTCTTTTCCCATTGAATAAACCTTCAAAAATAGAAATAGCCCTGCCATCGCCATAACCATTGCCAGTGCCAAAGGGACATTGTTGGGTATATTCAGTTCCGTAAATTGATAATGCATAACCTGTTGCCCAACCAACAGGACTCATTGGATAATTAGCAACAGAAATATCACCTGAGAAAAAACGACAAAAATTCTTGTCTTTAGTAAGATCTGAGCTCAGCCTTAGTTCTTTAAAAAGTTTGTTGCTATGGGAAATATATTCTGGTTCTGGAATGGCAGTTGGAACAACTGGTACGTAATGACCTGAATATACTGAACGCGGTTTATGATCATTTCCATCTTTTGTTGATTGAGGATCTGCTTTAAGACAATTCATAAAAGAATAGTCAGATAGTTGAGAAAATTCATAAAAATTTTCAGTAAGCTTTTCTTTTAATAAATCAGACTTAGTTGACATTAAATTTGTAATCTATTCTTGATTGCGTTGTAATTTCTTTAAATTCAACACCTAGATATATCTTATATATTTTCTTATAGGAGATGCATTGTATAATTAAAACTAATCTTTATTCAATTATTTTTTTTTGCAAAAAGATTTAAAATCTGAGAAACATCTTATTAATGCTATGACTATTGAAACAACTATTCTAGATTTTCAACTGAGTAATACGTTTGAAAAATATGAATCTCATATGA
>JFLW01000075.1 GCA_000635495.1 Prochlorococcus sp. scB243_495K23 | reverse complement strand
GTATTCTTAAATTTGAAAAAGATTTTAAAAATCATTTGGAAACCTCTCATGAAGAATGGAATAAAATTTTAGATTTAGCTGATAACAATTATTTAAAATGTATGGGCATACCTCAGTATTAATCATGGGCGAGGCAAAGAGAAGAAAAAATTTAGGTATTCCGCCTAGAGAAAAAAATGAAGACATAAAGTTGCCCCAACTAGATAAAAAAGCCATACAGCAAAAAGTTAGGTCTACACTATATAAATATCCAATTATCCCTTTTCTTTTTTATGGAGCGGCCATAGTTATCCTAATAGGAGGTTTATTTTATGTTTTCAAATCCTTTAATGTTGCTTAATTATGAGGATTGTGAATTTTGATATTGATGAATCTTTGTAACCATTGTTTAAAAAACTTTTAAAGATATTAAATTATTAAAAATAAATGTGTAATGAATGATGAAAAAATAATAGATGATAATTATTAACGATTGACACCATCTTTAGGTGCTGTAATTTTAGATTAAATTAAAACTATTTATGAAAAAAATAAATAAAAACTATGCTGAAATAATGCGTCAAGCTGATAATGCAGTTGGAAGAAAAGAAGTAGTTAGTT
>JFLW01000074.1 GCA_000635495.1 Prochlorococcus sp. scB243_495K23 | reverse complement strand
AATAGTATATGGATTTTTTATCTTGAGAGAAATTTTTAGGTAATTAATACCTTGTATTCTTCAAATTTCTCATGCAAGATTTAGAAACATTAGATATCTAAATAATGGTTGAAAATTTCAAAGAGAGCCCTGAAGATTTAAAAGATTATGATTCAGAACTGTTACTTAAGATTATAAATAAGACATCACTAGAGAATAGAAAAGGTGATGATAAAGAACTTTTTGTAGATGAAAATTGGAAAATTAATTCAAAAAATATGAGTAATATAATTTCTTCAGATAATTCAAATTTGAAAAGAATATTATCAGATATTTTCCCAAATAAAAAAATAATGATTCAGGATAATAATGATGGGTCACAAACAATTTTTTTATCTTTATTTATTTATTCTTAAAAGCTTATTTATTCTATTTATGAAATGTTTATTTTTTGAGAAAAATTAGTAAAAATTACTCTCGCGGAATTTTTTTGAAGATGTTATCATTCATTAACGTTCATCCAAGTTTATATCTCTGGACGCATGATATGGGA
>JFLW01000073.1 GCA_000635495.1 Prochlorococcus sp. scB243_495K23 | reverse complement strand
AACTGCAAAAGACCATGAATAACCTCTTACAAATAAGAGAAAAAATCAAAAGAGCCAATAGGCTATATGAAGCCCAACTTTTGGCAACTAAAAGTGGAGAAGTTACTCCATATAGAAGATCAGTCTTTGAAGAAAGAATCAGGAAAACACAAAAGGAAATGAAATTGAAAGACTCAAAAAATTAAATTCTTTTTTGAAACTGATCTATAAAGGGGGATTTTATCCCTCTTTTTTTATTTTTATAAAAAAACCGTAATTATTAA
>JFLW01000072.1 GCA_000635495.1 Prochlorococcus sp. scB243_495K23 | reverse complement strand
AAATACGACAATCTCTTTTACCTTTGGTAATTGGGCCTTGCCTTACCTGAAATTGCTTAAAAAAGTAGGAATAGCTAAGTAAGAAAATTGTGATCGGCCAGAAGTAGATTTATCCCGCAAATAAAAATAAATAAAGATTAAAAAGTCTCAGAAAGTTCTTTTTGAAATTTAATGAGGAATACTTACTTTACATAAAAAATACAATTGCTAAGTTTAAGATAAGAGATCTATTCATTAATGTTTCTAAATTATCTGCCTAGTGAAATGGTTGAAGTTGTTGGTTTGACAATGATTTTTTCATTTCTAGTTGGAACTATCTTAATTTTGTTATTTACATCAGATCAGGCAAATACAAAGAATCTATATTTAAAGAAGGCTAAATAAATTTTAAATAATTTGTTTATTTATAAATGACATCTGTTTTTAATAAAGTTAACTCGCAGGTGTGGAACATAATTTTTAATATTGATACATAAACAAATTTAAGATTATGGGCGAAGCTAAAAGAAGAGAAGAATTA
>JFLW01000071.1 GCA_000635495.1 Prochlorococcus sp. scB243_495K23 | reverse complement strand
CAATTACTAAATCAAGAATTAAGAAATATCCTTATATGGGTGTAGCAACAATGGCATTAGGAGCGATAATTTTCTTAGTAAGTGGTGGCGCAAATAGTATTAATTAGTTAGATTTTGGCTTAGCTTAGGATGTATCTAAGGTTTTTCTTTTAATATTTTAATGCCAGATATTATTGAGATTATTGAAGCTATACCAAGAAATATAGAGTAAAAAGGTTGTAAATTAATAATGTCAAAATTACCCGTATGCCATTTTATTAACCAAAAAGCATCTACTCCTAATGGTTGAAGAATACTATAAATAGTCCCAGATAAAATAGTAATTAGTAAGGGGATTGCTGAAATTGCAGCTATTTTTCTGTGAATTTTTCTTTTATTGGTTTTTAATCTTTCCATCTATTTCCTCAAATAAATATGTAATTCTTTCTCGTTTTTGCATGGCATCCATTTATCCTGGATTTTATGTATTCCTTCGCAACCAAGTTCTAAAGCCCTTTTTTCAGCTTCCTCTTCAGAAAGAAATGTACCCCTCATGTGTGCAAGATTATAATTATTGAAATTTAGGGATAAGAAAAATAAAAAAAT
>JFLW01000070.1 GCA_000635495.1 Prochlorococcus sp. scB243_495K23 | reverse complement strand
CTAAGAATAATAAGCATTTTTAACTTTTTAGGATAGAGTCACAAATACTGGATGGATTTGCTTGTTTAACTATTTTTAGTCTTTTGATAAGTCTATCTCGATCTATTTGATGTTTTAAATATTTAATACATAAATTTTTTTCCTGATATACCTCCGCTATTGGAGTAATCTTTAAAGCAATAGCAAAAGTACCAATAACTAAAAGTATGTTTGTAGTTAGTCGAATGTTTGGCCGAAAATTTGTGCTCATTCGTATTCTTTATTTCTGTCAATAAGCTCCCTTAAATATATATCTTTTAGCTCGTCATTGTATCCATTTTCTTTTGCAAATTTCTCTAATTCCTTAAACTCTTTTTCTGTCGTGAAGCAGATTTGGATATATTGTTTTTCATATCTTCAATTTGGTTGATTAATTCATCTAACCACTCTGTATTATTTTCGGATCTTTTCTGAAAATATGTAATTTTAGGCTGATTGATTTCTAGTGTCTCATAATCTCCACTCATAAATTCCCCCTACATTTATACCTTGCATAATTTATCTAGAGAAATTATGCCCATCAATAGGCTCTAATACTTATTTGACTTTTGCTATGGGTTACAAGTTACTTTTTTAATAGTATAAATATCAAGGAATTTATCTCCTAAAAATATGGCAACTAATGAAGAACTAGAAAAAAGAATTGAGACTTTAGAAAAAGAAGTACAACA
>JFLW01000069.1 GCA_000635495.1 Prochlorococcus sp. scB243_495K23 | reverse complement strand
AGAACATATTTGTTTTTATATATATAAAACTATTCGATATGATTAACTCAATAGCTATTACATTGTTATTATTAGGATCTTTAGTCGCTTACAAAAGACTCAAAAGAAAGAAACGACAATTTCACGCACCACCTACAAATCAGCTCCCTAGTTGAAGATTAAATTCCATCTTCGTCTTCTCCAAAAGGATTGTATCTAATATCCCAAATGAGAACTACTGCTATAGATAAAAGCAATAGACCAAAAATAACTTGAGGAGGTGGGAATAACATTAATGAAATATAACAATTATCAATAAGCTTTGCTTATGAAAATTTTAAAGGGTAATCGATAGTTTTGGTTCTAAATGTTTTTCATAACATGCTGTTGTGCAATCTACTCCCTCACTATTGATGCTACAAGAAGTTATACAGTCAAAAAAACTTTCCAAAGCATCTGAATCTTTAATATTTGAATAAATGTCGTTTTTCATGTCAAATCTTCAATTCTGAAGCTTATCTAGCAATTAATTTTTAATGATGTCAAATTTTAGGTAAAGTACCTATTTACCATTTTTTTAATAAAAAAGTTGAATCTATAAGTTTTTTCCCAGCCTTCCTCTAATAGTTTTTTATATTCTTTTCTCGCTTCTTC
>JFLW01000068.1 GCA_000635495.1 Prochlorococcus sp. scB243_495K23 | reverse complement strand
ACATCGTACACTGGCAATTTCCAGATCAAGAAAGTCATATGCAAGGGGCTGAAGCTTTTGCGGGATTTGTGGAAGGAGGATGCGAAGGTGATGAATTTGATGGGTTTAAAGTTCTTAATCGAGTAGTAAATCCTGAGGGAGCTAATGGTTGGGCAATAGTTGAATCTTCAAATCATCAGAACATTTGGAAATGGAGTAGTATCTGGGTTGATAATTTTGGCGTAGAAATTGAAGTTACGCCAGTTCT
>JFLW01000067.1 GCA_000635495.1 Prochlorococcus sp. scB243_495K23 | reverse complement strand
AAGTATAAAGATGCCATTAATGCAATTAAAAAAGATATTGCATATATGCCCGTAGAGCTTAAAAAAAACTTGAGGAAGAAAATATTATTTTATGATTGAATTGCAAATCAATCATAATCTTTAATTTTCAAAAAATTAGTAAATAGCCATTTTCATAAACTAACCTAGAGAGTCTAAATCTCTACGATGGTGAACTGTATTTGAGAAATTTTGTGGAACTTTCTGTTCTCTCATTAAATCTGCAATTGTTGGGGAATCTTTTGCATTATCAAGATCTCTTGCATTTTTATCTTGAATTGCGAATGGTGATCTTTTTAAATTCATAATTAATTTCCTCAAAATTTTTGTTGGATTCTGATTACAGATCCTGGATTGTCATGTACGTAAGTGTTGAATTCTCTCGCAAGCATTAGGCAATCGTATGCATCTCGCGCGTAGAAGCCAACTTCTTGTGTCTTATTTGTTGAATCTTTGTAACTCAACACATATTTATTACAAGATTTTATTGGCGTTGAAGGCATTTAATTTATCCCCGTTATCACTATGTTCTAACTAGGGATGATTATTAATCGACTAATAAAAATGTACGGTTTAAGGCACAAACATATACGGATAGAGGACCAACAACCTAATTAAAAAATTAATATAATGATCAGGTAGATTTTGCAAAGCAAGAAGATATTTCGTTATTCCTATAAAACTATTTTTAGTGTAGATTGTTTTTGCGAGAAACTTTTTGAAAATAATGCGTCTTTACAAACAAATCAACTATCTTGCTAAATAAGTTTGTTCGAGATTATAAATATATTTTTCTCCATCATCATCACCATCG
>JFLW01000066.1 GCA_000635495.1 Prochlorococcus sp. scB243_495K23 | reverse complement strand
CTGTCATAAATTAATTTTGAAACATTCAAATTAAATTTGAGAAAGCTTTTCAATATCTATATTTTCTTTTAATTATTTGGATTAAAAAATTTCTACTATCAAAAAATTGGTTTTTTATTTGAGAAAACTGAAAGTAGATCTAAAATAAGGAAAAATTTGCTGTTTTTTTTTAGTTAGTTTTTAAAAGATTTTAAAAATCAATGTGCGGAAGATTTGAGCTGAAAACTAAATTTGAGAATTTGCCAAAGGTTTTGAAACAAGACTATCCACTT
>JFLW01000065.1 GCA_000635495.1 Prochlorococcus sp. scB243_495K23 | reverse complement strand
AGACTCAAAAACTATTAAGACCTCATGATCCTGTGATTGTAATTAAAAACGAAGGAAGAATTAAAACTACTTTTATGACATGGGGCTTTATTTCCCCTTGAGCGAAAGACCCATTTGATAAAGAGAGACCAAGACCATTTAATGCAAGATCAGACACCGTAGAAGAAAAAAAATTATTTAGTGGAAGTTGGAAACATAAAAGGTGCCTAATACCTGCAAGCGGTTTTTTTGAAAAAAAATATCGTGTCCGTAAATCGAATTATGAGACTTTTTGGTTGGGCGGAATTTGGAGTAAGTGGACTTCACCAGATGGAGCAGAACTTGAGAGTTGCTGCGTTTTAACAACTGAACCAAATGATTTAATTAAACCTATACATCACCGCATGCCTGTGATCGTCCCTAATGGATATGAGGAACAATGGACAGAGCAAGCAAAAGATGCAGATGAATTAAGAGGATTATTTGCAATCATGATGAGTTGGTCCCCTGATGGTTGGCTAGTAGAAGATGTAAAGAAA
>JFLW01000064.1 GCA_000635495.1 Prochlorococcus sp. scB243_495K23 | reverse complement strand
TATGAAAAACGATAAGAGTATTGATGGAGTTTTTGAATATATGTTTATAGATACTGGAAAAATAGTGGGGGGATTAGGAAACAAACCACCAGTAATGACAAATACAGTTTCTGTTGAAATAGATTTAGCTAGAGAAATTTATGAAAGATTACTTTCTAAGGGATGGACCAAAATTGAAAAAAATTGGAATTAAAAAGAGAGTTAGATCTGTGCGGTATAAATTACTGAAGAAAATAATCTGAGTTTCAATAATGAGGATATTAACTAAAATTGACACGCGATCTAAAATATTAGGAGATTAGTAAATTATTTTTTTAGTGCAGATAAAAATGAAACATCCAAAATGGCTACCAGAATAAATA
>JFLW01000063.1 GCA_000635495.1 Prochlorococcus sp. scB243_495K23 | reverse complement strand
CTACCAGAATAAATAAATATTTAAGTGAAGTTGGTTATTGTTCTAGAAGAGAAGCAGATAGATTAATCCTAGAAGGAAAGGTAACCATTAATGGCAAAATTCCAGAAATTGGGACTAAAGTAGAAGATAGTGACCAAGTTGAAGTTAAAGGTCAAAGAATAGAAAAATCAAAGAGACAAAAAAACATATACTTAGCCTTTAATAAACCTGTAGGAATTGTTTGCACAACAGATAGAAAAGTAGAACCCAATAATGTAATAGATTTCATTAAATATCCTAAAAGAATTTTCCCCATCGGAAGATTAGATAAGCTCAGTGAGGGATTGATTTTCTTAACTAATGATGGCGATATCGTAAATAAAATACTCAGAGCAAGAAATAATCATGAAAAAGAATATATTGTAAAAGTTAATCGTCCTATTAATAGCGACTTTATTCAAAGTATGAGTAATGGAGTTGAAATATTAGACACAATAACTAAAAATTGTTTCGTAAAACAATTGGGTCCAAGAAATTTTAAAATAATACTCACACAAGGGCTTAACCGTCAGATTAGAAGAATGTGTGAGGCCTTAGGATATAGAGTACGATCATTAAAGCGCGTAAGAATTATGAATATTAAGTTAGACGTGCCAACAGGAAAATATAGAGAACTTAGCAAAGAAGAACTCTTGGAATTAAATAAATTACTTGAAAACTCCTCAAAAACATATGAATAATCAAAAGGCAATAAAAGTAATTAAGAAGTTTAAGTTAATTTGCCAAAATAAATAGCAAATAAAGTTACAACAAACGCAGCATATTTAGGCCAATGTTTTCCAGATTTATCTAAACCATTTTTCAAAATTAGACTTACTCATTTAAAGGATTGGATAAGCTATCCATCCGAATAAGGTGTAGTTAATAACGACAGCCATGAAACCTATCATTGCAAGCCTTCCATTTGTTCTTTCCGCAATGAACCAATAGGTATTTGGCCATTCAAAACTTCCCCCTATATTGGATTTTTGATCTTCTGTAATTGGGTCTTCTTTAGGAGAATTCTCTTGGTCAAGATAATAATTACTATCTGGGTAAAAGCTTTCACTTGAAAAGTTATCTTTAAATTTACTCATTATTATTTGGAAATTTATTACTCATATATTAAAAAATAAAAAGGCTAAATAGGTTAAATAAGCATTATTTTCTTGAATCGCTACATAATTGCTAAGTCTTATATTTTTATACAAGTAAAAAGTCTTTCATTAACAATATGAGGCCACTGTTTGATCTAAATCCGCACAAGGTTCAATAGTAAATTCCAATAATTCTCTCCAAGGACTCCACTGTTCCCAAATAGTTTCTAAAGAATCAGCATCTACAACAGAGTAACCATTGCCATGTTGAGGTAAGAAAATCCAAGATTTAACGTCATAACCCCCTGGTCTATTTTGTGGCCCGCCTTTGTCGTACCATTCTTTTAACATTTTGGCTCCCTTGTCTTCTGCGATTACATCAGTGAATTTATAAGAAATTAGAAACAGCATAAAAAAGGTGCTAATATCCTCTTATTTTAGTTTGAATTTCAATTAAAAGTAGCTTGAAATAGCAGTTGATCGTAAATATGAACATCACTTTCACTTAATGGTTTCACTAATGGATCTTCAAAAATGGGCAATTAAAACTATTTATTTTCAGTAATTATTTTTTTTGCTAATAATAGAAAGCAAATAAAAATTAAAAAATAAAATGCTTTATGTTCAGCATTGGTCATTTAAGGCCGGATATCATCAAAAAGGTGCAGAAAAATTTCTTGGTGGTGGGGGAGATTATCCTGGAGTTGAGATGATTGGAAGATATCACGCACCCGGTTCTTTAGAGGGTTGGATAGTTTTAAAGACTGATGATCCAAAAGCAATATATCAACATGCCGCTGAATGGGGTGAATTTCTCAATTGGGAAACCACACCTGTATTTACTGATGAAGAGGCTGGTCCAATAGTTGCCAAAGTCTACTCATAGAACGAGATTGACAGTCGATCTAAAATAAGGGGCCATTAGCTCCTTTTTTTAATGAACACTCTCATCATCTCAACTTTTAGCTGTACATTTGAAGAATTTAAAAATGATGTAAAGACATTATTTCTTGAAGAAATGTGCAAAGAGTTTGTAACTGATTATGAGTTTGTAAAAGTGAATGAACACAAATCTCATTTATTAATGAACTGTACCGACTTAGAAAAATTAGATGCAGAGATGCAATCTCCTTTCGCAAAGGAATGGGATAAAAAAAATAATTGTAAGGATGCCGTATATTCGATCAAACTTGTTGCGTAAATATAACGCTTACTAATTTTCTATAACACTCGCTACTTTTCCTTCCGCTAGTCGTTTTTTTAGAATTGCATAATTTTGTGAAGCCCATTTTCGAGAAATATCAAATTCAGCATCTAACTTCTCTCTAAGTAATTTGCCAATTTTAAATACTTCTACGAAGCCTAGATAAATTATTACCAGCATCTTAGTTATGTTTAATGCAACAGCTGCTATCTTTTCAATTTTTTGATCTTGCATTTGAATTTATTGAAGCCCACTAAAATTACCAGTTGTAAGAAATTATGCAAATTAATTAGAGAAAAATCTTATGGATGTTATTCTCATTTGACAATAGCTATGAAGTATTGAAGGTTTTTTTAAAGGAGCTTTGGCAGAATCACCACGACCCATACCATGCAATTTATGGAATAGTTGGGGTATTATTATTGTTGGTAATTTATAACCGATTACTAAATAAATATCAGTAACAAGAAACCCTTCCAGAAATTTCAACTACTGAAAGGGTTATTAAATCGACTCTCAACTATATAGAATCAATCTATGTCTTGCAGCAAACGTAGAGTGTGCTGACGAGGTTTGGCCTCAATTAATTTATAGCAAAAGAATATCAAATAAACTTATTTAAACTTCCCAATCTATGTAATAGTTGTTATCAACATCTTTTGCATAAACCCTCGCAAGTTTTCGAAGTAAAGTTTTTACTTCCATATTTGTAGCTCCAGATTGGTCTTGGAACTTGGTGCAAATTGTCTTTAGTTCGTCATAAGCTTTTTCTAGAAATATTGTTTTTTGATCTGGATTGCCATTTAATTTTTGTCAACTACTTCTCCGCCATACTCTCTTGCTATTACATCTAAGCATCTAAGAATTTCCTTGTTTTTTAATAGATCTGTTTGCTCTAAATAATTAAGAAGAGTTCTTATTTGTTCGATAGTATTTTCTTCTAATTCCTTCATAAGTCTCTTTCTATTAACTCTATCTTATATCTAACAGGAGCTTCTACGAACGCTAAGACCTTTGATCTTTTTGCATTTGTTTTTCTTCAGTCTTTCGTATTCAATTTTTTAAAATACCTCCTATAAGGTCTTTTAAAAAATTGGCAGTTTTAATGAAATTTGCTTTTATAAGTTTAGAGTTATTTTTATTATGCAAATCTCATTTTTTGCA
>JFLW01000062.1 GCA_000635495.1 Prochlorococcus sp. scB243_495K23 | reverse complement strand
TTCGATACATCTTCAAATGGTTCAAATACTTTTATCCTCGATCTATCCTTATTTATAAGAGTAAATTTTTCCATTACTACTTATATGTGTTGAGTAATGCTATGTAAATTCCCAAAAATATGAATATTGACATACCTACACCGATAACTTCATTTGGTTGATTATTCCAAAAATTAATTAAAAATTCCATTGATTAGGAAGTTTAAATTTTTTTAGCTCTATGAGCTCTATTCATAACTTTTCTCAAAATATTATTTTTAATTGATAAATCAGAAATACAATAAAGAGTTAAAAGTAAAACTACTTTTGCAAAAAATGAGATTT
>JFLW01000061.1 GCA_000635495.1 Prochlorococcus sp. scB243_495K23 | reverse complement strand
TCATTTGACCTTGTGCTCCTCAGGTATTAATTTCAAAAAATATAACTAATTAATTTTTCGGTTGAGGGAAATAAAAGTTTTTTTTCTTTTTTCTAAAGATTTCAAGAAAGTAAAATCTAAAAGAAAAGAATTTCAAAATCCTATTAAAACTTTTAACTAAATTTTTTTACTGCTTAAATTATATTTAAATGCTATATTTTTTTTATTAAATAAAATTTATTAAATATATGGACTATAAAAAGAAATCCTTAAATAAATTAAACCAAAAAGAAAGTTACGAAGAAATTGACACTAGGTTAGCGTCTGGATGGTACGTAGACACAGTTGATAATAAAAGGAAGAAAAAATACAAAACAGAAAAAATTTCTTTCAAAATTTCCAAAAAAATATAATTTATATAATTAATCTATTAGAAGAAAAACAAAATCAATATCTTAAATTATTAAAAAATTTATTGTACAACTTAACAAAGTGGCACAAATTATTCAAAATTGTAGCCCTTGATACTTGATTTTGTATGCCTGAATACACTATCTTGAGGTGTACTTTAAATTTCGTGTGAGGAAATTTATGAAGCTTTTTAAGAGCTTGCTCGTAGCTCCTGCATCTTTAGGCCTTCTAGCGCCTATGGCAGCAACTGCGAACGAAGTCACTATTAATGACTTCAACGCTGCAGAAGAAATTGCAGTTACTAACAGCCGTGTAGACGGTCTAGAAGCTAGATTAAACAACTTTGAAGCTGGTAGTTTCTCAGAAACAACTACT
>JFLW01000060.1 GCA_000635495.1 Prochlorococcus sp. scB243_495K23 | reverse complement strand
CAGCTGCAACGAAACCTAACATTGCTGCCCATCCGTTAAAACGTTCTGCTTCAGGTGTCATGATTAAAAAAAGTAATTAATATAAATTATTGTAACAGGAATTATGAAGCTTTGTAAAGTAATTATTAGTTTTTTTGCGAGATTTCACAGAGAAGTGGTGATTTTGAATTTTTTTTACAGTACTGTTACATAAATGTATTGAAAAAATATTTTTTCTCCGGTAAGCCTTGGAAGAAGAAATCACAGATAATTTATAAAAAGTGAAAAAAGGTTTTATGTAAAATTGAATAGTATTTCTTTGTGGCTTAATGAGATTTAAAACTTTTTTATATTTTGACCATCATGATAAATAATCCTAGATTTGTCTAAGGAGAAATTTACACGTATACAACTCATCATTACCAAAATAATCTAAAGCAACTTGATTTAAAAAGGT
>JFLW01000059.1 GCA_000635495.1 Prochlorococcus sp. scB243_495K23 | reverse complement strand
GAGATGAACTCTATAAAAATGTGGGTCGCCTGAGATTCGAACTCAGGACCGTCCGGTTAAAAGCCGGATGCTCTACCGCTGAGCTAGCGACCCATTTTGTAAAATTGAGTACATATGGAATTAACCCTTTTTAAGGTAAAAAAAACAACTTTTTATCTCAAGTTGAACAATAGAAAAACAATTCTTAACTTATGAAATAAAAAATTAAAATTTCTCTCTAAATTTACAGTTAAAAGTTAAAATAATTTAATCGTTAACAGAATTTCTAAAATGCTTAGAACAATCGTAGTTTTTGCACCCATTATTGCCGCTTTAGCTTGGGTTATATTCAATATACAAAAACCAGCAAGAGAGCAATTCAATAGGGACTTTTTGGGCAAGGATTAATCCAATTTGTTAGATAAAGAAGTAATAGTTATTGGTGCTGGTCTTGCAGGATCAGAAGCTGCTTGGCAAGTAGCAAATTCTGGTATACCAGTCAAACTAGTTGAAATGAGACCTATCAAATCAACTCCAGCTCATCATACTGGTGAATTTGGAGAATTGGTTTGTAGCAATAGTTTTGGAGCTTTGAGTCCCGATAGAGCTGCAGGTTTATTACAAAAAGAACTTAGGATTTTTAAATCATTGATAGTTCAAACAGCAGATAAATTTGCTGTACCAGCAGGAGGTGCTTTGGCGGTTGATAGATCTAAATTTAGTATCGCTTTAACTGATGCTTTATCTAATCATCCTTTAATTGAAATTGAGAGATTTGAACAATTAGATCTCCCAAGCAAAAAAAATATAACGATCCTCGCAACTGGTCCATTAACTGCTGATGAATTGTCTTATAAAATTCAAGCTTTTACAGGTATTGATGCGTGTCATTTTTTTGATGCCGCTAGTCCTATTATTTACGGAGATACTATTGATCAAGAGATTGTATTTAAAGCTAGCAGATACGACAAAGGAGATCCGGCATATCTAAATTGCCCTATGGATGAAAATGATTACATCCATTTCAGGAATGAACTTATAGAAGGAGAACAAGCTAATTTAAAAGACTTTGAGAAAGAATCAGCTAATTTCTTTGAAGCATGCTTACCAATTGAAGAAATTGCCAGAAGAGGTGTTGACACAATGAGATATGGACCACTGAAATCTATTGGTTTGTGGAATCCAAAATGGGGAGATTTATTTGATAGGGAAAATAGATTAAAAAAGCGACCTCATGCAGTTGTCCAATTAAGGAAAGAAGATTTAGAAGGGAAATTACTAAATATGGTAGGCTT
>JFLW01000058.1 GCA_000635495.1 Prochlorococcus sp. scB243_495K23 | reverse complement strand
CGGCAGCTGCAGGAGGCTTGCTTGCAGGAATAAATGCATCCTTATTAGCTAAGGGTAAAAAAACAGTAAGTTTTCCTGATGAGTCAATGATTGGTTCTCTAATGAACTTTATCAGTAACAAAAATCAAATATTATCTAATCAGAAAAAGAATAAATTCCAACCAATGCCTGCTTCATTTGGTTTAGTTCCAGAACTAACTAAAAGAATAAAAGATAAAAGATTAAGGTACATAGCTTATCAAGAAAGATCTACAGAAGCTTTGAATGACTTTAAAAATAAACTGGAGTCTTGTTTTGATAAAGACCACTTACTCAGCAAAATTTACTAAGATTAATTATCAAAGATCCAAAAAATGGAATTAAATAAAGAAAACTTCGATGCAATTATTATTGGCTCAGGAATAGGAGGGTTAGTAACTGCTTCACAATTGGCAGCAAAAGGAGCTCAGGTTTTAGTTCTTGAAAAATATATTATTCCAGGAGGGAGTGGAGGCTCTTTTAAGAGAAAAGGCTATACCTTTGATGTAGGGGCTTCAATGATTTTTGGATTTGGTGAGAAAGGTTATACCAATTTATTAACTCGTGCTTTGAATGATGTAAATGAAAAATGCGAAACTATTCCTGATCCCGTTCAATTGGAATATCACTTACCTCATAACTTTAATATTTCTGTAGATAAAAATTATGAGCAATTTATCAGTAAATTATCAGCTAGTTTCCCCAAGGAAAAAAAAGGCATCAAGAAATTCTATGATACTTGTGCAAGTGTATTTAAATGTTTAGACTCAATGCCTCTTTTATCAATAGAGGATCCAAGTTATCTTTTTAAAGTTTTCTTTAAATCTCCATTATCCTGTTTAGGGTTAGCTAGATGGTTACCAGCAAATGCGGGAGATGTTGCAAGAAAGTTTATAAAAGATCCTGAACTTTTAAAATTTATCGATATCGAATGTTTTTGTTGGTCTGTAATGCCGGCTCTAAAAACCCCTATGATTAATGCGGGAATGGTATTTACAGATAGGCATGCTGGGGGAATAAATTATCCAAAAGGGGGTGTTGGAACGATAGCAGAGAGGTTTGTTTCTGGTATTGAAAAATTAGGAGGAAAAGTTAGATATAAAGCAAATGTGACTGAAATCCTCTTAAAGGATGAGAAAGCGGTAGGAGTTAAGCTCTCAAATGGGGAGGAGATATATTCAAACATTATTGTATCTAACTCCACTAGATGGGATACATTTGGATTAAAAGATAATACTAAAGGATTAATTTCTAGCAAAAACGTACCAAAAAGTGAATATAAGTGGTCTGAAACTTATAAACCCTCACCTTCTTTTGTTTCGATTCACCTTGGAGTAGAAAAAAATCTAATATCCGATAATTTTAATTGTCATCATATAATCGTTGAAAATTGGGATGAATTAGAAAGCGAAAAGGGAGTTATTTTTGTTTCTATACCTACTTTGCTTGACTCGTCTTTAGCTCCAGAAGGTAAACATATCGTACATGCATTTACTCCTTCATCGATTAGTGAATGGGAAGGCCTATCAAGGAAAGAATATTTGCAAAAGAAAGAAAAATATTTTTCTTTCCTTGTTGAAAAAATATCAACCATTCTTCCTAATCTTGAACAATATATTGATCACAAAGAAATTGGTACTCCCAAAACTCATAAAAAGTTTCTTGGAAGATTTGAAGGTAGTTATGGGCCAATTCCCAGAAAAAAGTTGCTCGGACTTTTGCCAATGCCTTTTAACACTACTAAAATTCAAAATCTTTATTGTGTAGGGGATTCATGCTTCCCTGGCCAAGGGCTAAATGCAGTTGCTTTTAGTGGATACGCATGTGCTCACAAAATAGGTGCAAAGTTAAACATAAACAGTTTAAAATTGCCCGATTAAAAGGATCCTTCTGAAATGATAGAAAAATTTAAAACTCTTTTTTTTGTGAAAAGTTCGTTAATTTCTCTTTATTTAGCGCTGACAATTCCCTTACCATTTATTGCAATCGAAAAATTAAAAATCCCTTCTATTATAATTTTTGCCATCGGACTTTATTTGATAATCAATATCACTAGTGATTATGTTGAAACTTGTAGTAATAAAATTTCATATAAAAGTAGCTTTATTTCAAAATTCTTAGGAAGAAAAAATTGGGAGATTTCTTGGAAAGATATTAAATTAATCAAATCTTTGCCAACCAGTCAGGGTAGTAAAGTTTATTACTTTAATACTTTTCAAGGTGATAATATTCTTGTCCCACAAAGAGTGGAAGAATTTGAAAAGTTTTTATTAATTGTTTCCAGTAATACTGGGATCGATATTAATGAAATAACTTACATATCACCACTTTGGACATATAAATTACTGACATTACTATCATTTTTAATGATTATTGGTGAACTTTTTGCTTTTCTAAATTAAATATTATCAATACTGAATCTATAACCTTGTTGTCTAACAGTGGTTATTCCCCCACCTTCTCCCAATCCAGCTTGCTCTAATTTTCTCCGCAAAGTCAATACCTGAGTATCCACAGACCTAGGGCCACCACTGAAGGGCGGCCAAGCCATCCTTAAGAGCTCTTGACGACTTCTTACCATGCCTGGTGGCATCAAAAGAGCGCAAAGCAGTGCAAACTCCCTAGGACTTAATTCTACGGGCTTTTCGCTTAGAGTAACTTGTCTTAAAAGAAGATGTACCTCTAAAGGTCCAACCTCAACTTTCTCTTGTAAGCCTATTCTGCCCCTTTTTAGGAGTGTTCTGCAGCGTGCTGCAAGCTCTTCAAGTCCAAAAGGTTTTCTGAGAACATCATCTGCCCCTTCATCTAATAGATTTACTAATGCTTCAACACCTGATCTTGCCGTCAAAACTATGACTGAAGACCCCAGCTGTTGAGCTAGTCTCATTGCAGTATTCTGCTCGAGGATTTCTGCGCTAACTAATAAGTCAGGTGATTGTTCTCTGCATAAGTCAATAGCTTCTGCAGCTGTACCTACTGCTGCAGCTAAATGGCCATCTTGGCGAAGCCTTTGCACAAGTACTGTTCTAAGTGTGGGGTGAGGTTCAACAACTAGCACTCTTGAGGGGGTTTGAGAGCTCGTAGGCAATTGTGAACTGTCAGGAGTTGAAGCTAAGATTTGCTCAGTTGATTGCATTCTTAATTACTGTTAGGCCAGGCAATTTTCTATCGTTCTTAATAAGGTATAACAAATGCAAAATAAAAATCAGAATTTATCGA
>JFLW01000057.1 GCA_000635495.1 Prochlorococcus sp. scB243_495K23 | reverse complement strand
ATTTATCGAATTATGACATCATTTGAAAACCCTAAAGCAATTCGTCATTTTCAGTCAATTTGCGATAGTTGCCAGGACTTAGTTACTCGTTTTCATACGCCATCCGATCTTAAATTATATAGTGATGGTTATCTCCAAGCATTAAGGAATTGCAGTAGTTTAGAGCAAAAGGATCAAGAGAAATTAGAAAGATTAATTGAAAGATGGATTTTAGATCCGTCAAGATTTATCGATCCAGATGGAGATGGAAATAAAGGTTTTTTTGATAAAAAAAGGATTTAAAATATTAATTTTTATTAATCAATACAGTATTTATACTCACTAATTGTCTTAAGACGCTAGAGCAATTTCTATTTTTTCTTTAAGAGATCCAGAATTGTACATTTCAATAAGGATGTCTGATCCACCAAGAAATTCTCCTCTTAAGTAAACTTGAGGAATTGTTGGCCAATCTGAATATTCTTTGATACCTTCCCTTATAGCAAAATCACTTAAAACATCAAACGTACCAAATTCTACCCCTAAAGAATTTAGTATTTGAACTACATTGTTGGAAAAACCGCATTGAGGCATTAATTTTGTCCCTTTCATGAAAACCATCACTGGATTAGATTCAATCAGTTTTTGTATTTTATCTTTTGTTAGGTTGTCCATAATTCATTTTGGAGTTTCTGTTTTTAATGCCAGTGCATGGATAGCCTCTGAAGCTAATTCTTCCTTTAAAGCAGAATATACTAGCTGGTGTTGTTTAACTAATGATAATCCATTGAATTCAGATGCAATTACAGTTACTTGCAAATGGTCATTTCCCTTAAGGTTTTCAACAAAAACTTGGGAACTTGGGATTTTTTTAGTTATTAATTTAATAACTTCTGTTTTAGTAATCATAGTAAATTTTAATTAACCTTTGTATTTTGTCTCAACAGATCCTAGTTGGATTAATCTTTCATAAGCATCTTTACCTTCTGGGCTATTGGGAGACATTATTCTAATTGTTTCAACAAGTAAGGGTACTGCTACCTCAGGCTTTTCAGTTTTTATATACAAAGAGGCTAATCTCTCATTTGATTCTGCCAAAATTTGTAATGTTTGCTTACCTTTCCTTTGCATTTCATTTGGTATTCTCGCATCAATTCCTTTGAACGATGAATTTAGATCAGAATAAAAAGACGCAAGTTGCTTTGCTAATTTTCTAGCGTCTAAATAAAAATCCTTAGCTTTTTCAAAATCCCCGTTTTTAATATATTGATCACCTTCTTTTATAAAATATTCAACTTTTGAGATGGAAAGCTTTTTACTCTCATTTGACAGTACTCTGAAGTCTTCTGGATTCTTTATTTCTGCATGAACTTCATTTTTGTAAGGAACATTTCCAAAAAATATCAATAAAATTGGTATTAATTTTAAGAATTTCATATTCTTTTTTCAATAATTAAAATTTATAGTAACTTATTACAGATTCATCTACCTACATTTTTTAATGCTTTTTCTTCCTCTTGAGTCATTTCTTCATTTAGAA
>JFLW01000056.1 GCA_000635495.1 Prochlorococcus sp. scB243_495K23 | reverse complement strand
TTGATAGTAAAGTTTGAGTAATCATTAATTGGTATTGGTTTTCCAAAGGATAAACAAAATTCGCCCCTAAAGTTCGGAGGTATTTTGCTGTAAGCAATTCCAATTGGAATTATATTAATAGAGGTCGTTTTTTTGGTAGCTAATTTAGCTAATCTATATAGTCCTTCTTTGAGAACTAATTTTTTCCCATATCTATTAATCTTTCCTTCGGGGAAAACAACTAGTTGTTCTCTTTTTTCTATAAGATCAATCGCATATCTTAAAGCTGAGAGAGATGGCGATAACTGATTTATTGAAAAACATCCAAGTCTTTTTAAAAACCAACCTTGTATTCCTCTCATTTCGGATTTAGTAACCATAAATCTACAATCCTTTTTTGTTACCCTTCTACCCATTGCCATTGTGAGTATTAAGCCGTCCCATCTTGATCTGTGGGTTGGAGCCAAAATAATAGAGGAATTTAGGGGAATCGAAAAATTATTTTTTAATATTTTCTTTTTTTTAAAAAAGAATCTCAAAACAACGTCCTGAGCAACAAACATTGCAATAAATCCCAATACAGGGTTAATTTTATGGCAAATATTTAAGGAATTCTTCTTCAATTTCTATTTACTGTATATTAATAATTTAAGTGCTTGCCTTTTTTTATTAGCTATTATTGGGCGGTTACTAGATTGTCTAGAAACTAAAATTTTCAAAATTATGGCTACTTTAGGTGTAAACATCGATCATATTGCAAATGTAAGGCAAGCAAGGAAAACTGTCGAGCCTGACCCTGTGCAATTTGCTTTTTTAGCTGAATTAGGAGGGGCAGATTCCATTACAGTGCATCTAAGAGAAGATAGAAGACATATACAAGATAGGGACGTATTCCTTCTGAAAGAGACTATAAAAACAAAACTCAATTTAGAGATGGCTGCTACAGAAGAAATGTTAGAAATTGCCAAAAAAATTTTTCCAGACTATGTAACGCTTGTACCTGAGAAAAGAGAGGAAGTTACTACTGAAGGCGGGTTGGATTTAAAAAGTAATGTCGAATACCTCAAGAAGGCTGTTGGGAATTTAAAGGATTCAAATATAGAAGTGAGTGCATTTATTGATCCTCTTGGTGAACAGATAAATTATTCCAAAGAAATTGGCTTTGATTTTATAGAATTACATACTGGAAAATATGCTGAACTATCGGGATCTGAACAATACAAAGAGCTCCAAAGGATAATAGAGTCTACACATTTAGCAAATGACCTTGGATTAGTAGTTAATGCTGGTCATGGTCTTAACTATAATAATGTTAAAAAAATTGCATCAATTAACAATATGAACGAGTTGAATATAGGTCATAGTATTGTGGCAAGGGCTTTAGCGATAGGATTAGAAAAGTCTGTGCGTGAAAGGAAGTCCCTCATTACATCAAATTAAATTTCAAAATGACAACATACTTTTTCGTTGCGGCAAGTGAAAAGTTTTTAACAGTTGAAGAACCACTTGATGAAATTTTGAATGAGAGGATGAGGAACTATAAAGAAAATAATAAAGAAATAGATTTTTGGCTTTTAAAAAATCCATCATTTTTACAAACCACCCAATTTGCTGATCTAAAAGCAAAAATCCCATCTACCCCAGCAGTTGTTTTATCGACTGATAAAAAATTTATAACTTTCTTAAAGCTTCGTTTAGAATTTGTTGCTGTGGGGGAATTCGAATGTCCTAATGCAGAAATAATTGATCCATTTAAAGTTGAGTAATATAACCATCTAGTAAATTGCTCAATCTTTATAAGTCAAATAAAATTGAAGTAATTAGTGAGCTGTTAGCAGAGGAATTAAAAATATGTCCTCCGCCTATAAATGAGAAATTAGAAATAGTAGTCCCCAATTACTTTTTGGGGAATTGGTTACGTGAACAAATAACTATAAAAAA
>JFLW01000055.1 GCA_000635495.1 Prochlorococcus sp. scB243_495K23 | reverse complement strand
ATGATTGAAGTAATAAAGAATTTAAGAAAAATTAAAAACTTTCAATTTCAAGTACCAAATCAAATTTATATTTTTTCAGATAATAACCTATCTAAACTACATATTAATTTTTATTCAGAACTTTCAAAATTTATTAAGGTAAATTTGTATTTATTATCTCCTGGAGAAGATTTATGGAATAGAATAAATTGTCTTGAAGGTGAGTTGGAATTTGATGATAATGAAAGTAAATTGAATTTAAATAATACAAATATAGAGAAAATATTTGGTAAATTTGGAGCAAACTTTCAGAAATTAATTGATGAAAATATTTATACAGAAGGTATAAATTTAAAAAATAATCTTATTTATCTCGATCCAACAACTAATTTTCATAATAAGAAAGATATTCCTCTTCTTAATCAAATACAAAAAAGACTAATTG
>JFLW01000054.1 GCA_000635495.1 Prochlorococcus sp. scB243_495K23 | reverse complement strand
AGGGATGATTCAATATTACTTTGTGAGCATTTTAATCAGAATAGTCAATTTGAATATTTAAGAAATAAAATTATAGAAATAATAAATTCTTGCGAGAATATTAAATATAGTGATATTGCTGTTTTATCTCCACAAACTAATTTAATTAAACCGTATCTGAGGTACATCTTTAATAATGAGTTAATTAATGGTGAAAAGATACCTTATTTTTTTATTGATGAGGATAATCATGACTCTTCAGGAATTTATGAATTTCTAATTGACATCACTGAAATAGCAAGTGAAAAAATTACTCTTGAAAAAATAGATTATATTCTTTCGAAAAAAGTAACTCAGAACATTTTTGATTTTAATATTACTGAGAAGGATGAAATTATTTTCTTACTTTCCCAAGCGGGTTTTCATTGGGGATTAGATGATAAAGAAAGATTAGGTGAAGAAAAAAATACACTAGATT
>JFLW01000053.1 GCA_000635495.1 Prochlorococcus sp. scB243_495K23 | reverse complement strand
ATTAATTATCCAAAATTACCAAAGAGTGAAAACATTAATTTATTAAAAAACAAATATCATTTGGGTGATCCATCTGTTTTTGAAAGAGAGAAATATGCATTTCTGGAGTTGTTAATTGCCTGCAGAGAAAAATTTATAGTTTCTTGGGTAAAAAATGATAAAGACAATAAAAAATTAGATGTTTCTTTTCCCATAAAAGAGTTAATTTCTTTTTTTGATAGTTTCTTAAACAAAAGTCAAAGAGAACTAATAATTAAAGATTCTGTTTTAAATAAAAATGAAATAATTGATCTTGATAAATCAAAGATTGTTAAAAGTAATTATTCTTTAATAAAAGATATAAATTGTTATGAAAAAAAATCTGATAT
>JFLW01000052.1 GCA_000635495.1 Prochlorococcus sp. scB243_495K23 | reverse complement strand
GGTCCTTTAATTAAAGCATTAAAGAAATAAAAAATGTCTAAATTTCAGTTGAAAAAATTTTTTAAAGCTGCTTATGAACTAATACTTGTTTTTTTACAGTTCATTATTATTATTCTTCATTTTTTTCAATGGGAATTTCTTCCACAAAAACAAATAATTCAAGCAAGTCCTTTTTCTTATTTTCTGGGTATTTTAATTATCATAATCGCCTTCATAATAATGTTAGTTTCAATTAAAGACTTAGGTAAGAATTTATCACCTTCCCC
>JFLW01000051.1 GCA_000635495.1 Prochlorococcus sp. scB243_495K23 | reverse complement strand
CTGCTGAAGGCGCTATAGATGCAGCAAATATACTTAAGCCAGCATTAGCTAGAGGGGAACTCCAATGTATTGGAGCAACAACTCTAGATGAATATAGAAAACATATCGAAAGAGATGCTGCACTAGAAAGAAGATTCCAGCCTGTAATGGTAGGTGAGCCATCTATTGAAGATACAATCGAAATTTTAAAAGGTCTTAGAGAACGTTACGAACAACATCATCGTCTTAAAATTACTGATGATGCGTTAGAGGCCGCC
>JFLW01000050.1 GCA_000635495.1 Prochlorococcus sp. scB243_495K23 | reverse complement strand
AAAAACAGAAGGAAGAATCTGTAAGAGACCAAAATTTCGATCAAGCTGGCCAATTACGCGAAAAAGAGATGGAATTGTCTGCAAAAATTAAAGAGGTTTTGGATAATAAAAAAGAATCTACGGCTGGAGATCAATCTGATGAAGATAATTCTATAAAAAGTGATTCAAAACTTTTACGAAGTCCCCTCGTTAGTGAAGAGGATGTAGCTCATATTGTGGCTTCATGGACAGGTGTTCCTGTTCAAAAATTAACAGAAACTGAATCAGTCAAGCTTCTTAATATGGAGGAAACACTTCATCAAAGGCTGATTGGACAAGATGAAGCTGTAAAGGCTGTCTCAAGAGCCATAAGAAGAGCAAGAGTTGGATTAAAAAATCCTAATAGA
>JFLW01000049.1 GCA_000635495.1 Prochlorococcus sp. scB243_495K23 | reverse complement strand
GTAAACTTATAGGTTCGCCTCCTGGTTATGTTGGTTTTAATGAAGGTGGTCAGCTTACTGAAGCTGTTAGAAGACGTCCTTATACCGTTGTTTTATTTGATGAAGTTGAAAAGGCGCATCCAGATGTTTTCCCACCATTATTGCAACTACTTGAAGACGGAAGATTAACTGACTCCAAAGGTAGAACTGTAGATTTTAAAAATACATTATTAATAATGACCTCAAATATCGGTTCAAAAGTAATCGAGAAAGGTGGTGGCGGTCTAGGATTTGAATTCTCAGGTGATTCAGTTGAAGATAGTCAATATAACAGAATTAAATCACTGGTTAATGAAGAACTTAAGCAATACTTTAGGCCTGAATTTTTAAATAGGCTTGATGAAATAATTGTATTCAGACAATTAACTAAAAATGAAGTTAAAGAAATTGCTGAAATAATGTTGCAAGAAGTTTTTGTCCGATTACAGGATAAAGGTATTAAATTAAATGTCACTGATGCTTTCAAAGAAAGACTTGTTGAAGAAGGTTATAATCCTTCATACGGAGCGAGACCTTTGAGAAGGGCAGTTATGCGTTTACTAGAAGATAGTTTGGCTGAAGAAGTTCTTTCTGGGAGAATAAAAGATGGAGATAATGCTTTAGTTGATATAGATGATAATAAAAAAGTTACAATAAACATTTCTTCTGAAGAATCTTCTCAAGAGTTAGCAGGTGCTAACTTCTAATCATTCAAATTAAATATGCAGTCTATCTCTCCAGAAACTATATACAGGGGTAATTCTGCTTGGGAAAAATCTTTACCTCAAATTGCTAAATTAACTAAAAGTCCATTAATTCTAGGTAGAGGTATTCAAACGAATAATTTGAGAAATAATATTTTTAATGATTTAAAAAATCAAAAACTTAATGTAAATTCTGCTAATTTACAATTTGATTGTT
>JFLW01000048.1 GCA_000635495.1 Prochlorococcus sp. scB243_495K23 | reverse complement strand
AAGAATATTATTTCAAATAATAATAATGATTGTGTTATCGCAGCTGGAGGTGGCAAAGTTCTAGACTCTGGAAAATACATAGCCGATTCTCTTAATATCCCTTGTATTACAGTTCCTCTTAGCGCCTCTACATGTGCTGGTTGGACAGCCTTATCGAATATTTATACAAAGGATGGTCAATTTATAAAAGATGTTGCATTAGGATCTTGTCCGAAAATACTAGTTTTTGATCGTAAATTTATTCAA
>JFLW01000047.1 GCA_000635495.1 Prochlorococcus sp. scB243_495K23 | reverse complement strand
GATCTTGTCTGAAAATACTAGTTTTTGATCATAAATTTATTCAAACAGCTCCATCAAGAACACTTGCAAGTGGCATAGCAGATGCCTTAGCAAAATGGTACGAATCCTCAATAACAAGTTCAAAAATAGATGACGGTCTTGTTCAACAAGCAATTCAGATATCAAGAGTTTTAAGAGATCAACTATTAATAGATGGAGGAAAAGCATTTAAGGGTCAATTTGAAAATCATCCATCTTGGCAAAATACTGTAGAAGCATGTGGACTTACAGCAGGATTAGTTGGCGGTATTGGTGGAGAAAAATGTAGGACTGCAGCAGCACATGCTATTCATAATGCAATTACTCAGATAATCACCCCTAATAAATTCTTACATGGTGAGATTGTTGGGGTTGGTTTATTATTGCAATTAAGAATAGAAGAAATGAAAAATAATAATAAATTAGCTGATCAATCAATTAAACAATTATTTGTACTTATGAAAGAATTGAATTTGCCAACTACTATCGGACAACTTGGAATAAATGTTTTTGAAAATAATAATTTAGAGAAAATTGCTGATTTTACTTGTCGAGATAAATCTGAGATTCACTTTTTGCCTTTTGAAATTAATAAACGAGAAATAATAGAGGTTATTTCAAAATTTGAACAACAAAAAATTAAAATATAAATATTTTTTGACTAAAAACAATTTTGAACAATTAGGTGATTTAAATGCAGAATTTTTCGAAAGTGCCAAATTGTCACTATTAGATCCTTTAGGTCTTTATTTGGCAAATGATGTTAAGTGGATAAAACTCAACCAAAATTGGAACTCCTTAAAATTCCCAGTAGTTATGGGAGGAAAAGGTCAACCTATACTTCTTCTACATGGCTTTGATAGTAGTTTTTTAGAATTCAGAAGAATATATAAATCACTAAAAAGAAATTTTCAAGTTATCGTTCCGGATCTTTTGGGTTTTGGTTTTAGTCCTAGGTGCGCAACAAATGAATACAATTCCTCGAAAGTAATTTCGCATTTAATTGATCTTCTTAAGACATTAAAAATAACAAAGAATCTAAAAATTATAGGTGCCCCTATGGGAGGCTCAACAGCTTTGAAACTTGCTTATGAAATTCCTGATTCTATTGAAAAAATTATCCTTTTGTCCCCCGCCGGACTGTTTGGAGAACCTAAGAGTATCCCTTTTCCTCTTCACCAAATTGG
>JFLW01000046.1 GCA_000635495.1 Prochlorococcus sp. scB243_495K23 | reverse complement strand
TTCCTCTTAACCAAATTGGTGCCTCATTTCTTGGATTGCCTCAGGTTAGAAAAAGTCTTTGTAGGCAAGCATTTGCTTTCCCAGATGAATGCGTTGGTAAGATGGAAGAGCAAATTGCTTCAATTCATTTAGGTTGTAAAGGATGGAGGAATTCACTTGCATCATTTGCAAAAAGTGGTGGGTTTGCAGGAACTCAAAAATATATCCAAAATATCCCAATTAAAACACTATGTGGAGATAATGATCGAATTCTTGGAAAAAAAGAGCTTAAAAAAATAGGAAATATTAAAAAATTAAATTTTGTAGGGTTACAAAATTGTGGTCATCTTCCGCATATAGATCTTCCATCATTATCTAGCAAAATTATCCATGATTATTTTTTAGAATAAAAGATTTCTGAATTAATTTAGA
>JFLW01000045.1 GCA_000635495.1 Prochlorococcus sp. scB243_495K23 | reverse complement strand
AATTAATTTAGATACTTGAGAATTATAAAAATATAATACAAAACAGATGGAGTAAAGATGTAACTGTCAATTCTGTCAAGAATCCCTCCATGTCCCGGTAAAAAAGTTCCGGAATCTTTTATTTTTGCATCTCTCTTCATCATAGATTCAATTAAATCTCCAACTAATGCCATAAGAGAAATTGAAATTCCATATATTATTCCAACAAATAATGGATTTTCCCAATTCAATAAAAATGCGAAAATTATCGCTAGTAAAGTTGAACAGGATATTCCTCCAATTAAACCTTCTATAGTTTTGCTTGGAGATATTGGAGATAGAGATGTTTTACCAAATGACTTCCCAATGAAATAAGAACCAATATCACTAGCTACAATTAAAAAACAAGTGGTTAAAGTTAAATGCAAACCTGTAGTATTTGATAAGTTCTCAAACGACATAAAATCCTGATTTGAAATAATTATCACTGAATCTAATCCCCTTAACTTAACCCAGTAACTAGGTAAAAAACCTAAATATAATAATCCAAAAATAGAGGCTGCAATATCTGAAATTGTCCCAGGTTTTGGTTGCAAAAGTAACCAAGTACATATCCCAACTGAACAGATTGGCAAAATTGAATTTGAAATTTCTCCTTCAAGCACACCAATAGTCTCAAGGTAAGTAGAAACTATAATAATAAAGGATGAAAATAATGTGGTTTTTGTAGCTGGTCTTATTCCTTTAAATTCTGCCATTCTAAAAAATTCTAATAATGCTAGATATGTAAGTAAAGCAGTTGCCAATGTAAAAAACCATCCCCCCATCAAAACAGCAATTAAACCAAAAATTCCTATAAGTAACCCGCTTCTTAATCTCATATGAAATTGCTATGTTTCTAAGACTCTTATATTAAAATTTACCAGATCCTTGTTGCATAAACTTTGATTCTTTATCCAATTAAACCTATCTATATCAATTTTTTCGCCAGGAACTAGTAAAGGTATCCCAGGAGGATAAGGGCAAATAATATCTCCAG
>JFLW01000044.1 GCA_000635495.1 Prochlorococcus sp. scB243_495K23 | reverse complement strand
GGAGGATAAGGGTAAATAATATCTCCAGATATTTTATTTAATGATTGTGAAAAAGGTATACTCCGACTCTTACTTCTCCAAGCAATTCCAATTTCGATTTCGGGAGCTTGAACTAATTTAAAGGGCGATCTGAACACTTCTAAACTTTTTGATTTTTTGGAATTTAATAGTAATTTTTTCCATAACTTTTCAAATAAATTAAGAAAATCTTTTTGATTCGCAAATCCTAGGCAAAAAGTGAGAGTCATCATTTCTGGTAATTCGGCTATAAGTCCATTTCTATAAAAAAAATTATCAGCAGTAAAACCATCAATCCCAGCCTTAGAGGTATTTACTACAATTTTTAAGGGGTCTTGATTTTCTATGAGAGGAATATTTTTTTGAATTAATTTTTTATAAATACTTTTTGCCTCTAAAATTCTTTTTTGATATTTTGATAAACTTTTTTTGTTAAGCCAGTCCCTAATAGACTCTTCACAAGAAGAAAGTAATAAGGAACTTGGACTGGTGGTTTGCAGCAAATTAATACTTTTGATTAATTTATATTCATTTATTAGATTCCCTTTGTACCAAAGTACCGCCGTTTGTGTTAATCCATTGAGTGACTTATGCAATGAATTAACCACTAAATCAGCGTTTGATGATAAGGCCGGTTTTGGTAAATTCAGATTTTCACAAAAAAGGAAATATGAACCATGTGCTTCATCAACTAAAACAGGTAAATTTTTTTGATGACAACAATCTATTAAAGGCTCTAAATCTCCGGCATAACCCTGATAAGAGGGATTTACAAGAATAATACCTGCAATTTTATTTTCATCAAAATTTAATTTTTTAAATACACTTTCCAACCAAATTTTTGTAATTGGTTTGTAATGACCCGTTATGGTCGAAAATTCTAAGTCAAAAAATATTGGATTTATATTCTGCATCGCACAGATTTTTATGACACTTATATGAACATTTCTAGGCATCAGAATATTTTCGCCTGGATTTGCCATTGCAATTACTGCTGATTGTATTAATCCGGAAGCTCCATTAACTCCAAAAAAACATCCTTTAGCCCCAAATTTGTCGGAGAATTCTCTTTGAGATTTAGCAATTAATCCGCTTTGGGATAGTGGGGAGCCTATTTCTGGTAGTTCGGGCAAGTCCCAATACCCAGGTGGATTTTTTAACAACTTCACTAATTTCTTTGGTAAAGCTGCCCCTCTGTTATGAGCGGGAAAGAATAAAGACTTTAAAAACTTTTTAGTTAGAAAAGATGAAATGCTCATAAAGTATTATTGACATATATAGAATGGACTACATGGTAATCTTTTTTGATATTTTTTAACTTTAATGAAAAGATCTTATTCGGAATATTCAGCAAAAGAAGACTTTCTTTGGTTGATTTTGAGACCATGGATTTTTATCCCAAGAGTTTTATATATCCTTTTAACTTTTATTTTTCTTTTTTTAAGAATACTTTTTCAAGGTAACAGTAAAAATAAAAATGTACAAAAAAATCTCTCGAAATATCTTTTTGATGTAATAACGGATTTAGGACCTTGTTTTATCAAATTAGGCCAAGCACTCTCAACTAGACCAGATCTTGTTAGACAAGATTGGCTTACTGAACTTACAAACTTACAAGATAATCTCCCAGCATTTGATCACAAAATTGCTTTAAAAATAATTGAAGAGGAACTTGGATCCCCTGCTAATGAATTATTTGAAGAGTTTCCAGATAGTCCTATTGCTTCAGCAAGCTTAGGTCAAGTTTATAAAGCAAAATTAAATAATTCTTATCTAGCTGTGAAAGTTCAGCGGCCAAATTTATACTTCCTTATAAGAAAGGATGTTGTAATCTTAAGGTTTTTAGGAACTTTTTTATCCCCACTCTTACCATTAAATATAGGTGTTGGAATTGGAGAGATAATAGATGAATTCGGTAAGGCACTTTTTGATGAAATTGATTATCAAAAAGAGGCAGAAAATGCTTTGAGGTTTGCAAATTTATTCAAAGAAAATCCAAATATTTTTATTCCTAAATTAGAAAAACAGTTTTCATCCAAAAGGGTAATCACAACTTCTTGGATTGATGGAGTTAAGTTAAGAGATCGATTTTTACTAGAGAAAAATAACTTAATACCTGCTTCGTTTATAAAAACATGTGTCATCAGTGGACTGCAGCAATTATTTGAATTTGGATATTTTCATGCAGACCCACATCCAGGAAATATGTTTGCTCTAAAAGGAGGAAATGCAGATTGTGGGAATTTAGCTTATGTTGATTTTGGAATGATGGATACTATTACAAATTCAGATAGACTTACTCTTATTAAAGCAATTGTTCACATAATAAACGAAGAATATTATCTTCTCGCAGAGGATTTCCAGAAATTAGGTTTTTTAACCAAAGAACAAGATCTTCAAAAACTTGTTGAACCATTAAAAGAAGTTCTAGGAGGATCTTTTGGCGCTGAGGTTGGTAATTTTAATCTTAAAAATGTAACTGACAAATTCTCAAAACTAATGTATTCCTATCCTTTCAGAGTTCCTAGTAGGTTCGCCTTAATAATTAGAGCCGTTGTTAGTCAAGAGGGTTTAGCACTAAGGTTAGATCCTGAATTTAAAATTCTAAAAATAGCTTATCCATATATTGCAAAAAAACTATTGACCGATAATTCTGATGAAATATTAGACATACTTTTGGAAGTCGTTTTTGATAAAAAAGGTCAAATCCAAATAGAAAAAGTTGAAAGTTTACTAAACATTTTATTTAAAGATTCAGAGAATATTAATTCAGATCTCATACCGGCTGCGAACGCTGGATTGAAGTTATTTGTTAGTAAAAAAGGATCCGAAGTTAGGAAGAATCTTCTTTTAAGTCTTATAAAAGATGAAAAATTAGAATTTACTGATGCAAAAAAACTTTTAACTTTAATTAGAGATACTTTTAACCCTCTAAATATTGCAAAAAGCGCAGTACAAAATATTATTTCAACAGTTTAGTTTTTATATTTATAGTAAATTAACTTAACTATGAATTTAATTCTATTAGAATTGGATGTGATATTTTAAAAATAAGAAGTAAA
>JFLW01000043.1 GCA_000635495.1 Prochlorococcus sp. scB243_495K23 | reverse complement strand
TAAAAATAAGAAGTAAAAGGATTATTTAGCTGTGGAAGATTAAATGAATATTTTGAAAAATCTCTTTTTATTTAATAAAAAATCTGAAAAAAATAAAGAATTTAGTCCTGGATTGGTTGACCAATCTTTAGAAATTGCAAATTTAGTAAAAGAAGCAAGAATTCAACAAAACCTTACAATTAAAGAATTGTCATACATTTCAAAAATCCCTGAACGAATAATAAACTCTATTGAAAATAATAATAAAAGTACTAAGCCAGAGTATCCTTTTATAAGATCTATATTAATTAAATTAGAGGAATGTTTAGTATTAAAAAAAAATACATTATTAAATTTAGCAGTTAAAGAAAGAAAAATTTTAAAGAAAAAGGGAAAGGATTTTATGTTCAGGAAATTCGATCTTATCAATACATGGCAAGGAAGTCTTTTATATTTTTTTATATTAGTTTTAACTATTTTTATATTAAAGAGATACTTTATTTTGAATGTAAATGTTATAGAGATTCAAAATATTGAAAATCAAATTATTGATAAATAATTTTTAATAATATTTATATTAGAGATCTCCCAAAATTATTTCCTAGTTCACTAAACATTTTTATATTATTTTCTATTTCTTCTAAAGGACAATTTAACTTCCATTTCCAGTTATTTTTTGTGGTCCCAGGTGTGTTTAATCTACTTGAATCGTCTAAAGATAATAGATCTTGTAATGGAGCGATAAAAAGATTAGCATTTGTCTCCATGCCAACCTCTATTAAATCCCAAGAAGGATTTTCTGAAAATTTATACTCATCTTTTATTCTTCTTTGGGATTCATAATCTAAATTTTTCCACCATGAAACAGTAGTAGAGTTGTCGTGAGTACCTGTATAAACAACCCAATTTTCTCCTTCAATATTCTTTGGTAAATAAGGATTATCTTCATTGCCATCAAAAGCAAATTGTAATATTTTCATGCCAGGTAGTTCGAAGTTTTTCCTTAATTTCTCCACATCTGGAGTTATTACTCCCAGATCCTCCGCAATAATAGGTAGATAGTTACCCCCTAGATCCTTTTTTACTTTATTTAATAGTGTTTTACCTGGAGAATTTATCCATTTTCCAATAATTGCCGTTTTAGAATTGCCATTAACTCTCCAGTAACCTGCTAAACCTCTGAAATGATCAAATCTTAATATGTCCACAAGTTCAAATTGTCTTTGAAATCTTTTTCTCCACCAATTGAAATTAGTCCTTTTATGCTTTGACCAAAAGTAAGTTGGGGTCCCCCATAATTGTCCAGTTGATGAAAAATAATCAGGTGGAACACCACTTTGAAAGATTAAATCTCCATTTTTAAAAATTGAAAATAATGATTTATTACTCCATACGTCGGCGCTGTCTCTAGATACATAAAAAGGCAAATCTCCTATCAGCTTAATATTTCTTGATTTTGCAAAGTTTTTAATATCGCTCCATTGCTCATCAAGATGCCACTGTATTAATTTTTTAATAAGTATCTCTTCACTTTTTTTCTTGATCCACGATTTTAA
>JFLW01000042.1 GCA_000635495.1 Prochlorococcus sp. scB243_495K23 | reverse complement strand
TTTTTATTTTAAATTCTCGAGGCCATTCCCACCAAGGCAACATATTAAATTCCTCTCTGATAACGACAAATGTTGCAAAATCTTCAACCCAAGAATGCCTTCTAACCCATTTGTTAAAATTAATTTTTCTTTCTTCAGATTGTGAACTCCAACCTTGCAAAAGGAGGAGACCTATTTTTTTTGTTAGGTTATCCGCAATAGCAAAATCAAAATGATCTTTATCTTGATTTGTTGGACCTAGATTTTCTTTATCTGAGATGTAGATAAAACCTTTTTCGACTAAATTATCTATATCCAAAAACCAAGGGTTTAAGGCAAAACTAGATGGGGAACTATATGGCGAACCTGTAGAGTCAGTAGGTGTAAGAGGTAAAAATTGCCAGTATTCAATTCCATGCTTATGAAGTTTTCTTATCCACTCTTTAGCTCCTCTCCCAAAAGTTCCACATACTCTTCCTCCCGGAATACATGTTGGATGCATAAGTACGCCTAATGATTTTCTTGTAATAATTGACTCTACAGGCATGTTTTCAATATATTTTGATTCTTTAAACTTAAAGTGTTTTTAATTCTCTAAATTCAACCTTATACAAATTTTTTTTAATTGACAAATATCATTGCTGATTTTTAAGTCTGGATAAATATAAATTCTAATTTTTAATCAACAATTTTTTGCTTAATTGAGGCGACTTTTGAAAATATCTAGTCATTATCTTTTGCGAAATTCACATAAACGACTACGATGATAATATAGTTTTATGGTGCAAATTTCGTGACAAGTTTTATCACGGCAATGCAGAGTAAAGAATCGAACTTTAATCTAACTAATAGTAGATTAAGGTTAGTAAGTGGGACAACAAACCCAAAGTTAGCTGAAGAAATTGCATCATACTTAGGGATTGAAAATGTACCATTAATATCTAAAAGATTTGCAGATGGTGAACTTTATGTTCAGATTCAGCAATCTATTAGAGGTTGTGATGTATTCCTTATACAACCTACATGCGCTCCTGTAAACGATAGTTTAATGGAGCTCATGATAATGGTTGATGCTTGCAAAAGAGCTTCTGCAAGACAAATAACGGCTGTAATTCCCTATTTTGGATATGCAAGAGCAGATAGGAAAACCTCAGGAAGAGAGTCTATAACTGCAAAATTAACTGCTAATTTACTAGAGAAATCAGGAGTTGATAGAGTTTTAGCAATGGACTTGCACTCGGCTCAAATACAAGGCTACTTCGATATACCATGCGATCATATTTACGGTTCACCTGTATTAATTGATTATCTAGAATCTCTAGATTTAGAAGAAATAGTTGTAGTCTCTCCTGATGTTGGCGGGGTAGCAAGAGCAAGAGCGTTCGCGAAATTAATGAATGATGCGCCGTTGGCTATCATTGATAAAAGAAGAGCTGCTCATAATATCGCTGAAAGTCTAACCGTTATCGGTGAAGTCAAAGGTAAAACGGCTATTCTTATAGACGATATGATAGATACGGGAGGCACAATTTGTTCTGGAGCAAATTTACTAAAAAAAGAAGGAGCTAATAGAATATTTGCATGTGCTTCACATGCTGTATTTTCTCCTCCTTCACATGAAAGATTAAGTTCTAAGAATCTTTTTGAACAAGTTATTGTGACTAACAGCATACCAGTTATATATAAAGATAATTTTCCTCAGTTGAAAGTCCTTTCCGTCGCTAATATGTTGGGGGAAGCTATTTGGAGAATCCACGAAGAAAGTTCTGTTAGTTCTATGTTTAGATAAAAAATTATTTTTTACAAACCTTGTAATTTCTTGATCCTCTCAGTTTCAATCTTAAATTGTTTTTTCGATCTTTTCAGGAACATTATCTGGACACACTTGAAGAGCTGATTCAACTAATTGCAGAGATGCAATAAATTGTAATTGTTTCATATCAACTGTTTGTTCTTTCTTTTTCTCTATTATTTTCCCTCCATGTTTTTGTAATACTACTGATGCGAAGGTCGCTGAAGCAACGCTTAATGTTTTTGGGAAATCCAGATCAAATCCTTTTCTTGTCGCATTACATAGAAATGAAACACCCATCCCATGATATAAATCTAAATCATTTTTATTGGCAGGCAAATTTTTAACATTTGCATTT
>JFLW01000041.1 GCA_000635495.1 Prochlorococcus sp. scB243_495K23 | reverse complement strand
TAAAAAAGATGAAAAAATTAGAGGAATTGCAAAAATTTTAGATATTTTTAAACTCATATTTGATTTATTTTTATTCACATTATTAAAGATAACATTTTTTATTTTTAAACTAAATTTGCCAAGAGAATTTATTTAATAATTTTAATTTCGTGATGATTTTCTACTATTTTAAGCATATCTTTATTCCATGAATATATAACTCTAAATCTATAATTATCAGAATCTACAAGTCTTGTATGTTCAAGAATATACCAATCTTTGTAAGAAGATTCAAAAATCATTTCGTGTTCGTCGACTTGTTTAATATTTGAAATACCTTCATCATTACTTAGATAAAAATTTCCCCTCTTAAGTTGATGACCTTTTAAAAATGCATACATTTCTCCTCTTTCTTTATACTGGGGATTTTCTTCAAAGAAATTATATTTTTTTTCTGGGTACCATGAAAATTTATAATGCGTCTCCCATTCAGACTTACTCTCGAGAGCTTGAATGTTTATATTCATACTTAAATTATAAGTTTTTTGTGCTTCATCAAGAAAATATGTTCTATTAGATTTCCACAATCCAATATTCCTGGAAAACCACCTTTTTAAATTACTATTTAAGTTGATTTCAGGAGGGTTTTCACCAAAATGTAAATTTTTCTTTGGATTAATAGCAACCATTTATAAAAAAGTCCTATTTATTTAATAGCCTATCTGTAAAATAAAAAAAAATATCTTAAGGTGTTTATAAGGATTAACAGCTTTTCAACACTTCAGAGGAATTCATTTGAATGATAAAAAAGAGCTAAAATTAATACTTGTAGCAGCTAGAAATCAACTTTCTAGTAATGATATTAAGTCCTTAATAGCTTATTTAGAATCAGATGATTGTGAATTTGAGACATCTCTTCAGATCTCAGAACCCACAGAGCAACCAGAATTACTTGAATTACATAGATTAGTAGCTATTCCTGCTCTTATAAAGGTTTCCCCAGCTCCAAAGCAAATATTTGCTGGAAGTAATATTTTCTCTCAGTTGCAAAAATGGTTGCCAAGGTGGTCACAGGAAGGCTTAACAAAAAATCTTGGGATTAATTTGCAGCCATCCAAAATTGATTCAACAAGAACTCAAAAAGAATTTCTATTGGAAGACGAACTTCTTGTTTTAAGACAAGAAAATGAGACATTAACAAAAAGAATAGAATCTCAGGAAAGATTATTAAGAATGGTCGCGCATGAATTAAGAACACCTTTAACTGCTGCTACTTTGGCTGTTCAAAGTCAAAAACTCGGACAAATAGATATTTCAAAATTGCAGGAGGTTATTAAAAGACGTCTTGAAGAGATTGAACTCTTATCTCAGGATCTTTTAGAGGTTGGAACAACTAAATGGGAAGCATTATTTAATCCTCAGAAAATTGATTTAGGTAATATTAGTGCTGAAGTAATACTCGAATTAGAAAAATTCTGGAGATTAAGGAATATTGAAATTGATACTGATATTCCATCTGATCTGCCAACTGTATTTGCAGATCAAAGAAGAATGAGGCAAGTATTTTTAAACTTAATTGAAAATGCTATTAAATTTTCTAAAGATTCTGGATCTATAAAAATCACTATGATTCATAAGACAAATCAATGGGTAGAAATAACAATTTGTGACAAAGGTGCAGGTATTCCTTTGAGCGAACAAAAAAGAATTTTTCTAGATAGGGTTAGACTTCCCCAGACTTCTGAAGGAACTTCAGGATTTGGTATTGGGCTATCAGTATGTAGGAGAATAGTACAAGTCCATGGAGGAAGAATATGGGTCGTGTCTGAAGTTGGGGAAGGTTCTTGCTTCCATTTCACAGTTCCTGTGTGGCAAGGACAAAACAAAGAGCAACAATACTTGACGAAAGGCTAGCCTTACTCTTAGTTTTTAATAAGCTGTTATGCTAATTTCCTGGCCCCATCGTCTAGAGGCCTAGGACACCTCCCTTTCACGGAGGCGACAGGGGTTCGAATCCCCTTGGGGCTATTAATTTGAATTTATAATGATTTTTTTTACGATTTAGCTTGCCTATCTACGGCAATTAAATTTTCTGAAAGATCCTTTTTCAGTCTTTTCTCTATCATCCCTATTGGCATCCACTGACAACCTTGAACAGTAAGATCATAAATTAATGAGTTTGTTGAAGTATTTTTAATATTTTGAATTTTCCAACTACCCTCAAACTTTCTGAAATCTCCTTTTATTAAATTAAATTTTAAGAGGCCAAGCTCCTTATCTTCAAATAAATCTATAGTTACTTCAGCTGAAAACTTCATGCCAAGGAAATCCTGAGCCCCAACCTGTTTGAGGTGGACATTATTTCCCTTCTGAAATATTTTTTTGCTCGATAAAAGATTTGGTATGTAGAGATTTAGCCGATCATAATCTGTTAAAACACTCCACAAAGAATCAAAACTTGCAGAAGTTGTAAGTTGAGCTGCCAGTCGTCTTGTTCCACCGGAAAACTTCTCCATCGTCTGCTCAATTGTCCTGTAATCATTCTTCCTAGAATGATCTTCTGATTCTTGAGGATTATTCATAAATGAATTTTTTAATTAGATAAAAAATTATTTCTGTGTAACTATACTGATAAAAACAACAAATACTGAAAAATTAAAATAATTTCTTTTATTTATCCCGATCTCAAAACGTAACCATTTTTGTAAAATCACTACAAATTAAACTACAAATTGATAATCTTTTATAAAAGAAATCTAAAAAATGTATTCACAAGCAAAAGTAATCGCAGGCGGATTAGCTCATATACCAGTAGTAATAGCTGTTTTTTATTTTATACTCACAACTTTTAATAAAAGAGCTTTAAAATTTGTTGAAGAAGCAAAAACAAAAAAACCTGAGGCAAAAGCTGTGGAAACTAAAAAAGTCGCTGTTTCAAAAACAGAAGCTCCAAAAACAGAAGCTCCAAAGATAGTTAAGAAAAAACATGCAGATGTGCCAGTCAATATTTACCGTCCTAAAACACCATATGAGGGAACAGTTATTGAAAACTATAGTCTTCTCAAAGAAGGAGCAATTGGTAGAGTTAATCACATAACTTTCGACCTTAAAGATAGTGATCCATTTTTAAATTATGTAGAAGGTCAAAGTATTGGTATCATGCCTGCTGGTGAAGACGCTAATGGAAAACCTCATAAATTAAGACTCTACTCAATAGCTAGTACCAGGCATGGAGATGACTTTAAAGGAAATACAGTTTCTCTTTGTGTAAGACAACTTCAGTATGAAAAAGATGGTGAAACCATTAATGGTGTCTGTTCTACTTACTTATGCGATATTAAGCCTGGAGATAAAGTAAAGATAACAGGTCCTGTAGGTAAAGAAATGCTTCTCCCTGAGGAAGAAGATTCCAACATTGTTATGTTAGCCACTGGAACTGGAATAGCACCAATGAGGGCTTATTTAAGAAGAATGTTCGAACCAACTGAAAAAGAAAAAAATAAATGGAATTTCAAGGGTAAAGCTTGGTTATTTATGGGTGCTCCAAAATCAGCTAATTTGTTATACGAAGAAGATCTTCAAAGATACCTTGTTGATAATCCAGATAATTTTAAATATACAAAAGCAATTAGCCGTGAGCAGCAAAATACAAAAGGTGGAAGAATGTACATTCAAGACAGAGTTTTAGAGTCAGCCAATGAACTTTTCAATATGATTGAAGATGAAAAGACGCACATATATCTTTGTGGATTAAAGGGAATGGAACCTGGAATAGATGAAGCAATGACTAAGGCCGCAGAAGAAAAAGGCTTGAACTGGTCAGAATTAAGACCTCAACTTAAAAAAGCAGGAAGATGGCACGTAGAAACTTACTAAATCTTTGATATTTAGATTTAAGTTCCACCAAATAAATACTTTTTGGTTTAGACACAATATGTAGCTAATATTTAAAAAAAAGAGGATTTTAAAAAAAGAATACTAAAAATATGCCTTCAATTTTAAGTAATCCTCTAAGATTAGGCTTACGGCAGGAAAGAGTTATATCTCCACAATGCTTAGTCATATTTGGTGCTAGTGGAGACCTTACTCATAGAAAATTAATACCAGCCTTATTTGAACTCTATTTGCAAAGAAGAATTCCTAGTGAATTTGGAATAGTTGGTTGCGCTAGAAGACCTTGGACTGATAATGAGTTTAGAGAAAAGATGAAAGCAAAGCTATCAAATCAAATATCTGGTAAAGAAAGGGAGTGGGAACAATTTTCTAATTATCTTTTCTATGAACCTGTTGATCTACAACAAAGTGATCATGTCTTAAGGCTTTCTAAGAGATTAAATGAAATTGATAAAACACAAGCTACTCACGGGAATAGAACATTTTATTTGTCAGTATCTCCGAATTTCTATGCAAGTGGATGTAAAGCTCTTAAAGCAGCTGGCCTTTTAGATGACCCTAAGAAAAGTCGTTTAGTGATTGAAAAACCTTTTGGAAGAGATTATTCAAGTGCAAAAAAATTGAATAAGATCGTCCAAAGTTGCGCTGAAGAAAGTCAGATTTATAGGATTGATCATTATTTAGGTAAAGAGACAGTTCAGAATATTCTTGTTTTGAGGTTTGCTAACACTATTTTTGAACCAATCTGGAATAGAAATTATATATCAAGTGTTCAAATTACTTCATCTGAAACAGTGGGCGTTGAAGATAGAGCAGGTTATTACGAAAGCTCTGGTGCTTTGAGGGATATGCTTCAAAATCATATGACCCAAATGCTTGCTGTTACTGCTATGGAGCCTCCTGGAAAGTTTGAACCAGAAGCAATAAGAAATGAAAAAGCAAAGGTTCTTCAAGCTTCAAAACTTGCTGACGAAAATGAACCTTGGAATTGTTGCATAAGAGGTCAATATGGAGAAGGAGGGAATATTTCAAATCGACTAAAAGGATATAGGCAGGAAGATGGTGTTAATTGTAATAGCACAACAGAAACTTATATTGCGACAAAAGTTTTCGTTGATAACTGGCGTTGGCAAGGGGTTCCTTTTTATTTGAGAACAGGTAAAAGACTACCTAAAAGACTTGGGGAAATAGTCTTAACTTTTAAAGACGTTCCTGTTCATTTATTTGAATCAACAATTATAAATCCTGCCCCAAATCAACTTATCCTTAGAATTCAGCCAAATGAAGGTGCTACTTTCAAATTTGAGGTAAAATCCCCTGGTTCTGGAATGAAATCAAGACCTGTTGAGATGGAATTTTCTTATGATGAATCATTTGGAGAACCCTCAGATGAAGGCTATGTAAGATTATTAGCTGATGCAATGCTTTCTGACCCAACCCTATTTACTCGAAGTGATGAAGTAGAAGCAGCCTGGAAACTCTATACGCCATTAATTGAATTGATGGATAATTCTCCTTGGAAGTTACCTATTTATAGTTATGAATCTATGACATGGGGACCTCCTGAGTCTGATCAATTAATTTCAAAAGATAATATGTTCTGGCGTAGACCTTAAAAATGAAACCTCAACTAACACTCCAAACCCCTTTAGAGCTGCCTTATCAGGAAATTTCTAATTACCTTAATAAATTATGGATTGCAGAAGATAATGATAAAAGTGGTGCTAATACTTTTACATTAATGGTTTGGCAGCCTGCTTGGCTAGAACAATGTTTGGTTCAAAAAGGTTTAGTAAATGGACCAATTACTGGAAATTTAAGTCCAGAGATAATTGAAGTTGCTAAAAAATTTATATTAGATCAAGGACTTCCTATCACTACTTCCCTTAATAGTGAAGAAGTATTGAATTCGTTGAAGAAAAATTTATCTAATAAAGACTTTGAAGATTTTAGAGGACAATTTTTTGAATCATCAATAAGTACATTGAATCCAAGAAGATTAATAACTCTAGCACCAACATTAAATAAAAATTCAGATATCAAAACTTTTGTATCCGCTTATTGTCCATTAAGTGATACTCCAGCTATGCAACCTATATGTGGTGATTTAGTTGTTATTAGGGGGGACTCGGACTCAATATTTAATAAAGGATTAAAAATAATTGATGGGTTATCAATTGATGAATTACCTTCATGGTTGTGGTGGAATGGAAGCTTGGATGAATCGCCCGAAATCTTCGAATTTTTTACTGATTATGGTATAAGGTTAATAATTGATACTGCTCTTGGATCTCCTCAAAGATGTTTAAAAGTTTTAGATCAATTAAATAACGCAAATAAAGCTATTAATGATTTGAATTGGGTTAGATTGAAAAATTGGAGAGAATCATTGGCAATGATTTTTGATCCGCCCTCGAGGAGACAAATTTTAGATCATATTACTGATATTGACATTGATATCGCAGGAGATCATATGATTCAAGCTTTGTTTTTGATTTCATGGATTAGCGATAAGCTTGGTTGGTCATTTCTGAGAGTTGAAAGGGATATAGAATCAATAAAAATAGAGTTTGAAAGAATTAATGGCGAAATAATTTCTGCATCAATTAATCCCTTATCTTTGGGAAATCCAAGTATTCATTTAGGACAAGTTATTGGATTAAGGCTGATTTCAAAAATTAGTGAGGTTCAAAAAAATAACACTTGTGTAATACTTGGCTGTGAATCAGTGGAGTGTATGAGACTTGAAGCAGGGGGAATGGCTAATATGGAATTAATAGAACAAGTTGTTCCAAATTCTTTTTCTACATCAGAGTATGATGTTAGTAAATTGTTGGGAAGTAGTAGAGGTAATACCAGCCCTCTTTTTGAAAATTCTATTAAAATAGCCCTTCAAATATTTAACGGTTTTAATAACTAATAGATGCCTTGTGTAATATCTTCTCCTTCAACTGATAGTGGAAAAACTACATTATCGCTTTTGCTATCTTGTTGGGCATTCTCAAAAGGTATAAAGTTACAAACTTTCAAGGTTGGCCCAGATTATCTTGATCAACAACAACTTAGTTCAATTGGCCAACCTATTTGTAGGAATTTAGATATTTTTTTAAGTGGTGAGGAATGGGTTCAAGAATGTTTTTTTAAATATTCTTTGAAATATGAATTCTCATTAATTGAAGGGGCAATGGGTCTATTTGATGGATTAGGGGCAACAACCTATTCAAGCACTGCAAATATTTCTAAACTTCTCAATGCTCCAATAATTTTTATTGTTAATGCTAGAGGTCAAGTAGCATCTCTTCTGGCGACTATTCGAGGTTTTAGAGATTTTGATAGTGAGTTGTCAATAGCAGGAATTATATTTAACAACGTTAATTCAGATAGACATAAAAAATTGATCAATGAGGTTTTTAAAAATGAAGAAATCAAAATTCTTGGTTTTTTACCATCTGATTCAAAAATAACTTTAAAAAAAGCTAATTTAGGTTTGATATCTCCAATGGAAAATGAAAAAGAAATTGATGTTGAATATTTTGCAAATTTCGCCGAAAGAAACCTTGATGTATTTTCTCTTATTAAATTTCTGAAATCTCCTCAAAAGAAAATATTTAATTCTGTCAATTTTAAAGATTTTAAAATAGACAAAAGTAAACCCATAGCAATTGCAGAAGATAAAATCTTTCATTTTCAATACCCTGAAACTAAGGAGTTTTTGAGTGAAATAGGCATTCCATTAATTTCATGGAGTATTTATGATGATGAAGAAATACCTAATGAGGCTTCTTCTTTAATTATTCCTGGGGGATTCCCTGAAAAATATGCTGATCATATAAGTAATTCTATAAAAAGCTTAAATTCGTTAAAGAAATTTCGCAAAAATGGATTTATATATGCTGAATGCGGAGGGATGATGATTTTAGGAGACTTCATAAAAGATGAAAATGGTAATAATCATAAAATGAGTGGCATCCTGCCTTTTAGATCAAAAAAAAGTAAACTATCAGTAGGTTATAGATACATTGAGGGTTTAAAAGATACTCCGATAATTAAACAAAATCAATTAATTAGAGGACATGAATTTCATTATTGGGAAATTGAAAATAATTTATCTGAACTTGATTTTGGAAAGGCTGATCATCAGAAGAAACTTTCTTCCCCATGGAAAATTAAATCTTGGAAAACTGAATACAAAAATGAAGGCTTTTTTGATGAAAAATTACATGCAAGTTGGATTCACTTACATTTGCCAAGTTCTTTAGAAGTCGCAAAAAACTTTATAGATGCCACCCAAATTACTTTTTCAAAGCATTCTTAATTTATTACTAAATCAAATATTTTGAGAGGAGAACCTAAAAAAAACATTCCAGGTAAAGTGATTAATGGTCCTAAAAAACTCCCTACCATGACCTCAATTTTTGTATGGCCTAGTGTTTCTTTTAACAGTAATTCTGATTGCGGGTCTAGTTTTTTTGATAGTTTATTAATTTCTGCTGCTTGAATCCCAGCTGATTTTCGAACACCACTAGCGTCATACATAACAATTAGTGCTACAACAACTGATAATGCGAATATTGAGCTATCAAATCCTAATTCATAACCTATACCAGATGTAGCGCCAGTTATTAAGGCGGAATGACTTGAAGGCATACCACCCGTCTCGAACATAATTCCAAATCTTATCTCACCAGTTGAAAAGAAATTGAATACGATTTTAAAAAATTGAGCTAGCAAACAGGATAATAGGCTCCAGAAAAGAACTGAATTATTAAAAAAAGAAAAAAACTCAGACATAAATTAAAAAAACATTATCTATCTCTATTTGTAATAAAGTCAGCTAAAGATATTAAATACTTTGCATCCTCACCCCAAGGTTCAATTGCTTTTTTTGCTTTGGCAACTAAATCAAATGCTCTTTTCTTTGACTCCTCCATCCCAAGTAATTTAGGGTAAGTAGTTTTGTCAGCTAAAAGATCTTTGCCGGCAGTTTTACCAAGCTTTTCACTGCTGGAAGTTAAATCAAGAATATCATCTATTATTTGGAAGGCTAAACCAATTCCCTCTGCATATGTTGTCAGAGCTTGTAATAGTTTTTCGTTAGCTCCTGCGATCATCGCGCCTGTTCTAACGCAGGCCTTCAATAAAGCCCCGGTCTTGTGAAGATGAATATATTCGAGAGTTTCAAGGTCGACTTCTTTGCCTTCGCATTCCAAATCAACAACTTGTCCCCCGACTAAGCCTGGTGCACCAGCAACTAAGGATAATTCGCCAACTACATTTAATAATCTATTTGGATCAACTCCAGGGCTTCTTAAAGAGACCATTTCAAAGGCCCTCGTTAATAAAGCATCGCCTGCAAGAATAGCTATTGCATCTCCATATACTTTATGATTTGTCGCCCTACCTCTCCTCAAGTCATCATTATCCATGGCGGGTAGATCATCATGAATCAAGGACATTGTATGGATCATTTCTATTGCTACCGCAGTAGGAACTGCAAGTGAAGGTTCTCCTCCAGCCAGTGCACAAGATGCTAAACATAAAATTGGACGTATTCTTTTCCCTCCAGCTAAGAGGGAATATCTCATAGATTCTCTTAAAATTTCTGGATTCTCAGGACCCAAAGAAAAATCAAGTGCTTCCTCTACAACCTTTTTTGTGTTTTTAAGATATTTTTCAAAATCAGAAATACTATTTATAACTTCAGTCATTTTATATCTTTAGTAAAAAAAATTTCATCTTGGAGTTTATGGCAAAAGGTCATTAAGAGTTGATGATAAACCAAATTGTTTTTGCCAGCTAAAAATAGTATTTACAAGTAACATTGTTACTGTCATTGGTCCAACACCTCCTGGGACAGGTGTGTAAGCAAATACTTTAGAAATAACATCTTCTAATAATACATCCCCACATAATCTGGTTTGATTTTTATCGGAACTTTTTAATCTATGAATTCCAACATCAATAATTACTGCTCCTTCTTTCACGAAACTCGAATCTACAAGATTGGGTTTTCCTGCAGCCGCAATTAAAATGTCGGCTTCTCTACAAACTTTATTCAAATTTAATGTTTTAGAGTGAGTAATTGTTACCGTGCCATTTAGGTTCAACAACATAAGCGATAGGGGTTTCCCAACGAGCAAACTTCTTCCTATGACAACAATTTTCTTGCCTTCAATTGCAATATTTTGGGACCTTAATAAATTAATAATTCCTGCTGGTGTGCATGATCTCATCGCAGGCTCATTTTTTACTAGTTTGCCGATGTTTATCTCATTTAGTCCATCTACATCTTTGCTTGGATTAATATGGCTGATTAGTTTTTGCTCGTCAAACTTCTTTGGGATGGGAAGTTGTAGTAACATTCCATCAATATCTTTATCAGAATTAAGTTTGATTATTAATTGTTCAACTTCTTTTTGCTCTACACTATCTTTTAGATGAAAAATAAAGCTCTTTATTCC
This sequence comes from Prochlorococcus sp. scB243_495K23, assembly GCA_000635495.1. Taxonomy (GTDB): domain Bacteria; phylum Cyanobacteriota; class Cyanobacteriia; order PCC-6307; family Cyanobiaceae; genus Prochlorococcus_A. The sequence continues at coordinate 149,166 of JFLW01000041.1, read as the reverse complement.
AATCCTTGAACATGCTTTTTCCTTATTATTAACGTAAACGCCACTCGCGGGGTCTTCACCTATTCTTATTACAGCTAAGCCGGGAGCTCTTTTTGCATTTTTTATATTACTCGAAATATAATTAGATAATCTTTCTTCAATTTCAAGAGATAATTTTTTACCGTCTAATTTTAATGACATTTAGAAAAACATCTCCTTTTTTCACCTAGCATGCCTATAATTTTAAATTATTAAAATAGATTTATCTATATTCTGTGCAAAACATCATAACTACCTTAAAGAAATTGTTTTATCTGTGGAGGCGAAGTCAAGTCCCAGTAAAACAACCAATTAAAATTTCAAGAATAGATAATCTCATAATTTTTTTAGTATGCATTTTAATTTCGATAATTTCTTCTTATAAACTACTTCTTATCTCGCCTTTAAATATCGCAGATATTTTTTCTTGGTTTTTGACCTTTATTGAAATACTTATTAGTTCTGGAGTTTTGATATTAGTTTCAAAAAAAGAGAATCCTGCTATTTCCTCAAGACAGATCTTCTTGATCATTACTCTTCTTTTAGCAGTACAAGCTACGAAATTAGCCTTAGCTGCAACCATAAGTCCATTATCTATGATAATTCCACCGGCATTAATAATATCTCAAGGAATGGGAACCATAACAGCTTTAGCTTGGGTATCAATAGCGAGTCTTATTTGGCCTGACCCAGAAATTGTTATAAATAACAATTTATTTTTTATTTTATTAGTTTGTGCTTCAATAGTATCTCTTCTTGGAGGAAGAATAAGAAGTAGAGCTCAGTTACTTCAACTATCAATTTTCGTGCCTATAGGATCTTTCTTGAGTCAATGGATATTGATTGGTAAAGATAAAATGTCTCTTATTTATAATAAGCAAGATTTTGTTTTAGCTAATGGTGATATATTTTCTGATTCCTTGCTATTGGCTATAGCGATGCTTTTTACAATTTTATTTATTCCTATTTTTGAATCGATATTCGGATTATTAACTAAAGCAAGATTGCTCGAATTGGCTGATAAGGAGAAGCCTCTAATTAGAAGATTGTCTCTAGAAGCTCCTGGTACTTTTGAACATACCTTACTTATATGTGGTTTAGCAGAGGAGGCAACAAGAATGATTGGTGGTGATATTGATCTTATTAAAACTGGCGCGTTATATCATGATGTTGGCAAATTACATGCACCTAATTGGTTTATTGAAAATCAGGATGGTTCACAAAATCCTCATGACGAATTAGATGATCCGATTAAAAGTGCAGAAGTATTACAAGCTCATGTTGATGAAGGATTGAAATTTGCAAGAAAAAATAGACTACCTAAGCTGATAGCTAATTTTATTCCTGAACATCAAGGTACCCTTAAAATGGGATATTTTTTTCAAAAAGCTAAAGAAAAAAATCTCGACATTAATGAATATTATTTTAGATACAAAGGCCCTATTCCTCAGTCCAAAGAAACAGCTATTTTAATGCTTGCCGATGGTTGTGAAGCAGCACTTAGAGCTATGAATATTAATGCATCTGATAAAGAAGCTTTGGAAACAATTTCTAATATTATCTACTCTCGTAAAAAAGATGGGCAATTAGATGATAGCAATTTATCTAAAGGAGAAATTTTTCTAATAAAAAGGGCATTCTTGAATGTGTGGAAAAGAATTAGACATAGAAGAATTCAGTATCCAACTTCCAAAAATAATACTTTTTCTTAATTTTAAATTTTATAACCTAATACTTCTTCGATGTTTCGGATTACACCAATAAAGAAGAGCAAGCGCACTTAATAATGTTGTTAAAAGAGTAAATCCACCAATTCCATAAATGTCTTGAAGAGTTATGAGCCTTACAACTGAATAAGGACCCATACCAGAGATTACCATTGATAAAGATACCAGAGTTAAAGTTACTCCCCATTTTCTCTCTGCTAAAAGAGCAGCTGAAGAAACTATTCCAACAATTGCAGCAGGCCATCCAAGACTTATTGCAAGAGTCATATTTGCAACTTTTAGTGGAGGTCCATAACTTACTATTAATGCGATTATTGGAAGTGCAATTATGTTGCCGATTAATCCAACCCACGAAAGTGCCCAATATCCAAGTACCCTTTCTCTCATTATTTACTGCTTTAACTATTAGTTAAATCTACATTATTGAGAGACTATTTTTAATCATACTTAATAATCCTATGAAAATAATTTAATTTGTAGTATTAGATAGAAATTTACTATCAGAATTCTCTAAACTATCAAATTGTGGATGAATTGAATTTTTTTTCTCAGAAAATACAAGTCTATTTAAAGCATTAACGTAAGCATTGGCTGCAGCAACTACAACGTCAGTGTCAGCAGAATGCCCAGAATATATTTTATTATCCCTTCTTATTCTAATTGTTACTTCGCCCAAAGCATCAATCCCTTCTGTTACCGACTTAACAGAAAATTCAATTAATTCATTAGGAACTTTAGCTAATTTATTTAAAGCCTCACATACAGCATCAACTGGCCCAGTCCCTATTGATACAGCAGTATCCTCACTATTATCTTCTGTGTTTAGAAGTGAAATGGTTGCAGTAGGTTTAGAGGCGTTACCACAACTTACTTGTACAAGACTTAATTGAAATTTAGCTTCTGGTAGCTGAACTTGTTCACTAACAATTGCTTCTAAGTCTCTATCAGTAATTTCTCTTTTCCTGTCAGCTAAATCTTTAAAACGAGCAAAAGCATCATTTAGATCTTCTCTACTTAAGTCATATCCCATTTCTTCTAATCTTGCTCTTACCGCACTTCTTCCACTCAGTTTCCCTAAAGATATTTTGTTGTCACTCAAACCAACAGTTTTTGCGTCGATAATTTCGTAAGTTAGTCTATTTTTTAAAACCCCATCCTGATGAATGCCTGATTCATGAGCAAAAGCGTTAGCTCCCACAATTGCTTTATTAGGTTGTACAGTCATTCCAGTTAGGTTAGAAACAAGTCTAGAGGTTTTTGTTATTTCTTCTGTTCTTATAGCTGTAAGAGGAGTTGGGGAATCTGGATTTCTTTTAAAAAAACTATTAAAAAAACTTTTCCTAACATGAAGTGCCATTACTAATTCTTCTAGAGAGGCATTCCCGGCTCTTTCTCCAATTCCATTAATAGTACATTCTAATTGCCTTGCTCCATTTTTTACTGCTTCAAGAAAATTGGCTACTGCTAAACCCAAATCATTATGACCATGAACCGAGATTACTGCCTCATCAATATTTGGAACATTTTTATTTATATCGTTAATTAGGTTGCCAAATTCACTAGGAGTTGTAAAACCAACAGTATCAGGGATATTTATTGTTGTCGCTCCTGCAGTAATTGCTAGCTGAATAACTTCGTATAAAAATTCAGGATCACTCCTTGAGGCATCTTCACAAGAAAACTCAATATCATCAACTAAGGATTTCGCATAATTAACCATTTCTGGAACTATTTGAAGAACATCTTTTCTGGATTTTTTTAGTTTATGTTTAAGATGAATATCACTTGTAGCAATAAAAGTATGTATTCTTTTCTTGGGAGCTGGACTTACTGCTTCGTAACATGCTTTTATGTCTCCTTTAGACGCCCTTGCTAAACCGCATATTATTGGGCCATTTTCTTTACCTACGACATTAGCAATTTTATTAACAGCTTTATAATCTCCTGGGCTTGCGAAAGGGAATCCAGCTTCAATAACATCTACTCCTAATCTTGCTAATTGATGGGCGATAGCAAGCTTTTCTTCAAGATTTAAACTTGCACCAGGAGATTGCTCTCCGTCTCGAAGAGTTGTGTCAAATATCAAAATTCTTCCAGGATCTTTTGACATCAAAGTGAGTAACTTAAACTTATATTAAGCTAATTAAAAAAATTTGACTAGATTTAGTTCAATAAAAATTTTCTGAGAGTTTATAAGTTAAATAATATTGGTTAAAATTCTGAAAAAAAAAATCAAATACTTAAATTTTTAAAGTATTGTTTTAGCATTAAAGCTTTCATTTATAAAAAAATTTCGATTTTTATAGAACCATAGGCATAAATTTAAAAAGTATGAATGGGCAATACTCTAAAAATAATGTTTCAGGCCAGTTAGCGATAGTTTTACATGCTCATCTACCTTATGTCAGGAAAAATGAAAAAAACTCCTTAGAAGAGGATTGGTTATTTCAGGCTATTCTGGAATGTTATATTCCACTACTTCAATCAATAGAATCTTCCAAAAATGAAAATCCTGAAAATACAAAACTTACAATTAGTTTGTCTCCAACATTATTATCACTTCTAAATAATAAACAAATTCAAGAAACTTTCCCAAGCTGGATTAAAACAAGGAATGATTTCCTAAACGAACTGCCACTAGAAGAAAAAAATGCCGCTGCATTTTTAATAAATAATCTTAATGATAAATACTTGTACTGGCAAAAATGTTCTGGAAATTTAATTGAGAAGTTTAGGGTTTTAAATAAATCTGGAAATTTGGATATTCTTACTTGTGCTGCTACTCACGGATATCTGCCAATTTTGAGGGAGAATCCTGAAACTGTAAAAGGACAAATCAACACAGCCATTAGGAGCCATGAAAATATTTTTGAAACAAAACCTTTAGGTATTTGGTTACCTGAATGCGCATATTATGAGGGTTTAGATGAAATACTATTCAATTCTGGAATTAGATATACAATCTTAGACGGACACGGGATTCTAAACTCAACACCAAGGCCTAGGTATGGTGTATATGCTCCAATATGCTCGAAAAAAGGAGTGGCATTTTTCGGGAGAGATAGTGAGTCAACCTTGCCCGTTTGGTCCGCTAAGGATGGGTTTCCGGGTGACAAAGTCTATAGGGAATTTCATAAAGATTTGGGGTGGGAATTACCTCTCTCAAAGCTCCAAAAAAAGGGTATTTCATCAAAAAGACCTTTGGGTTTAAAGTTTCATAAGATTACAGAAGAAAACATTTCTTTAGGGGGTAAAGAGTTTTACCTTGAAAATGAAGCCAAAAATAAGGCGGCAGAACATGCTGATACCTATCTTCTAGCGAGATCGAAACAACTAGAGAAATTGACTTTATCCTCTTCCTTTAAGCCTTTATTGGTAGCTCCATTTGATGCAGAGTTATTTGGTCATTGGTGGTATGAGGGACCTTTTTTTATTGAAAATATACTAAAGAACTCTAGTAAATATTCAATTAAGCTTACAAATTTAAAAGAATTTTTAGTGCAAAAACCAAATCTTCAGATTTGTGATCCATCGCCATCAAGCTGGGGGCAAGGTGGTTACCATAATTACTGGATTAATGATGCAAATGCATGGATCGTTCCGAAAATCACAAAGGCAGGCTCAACATTTGTAGATTTGTGCTTGGAAAATTTTAATAATGATTTATCTTTAAGACTCTTAAACCAAGCGGCAAGAGAACTACTTCTTTCTGAGTCTTCTGATTGGAGTTTTATTTTAAGAGCTGGAACCACAACTGAACTCGCAAAAGAAAGAATAGAAAGACACTTATTCAGATTCTGGAAATTAGTTGAAATGATTAAAAATCATTCCAATGTTAATTTAAAATTTCTTGAAGAGATTGAGGAAGAGGATAAAGTCTTCCAAAATATTAATATTGATGATTGGCGAAAAAAAAATACTAGTTTAACTTGAGCATGCCTAGTTTTACTTTTAAAGGTGAATTTATAAACATCTTACTCATAACGTAAATTAGTTTTGGAAGTGGGAGTGTATTAGTAAGAAAACCTACCCATTCATTGGTTGATAATCTAAAGAAATTTGAGAAAAAGCTTCTTAATCTACTTTCGTCAAAACTCATCAATCTTCTTAGACCATATTGGTAAAGTTTATGCCTTTGTGTTAACTCGTAAGGCCATAGGATTTCCCAACCTTTTGAAGCTAGCTCAAGTGAACTTAGTTGAGGTTCTTTTAAAAAGATTGCTAATTTTTGCGCAAGGAGTGGAGCTCTTCTTAATAATGATCCAACCATGTATCCTGATGCAGGATGAACCATACTTGCAGCCCCTCCGAAACCAAGTACAAATTGTTTTTTAAATGGGAGGGGTAAATTCATAGGGAAAAGGCAATTCTCTTCATGAAAAATTTCACTTACCTCAATACCCTTACTATTAAGTCTTTTATAAAGTCTTTTTTTAAGATTTTCTTGGGATAATGCAGGATAACTAGCTAATGAAGTTTCTTCAACAAAAAAAGTCTCGTTGCCAAGATCCATTGCATAAAGAAAGGATGGAGATGATAACTTCTCTTCATTGTTTAAATGATTTGGACGAAAATCCATTAGAACAAATTGTTCTTTATTGACAGGTGGCGATGTAAATTTACCTACAATTCCGTAAGCAGCTTGTTGAGCGATTTCATTTTGAACTGGTCTTTTTACAAAATTACTTTTATGACCACTTGCGTCAATAACTAATCTCGCCTTTATTTTGAGACCTGAAAAACAAGTTACTTCAGATAGTTTATTTTTTTCTTTAATTTCTTTTGCTGTTTCATTCAACCATTCAATCCCTTTACATTTTTTTAATAGCTCATTTTGAAAGGCTTCTTGATTTATTAAACCATAATCATAGTTGTGTTTTGTCGGAGTATCCCCTTTTTTATTTTCCCCATCTCCAAAAAAACTAACTGTTTGACACCATCTATGAGATAACAAGGATTCTAACCCTAATTCTTCTAATTCAGATGCCCAGATACCATATGTATTCTCCCATTTTTCATTTGGGGATTTTGTTGATATTCCCTTAATATTTAAATCCTGATTGGCTAATTCTGAAGCTAGGCATAATGCTGCAGGACCTGAACCTAAAATTAAAATATCAAGTATTTCCATATTATTTAGCTAACCATAAGGCTTTTAATTTTGTTCAACTGAGCTGGGTTGGTCTTTCCCCTCTATTTGTTCACGAGGTACTAACACCACTTCTGATAAATGATCACCGTCATCTAATCTTTGTAATTTTACTCCTGTAGCTGCCCTAGATTGCTGAGAGATTTTATCTGCGTTTGTTCTTACAATTACGCCTTTTTCGGTTACAAGTAGTAATTCTTCTCCTTCGCCAAGGACCTTCAAACAAACTAGCTGATCATCTTTAATTCTAAATTTTATTGCTCTCAAACCCATTCCTGCTCTTTTTTGTAATCTAAACTGAGCTACAGGTACTCTCTTCCCTAGTCCAAATGCACTGGCTATTAATACCCATGGACCATTGGAAGAGTTTTCCTCAACATTATCATCAAGATCTTCTGTAAAATCCTCAATTTTAGCCAATTGATCAACCAAATTAGATGTTAAAACATCCATAGAAACTAGATTGTCTCCTTCTCTCAAGTTCATTGATTTAACACCTCTTGCTGTTCTACCAAGTGGTCTTAATTCATTGATATCTAGTCTGAAATGAATCGCCATTCCTGTTTTAGATCCAATTAAAACACTATCACCTTCTTTTGATAATCTGACCCAGGTTAGAGCATCTCCATCCTCAAGATTAATCGCTATTAGACCATTTGAGCGAATTTTTGAGAAAGCTGAAAGTGCAGTTCTTTTTATAAAGCCAGCTTTGGTTAGCATTAATAAATAACGATCGTCAACAAAAGAATCCACAGCAACTAGTGAAGTAATTTTTTCTTCTCTTGGGATTGGGAGAAGTTGGACTGATGGAGTCCCTTTTGCCGTTCTGCTGCTCATAGGAACCCTATATGCTGGGAGAGCATAAGCTACTCCTCTATCACTGAAAAGCACAAGATTATCATGATCGTTACAGCTTATAAATAATTTTACGTCATCATCTTCTTTGGTTTTTGTGCCGGCTTTACCCCTTGAACCACGACTGGTAGATTCAAAATCATTAACAGGCATTCTTTTTAAATAACCTGCTTCAGTTAATAGAACTACGGATCTGTCATTAGCAATGAGATCAATATCATCTAAACCGCCGCCTAAATCTAGTATTTCTGTTTTCCTAGCAGAAGAAAATCTTTCATCAATTTTATGAAGTTCTTCAAGAATAATTTCAAAAATTCTTTCTTTACTATTTAATATTTGCTGATATAGATTGATTTTTCGAGTTAACTCATTATGTTCTCCTTTGATTTTATCTGCTTCTAATGCTGTTAATCTTCTTAACTGCATTTGTAGAATTGCATCTGCCTGTATGGAAGATAATTTATGGTCGTTTTGTAATTTTTCTCGAGCTGATATTGAATCTTTCGCTGATCTTATTAGGTTTATAATTTGATCCATAGCATCTAAGGCCAATAAAAGACCTTTTACAATATGATCTCTTTCTTCTGCCTTTTTTAATAAAAATGTTGTTCTTCGCCTTATTGTCTCAACCCTAAAATCTAGAAAAACGTCTAACATTTTCCTAAGTGAAAGTGTTGTGGGCTCTCCTTTTACTAATGCAAGGATATTTGCACTAAAGTTATTTTGTAAAGGTGTTAACTTAAATAAATTATTTAAAACTACTTGTGGGTAGGCATCTCTTTTTAGTTCAATAACAATCCTCATCCCATCTCGATCACTTTCATCTCTAATATCAGAAATACCTTCTAATTTTTTTTCATTAACCAAATCAGCAATTCTTTCTATCAAGGCCGCTTTATTGGTTTGAAATGGAAGCTCTGTAATTATTACAGCATCTCTCTCTGCTCTACCAATGGATTTAATTTGCTCAATATTTGCTACCCCTCTCATTGTTATTGACCCCCTTCCTGTTTTGAATGTTTCTCTAATACCGTCTCTGCCTAAGATTTGACCACCTGTGGGAAAATCAGGACCCTTAATTATTTCAAAAAGTTCACTATCTTTAATTGAGGGGTTTTTGATTATTGATTTAAGACCATTAATTAATTCCCCTAAATTATGAGGTGGAATATTAGTTGCCATTCCCACGGCTATTCCAGAAGATCCATTTAGAAGTAGTTGAGGGATCCTAGCGGGTAGAACTGTTGGCTCTTGCTGAGAACCGTCAAAATTATCGGCAAAATCTACAGTTTCAGATTCAATATCCTCTAATAAACTTTCATCCGTAAGAGACTGTAAACGAGATTCTGTATATCTCATTGCTGCTGGAGGGTCGTTATCAACAGAACCAAAGTTTCCATGGCCATCTATGAGTGGCATCCTCATAGAAAAATCCTGGGCCATTCTTACCAAAGCATCATAAACAGCAGTATCGCCATGAGGGTGGTACTTACCTAATACTTCTCCTACAACTCTTGCACATTTTCTGTATGGTCTACCGCTAGTCAAACCAAGTTCATACATTGCATAAAGAATTCTTCTGTGAACAGGTTTTAATCCATCTCTTGCATCTGGCAGAGCGCGACCAACTATAACGCTCATTGCATACTCAAGGTATGAACGAGACATCTCATTTCTTAGGTCAGTTTGAATAATTCGGTCGTTATCTTCGTTTAATCCTGAGTTATCGGGATCTAAATTATCAGACATACAGAAATCCTTTCTTTAATAATAATCGCTGATTGTCATAATGAATAAAAAAAAAGATTTATTTAATTGCCAAATACTCACATTTACACACAAATCAAAATAAAACCTGTTGTTTTTGTATAAACCTTGGCTTATTACCCCTTTAGTTGTTAATTTAATCAGAATAGAAGAAAACTATCGTGAATATTGAACTTGGATTAAATAAAAAAGTCAGACGGGCTTATGGCATCGATGAAATAGCTTTAGTCCCTGGGAAAAGAACACTTGATTACGATTTGACTGACCCTTCTTGGTCAATAGGTGATTTCAAAAGAGAAGTTCCGATCGTAGCAAGTGCCATGGATAGTGTTGTCGATGTCAATACGGCTGTAGAACTAACAAAATTAGGTTCCCTAGGGGTTATTAATATGGAGGGCATACAAACACGATATGAAAACCCTGATGAGATATTGAACCAAATAGCATCAGTCGGGAAGAATAATTTTGTTCCATTAATGCAGAAAATATACAGTGAACCGGTCAAGGAGGGATTGATTGTACAAAGAATAAATGAGGTGAAAGAAAGAGGAGGTATAGCGGCTTTTAGTGGGACTCCTCAAGCTGCCATTAAATTTAAAGAAACACTTAATAATTCTAAAATTGATTTATTTTTTCTTCAAGGAACAGTTGTTTCTACTGAACATCTAGGTATGGAAGGTAAGGAAACTTTAAATATTAAAGATCTTTGTCAATCTATGAATGTCCCAGTTGTAGCGGGCAATTGTGTTACTTACGAAGTTGCAAAACTTCTCATGGATGCTGGAGTTGCAGGATTGATGGTTGGGATAGGACCTGGAGCGGCATGTACATCAAGAGGAGTATTGGGAATTGGAATCCCTCAAGCAACTGCAATTGCTGATTGTAGTGCGGCAAGAAATGATTACTTTAAAGAAAGTGGTAGCTATATTCCTATTATTGGTGATGGAGGAATTGTTACTGGCGGAGATATCTGTAAATGTTTAGCATGTGGAGCAGATGCTGTAATGATTGGATCCCCAATAGCTAAATCCTCAAACGCTCCAGGTAAAGGATTTCATTGGGGTATGGCTACTCCAAGTCCAGTATTGCCAAGGGGCACAAGAATTGAAGTTGGTTCTACAGGATCCTTAGAAAGAATAATTAAAGGCCCTGCCTTACTCGATGATGGGACACATAACTTAATAGGAGCCATTAGAACCTCAATGAGTACTCTTGGGGCAAAAAATATTAAAGAAATGCAAGAAGTAGAGATAGTTATCGCACCATCGCTTCTAACAGAAGGTAAGGTTTATCAAAAAGCTCAGCAGCTTGGGATGGGTAAGTAGTTCACCTAGAGCAAAATTATAAATCCTTAGTGAATTAATTATTAATTTGAAAAATTTTCTAATTAGGAGTTATTATTAAATGATGGGGGAAACTCCATACTCCTCACACACTAAATCGCCCGATTAATCGGGCTTTTTTAGGTATTTTGTTACTTATATTATTTAATCTGTAATGAAATCATCACTTAAAAGAATTGCCTGCTAAATTTTCAAAAAGGAATACTTAAATTATGTCATCAGCTCCAGCCGTAACTGATTCTTCATTTGACAAGGATGTACTGCAAAGTGATCTACCAGTATTGGTTGATTTTTGGGCACCATGGTGCGGTCCATGTAGGATGGTTGCACCTGTTGTAGAAGAAATCTCAAAAGACTTTGAAGGGAAAATTAAAGTTTTTAAATTAAACACAGATGAGAATCCAAATGTAGCAAGCCAATACGGAATTAGAAGTATTCCTACTTTAATGATCTTTAAAGGAGGTCAAAAGGTTGATACTGTTGTCGGTGCTGTGCCAAAAGCTACTCTTTCGAGCACTTTAACTAAGCATTTATAAATTTAAAGGCTTTGCATAAAATTGGACTTATAGACTATGGAATGGGTAATATTCATTCTGTAACAAAATCTCTAGAAAGTCTTGGAGAAGAAATTATATTAATTAAAAACTTTAATGATTCTAAGCTTTGTAAAGCGATAATATTGCCTGGGGTTGGAGCGTTTGATCCAGCGATGAAGAATCTTATCAATACTGATTTGATAACTGATTTGAAAAGTTGGATTAAAAGTGGGAAATCCTTTTTTGGGATATGTTTAGGTCTCCAACTCCTTTTTGAATCTAGTGATGAAGGAAAAGTTCAAGGGCTTGGAATTTTAAAAGGAAAAATACAAAAAATACCCAATATTGTTAACCAAAGAATCCCACACATGGGTTGGTGCCAACTTTTACCTACAAAAAATAATACTTTATTTGGGATTGAAGAATTAAATAATTGGGTCTATTTTGTTCATTCCTATCATGCGATCCCGGATGACTTAAATATTATTGCAGCTCAGGTTGATTATGGCCCTGAAAAATTAACTGCAATGATAGAGAATGATAATTTATTGGCCTGTCAATTTCATCCGGAAAAATCTGGAATAACCGGTGAAAAACTTTTAAGAAGATGGCTGAATAATATTCAATAACAGATGCTTAGGGATGAAGGCTAACTTAAGATTAATAGGCGGTAAAAAACTCCAAAGTCCAAATAATTCTTATACCAGACCAACAACTTTGAGAGTAAGAGAGGCCATATTTAATATATTGAACAAAAGAGTTGAAAATAGTAACTGGTTAGATTTATTTAGTGGAACAGGGGCCATATCTTGTGAAGCCTATAATCACGGGGCGAGCAAAATAATTGCAATTGAAAAAAACAAAATAAACTCAAAAGTCTGCTTAGAAAATTTACTTTCGTTGGAGAATATAGAGAATAGGAGAAATGATATCGAAGTTATTTGTAAAGATGTTTTGAAATGGACAAAACCTAATTATGAGAGAAATTTATCATCTAGAAATATGGATTTAAACAAATTAAAATTTGATTTTGTTTATCTAGACCCTCCATACAATGTAGATTTCCATGAATTAGTTTTAAAACAATTATTTAATTGTGATTTTTTAAAAAAAGATTCAACAGTTATTTGTGAACATTCTCCTAATCTATTTATTAAAAAAAGTACTTTGTGGGAAACTATAGATGTACGAAATTATGGGCAGTCAAGATTAACATTTTTAATCAATGTCCAGCATCCCTGAACCTCTTCTGTATTGATTCCATGCGCTTACAAATAATCCAAGAAGAGTTATTGGAACTAAACCTAAAACAATTCCACATAGAAGAGGCTCGATCATTTTTTTGCCTTTTTTAAATTTATTATCCACAATTGTTACATAGAGACTATTTTTTGTGTCAACATCTTCATCAACTGCAGCAGAAAAAGACTTTAAGAGAGAATTCTTAAAAATTATTTTTGTTGTATTTGGAGTTTTTTTGATTTGTTTTTCAATATTTTTCTTTAATCATCATGAAAATAACAAATATATCATTGAAACTCTTGAGCTTAATGGCTCTGCTGAGGATGGAGATGCGCTTTTTAAGATAAATTGTGTTGGATGTCATGGAATTACAGCGAGAGGATTAGTGGGCCCAGACTTACATTCAATAACTAAACGTTTGAATGATAAAGAGATAATAAAACAAGTTACTGGGGGCCTTACTCCTCCTATGCCAAGTTTTGAAATTGATTCTGTAAATATGGCCAATTTATTAAAATATCTTCATAGCCTTGAATGATTTTGGGAAAAAATTTTTCGAATTTAAAGGTAATTTTAGTTGAACCAAGTGGTCCTTTAAATGTAGGCAGCGTTGCCAGATTATGCAGTAATTTTGAAGTTGATGAATTAAGAATTGTTTCTCCTAAATGCGACATATTTTCTTTAGAAGCAAAAAAAATGGCTCTTAAAGGTCAAAAATTTCTTAAACATTGTAAGGTTTTTGATGAACTTCAAAAAGCAATTTTTGATTGTGATTTGGTTTTAGCATCTTGTGGAAGGATTGATGTAAATAAAGATTCATTTTTTGTATCTTCTGAAGATATATTTGATTGGACTTTAACCTTTAAGAATATAAATAATTTAGCAATTATATTTGGGAGAGAAGATAGGGGTTTAACTAACAGTGAATTGCTTCTAGCAAATAAAACCTTTAATATTCCAACTTCTCAGAACAATCCTTCATTAAATCTTTCTCACGCAGTTTCAATAGTTTTGTATGAATTAAATAAGTCTTCTAAAAAGAATATAAATAATGAATTAAAAGTTTTTAATTTGGCATCATCGAAAGAAGTACATGATACATTTGTGGAGATAGAGGAAATGCTTTTGCGAGTTGGATATCTCTTAAAACATACTTCTAAGGCAAAAATCAGTAAATTTAAGAATTTTATTTTGAGGGCAAATACATCAATGCACGAAGTAAATGTTTTAAGAGGAATTGTCCATCAAATAAACTGGTTTTTGAACAATTCAAAAAATAAATAACTAAGTATAAATTTGATTAGTTATTATTCGCTGCTTGTTTTAATTTGATAGGGATATTTACTAAAAACATTTTCTGAAGTAGCATCTATTGATTATTTGAATATTTAAGAAAACTAAAACTGTGGTTACAACAAAGAAAAGAAGAGTTTTTCCTTTTACAGCAGTAATTGGTCAAGAAGAAATGAAATTGGCTCTCTTATTAAATGTTATTGATCCAAGAATTGGAGGAGTGATGATAATGGGTGATAGAGGGACTGGAAAGTCTACAACAATCAGAGCCTTAGCTGATTTGTTGCCTGCAATCGATGTTGTTAAAGACGATCCATATAATAGTTCACTAGTCGATCCTGATTTACAAAGTAAAGAAGTTTTGGAAAAAATTACTCAAGGAGAAAATTTAGAGAGTATTCAAAAACAAGTACCTATGGTTGACTTGCCTTTAGGGGCTACTGAAGACAGGCTTTGTGGAACCATTGATATAGAGAAGGCTTTGAGTGAAGGCGTTAAGGCATTCGAACCTGGATTGTTGGCTAAAGCTAATAGGGGTTTACTATACGTTGATGAAGTGAATTTACTTGATGATCATTTAGTTGATGTACTTTTAGATTCGGCCGCTTCCGGATGGAATACAGTTGAAAGGGAGGGGGTCTCAGTTCGACATCCTGCGAGGTTTGTCCTTATTGGTTCAGGTAATCCAGAAGAAGGTGAATTAAGGCCTCAACTATTGGATAGGTTTGGAATGAGTGTTGAGGTTAAGACAGTTAGAGATGCTGAATTAAGAGTTCAAGTGGTAGATCAAAGAACTTCTTTTGACGATAATCCTGATGAGTTTTCATTGAGTGTTGAGAAACAACAGGATGAACTTCAACAAAAGGTTATTAAAGCTCAAGAAATATTAAATTCTGTTCAAATGGACGATGACCTAAGATTGAATATTTCTGCAATCTGCGGAGAATTAGATGTTGATGGTTTACGTGGAGATATTGTTACAAATAGGTCTGCAAGGGCAATCGCAGCCTTTGAGGGCAGAACTGAAGTGCAAGAAGATGATATCGCAAGGGTTATTTCTTGTTCTTTAAGACATAGACTAAGAAAAGATCCTCTAGAACAAGTTGATTCAGGCGAAAGAGTCATTCAAGCTTTTTGTAAAGTATTCGATTTAGATGAAAAAGAAAATCTTTCAAAATTCCAATTATCTGCTGAAGCTTAATAACAGTGCGAATAATTGGGATTGACCCTGGATTAGCTAGAGTTGGTTATGGAATAATTGAAATAGAAAATGGAAGAAAGATATTATTAGATTGCGGTGTTATTGAGACAGATAAAGGCAAAAAAGAAGAAGATAGACTTTATGAGATATTCCAAGATCTTAATGAATTAATAAATCAGTGGAACCCAACAGCAGCGGCGGTAGAAAAATTTTTCTTTTACAGGTCAAGCACTACCATTAGTGTGGTGCAGGCTAGAGGAGTGATTATGATGGTATTGGCCTCTAAAAAAATTCATGTTAGTGAATATTCACCTGCTCAGATAAAATTAACAATTGCTGGATCTGGAAAGGCATCTAAGAAAGATATTCTTGATGCTGTTATGTATAACTTAGATCTTAGTAAACCTCCAAAACCTGATGATTCAGCAGATGCATTGGCTATAGCACTCACAAAACTGAATGAAGATGGCTTTAACTGAAAATTTGATATGACGATCTTTGAAAGTAAGAAATTTGAGAGGGACACTTATAGAAAACTGAGAGATGAGATTTCTTTCAATCAAAGAGAAAATGTAGAAAAGAATGTAAAATTATATATTGATTCATTTGTTAAGGGATATAAAAATATTGGTTACATAGCCATATATTGGCCTCTACAAAATGAAGTTGATATTAGAAGTCTTAAGAAAAAATTTACTTTAGCTTTGCCTAGATGTAAAGATAAAAAAGAGTTGTTATTTTATCCATGGGACGAAAAACCTCTTACCAAAGATTCTGAGGGGATACTGAGTCCATTTAACTCTTCTCCATTAAGTTATTTGCAGATAAGTATGATATTTGTACCATGTCTTTCCGTTGATAAAAATTTAACAAGATTAGGTTATGGAGGAGGTTATTTTGATAAATTGAGGCGAGATAATGATTGGAGAAATGTTCCATGCATTGGAGTATTAACTTCTAATTGTGTAAGTACGATTCCCTTAACCAGAGCTGAGTGGGATATTCCTTTATCTGGCTTTATCACGGAAAAAGAAATATTTGTATAATAGAAGATTCATGAAGTGATTAATTTATAGTTTTAAAAAATGGAAAATCAGGAAAAATACAATATTTTATCAACTTTAGTAGAAAAGTTGAAGAAATCAGAAGATCCAAAAAGAAAATATGAATATATATTGTGGTTAGGCAAAAAATTGAAAGAACCAGATAGTGAAATCCTTGTTGAAGAAAATAAAGTTAAGGGATGCGTTTCAGAAGTTTTTGTTAAGGCAACTATTAAATCCGGGAAATTATTTTGGGAAGGATATTCTGATGCTCTCATAACAAAGGGTTTGTTGGCCTTTCTAATAAGTGGATTAAATGAGTTAACACCAAATGAAGTAGTTGAAATAGATAAGAAATTTATTGAAGATACTGGTTTGAAAGCAAGCTTAACCCCTTCACGATCAAATGGTTTTTTAAACATATTATTGAAAATGCAGTCTCAAGCAAATGAATTTTTGTAGGTCTAATAATATAAGATTAAATTCAAAGTAAAAAGAAATAAAACAATGAGAAAATGCAAAATTGGTATTGTAGGTTTTGGAACTGTAGGTTCAGGGATTTATAAAATATTATCTTCTGACCTTGATTCACATCCAATTCTAAAAGAAATAGAAATTTCAAAAATAGCAGTTAAAGATCTTAATAAAAAAAGAGATCTTGAGCTAGATAATAATTTATTAACTGATGATCCATTTAAATTAATTAATGACCCATCTATAGATGTGATTGTTGAAGTAATGGGTGGGGTTGATTTAGCGAAAGAAATTATTCTGCAATCATTAAAATTAGGTAAATCTGTTGTTACCGCAAATAAAGCAGTTATTGCAAGATATGGAGAAGAAATATATAAAACTGCATCTAAAGAAGGAGTGTATATATTGTCAGAAGCCGCTGTTTGCGGGGGGATTCCAATAGTTGAACCCTTAAAAAGATCATTAAAAAGTAATAGCATAAAAAAAATGGTTGGGATAATAAATGGCACAACAAATTTTATTCTTTCAAAGATGGCAAATGAAAAAGCTGATTATAAGGAGACTTTAAAATTGGCCCAAAGCCTTGGTTACGCAGAATTTGATCCAACTGCAGATGTTGAGGGGCACGATGCTGCTGATAAGATTTCAATCCTTAGTGAACTCGCATTTGGAGGGAAAATCAAAAGAGAGGAGATTCATTCTGAGGGTATTAGTAAAATTAATCTCAAGGATATCGAATATGCCAATAAATTAGGATTTGAAATAAAACTTTTAGCGCTCTCCGAAAGGGGACAAACAAATAGTAATGATTCACTTGCTTTGAATATTTGGGTAGGCCCTTCTTTGATTCCAAAATCTCATCCATTGGCAACAGTTAAGGGAGTTAACAATGCCTTATTGATAGAGGCTGATCCTCTTGGAGAGATAATGTTGTATGGTCCAGGTGCGGGGAGTGGCCCAACTGCTGCATCTGTAGTATCAGATATATTAAATCTGCATGCCGCCTCAGTAAAAAATAATAATTCAGTCGATCCATTGTTATCTTTTGATTTCTGGAGAACCTGTCATATCATAGAATCTTCGCAAATATATAAAAAAAATTACCTTAGAATTATTTGTCTTGATAGTCCAGGTGTCATAGGAAAGATTGGAGATATTTTTGGAAAGAATAATGTATCAATCGAATCAATTGTTCAACTTGATGCAAGTGAGGACAAAGCAGAAATTGTCGTTATTACTCATGAGGTCAATAATGGAGATTTTGAGAAATCGAAAGATGAAATAAATTCGCTAAATGAAGTCAAAATTATTGCAAGTCAATTAAGTTGTATTTAAAAAAATAGTTTGCAAATTTCTTTATAGCTTGGTAAACAAAAGAAAGTAAGTGTTTGGTTTTAGAACCTTAATGATGCATTCAAAACTATTAGACAGGGAAAATAATAATAATTTAAGTTCTTCTGAAAACCTTTATAAAGGTGCTTGTGTAAAAATTAAAAATAGCAATAAGACTTTTCAAGTAATTGGTTTAAATATAAGTAAAGAAATTTGTTGGGTGAGAGAGTGGCCTTTTGCCTGTAATTCCAAAAAAACATTTGCCTTAGAAATAAATCAAATAACCTTACAAATTTTCTGCTCAAATAATTCTTCAGAAAAACTAAGTAATTATGAAATATGAAAAAAAAAGTTGTTTTATCAATAATTATTATTTTAATTTCTTTTTTACAGAATTCTTGCGGCTCAAAAAGAATATCTAAAAAAATCATAGTAGCAAGTTCTGGAAAAATTGAATCTATAGATCCAGCTAGAGCAAATACTCTTAAAGCAATTCAATTAATCAGTTCTCTTGGAGACACATTATATGAATTTAATTCTGATGGAGAATTAATCCCTCAATTGGCCTCTGGGATGCCAGTTATTTCAAAGGATAGACTTCAAATTACTATCAATTTAAGAAAGAATGTTTTTTTTCACGATGGAACTGCATTTAACTCAAATGCTATGAAGTTTACCTTTGATAGATTCAAAAGAATTGGAACGATGAACTATATTTTAGGAAATAAGATTAAATCAATAGAAACGCCAAGTGAATATTCAGTCATAATAAATTTGAATAAACCATCAAGTTCTTTAAATGGTTTACTCACATCAGTAAATTTAACTCCAATATCTCCTACCTTTTACAAAGAATATTCTGATAAGTTTCTAAATGAAAAATTCGTTGGTACTGGCAAGTATGTGCTGACTAGTTTTTCTAATGAAGTTCAATCAATTGATCCATATTTGAATTATTGGGGTGAAAAGCCATTAAATAAAGGCATTAATTTTGTGGGATATTCAAATTCATCATCTCTTTTTGGGGCTTTAAAAAGTAAACAAATTGACGTGCTTTTATCAAATTCAATTGATGATAGTCAGAGAAAAAGTTTAAATAATTTAAGCAAAAATAAACAGTTTAATGAAGGTAATAGCCCTTTCACTGAATTAAGTTTTATAAGCCTTAAAACTAGTTCTTATCCCCTAAATAATTTTAATTTAAGACTGGCTTTGGCAAAAAGTCTTAATAGAAAATTGATTAGTGAGAAAGTAAGTTATGGATTAAGGAAGCCCTCTAGATCAATTATTCCTCCGATATTAAAAACAGATAATCAAGAACTGTGGCCTAAATACAATTATTTAGAAGCAAGAAGGTTATTGCAAAAAGAAAATTATTGCAATGGAAATATTCTAAAAATACCACTTACTTATAGATCGAATGTACCAGCTGACAAGCTTATTGCTCTGACATGGCAAGAAGAAATTAAAAGTTCTTTGAAAGATTGTATTGATATTGAACTCAATGGGGTTGAATCTACCACAGTTTATAAGAATTTAAGTTTAGGAATTTATACGGCAGTTCTTCTCGATTGGACTGGGGCTTATTCAGATCCAGAGGCCTATCTCACCCCTCTTTTAAGTTGTAATCAAATAGTTGATGGCATATGTAAAAAAGGAGAATCAGTTTACAGCGGTAGTTTTTGGGGATCTAATAAAGTGGAAAGTTTATTTCTTGAGAGTGAAAAAATAAGTGGAATAAAAAGATTAGAAAAACTTATTGAAATTGAAAAAATAGCAGCACGTTCAATACCTTATATTCCTATTTGGATATCCTCTCAAAAAGCATGGACACAAAATAAAATATCAAAACCTATTTTTAATGGTGCAGGAATAATCTCATTGAGTGATCTTGAGTTAGTTAATGAGTAGAAATTTAAATAAACTACTAAATTATTCCCTATTAAAAATTTCATTAATACCCATAATGTTATGGATAATTTCTTCATTAGTTTTTATTTTATTAAGAGTTGCTCCCGGCGATCCTGTTGATGCAATACTTGGATCCGGTGCAGATGAGGTTTCTAGGGAGCTTTTAAGAAATAAATTGGGGCTAAATGAACCTTTAATAAATCAATATTTTTCATATATTAAAAATATACTGCACTTAGATTTTGGCCAATCTCTTAGTACCCAAGAGCCTGTCATTAATATTATTATTAAGTCATTGCCTGCAAGTCTTGAACTTGGATTCTTTTCAATATTAAGTGCCACACTAATAGGATTCCCATTGGGGTTACTTGGCTTAAGAAATAGAGGGAAAAATACTGATTATATTGCGAGAATATTAGGAATTGCCACATATGCGATCCCTCCTTTTTGGGGTGCAATGTTAGCGCAATTATTATTTTCTGTATTTTTTAATATTTCCCCAATTGGAGGTAGATTTCCAATATTTCAACAACAACCTCAAATTACAGGTTTTCTAGTTTTAGATAGTATTCTTTCAAATAATATTATTGCTTTGAAAGATAGTCTTTATCATCTTTCACTTCCTTCGATTACCCTTGGCTTTTTATTAAGTGGTATATTCAGCCGCTCATTAAGAGTAAATTTGGATAAGACATTAAAAAGTGATTATGTAAATGCTGCTATATGTAGGGGAATATCAAGGAAAAAAATATTTTTAAACCATGCACTGCCTAATGCTCTATTGCCAATTGTCACTATTTCTGGCTTGACTATGGCCTCATTAGCAGGAGGTGCTCTATTGTTTGAGGTAACTTTTTCATGGCCAGGTATTGCTTTAAGATTACATGAAGCTATTTCTCAAAGAGACTATACCTTGGTTCAAGGAATTGTAATTTTTACCTCTATGCTCATAGTCTCTTTAAATCTCTTCGTGGATATTTTAATAGCATATTTAGATCCACGAATAGAGTACTAATTTTTGGAAATTTCTTTTATTGTTTCAAGATCTAAAAGATGGAAATCAAGTCCTAAATCTCTTTGGTTTTTAATCACACTAGGGATCTTTTGGTCTTTAATATTTTTTAAAAATTCAACTATAAATTTCTTAGATAAATCTTGTACTAATATTGGCTCTGAACCAATAAAAGTTTCATTTATTTTGAAGACGTCATTATTTTCTTCATAGCTTTTATTAATTCTTATTGGAGAGAAATGACTTGCCCCTTCAATAATTAGAAATCTATTTGATGGATTATTTAAAGCAGAAAAAACTCTAAATTGTTCATTCATTAATGGTGTAATAAGGTCATAAGTACCACCTATTAGAAGAGTTGGTGTTTTAATGCCTGTACTATTTTCTTTTGGCCATATTAAACTGCCAAATGAATTAAAACCTATAATCGCACTGGCCTTATTAGAGTTGTTTTTCTTAGGGAATGGTATTTCGCTCAACTGACATTGAAGTAATTTAGATAAATTTGTTAGCGCAAAGTCTTTTAATGCCGAATCACATTTGTCCTCTAGTTGATCAGTAGGTTTATTGCCTTCATATAAAAGTGCTATTAAAGCACCAAGTGAATGCCCCATTAAAATATAAGAATCATTAGGTAAACCAAATTCTCCATTTTTATGAGCTTTTAATACAGCATCTAAATCTTTAATTCTATATAGGAAAAAGTCTGCACTTCCTGGGATTGTGTCCTTACCTTCGAGTACTTCTATAAATGACTCCAAATTACTGCCTCTATGATCTATGAATAATATTGGCCAACCTCTTTTACCCAATTCGTTGCCTATCCATTTGAAATTATTAATTTCGCCTCCAAGGCCTGGCATAAAAATTATCAGTTCTTTATCTGCATTTGTTTTATTGCTTTTCCATATTTCAATTTCAAAAGGTTTCACTCGGTGAGGAGCATAAATTTTTTTATCAATTTTTATAAGATCTTGAGTTAATTTTTTTTCAGTATTTTTGAAAGCAATTTGGTTCGTGCTTTCAAGTTTATTTAATTTGGATAAAAGTTCTTGTTGCATTGATAATTCATTTTTCCAAGATGAAATTATTAAAATTAAATTATCAATATCAAGTGAAATTTCTTCTGATGGTAATGCCTTTATGATTTCTAAAGTTGAAACTTCTTTTTTTTGATCTAATAAATTTTCTATAGTGTTATATATTTCAGTTCCATTATTGTCATTTGGAACTTTAATGCTTTTGCTTAATTCTGTAAGAATTTTACGACCTATCCAACTTCTTAATATTTCTCTATTTAATCCCTCTTCTTTGAAAACTGGAAATTCTAAAAATTTTGATAATTCAAAAACTCTTATAAATCCATTTTTTTTTAACCAATCTATTAATTCTGTTGAATCATCTTTGTATTTTTCTAATTTTGATAATTGTTCTATAGTAAGAGGGATTTCCATCTCTTCAAACTTAATATTTATCTTTTCAGCAGCCTTTAAACCATTATTAAAAAATAAACCACAAAAACTAAAAAAAATTATAAAAATGTATTTCACTAGTGATTAGTCCAAATAGTTTACAAATTAGCAAAAATTGGTGGATTCAATTTCCTTATCATTTGAGGTTAATAACCAAGATAAGATTTTTCGCTGCATTTGGAGCAGGAGGTGTTATTTATTTAACATCACTTATTTTTAATAACCTAGGATTATCGGCTACAGATATTGGCCTGGGATTTACTATTTCAGCAATAATTGGAACAGTAACAAGACTCTTTACAGGTAATTATCTTAATAAAACGGGAAAAATACAATTTCCGATAATTACTTCTTCAATACTAAGTATTGCCGCTAGCTTTTGCCTCATTTTTTCAAGAGATACTTTTTTGTACATAATTGGACAATCACTTGTTGGGGCTGCTGCAGGAATATATTGGCCTGCTGCCGAGTTTGGGGTGCCCTATTTTTGTCATCCTATTGAAACACGTAAAGCTTATGCCCTTGTTAGAAGTTCGGAAGCTTTAGGAATATTTCTAGGGGTATTCTTAGGGGGGTATATGACGAATTTTTTGTATTCTAAATCAATATTTATAAATGATATATTTTGCATGTTAGTTATCACGTATTTAATATCTAGAAATAGTTCTTCTATAAAAAGAAACTTAGAAAATTTTCAAAAAAAATTAGTAGATCCAATTAATCAGGGACAATTGAAATGGAATAAAAATTCAACAATAATAATTTTATCTATTTTATTGATAACTACCTCTTTAGCCTTGATACAAGTAACTTTGCCTCTGGATCTTGTTAAAGGTGGAGTTTATCGTAATGCATTAAGCAAAGAAATTATTAGTCTTATAATTTCTATTCAGTTAATTTTATTGTTGTTTTTACAATGGCCTGTCGGTTCTTGGATATCTAAGAAAGAAAGATTATTTGGCTTGAAATTTAGTTTAATAAATTTCTCTTTCGCATCATTTTTATTATTTATTTCTAGTTATTTAAATATCCCAGCGATTTATTTAATTTCTTTGGCATTGATTTTAGTAAGTTTAGGGACTGCTTCATTTCTTCCAACATCAACAGATGTCGTTTTCAGAATAGCTCCTTCAAATAAAAAAGGTTTTGCACTTGCTCTTTTATCACAATGTTTCGCTATGGGTTATTTTTTTGGACCATTTATTTCAGGACGCATATTAGATCTATTTGGTTATGCTTCAATAATCTGGCTTTCAATTTCTTGTTGTTGCTTTATTACCTTTACAATTCTATTTAAGAGATTATTTTAATTAATCTTTTCTAATTCAATAATTCTTCTCTCTCTTAGAAATAAGAAAAAAGGTGCAGAGAATGCGAAGGCTATAAGAAAAGTTCCAATGTATACAACCCACATATTCTTCATGTTTAGTTTTTTTGATTCATTTACTATCCATATAAAAATAGCGCTTGCACCTACTAATAAGTCTCTAGAAATTGACTGAGCTGCAGGGTTTGCATTCGCTAAAGAAATGAAGTTATTTATATCAAAGCTGTTTCCATATTCCCTAGCAAATTCGAAATTTGCCAACATTGGCAGAACAGCTCCCAAAATTGATAGAAAAAGGTAAAGAAAAGATAGTATCTGTTTATTATCTTTTAAAATGTTAAATGAATTCACTTTTCAAAAATATTTCTTTTAATAATAGTATTTAAAAGCTTATGGTTGTTGAAAAGAATAATAAAGTTGAAGACTATAAATTTAAAAAAGGAAATTTAAATTTTGCCGTTGTTGGTCATGTTGAGTGGATAAATTTTTTAAAGGTTGATCAATTACCAAAACCCGGAGTTATTTCTCATTCAGAAAAGTCCCTTGAGTATCCAGCTGGTGGTGGATCAATTATCGCGAAAATACTTTCTGATTTAACTTTAAACCAAATTCATTTTTTTACGTCATTAGGCAATGATGATTATGGAGATAAGTGTTTCAAGATTCTCTCAAATATGGGAATTAAGTTGCATGTAGCTTGGCGTGATAAACCAACTAGAAGAGGATTTAGTTTAATTGACTCTCAAGGTGAAAGAGCAATAACAGTTATTGGAGAAAGGTTAGCTCCAACTCATAAAGACAATTTAGAATGGAACATTTTAAAAAAAATGGACGGAATTTTTATTACTGCATCTGATTCAGAGATTTTTAAAATGGCTAGATCAGCTTCAATACTGTGTACAACACCAAGGGCAGGATTAAATACAATTAATAATTCAAATGTTCTTTTAGATGGATTAATAGGCAGTAATCTTGATCCCGGAGAAGTTTTTTCTTTTTCTGAATTATCGTTAAAACCAAAATATACTGTTAAAACCGAGGGGGAGAAGGGAGGCATAATATTTCCTGGAGGAAGATATAAGGCTCTTAAAAACAAAAAATTAAAGGTTGATTCTTATGGATGTGGTGATTCTTTTGCTGCAGGTTTTCTTTATGGAATGGCATCTAAATGGGATATAGATAAAAGTTTAAATCTTGCTAAAGTAATGGGAAGAGACGCTAGTGAATTTTTCGGACCATATGCAAATAATGATGAAAAATAATTGAATTAACACCTACATGAGCAATCTAGATAATAAAAATAAAAATAAAAATATTCTTGTAGAAAACATTATTGTTTTCTTTATATTTACCGTTTTTTTGGTTTTTAAATCTTTGAAAACTTTATCTAGAATTTTTACTTATGGAATCTTAAGAAAAGAAATATTAACTACTAAAAGTAACTTAGGCGTAGATATTAAAATAAAAATTAAATAGTTAATGAATATATTTTTGTTTTTTTTAATTTTAGGAGTTATTTTTTTTGTTTACAAAAAAATTAAATATAAAAAACCAAAGAACTTAAAATTAAACAAATTTAAAAATAAACTTCAAAGCACGCAAACAAATATTGAAAGAATTTTTTTAAGAGAGGAAGAAAAAACCTTTTCAAACCCTAATATAAATATTTATATTGGGAGTTATGATAACGAAGAAAATATTAATAGGAAATCTAATATTCACAGAGCAAGGCTTTCAAAATTTAAGAAATCCAAATTAAATGGTGAAATGATATTTCAAGATGATGAACAAAGGATTTATAAATTTAATAATGGTAAGAAAGTTTATTTATAAAAAGTTTAACTATAGCTTTTGTTCTAACTACACTCAAGACTTTCTCTGGTTGAAACGCCCGTTGTTGGATTGATCCCATCAGCAATTTCACAAAGATTTCTCTGATCTTCGCTGTCAAGAATAGCGTAAGAAAAATCTGCTCCTTCTATTTGAGCTCCTGCAAAACTGCTACCTGATGCGATCATATTGATTAAAACAGCATTTCTAAGATCTGTTTTTTGGAAATTAACTCGATCAGAAAGAGTATCAGTTAGATCGATTCCATTTAAATTAGAACCTTTTAAATCAGAAAGGGTTAAGGTTGTCCCATGTAAATCAACGTCACTAAAATCTGCATCTCTCGCAACTGCTCCAGCTATAGAAGACAAATGAAGATCCTCTCCGTGGAAATCAAATCCTGTAATATTAGATCTTACATAACTTGGAACTTCATCTCCTTCGCCTTTAACAGCTACATTTGCTCCAGCAAAAACTGGAGAGGATAAAACTAGGAAAGAAAAAGTTATGCATAAAAAATATCTTAAGAACTTAAAAGATTTCATACTAAATAATTCGGATATTATTATTTTATAACAATTAGATAATTTTTAAAATTGATATATAAATTTGGAATACCTTTTTAAGATTATTTAACACTATAAATTTTAAATCTAGGCTCTAAATTAGTTATACAATCTAGAAGTTTTTTATTATCTTTGCTATTGGTAACTTTGAATTCAGATTCGACTGTACCGCCTTCATCTCTAATGGCTTGGTTTAAAACAATGGAACCGTTTTCGTCAGATACGGATCTATGAAAAGTTCCTCTAGGTATCCTTAAAATATATCCGCAAGATTCTAATCTAACTTTATAAAAAGGATAATCCCAACCAAAATTTACAAGGAAAAATGTTCTACCTCCAGAGATAGCTAATAGATTATCTTCTTGATTGTGATGTATGTAAAATTGCCAATTATTAAAATCTTCATCATTTGGAGGACTAATCGCAGGGCCACTGTGAATAACTAGATCTCTATAATTTGATTCATTAACACTAATATCAAAAAATCTGACATCTTTTGTATCGCGAAATTTTTCATAACTAATCAATTCAAACATTTTTGATTTATTTGATTTGATAACTGGAATTTCTAAACTTGAGTTCAATTTTCTTTAAAGATTACACAAATGAAAACAGATATATATATCTAAGAACGTATCAATTAACACTAAAAAAGAAACATAATATTATTTATGTTTTTTTGTTATTTAAAACATTGAAAATTTAGTGTTTATTTAATTTCAAGAGGTTTGATTTCCCAGGATAAAGTATTTTCTAAATTATTTTTCCCTATAAAATTTCCTGTAATTACAGAAGTTAAATTAGATTTTGAAGAAGATACCAATGTTAAATATCTATCATCTATTAATCCTTTTCCGCTGGGATCAAAACCTCTCCAACCAGCACCTGGAATATATAGTTCGGCCCAAGCGTGTAAATCCAACTCAGATGGTAACGGATCTTCAAAATGATAACCACTTACAAACCTACTTGGGATACCTATAGACCTGCAAGCTTCAACCATCAGCATTGCTAAATCTCTGCATGAACCTATACGTTCTCTAAGTGTTCTGCTAGCCGGCCATGCTGGACCTGTATGTCTTTTGGTATATTTAACCCGATCTTGAATAATCTCTATTAACTGGTAGGTAAATGATAATGCGTTATTAATGCTTCCTGCTAAGGCTTCTTGGGCAAGTTCTACAGCAGAGGGGTCGTGTTGCCCATTAGGCATCCATCCCTCTAATGCTCCCTGCAAATCTCTGTTAATAATACTTCTACAAAAAGGTAATGTTAAATCTCTATTTTTAACTCCATCAATAATGTTGGGGTGTTTAATAGTTTCAACTTCGCTGATTGATTCAATAATTAAATTATCTGTTAATCCATTGAATCTGATTCTATTAATCTCTTCTCCGCTGGCAGCAAGTAATGGATAAATAATTTCTGGTTCTGGGGTTATTTTTAATTCAAAATTCTTTAGTTTTTGGAATCCATTTGACCTTGGCTTTATACATAATCTATGCTCCCCTAATTGAACAGGGTCTTCGTATTTATATTCAAGTTTGTGAATGTATTTAATTCTCATTAATAAACTTATTAATTAATAAAATATTTTTCTTGAATGAGATCATTTAATTTATTTAAATCCATTTGCAATGAATCGATTGCCTCATGTAAACCATCATTGATTATATCTTCAATTCTGATATAACTCCACTTTGCTTTAAGTAAACCTCTCATGCATTCTAATTCTGAAGGATTTTCAGTATATGGGGAGGTATCTATTTTTTTAAGAGTATTGCTTATCCCATCAAGACAGTATCTTACTGATCTAGGGAATATTGGATCAAGTAAAAGAAATCTCGCAACTGAATTAGGCTTTATAGAATTTTGTACTGCTTTCCTAAACATTTGATAAGCTCCAGCTGAACGTAAAAGTGCAATCCATTGCAGCTCATCAAGAACTCCTCCAAGTTCATCTAAGCTCGGTAGGAGTAAATAATATTTAACATCTAGAATTCTTGATGTTTTGTCAGCTCTTTCGATTAATCTTCCAAGAATGCTAAATCTCCAGGCAAGATCTTTGCTTAGAGTCGCATCCGTAATTCCATAAAAAAGCTGACATTCCCTCCTTATTTCACTTAATTGTTCTTGTCTTGGTTTA
The DNA here is from genome assembly GCA_000635495.1 of Prochlorococcus sp. scB243_495K23. Lineage (GTDB taxonomy): Bacteria > Cyanobacteriota > Cyanobacteriia > PCC-6307 > Cyanobiaceae > Prochlorococcus_A. The sequence goes on along the minus strand of JFLW01000041.1, from coordinate 120,922 downwards.
TTCCATATTGCCTCTCCTTCTTGCATATTCCAATATAAAATATTAATCTGTTCCCACATTTCAGTGGTCATGACATCTCTGATTTGTCTTGCATTTTCTCTTGCCATTTGAATGCAAGAAATTATACTGTTTGGGTTTAAACGATCTCTTATTAAAAAATTAATAACGTCATCAGGTTTTTTCTCTGGGAATCTTTTATCAAAAGATTCTCTGTCACTAGAGGCATCAATTAACGGGAGCCAAGGTTCTGCACTTCCTGGTGGACAATCTAATGACATTGCTTCGCTTACTTCCACGAAACGAGATATGTTTTCCGCACGTTCTAAATAACGATTGATCCAATAAAGAGATTCTGCTACACGACTTAAAAGCATATTATTTACCTACAACCCATGTATCTTTGCATCCTCCACCTTGAGAAGAATTAACGACTAATGATCCTTTTTTTAATGCTACTCTCGTAAGCCCGCCTGGGCTAACCCATGTATCTTTTCCTCTTAAGATATATGGTCTTAAATCAACATGGCATGGATATAGTTCTCCATCACATAACGATGGCACAGTAGATAATTCTAATGTTGGTTGTGCTATGAAATTTCTAGGATTATTTTTAATTTTATTAGCGAATTCTTCTATCTCACTCGTTGTTGAGTGAGGGCCAATTAACATTCCATAACCTCCAGCTTCTGCGACAGACTTAACAACAAGCTTTGATAAATTTTCTAGAACATATTCACGATCCTTTTGGTAATGACAAATATACGTTTCTACATTTTTGATAATAATTTCTTCATCAAGATAATATTTAATCATTTTGGGAACAAAAGAATAAATCATTTTGTCATCTGCTATTCCAGTCCCAGGTGCGTTTGCTAAAGCAACATGACCTGCCTTGAAAACATCAAGTAATCCGCTAACACCAAGACAGGAATCTTTTCTGAAATTAAGAGGATCTAAGAAATCATCATCAATTCGCCTGTAAATGACATCTACTCTTTTTAATCCAGAGGTAGTTTTTAAATACACATAATCATCATTACAAACTAAGTCATGACCTTGAACTAGTTGGATGCCCATTTCTTGAGCTAAATAACTATGTTCAAAATAAGCACTATTAAAAATTCCTGGAGTTAGTAGAACTATCTTGGGAGTGTCAGTCCAAACAGCAAGTTCTTGAAGCGTTTTTAAAAGATATGATGGATATTCATCAATTGGTTTTACTATTCTTCCTGAGAAAAGATTAGGAAAAATATTTTTCATAACTAATCTATTTTCTAAAAAATAAGCAACTCCAGAAGGGCACCTTAAATTATCTTCTAAAACATGCCAATCTCCTTTTCTATCTCTTATTAAATCAAGTCCTGAAATTTGACACCATTTATTTAGTGGAGGTTTGAAACCTATCATTTGAGGTCTCCAACCTTCTGAACTCTCTATTAATTCTCTTGGAATTATTCCATCATTTATTATTTTTTGAGAATTATAAATATCATCTAGGAATAAATCTATTGCCTCAAGCCTTTGTTTTAGGCCTTTTTCCAACGTTACCCAATCATCTTTACTAATTATTCTGGGAAGTGGATCAAAAGGTAATATTCTCTCAGTACCTATTAAACCAGTATCGTTTAATCTAAAAGTTGCACCATGTCTTAGTAATAATTTTTTTGCGGCAGAGTGATTCCTGTTTAATTCTTCAAGTCCCATATTATCTAAAGATGAAAGAAGTGGAATCAATATTTCTCTAGCAGAGTTAACATTGTCCTTAAAGTATTCATCAAAACTATTTTTAGGTTGATAACTTGAAAACATATATTTCATCGTTTAGTAACTTTTACTTTAGCTTTATATCTTTATTCGTATTTATGGCTACCAAAAATAATATCTCTTGACTCGATCTATATCATTATTTTGATCATTGAAGTATATTTCTTAAAAATCTAAAAAGCATGAGTTCTAGTAATTGGCAATTTGTTTTTTTTAGATATTTCGCAAGCTTTCTTTTTATCCTCTCTCATAGTTTGCTGGTTCTTGATCATCTACCAGTAGGGGCGGCACTTCACGGACTTGGGGAAGTTTTTATTGCCCCTTGGGCTTTTAGGGAAAGAGCATGGGATCTTGTTGTTATTGCAGTTTTATTTTTCTTCTTCGATATCTGGGGTCTTATAAACACTCCTTGGAATTAACTGATATTATTTACTTACTAATTCAGAGAAAATGATATTAAAAATTAAGTCTTATTTTTATCAAATTTATAAAATAATTTTTCTTTTATTACTTACGAATATTTCTAATTTGTATGCACATAATTTATTTAATGGTGGTTGCAAAGAACATTGCGGCCAAAAAGTTAAAGTAATAAGTAATAAAAACAAATTAAAAAATATTGATGATCAAATAAATATTGAGAGTAAAAATTCTTGTTTAAATAAATCACTATGTAGAGGTTGACCTTCAAGATTTTTTAAATTGTTTTATGAAAGTGTTTCTTTGGTAATTATCATTAAAGTACTATTTGCTTGATAATTTTTATTAGGAGGATTTATTTGATTTTTAATTAAAAAAATAAAAGTATATATCAATGGTAGAAGTAATGTTGACGCTGCAACTAAAGCAATTATCTGGTTCAACCTAATAAGTGGTTTTTTTATAAGTTCCTCTCCGCACAAGCCACAAATTAAAGTACCTTTTGAAGATTGTTTTTGAAATTGATATTTAGGATTGCAATATGGGCAATAATATCGAACCATTTTTAAATTTTATTGTTTTAATCATTATCTATAAAACTGGAAGAAAGTCATCTTAATAAAAAAAGAGGGCTCATTTAAGCCCTCTTTTATCTCTTACTTATATTTTTTACTGAAGTTAATAACGCACCTAAATCATGGATCCTTGTTGCTAACTTCTATTAAGCTAATGCTCACCAAAATTAACTAATTGTCTTTAACTGGGGCAAAAACTCTAGAATTAAGCTTGTTTCTTAAAGGGCACCTAAACGATGCAGAAGAAGGAAGCTTAGACATTAATAAAAAATAATTGGAGCAGTTAATTAAATTAGTTCGGTTTATTCCGAAATTTCAGGCAGGCTATCGATCATTTTGAAAGACCTCCTAGAACTCAACAATATAAAATTAGGAAAATATTTCTCTAAAGACAATCCGTTTTTATACGCATTGCTTTTTAATTAAAAATGTCCGAGAGTAGCAATCAATCGTTCTAATTTTTTTGAGATATTTTTAGTAAGTTTTGCTTATTTCCTTTGATATTTAATTCGTCTATCTTAATTTTAAATAATTGAGGAAATCTTTTATGAATCATTCGAAAGAAGTTAGTAAAACTGATAAATCTAATCCCATAGACGAATATTTTCAATGTCTTTCATATTGCGATATTCACCCAAAAGGGATAGATAATGACTGTGAGGTTATATGTATGGAAAGACATTTAAAAGCTAACTATTGGTAATTAATAAATTTTTACTTTTTACTTAAATCCCTTTGAAAAAAGGTTAGTACGAACTTTAAATTTCCATACATTTACAACACCTTTTGCATTGACTGCTGCAAGTGCACAATCATCAGGTCTCCAAGATATTGCCCCTACTAAATCTCCTGCGAATGCAGCCCCAACGGGATCACCATTACCGTCATTTTTGAGAAAACTTGCGACAACAGAACCATCCCTAGATCCTGAGGCTACAAGCATACCTTTATTTGAAAAGGCTAGGCTCGAAATGGGTTCTGTATGGTGACATAGCTCTCCTGGCATAGTGCCCTCTGGCCCATTTCCTATAAAGCTCCAAACTGTAATTCTTTCACTGCCACTAGTTGCTAATAATTTTCCGCTGTCATCAAAAGAAAGATGACTTGGTTTACCAGGGTATCCAGTCATTTCAGCATCCATTCCTGTTGATCTTCTCCAAAAATGAACTGAATTGTCTTGACTCCCACAGGCGACTATATCTCCATCAGGGCTTAATTCCATAGATACCAATGATCCTTGCCATTCGAGTTTTTGATTCGTTTTATTATTAACTATGTCAAAGAATGTCACTCTTCCATAGCAAGCAGTTGCTAGCTCATTTTTATTTGACCACGTTATTGCACTTACTGTGCTTGGATGGTCTTCTGAGATCCATTTCTCTTCACCAATTTCATTAAAAACATATACTTTTTTTGAGGAAGCTATCGCTAGAAATAAACCGTCATTAGACCACTTGAGGTGTTCTACCCAACCTTTGCCAAGATCAAGTGTTTTAATAACTTTACCTTCATGGCAATTACAAATTTGAACATTTCCATCCTGACCTGATGTTGCAAAAATTTCACCCTCTGGATGAATTGCCATTGCTAGTAGACCACCAGAGTGAGTATTTTCTTTTTTCCAAATAATTTTTCCAGTATCTCCTTCGAACGAAAAAAGACCTCCTGCTACGTCGCCAACAATAAATTGTTTTCCTTTAAGAGCCCAGCCACATGCTATGGCGTAATCGTTAACTTCAGCAGTCCATCCTTCATGGAACATGCCTCTTGGGCTAAATGGTTCTATATCAGGCATTTATCAAAGCCTTCTTGCATTTCTTTCTCATTTAAATTTCTACCGATAAAAACAAGTTGATTTCTACGAGGTTCGTTACCCCATTCTTTATCAGGTTGTGCAGTAAATAACATGTGAACTCCCTGGAAAACTATTCGCCTTGGGTTACCTGAGTAACTTATGAAACCTTTAGTTCTGAATATATCCACTCCTTTTTCTGATAGAAGTCTTCCCATCCAAGTATTTAGTTTTTCTGGGTCAACATCTCCAAAACGCTCTATAGCAATTGAGCTTACTTCATCATCATGTTCGTGCTCTGCTTGCCAGAATCTTTCAGTATTAAATGGAATCTCTTTATTTTCGTCACTTTTAATGACTTTCATATTGAATTCTTCAGCAGTGTGCTGTGTAAACAAACCTATTTTTGTTGGTTTTTCTATGTTCAGGATGAATGATTTATTTCCTTTATCCTCCAATTTGAGATTTATATGTTCTCCATATGGGATGGTATTTCCAGGATCTAAACTATTAGCTTTTTCTGCATAAAGTCTCACGGAGGATTCAGCACCATCTTTAAGTTCCTCTTCACTCTCTCCTTGGTTAGCGAGGGCTACTAAGGACATTTCTGGATCGGGTCCTTCTTCTAGCATTAATTCATATTTACCTGCATCAAGATCGTAAACACCTGTCCATTCAAAAGGATATTCTGGTTCAAGGAATGTTGGCCTGCGTTTAAGGATCTGATCAAGATCAAATGCACTTAGATTTAAGACTGTTTCAATTGGTACTTTGGCATTCTCGGCTCTAATAATTCGGGTCATTCGGTTCATATCTCTCAATCTCGATTCAAGAGTATTTAGTGCATCATCAGAGACTAAATCAGTTTTATTAAGGACAAGAACATCTGCAAATGCCACTTGTTCTGAACTTTCATCACTTCTGCCTAACTGTTGATCAATGTGGGCAGCATCAACTAAAGTCACAATTCCATCAAGAGTGAATTCAGAACTAATCTCTTCATCCATGAAAAATGTCTGAGCAACTGGACCTGGATCTGCTAATCCTGTCGTTTCTACTAAAACATAGTCAAACTTATCTCTTCTTTTCATAAGGTTGCCAAGGACTCTTATTAAATCGCCGCGAACAGTACAACAAATGCACCCGTTTGACATCTCAAACACTTCTTCATCGGCATTAATTACGAGCCCTTGATCTATACCCACTTCACCGTATTCATTTTCAATTACTGCTATTCTTTTCCCGTGCTCTTCACTCAATATTCTATTAAGCAAAGTAGTCTTCCCTGAACCTAAAAATCCAGTGAGAATAGTAACGGGAACTTTATCTTTGATGCTCATTTACTGATTTTTACTAAATAAACAATAGTTTAATAATAGTAATAATAAGAAATGAAAACCGTTTTTATTAGAAAAATTTAATCTGAAAGTTTGTACCATTCAGACTCAAGATTGGAGCCAGATTCTTTATCGCAGCTTCCACCTAATGAATCAACAATTGTACAAGTGTTGTGTACAGCTACTGAAACAGTATTACCATCCATCATCAATCCATCAACAAATATTTGATCAGGAGAAATAGGAATAGAACTTTGTCTGCTTAGATTTCTTAACAGTTTGGAAGCAGGTTTTTGCTCTGGGAAAAGAGCCAAAACATTATCTTCTTCAAGTTCTTTAAGTACAGACTTTATATTTTCCGGTCTTAAGCTTGAGGAGTCTCCAAGAAAGTCAAGTAAACTAATGGTTTCAAAACCAAAAGCATCACCGTAGTATTCCATCGCCTTGTGTTTAGACACAATTACTCTGTTCTCCTCAGGAATGGAGCCTACTTGTTCGACGATCCAACTATCCAAGTCTTCCAAGATAGAATCTGCCTTTTCAAATCTTTCATTAATTTGCTTTCTTATGCTTCTCTTAGAAGCATCCTTCTTTAAACTTTCGTTTATAACATTTCCCATTTTTATAATGTTATGAGGATCATGCCAGACATGAGGATCTAGTCCTCCATGGTCATGATGATGATGCCCCTCTCCTTCATCTGGTACTTGTGCTATTGGCTCTACATCACTATTCAATGCGTCTTTAAAAAAGTGCTCATTTGCCTCAAACTCAAAAGGCATGTGTTCAGTAAAAAATGTGTACTGACCATCTTCTTTAATTTCCACGTTGAAAACTGTGCTTTCTTTTCGTTGATCGAAGTTAAGCACAAAAGCTTTATCACTTGCTGTAAGAGTCCCATTATTATTTCTCCTTAATGAGAATCTAGATCCTAATAATTCTTTAGCTAAATCTTCCGATCCCTCTATGTCATTAGATTTTAGAATTACCATTTTCATTGCAGGATCTGCATATTCGCCATCAACTTTTGCGAATGACCATTTGTAGGATCCTTTAGATAACTGGAATTTACCTGCCCATTCGAAAGCTCCTTCAGCGTGGTCATCATGTCCACCATGATCTGAGTGATCGTCATGACCTCCATGATCTGAGTGGTCATCTACCTTAGCTGAATGTTCAGCGTGATCATCATGTCCCGCATGATCAGAGTGGTCATCTACATTTATTGCGCTAACACCTATAACAACTGTTTGCTTTTTGCTTTCCCAATTTCTCATACTTGGAGTCATTTCTTTACCAAGAGTGAATACTTTATCGGCGTTATTAAGTAATTGAGCTTGTCTTGGATTGATCTTAAAGTCATGAACATCCTGCTTTCTATCTACTAAGCATGTAACTTCGTCAGAAGGTAATGCAATTGATTTAACTAAATCACAAACTAGTGGTTCTACTGCTACGTATGACTTTCCCTTAGCCAAAACATCCTGCCCAAAACCAGAAAATATTATTGTTCCTGCTATCACGGAATTTTTGATAATTGAATTAGTTGAACTTGTTTTATTTGTTAAAAGTCTTTTCAAAATTGACATAAAAAATTATTAAATACTTAAAAATGATAATCATTTTCATTATTCAAAGCAAGTAAAGGTATCAAATGTTATGAAAATAATATGAAACTTGTATTATTGGTAAGCTTATAAAGTGACTTTTTTAAAGATTAATTAATGGCTACTTTAGTCGCTGAAAATTTAACCTATTCATACACAAAAAAAAGTAAGCCAGTTTTAAGTAAGGTATCGGTTGAGATTAAACCTGGTACTCTTACAGCGCTAGTTGGTCCAAACGGAGCTGGCAAATCTACTCTTTTAAGAATATTGCAGGGACAATGTATTCCGGATAATGGCCAGATAACAATTGACGGGGAGAAGTTAATTAGACAAAGATCTCAAGTCTCACTTATGCCACAAAGAAGCTCTATGAATTGGAAATTTCCAATAACTGTAGAAAAACTAGTTTCATTAGGACAAATAAAATACTCAAAGTCAAAAAGTAGTAGTCCTTTTCAAATAAAAGCTCTTCTTGCCAACCCTAATGCATGGATTAATAAATGCTGTGAATTAGAGGCCACAATGCAAAGAGTCGGCATTGCAAATATTGCTAACAGAAGGCTTGATTCTTTATCTGGTGGACAACAACAAAGAGCTTTATTAGCCAAAACATTAATGTCTCCAGCAAAAATTTACCTTCTTGATGAACCTTGTGCAGCTTTAGATCCACCTGCAAAGGAGGATTTTCTAAAAATTGTTCGTCAACTTGCTGATGCTGGTCTTTCTTTAATGGTAAGCAGTCATGATTGGGGCACTTCGTTAAATAGTTATGATCAAGTTATTGTTTTGGATAAAGCTGTATTGGCCTCTGGAAGTCCTGATTCTATAAAAGATAAATTAGAGGATATAAATATCAGCTCAATTGAGGATAATAGTTGTTGTGATTAAAAAAATATTTAGTTTTAACTTTGTGCTTGATAGCAGTTCTGGCAAAGTCCAAAATACTCCAGGGTATGAAACAACAATTGGAATTTCTTTGTATTTGTTTTGGGTGTATGAATATCTTTTACAGGGCACCCTTCCATTTTTGATGTCTCACCACATTGAACACAAGTCAAATGATGAATGTCTCTGTCTACGGGAGTGTAAAGAACCTCTCCTGTTGGGAGATGTCTAGAACGTATTAAACCATGCTTTATAAGAACTTGAAGATTCCTGTAAACAGTTGTCAGTCCCATAGCTTTTCCGCTTTCAATCAATTGTCTATGCAACTCTTGACCGCTCAGTTCATCATCACATTTATTAAGTTCTTCAAGAAGTTGTTCTTGTCTTTTGGTAATGTCAGTCTTAGTTACCATTGTTTTCGAAATCTTTTTTTGTCCCGTATTTTTGATCATACCGAATCCTTAGATTAATGTCTTTTATTAATAGCAGTTGGTGGCTTGTTCCTTTAATAATAACTATTTTTTCAGGAATTCTATGTCCAGCTATGGGAACTGTATTAATAACACATAGGAGATTACTTCAAGTAAATTTAATCTCTCACTGCGTTTTGCCAGGACTTGCTTTAGCCTTAGCGCTTGGAATTCATCCTTCAATTGGTGGGGTTATCAGTGGTCTTTTAGGTTCTGTAATTGCGGAAAGTTTAACTAATAAAAAGAGTGAAAACTATGAAGCAATAATGAACACAATATTAGCCGGAATGCTTGGTTTTGGAGTCCTTATAATCCCTTTACTTGGAATAAGGATCGATTTGGAGGCAGTATTATTTGGAGATTTGTTGACAGCAAATTTTGGAGATTTACTTAGAACAATAATTGCATTTTTAGTATTTATAACTTTAATGACTTTTGGATATGAAAAGGTTGTTTATGTTGGATTAGATCCAGAAGGTGCATCGGCAAGTGGTATAAACGTTTCTTTATTAAATCTTGCTTTGAGTTTTACAACGGCATTAGTAATTGTTAGTTCAATGTCAGCAGTGGGAGTAATTCTTGTAATTGCTCTTCTTTCTACACCAACTTTATTAGGGTTAAATAAGGCTCATAGTTTAAGAATTGCAATGATGAGGTCTTCATTTTTTGGATTATGTATCTCACTTCTTGGATTTATTCTCTCTATAGTCCTTAATCTTTCGCCTGGACCTGCAATTAGCGTTATTTGTGTTGCGTCTCTTTTAATTCCTAAGCTTCGCAAATAATTAAATCTTAAATGTCCAATCAGAGTTTAATGCTTGAGCTTCTGGATTGTTTTTTAAAGCTACTTCCATAGCTTCTTTTTTATTATTAGCTATAACAACTTCATCAAAATCCTTTCCATTTTTTTTGAGACTTACTTTGAAACGCATAAAAATTATTTAATTAATCAAAAGTTAACCACTAAGCAACTAGATTTAAATACTTTTAAAAGTTAATTGATGAAATAGAAACTTTAGTTATTCTGAAGTTTTTCTACTACAGATTCTTTCTCAATCTTAGCTACATCCTGTAATCCATTAGCATCAAACCAAGGAGCGTTTTCCCAATTAAATCCTTCCCCAAAAGTATTATCGGGAGCAGCTACGTACCAGTGACATGACGAATCGGGAACATCTACAGCACATTTTGACCAGTCAGCTTCCCATTGTGGAACTTGCACCCACATTACAGATGCTAATAAAAAAGAAAAAATAAAATTCATAATTATCGGTTAGCAAAATTTTGAAAGATTTTTTTCACATTCTTTCTTTCTTTTCTTCCAGTAATTTTCAAGTATTTGATATTTATGCTTATTTTTAAATTGACTTAAATGAATATTATTCTGATTAAGAACTGAAGTGTTTTTGATTTTCATGACTCAGGCTGTCAATGTAGATCATATTTAAGACACTTTATAGATTTTTTGAAGTGAATTTATACTTAATTTTTGTCTTACTTTTGTGTAGGTAAGTATTTTTCAGGATTATTTTCAATATAAGTAAACGAATATTTGACAACACTTACTATTACTGAAAAAAGAGCAATTGATGAAATAATAAAAATGATTTTTTTGTAAATGCTTTTCATGAATTTTTTATGTTTTTGATTATTTTTTCATCAACGCCCAATTTTTCTGAAAGATTTAAATAATTAGTAATTTATACTGTAGCCTTTTAAATTCCCTACGGAGTAGATTAAAAACATCAGAAACTCCTCACACACTTTTTTCTGATAACTTTAAAAGTACTCGGCCGTAAAGATTGAGTACTTTTTGTATTTTTTTGAGATGTGACAGTTAAAATAGAGGTCTATTAAGCATTACATATTTTGAATTTAGGTGTGATATTAAATTTGTGTGTAGGAGGAATTGATTTATTTTCAGTGGAAACAAGGAAACACTTGATTTAAATCAATTTTAAAAGATCTCTCTTTGAGGGATCTTTTTTTTTGGGCTTATTAGAAATAAATATTAGATTCTGAATATAAAAACAAATATGCTTTCTTCCAAAATAATTAGGTCGTCATTACAATTTAGTAATTTAATTCGTTAGATTATTATTTGTTAAATTCTTCTGTTAATGCAAATACTTTTTTTAACAATTTTAATTTGTTCAAACTTTTTATTCCCTTCTTCATCATTTGCCTCACATATAGAACTAAAACCTTGTGTAGAGATTGCTCATTGTGTACGAGAAGAATGGGAGGTTAATAATATTGAGAAACCTTTTGAAGAAATTAAAACATTTATCGAAAACACTCCAAGAACTGAGATTGTAGAAATTGATGGCGATTATCTTCATGCTGAGGCAACCAGTAAATGGATGAAGTATGTAGACGACTTAGAAGTATCCTTTCTACCAGAATCAAACATCTTATCAATAAGATCAGAATCAAGAGTTGGAGAAAGTGATTTGGGGGTAAATCAAAAAAGAGTTGATTTACTAAAATCTAAAATGTTTTAAGATAAAGGTTAAAAAAACAATTTATTTTTATTGTTTTTTGTATAATTTTTCCATTTTTAAAAAAAATTAGCAGATAAAAAAGTGATAATTGTCATCATGCCTTGATATTGGCAAATTTATTAGATTTTCTCTGAAAAGATGATCATAAATCTTATATATTTATTGTTATCTAGTTTTGTTTTTTTCTGGTTTTATATAAATATTAAAAAAAATGGAGTTAAATGGATAATCAAAGGTCTTTTGCAAATTGGAATATTGGTATTATTCATTGGAGGTTTTTTCAAAATATTTTTCACCTTACCCCCTAATTTATTTATAAAAATATTTTTTCTTATTATTTATACATGGTGCACTGTTGGAATAAATGTAAATTTCATGATCCCTTTGATTAGTTTGATTGACCAAAAAATAGTAAAAAAATAAACTAAAATAAGCCTTAATTCTCAGTACAAAAATAAATCTATTTCCTTAATCTGCAATATTAAAATTTATAGGATTTATTTTTTTCCTTTTGAAAGTCTTTTCCTTGTATACCTAGTCTTTAATGCCAAGTCTGTCATTATATAAATTCCAAATAAAAGAATGATTATTCCAATAAAGTATTTCATTATTTTTTATGAAATTACTTTGTTTGAGATTTATTCATGATGCCAACTAATTTTAATATCTATTTCTTGAGATAAATTTCTTGTAACTGGACATTCTTTGGAAGCTTTTTTCAAAAAATCAATAGTTTCATTAGAAGTGCTCTCAGGTATGAAAATATCTATTATTAGTTCTTTTATCTTCCTCTCGCTATTTTGTGTCATTACTTTTTCTATATTTAAATATATACCTTTCAAATCAAATCCTTTCGATTTGGCTTTGATTGCCATGATGGTTAGCAGGCAAGTACCTAGAGATGTTGCTAATAAATCAGTTGGGGAAAAACTTTCACCTTTACCGCAGTGATCTAAAGGTGCATCAGTTCTAATAAGACTTCCAGATTGTAGATGAATAGCCTCACAGTTTAAATTTCCTAAATAAGAACATTTAACTTTAGTCATTTTAAAAAAATTAAATTAGGAAAATATTATTAATAAAAAATTATGGAACATTAGAAGATTATTGATAAGAAATTTTTATTTGCATATTAGTGGAGTATTAAGGAAATTCATCATTCAAGTTTTGAAATCAGTTTTTATATCCATATTCCTCTAAGCAATACTCAATTAATTCAATTGATTTATTAAGAGTTCTTTTATTTTTATTTTCTAGATCGAAACATTCATCTAAAACACGTATAGATTCATTTAAATATAATTCTTCTTTATTTTTTAAATCTTTAACTTGATTTATATAAATTAATTTTTTAATCCCAATAAAGGAAAATATGATTATTAATATTGTAAAAATTGCTATTTTGAATTTATTCATACAATTAGTTATTACAAATATTTTAATTTATTTAATATCTAAAAACTTTACATAGCTTATAGAACTAAGTAATTACATATGTAGCTGCTGTTATTGCAATAGCAGTAATTGAAATGAAGATGTACGGAACAACCTTTAAAGGTATATATAGATTATTTTTAGACATAACTAGAACATTTATAAAAATTCTTACATTCTCTTTAAACTTTATAAGTCTTCAAATATACAAATTAATTTTCTATGCAAAAATTCAATTCTTTTAAAAGATTAAAAAATTTATATTCATTGAATTTTCATTAAATAAAGTATTTCTAAATCCTGTCTTGAGTCCGATATTTTTCTCTTTAAGAAGATTAATTCTTCTTGGCTCATTTTTGATTCTTTTATCATCAATTCTGCTTGTTCAATAGCATGTTCTATATTTCTAATTTTAATTTCTCTAATTGAGGGATCATCTTTACATGCTTTTTTAGTATTCGCATCTAACATATTTACTAAAAAAAATCACCTTGAATTTAATCTAAATTAAAACGTCATTATGCTACAACCGCAAACTTAATTAAAATAAATTACTATATATATAAGAACTTTAACCTTAGCTAACCCTCTCTTCAATTGATCGAGTGGGTTTTTTTTATGGTGTAATATACTCCTAGCATTTAATACTAATTTGGAAGATTCAAAACTTAATCCTGAGGAAAATAATTCAATCGAATCGTCCCCCAATTTGAATGAAGACAATAAAGATGTTAATGAGGGGATTAAAAAAGAAGAAAATGTTAAAGCATTTACAGAATTTCTAGAGACAGCAAGTAGTCAAGATTCTTTAGAAGAAAAAGTAAAACTTGATTCTGAGCAACAAAAACCAAAAATTGACAAATCACTTTTTAAAAGATTTCTTAATAATGGATTTGATGGCATTTCAACTAATCCAAACTATAAAATGTTGGCATTATTAATAATCCTTTTAATTAATTTGTCTCTATTTTTTGTAATTGGCAATATGGGTAAAGCGTTTTTAAGAAATGCAGGAATTATGGGTTAGAAATTATTTATTTCTTTTTGGATAATCATCTTTACAATTTTGATTCTTCAAATGAAACTGTGATATTTTCTTGTCAAATTAATATTTAAATAAAATTTGGATAATAAAGAGCCAGAAAATCCAGTCGTTTATCTTTCTAATTTAGTCAAGAAATTAGATGTAAAAAATAGAAATGGTTTGGTAGCCTTAGCAATAGTAAACCTTTTAGTAATTCTTTTATTTAAATTTTATTTGAAAGGATCTGGATTATTATCTTGAATTTGCCTGCTGGTATTATTATTCAGCATTCTCAAATTGCTTTGCTAATCTAAATGCCTTCTTAATTATTAGAAAGCCACCATATGCTCCTGCGAGTAAAGGTAATACTATTAAAGGGTTAGGGGAATAATCTGAATAATTTTTCACACCCTCAACATATTCATAACCTGAACATTTAAGAATGATAAAGCTAAAAAATGTGATACTCCAACCAATGATTGATAAAAAGCCACCTTTTTTATCTCCTTCGTAAAATCTGTCTAGACCTAAGCCCCAACCTCCTATTAGGAATATTCCTCTAACAACTGAATTTTTTTCTTGATTTCTAAGCATAATAAAAAAATGTTCATTATGAACATAAACTATTTGTATTTAAGATGTGAGATGTTTTTATTAATTAATCTTTAAAATAAATTTTTAATGGTTTTTTCTATAAATTACAAAATTATCATTCAGTGTTTTAATTAATCATTAGAGATTGTATTTGAATTCAACAAGGAAATTGAAGGCCTTATATAAATAAAAATAGACCCATACATATCCTGCATAATTCTCATTTCATCGTCTAAATAAACGATTGAAACCTGGCAATTTGGCGATTCTTTATTCCAAGGTAACTTATTCCATACCTCTTTAACTGGATACCATCTATCCATAAGTAGTTCGCTAAATAATGGAATCTTATTAAGTCCATCAACTTTGGAAACTTTTGTCTTTTGTAAGTTCATATCAAGTAAATTATTTCGTAAAACTAAATCACTTGCTAGGGTTATTACTCTTCCACCAAAAGTAGGCAATAGTTTGAACCAACCTAAGATAGGAATTGTTGTGAGCCCAAATATTGTAGTGTCAAAGGTAGATATAAATTCTTTTTTGTCAAAATCAATCTTTTGAGCAATTCTGCCAATAGTTGATATGCCAAAGGATCCTACTTGCAATTGATGTAATTTAAAAAAAAGATTACTTTTGAATTCATCATTTAATGCCTTTTCAATAGCAAGGAAGAAAGGAGAACTTCGAAATAATTCAACATTTGAAAAAATTAATTCCCACTCTCCAGACAATAATTTTTCTGATATTTCAAAACTAAAGTCTTTAAGAGCATCAATCAATTCATCCATTTCATTAGCTTTTTCCTCATACATAGGAGAAATTAATTTATTTAATCTTTGCCCTCTATCCGTAACAGCAGCTATTTTATATATATATGACTTTATCTCTCCAATTTCTTTCATAACTCCAATACAAGAAATACTAATTAATCTTAGGAATTTAATTTGAAGTTGATGGCAACTTTAATAATGCTGGTAATAAAATTAATTAATATTCTCCCCACCTTTTACCAATATCAAAACCCCATTCAGTGGTTAATCTAATTACTTCTTCATGATTCTTGCATTTTGAAAGGGATAACTTTTTACTAGGATTATTTTTTATTAGCTCAGCAATTTGATTAAGTTGCTCTATTTTTTTTAGAAAATTACTTAGATCTTTATCTGACATTTATCTAGGAAGTAAATTTTTGATCATAAGTAAATATGTAATAAAGAACCCAGGCAACACCAATAATAAGAATTGCAATCATTATATTTACTGACCAAACTACTTCTATCATGAAATTTTTTTTATATATTTTTAATATATCCAAAATTTAAATTAATTTAACTGTTAATAATTTAAATCTAGAACAATACACTACTAATACTAGGTATATAGAATAGTCATAAATAGTTTAAAAATTATGGGAGAAGCTAAGAGAAGGGAAGAGTTAGGCTTACCACCTAGAGAAAAGAAAAAGGAAAAACAAACATCGAAAAATCAACTAAACAAAATTTTAAATAAATATCCTTATTTACCTTTCATTTTAGGTTTTTCATTATTAGCCATATTAATTATCGATTTAGTTAATTACTACAAATAGATATATAAAAAGGGGATACTTTTAGCAGAAGACAAGATTATCTTCGCAATTGCGAAATTATTTTTCCATAATAAAAATAAAACTCATGAAACCGATTAACACCTCATGCGCCTTAATTTTAGGGGTACTAACTTTGTTTTCGATATCTAATGCTAATGCAGGTGGCTGCAGTTCTCATACTGAGAAGAAGGCAGAAATTGAATGCTTGATTGATGATAAAAAATGTATAGAAGCGAAAGAAAAAGAATCACTATACAAAGTTGAGGCCTAAATGTTTGATAATCTTGGAACTGCTCTAGTACAGGCATTAGGCTTCTTTGCTGTTTTTGGTTTTTTTGTATATCAAACTTTATTTGCAGATAGCAAACCCAAAAATTCAAAATCAAATCCTAAAAAAACAAAGATTTCCGACAAAAAAGAATCAATTAAAAAAGAACCTAAAAAAGGCCTATTTAACAGAAAATCTAAACCTGTTGAAGAGAATTTAACGGTCCAAAAAAAGGGATTATTTAGGAGAAAAAAAGAAGTTATTAAAGAAGAGATTAAACCAAAGAAAAAAGGTTGGTTTAAATAGGTAAAGGTACTTAAACTCTTTTTTGATATCTTTTATACAAAAACTTTTTTTAGTAACTTTATAATTTATATATGATAATACTCAATATGAACCATAGAGAAATCACAAAAAAATATAGCGAGTTACTTGACAAGGCTGAGTTTGCTACTGGCCGTAAGGAAGTTGTAGGTCTTTTAAAAAAAGCTGCCAAATTGAAATCTCAGATTGAAATCAATTATTAGATCTTAAAATTAGTTTAATTCTAAATGTAAAAAATTTTTTTAAATAAGTTTTTACATGAGATAATCTGCATAGATTATTTTTCTTATGAATAAAAAAGGTTATACAACCGAAAGCGGTGGTAGACAAAATGGTTTTGCAATTGAACCAGAAATTAACCCCATATCAGAAGGCGAATCAAAGAAATCCATATTTTTATTTATTGGAATATTATTACCTTTTCTAATAGGCGGTTTTTATTATTTAAGGACTCTGAATATATTCTGATATTTATAAGCCATTTTTAGCAATATATTCTTCTGAGCTAACTATATCTTGCATTAAGCTCTCTGATGAATGATTAAATCCATTTTGCTCTAAAAAAGATTTAACCTTTTCAAATTTTTGCTGAATTTTCTTTGTATATGGAGTTGTCATCAAATAATCATCTTTTTCTGTTGAATAGTTCATTTGATTAACGGATTACTTTTACAATTAAATTTTGCAAAATATGCTATTGCTAGTGAAGTTATAAATATTACATAAATAATTTAATAGTAATAAATACTTATAAGTTGTTTGTGTGAGGTCGATATTTGTTGATTTTTTTAAAGAGTACTTATAGTAACAAGTTCCATTAAATCTCTGGACTGCAGATATTTTTGAAATACTTCAGAATAAAATGCTTTTTTAGCAGCAAATTTTGATTCGAATTCAATTACTAATCCAAGCTGCCCTCCATCCCATTCATTTGAGGTTGATTCTTGTATTAAATCCCTTTTTACTATTACTCCTCCCACAGATTTAATCCAAGGCAATACTGTCCTTATATATTCCAGAAATAAATCAGCATTTGGAATTGAAATTTTCTTAAGCCAATAGCTCTTTGTCATCAAATCAACATATTCTGGGTAGAATATAGCACATGGAGGTAAGTATTTATCCTTAGCTATATACTCCAGCGTTTATAAATGGAAACCGAAAATGATTTATTAAATTTACTTCTTAAATCTCCAAATTCAGAGAGTATACGTAATATTGCCGAACAACTTGAAATTGATCATAATTTTTCCTTTAGCAAAGATAGAAATGATTTGCAGGGTGTTTGGGAGCTTAGGTGGAGTAGTTCTAAAAGTCCTTTTTTAAAATATTCGCCTTTTATTGATAACCTTCAAATTCTTGATCCCTTAAATTTAAATGGTCTTAATTTACTTAAACCTAGAGGAATAAAATCAATTATTGGTACTGGGATTTTAATAAGACTTAATTACATAAATGAAAAAAAAATTGGGGTCAAATTTACACATGCTGGTGTTATTGGTCCTAAATTTGGGAAAAAAAATATAAAGGCAATGAAAGAAATAAATAATGAACAATTAGGGTGGTTAGAGATAACTTATTTAAGCAATAAGCTTAGAATCTGTAGAGGTGATAAAGGAACTTTATTTGTTTTAAGAAAAATAAATTCACCGACTTTATTCAAGAATTTCAAGGAATTTATTAAAATCTATTAAAAATAGAAATTAATTCTTTATCCAAATAGACTTTAATACGAAATAAATTGGTAGATATTTAAATGATTCTTTAGGTATTTCATAACTTAAGAATTTTAGTGCTTCTTCTAACCAGTAACCAATATCAAATCCTGAAAGAATTTTTTCTATAACAAACCAGAATTCTTTATCAAATATAATTCTGAAGTTTAAGTAAACATATTCCCAATGAAAGGTATTCCAATATTGTGTTAAAAATGAGGATAAAATAAGCCATAGTGATATAAAAAGAAAACTTTTAAGAAATTTATAAAATTTTTTCATATACCAGCAACTGTCTTATTTATTTTAAATATCTTTTATTATTATTTGGATCAAATTTTATTTCCATTAAATATATTCAAAAAGATATAAAAATATTGAGAAAATAGTAAATTTTCGTGGCATTAATAATCTATTCTTCTTTTTTTAGATTCTGTGCCTTTAGATTTTTATTTTTAAGAAAAAATCCTAAAAACAGAAAAGCAATATATATTAGTAAACTTATGCCAAAAATTAAAACTATCTTTGAAATATCCATAAATGATTTTTTTTATAAATTACAGCATTTTTTGCAAAGTTTTATCTATGGTAATGATTTTTCATTTATCACGATAAAGAGCTTCAATTATTAAGCTAATAATATTATTTAAATCATATGCAAGTAGCTTTTGCCTGGAGCCTTTGTCTATCAGTTGGTGTTGTTTTATTATCAATTATCCCATTAACCATAGGGAGAGTTAAAGCAGGATATTCTGTTGAAAATATGGCTGCTCCAAGGGCTTTATTCGATGAATTACCTTCTTTTGGAAAAAGAGCAGTTTGGTGTCATCAAAATTGTTGGGAAAGTATTTCCCTACATGCACCCGCATGTCTTCTTTGTTTGATTAGTTTAACTGACTCTAATATTGCAATAATTGCAGCATTTATTCATCCTATTTTTCGTTTTTTATATATTGGTGCATATATATTTAATATCCCCACAGCTAGAGGTTTAATGTGGGCCTCAGGAATTTTTACAACACTTTTGCTTTACAAAGAGGGCTTAACTCAATTGATATAAACTTTTTAAACAATAAACTTTTCTAAATCTTTTAATTGATATTCATTGATTAGTTCCACTTTATTTGATTTTGCTAGTCGATGAGCAGACTTTGTAAAGCCAGATTTTGAGACTATTATTGCATGTGTACCTTTCCAAAATAATTTACCAGCTGAAATTTCCTAAACTGCTTTATTGCCAATCGCTTTTTCATGATCTTTGCATTGTATACATATTCTCAAATCATTTATTGAGGCAATTATGTCAACCCCTTGATCTCCTGTAATAGGGGTTTCTTTTACTTCCCAGCCATTTAGTTTGAGAATTTCCATACAATGATTTTCAAATCTAATACCTTTTTTGTAGTTTCCCTTTTTTTTACTTGAGTAGTTTTTTTCTATTAGGTTTAAGCATGATTTCTCAATTTGACTTGCAATGAAAACAAACCAATCTTCACTCTCGAGCTTTCTAATAGATCCAATTATCTCATCATCAATAGTAGGATTTTCATTACAGTAGGATCTCCACTTTTCGAAAAATAATTCCGTACTGCCAAATTCTTTAAAATTACTTTTTCATAGAAGTATGGTATACCCTCTTTAAATCGCTTAGATCCATTAAATATATTTTTCTCAATTGCTTTTTCATTAAGATGTGGATTGCCAATCCATTTTTTATAATCCTCGTTACCGTAAGCATCTATTTCCCTTAATCTGATCCTCTCCTCTAACAAATTGTATTTGTTCTCGTCAATTAATTTATTAATTGTTTGAATAAAGAAATTGGAATTTAAGGCATTGTTTAATTTTAACTTTTTCTTCTTAATTTTATAATCTCTTACAATTATAAAAATTAAAAAAATGATAAAAATAATTAAAATAATTAAAATAAAAAAATTTTGCATTAAAGATTTTTATTTTTATCTAAAAAGTTATTGTTTTTCTAATAACAAAATTATTTTTTGTTATTACTGAAGATTCATTTACTTCAAACCCATTAATTGCTGATATTTCTCCCTTTATACCTTCTAATGTTAATTGCTCGATAATGCCTTTTATTACTTCATCCTCGACCAATTTTCTATCAATTCTTTCAGGTGTAATATCTGTAAGCCATTTTGAGGTCTTTTTTTTTACAACCTCTGTAGGGTTAGTTATTTTTAAGTAGATAGCCATTTTTTTAGTTATTCAGTTGAATTATAAGCATTAAATCTTCTTAACTTTTATTATTGTCATTACTTTCCCACTCAAGAAATTGAAAAACAAAAATTGCAAAGATAGAGAAAAATACTATAAACAACCCTAACCATCCTATAAATTTGTGCTCTGTAAAAAGATTTGTGAGCATTGATTTTTCTTGATATCTTGATTCCATTTCATATTGATAAGAATCAATAACTTGAAATATATTCATAATTAGTAAATCGTTGAATTGGCAGATAATAATTTCATCCATTTAATTTACTAAAGGCTTCCGATAGGAAATCTGGTCTTTTTCTTATTATAGAAAAATTCAGTTTATTTATTAAAACTAAATTGACTTCAGCAATCGTTAAGATTTCATTTTTCTTGTTATGAAATTTTGAAATTACATTAATCCTAGGACTTTTATCAATATTGAATTCGCTCTCGATTGTTATTTTTTCACCAAGAAATAAAGGAGATTTATATTTTATAGAAGTATTGATTAAAGGTAAATCTAAGCCATTTTTAGTTAGTTCGAAATAACTTATACCTACTTCCGAAAGTGCATTTATTCGGCTTTCTTCAAGCCAATTAAAATATTTACCGTGCCACATCACGCCTGCATGATCTGCATCTTGAGGTAAAACAATTTTTTCTATTTTCCAAACTGGTTTTGAGTTCATATTTTATTTAAAAAATATTTTTATTCAATGAAAAAAACTATTTTAATATTGTAGATTAATTTTTTATTAACATAAGAATCATCAAGACTATATTTATAAAGTTATGTTTAATCGAAGTAATAGAAGTAGAAAAATGAAGAAGATTTTTCAATGGGAAGAATATTTAAATTGGAAAAATATGTCAAAAGAACAAAAATTAAATTTTAAGAGGGCTTGCTTGTTCCCATTTTTCGTATATATAGTTTATGTTTTTCTTAATCAGTACTCCTTGGCAATTCTTTTGTTACTAGGTCTTTATTTTTTAATTAGATTTAAAAATAGGAATAAGTTGGGAAGGTGAATATTCTTTTATTTTGATTTATATAGATTTGTTTTAAAATTAACTAGTTTTTCTAAATAACTTTATTGGCGTATGACAATAGTATTAGATAAATTTTTTTTATGAAAAGAATTATTGTGTTTTTATTTGTATTAGTTTTTTCAATATTTTCTAATACGAATAATTTACTAGCAAAAGTTATTGAAAATAACATTAAAGAGAATATTTCTAATGAAATTGAAGAAATTAAGCCTGATAATAAAAAAAATAATATTTCTAATTCTTCAGCAGAAGATATTTTTGGTGATGAACAAACTTTTCCATTCGTTGCAGGTTTGGGAAAAAATGCAGCTCATTGATTTCAAGGTTATTGATAATTTAGAAAAAGATTTTTTAAATACTAATGCAAGGTCTTAGGGTTCTAGAGCTTTCTGAAGCACTTAATGTTGATAGCGCTGATTTATTAGCTGTTTGTGCAATTCTAAAAATAAAAGCCACATCTAGATTAAGCATGCTTTCATTTGAAGAATGTAAAAAGATAACTGATTACTATGAAAATAAATATTAAAATTTTTTTGTAAATTATTTTATTTTTTAATGTCTTTAATCATTGAGACTAAAGTTGAATGAATTTCTTCTTCAGATATTTCATTTTTAAAATTGATAATTGCTGATTGGCCATCGTAATTGATTTTTATATAACTATTATTAATTTCTTCCATATAAGCATTCTCAAATCTTGATATTTTCCCATAATGAATAAGATATTTGTGCACTGAATCTATGTGATCTTTGTTCATGTGTTCACAAACTCTTTTACTTGTTTCTTTACTAATAATTTTCATTTAAAAAATAAATTTGCTTTAAGCTAATCTATTTTTTTCACTATTCAAAGTTTTAATCATTTTAATTATTAAATTTTTAACTTCATTTTTATCAACAGCTCTAACCAAGTTATTTCTCAAATTTGATGCTCCTTTAAAGTCTTTGCATGTCCATGAGATATGTTTCCTTGCAATTAGCAATCCGTGATCTCCTTTTTCTTTTATTAATTCATCAAGATGCTCAATAATTAAATATAGTTTTTCTTCTGTGTTTGGTTCTTTAAAATTTTTATTTTCTCTAAGGGCATAATCTATTTCTCCTATTTTCCATGGGGATCCTAAAATTCCTCGTCCAATCATTACACCATCAGCATTTGTTTTTTTTAAACAATTAAGAGCGTCATCTGGATTTTTGATATCTCCATTAGCAATTACAGGAATTTCCAACAACTTTTTAAGTCTCCCGATCATTTCCCAATCTGACTTGCCTGAAAAACCCTGTTTTCTAGTTCTTCCATGAAGTGTGATCATCGTTGCTCCCGCATCTTGAAGTTTAAATAAGAAATCCTCTATATTTTCTTCTTTACTATCCCATCCGAGTCGTGTTTTTACTGTTACGGGAACCCTAACAGCTTGTACAACATTTTTGACTAATTCTATAGCAAGTTTTCGGTCTTTAATTAGGGCACTGCCTCCACCTTTCTTTGCAATTTTTTTTACTGGACATCCCATATTTATATCAATTAAGAAAGCTCCAGAGTCCTCAGCTTGTTTCGCAGCTTCAGAAACTGCATATGGCCTATTATCAAATATTTGTACTCCAATTGGACCTTCTTCTAAATCTATTTGATTAATTTTTTGTGTGCCATATCCTTTTTTAAGACTTGTGGCATTTATCATTTCTGTAAAAAGTAAAGAATTTGGAGCCCATTTACGTACAAGTCGTCTAAAAATGTTATCTGTAACCCCTGCTAATGGCGATAGCATTACCTTACTCGTAATTATCCTGTTAACTCCCCTTCCTTTTAGCCTTATATTTGAAGACATATAATTTTAAATTTATTTAATCTTTCTTTATTATAAATTCAAATATGGAGCTGATTTTATGTTTTCTATTTATTTCTTAATTTATAATAAGTGCTTTTACTAAAATAGGCCTAATTGATTACTTTTTTTGCTAGTTTATGTTAAGTTGAAATTTAAAAAGGAAATTTTTTCTTGTTTATATTAGTATCTATTTTTCTTCCAATAATTATTTTTATTGCACCAATAAATGTAAATGCTATTCAAGGTAATTTAGATTTATCAAGTGCTCAAACATCTGTAGGCAAAAGATTTGCTAAAGTTTTTTGTGATGCTAAGAGGGAAGGATTAGATTCTGATTTTGCTAGTGAATATGCTCTGAATAATACCTATTTAAAATTTGTAGCATTTCCAGATGATGACGAATATTTGGATAACTTATGGAATTTCACCCATAATAATATATTAGATAATTGTGGTGAATTTGTAGATATAAATGATCTAAAAGATCTAGAGATTTTTTTTAAAGAAGAAGGTTTAATTGCATCAAATAGGGAACTCTATTTACCAACTTTTGAGAATAATTAGATTAAATTTTTAGCATGTACTAAAATATAAATAGAATATGAAATTTTATGAAACTATTAGGTTTAAATTCACCTGAAATATTCATAATTTTAGTAATTTTGCTTTCGATTTTAGGTCCAAAAAGAATTGAAAAAGGTTTCTTATTATTTAAAAAACTATTGAAATTCCTTTTAAGTAAAGATGAGGATCAAAGCTTAGCAAATTCAAAAGTAAAATCAGAGGAACCAGAAGAAAGCGAAGTTAAAGAAGAAATAGTAGAAGCAGAAGTAAAATCAATAAAACCTAAAAAAAGAACTGTTAAAGAAGAAATAAAAGAAGTAGAAGTTGATTCTGATAATAAATAAAACTTTAAATTAAATTAAAGAATAGTAGAAATGATTGAATTCTAAAAATAGGATGATTTTTAGACTAATTTGCTATTTTTTAAGTTCAATATAAACGGTGTTTATTTTTAATATATTAATTTGAATTGTAAGAAAGTTTTTATGAATCTAATGCTACCTCGATAGCTGCTATTAAGTTTTCGTCAAAAGGTTTAACACCTGGTTTGAATCTTGCAATTACTTTACTATCTTTCCCTATCAGAAACTTTTCGAAATTCCATTCAACATCTCCTTCAGGCTCAACTTTGTTAAGGGTTGTATATGGTTCTGTTGTATTGCCTTTGGCATGAACTTTCTCATAGATTTCAAACTTAACGCCATATTTTGTTGTGCAAAAATCTTTAATTTCTGGAAGTGAGTCGGGTTCTTGTTTACCAAAATCATTACAAGGGAATGCAAGTATTCTAAGACCCTTGCTTGAATATAAATCATGTAGCTTTTGAAGATCCTCATACTGAGCAGTATTTCCACAATAACTAGCTACATTAACAACTAAAATTACCTCCCCTGAATATTCTCCTAGTTTTATGGATGATCCGTCTGCGGAAAGAACAGTAGTATTTTGTACGTCAACTTGCATGTCTAAAAAAAATCACCCTTTGAAGATAGCATTGTATAGACTTTATTGTGTTTAACTTATATGGTAGTTTTGGTTATTTCTTTTATAAGTTTTAATTTTTCATTTATTTAACCCTCTATAATTAGTATTACTAATCTGTTTAAATTTGGACCCTTTAGACCCACTTACTGAAATTATTAATTCCGGTCAAGGCTTTTCACCTGCAATTGCTTTAGAAAGAATTATTTGGGCAATGATTGGAATCTTTTTTTTAGGAGCAATTTCAAGATCAATAACTAATAGCATGCGAAGTCAAAATTGGTTTGGTAGAAATTTTTTATTTAGTTATTCTAAAGATAAAAAAATTACAGATGATACATCTTCACAACCTTCTGGCGATGAGGAATAAGTTTTATATATATGAAAGAATCAATTTTTTCTAAAAAGAAAATTTTATTACTTGGTAGTGGCGAGCTTGGAAAAGAATTAGTAATAGAATCCAAAAGATTAGGATTAGAAGTTATTGCAATTGATCGATATGAAAAAGCTCCTGCAATGCAAGTTGCTGATTATTCAAGAGTAATTGATATGGGAGATAAAAATATTTTAAAAAATGTTATAAAAGAATTTAAGCCTGAATATGTTGTCCCAGAAATAGAGGCACTTTCAATTGAAGCCCTAAAAGAACTCGAGGATGAAGGATTCAATATTGTTCCTAACGCCAGAACTGTAGAAATTACAATGAATAGAGATAAAATTAGAGACTTAGCTTCTAAAGATTTAAAAATTAAAACTGCAAAGTTTGATTATATTTTTGAATTTGATGATTTAGAAAAAAAAGCAGATGAAATTGGATTCCCACTTTTACTTAAGCCTTTAATGAGCTCTTCAGGAAAAGGGCAGAGTTTGGTTGAGACAAAAAATGATTTACACAATGCTTGGAGACAGGCACAAGCAAATTCAAGAGGAAAGGTTAAAGGTGTAATTATTGAAGAATTTATTAATTTTGATTATGAGTTTACTCTTCTTACTGTAAGAAAAGAAAATGGTGAAAATATTTTTTGTTTACCAATTGGACATCTTCAATCTAATGGAGACTATCAATGTAGTTGGCAACCTATAGAGATTAAGGAGTCCTTAATTGTTGAAGCTAAAAAAATGACAAGTAGAATATTAAATAACCTGAACGGAGCTGGATTATACGGAGTAGAGTTTTTTATAAAAGGAAGTGAGGTTATATTTTCAGAATTATCTCCAAGACCACACGACACTGGTATGGTTACATTAGTTAGCCAAAATATTAATGAATTTGAATTACATTTAAGGGCTTTTTTAAATTTACCAATACCGCGTATAGATCTAATAGAACCCTCTGCAACCAGAGTTATACTCTCTAACCAAGAGTATCTAAATCCTATTTATGAGGGTCTTAATGAAGCATTAGAATTTGAAAAGACCAAAGTGCTCATATTTGGCAAACCAGTTTCTAGAAAAGGCAGAAGAATGGGTGTTGTTCTCTCATCAAATTCTGACATTAATTTGGCTAGAAAAAATGCAGATGAAGCTGCTCTTAAAATAAAAGTCAGGGCTACATAAATATTAAATAAAAATAACGAAAAAAATACTTATTTCCTTTGTTTTTGTTCTATGTCTCTATGGGTATTATTTGAGTATGTTCTTTATTTCATAATGATAGAAAATTATAAAGGCTGGGATATAACTTTAAATTGGGATAATAAAGATTATCTTGAGAGGGATACTCCTAAAAGTAATTTTTTTAATCAAAAGGAAAAATGGATTGGTGTTCACTTAAATGGTGAAAAAATCTATGGTTCTTCTCTAAAAGAAATTAGGCATATTATTGATTATCCTAGTTTGCATACAAACTAGGTAAAAATTTCTTTTTAATTAGCCTGATTATTTTCATTATCTTCAATAAGTTCATTAGCAAGTTTTCTTAAATCTCCCTTAATCGAGACCCATGTAAAGGCGATTATAAAAATTGATGCAGATATTGCAACAGTGATTTTTTCGATAGGGGACATTCCAAGTGCAATAGCAAACATTTCAAACCAAATACTAATTTTTTATTATATTGAATTTTTTTAATAGTTAGAATCATTTTTTTTTATTGCAATGATATTTAATTAATTAAAATATTATTAATAAAATTTAAATTACTTATTTT
The DNA here is from genome assembly GCA_000635495.1 of Prochlorococcus sp. scB243_495K23. Lineage (GTDB taxonomy): Bacteria > Cyanobacteriota > Cyanobacteriia > PCC-6307 > Cyanobiaceae > Prochlorococcus_A. The sequence continues at coordinate 93,831 of JFLW01000041.1, read as the reverse complement.
ATTTATTGTTTCTGATTTCAATTTTATTCAGTAAAATTAAATTATGGAAAAAAAAAAGTGCCCCCAATGTAAAAATTTAATTTTAAAAACTTCCCCAATATGTTTATATTGTGGTAGACCTAATAAATTTATAACTAAGGAATATGTAAATAAAAAGTGGAATAAAGATAATACTAAAAATGTATTTGATTATATTTTTATTAATAAGTATATTGTATTTATTTTATTATTAATATTTACAATCGTTATTATTAAATTTAGTTAAATATCATCAAAAAATTACTCTATTATTGCATCTAAAACTTCTTTTGTATTTTTTGATAAATTATTTTTTTTAATCTGCTTTATTGTCTCTATCATATTACTTTTGTAAGGTTCTGAATAATAATTATATCTACTAAATACTTTTAGAAAACGTGAAATTACTATTGGATTTAATTTATCAAATTCAATTATCTTTTTTGCAATATATTTATAACCAGAACCATTAATTGCATGAAAAGTACTATTTCTTGTTACGAATGTATTTAATATGGCTCTTAAAGTGTTTGGTGATTTTGAATCAAAAAAATTATTTTCAAATAATTTTTCAATGCTGCTTGTTTTTTCATCAATTTCTATAGATGCATTAAATGAGAACCAACTATCCAAAACGACACTATTATTTTTCCATTTATTGAAGAATATATTTGAAATAATTTTTCTTTCAGGACAATTAATTCTACTGAAAGAATTCATTGCAGCTTTTGCTAGCGTCATCGAATTACTATCGACATAATTAATTATTTTGCCTTTAATTTCCCTATCATCAGTGCGTAAGAGTAGTTTCCAAATAGTTTCGATTAGTTTTCTTTCATTTTTACCTTCTGGCCAAACTTTATTTAGATTTTTCTCTATTTCTTGGAGTTTAAATTGCAATTCTCCTTTCAATTTGGTACCGAATAATTGATTTAAATCGTCAATAGTTTTATATATTTTTAAAGGGTCTATATTTTCTATCTCCGATTCAATTTCAGCGAATGTCGGAATACTTAGTAATTCTGATAAAAGGGTTAAATTAATATCTTTATTTTTTATAAATGATATTAAGGTGCTTATTAATTTATTTTCAATTTTATGATCTGGTTTTTCATCTAATCTGCATAAAATAATTTTTTTATAGAATACTTTTACAGTATTAGATAATGTAAAAAAATCCTTTTCATATTTTAAGATTAAAAATTTTTCATCCAAGGTAGTGTCTGATTCCCAATCAACAGGTGAAGAGAATTCGCGAAAATAAGTTACTAAAGGAATTTGGAGGTTAGATCTTATATTCTTAAAAATAAATTCTTGTTTTTTTGTTTTTAAAACAACTGTTTTTTCTATCGTTTTATTATCACTGCAAAATATAGCCAGATTTATAGGAATTATTAGAGGTAAATCATTATATGGATTCTTCTTTATTGGATTATTTTGTGATGCTTCAATAGTAAGTTTTTCGCCTGTTTGATCCCAGATTCTCTTGAATTTAATTTTTGGGGTCCCATTTTGCTTGTACCAGATTTTAAACTTTTCAGGATCGACTTCTTTATTGTGCTCTAAAATTTTATCGACAAATTGGTCTATTGTTGCTGCCTTTCCATCATATGTTGAGATGTAATTACTAAATCCTTTATAGAAATTTTCATCTTTTACAAGCTTATTAAGCATTCTAATTATTTCTGCACCTTTCTCGTAAATCGTGGTCGTATAGAAATTGTCTATTTCTTGATATTTTTCAGGCATTACAGGATGTGATGTTGGACCAGAATCCTCTCTAAATTGATTTCTTCTAAGAAATTTCGCATCATCAAGTCTCTTGATTTCACGATTATGAACGTCTGCAGTGAATTGTTGATCTCTGAATACTGTTAGACCCTCTTTTAGAGATAGTTGAAACCAATCCCTACAAGTCACTCTATTCCCAGTCCAATTATGGAAGTATTCATGGGCGATCACACCCTCTATTCTTTCTAATTCTTCATCAGTTGTTGTTTCAGAATTAGCGAGTATTAGTTTTGAGTTGAAAATATTTAAACTTTTATTTTCCATTGCTCCCATATTAAAGTGCCTGACTGCGACAATATTGAACAATGATAAATCGTATTCAAGGTTATATTTATCCTCGTCCCACTTCATAGATTTCTGTAAGGAACTTATTGCATGTTGAACATATTTTTCGTCGCCATACTCAACATAAATATTTATTTTTACTTTTTTATTTGATTTTGTTATGAAATTGTCTTTTACACAATTAAGTTTCCCTGCTACCAATGCAAATAGATATGAGGGTTTGGGATATGGGTCTTCCCAAATTATTTCATGTCGATTATTTGCAAGATTATTTTCTTTTACGACGTTACCATTTGAGAGTAAGACAGGGTAATCATTCTTGTCTGCTTCAATTCTCACGGTGTATTTGCTTAGAATATCAGGCCTATCAGAGTGAAAACTTATTCTTCTAAATCCCTCTGCCTCACATTGCGTAGTTATAATTCCATTGCTCTCATACATTCCTAAAAGGGATGTATTTTCCCTCGGTTTAATTATTCCTTCTATTTTTAAAAAAAAATTATCTTTGTTTATATTTTCAATATTTAAGTTATTTTTTTGCTGTTTGTAGTATTCCTTTCCCAATAGTGAGTCATCTATATATATTTTTTTTATTAATATATCCGTACCATCAAGAATTAGATTTCTAGTATTCTTATTTTTTTTTATCAATTTTAGTTTGGTCGTAACATTTACAGCATTTTTCTTAATTACGAAGTCCAAAAAGATTTCTGGAATTTCATAATCAAAAACTTTGTAATCTTCTACTTTTACATATCTTGAAATATTATTTTGGTTTTTTGGATTGTTCATCTTTACAAAGAAGTTCAGAAGTTAAAAAATCTAGAATATTTATTTAGAAATTATACGTTAGAGCTTTTATCTTCTGACTGACAAAAATGTACTTTAACTTCCCCTGAAGGAAGTAATTCGTATAAAGAAGGATTATTAAGATCAGGCGATCCGTCCTTATTAAATTGGTACCTCCAGTCCCATTTTTTATCTGTAAAGGAAATATAATCTTTTCTTAGAGAATATGGAAGCATGAGCTTTTTTTTATTCCAATTAATATTTATAAATGCCCCTGGCTTTAACTCAGATATCTTTTCTACTATGGAAAAGTCGCCGTTAATATTATTTCTCATCACAAAATTAAGCTTTGAATTTTCACATACATAGCTACTGTTTAAAGCTAATAAAAGTATTGAGGTAATAAAAAATAAATGAATTTTTTGAGCTCCTTTTAAAGTAGATTTACTTTCAAGCTAAATGACTTAATTAAAGATCTTTTGGATCAATTTAAATCATAATAGATTGCATACTCTTTAGATCTACAAGATTACAATTTAATTCCTCTTCATAATCCTGAACTGAAATAAAATTATTTAAAAAACCTGAATATTTTGCATCTCCGCCTATGGTGCTTGAAAGTATATATTTTGGATTGAATTTGTTAATCAATTTAGGGATTACATCAGCACCTTTTACAAAAGACCCTACTAGCGGTAATTCTAAATTTTTTGTAGGAGTAATGACTGCATCAAGACTTTGATTGTTTAAATTTTCATCAAGATAACCATGGGGTTCTATATAAAACCCATTATCTTGATCGTCTTTAACAATATATCCGTTTTCTATTTGTGGTACTGGAGCCCCAGCAGTGGCTTCAAAACTTAAATTAAAATGATTTGTCTTTTCAGTTGGCTTAAGAACTTTAATTGAACTAAAACCAATTTTTTTTAATGTTTCAAGAGCACTTTTAGGACAAATTATAGGAATGTCCTTTCTGAACATTTCTAACGTTGGAACATGACAGTGATCAGGTAATCCTTGGGTTAACAAAATAATATCTATTTTTTTATCTATTGAAATTTCTTCTTCTAGTGATCCTTTAAAAAACCACTCACCTGGAGGGAATATTAAATCTCCTTTGAGCCAAGGATCAATAATTAAATTCGTTTTTTTAAATTTTATAAGCCAACCATTTGAACCAAGGTAGGTCGCTTCAAAAGTCATTATTAAATAATTGTTTATTAGACTATAAAGTAATTTTGGCTTTATCGAGAAATTAGTAATTTAGATTAGTTTGCTTCATTTAAGATTTGAAATGACTTTCTTTTAAGATTAAAAATTAACACTTGATTATCTTTATAACTAATCTCAAAGTTTTCTTTTTCTAGCATTTGTATTGGTATAAGAGCTAATCCTCCTGTTCCTGAAAATATGATTGGCATGGTGCTATTTTTAGTCCCATTCATTTTTTGTAAGTCAATAGCTTGAGAAACTATTTTTCTGGCTTTATCAAATCCGTAAACTTCTATTAATTCAGGCCATAAAAAGTTAACTAATTCATATTTCGATAACTCAATTTGTACTGTTTTCATTAAAAAATAATAAATATATAGCTATTAAAAGATAAAAATATAAACTTAATTATTATTTTTAAACCTATCCATGACTAGTTGCAACATATCGACTACATCACCATCAGTTAAATTTAAATCCTTCTTTAAATCATTACAAGTTAAATTCATTTCAAGTGCTGCTTCAGCCATATGATTAACTTTTTGGTTATCACCTCCCAATGAGATAAAGGGATTGAAGTTTTCTATCATTTAGTACTTGTTGTTACCACCTAGTTCTAGCTAAGAAATAATCAATTATCATTTATTGATACAGAAGCTTATAAATATGTTATTTAATATTTAGAAAGTTTTTATTTTTAAACTAGGGATATTGATATACCTTTTGATATCAATGCAAATCTTCTGGCTCTGACTAGTAAAGGAAATATCAAATTTGTTCGTTTATTTGATTTAAACACTCTAGAAAGTATCAAAAGTAAACTACTTGAGGGATTATTTATCTGTTTGCAAATAGTATTAATTGCATCTGCCCCATGAAGGATCTCTTCATCTTTCAGGAGAATAGCTCCTTTATCTAGGTCATAACCTTTATCTAGGAGGGATTTAATTAGAGTTAAATTTTTACGACCATCAAGAATTTTAATATTATTTAACTTGCTTTTGATCTCAAGAAGCTCAGCAAAATGATTGCAGAATGGGCATTCCCCATCATAAATAAAGGTATAGTTGGAAGTCATTAGAAAAAACAGTCTTGATGGTATTAAGGTACGCCAAAAAAGTAATGCCTAGATAATAAGACAAATAATAAAAATTTTGTGGATTTTTTAAAGTGATAGTTAAACGATCCTAATAATTACGAAGAAATGTCTCAATATAGGTATATTTTTCATAATAATCTGTATGCTTACTCGGAGATATTATGTTTTAAAATCATGAATTTATTAGCTTCTTTTGCTTTAGGTGGTTTCAACCCATGGGCAGCTGGCTTTGGAATTGGTTCTTTAGTCCTTTTTGGCCTTGTTGGTCTTGTGGCGGGTCCAAACCTAAAGAATTTTGACCCTGATGCATAAATCATCATATTTAATTTAGATTTTAAAAGACTCATTTGAGTCTTTTTTTATGCGGTTTTTTAAATTTATTTTTAGAATAAATCTTAATTATATTCCGCCAAAAATGTTGTTTAATCCTTTTTATCCATTAACTTTTCTAAAAATCTCTACTCTAAAAGCTACTATTGTTTTTTTATCAATACTTTTAATTAAATCAAATTTGCTCAGATTAAAAGGGGGTCTAATAGGAGGTCTTTTTGCTTTGATACTCATATCGGGGATTTTTGCCTCTAGTACCATAGCTTTAGGATCTTTAGTTTATGCCTATCGATTAAAAAAGAAATCAAATTCTGATGATAATCAAATGCAGGATTTAGAAACTGTAAATGTTTAAGATATTTTGTGAATCAAATTCAGTTGAATAACCTAAAATGGAGTTCCAGGCACAAAATGCAATACTAAAAATCCAAAACCTGCAGCAAAAACTATTGATACTGCGATGATGAGAAGACCCGATGCCATCCCCCCTTCTTTAAAAGCCATTTAGTTAGTTATTTTTAGATTTATAATACGACATATTCGTTGCCAGGTAATAGTCCTAATTACTCATATATCATCCAAATTTACTATTAATGGTGAATAAAAGTAAAAATATGGAAGTTAATGAGATGACAAAACCAAATATTATTAATGGTTTAGATTTAACGTTTTCTTCTTCTTTGGAACTATTTTTAGAAGATACTGAGTTGATATTCCTTTTAGAGAGAAGATTGGGAAAAGGTTTAATCACGATAAATTTGAGATCTAAGCTAGTTAACCTAAAGTTTTAAATAAATCTTTATGGTAATCAACAATATTTTGGCAACTTATTACAGGTGTAAATTCCATATGAATACCAAATTTAGCTCTCCATGGAGCAAAATGCTCAAAAATTTCTTTATCACTCTGTGCCTTACATAAACAAACTACCCTACCTTCCCCTGGAGCATGAACTCTAAATAACATTTCAAATTTGTCTGTTTTATCTGATTTCGCAATTTCACCGTTGTCCCATGCCTCTACGAATAGTTGATAAGCTTTTACTTGATTCTCAATATCTGGGAATTGGCAGTCAGCAAGAAATAATTGCATTGGAGTATATTTAGTATTTTAATTATTATCGCTCAAATTTTTATTTATTAATAGTACTGTTTGAATTTGAAGATTAGAAAATAAAAATTTTCCTAAATAAAGTGAGAGGAGAGGGTCTCAAGAAATTTTCCAATATCTTTTTTATATAAACTATCTGTGATTTTTAAAGAGAATAATTCATAATCATTTATATCTTTTTTTTTGTCAAAATTAATATTCCCCTTTAATGAAATATCTTTCATGATTATATTGATCACTATTTAAAATCTATACAAATATATTCAAAAGGCAAGTTTCTTTACATTATGTTTTGATGAGTGAAATTTCAAAAGCTAATCGATAGTAATTAATTTACTTAATTTAAGAGTTAATAAATTCTCCTAAGATATATAAGAAAGAATTAGTTAAAGAAAAAATTACAGTTAATAGGGATGCAATAACGGGCAATAAGTTGAACCACAATTGTGAAGTTGTCATTTTTGAATCAATCGGCAGAAAATTGGTTCTTTTTTTAATTCTTATTTGTAACCAAAAAATAGATAATGGATAAATAATTCTTGAGAAAGTAATTATCAATGAAGGCAAAATACCTTTGTTTGAATAAAGAATAAATCCTGAAAAAAAGTATAATGCCCAAATTAGAACCCTTTGAATCAGAATTAATCCCTTGCTTTTGCCAGACATTATTAATTATTTTTTATAATTTTAGTCATTTTATATCTTTCAAAAAAATAGTTGTTTATCATGACTTTTTCTTTACGTATAATTTTCCATTCATTTTTGAGAAATAATTCATAACTTATTAAGCTCGCTTCAGTATAAAGAGAGTCTAAACCTTCTTTTTTTGCTTCATCTTCTAATTTATACAGTAACTTGGATCCGTAGCCTTTTCTTTGGAATTTACCTTTACAGTAAAATAGCGCAATTCTATCGGTGGGATATCTTATAGCAAAAGCAATAATAATTCCTTGTTTACTTATAAGCCATCCTTGTCCTTTAATTATTGACTTATCAAAATTTGGGTTATTCCAAGCTTGGCTTGACCAGGCTCTTTTTTGTTCTTGACTATAAATTTTTTCATCTAAAGATTGAATTGAATCAAAATAAATCTTCTTTAATTCCAGTTGATCTTTAATGGTAATTTGTCTTAAATTCATATACAAATCTATTATTTAATATGCCTAATAAAAATATAGTCGCAATTGGTGGAGGAGGGTTTGGACGTTCTTTAGGCTCTCTTGAAATTGAAAAATATATAATTTCATTAATTAATAAAAAAAGACCAAAAATTTGTTTTATTCCAACAGCATCTGGTGATAGTAGTTTGTACAAACTGAATTTTTATAGAGCATTTTCAAAACTTGATTGTATTACAAGTCATATTGATTTTTTCTCTAGAACAGAAAACTTAGAAGATAAAGTTTTTGCCCAAGACATCATTTACGTTGGCGGGGGAAATACAAAAAGTATGTTAGCTGTCTGGAAGGAATGGAATTTATATGAAATTTTGCAAAATGCTTATGAAAAAGGAATTGTATTGAGTGGTGTAAGTGCTGGTGCTATTTGTTGGTTTGATAAAGGTATAACTGATTCTTATGCTGAAGAATTAACCATAATTGATTGCTTAGGAATAGTTGGAGGTATTGCCTGCCCACATTTTGATGAAGAGAAAGAGAGGGAACCTTATGTTAATGATGTTATAAATAGAGAAATTATTAAATCTTGCATTTGTATTGAGGGTAATTGTGCCTTGCACGTTAAAAATAATATTGAATATTCTTCAATAGATTTTGGTAATGGTAAAAAGTGTTTTAGAGTCTATAAGGAAAAAAATACTTTAAAGAAAGAAATCCTATAAAAAAATATCTATAAATTTATTTTAGATTTCTTCATTTTTTGAGATTGAAGTAATTTCAATCCCTTTGTATTTTACAAAAGATGCAGTCCATACTTCTTTGGAGAGATTGCCAAGGTATTTTAAAAATTGTTGTGTGTCTCCGTCTCTTATCCATTCTGATTTAATGAATGGAAGCTCTTTCTGCATTCTTTTAGGATGCATATGAACCAGCAGCAAACCTTTTTCTTCAGAAGCCCTTTTTAAAGCACCTTCATCACTTCTTTGAAAAACTCTCATAAGAAGATTTAAAATAACTTCTTCTCCAAGTTTCTTTAAATTTTCTGATTCCTCTAAATTATCTTTAATTTCTTTACCTCCAAGAGGCATTGCTCTAACAAGGTTTTGCTCTATTAAAGCTATTGCAATTAGATAATTCTGACTTGCCATATTCTGAAATAAATCCTTTTTGATATTCTAACCTCTCGAGTTCATGAAAATCTTGTTTGGATGAATCAATTGCTAAAAAAAGAAAATAATTAATTATTTACCTATATAATTGATACTTATTAGTATTTATATTAAAAAGTAAGATAAATATATTTATATGATGAGATTATTTTTTTTTCTATTTTGCGGTATTTTTACAGGTCTTTATTTATCATGGCCAGGTTTAGTAATACCAGAAAATTGGAAATGCTTTAAAGATATTATTGTAAAATCTACTGAAGATAAAATTTCTTTAAAAGCTGCAATGGAGATTTCTCCTAGTTATGTTTTAAAGCGTAAGAATAGAAATACGGCTTCAAAAGTAAGAATCGTTGCAGATGCCTGTTTTCGTTAATATGTTTGAATGTGAAATTTGAATACAAAAAAATGAACAATAATACAAGATTTGAATTGTCATTTAAAAATATTACTCAGTTAGAAAATAAACTTAATTTCTGCAAATTAAATAATATAAAAAATATCAATATTCCATGTAAAGGACTAATAAAGAAGGATTTATTCAATGACACCATTAATTATATATCTAAAAGTTTTAATGAATTTAATGTAACCTACCACTATAGTCTTTATCATCAATACTCAAAAAATAAAGTTAAATCATATGAGGATTTTTTAGATTTTATTAAAAATTCTCACTCCAATAGAAATTATGAAATTCTGCTTGTGTCAGGATCAAATAAGAAAAAAAACTTTGATTCAATTGATGCATTAGGCTTTTTAAAAAAAGAAAAAAATTTAAAAGTAAAATTAGGTATAGCTTATAATCCATATTTGAAAAAATATTATAATATTTCTTCAGAAAGAGAAAGGTTCCAAAGAAAAATTTCGACTGGATTAATAAATTCAATTTGGTTTCAATATGGTACAGATATTAAAGTTCTTAAGTATGAGTTGACTTATCTCAAGAAAATAACAAAAGATGAAAGATTAAATCTATTTGGAAGTTTATTTATTCCCTCTAAACAATTTATAACGCGATTTAAATTCCGTCCTTGGAAAGAGGTCTATATATCAGAAAAGTGTTTATATTCGTTAGATAATTTTTTTGATTTCACAAGCGAATTGGTTAGTTTTTATAAAAATAATAATATTACTCCAGTAATTGAATCTGATTTTTCATCATCAGAGAAACTTGATTCTGTACATAGTTTTTTAGAAAATGAAAAATAATTTCTGTCAATATTAACCCAATGAAAAATGATGTTACATATGACTTATTAATAATAGGTGGGGGTATATCAGCCTGTGTTTTCACTTCGCAGTATCTGAAAAATAATAGGACAAAAAAAGTTGGATTAATTGAAATAGGTCGTGGACTTGGAGGGAGATCAAGTACAAGAATAAGCAAAAGATATAAAGGTTGGAAACTAAACCATGGTTCTCCAAATTTTAATATATCTAACAGTAAAAATAATCTTTTATTAAAAAGATATATTGATGAATTATTGGAAAATAAATATATAAAAATTGATGACTCAGAAATATTTTTTCTAAATGAAGATTCTAATTTAGAAAGCATTAAAAAAAATGAATTTTCTTGTGGGATTAATTATCTATCTTTAGATTCCATGAGTGAATTATCAAAAAAGATAATTGAGTCAAATAATTTTGAAGAGCAAATTGATTTTTTCTTTGAAACTTTGATAGTTGATATGAAGTTTAATAATAAGGAATGGTTACTAACATCAAAGAATGGCGAGAAATTCAAGTCTAAATATCTAATTTGTTCAACTAATTTGTTGTTACATAAAAGGTCTTTAAAAATATTAAATGTAAATCAAATTCCATTAAGAAAAGCTATTCCGATTAATAATGACAAAAAAATAGATTTTCTTTTAAATTTCTTAGAGGAACAAACGTTTATTCCTAGGTTAACTTTTATAATTTATACGAATGAAAATTATAGTTATAAAGATTATTATTCTAAAAAACAAAGGTATTTTTATTTAAAAAATAATTTAGAAAATAAATACAGATTTGAAAGAATTATTTTTCAGAGGCAAGATAATAATAAATTAGGAATTGTAGTACATTCAAAAAACATAGAATTAATTAATTCCTATATAAGTGAAAAAGATGAAGATGTTTTTAAACAAAAAATAATTACAAATTTCAATAAACTTTTTGAAGATAATTCTTTAGTAAATAAATTAACTATTGATGAAAAAATATCTATTATGAAATGGAGAGCTTCCCAGCCTTCCGGCATTGCAGTACCATTATCTTTACAATTTAGTAGAAAATATAGAATTGGATTTTGCGGAGACTGGTTTGAAGGAGATGGATTTGGCAGAATTGAAGGCTCAATTTTAAGTGCATTAATATTAGAGAAAAAAATTAGAGACTTAATTAAATAATTTTTTCAGAATGTGATCTATATCAGTGTTTTTTTCAAAAATGAAGTTTTTTTTATTAGTTTTTATGCTATTAGGGTTGAATTTTTTGTAATAAATGCTCCATGACTTTAAGAAATCTTTTTCAGCTTGTTTTTTATCCTTCCCCCTTTCTTTTATATCTCTTTTAACAACCCTTTTCATGCATTCATTTTTTTTAGTTTTTATTTCTAAATAAATATAATCTTTATTATTTAAAGTGTTAGAGAATTCTTTAGCAAATATACCCTCAACTATTAAAAAACTAATATTGTTTTTTTCGTTTAAGATATTTTGAATTGTTTTTTTTTCGAAATTATATTTCCGATCACAGATTGAAATTCCATTCTTATAAATAAAATCAAAATCTTTTTTGAATAATTTGTTATTAAAACTAATACTTCTATCAAAAAAACCTTCTACAAATTTTGGTAGTAATTTACTTATTAACCCTGTTTTATAGTAATTGTCAGTACTTAAAACAATTCCATTTTTATTTTTTTTTATTATTTGATTTGATAAAGTTGTTTTCCCACTTCCAGAAGGTCCACTTATAAAAATAAGCTTCATTTTTATGATCTGTTCTTTAATAAGATTTTAACTTTACTATTAATAAATACCTTTAAAATTTGAAAAATACATTTGTTCTTTTTTGGGTTCTCAAATAATTTTGAATACCTTGCAATGGCTCGTAAGCTTGCATAAATATTAAATATGTGTCTTTATATAATTGTAAATAAATTATTTCTATTCAATTAGCTATTTTCTTGTTATTAATTCCTCTGGAATTTGATAATATATTAAATTAATTAGCTAAATTTATTACTTATATTTTTTCAATGATTTCTAAATTTCTCAGCAAACTAAAATCAATTTTATTTAAAAGTGCAGTATCTCCTGAAACTTCTTTAAAGATAGAAAAAAAAGCAGCAAAGTCTGCAAAAACGAAAACAAAAACGAAAACAAAAAGCAAATTAGTTAATTCTAAGAAAAATATTGAAACTTTGACTACACTTCCAGGTGTTGGAGCAAAAAGCGCAAAAGCTTTGTATGAGGCTGGATTCAAAACAACAAAAGCAGTTATTGCTGCTGATGAAAAAGATCTTCTTGCTGTATCAGGAGTGGGAATAAATCTTGTTAAGAAGCTTAAAAAGCTTAAGTAATCTAAATTTTAATATAAATTTCTCTAAGAAAATTTTTTAATATTCAATATATTAAAAAAATTTATGAGCTGTAGCAGATTATCTTCTTCTTGCTTTTCTTCTCTGTTGCAACTTTCTTTTATATTTTTCGATAGGCGTTTCGTGATGTCTAAGTCTTTTTAAATCTGCAAAGATTCCAGACTTAGATACTTGTCTCTTAAATCTTCTAAGGGCAGATTCAATGCCCTCATTCTCTCCAACTGTAACTTGTGTCAAAATTTTCCAAATAAATATTATTCTAGCACTTCGATAGATTTATTTGAATATAAAACTTCCTCCTGAGGGTTTATTTCTTTTCTTGGCTAATTTTTTGCCCACTCCATAAATCTTTTTTTATTACTTTTTATATCTCGTAATGATTCAAAATAATATTTTTCCCAATTATTTTAGGCAGCCCAAGAAATAACATTAGATTTAATGGGTACTGATCGCTATCAGAACAATTTCTAAAATTATCCCTGAATAAAAAGATTTCCTTTTTTAAAGCAATTGCGATACCCAATTCAATCATTACCCCTTCATCTGGAGGATTTCCATTAACAATCGCAAAAATACAATCACATTCTTTTAAATCAAGGAAATTACTACTTGCAACTTCATATGCCCATTGACTGCCTTTTTGTATTAATGTTTTTGCTCTCTCAAAAGGTTCAAATACTTCTATATTTAAATCATTGAAGATTTCAATAAATTCATGTAAAAGTGGTTTAGTTTGTTTTGAAAATCCATATGGATTTGCCAAATATAGTTTCTTACTCAACTTAAACCTCTTTTTTTTAAGTACTCTTCACGGTCACTTTTTGAATTTAAAGTATTTTCCCAAGGAAAAACAATCCATTGGTTTTCTTGAGATATAAATACTGTATTCCACCATGTAGGTTTGATTTTACTAAATAATACAAAAAACATTGCTCCTTCAATATCCTTAAATGTCGTTAATGTAAGACCAGTTTCATAAACATCATCTACTATTAGTGAATTTTTTAGTGGTTCTGAAATTAATTCAATTTTTAATTTATGGCTTAATGCTACAGCAAGACATAATCCACCACGAGGAACTCCATATATTCCAGAAAAATCCTTAAACCTACATTTATTAGCTATTTGTTCTACGCTCTTATCAAATTCGCCCCAAGTAAAATAACTTATCATCTTAATTTTCGTTATTTTCTTTTGTAATAGCGTAATTTGAAGCAATCACGCTTAAAAGTGCTACCACTTGCTCATTTGGACAATTAGTATTTTTCTTTAAATTTTCACATTCATTTATTATCTTGGCGTATGTATCCTCTACAATTCCATTCATTTGATCAATATTAAAAGAATATGGTTTATTCATTTTTTAATTAATAGTTATTTTATTTTTACTTAAATATCCAACGAAGTAAATATTTTTAGTATTAAAAGATAAAATTATTCCCACATGGGATCATTTAATTTGTCAATTCTAAGTGAAGAAGGAACATAAGAATGTAAATTTTCAATTTTTATAGCCCATTTTTTTGAGTTACCCTTTAAACTCTCGCTTTCAATAAGGTTCGTAAGAGGAATCCTTTTTCTAACTTTAAGAAGACCTAGACAAGCTTCCCAGGCTTCTTGATTTTTATAAATATCTAACCAAAAATCAAAAATATTTTCCATTATTTCTAAAGGCAGATCAAATGAAATTCCCACTGAAGGACTTCCAATTATATAATTTTTGTTTCTTAGTTCATTTAATAAATTATTCAAGTTTATATTAATAGCTAAAAGAATATCTTTTGCTGATTCATTCCCTATTAATTCTTTTCTATGGCAATCTAATAGATTTTTATCCTCAAGGATATTTTCATCGCAATTTTTTATTCCAACCATCCAAAAACCTTCCCCATTATTTACTCCACTAGCAAGAAATAGATATTGAGGTGAATTCTCCAAGCTTTCTAATCATTTTTTCCATTTTTAACATTTTTTGCATGATATGAAAATAATTTTGTAGTGCTATTAACAATATAAACTCCTCGTAAAAAAAATTTAAATGTTAGTATAAGGCTTTGAAAATGTTTGATTTAAAAGAGCTAAAACTTATGTTTTTAGATCCTACTGATTTGATTATTAGTAATATAAATAAATACCTTTGTAGTAACAAAACAATTAAATTTATTTTTTCTTAGGGAACAATTTCCCTATCCTCTCCTTTTGCAAGAATTCCTTTTTGGTTCTTATTTTTTTATCTTCTAGTGATTCTTTATTAGTACTTACTGCGTAAATAATATAGAAAATCATACCAGTAAATATTAATCCCAGAAAAATAATTAATATTCCTATAGGTTCACTGGGGCTTAAAATTTTAAGATCTAAAGCTGTATTTAGGAAAATTATCATCAATTATGTAATTCCTTTAAGAAATTTATGGAAATCTAATTGATTTCTTCGTATCCAAAAAATGTTGTATTGTCTGAGTTTTTATATCCACTAGCTGCTTCCTGTGGGTTCTGACTGTCAATTTTCCTTGCTTTAGCATGAATCATATTGAAAGGAAAAATTACAGCTCCTACGAAAAAATGAAGGATTAAAAAGTCTGAAGGTAGACCATTTGTCCAGTCAGGAAAAAATAGCAATGTCATCAATGATTCGTACATATTAGTAGTCAAATAAACCTCTGACTATTATTGCTGAACTTATCGCAATACTTTTAATTTTTAATAAATTGAAATTTAATTTGCTGTTAATAATCATCAGATTTGATTGTAAAGACAATAAGAAAAAACTAATGTATTATTTAAAGTGATTTATAAATAGCTATTGTTAAAATTTATTATTTGTTTTCTTTTTTTTATAGTTTATTTATTAAAACCTTCAATAGGTTTAGCTTTTGATACGTCAGATCCTAGTGTTAGTTTGCTACAAAACAGAATCTCTAATAATTTCTCCAGGAAGTATTGCACCGCTATTCAAAATGGTTTTTCTAAAGATGAAGCTATGAAATCAGCGATTGTAAAAACTGAAAATATTATATCTTTTTCTTATAATCCACAGAAAAAATGGATTGAGAAAAGTGACTTGGCTAATCAAATTTCATTGCAAGTAGTGAATGATTGTGGACGGTCAATTGGATTGATTGGAAAGGATGGAGTTAATTACTTTAAATCATATTTTCTTGAAATTTATGAAAAAACGACTCCTGACAAAAATTTTTCTAGATAGATTAGGTTAATGAATAATATTTCAGACAAATTAGTAATGATAATCATATTGATTACTATTCTTATTGTATTTGGATTGATTTTTTCAGTAAAGTCGCCAGAGAGAAAGGTTTTAGATTCTCCAATAATGTGGAAAGATGACTACTCTAATATTTCGCTTTTCAGGAGCAATAAAATAAATTCAGAAATAAAAAGATTAATTTAAACAAAAATTCATTACTTACCAGAATTGCAAGATCCTATTCAAACATATATAAATATTATTTCGAATCTCAATCAATTTTTCATTTCATTTTTAATTTAAGTAGTTCAAAAGAACTGACGCAAGTTTCAAATCGTCATTAAACCATGCCCGTATCGCCATAGCTCTTCGAGGGTCATAAAAATTTTGTTTTCTGTACCAACTAAGAACTTCTGAATCTGATTTCTTGCCATTACATGACAAACAACATGGCACGCAATTACATGTACTGCTTATACCCCCTTTTGACATTGGGTGAATGTGGTCAAGTGATTCTGAGGGTTTACCGCAATAAATACATTTATAATTAGTAACTTTATTAAGTGACTCTTTCCAATTTTTATTACTTATCTTGGGACAAAACTGATCAAGGTAAATTGCATCTTGTTTATGCATAAAATTCTTGATAATTTTTTCGATGATAACAGTTTTTTTTAAAGTATGATTGAAAAAGATTAGATGAGGCTTTTTAATTCATATGCTTTCTATGAAAAGAATAATTTTCACTAACTAATACAAAGGCAATTTTTAGTTAATGCTCTATTTATTCAAAATATTATTAGGAAATTTTGATCATTCTTTATTTAAAAGTATTTATATCTTTTTGATATCGTTTTTTTCTAACACTTTCTCAGCGATTTCTGGAGGAGGAGCAGGATTATTACAATTGCCTGCATTGATTTTATCTGGAGTTCCTTATTATCAGGCTCTGGCTAGTCATAAATTTGCAACAGTAGCACTGGGCATAGGAGGTTCCTTAAGAAATTACAAATCTTTAGGTAATGATATAAGTGTTGCTTGGCAAATTTTAATTTTTGGATTACCAGGAGTAATTTTAGGGACTTCTGTAGTTGAATATATTTCAGAAAAGTATTTGTACTTAATATTAGGAATAATTTCCATATTATTAGCTTTTTATTCATTCTTTAAACCAGATTTAGGTTTATCATCTGGTAACAAAGAGCTTAATTTTGTTAATAAAATTAGATTTTTTATTTTTATTTTTCTTATAGGTATATTAAATGGTTCTATTTCTTCAGGAACTGGATTGCTTGTAACAATACTTTTAATAAAAACTTTTGAAATGGATTTTCTCCGAGCTATAAGTATGACATTCTTTACTGTTGGGATTTTTTGGAATTTTATCGGAGCAGTTTTTTTGGCAAGAATAGGATCAGTTCCTCCAAATGTATTAATAGTTTTAATAATTGGTTCCTTTACAGGAGGATATTTCGGGGCTCACCTGTCAAAATTAAATGGTAATTTTCTAATTAAGAAAACTTTTATAACAGTTTGTATTTTGGTTGGTATTAGCTTATTGATTAAATCCATAAAAAGTTTTTTATAAAATTAACTGAGAATTTCAATAAATTTGTAGTAAAAATTCTTTAGCAGGTTTATTGGTCAAAAAGATAAATTCATTATCAAAGATGTTAATGAATAACTCTTTTTCTCAAGTGATACCTTTAGAGAAACCTTTATTTTAAAAAAACTAAAAAAAAAGGCCTCACATAAGTGTGGCCGGGTGATGGGGAACCTTATTTTTAAACCAAATTCTTAAAAAATGCAACCCCCTATCAGTAGCGCAATGCATTCAACTTAAATACACTATAGATAGTGTTTTATGACTTTTTTATATGTGAATTAATAAATTGTGAAATAAATTAGAAATTTTATAGTTTATCAATGAAAATTTAATTACATAATTTCATATGTTTTTGGCAATTTTACTTGTTAAAAATGTCCTGCACAGTATTATTCGTAAGAACTTCACTAGTAAAAAGCTTTTTAATGATTGAATTAACTTTACTAACTCTTTTGAATTATGTTGGAGATAATTTCTGTGAGTATAGAAATCTAGGTCATGATAACTATAAATCTTTACTTCTTTCGTATAGTGATGCAAGTAATAAATTTGGGCCATTAGAGGTTAAAAAGGTTATTGAGAAGTCTGAAAATTTTAAAGTTACGGCGGTTGCTATTGCTGCAATTAAGTGCCCTCAGCATATAGTTAAGTAATGAAGTTTGAATTAAAAACTGAAAAAGAAAATTATTCAAAATCATTTTTACAGTTTTTCGGTATAATTTTTTTTCTTACTTTAATAATTATCCTTTGTGATGTTGCACTTAAATTAGGAATCATATCTAGAAATCATGAAATTGAATATAATTGTAGGCTTTTATCTGTTGAAAAATCTAAACCTCATTTAAAAAAATTGTCTATGCTTTCTAATCTGAAAAGTAAACAACGAATTTGGGAATTTTGCAGCGAGGTTATTAAATAATACTTAACTAGATGCTGATGAATAGAATTTTAATGCAAATAACCAGAACCTTCTTGAAGTTATGACAAATACTGTCGCAACAATAACTTCAAGCAATATTTTCCATATTACAGAAAGTCCTAGAAAAACTTCAGAAGGAATTGTAGTTATAAAAGCAATAGGAATAAAAACACTAAAGAAAATTCTTAAAGAAAATGAAAATGAATTTAGAGGAAATCTTCCAATATAAAGGAATGATCTTAAAACTTCTATTGCATTCCAAGTCTTAACAAACCAAATAGTAGTAGTAGAGATAAAAAACCATAGGCTGTATAAAATACAAATCGAACAGCTTATCGTAATAGAGGATAGAGTCAGAAAACTTAAATTTAAATTGATTTGATTTATTCTTATGCAGAATAACAACAATAAAAATCCAAGCATTATTTCTAAAAATCCAGATGGATTTATTTTTTTTAATGAAATAAAAAATTGACTATCAATAGGTTTCAAAAGTACGAAGTCTAATGTTCCTTCTCTTATATGTTTAACTATTTCTGTAAGATTAGGATTGAACCATGTATTAGTTATTCCGTTCAAAATTGTATAAATAGCTTGGATTATCAGTGCCTGTTCAAATTTCCACCCTCCAATATATCCATTATTTTGAAAGAAAATAGATAATAGAAAAATACTCCCTACTAAACTTAAAATTGCAGTAATTAAATCAACTAATATATTTGTCTTGTACTCCAATTCAGAAGCTAAAGAAGTATGTAGGAATTTTTTATAAACTTTTAGATATTTTCTTAAATTCATGACCCCATTGCTGTATATTTTTTAGTTCCTTCAGACCAGATTTTCTTAAATAATGGGAAAAGTAAAAAAATCCATAGAATTTGCATACTTAAGCCTCCACTAATATTTGTTTCATTACCTGACAATAAGTTCGCAGGGAAATCAATTAAATATGGAAAAGGAGTCAAATATATCCAGGATTTAACATATGAGGGAAATGAAACTACTGGTGCTAAAAGACCTGAGAGAAATAAAGTTGGAATAAATAACAATCTTTCTATCGATGATGCTTTCTCTGTCCAGAAACATAAACATGCAACTATTGACTGAATTAAAAATTGAATCAAGAAGGATAAGAAAGTAGATACTATTGATAAGAGTAAAATACCTAAATTTGGTATCCATATACTTTCTGGATTAAAAATAAAAAAGAAAAATGCGATTATTAGTGCGAAAGGAAATCTTGTTATTTGTTCAGCAAGATGTTGTGCAAAATATCTGAAAAATGGATTTAAAGGTTGGATTAAATACGGAGATACTCTCCCCATAAGAGAATCCTCTTCAAAACTAAATACAACCCAAACTACAGAAAACTGTCTTACAAAAAAAGCACATAAGAAATACCTAGAAAGCAATACATCACTAATGTTTATGGTTTCATTTAGATTATTGTTTGTCCAAATGTTTAACATGAAAAAAGGAATAATCCCTGAAATTGCCCATAATGCAATTTCTACCCTATATTCCAACATGTTGGAATATTGGACTTTTAATAAGGTGAATATTTTGCGGTAAATTAAATTAGATATCATAATTTTTTTTGATTAATACCTTCCCAATAACTTCATCTATGGGTGGTTCATTTATAAAAAGGTCTTCAATATCAAAATTATTTAGGATGGTTTTTAGTGAAGAGGTAATAGAGTTGTTTTCAATTTTTATAGTGATTTCATTCTTTATTTTATTCTTAACAGTAAAACCGGAATTTTCTAATTTATTTGCGTCCTCTTCTGAGCGACAAACTATTAATATTTCTTTAACAGGAGAAAGTTTTTTTAATAATAGGTCAAGTTTCCCATCATATGATATCGACCCTTCGTGCACACATATTACTCTCTTGCATAACGATGTAATATCTTTCATATAATGGCTAGTTAGGCATATCGTTGCATTAGTTTCCTTATTATATCTTTGAAGAAATTTCCTTAAATTTCTCTGTGCATTAATATCTAATCCAAGTGTCGGCTCGTCTAAAAATAGAATATTTGGTTCATGTATCAAAGCTGCTAGTAATTCTGATTTCATACGTTGACCTAATGAAAGTTTTCTAACAGGTATGAATAGTTCTTCATCAATTTCAAGCATTTCCGATAGTTTTTTTATTCTCTTTTTAGCTTCGAACTTATCTAAGTCATAAATTGATGCATTCAAATAGAATGATTCAATTGGTGGAAGATCCCAAATAAGTTGTTGCTTTTGTCCCATTATTAAGGTGATATTCTTCAGGAAATTATCTTTTCTCCTGAAAGGTAAGTAGCCTGAAACCAAAATAGATCCTTCACTTGGATAAATTAAGCCACAGAGCATTTTTAATATTGTTGTTTTCCCTGCTCCATTAGCACCTAGAAAACCTACTATTTCCCCTTCTTTAATTTTAAAACTTATATCTTTTATAACTTTTAAACTTTTAGTTTGTCTTCTAAAAAAATGTTTAATAGTTCCTTTTAAACCTGGTTCTTTTGAAGAGATATCAAATGACTTAGATAAATTTCTTACATCGATAATATTTTTTACCATTTATATTTTTAGTTATTGAAATTTTTATTTAAAAAATTTTTAAAGAATTAAAAAATATCTTTAAACGATACAACCAGCCAGATAAAAAAGTTAATTGGATTAAGCAACTCGCTTACCTTATTTTTATGTTCATAATTTAATCCTTTTAAAAACTTAAATATAAAATTACTGTTCTTTTTTTTATCATTATATTTTTTGATTACATTACCATTTTCGTCTAGAAGATCAATTTCATCCTCAAAAAACCATTGCTCTTTTTCATTAGATAGTTGTAAGACAACTCCAATACCTTTACCATCAGTTATTCTGAAATCACTTATCTTACCCAATGAAGAGACATTTATTGCATCAATAGTTTCTTTGGTAAGTCTATCCCTAGATAGTTCTAGGTTAACTTGAACATAATTTCCTATCTTAGCCTTATCTAAAATTGACATTTTTAGGTTATTATACTTAGTGATAAAGCAATTATGCGATTAATTCAGAATTATTGATTTATTTGAATAATTACTATTTTTTGAAAACTGCTTCAAGAATTCTTTTTATCGAAATTGTTAATACTCTCAAAAATACAAAAAATAGACCTAACCAACCTAATATGACAGCTATTGATAACATACTTGAACCTAAATCGCGCTGTAGCAAATTCTGCATATATTTTCTAAAATAGATAGATATAACTTTACTTTATAAAATTAATTATTCAAGATAAAAATTGCTATCATTCAGATTTTTTTAAATTAATTGTTATTAGTCTATTCAATAGAAATGATTTATAAGCTAAAATTTAATTAAAGAATTAAATACAATATTTTGGATCTATCTTTGAACTCATACATTGGAATATTTTTTATCATTATTGGTCTATTAGTTAGGATTGACTTTAGATTCTCAATTCAAAAGGATTTCAAATAATTTCTAATAAGGTACTTTTTGTAAGACATAAAATCCCTTTATTTCTAGCATATTTTATGATTGCTAAACTATTGCAAATACTAAAAAAAGCAGCTTTGAAGCTGCTTCTAAATGGTGGCGGGGGGGGGAGATTTGAACTTCCGACCTTCGGGTTATGAGTCCTACTTATTTTCCTTGTAAACCATTGATGGTAATGGGTTTAACTTCTGATGTTACACGGCTTGTTACACCACCTTTAACAGTTTTTCGATGTTACAAGTGTAACATCTACAGTTTAAAATTAATAGATATATCAAGTGATTTTAAGGATACCAATATTACACGTGTAACATCTACAGTTTTAAATTAATAGATATATCAAGTGATTTTAAGGATACCAATATTACACGTGTAACAAAATCAGGCAATTTTCTTTAACCCGAAAAAAATTCGGGTTGATAAATATTCCGTCTTTATTTGAGAATAATGTAGTAATAAATACCTACAAAAATCAATTTGATCGTTTATAACTCCTACGAGTGAACCCGTTCCAATTTGTTTACTCTGATGTTTTACCGTTGATTCCGTATCTCAAGCAGTAGATCTCCTACTCCTAATAGATTTAAAAACGGTCTTCATTTAATCTAAACTATGAAAAAGAAAATCGTAAAAAAATATGAAGACCTTATACTCCAAGCTAATAATGCTACTGGAAGAAAAGAAGCGGTGGCTTTAATCCATAAAGCAGCAAAGTTAAGAACTAAATTCGATAGCTACGAGATGACTTAGTCTGTTATAGATTGACAGTCGATCTAAAATAATTCCTTAAGCAGAAGTATTTATTTCAAGATCCTTAACTCAATTTTAAATACTATATCTTAGAAATAGTTTTAGATTTATTAATCAAATGAATACTTATTTAGTAACTGCAACTTTTAAAAATGTTGCTCTCATGGGTGCAGCTTACGATCTTTTTTTAAAGGTTGTTGAAGATGGAACTTTGAATGATGAGTTTGAAGGATTTAAAGTTTTGGGGAGGTATCATGCCTCTTACTCAAATAATGTTTATATTATTGTCCAGGCTTCAGCAGGTATAAAAATGACAGAACACTTCGCTCCTTGGAAAGTTAAGTTTGATATAGATTTTGATATCAAGCCAGTTATGACTGACGATGAAAAAGTTGCTGAGCATAAGCTTGTTGGTTCATTAATGGCAGCAGAACAGAAAATGGGATTCTCAGGGTAATTATTTTTTAAAGATTTAGATTATGAATATATTAGTTCTATGTTGAAAGAGGCTTATAAAACTTAATATTCAAAAGGATGAAACGTAGACTCTCAGCTGGACTTTTGTTAGTTTTAATTACTTTAATTTTCGTTTCTCTAAACCCAATTTCTAGAATTTATATTGCTGATTATTTGGAAAAGATATCCTTATTTTTATTTAGAACAGTAAGTGATGAAGATTTAAATAAGTGGTATGAAAAAAGAGATAATAATGAATTATTGGAGGAATTAGGAGGAGCTGCTTATTGATTGAAATTCAATCTTAATAGCTATAATCCACTTTATTACAAAGTTTTCCTCAAGTTTTTCCACTAGTTTTTCCACAGGGCTATCAAGAAAAAATTTTTAAGATTATAAAAATTAACTTACTTTTTGTAAAAATTCATACTCAAGAAAGTTGATCATTCTTGTAAAATCTCGTGAAAATATTAAATAAGAAAAATGCAATCAGAGCCTCAAAAAAAATTACCAAATAAAAAAATCATTAAAACAGCAAAATTTGAGGCAAAAGAACAATTCACTAAATCTTCGCTAGAAAATCTAAATACCGAAAACAAACGTTTAATAAAAAATCTGATTGATTCTGGAGAATTTAAAACTAACACCTGAGAAAATTTTTCGATTCGTGATTTCAAATTTGTACGGGTTAAGGAACGGTCCTGTTCGGGAGTAGGTACGTATAAATACTCAGTAAATAATTAAGAATTCCTAGAGTATCTCCATGGTTGTCGTGAGACTGCCGCGCAAGCTGCAGAAATCAACCATACTCGTTAAACAAGGAATAAATATGACCGATCCAATTCTCTATCTTTCAATGTTCTTGGGACTTACTTGAGTGTACGTTTTAATTTCATCTTTTGGCGATGATGACGACGATAGTAATGACGATGGTGAAAGATATATCTCCAACCTTGAATACGTAAAGGTAGGCAAATAGCTTTTTATAACTTCAATAGACTTTAAAGTTGAGAAGGTTATTAATTAATGAATTATGCTATTGTTAATAAATCTCAGGTAGAGATAAGACTAATCAATATTGACTAAGCTAAAGAATTTCTGAAAAAGAATCCCAACTGCAAGAGTCAAATACTTTCTGATAATCAAGTTGTGTTGATCTATTCAATAGACCAAACGCAAAGAATGACATCACTTATTAAGCCTGTGTCTATGACCTTAAACAAAAGAACAAATGAAAAAACTAAACAAAAAATATGCTGAATTAATGCATCAGGCGCAACAAGCTACTGGAAGAAAAGAAGCGGTTGGACTAATACATAAAGCAGCAAAGTTAAAAACTAAATTAGAGAACTACGAGATGATGTAGCCTGTTATTGATTGACAGTCGATCTAAAATTAGGAGCAATTAGCTCCTTTTTTTTTATCTTGCTATACAAATACTAAGATATAATCTAACTTCTTTTGCTTTAAGAAATATTGTGGAATTAACTGAGCTAATCAAAGATTACGTAGCGACAAAATTATTATCAAGTATTGAGCTTGACTTTCTTGAAGGAGAGTTATGGGAAACCACTCAACATATTGAAGAAATAGATACAGTTTTTAAAGCCCCAAAAAATATTTGCGAGAAATTAGACCTAGATGAAAAATCTTGTTGGCAATTATGTTGTGCAGCTGTACTTGACTCCTCAAGACCATTAAAGAACGGACAAAAAAGAGTTGAAGATTTTAAAAAATTAATTAATCAATATGAAATCAGCTTGTCATAAGCAAATTGTTTGAATTATTAGAAGATTAAAAAAAGGGCTTAATAAAGCCCCTCAAAAAATTACAAAAATAATTTTTTTTAGAAGATACCTGGAACAATTTGACCAGTAAAATAGTAAGCCCCTATAAGAGCAAACATTCCAAGCATTGCAGCTTTACCGTTAAGCTTTTCAGCTTTTTCGGTCATGAATTTTTTTGCGAATTCCATAATAAGTAATTTGGATTTAATATTTACAAACTAATTATTCCTAATAGGTAATTGATGTAGTGTTTCCTACCTAAATCACCTTTTTTCTAAGAATTTTATTTTTAATTTATTTTTCATTATTAATTAACAAAATTTAAGTAAAGAAAGTATTTCTACAGATCTTTAGTTTGAATGAGAAGCAATTCAAAAAAGAATCTAAATTTTGTATTTAAGGTAACCGCTTTTTTGTGAGCATTATTCAGAATAAGATTCCGACTATTTTTTTATGCAAAAAAATTTAGATGAAAATTCTTATGAAAAAAGAATTGAAAATATAGAAAAAGGAAAATCTTATTTAAAAAGTAATGGATTTTTTAAATCAAAATCTAATCTATTCGAAGACATACAAAGATTTATCTATAAAAGGTAATTTTAAAAAAAATTTTTCTATTCACACTTTATTCGCACTTTTAATTGATTTAAAGTCGATCTAACGTAGAGGGATTAAAACCTCTTTCTTAATTATTTCTTCCTGTTATTCTGCTTCTTCTTTAACTTCACTTGCGTTTACCTCTTCAGCTTTTACTTCCTCTTCTTTAACTTCAACTAATTTTACCTTTGGCTCTTCCGCTTTAACTTCAACTACTTTTGATGCTATAGATTCAAACTTTCCTTTAATAAAATTTACTATGAAGATTAATATTGGAACATGGGCTAGACCACCCATTATCACTTTAGTTTCTGAATAATACATTTGTAAGTTAATGAGAACTGAAATATTTAAGCATAAATTTAATTTGATAATTACTTATATTAAGTTGTTATTAAGGGAAATAATTAATTAACAGTCGATCTAAAATGATGAAATCTTTGATCGTCAACGTCCGCCATTAAATCATATTTTTTTAATTTTTTTGTAATCCGCTTATATTCAAAATCGTTTATTAAATAAGCTAAATATTTTTCTATAAAATTTATATTGATTTTTAGCTTCATTAGTATCCTTTATTTATTAATAGCTAATAATTCTTGTTCTAACTTTTTTGATTGATAGTCAATCTAAACTTTTTTATGAACACACTACTCATCACAGAAAGAAAAAAAAGCTCGATTATATTTCTAGAAGCAAGCTCTCATGAATATGTTTGTTGAAAATTTATACGAACACTTCAGTTGCTGTAGTGATACTTAAAATTACAGAAATAAAGAAAATGTAAGGAACTACCTTAAAAGGAACATATCCTTGGCGTTTAGAAATAAAGTCCATTTAGACGAACCCAGGAATAATTTGACCTGTTGTTAAGTAAGCACCAATAGCAGCTATGAAACCAATCATGGCAAATCTGCCATTGAGCTTTTCAGCAACAACTTTTTCCTTCTCAACTGTTTTTGTTTCGAGAACTTTAACTTTTTTTGAGTTCATAAGAAAAATGGAATCCTATGTAAACAAATGTAACATTTATATTACTTACTGTAAAGTAATATTACTATTTATCTTAAATTTTAAATAAACTAAAACAATCTGTCACAGTTATGAGACAAATTCATCAATATCCTTTATGTAATTACCCTTTCAAAAATTTTCCCTTTCAGAAGCGGACTAATCCTACGTGGAGTTTATGGACCTTAGTCCGCAATGTATTTATAGCCTTTTATTTAAGATCATAAGATAAGGAAAGTTTAAAAATTTTTTAAGATAACGAAACCTCCCTATTTTTGGGCAAGAAAATACCCTTGCGAGGTTAGATAATGGGGATGAACTGGATTTTTAAAAGGACTCGTTTATATCTTCTTTAATTTTTTTAAAGATCTTAGTCGCAATACTTTCCAGAGCTAATAAATTCTGAATTTTGTGAAGTAATTCTTTCTAAGTTTTTGTTTAAATTATTAGCTTGATTAGAAGCCGAATAAAATCCAACTGTTAAAAAAACAAGTGTGATAGAAGTTACGATTGTGCTGAACTGGATAACTCCATCTGCCAGAATAGCTGGAGTTTTTGGAGATAAAATAGCTTTCCCCCCCTTTACTTTTGATTTTGCCATAATGTTAACCTTTACTTAAATTTTTCTTAAGTTATTTTTAATAATAAGTAAAAAAAATAATTTGTCAGTTAGTAAATTTACTCATTTTGATGAGTCGTTCGAATCGAGAAATCTTAATATTTGCAGACTAGCATTCTTGCTATCAATTAAGTAAATACATTTTTATTTAATGCCATTAGACGTATTTCTAATGAATATGTGTGTAATTGTTATAGCTTTACTAATTAGAAGAGAGATAAAATTAAAGAAAGCTAGATAGGTCATGAAGACTAAAGTTTTTAAAGAGCATTACATTCCAAATGTGCATACTATTACACTTTTACTATTGATGCTTCTATGTCTGTGGTTACCGTTAGGACTCCGATTCTTATTAATAATCTAAAATCCAAGTTATATCACAATAAAATGTAGTTTTAGAAAATTAGAACTTACTTTTTCGTAGCTTATATCCAAAATTCATTAGTTGATTAAATGTAGATTTTGTTTGTAAAGCGTTAAGAGAAAGACGTTTTTCTTCATTCTTTTGTATATAAAAAATCCTTTGTTATCTATGTTTTTCTCAATAGTTACATATTCCTTTCCTTTCCTTAGAATCCAAGGCTCAAATTGGAAATTATCATCTCCTATTTGATAATCCCATGGATAAATACCATTAGTTTGATTTTTTAGTGACATATTAAATACCTTAACTTCAGTAAAGGCATACTAATACTTTGTGATGGAATTATTGTGTATCTAGAAAGACTGTTATATGTTTCTTTTGTTGTTTTTTCAATCCTTCACTTATTTGTTATTACAAGCAAAAAAAAAGACTCTTGCGAGCCTAGGTGATGGGGATTTCTATCATGACAAAATAAATGGAAACTTACAACCCCATCAATAGGTAAAATTTATTACATACAAACACCATATGTAGTGCTATTATTTTAAAAAGGCTGGGTGATGGGGATTATCAAGCTTTTAATCGGACGTATCTTACGTCCTTTTTTTGTGGATAAAATAAGCACTTACCTTATTTTTCTTTAATTATTATTAGGAGCATTAATTAAAAAAAAATATTTTATATTAATCATTTTTTTTCAGAACCCCCAATAAATATTTTTGAGGTTGACAATAAATAAAATTTTTCATGAAGAGTATTTGAGAATCGTTTTTCTTCGTAATAAAATTTTAAATCAAGTGGAGAAATATTCTCATCAAACCATTCGTCATATTTTATATAATTATTTTTTGCGAAATAAGACATTTTAAAATACCTTATTTTTTCTACCCTTAGCAACCATTACCACTGGCACTAATAGATATGTAAAGAAAGAGATTAAGAAAATATCTATATTCATTTTAAAAAATACCTGGGATGATCCAGCCAAAAAGACCGTAGTTTACAACCAATGCGAATAAACCCATCATTGCCATTCTTCCATTGGTTCTCTCGGCATTTTGCCAATAAGTTGGTTTTGAGTTTTCCATTTTTTAATTGATTGTTAATAAGAGTGAATAAATTTTTATAGTGCGTAAGCAATACTTGGTGCTATCGCAGTTGTTATTATTGCGATGCCAAATAGTGATATGGCAATTAGATATGTTTTCATAAGAGTCCTACTTTTCCTGCTGTAAAACCCACAGTAAGAAAGAAACCAAACTCTAAAAGGTCTTTAGCACTTGAAGGGACTGAGTTAAATAAAGATGAGATGAAAACCATTTTGATATATATCCTCTAAGCTCCTTGGGGAACGTAGTTATATACCGGGGAGATTAATCCACCGCCATCATCATCGTCATCATCATCATTCCATGACAAATCACTCAACATTAATGCACTAACAAGAAATACTGTTATGACTGGCATAAAAGGAAAAAGTATAGTGTTAATCCAAGTGTTAATTCCTGCCTCGAGCATTACACAAAGCCTGGAATAATTTGACCTGTTGTTAGATAAGCGCCAACAAGAGCAATAAAGCCCATCATTGCAAATCTGCCGTTAAGCTTCTCAGCTATAACCTTTTCCTTCTCAACTGTTTTTGTGTTTTTCATTAGAACCAACCAGGAATAATTTGACCAGTTGTTACGTATGCGCCAACAGCTGCAACGAAACCGAGCATTGCTGCCCAACCGTTAAATCTTTCTGCTTCTGGGGTCATTTTTATAAAAAGTAATTTATGTAAACTAATGTAACATTAATATTAATTAATGTAAAGAAATTAGTCACATATACTTGTATTTATATTAAATCTATACGTTACTGTTACATAATTGTATTTTATTGTGTATCTGCGCAAAATTTTTTAAAGGTTTAGGTCAAGTAGTTTTATAAGACTTCAATTGAAAGTCGATCTAAACTAAGGAGAAATTAGCTCCTTTTTTAATGTCAAATACTAAAGCCATAGAAGATTTAATTAATGGTTATGCAACCAGTGAAGATTCTTCTTTTCTAATACCTAACGTAACTGAGGATTTTTTGGCTGTAAGACCGAGTGGAAATCCAATCTCTGCAAAGGGATTAGTAGGAATGTTTGATAGTATAGACTTAGTTGCAGAATCATCTCATTTCCTGACGATTTCTAATAATATTCTTAATCACTGAAACTAATTGTAAACACTAAAAAAGCAGCTGTGAAGCTGCTTCAAAATGGTGGCGGGGAGAAGATTTGAACTTCCGACCTTCGGGTTATGAGCCCGACGAGCTACCAGACTGCTCTACCCCGCGTCATATACATAGCATACATCTGAAAGGGTTATTTTTCCTGTTTTTTAGGATTCTTGGAATTTTACTTTACCTTTAACTTCAAGTCGCACTCCTTCAGGAAAATTAAAAACTTTTTCTTCGATGTCTTGAATTCTTAAGTCAGATATCCACTCTAACTGTTTGAGTAAGTGGAGACTGACAGCATGCTTTGCTCTTTTTGATCCGTCTTCTACTTTTAAAGCTAAGCCTATCCCTTCATTTACTTTACATAGACACTGTATTCCCTCTGCTCCACCTTTACCTATGACGTTCCCATGAGAAGCTTTAATTATTTCTGTATCAAATTTATTGTTATCACTTATCATTATTGGGTTTATTGCCATAGCTCTACTGATTTGCTCTAATTCAGCATTTTCAGAACTACTCAGAAGTGAATATAACCTCGACATTTCTAATAGTTTTAAGTAAAGAGTGGGTGCACCACAATCATCACGTTCTGCGTTTATTTCAGATGACGGGATTTCAAGTAATTCAGAAACAATTCTGAATATTTCTTTTTGAAGAGGATGATCCCCCTTTAGGTAACTATCTAATGGCCAATTCATTTTTTTGCATGTAGCTAAAAAAGCAGCATGTTTACCAGAACAATTATGTTCTAATGGACTTGTCTTTGATTTTGGACATTTAAGATTATTAATGTCAATGTCATATTCCCATAAAATTTTGAATGCTTCTCTTGAATGAAGTTTTGATCCACTATGTGACCCGCATGCTAAAGCGATTGATTTTGATTCATTATTAATTTTTGATGCAGCCCCACTACTTACGAAAGGTATCGCTTGAAAAGGTTTTAGTGCTGACCTTATGAAACTTTTATATTCTGGATTTCCTGCGCACATTAAAACCCTCCCTTTTTTATCAGTAATTACAGCATGAATCTTGTGGATCGACTCAATATTTGATCCTCTCATTAAGGTTGCCTGTAAGGGAGGATTGTTTGAAGTGTAGAGGTTTTTGAAATTAGAACTCATTTATAAATTGTTATATTGAAAAATTAAAATACCAGACAAAGCTAAGACTGAAATAATAGAAAAAATTTGAATTAAATTTTTTAAAATAGGTTTTACTTCAATTGTGGCAATAAGTGATTCTTTTTCTTTCAGAACTAATGGCTTTTCCCATACTTGGCCGTCATACCAACCGGACTCCTCATATTCGACTTTTTCAGATATTAATCTATTAAATATATGATTCCAACCTAGATATAACCTTATTGAAATTAAAAGAGGTATTGATAAGCTGCTAAAAAAACTTAATAGAATATATTTTAAAAGGGACGTTTTGAAATATACACTACCTGAAGAAATAACAAGAAATAGAACAAAAGCTCCTACCCAGAACTTTATCAATATAAGAATTAGTGTCTTTTTCGTTTTTGGCCAAGAAAAAATTTTAGATTTTGATAATTCTATGAATTCATTAGTCGGTTGCTGCTCTCTAGGGACAGGGCATTTAGATTGATTCATAAAGTAAAATTATGGAAATAAAAGATTATCTCCATTACTCCAGAATGATTCAAGGTCATAATATTTTCTTATTTCTGGTTGAAAAATATTTACTATCAAATCACCATAATCGAGTAAAGCCCATTTCGCTTCGTTAATCCCTTCTTTACGTATAGGTTCAATCTTAGCCTTTTCTCTAAGCTCTCCCTCTACAGAGTTAGTTATAGATCTAACCTGTACATCAGATAATCCTTCTGCAATCAAAATCCATTCACTTATAAATGATACTTTGTCAATTTTTATAAGTTTTATATCTCTTGCCTTTTTTTCATCACATGCTTTGGCTGCTATTAAAACCAAACTTTTATTGTCCATAAACATTTTCACTTGAAACTGATTTTTCTGAGCCTTCTTGCTGAGATAATTCTGATCTTGCTTTTTCTGCACTTTTTCTTAAAGCATCTAATCTATCTTCGAAGAAACTTCTTTTTTTCTTTTTTCGTGTCTTCTCTATTAACTCCTTTAATGCGCCTCCAAGACTTTTATAAGCATTTGGAATGCTGTATCCAAATCTACAAGCAAGATCTATAGCTCTTTCATCTGCATAAATAGCATCTTGAAGCTTTTTTTCAGAATTATTTTTCAAATATAATCTATATCCTGCAAAACTTGATAAACCAAGAGCAAGTAATAGAAGTAAACCATCTTGTACCCACAACTCTCCTATCGCCCCTCCAAGTCCTATGGCAAGAGCTGCCATTTCCCATCCATCTCTGGGTATTGTGTCATTTTGGATTTTCCCAACCTCGTGCCAAAATAATAAATTTCTATGGTCAATAGCAAAGTTATCCCACTCATCTAAATCTATTTGAATTTCTACTTCGTCACGACCGATTTCCTCAAGTGTTATTAATGGTGGATCTATAGCCGCGGCAGCTTCAACAAATACCCAACTTTCATTCTCTGGAGGCAACAAACTTTTAAGTCGCTGAAGTTCGCTCATAAAAAATTAATTTCTTCCAATACTATAGAAACAAATGTTGCTTTTCAAGTAACTTGATTAACATCTGATGATTTATAAGTAGCATAAGATAAATGAAAGTTTGAATTATGCCTCAAAGAGGTGATCTTAAAAAAATTCTTATTCTAGGGTCGGGACCGATTGTTATAGGTCAAGCATGCGAATTTGATTACTCTGGTACTCAAGCTTGCAAAGCATTAAGAAATGCTGGTTATGAAATTGTCTTGATAAATTCAAATCCAGCATCAATAATGACTGATCCTGATATCGCAAGCAAAACATATATTGAACCATTGACTCCTGAAATAGTTTCTCAGATCATTCTAAGAGAAAAACCTGATGCGATTCTTCCCACTATGGGAGGTCAAACCGCCTTGAATCTTGCGGTTAAATTATCAGAGTCAGATTTTTTAAAACAAAATAATATCGAATTAATTGGAGCTGATTTAAGAGCTATTAATAAAGCTGAAGATAGGAAATTATTTAAAGAATCGATGGAGAAAATAAATGTAAATGTTTGTCCATCTGGTATCGCTTCTAACCTAGATGAAGCTATGGAGGTATCAAAAAAGATTAGTTCCTATCCTCTTATAATAAGGCCTGCGTTTACTTTAGGTGGAGTAGGGGGTGGAATTGCTTTTAACCTTGAAGAATTTGTCGAGTTATGTAAATCAGGTTTAGAGGAAAGTCCAAGTAATCAAATATTAATTGAAAAATCACTCATTGGATGGAAGGAGTTTGAACTAGAAGTGATGAGAGATACTGCTGACAATGTGGTAATAATTTGCAGTATTGAAAATTTAGACCCAATGGGTGTCCACACTGGAGATTCGATTACTGTAGCTCCTGCACAGACCTTAACAGATAAGGAGTATCAGAGGTTACGGGATTTGTCATTGAAGATTATTAGAGAGGTGGGAGTTGAAACAGGAGGGAGTAATATTCAATTTGCAATAAATCCATCTAATGGAGAAGTAATTGTTATAGAAATGAATCCTCGTGTAAGTAGATCCTCTGCCTTGGCAAGTAAAGCAACTGGATTCCCCATAGCTAAGATTGCAGCTTTATTATCTGTTGGCTATACACTTGATGAGATTATTAATGACATTACAAAAAAAACACCTGCATGTTTTGAGCCCTCAATTGATTACGTAGTTACTAAGATCCCAAGATTTGCTTTTGAAAAGTTTAAAGGCTCATCTAATACTTTAAGCACTGCTATGAAATCTGTTGGTGAGTCAATGGCAATCGGTCGTTCTTTTGAAGAATCATTTCAGAAAGCATTAAGGTCATTAGAAGTAGGTGTTTTTGGATGGGAATGTGATTCACAAGATGAATTTAAAGATGAAAGTCAAATTAAAAATAGTTTAAGAAACCCTACATCTGAAAGAATTCTCCTGATTAAAAAAGCTATGCAGCTTGGGAAGACTGATAATTATATTCAAGAAGTTACAAATATAGATTTATGGTTTATCGAAAAATTACGTAATATCTTTAATTTTGAAAATGATTTTTTGAAAGATAAGGAACTTTACACTCTAGATAGGGACTTGATGTTACATGCTAAACAATTAGGCTTTTCAGATCAACAGATTGCAAAGTTAACTAATTCTGCGTTTTTTGAAGTAAGAAAATATAGAAAAAAACTTAATATAATTCCAATTTATAAAACCGTTGACACTTGTTCAGCAGAATTCTCATCCTCAACTCCCTATCATTATTCAACTTACGAAGAATCTTTCTTTAATTTTAATTCTCAAATTTTTGATAGCGAGATTTCAGAAAAAAGTAAATCAAAAAAAATTATGATTTTAGGAGGAGGTCCAAACAGAATTGGTCAGGGAATAGAATTTGATTACTGTTGTTGTCATGCATCATATCAAGCTTCTAAAAATGGTTATAAAACAATAATGGTTAATAGTAATCCTGAAACTGTATCAACAGATTATGATACTAGCGATATTTTATATTTTGAGCCTGTAACTTTGGAGGATGTGCTTAACATAATAGAAGCTGAAAATCCTTATGGTTTGATTGTTCAATTTGGAGGTCAAACTCCACTGAAATTATCTTTACCTTTATTTGAGTGGCTTAAATCTAATGATGGGATCAGAACTGGATCAAAAATTCTTGGGACTTCTCCAATATCTATCGATTTAGCAGAAGATAGAGAGGAATTTACAAAAATTCTTGAAGAATTAAGTATTAGACAACCTTTAAACGGTATTGCACGTAATCAAAATGAAGCAGAAATAGTAGCAAAAAATATAGGATTCCCCTTGGTTGTAAGACCTTCATATGTTTTAGGCGGAAGGGCAATGGAAATTGTTAAAGATGAGAATGAATTATCGAGATATATTTCTGAAGCAGTTAAGGTATCACCTGATCATCCAATCCTTCTTGATCAATATTTGAATAATGCAATCGAGATAGATGTTGATGCTTTATGCGATTCAGAGGGGTCGGTTGTAATTGCTGGTCTAATGGAACATGTGGAACCTGCAGGAATTCATTCAGGAGATTCAGCTTGTTGCTTACCATCCATTTCTCTTTCAAAATCCACAATAGAAAATGTAAGGAACTGGACTAAATTAATTGCACAAAGATTAAATGTTGTTGGTTTAATTAATTTGCAATTTGCAGTAATAAATACAAATAATAAAGAAAATAAATTATTTATTCTAGAAGCAAATCCAAGAGCATCCAGGACAGTTCCATTTGTTTCAAAAGCCATAGGTAAACCAGTTGCAAAATTAGCTACTCAGTTAATGCAAGGTTTTACATTGGAAGATCTTAATTTCACCGAAGAATTTTCTCCAAAATATCAGGCAGTAAAAGAGGCCGTTTTACCTTTTAAAAGATTTCCTGGGTCTGATACATTACTTGGTCCTGAAATGAGATCTACTGGAGAAGTAATGGGTTTGGCTAAAGATTTTGGAATTGCTTATGCGAAGTCGGAATTGGCAGCAGGTAATGGTGTTCCTTCAGAAGGAGTTGCTTTTTTATCTACAAATGATTTAGATAAAAAAAATCTTGAGGAAGTTGCTAGAGAACTTTTGAATTTAGGATTTAAATTAATCGCAACAAAAGGTACAGCTTCATATTTGGTGAATTTAGGAATTCAAGTTGAAGAAGTATTAAAAGTTCATGAAGGAAGACCAAATATTGAGGACCTAATTCGTTCGGGACTTGTTCAATTAATAATTAATACTCCAATTGGCTCACAAGCTCTTCATGATGATGCTTATTTAAGACGTGCCGCTTTAGAATATAATATTCCAACTTTTACAACTATTCCTGGAGCAAATGCAGCCATTAAGGCGATCAAAGCTTTGCAATGCAATAAGATTAATACTTACTCTTTACAAGAAATCCATAATTATTAAAATTTTATTCTAAGTTTTTTAGTTTTTCTCTTAGTTGATTAACTAAATAGCTTCTACTAATTGAAATTAATTGGAGAGTATCTTGATGCATTTTAAGTTGTGTCTCAGCTATTTGTAGTACTTTTATAGATTCTTTTATTTCATTAGAAAGTTCATTTATTAGATATTTTTTTCCTTCAAAGGTTAAAACTGGATTCGCAGAATCATTTGTGTTTTCGCTCATGGATTTTCTTTTTTAATAAATATTTTTAATAAATAAAATAGAACTATAATTTTTTAATCAATTGTTTTTCACATAATTCTTTATAAATTCCAGGTTTATTTATTAAATCAATGTGTTTTCCAACTTCAATAATTTCACCTTTATCGAAAACAACTATTTTATTAGCCTCTTGAGTAGTGGCTAATCTATGAGCAATTACAATAACTGTTCTATCTTTCATAGCTCTATTAAGTCCTTTTTGTACTTCAGATTCAGATTCTGCATCTAACGCACTTGTGGCCTCATCTAAAAGGAGAATTGAGGGGTTCCCAAGTATTGCTCTTGCAATTGCTATTCTCTGTATCTGACCACCTGAGAAATTTGATCCTCTTTCAGATATTTCAGTTTCATATTTCTCAGGAAGCTTTTGAATGAAGTTGTGGGCGTTTGCTTTTCTTGCTGATTCTATAACCTCTTCTTTGGTGAAATTTCTTCCCATTTTTATTACATCAATAATTGTTCCTGAAAACAAAAAAGGCTGTTGTTGTACTAATGCAATGTTTTTTCTAATATCTTTTGTATTTAATATTTTGAGATTTTTATCATCTATAAAAATGTCTCCATTATTTGGAGTTATAAACTTTAATATCAAAGCCATCATTGTACTTTTACCAGCTCCAGAAGCTCCAACAAATGCTGTGACTTCCCCTCTTTTAATTTCTAAATTGATATTTTTAAGTACTTGATTATCTTTTTCGTAAGCGAAATTTACTTTCTTGAAACTTATCTTGCCTTCACAATTGGATATCCTTCGTAAATTTTCTTTATCATCTTCGACAGGTTCTTGATTTATATTTTTCAACCTTTTTATTGAGGCTTCTGCCTGTTTATAGTCATTAAAATTTGTACTTACATGGCTTATTGGATCAATAAGCATTAATATTGCTGCAAAAAAACTACTAAATTCTTCGCTTGTTAGAAGGCCTAGATTTATTCTTGCAGCTCCTAAACCTAATATTGCTAATATTCCAAATGCTTCAACAAATCCTACAACTGGATGTTGAAATGCAAGTAGTTTTAATGTTTTATATTTTGCTTTTTTATTTGTACTTAATCTTTTATTAAATCTATTCTCAATCCAATTTTCTACAGCAAAAGCTCTTATCGTGGACATTCCATTTATAGATTCACCTATTAATCCTGCTAAATTACTTGTTGATTCTTGACTTTTTTCGGATGCAATTAAAACTCTTCTTCCAAAACTGTTAACAGAAAGAATAATCAATGGTGCTAAAACGAATGTTGACAATGTTAGTGACCAGTCTAAATAAAACATGTAGATTATTACCGCTAACAACTGTAAAGTGCATGGAATAGTATCTTGAGCTGTTTTATAAATAACTTCGCTTACCCTGTCTGCATCTTCTGTAAGTCTATATGTAATGTCCCCGGCTGAAATATTTTCAACGGAATTCATCTTTATTTTTTGAATTCTTCTAAATAAATTTCCTCTCATCACTTCACTAATTTCTAAAGATGGTTTTGCTATGAATACATCCTGTCCAAATTGAGCAGTTTTCTGAACTAAAAATACAAATAAAGACTTAATTATTATGCTAGAAACTTTTGAAAGATCACCTGACCCAATTGCTGGGATTAAGTTTCCAGCTAAATAAGCTAATAATGGCCAACAAGCTACGTAAATGAGCATGCATATAAAACCCTTTATAAACCTATTTGAATATGGTCTGACTGGTGGTATTAGTCTCAAGTTATTATATATTTAATTGTTTATCCTACTTTATCAATATCTTTGGGTATAAAAAACAATGAAATTGGATCAATTCTTAAAATGGAAAAATTTGGTATCTTCTGGTGGCGAAGCAAAAATTTTTATTAAATCGGGTTCTGTTAAGGTTAATGGTTTAATTGAGACTAGGAGAGGAAGAAAGTTAAACAAAGGAGATAAAGTAATATTTCTAAAAAATGAATTAATTTTTGAATAGTTAGCTTATTCAACTCACTTTGTATTAGTATATTTTTCTTGGAGATAGTATTTTGAGAAAATCTGTAATTGCTGGTAATTGGAAAATGCACATGACTTGTGCTGATGCTAAATCCTATTTAGAAAAGTTTATTCCCTTAATAAAAAAAATAAAAAACGATCGTAAAATTGTTATTGCTCCACCTTTTACTGCTATTTCAACCTTTTCGGATCATACTGATTTTGAATATTTAGATATTTCTAGTCAAAATATTCATTGGGAAGATCAAGGGGCATTTACTGCAGAAATATCGCCAAAAATGCTTCTTGAACATCGTGTCGCATATGCAATCGTTGGACATAGTGAACCAAGGAAATATTTTAGTGAAAGTGATGAACAAATTAATAAAAGAGCAGTTTTTGCACAATCTAGTGGACTTACTCCAATAGTTTGTGTAGGAGAAACATTAGAACAAAGAGAAAGAGGAGAAGCTGTTAGAGTTATTACTAGACAGGTCGAACAAGGATTAGAAAATACAGATCCATCTAATTTAATTGTTGCCTATGAACCAATATGGGCTATTGGCACTGGTAAAACATGTGAGGCAGAAGACGCTAATAAGATATGCTCTTTGATTCGGAAATTAATAGGTTTTGATGATGTAATTATTCAATATGGAGGATCTGTTAAACCTAATAATATTGACGAAATCATGTCAATGAGTGATATAGATGGGGTGTTAGTTGGAGGCGCTTCATTAGATCCGAATAGTTTTGCGAGAATTGCAAATTATCAATAAGAAGAATCCATGGCCAAAAGGGTGGGGCCAAAAAACTTCAATTATGGGAGTTATTAATTTAACTCCTGATTCATTTAGTGATGGTGGGGAATTAAACTCCTCAAGAAAAGTTATAGATCAAGTAGACTATTTCTTGAGCAATGGTGTTGATGTAATTGATCTTGGTGCTCAAAGTACGAGACCTGGAGCTGAAGAAGTTGGATCTAGTAAAGAAATAAAAAGATTGATCCCATATCTAAAATTAATAAAATCTGAATTTCCAGATGTTTTAATTTCTATTGATACTTTTAATTCTGAAGTTGCTTACGAAGCTCTTTTAAATGGTGCTAACTGGATAAATGATGTCACGGGAGGAAGAAGAGATATAAAAATTTTGGATGTTGTATCAAAATTCAACTGTCCATTCGTGATAACTCATAGTCGTGGTAATAGTCAAAATATGAATCAACTCTCTAATTACCAAAATGTATTAAGTGATGTTAAGTGCTCGCTTGATAATTTAATAAAAAATGCTTTAGAAAAAAATATATCTGAAAGAAATTTAATAGTAGATCCTGGAATTGGGTTTTCAAAGGATATCATTCATAATTTGGAAATCTTAAGAAACTTAGATGTATTTAAAAAATGGAATTTGCCAATTTTGATAGGTGCATCTAGGAAGAGATTTATCGGAGAAATTTTGAATGAGAAAAATCCCAAAGAAAGAGATATAGGAACACTTGCAATAAGTTGTCTTTGTTCTCAATTTAATATTGACATTGTGAGGGTTCACAACGTCAAACTAAATTATCAAATCCTTAAAGTAGCTGATAAGATTTACAGAAAATGAAAAATTTATTATTCTTTAACTCCTTCGATTTTATCCTCTACCTCTTGGTATAGTTCTTTCAGCTGTTCAATATTCTCATCTGAAGTTTCCCAATATCCCCTACCATTAACTTCTAGCAAAGTTCCAACAATTCTTCTGAAACTATTAGGATTAAGATCCATTAATCTTTTCCTCATCTCTTCGTCATTTATAAATGTTTCATTAGTTTCTTCATATACAAAATTATCTACTTGACCACTTGTCGCACTCCATCCAAGAGTGTAATTAAGTCTGTTAGAAAGTTCTCTAACTCCTTCATAACCAGATTTAAGCATACCTTCATACCACTTAGGATTTAAAAGTTTTGTCCTTGAGTCTAATCTGATTGTTTCTCCAAGTGTTCTAACTTGAGCATTAGAAGTAGTAGTGTCTGCTATATAGCTACTTGGTTCTTTCCCATCATCTCTAAGTGTCTTAATCAATTTTGTTGGATCTGAATCAAAATAATGACTTACATCTGTTAATGAAATCTCTGAGGAATCAAGGTTTTGAAATGTAACATCTGCTGTTTTCATTACTGACTCAAATACCTCTCTTTTTTGATTCATCTCACCTGGATTATCAGCATTAAAAGCATATGTTTTACGTGATAAATACATTTCTTGTAATTCATTTTCTTCCTCCCAAGTTGAGTTTTCTACAGCTAAATTAACATTTGAACTGTAGCTTCCACTTGCGTTAGAGAATACTCTCGCTGAAGCTTCTCTTATAGAGGTACCTTCTTTTTCTGCTTGTTCTAGTGAATGTTTCCTTACAAAATTAGCTTCCAATGGTTCATCAGCCTCAGCTGCTAATTTGACCGCCTGATCTATTAAGGCCATCTGATTTATAAATAGATCTCTAAAAACTCCTGAGCAGTTAACGACTACATCTATTCTTGGCCTACCTAATTCTTCTAAAGGGATTAATTCTAATTTGTTGATTCTTCCAACAGAATCTGGTTTTGGTTTTACACCGACAAACCATAAGATTTGAGCAAGTGATTCTCCATAAGTTTTGATATTATCCGTACCCCATAAAACACAGGCAATTGTTTCAGGCCAAGTTCCTTGTTCTTCTTTTTGTCTTTCAATTAATTTGTCAACAACTGACTTCGCAGCAGCTACAGCTGCTGTAGTGGGGATTGATTGTGGATCAAGTGCATGGATATTTTTACCACTTGGTAAAACACCTGGATTTCTTATGGGGTCTCCACCTGGTCCAGGTAAAACATAATTTCCATCTAATGCTTTTATGAGGCTATCCATTTCTTTATCAGCACAGACCTGTTCCAAACAGAAAAGTAAGTAATCAAATAATTTATTTAATTCCTTCTGATTAACTTCATTAAATCCATTTAAGGTACAGACCCTTAGCCAAGGAGTAGGTAAATTCAAACCAAATACTTTAAGAAAGTCAAACAATTTGGAAAGTAGTGATTTTTCTAAATAAACTCTGCCATCAACAATTTTTAAAGAGTTGACCATAGCAAAAATAGACTCTCTTGCTGTCTTTATGATTTTTTCATTTAGCTCTACAAATTTGAGTTCACCTTTATTATTACCATCATAAATTTGTTCAATAGTAAGGCCCATGGATTCAGCTAGCAATCCAGGAAGAGATCTTAATCCCTCTTGCTCTCTCTCTAATGATGCAATATTTACAAGTGTTGCAACAGCTTCTTCTGCTGTTGGGGCTTCTCCAATAGTATGAAGACCGCAGGGTAATAATCTACTTTCAATTTCCATCAACTGTTTATAGACATTCCCAACAAATAAATCTCTTTCATCTATTGAGAGTTCTTCCACATCTTTTGAAGGGAGCTCAACATCCTTGTCAAGATTACATTGTTTAGAAGTCTCAACTATCGCATTAACAATTTGAATACCCCTGCTATTTTCTCTTAATTGTTGATAAGAACCAACGAGTTCACTTAGTTCTTTAAGTCCTTTGTAGAGTCCTGCATTTTCCGCTGGAGGAGTCAGATAACTAATAGTTGAAGCATATCCTCTTCTCTTCGCAATTGTTGCTTCAGATGGATTATTAGCAGCATAGTAATACAAATTAGGCAATGATCCAATGAGAGAATCCGGATAGCAAGTTTCACTCATGCCCATCTGTTTACCAGGCATAAATTCAAGTGATCCATGAGTTCCAAAATGAAGAACAGCATCAGCTCCCCAGATTTTTTCTAGATAGGTGTAATAAGCGGCAAAACCATGATGAGGACTAGCACTTCTTGAATAAAGTAATCTCATTGGATCACCTTCATAACCGAATGTAGGTTGAACACCTATAAAAACATTTCCAAAATGTTTTCCATAAATAAGAAGGTTTTGTCCGTCACTATTGAGGTTTCCAGGAGGTTTACCCCAATTCTCTTCAAGTCTTTGAGAATATGGTGTGAACTCTTCGTATTCTTTTACTGACATCTTATGAGCAATATTTAACTCTGGAGAGCCATCCATCGCTTCAGGGTTGTTAATTACTTTTTCCATTAATTCTTTTGAATTACTTGGAAGTTCATCTATTTGATATCCTTTTGATTTCATTTCAAGAAGTACTCTATAAATTGAACCAAAAACATTCAAGTATGCTGCCGTTCCAACATTTCCTTTGTCTGGTGGAAAACTAAATACTGTGATGGCTAATTTTTTATCTTTCCTTTGTTTAACTCTTAAAGTTGACCATTTTATTGCTCTTTCAGCTATTACATCAACTCGATCTTGGAGAGTATGCGCCTTACCTGTAGCATCATCACGACCTGAGAGAATAATAGGTTCAATAGCACCATCAAGCTCTGGAATTGCAATCTGTAGTGCTACCTGAACAGGATGTAAACCTAGATCACTATCTTCCCATTCTTGTGTGGTTTGGAAAACTAATGGAAGTGCAACCATATAGGGTCTGTTTAACCTTTTTAGGGCTTCAATAGCTTTAGGATGATCTTGTCTTGCTGGCCCACCAACTAGTGCAAATCCTGTTAGAGATACAACTCCATCTACTATAGGTTGATCTTTATTTATGGAATCATAATAAAATTCATTAACTGGTTTAGAAAAATCTAAACCTCCACAAAAGATAGGTAGTACTCTCGCACCTCTGTATTCCAATTCTTGAATAACAGCAACGTAATGAGCATCATCTCCCGTAACGATATGACTCCTTTGAAGCACTAAGCCTATTGTTGGAGTTTTGTCATCTTTAGGATTTATATCTTTCCTGTTATTTTCCCAATTTTGATATTCTTTAAGACTTTCAAACATGCAAGGGGCAAGAGGATGCCAAATTCCTAAATCTGGAAATGTTTCAGGGTCTTGAATTTTGAATTCTTCAATTTGATCCTTTATGATCTCTGAAACAGCGTATTTTTCAGAAATCATTAACAAGAAGTTTTTTAGGTTCTCAGTGGTACCACCTAACCAGTACTGAAAACTTAGAATAAAGGTTCTAGCATCTTGAGCTTTTTCTACTGGTAGATATTTAAGTATTGAAGGTAGTGTATTTAATAACTTCAACATTGAATCTTGGAAACTTGCTCCATCAGATTCTTTTTTCTTTTTTATTAAATCTCCAATAATACTTTTAGATTGACCAAGTTGGGCCATACTAAATGAACCTAGCTTATTTAATCTCATTACCTCTGGCATGGAGGGGAAAACAATTGATGCTTTAAGTTTGTCTTTAAATGGAGATACCGCATCAACAACTTTTTGAGCAAGGTCTTCAATGAATATTAGAGAAGCAACGAATATATCTGCATTAGCTATATCTTCTTTAAAATCTTCAAAATTACTATCATTCCTAAGTTCTTCGATAAGATAGCCGCTAAGGTCTATACCTATTGGCCCATTCATCTTATTTATTGACTTTGCAGCTTCTGTTAAGGAATTTTGGTATTGTGGCTCCAGGACAACATAAACTGCTTTTATTACAACTTTGTGTTTGTTATCCTCAACAGGAGATACTCTGCGGTTTGCTGAGCGAACCTGCGTAAACATTGATTTTCTTTAAGTATTTCTACC
Source organism: Prochlorococcus sp. scB243_495K23 (assembly GCA_000635495.1). Lineage (GTDB taxonomy): Bacteria > Cyanobacteriota > Cyanobacteriia > PCC-6307 > Cyanobiaceae > Prochlorococcus_A. The sequence goes on along the minus strand of JFLW01000041.1, from coordinate 50,418 downwards.
AGCCTACGAATGAAAAGACGTTATTGTGTGCAATATAAATAGCGTGTAACAACCTTTAAAAAAAAAATTTTTAAAAAAATGATTGAAAATTCCAAAAAACCCATACCAGTACTAGTATCCGGAGCTTTAGGCAGAATGGGCAGTGAAGTTGTTAATACTGTATTAAATTCTACAGATTGTGAACTTGTTGCAGCAATCGACATAAACGAAAAGAACAATGGTTCAAATATTTCTGAATTATTGAAGGTAAAAGATTGTGATGTTTTTGTTTCAAATGATTTTGAAGGAACTTTATGTTCTGTTAGTCAAAATTATAGAAATGAAAATATCAAACCTGTACTTGTTGATTTTACTCATCCTGATTCTGTATATGAAAATACCAGATCAGCTATTGCATATGGTGTATCACCAGTTGTAGGAACTACAGGTCTAAGCCCTTCGCAAATACAAGATTTGTCTGTTTTTGCTCAGAAAGCATCGGTTGGTTGTGCAATAATTCCTAATTTTTCAGTCGGTATGGTTCTTCTTCAGCAGGCGGCATCTGTAGCTGCAAGGTTTTACGACAATATTGAATTAATTGAGATGCATCATAATCAAAAAGCTGATTCTCCTAGTGGGACGTGTATAAAAACTGCAGAAATGATTGAAGAATATCCAAAGAAATTTAATCAGAATTTAGTAAAAGAGTCTGAGTCATTGACAGGTGTACGCGGTGGGCTCAGAGATTCAGGAATCAATATACATTCTGTACGATTACCAGGATTACTCGCTCATCAGTTAGTAATTATGGGATCTCCAGGTGAAACTTACACAATTAAACATGACACTATTGATAGAAAGGCATATATGCCAGGAGTTTTACAGGCTATTAAAAAAATTGGTAATTATGAAACTTTAGTTTACGGACTTGAAAAATTGATTTTTTAAAATGATAATTCCAATTAATTCAAGTCAAATTTCAAAACTTATTCCTGCAGTTGGTACAGGAAGTCAATTTAAGTACGCGTTGGGGAATCCTAGAAAAATTCTTCAAAGAGTAATAGTTTCTTCAATTGGTGGATTTATCTCATTAATTATTAGTTCGACTGGAGATCAAACTAATAATTTCTGGTTATTCCTATGTGTAGGTTTCTTTTTGTATATCATCTGGGGCCCTATTCTTGAATCAAGTAGAAAAAACTTGCAATTAAGAAAATATAAATTTTTTTCTATATTTGATGGATATGTATCAGATATTTATAAAACAGAAAAGATTGAAAGTTCAAGAGAACAATCTAATAGGCAAGGTCGATTAGAAGTTATCGAAAACAAAAGGACTTGGTTAGTACTTGAATTAGAAGATGAAGATGGTTATTTGGAAAAATTAAGTTTCCCTATGGAAAATAAGCACAGTCAAATTAGGATTGGTTCGAGTATTAGATGTTTAATAACATCTGATAACCGTAATTTTGACAGAGATTTTTATTTGACCGATGCTTGGCTTCCTGAAATTAACTTATGGGTTGGTGAGTACCCCTATTTATTAAGACCAGCATTTGAGGAAATTTGCTATATTTATCTGAATAGATAGTTGATGCTCATATAATACGATGAAAAATAAATTGAATTTTAAAATTGTTGGATCAGGTCCCACAGGTTTATTACTTTCAATTGCACTTTCAAAATTTGATTGCAATATTTTTTTAACTGATTTATTAACAAAAGATAGATTAATTGATAAAGATAAAACTTATGCAATTACTCACTCAACAAGAAAAATCTTATCTAAATTCAGACTTTGGGAAAAATTAGAACCATTTTTATTTGGCTTTGATACGCTTTCAATTTCAGATAGCGTAACTTCTGCTTTCACCAATTTATCAACTTCTGACTTAGATGATGATATAAGTTCTGCCGAAAATATTGGCTGGGTAGTTAAACATTCGGATCTCATGAACGTATTTTTTCAAGAGATTGACAATTATGAAAATATTTTTTTTATAACACCACAGAGATTGTTACGTAAAAAAATATTATTTGACTATCAATTCTTTTCAACAGGGGCTAACTCACTTGATAAAAAATTCATAGATTTTGTTGATATAAAAAAATCGTATAGTCAGTCTTGTTTAACTTTTAAAGTTTCTCTTAGAGGTCATTGTGAAAAACGAGCTTATGAAATTTTTAGAAAAGAAGGCCCACTTGCATTATTACCTTTAGAAAAAAACTTATATCAAGTAATTTGGACTTCAAGTACATTAAAGGCAATTGAAAGGTTGAATTCTGACAAGAATTTTTTAATGGATAATTTATCAACAATCTTGCCTAATGAATTCAAGTTGGACCAAATAATAGGCGAATTTAATATTTTTCCTGTTTCACTATCCTTAAATTTACCAGTTTTAAATTTTAAAAAATTAGTTTTTGTAGGAGATGCCTTTCATACATTTCATCCTGTTGGTGGTCAGGGTTTAAATACTTGCTGGAGAGATGTTAATACTATTTATGATCTTTTTAATAAAAATACTGCTATTACTAAATTGCAATTGATATTATTTAAATTTAAATATTTTTCAAGCAGAATTTTAGATATTATTGTCACTATTTTTATAACTGACTCGTTGATATCAATTTTTGCTAATCGAAACGTTTTTTTATTTCCAATAAGGAAATTTTCATTTTTACTTTTAAATAAATTTCTTTTTACAAGAAAATTAGTCCTTAATCAAATGACTAAATCTCTCATTTACTCAAGTATTAAATAGAATTCATGAATAATTATTCTTCTAGAGAAATTATAATTTATTTATTTAATGTATTAGGTTTAGATGAAACTACTATTGAACTTGGTATAAAATTATCTAAAAAAAATAATACTCCATTACCAATATTATTATGGAGTTATGGAATGCTAACTATTGAAGAACTAGATAAGTTATATTCATTTTTATTTCAAAAAATGGATTAATAATTCTGTTATAATTCTCCTATATTTTGATCGAGAACAATTACAGATTTAACTAAGGGAAATCAGGTATCAAGACAATCTATAGAGAAGCTTGATTTATTATTAATAATCCTAGAAACTATTGATTTAAATGGTATTCAATCCCTTTACACTTTATCAAATAGACTTAATTTAAATGATGTTCTGCCAAATAAAATTACTATTTGGAAATTAAGGAATAATAATCCCTTGAGAAAATCTTATGTTAACAACAATATTAAAGTAAACGAATTCGATGCCTTAATTAAAATCACCGTTGAAATGTCCAAATATTTATATCCATATATAAGAGAGATACTGAAATCTAAAGAAGATATTAAAGAGAATTCAATTATTTGGAATGATTTTAATAAGAGATTTATTGACTTGATTAAAGAGAGATTTAATGTAGATAGTATAAGAGTGAAAAAGCTTTTAAATCAAACTGAAAATGGTGAGATTATAATAAAATCCTTGCTTATTTTATCTTTTTGTATTTCAAATCAGGGTTATCAAAAGTTGAAGAATTTTTTATACGATTTTTAATATGATGCAAAATAAATTGTCATTTCATCAATCTTCAGTAAGTCTCGAAATAATCGGATTGCCAGATTATTCCAATAATGAAAATAAAGATCAAATATCTATAATTTCTCAATGGAAATTAACCATAGTTGATAAACCACTTATTGAAGGCAAAATTGAACATTTAGGGCCTATTATGGATGCTTTTTATATTTATTCAAATCTTTTAATCAAAAACGAAATTCCAATATATGAGTCTAAATTAATCGATATAAAAGCCGATAATCTACACATACATAATATTGTTCTCAAGAGCTCTAAAGCAAAAGTAAAGCCTTTAGTTCTAAAGATTGGTAATTCATTGCTTTCAGATACCATAAATTGTTTTGATCAGTTAAATGAATCGCCAAAAGTAAGAATAAAAAAAACAGATATACCTACTAAAATTCCAAAAAAATTAAAATTTGGGTTAAATAATAAAGTTAAATTATTCAATTTCTTTATTCCACCGTTTTTTGCAATTTGCTCTTTAATTCTATTCTCTTCTTCTTTTATTTATTTTTATAGTCCTTTTGAAAATATAGAAAAAAAAGAACTAACAAATCCTGAATAAAGAGCAATTAGCATCTTAAATACAAACACGATACTATAGGTTAATTTCTTTTCAGAGTTATTCAAATTTTTTCTTTGAGCTTTGATTTATGGCAGATTTAAACATCCCAAATTTGAATATTAAACCTGATAAATATATTTTTAAAAAAAAATTAAATTTAAGAAGAAAATCTAAAAGAAGACTTTTTACTGAATCTTTCTTTTTGTTTATTTTGAGTGTTTTATTAGTTTATATAATTTATTTAATTCCTAATAAAAATTTGTTGTTACAAAATTTACCTTCGACATTTAATAAATCTTTTTTATTAATGATTGATCTCTTTTCATATCTGTATGAGATGTTTTTGGTGATTTTTATTTTTGTATCTTCTTTTACTGCTTTTATTTTGATTATAGGTTCATTTAATAGGTTATTTAAAGTCTCTAAGAGAAAGTCAAAACAAATTATTTATAAATAATTTCAAATAGGTTGCATTAAGCCACCACTTCCTGAATCAGAATCATCATCATCGTTTTCTGTTTCTTCTCCAAATAATGCAAATATGCCTAATACAATTGATGAAAGAATAATTGATAAGGGTAAAATCGAAGTTTGGATTCCGGCGTCTATATATTCACCCATAAATTAAATAAATTTTTATAAACCTAACCGAAATCAAACTGATTCGCGGATTTTAAATAATTATTTAATAATTTAATCTCTTTTAATAAGTTCTTTATCGAAATTCTTTATTTCTCTTTCAAAAGACCCGAACCACAACATTAGTTGATCAATTTGATTTTGAATTTCAGTTGCACCTAAGCCCCTTATAGTGATGATTGAAAATGGTTGGCCTTCATTAAAATTAAATTTATCTTGAACACTACTTGCCAAAGAATTTTTAAGAATTTTAAAAGTAGAATTTTTTAATTTTGTCTCTATCAAGATGTTTGGCTTTTTGAGCTTGATCTTATTAAAACCACATTTTTTAGCTAGTAATTTTATTTTCATTATCATAATTAAGGACTCAACAGGTTTGGGTAAGTTTCCATATCTATTAACCCAGTCTGTAGCTAATTCAGTTAATTCATCATTATTTGAACATTCAGTGACAGATTTGTAAGCTTCAAGCTTCTCTTCTCTGTTTAATATCCATGTTGCAGGTATAAATGCATTTATTGGTAGATCAATTTGAGTGTCGTTAACTTCAGGTATTTCTTGCCCGCTGATTTCTGAAATAGCCTCATGGAGCATTTCTATATATAAATCATATCCAATAGCATTAACCTTTCCACTTTGTTCTTCTCCTAGTAAACTACCAACACCTCTTATTTCCATATCTTTCATTGCAAGTTGGTATCCACTGCCTAGTTCTGAAAAGTCTTTTATCGCTTTCAATCTTTGTTTTGCAGCGTCATTTATTTTATTTATATTTGGATAAAATAACCAAGCATGTGCTTGTACACCGCTTCTACCTACTCTTCCTCTAAGTTGATAAAGTTGTGAAAGGCCAAATTTGTGAGAATCTTCAATAATGATTGTATTTACTTTAGGGATGTCTAATCCACTCTCAATTATCGTTGTGCATATCATTAAATCTACTTCTCCATTATTAAAAGCAATCATTGCATTTTCAAGCTCTGTTTCGTTCATTTGCCCATGAGCAACAATAAATTTTAAGCTGACAAACATATTATTTAATTTGTTTACAGCTTGTTCTATATCAGAAATTCTTGGAAGAACATAAAAAATTTGACCTCCCCTATCAAGTTCTTGATTAATTGCAGTTCTTATAACATCCATATCTATTTCAGATAAATATGTTTTTATTGATCTTCTTGATGGTGGAGGAGTGTTTAGTAAGCTCATTTGTCTTAGTCCAGATAAACTCATATAAAGAGTTCTTGGAATTGGAGTTGCCGAGAGAGTTAAAACGTCTATGTTGGTTTTGATTTTTTTTATTTTCTCCTTTTGCCTTACTCCAAATCTTTGTTCTTCATCAATAACTAGTAGTCCTAAGTTTTTAATTTCTATTTCTTTTCCTAAAATTTGGTGCGTTGCTACAACTAAATCAATTTTGTTATTTTTCAAACCTTCATAGATTTCCTTTCTTTCATTAACAGTTTTGAATCTATTGAGTAATGAAACTTTTATTGGGTAAGGTGAAAATCTATTACTTATGGTCCTCCAATGTTGCTGAGCTAGGATTGTTGTAGGTGCTAGTAATATTACCTGTTTGCCTGATGTTATAGCCTTAAAAATTGCACGAACAGCTACTTCTGTTTTGCCAAATCCTACATCTCCACAAACTAGCCTGTCCATTGGCTTTTCGCTTTCCATATCAGATTTTATTTCTTCTACAGCAGTAATTTGGTCAGGTGTTGGTTGATAAGGGAATGATTCCTCTAATTCATCTTGCCAAGGACCATCTTCTGGGTAAATGTAACCCTTTAATTTTTCTCTCTTTGCATAAAGTTTTAAAATATCGACAGCAACTTTTTTGATTTGTTTCTTATTTTTTTCTTTTATTTTTTCCCATTCTGTCCCTCCTAATTTATTTATTTTCGGCTTTATTTTTCCGCTTGATCTATATCTGTTAACACTACCAAGTTGATCAGCGGCAACACTTATCTTTCCATCTTGATACTGAATGACTAAATAATCCCTTGAATCTCCAGTTATATTTATTTTTTCTATTTTTAAAAATTTTCCTATTCCATGATTTTTATGAACTATAAAATCACCTGGACTAATCTTATTTACATTTATATTTGAATTGACACTTCTTTTTTTTCTTCTTATGAATACATTATTAAAAAAAGATTGTTGTGAAAATAATTCTTTATCTGTTATCAGGACAACTTTCCATATCGGAAGATAAAACCCCTCGATTTCGTAATTGTTCTTATTTTTTAAAATTAGAGGAGTTGAATTATTAATTGACTTATATGCTTCATCAATATCATTAGGATTGTTTAAGAAGTTTGCATTACATTCATGCTCAAAAAGTAAAGTCCTTGTTCTCAATGGTTGTGCTGATAATATCCATACTTTTTCATTATTTTTTATATTTTTATTTATATCATTGGATAATTTCCCTACATTTTTAGAGTATGAATTTAATCTTTTATCGTTTAACAAAAATCTATTATCGATATTCATTTTAGATTCAAATTCATAAAATTTTATTAAATTGAAATTTCCAAGTGATTTTAATATTTCGTCAAACTTTACATGCAAATTAGTTTTGGCCTCTAAATTAATGTCATTATTTTTAAGGTTCTCATTTATTTCATACTTACAATTTTCAAAATTACTTTCTGAATCTAGATACCAATTTTTTGCAAATTTTTTACAATCTTCTAATTCATCAATTACAAGAATTGTTTCCCTATTTATAAAATCTATTATGTTTGAGGGTTCTTCTTCAATTATTCCTAAATAACGATCAAGATTATTTTTATTTATATCTTCTGAATTAAAAAGATTGTTCTTGGATAAATTATTTAACTTATCTTTTATTAGCAAATCAAATCCAGCCTGTATTATTTCAATATTATTTATACTTTCTAATGTTTTCTGTGTATGGGGATCATATTCTCTTATTTTCTCAATGACATTATCAAAAAATTCTAATCTTATAGGAAACTCATTATTTACAGGATAAATATCTATTATTTCCCCTCTCCTACTCCAGAATCCTTCAGTTGAAGTTACATTATCCTTTGTATAGCCCAACAAAGTAAGTTTATTTGCTAATTCTTGAATCTCGATTTGAACTCCTTTTTGCAAATCTAACTTGTTTTCAATTAATAGGTTTTTATTTATTAGATGAGGTTGTAGTGATCTCTCAGTTGATATAACAATATTAAGTTCATTTTTCTCTTTTTTTATTAATTTGGATAAAACAGTAAGCTGACTAAATTCAATCTCTTTGGATTTATTAATTGATGAGTATGGTAGATGTTCTGTTGGAGGATAATATAAAACTGTTTTATCATTTATACTTTCAAAATAACCAATCCATTTGTAGGCAATTTCTACATTAGGACAAATTAAAAATATATTTTTTTCCTCTTTTTTTGCGATACTATCTAATATTATTGATTTTGCATATCTACTTGAACCAACAATATTTAATTCATTATTTTTTGAAATTCTTTTTCTTAATTCAGAAGTAATTTGTGAGTTCGAAATATAATCAACTAAAGTATTTAAACTCATTTATAACTATCAATCTTGATTACAAATATCCGATACATTATATTAGATTTTATACTGATTGTGAATAATATTTGATGGATTCCGCCGCAATAAATTCTTTTATACCCACACTAGATCAGGTAGACAGTTGGTACAAAATCTTTACACTTTTACCAATATTAATTGCTCTAGAATTATTATTATCTGCAGACAATGCTGTAGCACTAGCTTCTCTTACTAAATCCCTCGATAGTTCAGAATTAAGGTCAAGAGCCTTAAATATTGGTATAACAATATCTTTATTATTTAGAATTATTCTAATCATATTATCTAATGTTCTTCTAAAGTTTATTCTTATTAGAGTTTTTGCTGGTTTTTATTTAATTTATTTATTCTTCTCTAATGTTTTTTTAAATTCAGATATAGAAAACGCTGAAAATGGAACAGATAATAATAAAAATAATTTAAGGTTTTTAAGGGTTGTAGCGCTTCTTTCAATTACTGATTTTGCTTTTTCCATAGACAGTATCACTACTGCAGTAGCTATAAGTGATCAATACATATTAATTATATTTGGAGCAGTGATTGGAGTATTAGCCTTAAGATTTACATCAGGAATTTTTCTAAAACTTCTGGATATATTTTCTAGATTAGAAACAGCCGGTTACGTAGCAATTTTAATAGTTGGGATTAAACTTTTACTAAATACGTTAATTAAAGAATCTATTCTTCCAGACTATTATTTTTATTTTTTGATTCTTTTTGCTTTCATTTGGGGATTCTCTAAAAAAGAATCTAAAACTTAATCTGAGAGATATTCACCTGCTGATGGCTTTAACTGTTGAATCAGTTGCTTTTTGCTAGAAATATTTTTGCCTTCAAGTTTTGCTTCTATTAAAATAATCGGATCAGTTTTAGTTGAAATTATAATTCCTTCATTTTCTATTACAGCAAGAATAATACCTGGTCTTGAATAATTGCTCATGAAAAGGTATTTTTCATTTTTAATTACATCACTAGTCAAAACTTTGATTTTAAGTATTTTAAGGTTCTTACCTCTAAAATTTGTATTAGTTCGTGGGTATAATCCTTTTATTTTTTGAGAAATTTTAATTGCCTCGTTACCCCAATCAACTTTAAAGTCTGATTTTTCAATCATTCTTGCGTAAGTAATTTCTCTTCCAAGGGTATTTTGTTTTATTAATTGAGGATTAGTATTTTTATTAATATTTTCTTCGATTATTGATGTAGCATTTAAAAATAATTTTGCGGATAAAATACTAAGCTTTTCCGATAGTGTATTTAAATTATCGTTATTATTAATTTTAATTTTTTCTTCCAACAATATGTCGCCAGTATCTAGTCCCTCATTCATTTTCATAATTCCTACACCAGTAAATTCATCGCCTCTTATTAGGGACCATTGAATTGGGGCGGCACCACGCCATCTTGGCAGTAATGAAGCATGCGCGTTCCAACAACCAAATTTTGGGATTTCCAATATCTCTTTGGGTAAAATTTTCCCGTAAGCTATAACAATAAATAAATCACAAGAAAGTGATTTAAGTTCATTTATAAAATCTATATTGCCCCTGATTTTTTCTGGAGTATAAATTTTTATAGATTCTTTCTCAGCAATACTTTTTACAGGTGAGGCTATTAATTTATTTCCCCTAGATCTCTTCTTATCCGGTTGGCTAACTACTGCAATTACCTCGTGCTTAGATTTAATAAAAATATCAAGACTAGGAATTGAATATTCAGGTGTTCCCCAGAATATAATTCTCACGCGTCACCAGTTATTGATAATTCATCTACCCATATATGTGGAGAAATTCCACTTGTTGTTACCTCCTGGCTTGATTCAATATTTACTATATTTTTCAAAAGATATTTGATATCCCCTGCTACGGTGGCAGATTCTATTGAGATTTTCTTTCCGTTTTTGTAGAGCCATCCATCAAATGGAAGAGAAAATGAACCTTGACTTGCTCTGACACCTGCATGAATTGCATTTAACTCTTCTATATAAACAAATTCTCCCTCATAAGTAGAGTGATCTAGTGATGTTTTTAGATCAATGTTTTCATCTGATTTTTCAACTACGATCCAATCAGGAGATACTGAGACTTTTGATCCTAGTCCAGCGTGGCCAGTGGGAGTCGTTTTAAATATTCTTGCAGTTGATTCAGAATGTATAAAATTTTCAATTCTCCCTCTGTTAATTAGACATAGTCTTTTGGTTGGGGTTCCCTCTCCATCAAATGGAGTTGAAGAAATATTCTTTTCGTGAAGGCCATCATCATAAATATTAAGTGCTTCAGTAGATAGTTTCTCTCCGATTGAATTTTTATTAGATAAGCTAACTCCATCTATGATGCTTCTAGCATTAAACATTGAGCTAAAGGCGTTAATGATAGTTAAAAAAGACTCTGGGGAAAAACATATTAAATATTTATCAGTTTTAATAGATGAATAATTTAAATGAGAAATTGTTTTATTTGAAGCCTCTTTAATACACGACTCTATATCTATATCATCAGCTCCATATCCAAGTTTTACGGAACCTGAACTACGAGGTTTCTTATTGTTCTCTTCTGCTCTTGCATATAAATATAGTGCTGCTTGACTTTTGGAATAACTTCGAAAGGCACCCTCACTATTTGCATAAACTCTCTCAAAGAAACTCTCAGATAAACCATTATATGGAACAGATTTTATGGATTCATGACTTTCTAGTAGTTTTACTTCCGCTTCTCTTAAAACTGTAAGTAATTTTTTTATTCCAACAGGATTTCTTTTTTTAACTTCCTTAACTTTAATAGGATCCTTCGCTAGTGGTGAAAATTCTGTAGATTCATTCTTATTACCGAAATCAGAAGCTATATTTGCTTGCTTAAGAGCCTTTTTAATACCAGATTCACTAATATCACTTGTTGTAGTAATACCAACTAGATTAGATTGATTCCAAACTCTTATAGTTAAAATTTGTTTTTGTGATGCCTTAAGTTGTTTAGCCTCTCCTTTATCTACTTGCACAGAATAATCATTAGAGAAGCTTGCTCCATAATCCCATTTTTTAAGATTTAGGAAATCTGCAGCTTTGGAGATTTGAGTTGTGATTTCTCTTGAATTCATTTCTTATCTTCCGCCAACAGTTATTGAATCAACCTTAATATGAGGTTGGCCAACAGTTACGTTGACACTTCCACTAATGGATCCACAGAATCCAGGAGCCAATTCGAGATCATTTCCGCACATTGATATTTTTGGCATAACTTCTTTAGCCTCACCGATCAATGTTGCGCCCTTTACTGGACTAGTTAATTTTCCATTTTTAATAAGATATCCTTCTTCTACCGCAAAATTAAATTGTCCTGTAGCACCTACACTGCCACCACCCATTGATTTGCAGTAAAGCCCTTCACTAATACTATTGATTAAATCCTCTTTAGAGTGCTCACCTTTAGCTATATAAGTATTTCTCATTCTAGAAGCTGCAGCAAAAGAATAATTTTGTCTTCTTCCACTTCCTGTTCTTTTATGGCCAGTTCTTAATTCACCTGCCCTATCGGATATGAATTTTTTTAAAATTCCATCTTTTATAAGAACTGATTTTTCGGGTTCCATTCCTTCATCATCTACTGATAATGAACCGAAGGATCCTTCTGATATCCCTTCATCTATTGCTGTTACGGATTCATGTGCAATTTTTTCATTCAATTTATTCTCAAATGGAGTTGTTCCTCTCTCTATTTGAGTAGTTTCAAGTAAATGACCACAGGCTTCATGGAATATAACGCCACCAAATTTATTAGCTAATACAACAGGCATTTGTCCTGCATCAACATAATCTGCATACAACATGTTCATTGAACTTTCAAACACATCATTAGCTGCTTTTTCGTGATCCCATAATCTAAATTCATTAGGCATTCCTGAAGATCCAAATCTTCTACTTCCACTAGATCTATATTGGGCTTCACTTGCAATTACGTTGAGACCAACTGTTTGATGCAATCTAATATCTGAGACATAGGTTCCGTCACTGGAGGCAATAATTACTTCTTGAAGATTTCTTGAGTAACTTCCTTTCCTAGTTATTATTTTATTATTTTTTTTTAAAGACTTTGTGCTAACTAGTAGTTTTTCACTTATCTCATGAATAGATGGGACTTCATTAATCCATTTTTTCTTGGATAAACTATAGTCCCTATGTTTATTTAAACCGTTAAATATTTCTCTTTTGTTGTCTGTTATGTCTAACATCTCAATAGCCTGAGATACCGATCTCATCAAGCCGTGCTTTGTTAAATCATTTGTACTTACAAATCCATCCTTTTTTCCCTTGAAGATTCTAATGCCAGCTCCCCTTCCAAATGATGGACTTACACTTGTAATAAAATCTTCTTCTGCTAAAACGCTTGAGTTGTCAGTATTCTCTATAAATATTTCTACAAAATCAGCACCAAGTCCAATTCCGTAGAAAATGATTTCTTCTAATAAATCTTTATTACAACTACCAAAAACGATTTCATTTGATTTGATTTGTGACGAAAGCATATGAGTCTATGAATCTTCTCTGTATTAAAGATTATCTAATCGAAGGTTGGAAATCTTTGCTATCGAGAGGTTTTAATAAGTATAGTCTTAATAATTGGTAACCGTTTGATAAATATTTAGGTAATTTTTTAAAAGTTTTAGATACTTTATTTCCATCACTGTTTGCAATATCAGAAAGAACCTTATTATTCTCTACTATTTTGTCTAATCTTCCATAAAAAGATTTATCATAAACGTCCATTACTACAGGGAAAACTCTAGCTGCAGTTTCATTTGTTTTATTAATAACAAACTGGTCGTAATCTCTGGCATCTAAACCTAAAGAACTGTAGAAATCTTTTTTAATTCCCAAATCCCTTGCATACATAGTTGCAAATACAGCTAATAGAAAGAACCTTGACCATAACTTGGATGTTAATGGAAGATTATTCAAGAAATATCTAAACCTGTGGAAGTAGTCGAATAATGGGTGTGTAAAAGTAGAGCCGCCAATTGTAATTTTTTGGCTTAATGATTTAACAGTACGTGGCTGTGCTTTCATTAATGCGTCAAAGAAATCCCCATGTCTATTTTCATCTTGACACCAATTTTCAAAGTAATTAAATAGTGGAAAAATTTTGCTATCAGGGTTCTTTTCGAGATGCCTATAAATTGCTATGTATCTCCAATAACCAATTTTTTCGGATAAATAAGTAGCGTAAAAAATACTTCTTGGAGGGAAATAAGTGTAATCTTTATTGGCTGTTAAAAAACCTAAATCTAATTGAAGTCCAAAGTCGCTCATTGATTTATTTAAAAAACCTGCATGTCTTGCTTCATCTCTGGCCATATGAGCAAAACATTCAGCAAGAAGAGGGTTTTTGACTTTAATTCTCTTACTAAGTTCCTTGTAAAGTAAAAAACCTGAAAATTCTGATGTGCAACTTCCCTCGAGAAAATCAACAAAAAGCTCTCTTGTCTCAGGATCTAATTTTTCTGCAGCGCCTTCAAATTCACTATTTCTTACAAAATGATGTCTATTGTAATCTTTCCTAAATTCCTCACAAATAGCTTCCAATTCCTCCTCGTTTATTGATAAATCCATATTTTCCATAGCCTCAAAGTCTGTTGTATAGAATCTTGGGGACAAAATTGTTTCTTTTGCTGGTATCTTTCCATTATTAATATCTTTTTTATTTTTTGATTCAACAGTTGATTGAGCCATTTTTTATTCGGTTTATTAATACTATTATTTACTATGATTTGTATTTTCGAGGGAAAAGTTAACTTGGTGTTATTGTTTTTCTAATTAACTCCTATTAACTTTTGCCCATTCAATCTTTGAAGTACTCTTGAAATTATTAATTTTAGGGTAATTCTTTTTTCGTCAATAAGAAAGGATTCAATAATACTGGGTTGTTGATTTGGTTTTGATAAAGAAATACTTTTTAATGAACTAATGTCATCCTTCTCAAAGGATAACCAAAAGTTACATATATCTTTAATTTCACAATTTATTACCCAACATTTATCTCCAGCAATAGGTCTATTTGTGTTAGTGAGGTTAATATTGTTTATTTCTAATCCTCTTTGATTAATTTCCTCAGTAAGTGAAGGAATTAGGTGCATGTTAATAAATTCTTGGAAAGGCTTTTTCTCTACTGGGAGCTCTTTTTTTGGTTTTGTTATAGGTTTTTCGGGAGTATTAATTTCTTTTTTTATGACAACTTTAGTAGCAGAATCACCATTATTTATATCCATGTTGATAACTTTTTTTGATTTAGATTCTTTTATTTCCTCAGTGTTTGATTTAGTTGTGTTGTCAGATATTTCTTTATTAACTTCATTATTTTTGTCTAAATTTTCTTCCATAAAAAAAGCTATTTATTTCATTATAAATTAAAAAAACATTTTTTAATTAATTTTTTTTCTACCAATCATTATTTGCACTATCCCAGTCATCTTTTATCTCCTGATTTGAATAACTTTGATCTTTTTTAAAATTATTATCATTCATATTTTTGACTACTCTGTAATTAACAGAAATCGTTGGTTGAGTTTCTCTAATATCCCTTTGTGGTGGCATCTCAACATTTGGTTCCATTTCTTCCTCATTATTATTAGATACAAAATCATCTTCCACATTTTCGAAAGTATTTTTTCTGAAACTAGTACTAGTTATTGTTGTATTCAATAAAGTGCTTACAAATAAACCTGAAAAAAATGAAATACTGATTAACTTACCTATACTTACTTCTTGGAGAGTCCATTTAAAGTATCTAAATGAAGTCTTCTGATTATTATTTGTATATAATAAAATTTGAATAATTATTAGTAAAAAAAGAGTTAATAATAAATATTTTTTCTTAAACATATTTCTAATAAAGTTATCTTAAATTTTTATGGTTAATATTTCCATAATATAATTTTTGAAAAAATATTTATGTTAATTCTAAATCAATTTGATATTTAAGAATATCGACTTTTATGATTTTTACTTCTATTGCATCTCCAACTTTGTATGATTTTTTAGATTTTCTTCCAATCAATAGATTTTGCCTTGATCTATATTCATACCAATCATTATTGAGAGTGCTGACATGCACCAAACCCTCTACATTTAATTCTGATATCTCAACAAAGAAACCATAAGTTTGCACTGATAATATAAACCCACTATAAATATTACCTAGTAATTTTTCTGCTTTTCTTACTTTTTTTATATTTATCATATTTGATTTATATTGTTTAACTTTATACTTGTATTCATTAATTTTATCTATTACAAACTTGTTAAATAATATCTCTAGATTCTTTGAAATTGATGAATTAAATATATCCCAATTTACTAGGTCTAATGATTTACTTTCCGATATATTGATTGGATTAATATTACTTTTCTTTGATTTCTTACCATTTATTATCATATTAAAAATACAGTACTGGTTAATAAGATTAGTGAAGTCAAATCCAGGATTAGTCCATGGAGAAATAAATAATTTTTCTGATTCCTCATTATCGGGATTTTTAGATATCAACCTTATTTCATTTTCCTTAAATTCATTAATAAGAAGTTTATGTAAGATTCTTTTTTTATTATCATCGCCACATAATTTAATTACTTGACTAAATGTCAAATTGCCATTTTCATTAAGCTCTATATCATGATCAATAAATTCTGAATATTTGATGATTTCATTTGCATTAACGTAATCTATTCCTTTTGAAACGTATCCTGCACTATTTAAGCCATATTGATTAGAGTGTTTGAACCATATTAAATTTGCCTCATGTAGTATTGATGAAAGATAAGTTTGGCAATCTTCTTTATTTAATGATTCAAAATATCCTTTTGAATATTCAGCTGGATTGTGAATAAAAAATTCTTCTAGTTCTTCAATTTTATTGAGTGGTGCAGGAATTTCAACCTTACCCTCCAAAATATGTTTTTGTCTGAATGAAAATGAAATTTCGAGTATTTTATCTAAATCGTCGATATATTCCTTTATAGGTTTTAATAACCTAGAGGTGATTCTTGATTTACTTTTTCTAGATAGAAGCGCCTCAGTATGATCACTACCGACAATAAGGGAGCATTTTACTAAAGTAAGATGAAATGACCAATCAATTATTTCATTATCACTATCTAAATGCACACAGAGGCTTATTGCTTCATTCTTTTCACCAAATTTAAATTCAGAATCATTTCTTATGTTTTCACTGAGGTAGTTTTGCCAATCATTTAATAAGGGCAATGATTCAAAGCCTTTAAATAATATTTCTAGAGATTTTTTACTATTAAGGTCTACTCTCTCTGCAAGATTATTTGTATGTATCCATAATTTAGTACTTTTATTTTTCAACTGCTCTATTTGAATCATTGGGAGCATAGGAGAATTATTAGAATTCCAACTTTTGAATAAATAAGAGTTTTTATCTGTAAGGTCTATCCTCTCCCTTTTTTCTATTTTTTTAGACTCAATATGATTTAAATTGGTTGATTTAATGATATTGCTTTTAGATAAAACAAAGTCTGTATCATACTCTTCATTATTGTTTAGTTTTAGTTCTTGTATCACATGACCTAGTCCTTCCTCTTGACCTATGGGGAATCTATCAATCTCAACTTTTACTATATTCTTGTTGTCTGGTTTGAAAGTGTATTTTTTATTCTCTTTTGGAAGTTTAATTTTAGAAAGGATCCTATCGTCTATTGGGATTGCATATACATCATTGTTTATTATTTCAACTTTAGAAAGAAGTATTTGATTTGATCTTTCAAGGATACAATCAACTATCCCTTCAGGTGATCTTCTTCTATAACCGTCTTTTATTATCCTTACTAAAACTTTATCTCCATTCCAAGCATAGTTAAGTAGATTTTCTTTAATATAGATGTCTTCTTTGTCTTTTCCCCTTACAGCGAAGCAATAGCCTTTGCTACTACATCTTATTTTGGCGACAAGATGATCACTATCTTTTATGCAGTTATATTCATCATCTTCATTTTTATTGATTATTTCAAGTGTTTCTAGCGCTTTTAAAGCAATATCTAATTTATCCTTATCAGATTTCTTTGTTATTTTTAATAATCTGCATAATTTCTTATATTCTAACCCTTCTGACTGCTTAAGATTATTAATTATTGAAGATGATGTGAACATGATTTAGTTAAAATTATAAATTAATTAAGGGTATATACTTCATTATTACACCTCATTATCCAAGCTTAAAACTAATTATTTTCTTTCTCTTCTTTTTCTGCTTTTTCGATAGTGAAAGAATTGATAAAAAGCCTTATACCTATGATAAAAAATGTAATGGACGCTATTGACTTAAGAACAACTTCGGGTAAAAAACTCGAAATAGAACCGCCTGTTAAAGCTCCTAGTAAACTTGCAAAAACAAGTGCTGAAGAAGATCCTAGAAAAACTGCTAGTGGTTTATTTGAAGTGCCGCTTATAGTTAAAGTAGCCAGTTGAGTTTTGTCACCTAATTCAGCTATGAAAACGGTTAGAAAAGTTGATAGTAATAAACTTAAAACCATTTATAAATAATTTTTGAATGTTTCATAAGCTAGAAATATACTTATCAGTATCATTAAAGCACCAGTTGATAAAGCAAATTTGCTAGGAGATATTTTTTTTGATACCCATTTACCAATAAGAACTCCTACTATGCTAGAGCTTATTAATGCTAGAGAACTTCCAAGAAAAACAATTATTGGCTTGCCTGATTCCGCAGAAAGCATCAATGTTGCTATCTGAGTTTTATCGCCAAGTTCAGCAATAAAGATTGTTGTAAAAGTCGTTATAAATATAGAAAAAAAACTTTTTTCTATATTGTTTTCCTTATTTTCTAATTTACTATTCATTTTCCTGAAACAGCAATTTTAAAAGTTTTCATCTCTTTACTTTGGTATCCATAATTTGATGAAATATGTTGTTTGCAGCAATCTATTAAAAATTTGTCGCCAGATTTCAAATATCCTTTAAATGAAGTTGAAAATTCATTTACCCGGCAAAAATGTGGTCTGGTTTCATAAATTAAGCATTTTTTATTTTCTCTGTCTAGGTTTTTACACCAACCATCTCTTGCAGTCATCGAATTTATCAAAGCTATATCTTCTTTGTTAAGTTTGTCAGCCAAATCGCTTCTTTCGTTCAAGTCGAATTTACAACAAGCTCCACAATTTTCTATACATGTCCATGATTTCATAATTTAATTCAATCTCGTAACGTATCAGTACAGTTTCGTCATTTATTTGTAAAAATAGTATCACAAAACATATTCATTAATCATGGCAACACTTATTCCTTTGGCTGTAGTTGCGTTAGCAGGACCAGCAATAATTGCTCTTGTATTTTACCGCAGATAAAAGAAATTCTTTTTGGTGACGTATCTTGAGGGTGTTTATTGGGATTTAGATGGTACCATCGCAAATACTGAATTAGAGGCCCATTTACCTGCTTTTAATAATGCTTTTAATGACCTTGGTATTAATTGGAATTGGGACACTAATAAATATATAAATCTTTTGAAGATAAATGGGGGCAAAAATAGGATTGCTTATTACGCTAAATCTAATGATGACGATTTCTCAGAAGATTTAATTCTCAAAATTCATGAAACAAAGCAGATTC
Organism: Prochlorococcus sp. scB243_495K23; assembly: GCA_000635495.1. Lineage (GTDB taxonomy): Bacteria > Cyanobacteriota > Cyanobacteriia > PCC-6307 > Cyanobiaceae > Prochlorococcus_A. The sequence goes on along the minus strand of JFLW01000041.1, from coordinate 31,448 downwards.
ATTATTTAGAAATAATAAAAAAAAATTGTGTTACTTTAAAAACTGGTGTTTTTAGATTAATTAATGAATTACATAAAAATAAAGTAAGACAATTTATTGTTACTTCAAGTTCAAGAAGTCAAGTCAATCTACTTGTTGAATATCTTTTTAATGGCTTCAACCCTTTTGAGTTCATTATTTCAAGTGAAGACGTTGAATTAAAAAAACCAAATCCATTACCATATTTAAAGGCAATCCAAATAAGTGGTATAAACAAAAACAACTCAATTGTTTTTGAAGACTCCAATCCAGGATTGAAATCTTCTTTGGCAGCCAACTTGCCTACAATTTTTGTTCCTTCAAATATCCCAATTGTTCTTGACGAAAATATTAAATTAGATTGTATTTTAGATAGTCTTGGTGATGACAATAATGTGGCAAATGTAATTAAAGGACCTAAACTTAAAAAATCATATGTCGACTATAGCTTTCTAAGTGATTATTTAATGTCTTTTAATAATGCAAAAAACTAGTTTTTCAAGAATCACCTACCAGTTAAATAATTTATTTTTTGGTTTTTTAAGTGATACTTGGAGAACAAAATCTATTGGTCTAATTTCTGTTTTGACAGGTTATTTTTTGTTCGCAAATTTTCTTACAAAATTCATATCTGAAGGTAAAAATGAGTTAATTATGGTCCCAATAATAATTGTTTTTATTGAAATCATTATAAGAATTAAACCTGACGCAAGTTCTAAGTTTTATTATCTATGGACCGTAGTTGATAAATTAAGAATTGGTGCAATATATGCCGTTATACTTGAGGCATTTAAATTAGGATCTTAAAAGCTATTCTTCTTCTTCTTCAATAGGATAAACAAATCCTTGAGCTTTCCCTGTTAAAACTGATTTACCTAAAGATATAGCTTTTTGGGCTGCTATTGTTGCTTTCCCTTTCCATACAGCGTGCCTATGGTTCCTTTTGCTCTTTGATTTTTTCTTCTTTGGTACAGCCATTCTTTTTCTTTATTACCATAATATAATATAACCTTTAACTGGTTATCTCCAAAACTTTTGAGTATATTTTGTTTATATACGTCAATTTTTTAAATAAGCATATATGCTTTATTAATCACTTGTAAAGATTAGTGTTTAGATCAAAATTCTCCTATTCAGATTCTAAATCAAGTTATTCGGATCTTCTAGAAGATATAGAGACGGGAAAAATAGAATCAATATTTTTCTATCCAAGGCAGAGAGAAATTGATGTTCTGTATAAAAATGGCGATAAACTTAAAATACCTATCCTTTACAACGATCAATTAATCCTTGAAAAGGCTACTGAAAATAAGGTTGATCTCAGTATTAACAATAGTAGAAAAGAAGCCTCAGCAGCTAATTCATTTGCATCAATAAGCCTTTTCCTGATTTTTATATTTGCTATAGTTTTAATCTTGAGGAGTACATCAAAATTGGCTTCCAGAGCCTTTGGTTTTACAAAAAATCAAGCTAAATTTGTAACAATTGATGATGTAGAAACGAGATTCGATGATGTAGCTGGAGTCCCTGAAGCCGCTGAAGAATTAAAAGAGGTAATAACATTTTTAAAAGAACCAAAGAAATTTGAAAATCTTGGAGCAAAAGTTCCTAAAGGTGTTCTTTTAATTGGCCCACCTGGAACAGGTAAAACGTTATTAGCTAAAGCAATTGCTGGTGAATCAGGAGTGCCTTTTCTCTCAATATCGGCATCAGAGTTTGTAGAACTTTTTGTTGGTGTTGGAGCAAGCCGAGTTCGGGATCTGTTCTCTAAGGCTAAGGAAAAATCTCCTTGTATAATTTTCATTGATGAAATTGATTCCATTGGTAGGCAAAGAGGGTCTGGAATCGGAGGTGGAAATGATGAAAGAGAACAAACCCTTAATCAGCTTCTAACTGAATTAGATGGTTTTGCTGATAATTCTGGGATTATTGTTTTAGCAGCAACAAATAGACCAGATATTTTGGATGCAGCACTTTTAAGGCCAGGTAGATTTGATAGGAAAATTGAAGTAATGCTTCCAGATTTAGATGGAAGAAAAAAAATTCTTTCAGTTCACTCACTTTCCAAACCACTTTCAAGCGAAGTTGACTTAGGATTTTGGGCTTCTAGAACAGTTGGATTTTCGGGAGCAGATCTTGCTAACTTGATGAACGAGAGTGCTATTCACTGTGCAAGAGACGAATCTAAATTAATAAGTGATCTTCATATAGAAAATGCTCTTGATAAAATTACCATTGGCCTAAGAAGCTCATTAATAACTTCTCCTAATATGAAAAAAATTGTTGCCTATAACGAAGTAGGTAGAGCAATTGTATCTGCTGTGAGAAATGGAATTGAATCAGTTGATAAAATTACGATTTTACCTAGATCTGGATCTTTAGGAGGATATACAAAAATATGTCCTAACGAAGAGGTAATTTCTAGTGGATTGATTTCAAAAAAATTATTATTTTCAAAAATTGAAATTGCTTTAGCTGGAAGAGCAGCAGAAACGATAGTTTTTGGTGAAGGTGAAATTACACAATGCTCCATGAATGATATCTCTTATGCGACAAATATCGTAAGAGAAATGGTTACAAAATATGGATTTTCAATTATTGGTCCAATTTCAATGGATTCTGATAATAATGAAATGTATTTGGGAGATGGATTATTTAGAAGAAAGCCTCTCATAGCAGAAAATACCAGTTCTAGAATAGATAATGAAATCATAAATATTTCTAAAATTTCATTAAATAATTCAATAAAAATATTGAAGAAAAATAGAGTTTTACTAGATAAATTAGTTGATATACTTTTGAATCAAGAAACTATAGATAAAAAAGTTTTTAAATTAACAACTTCTAAATTGTTGAAAGTTTGATTTAATTGTTTTAAATTAATAAAAAATATTTTCTTGTTAATTAAAAGCAATACATCGAAGTTAATAGTTACACTTTCATTTTTACTTATTCTTCCATTTGTACAAAAACAATGGTTTAATTTGTATTCACTCAATATTGATGATATTTCCTTTTATTCAATCCTTTACTATTTAAGCGGTGCAATATGTCCATCTTTAGTGTGTTTAAACTCTTTAAAAAACTATACATACTATAAATTTAATAAGGATAAATTTGTTAGTATAAAAGTAATTAAAGGCAAGAGACTATTATTAATAGTAGCAATAAATTTAATATTTCTCTCTTACTTAATAGCTGATTATATATATATAAATTTTGATCTTATATTAAATTTATTTCTTGACGGAATTAATTTACCAAAACCGGATATTCCACAGTTAAGTTTTTTCATATTTTTAATTTCTATCTTATTAATTTTTAAGAAATCAAGGTTTCTGTTAAAAAAAATAATTTTGATAAATTTTATTTTGATATCTCTCTATCTTTGGCATCTTCAAATTAATAATATTAGTGTTGATGATCACTTTCATATTTATAGATATTTTGGTTTAAATGACTTAAATTTAATTAACCTTTCTATCCTAGTCGCCATAGAAATTTCTTTTTATACGTGGTCCTTCATATCATATAAAACTAATTTAAGCGATTGGATCGTACCCAAACCTCAAAAAGGAGACATTATCCCCTTTTTGAATATATTTATTTTTTATTTTTTTATAATTATTTACTACTCAATACTTACTTAAATGTTTCTAATCCTTCTATAGCGCAGAAAAATATTCCTTACTACCTTTGGGGTCCTCTAACATTGTTTTCTCCCCGGGGGTCCAGTTTGCTGGACATACTTCATCGGGGTTTGCGGCAACGTATTGATAACCCTGAAGAATCCTTAGCGTTTCATCAACATTTCTACCTACAGGAGCCTTGTTAACAGTCGTATGCATAACTACTCCTTCTGGATTGATAAGAAATAAACCTCTATCAGCCTCCCCATCATCATTTAGAACATTGTAAGCCTGGCAAATTTCTCTTTTTAAGTCAGAAACTAACGGATAGTTAATATCACCTATACCACCTTCATTTCTTGGGGTTTGTATCCAAGCCAAATGACAATGTTTGCTATCAACTGATACCCCAAGTATTTCCGTATTAAGTGCCGAGAAATCTTGGTATCTGTCACTAAATGCAGTGATTTCAGTTGGACATACAAATGTAAAATCTAGTGGGTAAAAGAATAGAACAACCCATTTACCTCTTAGACCTGAAAGTGTAATCTCCTTAAACTCTTGATCATATACTGCTGTAGCACTAAAGTCTGGTGCTTCTTGGCCAACTCTTAAGCTCATGAAAAAATTTGTCCTTATTTAAATTATGTATGGTCTGAATGACCGTAATAAGTATTATAATTTTTTTAATAATGAATTAGCAAGTTTTTTTTTAATTCAATGAAATGGCACTATTCCTTTACAAAAAAATTTACAATTTTGAATCACAATAAACTTTTAAAAAATCTCAAAAAGGAGTTAATAAAATATCCCATTAACAGATTTGACAAAAATTCGAATTAAAAGAAATTTTATTTTATTTAAGATTCCTTAAAATTTAACTCTCTATAATTAGAAATATTCTTTTTAATATTTTTAATTATGGCTAAATATATTGAAAGACTAAAGGAAAAAGTTAAAATAAAAAAATTTGATTCTAATCAGCCAATTGGAGCTTGGGTTTTCGTTGTAATTTTGAATATAGTTGGATTTGCGGGTTATTTTTACTTAAAGGTAAATCATATACAACTAGGTAGTTAAAAACTTATCTTATTTCCTTCTTAATTGAGCGACAAAAATTTTTTAGCCTTTCATTCCTCGTTAAGTCAGGTAAAGTCCAAATTGATTCTGTCTCAGGTAATGGATCTTTGCTCCATTCTTTGAATTCTTCCATTATCGAAGCATTATTTAATTTTGATGTATACAGTTTTCTTTTTTTTAAATATTTTCTTATCGCTTTAAGATTTGCCTCAATATATTCCGTCATAATAAAAAGTTAGTCTTATATTAATTTATCATCTAGCAAGTTCTGCTTTTAAGAAAATATTAATTAGACATTTTGAACTGCTTGAAAAAGTCCAAACGAATAACCTCCTATTAGAATCCATCCAAGTACACTTGATATTATTGTAGATCTTCTATTGTGTCTCCTTAAAGCGGATTCAATCATTTCATTAACTTCATCTCTGTTAAGGTAATCTTTCTTGTAGTTTTTTTTCATTTTTTTTTCTTTTACAATAAACGAATTTATAAGAAAGTGAGCTAAATATTTTTACTTATCAGTAAGAGTTTTATTTTTTGATGATATAAATTTTTTATATATTTAACATAAAAAATATAATGAAATTTTAAGAGAAGTTTTTAAAATTATAAGATAAAGTATTTGAATTGAAGGACCATAGTTTTTTTATACAAACAATGAATATTAATGATAAATCTGTTTTAGAAATGCTTAATAAACTTATTGCTATTAATAGGCTAAATAAAACTCAAATTCTTCAAATGGTGAATTTAGTGTCAATATCAAATGATTTCAATGATTTAAAGGAAAATTTGAAATGGGAAAGTTCTAATTCGTTTCATCAAAATATTTAAATTAAATAAACTCTTTGTTTGATAATTATTAATTCTTTAAATTGATATAAGAGAAACTTAATAGTCAATTGAATTAATTAAGAGTTTTATAAATAATTTATATAAGCTATTCAAATAAATTTTTGATAATAATTTTTCTTATAAGAAACTTGCTCTTGATTACTATAATTAAGTGTTGTTTTCTTATTCTTGCTAATTGATTTAATTAATATTGTAGAAGTGATTATTATTATTAGTATTATTAGTAAATCTCCAACAGTAATCCCTCTCTCCTTTAGATTCATGATAAAAAATATATTTTGTTTAAATATAGCCTTTATTATTTAATAAACTAATAATTTTTACAAACGTGCTAAAAACACATATGAAGGAAATGTAAAAAGAATATAAATATATTGAGACTATAACCTTTTAAGTCATATAAAAAAAATAGATGAATTCATTATATGGAAGTCAAAAAAAAAATTATTAGTTCTAACAATCCTTATTTTTTCTCTAAAGAGATGATTATCTCAAAAAAATCGCTTAATGAAAATCAACTCAAATTTACTTATCAAAAACAGTTAATCTCAGATCTAGATAATAAGCACAAGGAATGGTCAAAATCGATTAACAGTAAATTTTAAAAGCTTTCGTTGATTATTTTTAAAAGTTTATTTCTTTTAATTGTATTTGTTTCTTCCCAATTCAGTGTTTCTTCATCATTAATGATAGGTTTTGCTTCATAAGCTAGATACCAAAGAATAAATCCGACAGGAAATAATAAAATATGCATAGCAAAATTAGTTGACTTAAATTAAATATAGTGCAACACTTATAATGTGCAAGTGTGACACTAATTTTTTTTTAATTATGCCCTCTCCGAGGAAAAGAATTGGTTTTTTGCCAAGTGAAGAAGTGCATGAAATTATTGAAAAATTGTGCACAGCTTATGAGTTTAGTCAGTCAAAGGTCACAGGTTTATTGGTTGAGGAAGCGTTAAAATACCGAGGTGTTTTACATGAAACTTATGGTCAAAATGAAAATGTTGGAGAAGATTTTAAAAACTTTTCTTTTGATCACGAAACATTCTTTAAAAATAATAAACCTCCACTTAATGTGGACAAATATGCAGTTAATAAAAAAGTATTATCTGATAATATAAAAATGATGCATGAATTTATTGAGTTTAAGTATTTTAAAGAAGTAATGAAGCGAAATAACAACATTTCTGAATAAATAGTGTCACACTATTTATGTTTATATAAAAATGCCTTTAAATGGAATTTAGAAATTAAGCAATGATAAATATTTTTGAATATTTCTAATCAACTTCTTAAAGAGGAATCCAAAATAAATTGAATCTTTAAAAATTCAGCGGACTAAATCCTCGTGGAGATATGAACCTTAGCCCGCTTTAAAAAAATAGCAATAAAAAAATATAAATACAATAAATATTAATACAATTAATATATAATTTACTTTTGATTTAAAATTGGATCATAAATACTCTAAATATAAATGGCAGTAAGTGAATTAAATGAAGATACACAGGATCAAATATGTGATCTTCTTGAAAATCTTCAGCAAATAGAGAAACTTAAAAATAAAGATATACGAATTTTGCTTGATAAGATAGTTAGAAAATATGGAGAAAAAGTATTAAATAAATGAAACGCCTATTAAAACCACTAATAGTTTTGCTTACTTTACCAAGTGTTGTATATAGCTCCCACTTAAACAATCAGAGAGAACTTATAGTCACCTCAGAAAGCACTAGGGAATCTATCAATTTGGCAAAATACCTTAAAGATAATGATGTAGTTAAATATTCAGCATATTGGTGCCCTAATTGTCTTAATCAAAGTGAATTATTTGGAAAGCAAGCTTATAGAGAACTTAATGTAGTTGAATGTGCAAGAGATGGCATAAACAGTCAAACTCAATTATGCATTGATAAAAAAATTAAAGGGTTTCCCACATGGGAAATAAATGGAACACTAATTTTAGGGGTACTTTCACTAAAAGAGTTATCAAAGTTGACTGGATTTAAGAATTAAGGAAAATATAAGATTATTAATGGCTAGATATTAAAGGTTATTTCTTGAGTACCTTTCATACATCCTCCGGCTGGAAAGTTAATTACTTTTTTTGACATTAATCCAATACTTATAGCAACTATTCCAATACCAAATAATGCTCTTGATCTTTTGCTTAAGATGAGATACTTCATGCGGTATTTATAAACGTTAATTAGTAGGCATTATTAAATTATAACGTGGAATTCTTTGTTTAAAAAAATTACCAAGTAACCCTAAATCTATAATTTCTTAAAATAAGTTTTAGATATTAGATATCTTGAAAATCCTTATTCAATAAATGCTTATATCTTTTTTAGTATTTTTAGTTTGTATTTGACAGTCTTTTTATAATTAAATAAGACTTTTATTTTTTTATGAAAAATAAAGAATTTAATGTGACTCAAGGCATGGCTTTGTTACTTTTGAAGCCATTAAATTTACCCGCTAACTACGTCCTAAATCTCATAATTTACATAACTAATCCTAGTAACAATATTGGATACTAATGTTCTTCCCAAACTGGATTGGTTCTCCTCCAACCTTGTGCGATTAACTTTCTCCATTCATCTCTAGCTTTATCAACTTTAAGTTCTTCTCTGGTTGTCATAAGAGGTGGTTCTTTTCCTAAAACACCAACTATTCTTCCTGAGTCAATTAAAATGTATTCAAAAAATTTATCTTTATTTTGATTATTCTTTGAAAACCTTTTAACCTTTGAACGATTCGAATTTATAAGCCAAAAAATTTCTGTCAATCTTTCTTATTTTATGTTTTCTCAATTGGAGCCATTGTTAATCCTTTGCTGAATAGTTGCTCATGATATAACTCTGCCTGTTCAAGATTACCTCTCCATACCTCTGCAGATCCTCTCTTGTCAACTTTGATGGTTAGATCCCATGCTCTTTGTTCACTCATGCTTGGGATAATTGTTAGAAGACAATTTGCGACGTGTTGAAAAGTATTAAAATTGTCATCAAGAACTATAACTCTTGCTTCTGGATATTTTGCTTTAGATTTTTTTGGATCTAGGACTGTGCTGAGTGAATTAAACATTATTTTCTTTAATAGTTTAATTAAATTAAAATTTCACCTAATTTCTACACTTGAAAAGTATTGATAATGTCTCGAGCGTGACTTGAACACGCGACCTGCGGGCTATGAATCCGCCGCTCTAACCAGCTGAGCTACCGAGACATGGGAATATTGTAAGGCATTGGTTGTACTTAATTACCATTTTGAAAATTTATTTGTTTGTGGGCCTCATATATAGCAATTCCACACGCTACAGAAAGGTTTAGACTTCTAACACCTTTTTGATCATTGTTTCCAGTCTGTATATTTGGCATAAATATTGATATTAAAAAGTCGCTTTTATCAATAATGGAATCTGGCAATCCTGAATCTTCTCTCCCAAATAGCAAAATATCATCTTGTTTAAATTTAAAGTCCTTCAAATATAATCCATTTTTTTTACTAAAAGAAATTATTCTTTTTGAACCTTTTGACGTCAATAATTTTTCAAAATTCTCATACTTATTAACAGTAACAAGAGGCCAATAGTCTAATCCAGCTCTTTTTAAATATTTATCTTCTAGTTTAAAACCCAGGGGCTCTATAAGATTTAAGGGTATATTAAACGCTGCACATGTTCTGGCAATATTACCAGTATTTTGTGGGATTCTAGGTTCAAAAAGAGCGACTTCCAATTTTAAGTAGGTATTTCAATACTTATTTCATCTATTTTGATTGCTCTGCCGTTTATTGCCAGCCAATTATCTTTTGATATTTTGGTTATTCTCTTTTGAAGTTCGCCGATTCTTTCAATATAAATATTACCAATTTTATATTCAGAGACTAGACTCCAACCTACTTGTTCTCCAACAATAATTGTTATGCTTTTTCTCTTCATTAAGAGACTTATAAGGGAATTCATTTTTGTTGTCCATTCATTTTGTTCCTTGCCAATACTTTTCATAACGTAGCCGCCAATTGAATCTATTAATAATGGACCTTCTTCTTTCCTTAATGTATTTAATAGGTCTGTCGTTTCTATTAATTTCCAATCTTTTGGCCTTCTTTTTCGATGTAAATTGATTTTATCTTGCCATTCTTTATCATCCAAATTGTTTTCAGATAAGGCAACATATGATAATTTTTTTACCTCCTTTGCAAGATGCTCTGCGAATTCACTTTTGCCACTCTTTGTCCCCCCTGTAATAAAAACTATATGAGATGAATATTCACTAATACTTAAATCCCTGGCATTCATAATTTCTCTATTACTTAGAGAAATACCACCATGTTGCTAAAGGGATAATTGTAGCTGCTATTAACAAACCTATAACTATATAAGTAGCAGTTGAACTTTCAGTATCTTTTGTTCTCATAGTGTTAAAATTTGGGTCCACTACAGGATTGTCAATAGATGAAGGCTGACTTTTTTCGTAATTTATAACAGTCTTTTGTTGTGTAACACCAAAATATTTATTTATACTACTAATCTCATTTGCGTATGTAATCGAAGGGATAATAATAAAAATTAAGCCAGTAAAAAAAAGAGTAAGTATATTTTTATTGATTTTTAGATTCATTTTAAAAGGTTTTGGTTAATTATATATTAAAAACAATATGTTTGAGCTTTTTTAAATCTACTAAACAATATAATGTTTGCATAATTTAATTAGAAATAACATATTTAAAATATGGGATTCAATGGTAAATCGTTAATATTAGTCGGTGTAATACTCTTTATTTTTCAGATAGCAAATTTCATTTCAATAGAAACAATCACTCCTGAGCTTGAAAGAGCACAAGTGTTAGCGGCTATAGCTTCGTTAATTATTATTTTGGTAGGTTTTCTATTTAAACAATTCGAACCATTAGCTGGTGAGAAAGCTGCTTTAAAAGGAGAAAATAAGTTTCTCTTCGATAGAAACATGCCGGATGAAGTTATTGATGAACTAGCATGGGGTTCTGAAGCAATATTAACTTCTACAGCAGCAGCAGCAATATTAATCCACAATGATGGCGTTAATATATTGAGGAGGGGAATCACTTCAAGTAATGATTTTAAACCTGGGGAAACTTGTCTGAGATCTATAAAAGATATGAAATTAATATCATTAGCAAACACTAAATTTTATCCTGGAAGAGATGAATTTTTTAATTTTTGTGCTGAAATTCCATCTATCTTAGTTGTACCTATAAATAATAAGGCTTTTATATTGATTGGAGGCTGGAGTGCTAAGTGTTTTACGAAGTCTGATGAAAAATGGATTAATAACTGGTCCAAAAAAATTAATAATATTTTTTCAAAAAATAAAATTTAAAAATAAATTATTGACTTTACTCTTTTATCTTTTGCTTTAAAACTTACTGATTCAGTAGTTAAATTATAGTAAGCATTTTCTGAATTTATTTCATATTTATTTTCGTTATTTTCATCTTTTATTATATATTTTACTGGATTGAAAAATTCAATTATGTTATCTGAACCCAATATGGCTTTTCCTGAATTTAAGATGATATTCTGATTTTCAAACCTTATATTACCCTCTAATAGATAGTTAGTGTTTTTTATATTCCAAATAAAATTATCAGCATATAAAAAATCCCCATCCTTTTTAAGAGTTTTTAATTTAACATTCCCTTTCAATTTCAGGAGTTTATTGTTATCTGATAATGTAGATTCTTCTGAACTAATAATATATTTAGTTTCTTCTCCATTAAAAATATTAATGATAGGTTTTTTTAAATCGAACTCTAATTCAATATTGTCATAACTTGAATTTGGACTGGTAATTGAGTATATTTTATCTCCACTATTAGAGAAAATTGTCATATCTAAACTTTCTATTTTTTGTATTACTTTATTTTCATCAATTATATTTGGTGCGCAACCAAGCATAAATAATGGAAGGAAAATTATTAATCTATAAATGTTGCTCATACTCCAGTTTATTTATGATTGGAGTGGGTTTAGGAAGACTTGAGTTACTTACTAATAATCCCCAATTTAATTGTTGTTTCCAAGGAATTTCTTCTGTGTATATAGAACCAAGTTGCTCATTAATTTTTGTAGATAATTCGGGCAATAAAGGTATCAACAACAATCCTATTATTCGGGTACTTTCTAAAACGTTATAAATAATTTGTTTAACAAGAGGTAAATTATCTTTATCTTTTATTAACAGCCATGGCTGATTATCATTCAAATACAAATTTGTATTAATTGCTAAGCTAAGGACTTCATTAGCTGCTATATCTAATTTGTAGTTATCAAAGTTATAAATATAGTTTTTGACTGCCATTTTGGCAAAATTCTCTAATTTATTTTCACCTAAAATTTTTTCATTATTTGGCACTTTATTATCAAACCATTTTCTAGACATAGATGATGTTCTATTTAATAAATTTCCAATTGTATTAGCTAAGTCATTATTAATAATGTCAACAAATCTTTTATCTTGAAAATCCCCATCATTTCCTAGTGATATGTCTTTAATGAGGTACCACCTTACAGGATCATTTCCATATTTTGTAAGCAATAAATCAGGGTCGAGTACATTTCCCAAGCTTTTACCCATTTTTTGCCCCTCTCTTGTAAGAAAGCCATGTCCAAAAACCTTTTTAGGGACTTTCATATTGGCAGAAATGAGCATAGCGGGCCAATATACAGCGTGGAATCTCAGAATATCTTTACCAATAAAATGAACATCAGCTGGCCATCCTCCATAAATTGATTTTTCCAATGAATGTTCTGTCGCGTCAGAGCTAATGGCACTTACATATCCAAGTAAAGCATCAAACCATACATAAAAAGTATGATTATCGTGACCAGGGACAGGAATTCCCCATGAGACATTTGTTCTTGAAATGGAAAAATCCTTTAAACCTCTAGATACAAAATTTATAATTTCATTCTTTCTTTCTATTGGCTCTATAAAAGAAGGTTCGTTGATTATTTTCTCAATTTCTTTTTGATATTTTGAAAGCCGAAAAAAGAGATTCTCTTCATTTTTCCATTCTAGATTTTTTTGATGTATGGGACACTTGTATGTTGATGAGTTTTCTGGATTATCTTTAAATTCTTCACAACCTACACAATACCAACCTTTTTGAACTCCCATATAGATATCATCTGATGCTTTCACTCTTTCATAAAATTCATTAACAACAAATTCATGATTTTTTGAGCTTGTTCTTATAAATTTATCAAAGGATATATTCCAATTTTTCCAATTATTATTAAAGACTTCTGAGATTTCATCACAATGAGATTTTGGTTCAATACCCTTTTCATTAGCTGTTCTTTGTATTTTCAAACCATGTTCATCAACACCAGTGATGAAAATAACATCTTCACCTGCAAGCCTTTTATATCTAGCTATTGCGTCACAAATTATTGTTGTATATACACTTCCTAAATGAGGTTTATCATTAACATAGTATAAAGGTGTAGTAATGACAAAAGTCATAAAGCTTTTTTTATTAATACTAACAGATATTTTTTAAACTAATAACAACCTATTATATTTATTATCTCATTAATAAATAAATTCCAAAAGATTACTATCATTTATAATATATTTAACTTTATATATATTATTACTATATATTTCTATTGATACAAAAAGAGTAATAAGTATTTCAAGTGAATAATCTGGAAAATAAACCAATGCAATATTTTTTTTATGATTAATCCACTTAACGAATATTATTTTATAAAAAGATTTTTTTTCATTTTTAAAAAATAATTTTAAATACTTTAATTTATCATTTTTAAATATATTATTATTCTCTGATTGTCTATTTTTTGAAAAATCAATAATCTTAGAGACTGAATCTTTACTTAGTACTTCGTAATTATTAATTTTGTTATAGACTTGCCTTTGTATAATTAAATCTAGATATCTTCTCAATGGCGATGTACATTGTACATACATTCTAAGGCCTAATGACTCATGTATTCCTGGTTTAGTAGTTATGTAACTTCTTCCCATATATTGTTTTAATATTATATATTTAATATCACTATCTTTGTATCTATTAAGTATTTCATATGGTTTGCAATTTATTTTTTGAATCCTAAATGCAGCCGCTAAATCATATTTATCTATAAATAAACTTGTTACATAACCCATTAATATCATTGATTCTGCAACTATTTTTTGTGATATTGTTTTCTCTAATTTAGTTAGTATAATCTTATCCTCATATAATTTAATTTTATTATTAGGACTTTCAAAAATAATTGCTCCTTGTTTTTTTCTGAATGTAATACTTTTTTCTAATAAATTTTTAATCTCAATTAATTCTATTTCTTCTTTAGGTTCTATTTCTAATATTTCATTTGCATCTTCATATGTTAATTGATATTTTGGTTTTATTATTGCTTCAGTAATTTCATATTTATTTATTGATCCATCGTCATTGAATTCTATAGATGCACTAATTGTTTCTGAAACTTTATTTTGAGCTAGATTTGCCTTTTCAAGAATATCCTTAGGGAGCATTGGGACATATTGATCAATTAAATATAAACTGCTATTTCTCTTTCTTGCATTTAAATCAACATTAGAGTCATGCAAAAAGAGTTTGCATGGATTAGTAATATGTATCCATAAATTTTTTTTATTTCCTTCTTTTATTTCTAATGAAATAGCGTCATCAACCTCATGTGGATCAGCAGAATCAATAATATATGTTTTTAAATTAGTTAAATCTTTCAAATATTTGAGATATTAATTATAGTACCAACTATATTCAATATGAAATTATCCTTCAGGATTTACGAAAGGTAAAAGAGCTACAATTCTTGCTCTCTTAACAGCTAATGTGAGATCTCTTTGTTGCTTAGAGGTTAAACCTGTCATTCTTCTTGGTAAGATTTTTCCCCTCTCAGTTATAAATTTTTTTAGTAGCTCTACATCCTTATAGTCAATAGGATCTCCAGGCTTGATAGGTGATAGTTGTTTTTTAAAAATTGAATTAGGCATGATTTAATTTGATTACTTAATTTCTTTGTGAATTGTCATTCTGTTTAAATGAGGATTAAATTTTTTTAGTTCTAATCTTTCTGTTGTATTTCTACGGTTCTTTTCAGTAGTATATCTTGAGACACCATTTGATCTCTTAGGATCTGTGCTTGTCCTAGCTTCAGTACATTCCAGGGTCACTACAACTCTTGTCCCTTTTTTTGCCATTTTAATTAATACTCTATTGTATAATTTTCTATTGTACATCTTTAACAAACTTTTTTGAAGATATACTCATTTCTTTTATCATCATTGATTAAAAAATATATATGAAAGTTTCTCAAAATTGGTTGAAAAATTTAGTAGAAATTACTTCTACTCCTGAAGATCTCTCTGAGAAATTGTCTATTGGTGGATTTGAGGTTGAATCATTAGAAGATTGTTCAAAGAATGTAAATGGTGTTGTTTTAGGTAAGGTATTATCTGTTTTAAAACACGAAGGATCTGACAAACTTTCAATTTGCCAAGTCGATATTGGTAATTCAAAGAATTTACAAATTATCTGTGGTGCGCGGAATATTAAACCAAATATTTACGTTTATGTTGCTACTGTGGGCACGAATTTAAATGCAGTTGATTTAAATATTAAAAGAAGTGAAATTAGAGGTGTCATGAGTGAAGGAATGATATGTTCACTGCAGGAACTTGGTTTAGAGGAATCTAGCGAAGGTATAGAGATCATTGATGAAGCTTTGGCCCTAAAACATGAATTGGGCACGCCAGGGTCTGATTTGCTTCAATTAAATGATTTTATATATGATTTAGCCATCACAGCTAATAGACCTGATGGAATGTCTGTTATAGGTATAGCCCGTGAAATTTCTGCCCTTTTAGAATCCCCCTTAAATTTTCCAGAATTAAACCATAAATACGATATTCATTTACTTAAAGGAATTAAACTTTGTCCAGAGGCTATAGAATCTAATTGCATTTATACAATAAGCTGCATTGATGGAGTAAATGGAGAGAAATTATCGCCAAATTGGCTTAAAGACCGTATAGAAAAATCAGGTATAAAATCTATTAATCTTCTAGTTGATTTGACAAATTATATTCTTTTAGAACAAGGTCAACCTTTGCATGCTTTTGATAAAGATAAACTGTCATACTTAATTGGTAAGGAAGTTTCTCCAGAAGATTTCTCTGTAAGAAAAGGCAAGGATAACGAAAGACTTATTTGCTTAGATGGTAAAGAATATGATCTAAATGACAATATCACAGTTATTACATGTTGTGATAAACCGGTTGCTATTGCTGGGGTTATAGGCGGTTTAGAGACTTCTGTAAGTAATACTACTTCATCTATTTACCTTGAAGGTGCAGTTTTTAATCCAGCTACTATAAGAAAATCTTCCAAGGCCGCAGGCATAAGAACAGAATCTAGCAGCAGGTATGAAAAAGGGATTTCATCAAAAAATACAATAAGTGCAGTAACTAGGGCAATTAATCTTTTAGAAGAATATTTTTCTATTAATTCACCCATCATTAATACTTCAAATTTAATAAGTAATGAGAATATATACATTAAACTACGGAGAAATCGAATACATAAAATTCTTGGTCCATTAATAATTAACGATCAATTAGAAAAAAGAAATTTATCTGATAATGAAGTAGTTGATAAATTAACACTCATAGGTTGTACTTTAAAGAATAAAGAATATGGCTGGGATGTAGCAGTAATTCCTAATAGATCACATGATTTAACAAGAGAAATAGATTTAATTGAAGAAATAGCTAGATTAATAGGCTATGACAGATTCGACTTAAAACTTCCTAATCCAATTAAGCCTGGAAAATTGTCATCAGAACAGTTGGCATTGAGAAAAGTAAAAAATGGTTTTATAGAAAATGGTTTTAACGAGGTATTAAGCTATTCTCTTGTTCCTGAAGATGATGAAAAACTTATAAAGATTTCTAATCCTTTGTTATTAGAAACAAGCTGTCTTAGAGATAATATCTGGAAAGAACATTTGGAGATAGTTAACCGTAATATAAAAGCTGGACAAGAAAGTTGTTATATATTTGAAATTGGAAATGTTTTTCAAAAGAAAACTGAGTTCATTCAAGAAGAAGTTCTGAATGGTGCGATATATGGAAATAAAAAATTTGGAAAATGGATAGATTCGGGTAAGGATAACGATCTTAATTATTACCAGGCCAGAGGAAAGTTAAAGGAGGCTTTATCATCTTTGAACATAAAAATTGATGATAAACCTACTGATTCAATTGATTTTCTTCATCCAGGAAGAACAGCGAAATTAGTTATTGAAGGGAAAGATGCAGGTTATTTTGGTGAAATACATCCCAAACTTATATTAGAAAAGAAGTCATTAAAAAAAGTTTATTTATTTAACATAAATGTTTCTAACCTCTTGGGAGCTAGTACAAGAAAAAATAAATGGATTCCAATATATAAGCAATACCCAATTGTTCCGAAAATGGAAAGGGATATAAATTTTGTTTTCAGTAAGAAATTTTTAATTAGCGAAATTAAATCACAAATAAGAAGGACAGGAAAGAATCTTTTAGAGGATATAAATTTAATTGATGTTTTTGAAGATTCTAAATTTGGAGATGATCATATAAGTTATACATTTAGATTATCTTATAGGGATAAAGATAAAACATTATTAGACTCAGACATTAAATCAATTCATTCAAATATCATTTCTAATGTTGAAAAATGTTTTAACACTAAATTGAGGAATTAATTGTATCGCTAATCTTATATGAGACTATAAATTAGTCTATATATAATTCTTATATAAGATAGTTAATAATCCTACAAAAGTAATTAATGTTGTATGATAAGACTTATGATCAATCTCCTATCTCTACTTTTATCTTCAGTTCTATGGGTACAAGTCCCTCAGTGGTCAGATGATTGGTCAAAATGCGCTGTTGACATACCAGATGCCTCATGTCACTGGTATATAACTGCACCAGATAATACTTTTGGCGAAGGATTTGATTGGGCTAGCGCCCCTTGGTTTGACGCTAACGGATTAAGTGATATTCCTAGTATTGATAAACAAACTGCTATCGAAAAGCTACAGTCCAGGTAGTACTGTCTTTAAGGCAGTACGGTATAGCATAAAAACCTTTGATATCAATACTTTTTAAGCGTTATTATTTTCTTGGACATTGAAAGGACAGAATTTGTTTATTTATTATTTTAATTTTTCCCAAGTAATTAACAGTCTGGGTATGAATTATCCAAATTGATAAATTAAATTATCTTACAATTCTTTTTTTAGACTATATTATAGACTTATAATAAGTCTCATATAAGAACTACTATACAACTTATTTTTTATTCTTCAAAAGTATATTCTATTTTTATTTCATTTATACATAATTATTGTTTCCACATATTTGAATAATAATAAATTGACAAAAGTTAGAAATTTTCAAATTAGCGGCTATCTTATATGAGACTATTAAATAGACTTAAAATTAGTCTTATTTGAGAATTAGTATACTATTTTTTATATAGATTTTTTAGCAATTGATACGCTTCATTTAATTTTCTCATTTGATCTGTCGATCCTCCAGCATCTGGATGCGTCTCTAAGGCTATTGATTTATAGGCCTCCCTAATTTTACGAAACGTATGAGCGGATCCTGGGGATGTTGATAAATTCAATAATTTAAGTGCACCATGTACTGTCATTGTTGAGTCCAAAGTTTCAAATGAATTTGATCTATTATTTCGCTTAAATCTACTTATAAATCTTCTCATAAGTGTTGGTATTCTATTTATCAGGTCTGATGTGGCAAAAGGGTCTTCTAAAACGCCAATCATTAATAAAACAATTTCAAGGGATGGATTTTTCTTTATCCAGAATGGGCATAATTCTGACATTAATTTATTAGCTGCACTCCACGTAAAGGGTAGATTTTCAGTTCCATCAAGATTTGGCCATATATCCCTTTCAAACCAATCCATCGAAGCTTCTACTACATAATCATTAGGAACTGATCCATATAAGGTTTTCCAATGACTAATTAACTCAATTCGACATTTTATTAATTCAGTTTCTTTAATTGTATTAATTTGAATATCATTAATATTCTCCTTTAATTTTTCACTATTAATACTTCTTCTTAGAATCCTTACTTTTTTTTCAACAAAATTAGGAAGGCTTATGTTTAAGTTGGCTTTTTCTTTAGATTGATTGTTATTTGTAAATCTTTTATTCAAAGATATCTCATTAACTTCTTTTTTTACGTCTGATTTAATTAATACCAATGCAGTATCTTCATCAATATTTAAATTTTCTTTATTATTATTCTCGTTAAAGTCTATTTCTTGCTGTTGGTTCTTAGGTAGTAAATCATCTTCTTGAAGAAGTTCTTTAAGTATCTTTTCTATTACAGGTCCTCTTGCTCTAAATCCCCACTCTTTTCGTAATTGATCAAACCTGGAAATTAGTTCCTCAGGTAAATCAATTGAAATTCTTTTTGTATTTGAATTTTCAGGAATATTCAATAATATTTTCTTGAATAGTATGGAATTTATTTAATTTTATTCAAAAAAAATTGAAAGTCCATACGAAATATTGTTTTTAAATTAAAACCAATTTATTTTTATGTCACAAGTCAATTAAGTGTCTTTTTATAATAAAAGCAAAAAAATGTTTAATTGTTATTTCAAGTCATCTAAAGAAAAAAAGAGTTTTTATCAACATAAGAAACTAGAAATGCTTAATTATATTAAGGATTCACTTGAACGTAAAATTGCCTCAGTAACAGCATCTATAGAAGTTCTAGAAAGCCAAATAAGCAGGGATAAGGAAGTTGAAGTAACTAACTAGTATTCAAACAAAATTTTCTAGAAGTTTTTCAGGGCCGAATTTCTTTAAATAATTAATATTTGAATTGTCAGTTACTAATAAGTATCCTGCAAATCCTAGACCGTTAATACTGAAACCATGGATATGATCATTTTTTCTTTTTATAATAGCGATCCATTTATTAGTTATTAAAATATTGTAAGGACATATCGGTTTCTTATCACTAATAGGGTTCCCAAGTCCTAATTTCTTGCATAATTCCAAGTAAAATTCAAAAAGACATGATGGATTTTCTAAAAAATTAAATTTGGATACAACAATATTTTTTTTAAGCTTACTATCTATATTTTGATATGAGTTCATCTCTAAAAACCACTTTTCTCTAGGGCATGATATCTCACCTTTAGATCTACGCAGTAGTTGAAAATGCCTGTGAGGTTGACTCGCTCCCGCAATTGGAGAACTATTGAAAAACCATAATCCACTAGTATCTTTATTAACTTGTTGGATCGCTCTCCAATCTTTAATATCTAGCCATCCATTTTGAGGTTTCCATTCATTTGTAATAAGTAAAATATGACCTTTTTGTACAGGGTACTTATTTAATATTAATTGATGATTATCACCAATTTTATCAATTTCTAGTATCTTTTCCCAAGGACAAAATGGATTTTGCTTAGGACCATAAAATTTTTTTTTATTAAATTTTGAAGTATCGAGTTTCCTAATTATGAAGTCGTCTTTTTCATATAAATCTCTTGTAATAATATCAGTTTTGAGAGGATATAATGATTCATTATCAATAGATAATTGAGTTTTTTCTAGTGCTTTTTTCCAATATATTTCTAAACTCATTTAAAAAAATTTATCATTATCATTTTAAAAAAAAAAATAAACTTGTAATTACTTTTTATTAAATTGATATTCTTTTAATTTTTCCAGAGGTACTGATTCTAAGACTACGATATTCGTTGATTCTAATATGACTTTTGGTGCAAGACCGTCTAATAATGCTTGCTTCCACCTATCAAGACAAATACACCAATGATCACCATCCTTTAGTCCTGGGAAGGAATAAATAGGCATGGGAGTTATTAAATCATTACCTTGCGATTTACTATATTTCAGGAAATTATCATCCATTACACAACATATGGAATGATTCCCTCCATCATTTTTGTCATAGTTGCAATATCCATCCCTGAACCACCCTGTCATAGGTGCGCAACTACAAATTTCAATTTCTTCTCCAAGGACATTTAACTGATTTTGATTATTTATGGTCATAGTTTTTTAATAATAATAAAACACCAACATTTCTTTAAAAAAGGTTGACGAGTATGGGGGGTAAGGAGGTAATAATTCTAATAAGGTTTTTTTCATTATGGATTGGGACTTTACTGAAAACATTGTATTTAAAGCTCTTTATGAAGCTTTTAAAGATAGTGATGAAACTTCCGCATTAGAATTTTTATCTAGTGATGGTGCTTCATATTATCTTGAGTTAACACAGGATGCCGCGGGTGAGGGACTTGATCTGGGTGATAATGAAACGATGGAAGAACTACAGGAAGAAATTATTGAATATTTAGAAAATAACTAAAAATTTAGCTTAAGCGCTGAAATATTTAGCTTTTGAGTGTAGTGAAATGATAGCTGTAGTACTTTGTTCTGGATGAAGTTGTTCAGATTCATCCATGGTCAAGTTTATTCTTTTGGCATCCAACAATGATAATTGTATGTTTGAATCAGATACTTTTGGACATGCAGGATAACCAAAAGAATATCTAGCTCCTCTATATTTTTGAGCTAGTATTTCTCTATTTTTGACTGGTTCTTCAGACCTAAAACCACATTCAATACGAATTAATGCATGGACATACTCAGCTAGAGCTTCTGCTAATTGCACTGTAAGTCCATGGAATAACAAGTAATCGCTATATTTATCTTCTTTAAATAATTTTTGAGAATATTCGCTAGCAATATCGCCCATGGTTACTGCCTGCATAGGAAATATATCTATCGGTTTATCATTTTTCAAATCACAATAAAAATCAGCTATGCATAAATTATTCCCAGATTTTTGTCGTGGAAAATTAAATTGGGAAATTTTATTTAAAGAGTTCTCATCAAATAAGAAAATACTATTATCTTTTCTCCCGCATCTGAAATATCCATAAACTGCTTTGGGTGATATAAGTTTTTTCTCTATAATTGTCTCTAACCATTTATCTAACAATGGTTTAGCATATGAATCCAAATAATTATTGTATTCATCTACGCTTTGGTTTTTTCCTTTTTTTATTTGCCATTGCCCGCTAAATAAAGCTTTTGTATCTAAATAAAATATTAACTTATTTAAATCTATATCAACATCGTTCAAGACTTTCGTTCCCAAGAAAGGGGCTTGAATTGGATCTTCTTCATTTATAAATTTAGATCTTATAAAATTATCTTTTAAATTTAATTTGGAAGTCTCGGTATTTATGGATATAGATTTTTTAACAGCTTGAGAATTTGATTTTGATGAGGCTAAATTAATATTTATACCTTCATTGTTAATGAAACCCTCTGTATTTGACCAATTACCCTTTTTCTTATTATCCATATATTCATTCATAAATTTAAGATCAGTGAATGCATCTTTTCCGTACAATATTTTCCCTTTATATATTTTGCTGCAGTCCTCATTTACAAATTTTGGGGTTAAGGCTGCGCCTCCTAATATTACTGGTACACTAATATTTTCATTGTTAAAAGCCTCTAAATTATCTTTCATAAAAGCAGTTGATTTAACAAGTAATCCGCTCATAGCGATGCAATCTGCATTGTATTTTTTTTGTGCATCTATAATTGCTGAAACATCTTGCTTTATTCCTAGATTAATTACGTCATAACCATTATTTGTAAGTATTATATCTACCAAATTTTTTCCAATATCATGTACATCGCCTTTGACAGTTGCAATTAAGAGTTTTCCATTTGATATGTTCTCATCTACAGTTTCCATGTATGGTTCTAAAATTGAAACAGCAAATTTCATTGTTTCAGCGGATTGGAGTACAAATGGCAATTGCATTTGACCTGAGCCAAATAAATCTCCTACAACTTTCATCCCATCTAGTAAAAAGGTATTAATTATTTCAAGAGGTTTATATTTTTTTAAAGCTTTATTTAATTGATCCTCTAATCCTATTTTTTCACCATCTATAATATGATTTTTCAGACTTTCTTCAAGAGTTAGGTTTTTATTTTCTGAAGATGCTTTTTTGAAATCTTGAATAGATAAATCTTGAAAAGCCTTTGTTAATTCTACTAATGGATCATAAATACAAATATCATCTTCAAATTTTCTTTTATCATAAATCAAATCTAAGCATAGCTTTTTTGTTTCTTCAGAAATTTTTGATAATGGCAAAATTTTATTTGGTGCGATGATAGCAGAATCTAATCCTGCTTTAATGCATTCATCTAAAAATATTGAATTTAGATTAATTCTTGATAATGGTGAAAGACCAAAACTAATGTTTGATATCCCAAGTATGATATGAATATCTGGGAAATTTTCACGAATTTTTAATATAGCACTAATAGTTTCTTTAGCGTTTAATCTATCTTCTTCTATCCCTGTAGATATTGGCAGAGCTAATGGATCAAAAAATAGCTCATAATCTGACAAACCACATTCTCTTGTTCTATTAATAGCTCGTTTGACAATCTTATATTTTTTTTCTGAATTCCTTGCCATTCCATCTTCATCAATTGTTCCTACAACAAGACCTGCACCATACCCTAAGGCTAAATTTAGAACTTGATCAAACCTTTCATTGCCATCTTCGTAATTGGTTGAATTTATAATACATTTACCACCAGCTGACATTAATCCACTTTCCATTTTGTCTGCATCTGTAGAGTCAATCATTAATGGTAAATTTATATTGGTAACTAGTCTTGAAGTTATTTCCTTCATATCTTTCACTCCGTCTCTGCCTACATAATCAACATTTACATCAAGAACGTGAGCATTTTCTTTTTGTTGTTGCTTTGCAATTGCAACTAAGCCATCCCAATCGTCGTTATTTAATAACTCCCTTACCTTTTTCGATCCACTTGCATTTAATCTTTCTCCTACTATCAAAATTGAATTGTCTTGTTTATATGGCACAGAGTTATATATTGATGAGGCAGATGGAATAAAACCACTTGAATTTTTCTTACCAATGTTGTGGGTCCTTTCAACATCAATAATTTCATCGATTATTGAAGACAGGTATTTTATATGTTCAGGTGTTGTCCCACAACATCCACCTATTAATTGAACATTAAAGTCATATATAAAATTCATTAACTGCATCTTTAATTCTATTGGCTTTAATCTATAGTGAGCTACACCACCAATATTTTCAGGAAGACCTGCATTGGGAATACAGCTTATAGCGAAGGGAGAATTTTCAGACAAATATTTAATATGATCCTTCATTTGCTCAGGACCAGTTGCACAATTAAGTCCAAGGATATCTATATTAAATGGCTCTAATATTGTTAATGCAGAAGCAATATCAGATCCAACAAGCATAGTACCTGTTGTTTCCATTGTTATAGATACCATTAAAGATAAATCAATATTTTTACTTTCTAGAATTTCTTTTGATGCTAATAAGGCAGATTTAATTTGTAAAACATCCTGACAAGTTTCAATCAAAAGAAGATCAACTCCTCCATCTATAAGACCATAAATTTGTTCTTTATATGATTGCTTTAATTCATCAAAATCTATATGTCCTAAGGTGGGTAATTTAGTTGTTGGCCCAATTGAACCTGCTACAAACCTTGGCTTATCAACTGATGAGTATTTGGCAGCAGCTTTTTTTGCTATGAATGCTGCATTTTTATTTATCTCATAAGCCTTATCTGCAATATCATATTCATCAAGAACTATTGATGAGGCACCAAATGTATTAGTTTCTATAACATGACAACCTGCTTCTAAAAATGATTTATGAACCTTCTCAACTACCTCTGGCGATGATAAAACAAGGTTTTCATTACATCCCTCTAATTCTTTTCCTCCAAAGTCATCTGCAGTAAGATTTAAGTTCTGAAAAGATGTTCCAGTACCTCCGTCAAAAATAATTAATGGTTTTTCATCTCTATTTAAATAGGTTCTGAAAGATTCCATTTTAGGTAAAAAATAATTTATTTTAGAGAAATTCTTGTTACCCAATTATCATAGTCTTGAGAACGACCTTCTGTTATTTCTATAAGCTTACTTTTTAATTTATTCATTATTGGTCTTTCAACATTTAATTCAGTTGATTCAATTTTTTTAACTGGTGTAATTTTTGCTGCTGTACCAGTTAGAAAAACTTCATCTGCTATTAATAATTCAGTTTTATCAACAGGCCTCTCAATTACATTTATTCCAAATGATTTTGCTAATTCAATTACACTAGCTCTAGTAATACCCTCAAGGATATCTTGATCAACACCAGGAGTGATTAAGTCTCCATTCCTTACAATAAATAAATTCATACCACTAGCTTCGCTTACCTTACCACTTGAATTTAATAGCAGGGCTTCATCAAAACCCGATAAACTAGCTTCTGTTTTGGCTAATGAACTAGTAATATATGCTCCACTTATTTTTCCTCTTAAGGGGAGAGATCTATCTTCTTGCCTTGTCCAACTACTCATTCTACAAGAAACACCATCTGGGGATAGATAATCTCCTAGTTCAATACAATAAATAAAGAAATTTGTTTCAATATTATGTAACCTTGGCGCTATACCTAAATCGCTTGTATATACAAATGGTCTTATATAAATAGGTTTTTCTGGCTTGTTTCTTTTTATAACTTCTTCTAAGGCTTTAAAAATATATTCTTCAGAAATTTCATTTAAGAGTAATTTTGCACTTTGAGATAATCTTTTTATATGTTTATCAGTTCTAAACAAAAGGAATTCTTCTTTGTTTGTTGGGTTAGGTATCGCTCGCATTCCTCCAAATGCAGCAGTACCATAATGTAGTGCATGAGTAGCTATTGATATTTTTGCTTCTTTAAATGGAATACATTTACCTTCGAACCAGGCGTATGGAAGAAATTCATGCATATTTAATTTATTTAATTAAGGTAAACTTGTTTTATCCTACTTACGTATTCTAAACCTTATTTATATATAAAAATGCACAGGATATTAAATATAGCAGGAAATGAAAAGAATAAGGATGATTTAATTGAGCAACCAGCTGCAGATTTTATTTTTATAACATGTGTCAAGGCTGATTTAAATCTTATATCAAACTTATTGTTAGAAAAAGAATTTACTTCATTAAAAAATAATATAAGAGCTTTAGAAATTTCTAATTTAAATTCCTCTGCTCAAATAGATAATTATTTATTAAAAACAATAAATTATGCAAAAGTAGTCGTACTTAGAATATTTGGAGATAAAGGCACATGGAACTATGGAATTGAACAACTTTTAAATTGGCAAGCAGTTAATAAAAAAAGGAAGTTAGTAATCCTATCAGGCACCATTGACCAGGAAATTTCCTTATGTGAAATAAGTAGTATAGATAAAAATATTGCATTAAATATTTCTAGATTACTAAGATCTGGAGGACTGGATAATTATAGAAAGTTTCTTAATTGTTTAAATTATTTAGTTATAGATGAAAAATTAATTCCTGATGATTTTTTGAATATTACTTTTTATGCAGATCCCTATTTACATGATTGGAAAAATGAAAGTGGCGAAAAGATAGGAATAATATCCTATAAATCACTTTTTTTGGCTAATGAAATTGAAGTAAACGAAAAACTTAACTCGCAATTAAGAAAATGCGGATTATCTCCTAAAACATTTTTTATTTCAACACTAAAAGATCATAATATTCAGAAGAAATTAATAGAGATTTTTAAAAAAGAAGATATTAAACTAATAATTACCACAACTTCATTTTCTTCATCTAAAATCACAAAAAATGAATTAATTGAAAATTCAACAAATATTTTTACTTCTCTTAAAATTCCAATTTTACAGCTTCTTTCTTCTAATAGATCAAGAAAAAAGTGGTTAAATTCATCTATTGGAATGAATTCATCTGATTTATTAATGCAAATAATTATTCCTGAATTTGATGGAAGAATTACTACCTGTCCTTCAGCATTTAAAGAAATAATTTCTAAGAAAAATACACTATATAGTGAAATAACTAGTTACAAAGCTGATCAAGTAGGTATTCAATGGATTTCAAAATTTGCAACAAATTATGTGAAACTTCAGAAACTTGATAATTTTGATAAAAGAATTTGTTTAGTAATAAGTAATTATCCTGTAAAGAACGGAAGAATCGGTAATGGCGTTGGTCTAAATACACCATCTTCAATAATAAATATTCTTAATTGGTTAAAAGAAGAAGGTTATGACCTTGGAGCTTGTAATTATCCTCAAGATTCTTCGGAATTAATGTCAATGCTTATAAAAACTAGAACTAATGATATTGAATCTCAAAATAATAAACCATTAGATTACTTACCACTTAGTGAATATTTAAAATATTGGTATTATTTAGAAATTGAACCCAAAAATATTATTGTTAGTCGTTGGGGTAAACCATCTGATGCGATCGATCTAGATAATAAAGGCTTCTCAATAAATGGTATTAGATTTGGAAAAATAACATTATTGATTCAACCTCAACGAGGTTATGACGCTTTCACTGATAGAGATATTCATTCTCCCGATCTTCCACCTCCCCATAGATATTTAGCACAATATTTTTGGATTGAAAAAGTTTTTAATGCAAATGCTATTTGCCATATTGGTAAACATGGGACTGTTGAATGGTTACCTGGTAAATCTATAGGTCTTAGCAATAAATGTTTTCCAAATATTATTTGTCCAGCAATACCAAACATATATCCCTTTATCGTAAATGATCCTGGAGAAGGATCCCAAGCTAAAAGAAGAACTGCTGCAACAATCATTGATCATTTAACCCCTCCATTGGATAGGTCAGAATTATATGGAAAATATTCAATATTAGAAAATTATTTAGACGAATATTTTGAAGCAAAATTATTAAATTCTAATCGGATTGAAATAATAGAAAATTCCATTTTTAAATTAATAAAAAAAGATTTTAGCGAAATTACTTTAAAGAATAAAAATAATCAAATAGAAGAAATTGATTCCTTTCTTTGCAAAATTAAAGAATCTCAAATTAGGACAGGTTTGCATATTTTTGGCAATAGGCAGAATGATATTAATGAAATAAATTTATTCTTGTGCATTGCTAGAGTACCAAATACGTACCGAATTGGTGTTACTCAATATATAGCAAAACATTTAAAATTAGATTTGAATCCTTGGACAAATCTATATGATCAAATTTTAAGTGAAAAGGATAAAAAAATATTATTGACTTTTTCCAACAAAAACATTTTAAACTTTAGAATGGCTGTTGATTTTTTGGAACAACAAGCAAAGTATTTAATATATTTGTTTTTTTACAAAAAGAATATCAATATAAAAAATCTAGAAAAATATAAAAATCAGAAAATAATAGACTATTTCTTTAATGAAAAAAAACATAATAAGTATTTTTTATTATTAAAAAAAGAGATTCTAATTCCAATCATTAATTCTTCATATAATGAGAAATTATCATTTATTAATTCATTAAAGGGACAATATATAAAAAGTGGTCCATCTGGAGCTCCTACGAGGGGTAAAACTGAAACTTTACCTACTGGTAAAAATTTCTTTTCAGTTGATTC
Organism: Prochlorococcus sp. scB243_495K23; assembly: GCA_000635495.1. Lineage (GTDB taxonomy): Bacteria > Cyanobacteriota > Cyanobacteriia > PCC-6307 > Cyanobiaceae > Prochlorococcus_A. Next base: position 3,208 of record JFLW01000041.1, on the reverse strand, counting down.
GAGAGGACTGCCAACTGAATCAGCATGGAGTGTTGGTTGTCAGTCTGCTTCACAAATACTTGATTTATACAAACAAGATAATGGAGAAGATTTAAAAAATATAGCAATATCTGTATGGGCAACATCCACAATGAGAAATGGTGGTGAAGACATTTGTCAAATACTATATTTATTAGGAGTACAGCCTATTTGGGATGGGCCTTCAAGAAGAGTAGTTGATCTAGAAATCATTCCTTTATCTGTTCTCGAAAGACCAAGGGTTGATGTTACTTTAAGGATTTCGGGAATGTTTAGAGATGCATTTCCACAGTTAGTTAAATTAACTTCTAAAGCAATAAATCTTGTTGCTAATAATAATGAGGATGATAAATTTAACCCTCTCGCTGGGGCATCAAGGGCTGGTGATTCAATTAATCGTATATTTGGGTCAGCGCCAGGTTCATATGGAGCTGGTCTGCAAGAACTAATTTCAAATTCTAATTGGGAAAATATTGATGATTTTGGAGAATCTTTTCTTAATTGGAGTAAGTGGATTTACAATGATAATCTTGAACCTATAGAGGATAAAAAATCATTAGAAAATGCTCTTAAAAATGTACAGTTAGTTGTTCATAACCAGGATAATAAGGAACATGATATTTTAGATTCTGATGATTACTATCAGTTTCAGGGTGGATTATCTTCAGCAGTAAAAAAATTGAGCGGTAAATTTCCTGAAATGTATCATGGTGATTTATCAAAATTTGGATTATCCAAAATTTCAAAATTACAAGATGAAATTAATAAAGTTGTTATATCAAGAATACTTAACCCTAAATGGATAAATGGAATGAAGGATAATGGTTATAAAGGAGCGTTTGAATTTTCAGCTACACTAGATTATTTATATGCTTTTGATGCTTCTACTGAAGTAGTCTCAGATTGGTGTTATGAGGAAGTTTATAAATCATGGTTATGTGATCTGGATATTAGGAATTTCTTTTTAGAGAATAATCCATGGGCTTTAAGAGATATTGCACAAAGATTTCTTGAAATTGTCAATAGAAAAATGTGGAATAATTGTTCATCAGATGTCATTGAAAATTTAAAGAACATAATTATTAATACTGATTCAATAATTGAAAAAAACGAATTCTGAATTATCTACCTAATAGCGAAAGTCCATGACTATCTGTTCCGCATGTTTTTAGCATTGAATATTTATCTGCTAATTTATCTATTTCTGAACATACAAATAAACTAGGATTCCATATTTCATTAAGTTCATAATCGTACCAAACCTCTATTCCATCAATACCTTGTATTTTAGCCTCTGGAATTAATTTATAAAAGGGAATCCTGTATCTCGCTGGATGTGCAAGAAATGATAAACCACCAGCTAAATTTATTGCTTTTATAACTGATTTAATATTTAAATCATTACCTATTGGAGACTCTCCAAGGATGTAGGGATTTAGGTATTTACTTTTTATATCTATTCCCAATCCAATTACATGTACTAAACATCCTAAAATCAAACAATTAATTTCTATCCCCGAAATTAATGTAAAAGAATCTTTAGGATAATTATTGAGTATATTATTTTTTTTTATATATTCATGAGCTTTAATTGTATGATGATCGGTTATTGATAAAAATTTTAAGTTATTTTTATAAGCCTGTTCTAAAAGTTCATATGGTTCTAAACTTCCATCACTAAATTTTGTATGACAGTGAAAATTAATATTTTTAGGACAACTATTTTTATTAATATTGGAAGTTAATTTTACTAAGTCTTCCCTATTCATTATTTAATGAATTCTCATTTTTCTTTCTAATCTTTGCATATAATTGTATTGAAGCCAACATGAAAATAATTAGTCCAACTACGCTCCATGTAGCAACACTAGTTGGAAAATTATTTTTAAAAATAACTAAAAGTACAATTATAAATAATAATAAAGTAGGCAATTCATTTAATAATCTAAGGTTTTTTGCTGAAATAGTTGAAGTACCGTTATGTAATGAATACATTATTTTATAACAATAAGAATGATAAATTATTAATCCCAAAACAAAAGAAATTTTAATTTGCAACCACTTCTCACTTAACCAACTTGGTTGCATAATAACCATGCAAATAGCCATACTTAAAGCTAATATCATCCCAGGTGTTGTGATTATATTCGCCAGCCTTTTTTCCATCAAGGTGTATTGATTATTAAAGGCAATTTTTAATTCATTATCCATATTTTTAGATTCTTCATGATATATAAAAAGTCTTACTAAATAAAAAAGTCCCGCAAACCAAACGATTACACCAATAATGTGAAGTGATTTAAACCAGAGATATGCTTCAGCTGCCAAATTACTAGATTAATTTAAATATATATATTTTCAATATAGTTATATTTAACAATTTCAAGAAATCTATTTTTCAAAAATTAATTAATATTTATAACTCGTTAAAATATTCATATATATCATTTACTGAATTTTTTCCAAGTCCTTTAACTTTTGATAAATCCTCTTTACTAGCTATTCTTATCGCGTCTATTGATTTAAAATGCTCAAGCAATTCTCTTATTCTTGATGGTCCTAATCCACTGATTTGGGACAATTGAGATCTATTCATTCTTTTAGATCTTTTGTCTCTATGAAAAGATAATGCAAATCTATGTGCTTCATCTCTTACCCTTCTTAATAGAAGAACTCCTTTTTGATTTTCATCAGTCTCAAGAGACTTAGTAAATCCTGGAATAAATATTTCTTCATTTTTTTTTGCCAATGAACATATAGTTACTTCTTCCTCAAGATTTAATTCTTTTAATGCTTTAATAGCTGCATTTAACTGTCCTTTTCCTCCATCAATCATTATTAAATCAGGCCAATCTGATAGAAGTTCATTGTCTAATTTACTATTCGTTTTATCATTTAATATTGAAAAATCCCCTCCGCTTTTTTTAAATCTTGACCATTTTTTAAACCTTCTATGTATTACTTCATATATCGAAGCAAAATCATCACTATGTCCTGCAAAAACGTTTGGATCTCTAATTTTATATTTCCTATAATCCTGTTTAGAAGGAATCCCATCAATAAAAACGACTTGTGATGCTACAGGGTCACTACCTTGAATATGGCTTATATCATAACCTTCAATTCTTTTAGGTTGTTCGCTTAATTCAAGTATTTGGGCAAGATCCTCAATTGATGATTCATTATCTTG
>JFLW01000040.1 GCA_000635495.1 Prochlorococcus sp. scB243_495K23 | reverse complement strand
ATTGATGATTCATTATCTTGTATCCCATTTAATATTCTATCTAATTCCAATTTCGCATTTTTTAAAACCATTTCTACAGTTTCATGTTTTTTATTCCTTTTTGGGATTAAGATTTTTACTTTCTTTTTTCTTAGATCCGTTAACCAATCCTCTATGGTTGCTTGTTTTGGAAGGTTATATTGAATAAGAATTTCTGATGGTATTTCTACAGGTTCAACATTCATATAATGCTCTTCTAATATCTTTTGTAAAATAAGATTTTCATCTTCATTATTTAATTTTTGACTATAGCCAATTCTCCCAATGAGCTTACCAGATCTCATTTGGAAAATTTGTATACTAGCTACATTTTTTTCTGATACTATTCCAAAGATATCTCTATTAATTGAAGAATCTGGTATTGATATTTTTTGTGATTCAATTAATAATTTTAAACCTGAAATTTGGTCCCTTATTTTTGCTGCATTCTCATAATCTAAATCATTTGAAAATTGCAGCATTTTTTTTTGTAAAAATATTTCTAAGTCATCATTTCTTCCCTGAAATATCATAGATACTTGTTTCATTATTTTTTTATAATCGTCAGATGATATAACTTCTTGGCAAACACCTGGACATCTTCCTATTGAATAATTCAAACAAGTTCTATCTTTATAGACTGGCCTTGGTCTTTGTCTAAGTGGAAATATTTTTTTTATCGTAAATAATGTTCTCCTTAATAATCCGACATCTACATAAGGTCCATAATATCTATCTAAATTATTTCTATTTCTTCTTCTTCTTGTAATAAATATTCGAGGATATTTTTCACTCCAAGTTATACAAAGATATGGATATTTCTTATCATCTTTTAAAAGAATATTAAAATATGGTTTGTTTGTTTTAATTAAATTTGACTCTAAATTTAATGCTTCATATTCGCTATCTGTGACTATTATTTCTATTTCAGTTATTTGACGAACCATCAAACTTAATCGGGGAGTTAAATCTGAATAATTATTGAAATAACTACTTACTCTACTGCGTAGTTTTTTAGATTTGCCGATATAAAGTAAGTTATTATCAATATCTTTAAAAAGATAACAACCAGATGACTTTGGGATTTCGGATAACCTTGATTTTAATAACTCCTTATTATTAATTAATTTATATTCAATTTTAAAATTATATTTGTTATTTATTTTTTCGATAGAGGAATTACTCATTTATAATGATTAACCTCCATAATTCCAGCCAGTTGAAGATAAATTTAGTGAGTCAACATCATTATTCAGATAAGCAGATTGAACCTCTCCTACAAAAACGGTATGGTCTCCATGCATAACACTTCCAACAACATTACATTCAACACCACCAACACTATCAACTAAAATAGGCAATCCAAGCTCACCTAAATTAAATTCAACAGATTCAAATCTACCTCCTAATGCTTTTTGAGGTTTAAAGAAAACAGCTGCTAGATCCTTTTGATCACTTTTGAGCACATTTAATGAGAACTTATTGGTTGACTTTATTATTTCATGACTAGAACCCTCTGCTCTAACAGCCATTACAACTAATGGTGGGGTGAAAGAACCTTGAGTCACCCAACTTGCAGTAAATCCATTTACTTCATTTTTATCCTCGTCTCTAACGCCACAAATAAATAATCCGTGAGGTATTTTTCTTAATAAGATTTTTTTTGCTTCTAGATTTAATGTCATAATTGATTAAACTAATAATCTTATTTTAACTAAATTTCTTATTCGATCATAATAAATTCATGAAAATTCTTTATCCAGGTACATTTGATCCTTTAACAAATGGGCATCTTGATTTAATAGAAAGGGCTGAAAAAATATTTGGCAATCTAGTAGTCGCTGTTTTAGAAAATACCTCTAAAACACCAACATTTAATCTTGAAAGAAGAATAATTCAAATAAAAAATACTCTTTCTCATTTACCTAATATTGAAGTTATTTCTTATTCTGGTCTAACTGTTGATTGTGCGAATGATCTTAAAGCTAATCTTATTCTTAGAGGCTTAAGAGCAATGAGTGATTTTGAGTATGAACTTCAGATTGCTCATACAAATAAATCTCTTAATAATGATATTGAAACTATATTTCTATCGACAAATACAAACTATAGTTTTCTTAGTAGTTCTTTAGTAAAAGAAGTTGCAAAATTTGGTGGTGAAATTAATCACATGGTACCCCCCTCTGTTGAGAGAGATTTAAAAGAATATTTTAAATAATATTTTTGTTAACAAGATTTCAAGTAATAAAGATCACTTAATAATTTAAAAGCTTTTCCTTTATCAATTTTATTAGAATTTTGGATAATGCTTATAATTATAGGCTTTTCATTTTTATATAAAAAGCCAGATAATGCAAAGACATTTGAAAGAGTCCCAGTTTTGCCAAAAAACTTTCCAGACAATTCACTATTTACGAATCTTTTAGCTAATGTTCCTCTCACACCCGTAATTGAAAGTGTAGATTGATAAGCTTTAAAATCATTAAAATATCTCATTTTATCTAAAAACAATACAACTAACTTTGTTGTAATTTTATTTTTTCGAGACAATCCACTAGCATCTGCAAAGTATGCATTAGTTGCTGGGAGGCCTTTATTTTCAAGCCATCTTTTCAATTTTATATAGTTATTATCGTTCCATGTATTAGATGCATTTTTAAAAAGAGATTCAGCCGTAAAATTATGGCTTTCAGAATTTGTTAGAGTTAATAATGAAAGAATTGGAGTTGAATATACTTTATTTATCTCTTTAAAATTTTTTAAATAAAAAGTTTTTTCTGAATCAAAAAAATTTACATATATTTTTGAATTTGGAAATTTATTTTTTAAATAATTTTTAATAAAAATTTTTACTGCATAAATATCATCATATTTATTGTGATTACTTTCTATTGCAAGAGATGTAATTGGAGATCCATATTCGTAAAGTTTATCAGTGTTTGTCCAACCATTAGGCCAATATAATTTTGAATCAATTTCTACAATATTAAAGTTAATAACTTTATTTTCTTTAACATTTGAAATTAGTTCGATTATATGTTCATAATTAAGATCTGGATCACCTTGACCGTGTAAATAATAATCGTTTTTATTTTTAAATAAGGAAGTTTTTAAATTACTATTTAATTTAAATTTACTTAAAACATAAGCTGATGAGAATAATTTTTGGTTAGATGCTGGCAACCTTGGAACATCCTCATTGTAGGAACTTATTATTTCCCCTTTATTATTAATAATTGATACACTAAAAGAATCATCAAGCGTTTGATTCAATAAAGCATCATAAGTAGGACATTTTTTGTTTTTATTAATTATTCCCGGGAAATTAAAATAAATACTATTTAAAATAGTTATTTTCTGATTTGCTAGTAAATATCTTATTAAAAAAGGAGATGTTACTAATACAAGAACAATAAAGAAAAATGAATATATTTTTTTTATCACATTCAATCTATAAATTTACAAAAATAGATTCATTGTCGGGTTTAATTTCAAATTCTTTTTTAAAAAAATATCTTTTATTTTCTTCTTTGAAAAGCAACCAGTTATTTGGATAAATATGCATAAGAGCACCTTTATTTAGAGGCTGCAGAAAATAAATATTTTTCCATGTTTTGACAAAATTTTTACGTCGCTCTCTAATAACACTTCCTATACCAATATTGGCATCTTCAAATTTTGGATTTAATGAATAATGCGTACCTTGATAATTATCAGACATTGGTTCAAATGAATCGAAATCATATGGCTGAGGTAGTATCGATATCATTGCACTATCAATATTATTTATATTATTTGATTCATTAAATGATTTAAAAGTAAAAATTTTATCTTTGATATCTGGATAGTCTCTTTGAGCCAAGGCCACAGCACCTTGATCAGCAAATGTTATGAATACATTATTATTTTTAGACAATATCTTGTAGATAGTTATTCCAATTCTGTTAATCTTCAACCCTTCAAAATTAAATTCTACAGTAAATCTTTTATTTGAATCTAATAAACTTGGAATAATTGCATCCTCCATATTCTTAAGAGATTCATTTAAATCTTTAGGTAGTCTGTAATTGGTTTCCATTAAAATTTGTCAATACATATTTGAATAAGTTCTAAAAATTTATCTATTTCTGACTTATTGTTTATTGAACCTAAAGTAACACGAATATTTGAATATAGTTCATCATCTTTTAAACCAATATTTTTAAGTGTTGAGCTAGGTTTCCCAGATGAGCTTGAACAAGCACTTCCACTACTTATGGCTATTTTATTTTCTGACATGAAATTAACAATCTTATAGGCCCTTATAGGCTCAAATAGTTTATTTAATAGTAGAAAAGAAATATGATTGGGAAGTCTATGGTTAATACTACCCGTAATCTTTATATGATTATTATCTTTAATTTTTTGAAAAAAATAATTTTTAAGTTTATTAATATTATTAGAAGGAAATTCAGTTATGTAATCATATAATTTTATTTTTCCTTCAATATTCTTTAGTGATTCATACATTCCAGCGATTAATGGCAAAGCTTGTGTACCTTGTCTAATTGAAAATTCCTGAGTAAGTGATATGTCATTATTTTTTAAAATTTGTCTAGAATTCTCTTTTGTTAAAAGAATACCTATCCCTTTTGGACCTCCAAATTTATGAGCGGATAAACTTAAAAAATCACATTTAAGATCTTTCCAACTGAATATTCCATTACTTAATATTTGAGTTCCATCTAAATGAAACATTATATTTAACTCTTCACATTTGGAACCAATAAATTGGACAGGCTGTATTGTCCCAATTTCACTTTGTCCCCAAATAATTGATACAAGCTTAGTATCATTTTTTAAAAATTTTTCGATATTAGAAATATTTAAAATTCCATCATTATTTACCGTCCATTCGTAAATATCCCATTTTTGTTTTCTTAGTTTATTAGCACAAATAGTTGTTGCTTGATGTTCGACATTTGAAATAACAACCCTACCATTTTTAAATTTCTCATAAATATTATTAAATACAATATTTGTCGACTCCGAAGAACCGGATGTAAAAATTATATCCTCTGGATTTGCTTCAAATATATAAGCAATTTTAGATCTAATTTTTTCAAGATATGTAGAGCATTTTATCCCTAGCTCATATGTAGATGAAGGGTTATGCCAATAATTCCTATAAGTTGAATTAATTATATTTAAAACATTCTCAGATAATGGAGTTGTGGATGCATTATCTAAATAGATAAAATTATTTTCCATTAATTTACTAACATTGATCCTGAGAAAACCTTTTTAGCATTACCGGTCATCATTACTTCACAATCGTCTTTTGACCAATCAATTTTAAGATTACCTCCTGGTAAGGTTACTATGGTTTGTGAATTGCAAAGGCCTAATTTATAAGCTGCCACATGAATAGCACAGGCACCTGTTCCACAAGCTAAGGTTGGTCCTGCACCCCTTTCCCATACTTTTACTTTGATATTGTCTCTATTTAAAATCTGACAAAAATGAACATTAGTTTTTTCAGGAAATAATTCATTTTTTTCAAATATAGGACCAAGTCTGGAAAGAACAATTGACTCTATGTCTTTTACAAAGAATATTAAATGAGGATTTCCCATCCCTACTGCATAACCCATATTATTAAAATCTTTCTCAATAAATTCGTGTGAAGGAATTGAATTTATTTTTTTTTCAATTGTTGTTGGAATATTTTGACATTCTAAAATTGGAACTCCCATTTTTACTGTAATTTCATCATTTATATATTTTGCAATTTTTAAACCTGCTTTAGTCTCAATTTTATATTCTATATTTTTATTATTCATTGAATCATTTACGTGGAGATACTCAACTAAACACCTAATTCCGTTTCCACACATTTGTGCTTCAGAACCATCAGAATTAAAAATTATCATTTTTGCATAATTATCTTCATTAGGTTCTTCTATAAAAATCACACCATCTGCTCCTACACCAAATTGCCTGTTGCAAATTTTTTTTATATCAAATATTTTATTTGTCTTGTAATTTTTATATAATTCATTTCCTCTAGAATCTATTATTACGAAATCATTTCCGTTACCTTGATATTTTTCAAAACTTATATTTTTCATTTGTAATTCATATATCTTAAATTTTAATTATAAATTATTCCTTTTAACAATTTATTTCTATTTTATACAATGGATATTAAAATAATAATTTAACAAATAAAAATTAAGTGATTTCTTCCGATAAACAATATGAGGCGGATACCAATTTATATAATCCATCTGAAATAGAAAAAAAATGGCAGTCAATATGGACAGAAAACAATTTATACAAAACCGATGAATTAACTGAAAATAGCGATAAGTTTTATGCCTTATCAATGTTTCCCTACCCTTCAGGTAATCTTCATATGGGACATGTTAGGAATTATGTTATTACAGACTTAATAGCTCGATTCCAAAGGTTTAAGGGTAAATCTGTCTTACATCCAATGGGTTGGGACGCTTTTGGTTTGCCTGCTGAAAATGCTGCGATTGAAAGAGGAATTAGTCCAAGTGTCTGGACTAAAAAAAATATTTCTCATATGAAGTCACAATTAAAGCTTTTGGGACTATCAGTTGATTGGGATAGGGAATTTGCAACATGTGACGAAAATTATTATATTTGGACTCAATATCTATTTTTAGAGTTATATAAGTCAGGTCTTGTATATCAAAAGGAATCAGAAGTTAATTGGGATCCTATAGATAATACAGTCCTAGCGAATGAACAAGTTGACTCAGAGGGTAAATCTTGGAGATCTGGGGCAGTAGTTGAAAAAAAATTATTAAAGCAATGGTTTTTAAGAATTACTAATTATGCGGATGAGTTATTGAAGGATTTAGAAAAATTAGATAACTGGCCAGAAAGAGTAAAAATAATGCAAGATAATTGGATTGGAAAGTCAATTGGTGCAAATATTAATTTCAATATCAATACCAATCCAGAAAAGAAAATAACTGTATTTACAACAAGGCCAGATACTTTATTTGGAGTTACTTATTTAGCAATTTCTGTAAATCATTCATTAATTAATAAAATTACTGATCAAGAAACCATACAAGATATAGAAAATCTTAAACAATATTTGAAAGATAATAAAAATAATGAACTTGAAAAAATTGGAATAAAAACTAGCTTAATAGCAATAAATCCAGTTAATTCTGAAGCTATACCTATTTGGGTGGCAAGTTATGTTCTTGATGAATACGGTACAGGCGCTGTTATGGGTGTGCCTGCTCATGATTTAAGGGATTTTGAGTTTGCTAAGAAAAACAATATAGATATTAAACAGGTAATAGTAAAGGATAAAAGTGAACAAACTAATGAGCTTGATTATGCTTATGTAGAAAATGGATATCTAATTAATTCAAATCAATACAATGGTATAGCAAATACTATTGCTAAATTAAAAATTGCAGAGGAGGGAGTAAATAATGGATGGGCCGAAAATAAAATTCAATATCGTTTAAGAGATTGGTTAATATCTAGACAAAGATACTGGGGATGTCCGATACCCATAGTTAATTGCAAAAAATGTGGAGCTGTTCCTTTAAACCAATCGGATTTGCCTGTTTCTTTACCAAAAGATATAGAAATCTCCGCTAACAAGATTAATGCTTTAGGTAATAATAATAATTGGATAAATACAACATGTCCAAAATGTGGAATAGCGGCAAGAAAAGAAACTGATACTATGGACACTTTCATGTGTTCATCTTGGTATTTTTTAAGATACCCATCTTCAAAATGTTCAAATAAGCCATTTGAAAAGAATGAAATTAATAAGTGGTTACCTGTTGATCAATATGTTGGAGGAGTAGAGCATGCAATATTGCATTTGTTATATGCAAGATTTTTCACTAAAGCTTTGCGAGATAATGAACTATTTGATATTGATGAACCTTTCAAAAAACTATTAACGCAAGGAATGGTTCAGTCCGCAGCCTATAAAAACAATAAAACTGGTAAATATGTTTCTCCTTCCGATATTACTGACTTATCAAATCCTACAGATCCAATTGACAATTCTAAACTCGAAGTTCTTTACGAGAAGATGTCTAAGTCTAAATATAATGGAATAGACCCTGAATCAGTAATTAAAAAATATGGAGCAGATACAGCAAGAATGTTTATATTATTTAAAGCACCACCAGAAAAAGATTTGGAATGGGGAGATACAGATGTTGAAGGACAATTTAGATTTTTAAGTAGGATTTGGAAGCTTTATATAAATTGTGCAAAAGATATAAATTGTGCAAAAGATATAAATAGTAAATCTAATTCCTATCCAGATAATGAAAAAAGTTTAATAAAGTCAATGAATATTGCTATAAAAGAAATTTCAAATGACATATTAAATAACCAATTTAATACTGCGATTTCAGAACTAATGAAGTTTTATAATTCATTATCAAATTCCATTAATGACATAAACAATAATTTAAAAATTGATGCTTTAAAAACATTTTGTATTTTGTTGGCTCCATTTGCACCTCATATTGCAGAAGAAATATGGCATCTTATAGGATTTAAAAAATCTGTACATTTAGAACACTGGCCTTCCTTTAATGCCGAGGCACTAAAGGAAGATTCATATGAACTAGTAATACAAGTGAATGGAAAAGTTAGAGACAAAGTAAATATTAATAATGATATGAGTGAAGATCAAATTAAAGAATTGACTCTTAAAAGACCTAACATATTAAAATGGACTCAAGATAAGGAAATTAGAAAAATAATTATTGTTAAAGGAAAAATAATGAATATTGTTGTTTAAGAATTTATTTTTTGTATAACTAATGAATTTGGATCTGACCAATCGCCCTTAACTAAATAATTATCATTACCGAAACACATTTCACGGAGTATAAAAAATATAGGTTCACTAACTGAATTATCAAATAATGATGTTATGTCATTTATAGAATATTCTCCACCTTCATCTAATAAATTACTTACTTTTTGTTGATATTCAATAATATTTGCAGCTGCTTTCTTTCCGGCTTCAACTCCAGGTTGATCATACGCATTTATATTTACTAATTCAGCGTAGAAGGATACAGCCCTCTCAAATAAAGCGATTAAGGCACCTAGTGAAAAACAATTTAACTTTTCTAACGTAATAGTGATACTTTGTCTGTTTTCACTAGAGAGTGCTGATCTGGTTCCTTGTAAAAAACCAGAAAGATATTCTTTAGGATTTTCTTTTTCATCAAATATATTAGTAGATGGAGAATCTAATAATTCAATAAAAATACAAAAGAAATTATCAATACCATCTCTCAGTTGCTGAACATAAGCATGCTGATCTGTAGATCCTTTATTACCAAAAACGGAAATACCTTGATTAACTACTTGACCATTCCTATTAAATTTCTTTCCTAAAGATTCCATTACTAATTGCTGAAGATATTTACTAAAAACCTGTAACCTATCTCTATAAGGTAATACCACCATATCTCTCTTTCCAATACCATCCCCAGTTAAATACCATGCGGATGATAATAGAGCTGCTGGATTATTTTTAAAATCACTTATACGTGTGGCTTCATCCATTAATGATGCACCTCTGATAAATTCAGAGATATTTTCATTAATAAGAGCTAATGGAAGTAATCCCACAGAGCTTGTAATACTAGTTCTTCCACCAACCCAATCTTGCAAATTAAATATTTTTAACCAATTTTCAGAAGTAGCTTTTTTAAATAACTTACTACCTTTCATAGTTATAGCTATAGCATTTGAATTCCATTCAAGAGAATTGTTTTCGCAGTGACTTTTAATAATTTCCATAGCAATTCTAGGTTCAGGCGTACCACCTGATTTGCTTACTACTACAAATAATGTTGTTGATAATTTTGCAGATAACTCTTCTAACTTTTCGCTAATTAAAAAAGGATCAACATTATCGATATAAGAAAAATTTAAGCCTTTAGAACACTTCTGCAGTGACTCTGTAATAAGTAATGGTCCTAATCCACTTCCACCAATTCCTATCCATAGAACATCAGTATACTGCTGATTATTCTTATTCTTAATATTCCCATTTAAAATTTGTTTTCCAAATTCAGAGATTGAATTAATATCTGCTCTAATTTCTTCTCCTATTTTTGAAGAGGGAGAAATTGATGGATTTCTAAGCCAATAATGTCCAACTTGTCTATTTTCATCAATATTTGAGATTGCACCATTTTCTAATTCTTTTATTGATGAAAAAACATCTTTAAATTTATTTTCTAAATTTTCTATCTCTTTACTTGTGAAATTAATTTTGCTTATGTCTAACCAAATATTTAATTTTTTATCAAACCAAAGATAATTACAAAATTTATCCCAAGATTTTAAATCTCCTTTCATTTTATATATTTGTTTCTTTTATTTATTATTCAATTATATCTATACAAATAGAACATAGATTTGAATCATTTAAATTTGTTTAAATTATTATCTTCAAATAAATATGTTTTTGAATATAAACAATTAAAATTGAGGGTTTATTTTATTAAATATGAATTTATCATTGGATAAAATAAAAAAATTTTGGATAGATCATTTAATTACATAATTTCGCCTGAGATATCTGAATTTAGAAGATTTTCCCCTAAATTAAAAATAGGTGTACTTGCTTCTGGGAATGGAACAAACTTTCAGGAATTAATTGATCTCTCAGAAAAAGGAGAATTAGATATAGATATAAAAGTTTTAATAACTAACAAAGATGATGCAGGATGTATAAAGAGAGCTGACAGTAAAAAAATACCTCACAAAATTATAAGAGGCAAAGACTTTCTGCATAAGGAGGGATTTGAATTGGAAATTGTAAATACTTTAATTCATTACGATGTTGAACTTGTGGTTATGGCAGGCTGGATGAAAATTGTTACTCCTTTTTTTATTAATAAATTTAAGAATAAGATAATAAATATTCACCCTTCATTACTTCCCGCATATAAAGGTGGTTCTGCGATAAAGGACTCTATATTAAATGGTTCAAAAATAACTGGTTGTTCAGTACATTTTGTAGAAGAGGAGGTAGATAGTGGATCGTTGATAATGCAAGCGGCATTGTCAATTAGAGATGATGATGATATTGAATCACTTTCCAAAAGGATACAAATGCTTGAGCATAAAATTTTACCTCACTCAATCTCTCAAGCTGGGTTTTTGATAAGAAGTAATTTTATGGAAAATTAATAGTTAAATCAAGACCTTCATCCATTGAATATCCACTCATAAGATTTAAATTTTGAATTGCTTGCCCAGTCTGACCTTTTAACAAATTATCAATTGCAGATAAAATAATAATCCTCCCATTTCGAATATCGACTTTAACAGAAAGGAAAATTTGGTTTGTATTTTTAACCCATTTTGTTGATGGGAATGTATCTACAGGTAAGACCTTAATATTTTTGAAATTTCTATAATAATTATCCAAAAGAATTCTGCAATCATCAGAAGTTAATCCTGGATCTCTTAATCTCCCATATATAGTCGAATGCATACCCCTTGATATCGGAACCAAATGAGGAGTAAAGAGCAGTTCAATTTTATTTCCAGATATTAAAGATGCTACTTGTTCGATCTCTGAGGTATGTCTATGGTTAATCAATCCATATGCTGATAGACCTTCTCCACATTCTGATAAAAGTAGCTTTTGGTTTGGTTCTCGACCACCACCAGAAGTTCCGCTTTTAGAATCAATTACTATACCTTCATTTTCAATAATTCCTTGAGAAAGATAAGGAGCTAATGGAATAAGCGCAGATGTTGGATAACATCCTGGACAGGCAATTAATCTTCCTTTTGAAATGGCTTCTTTATTTATTTCAGGAAGACCATAGACTGCCTCTTTGCATAAATCATCGTCACTCCTTTTATAAATAGCAGCTTCTTTAGAATATACTTTTTTCCATTCTTCTAAGGACTTATATCTGTAATCAGCTGATAAATCAATAACTTTAACTCCTCTATCTAATAATTTTCTTGTCAATGTTGAAGATATTCCATTTGGTAAGCAAAGCAATGCAACATCTGAATTTTTTGAAATATTATCTACTGAAATATCTTCTATATAAGGATCATTATCTAGATAAATAAAAGGGAAATTATCATTCCACTTTGATCCAGAGGTTTTATTACCTCCTAAAAATGAAATTGTGTATTTTTTATTCTTCTTTAAAAGATTTACCGCTTGAATACCTCCGTAACCAGTAGCACCAACTATTGCAACATTCATTTCTTTGAATTGGCAGACTTTGAGATAGGATTATAAAGTGTTGAATTAAAGGTAACTAAAACACTATTTTTCTATATTGATAGGAATAATGAAAGAAACAAGTCCCAAATCAAATAATGGAACAATTTTGGATATAAATGAATCTTTTAAAATTGAATTTGATCCTATCAGCGATGCGTTGGCAGCGATAAGAAATGGTGAATGCATAATTGTTGTAGATGATGAAAGAAGAGAAAATGAAGGAGATTTAATATGTGCGGCGCAGTTTGCAACTCCACAGCAAATTAATTTTATGGCTACTGAGGGACGTGGCCTTATATGCCTAGCGATGCAAGGTGAAAAGCTTGACTCTTTAGATTTACCATTAATGGTAGATAGAAACACAGATGAAAATCAAACAGCTTTTACGATATCAATTGATGCTGGTCCTGAAAATAATGTTACTACTGGAATTTCCGCTGAAGACAGGGCAAAGACAATTCAAGTTGCAATAAACCCAAATACAAAACCTGATGATTTAAGAAGGCCAGGACATATTTTTCCATTAAGAGCAAAGAAAGGTGGAGTATTAAAAAGGGCAGGTCATACCGAAGCGGCAGTAGATATTGCGGCAATGTCAGGTCTTTATCCCGCTGGAGTAATTTGCGAAATACAAAATCCTGACGGTTCCATGTCAAGACTTCCACAACTTAAAGAGTATGCAAAACAGTGGGGAATGAAATTAATATCCATAGCTGATTTGATAAGTTATCGTTTTCAAACGGAGAGATTTGTATTTAGAAAATCTGATGCAGTTCTTCCAAGTATTTTTGGTAATTTCAAAGCTTATGGATATGTTAATGAACTTGATGGTTCAGAGCACGTTGCATTAGTTAAACAAAAATCATCCAAATTAAGTGAACCTGTACTAGTAAGAATGCATTCAGAGTGCTTAACTGGCGATGCTTTTGGATCTTTACGTTGTGATTGTAGACCCCAGTTAGAAGCTGCATTATCAAGGATAGAAAAGGAGGAAGAAGGAGTTGTTGTTTACTTGAGACAAGAAGGTAGAGGTATTGGTCTTATAAATAAATTAAAGGCTTATAGTTTACAGGATGGTGGATTAGACACTGTAGAGGCTAATGAAAAATTAGGTTTTCCAGCTGATCTCAGAAATTATGGAGTTGGAGCACAGATATTAACCGATCTAGGGATAAAAAAACTAAAATTACTTACAAACAATCCTAGAAAGATTGCTGGATTAGGTGGTTATGGAATAGAAGTTATTGAGAGAGTTCCATTGGTTATTTGTCCAAACGATAATAATGCAGAATATTTGAGTGTAAAAAAAACCAAGTTAGGCCATATGATTGATGAAGATAATTCTAATTCCAGGAATATAGATCCATTTATATCAATTTTTCTTGACGGAAAATATAAATCTATTGATCTAGTTCCAATAAAAAATGACGTTATTAAATTCTGTAGTTATAAGAGCATTAATATAAAACTAGAAAGTACTCCAAGATTATTGGCTTTTTGGAATCGTCCAAAACTAGTTTGGAGAATTTTGCATGATCAGAATAGAACTAACTCCAACATTACTGATGAAGAAATAAAAAATATAGAATTATTTATTCAGTTTTTATCTAATTATGAAAATAGTACAAAGATTGGAATTATTGTTTCTAGAAACATTGAACAGGCCTTACACCCAAAAAGTAGCATCAAATTAATCAATACTAAATTTACTATTAATAATGAAATCCTATATTCATCTACAAGAAAATTTAATCTAGATAAAGAGACATTTAGTATTGTTTTTGAAGGCTAAGTTACTATTTTAAAGTTGCTTTTAGAATTTTTGAACCGTTAGTAAGCTTTAAAACTACATCCATATCATCAGTCTTACCAAAAACTGTATGAACCCCATCTAGATGAGGCTGAGGTTCATAGACTATGAAAAACTGACTACCACCTGTATCCTTTCCTGCATGAGCCATAGAAAGTGAGCCTTTTAAATGTTTATTGGAATTAATTTCACATTTAATATTATATCCAGGACCTCCAGTTCCAGGCATACCAGATGCTCCGTCACGAGTATTAGGACATCCACCCTGAGCCATAAATCCAGGAATAACTCTGTGAAATGCTAGACCATCATAAAAACCATCACTAATCAAATTCGTAAAGTTTTTAACTGTATTAGGTGCGTCTTCAGAGAAAAATTCAATATTAATGTTCCCTACTTCTGTTTCAAATAATGCAGTTGTCATGTTTTATTTGTTAAATAATTATTCTGGTATTTTAATAGCTAAAGCAACTTTTCAAGGTTTTCCTTAATGGTATTTATATCAATGTTATCTTTTTTACTATTTTTGTCTTCCTCCAAATTTTCAACTTCTAGGTTTTTCTGTGGTGGAGAAATTAACAACCTATCTTCTGCAGTTTTTGGTACAAAATTTTTTTCTACTAATTTACATTCATAATCTAACTTAATGCAGAAATCTTTTATTTCCTCAATGTTGATCATTTCAACTGTTGGCAAAGGAAAATCTTGAGCTTCTAATAGACCACAGTATCTTGTTGCATCATCTTTATCTTCAAACATAAGAACAATGGTCCTGCCTTTTAGTTCGATTGAATGAATTCCTTCCTTATCTGTTCCTGAATTATATAAAAGAACAAATATGTTCATAAGTATCAAATTTTCTATTTATATAATATTTGATTAAGAATCAGAAAGTGATAGTTCTTGTAATCTTGTATATAAAGCAATTTCTTCATCATTAATATCAGCAGGTATCACTACTAAGATTTCAACATATTGATCACCTACATTATCTTCGAAAGTTAAACCCCTACCTTTCAAACGTAACATTCTTCCCGTAGATGATTTTGGTGGCACTTGAAGTGTGACATTTCCATCAAGGGTGGGGACCTCTACTGCACAACCAAGTAGAGCATCATGAGGAAATAACTCTAGTTTATAAAGAACTCTTAAACCGTCTATTCTTAGACCACTTTCGGTTTGAACTTTTAACTGTAGATAATGATCTTTACCTCCTCTTGCAATATTTTCAAGTCTTAATCGCCACCCATCTCCAGCGAAAGGAGGAGTATCGACTTCTACTACTGTTTCATCTTCAAGCTCTATTAAAATTGAAGCTCCATTTAAGGCCTCATCAGGAGTTAATTCAATAATTGTTTCAATATCTTGGTGGAGTTTAACTGGAGGCGGCTCTTCTGGAGAGGTTGTGGGGTATTCATAATTATTAAATTCATCATTATTTGTATTTATTGATTCATCCTCAAATGGTTCATTATCATGTTCCTCGTAATTCTTTGCTGAGTATTCATATCCAAATAATGAATCAAGATAATCTTGAAAATCAGGAAACCCTGTCTTAAAATTATTATTTTCGTAATCATCCTGGAAAATTTCATCCGAAATATTTTTTCTTATATCGGGATTGCGTAGATATTCGTATGCTTGGTTAATTAATTTAAATCTCTCTTCTGCATTAAGATCGTTTTTATTTAAATCTGGGTGCCATTTTCTTGCTTCTCTTCGAAAAGCCTTTTTAAGTTCTTTATCATCAAAATCAGGGGATAAACCCAAAATCGACAAATAGTCTTTTTTAGAGGAAGTAGTCATTGTCCCATGGATCATCGTCCCTAGAATTACCATACCTCGAATTTCTATAATTTCTATTCATTTGATTATCCCAAGGATCATCATCCCAATAATCATCTGAAAAAAGTTCATCCTTTAATGATCCAAATGTATTTTTAATGCTTTGTAGAGGATTATTATCAGTTTTCTTTTCTGCTGCAAATTTTCTATTTAAGCCGAATAAAGCTTCTTGAAGAGCACTTACTGAGATTTCTAATTCTTGAGGATCATCATCATCTATATACTCTTCAACATCTTGAATTGCTAATTCAACGGCTCGTTGTTGTCTTTCAGCACCATAAGGGCCAAATTCCAATGAAGCATCTCTGAGTCTTCTCTCAGCTTGCGCAATAAGAGTTAATGCACTATTTTTTCTATCAATTACAGATCTTCTTTTTCTATCTTCATTGGCTTTTTCTTTAGCTTCTTCAATTATCGAATTTATTTCTTGTTCGTTTAAATTAGACCCTCCAGAAATTGTAACTGTTTGCTTTCTTCCAGTGGTTCTATCAGTTGCACTTACTTCTAAAAGACCATTTGCATCAATATCAAATGCCACCTGGACTTGAGGTATTCCTCTTGGCGCTGGAGGTATTCCAGATAGTCTAAATTTACCAAGTGATTTATTTTCAGAGGCTAAAGGCCTTTCCCCCTGCCTTACTTGAACAACAACTGATGATTGATTAGCTTCGGACGTGCTAAAAACATCAGATTGTCTAACTGGTATTGGAGTATTACGAGGAATGAGTACCTTCATTAGGCCACCAATAGTTTCTAAACCTAAAGATAAGGGAGTAACGTCATTTAGGAGTAAATCTTGTAAATCACCACTAATAATTCCAGATTGTATCGCAGCTCCAATTGCTACAACTTCATCAGGATTAACAGATTGACAAGGGTCATTTGGAACAAGAGTCTTTACTAATTGCTGCACCATTGGGATTCTTGTACTGCCACCTACAAGAACTACCTCATCAATATCATCTGCATTCCATCCAGAATCATCTAAGGCTATTTGCACAGGCTCTAATAATCTATCTAAAAGATCTTGAGATAATGATTCAAATATTTTTCTATCTAAGGTCTCCTCAATATGTAATGGACCCTCTTTACTAGTGGTGATAAAAGGTAAGGATATTTTTGTTTTTTGCAATCCAGATAGTTCACATTTAGCTTTTTCGGCAGCTTCCGTTAATCTCTGTAAAGCTTGTCTGTCTCTTCTTAGATCGATATCATGTTTAACTAGAAATTTTTCTGCAAGCCAATCAACTATTTTTGAATCAAAATTGTTTCCTCCTAGCTGGGTATCACCACAAGTGGCTTTAACATCAAATACACCATTAGAAATTTTCAATAATGAAACATCAAATGTTCCTCCTCCTAAATCAAAAACCAAAACATTATTAGAAGAACTTTTTTCAAAACCATAAGCTAGAGCAGCAGCAGTAGGTTCATTTAGAATTCTATCTACTTTAATACCAGCTAATATTGCAGAATCCTTTGTAGCCTGCCTTTGAGATTCATTAAAGTAAGCAGGGACAGTAATAACTGCAGAATCAACAGTATCTCCAAGATAAGTTTCAGCATCATTAATTAATTTTCTAATCAATGAACTCACTAATTCTTCTGGCGCATACTCTCTTTCTGTATTAGGACTAAGAACCCTAACGCTTCCATTGGTATTAGCCTTAACGTTATAAGGAACAGAAATACTATTCTCATCTAATTCATCCCAGTCACTACCAATAAATCGTTTAAGGTTATAAAAGGTATTCTTTGGATTTAGAACAAGTTGTCTTCTCGCTTGGTCTCCTATTACTATTTCCTTGTCTTTTGTAAATCCAACTATTGAAGGTGTAGTTCTAGAACCCTCAGAATTTGCAATAACAATTGGACGTCCAGCTTCTATAACTCCTACAACAGAGTTAGTAGTACCTAAATCAATTCCAACTATTTGCCCCATGATTTTAGATCGCTAAATTAAAGCAAAATTTACTAACAATTTAAATAATTTTTATCTTAGATATTTACATATAATAGTAAATATCAAATATTTTCAACTTAATTTAAATAAATAAGATTATTTATAACTTATCAAAAAGGGAACTATTTTTTTTAAAAGATATTTTAAAGATAAAGGTGTTGATGTAATTAACCAAAATAAACTAATATAAAACGGAGAGAGAGGGATTCGAACCCTCGATAAAGTTGCCCCTATACAGCATTTCCAGTGCTGCGCCTTCAACCACTCGGCCACCTCTCCCAAGATAATGAATCATCAAT
>JFLW01000039.1 GCA_000635495.1 Prochlorococcus sp. scB243_495K23 | reverse complement strand
TAATGATGAATTCATAGGTCATTTTGGACTAGGTTTTTATTCAAGTTTCATGGTTGCAGATAGAGTTGATATATTAACTAAGTCGGCAATTGGGGAATCAAAAGCTTTCAAATGGTCTTGTGATGGATCGCCAAATTTTACGTTAGAGGATTCAGAAAGAGAGACAATTGGTACAGATGTTATTCTTCACCTACTTGAAGAAGAAAAAGAGTTTATTGAGCCTGAAAGGATTAAATCAC
>JFLW01000038.1 GCA_000635495.1 Prochlorococcus sp. scB243_495K23 | reverse complement strand
ATTTACTGTTCAGATTCGATTGCTCAGTCAAGCGCATTAAATATCTGCTTATCTGATAACAAAGAAGTTATTAAATCAGATCCCTTAATTGATGCACAATTTCTCCCATGGTTAGAAAGTAAAAACGAAGATTATCAGTTTCAAAGAGTTGATTCAGAAATAAATGAACTTAATGATAAAGAATCTAAAGAAATTGTAGATAA
>JFLW01000037.1 GCA_000635495.1 Prochlorococcus sp. scB243_495K23 | reverse complement strand
TATGTTTACTACATTATTTGCAGCTGCAGATCCAGCAACTTTTTCTTGGTCTCCAAAGTGTGCCGTCGTAATGATTGCATGTAATGTTTTTGCTTATGCAATTGCTAGAGCAACAATAAGAAAACCTAATGAAGGTTTTGAAATACCTAATTCAAAATTCTATGGTGGTTTAAGTCACGCATCAGTTGTAGGTGCTAATTGCCTAGGTCATATTTTCGGAATTGGAGCAATC
>JFLW01000036.1 GCA_000635495.1 Prochlorococcus sp. scB243_495K23 | reverse complement strand
CTAACTTAAATTTTTTAACAATTTTATCTGCCATCTGATCAGGCATAAGTCCTAATTTTTCTTTGCTCTGATCAGGTGAAGCATGATCAACCAAAACATCAGGTATACCTATTCTGTATACAGGAATATTTATTTCATTATCGTTTAATAATTCAACTATTGCGGAACCAAATCCTCCTATAAGGGTTCCTTCTTCCATAGTTACAACCTTTTGGATCCTACTTGCTAGAGTAATAA
>JFLW01000035.1 GCA_000635495.1 Prochlorococcus sp. scB243_495K23 | reverse complement strand
GAATTAAATGCAGTTAGTAACAGTTTTTCTCTCGAACTAAAATCTAGTCTTAATGAATTCGTCGATGATTTACTTCCTTCTGATTTGAAAACATCCGAATTAAGGACATTAGCTACTATTGCGATTAAAAAAAAGATCCTACAATCGGATCTTATACTTCTTAGAGGTTCAGGGGCTTATGATCATATTAAAGAATTATTAGAAAAGAAA
>JFLW01000034.1 GCA_000635495.1 Prochlorococcus sp. scB243_495K23 | reverse complement strand
CAATTATACAAGTATCAAATTCCGACTTGGTTCTCTTTGTGTTAGATCAGGACATAAATAAATACGAAAACTATTTAATTAAAGAATTATTAAAATTAAGAAAAAAGATAATAATAGTTCTTAATAAATGCGATTTAAGGTCTAAAGATGAAAATAGCCTCATCAAAGAAAATATAATTTCTATAACATCCGCTAGAAAAAATAAAATTTCTGTTGTTCA
>JFLW01000033.1 GCA_000635495.1 Prochlorococcus sp. scB243_495K23 | reverse complement strand
TATGTCTAAGTCTCCACAAGATGTATTAAGTCAAATTAAAGATGAAGGAATTGAACTCATCGATTTAAAATTCACAGACATCCATGGTAAATGGCAACATTTAACTCTTACATCAGACATGATAGAAGAGGATTCATTTACAGAAGGTCTAGCATTTGATGGTTCATCAATAAGAGGTTGGAAAGCAATTAATGCCTCCGATATGTCAATGGTCCCAGATGCAAGTACAGCATGGATAGATCCTTTTTACAAACATAAAACTCTAAGTATGATTTGCTCTATCCAAGAGCCTAGAAGTGGAGAGCCTTATGATAGATGCCCAAGATCTTTGGCTCAAAAGGCTTTAAAGTACTTAGAATCTACTGGGATAGCTGATACAGCATTTTTTGGACCTGAACCAGAATTCTTCCTATTTGATGACGTGAGATACGACTCAAAGGAGGGTTCTTGCTTTTACAGTGTAGATACAATTGAAGCTCCATGGAACACAGGAAGAATTGAAGAAGGTGGAAATTTAGGATACAAGATCCAATACAAAGAAGGTTATTTTCCTGTTTCTCCAAATGATACTGCGCAAGACATCAGATCTGAAATGCTACTTTTAATGGGTGAATTAGGCATACCCACCGAAAAGCATCACCATGAAGTTGCTGGTGCGGGTCAACACGAGCTTGGAATGAAATTTGATTCATTAATAAATTCTGCTGATCACGTAATGACTTATAAATACGTTGTCAGGAATGTTGCTAAAAAATATGGGAAAACTGCAACATTTATGCCCAAGCCTGTATTCAACGATAATGGAACTGGAATGCATGTTCACCAAAGTTTATGGAAGAGTGGTCAGCCCCTATTTTTTGGTGAAGGAGCATATGCAAATTTATCTCAAACTGCAAGATGGTATATCGGAGGAATACTTAAGCATGCTCCATCATTCTTAGCCTTTACTAACCCAACCACAAATAGTTATAAACGATTGGTTCCAGGATTCGAAGCGCCTGTAAATCTAGTTTATTCTGAAGGTAATAGATCAGCTGCAGTAAGAATACCTTTAACAGGTCCAAGCCCTAAAGCTAAAAGATTAGAATTCAGATCAGGTGACGCACTTGCAAATCCTTACTTAGCATTTTCTGTAATGATGCTTGCTGGTATTGATGGAATTAAGAATCAAATTGATCCTGGTGATGGAGTAGATGTAGATTTATTTGAACTTCCAGCTGATGAACTTGCAAAAATTGATACAGTACCTTCATCTCTAAATGACTCACTTAATGCACTAAAAGCAGATAAGGATTATTTATTAGCTGGTGGAGTATTTACTGAAGATTTTATTGATAACTTTATCGATATAAAATACGAAGAGGTACAAC
>JFLW01000032.1 GCA_000635495.1 Prochlorococcus sp. scB243_495K23 | reverse complement strand
TTATTCTTCCCGATTCGAGGCTTGAAAATTTTTATATAGATAAGAATTTACTAATGCAAATCCAAAATTCGATGGAAATTTTAAGAGAAGAAGATTGGAATGATGCAGAAAAAAATATCTATCCAAAAAAATTATTATTTGACGAGCCATGGCTTAGATATCTAACTCAATATCCTAAAATCTGGCTCGATATGCCTAATACTTGGGATAGACGCAGAAAACAAAACTTTGATGATCTGCCAAA
>JFLW01000031.1 GCA_000635495.1 Prochlorococcus sp. scB243_495K23 | reverse complement strand
CAAAATCGATTGATAAAAATAATTATCCTCAATATTATTTGAGAAATTTTCATCATCAAACAGATGGTTATTTATCAGATTTTTCAGCTAGCATTTATGACCTACAAGTAGAGATACTTTTTAATGGAAGTGCTGACTCAATGAGGAGAAGAATAATTAAACCAATAAAAGAAGGTCTTAAAAATTTTAGTGATAGAAAAAAAAGTTCTATAAAAATACTTGATGTAGCTACAGGATCAGGAAGAACATTAAAACAATTAAGAGCCGCATTTCCTAAAGAACAAATTACAGGAATTGATTTATCTGATTCATATTTAAAAGAAGCAAGTAGATATATTTCAGATTTAGATGGAGATTTAATTCAATTAATAAAAGGTAATGCTGAAGAATTACCTTTTGAAAATGATAGTTTTCAATGCATTTCTTGTGTTTACTTATTTCATGAATTACCTAGAACAATTAGAGAAAAAGTATTAAATGAATTTTTTAGAGTTCTTGAGCCTAGGGGGATATTAGTATTAGCCGATTCAATTCAAATAAGTGATTCACCTGATTTTACATCCGTAATGGAAAACTTCTATAAATCTTTTCATGAGCCTTTTTATTGTGATTACATAAAAGAGGATATAGATTCTAAAATGGAGGAAGTAGGGTTTAAAGATGTAAAATCAAATTCCTTTTTCATGACCAAAGTATGGTCTGCTGTAAAGTAAATTAAAAATTCTATGACCTATTGGGATAAAGATACTATTAAGCTTGTTCAAAGTCTTAATGACAAATTAAAAATCAATCATTCTAACTGGCATAAAGATAAAGGAAATAAATATAAAAGATCTGCAGAACTTATTTCGGCGGGATTATGCCATTTAATTATTTCTTGCAATGAAAAGGAAACTATTGAGTATATAGAAGAAAGTATTAAATGGTTAAAAGAAATTAACGTAGATCAACCATGCCCTAGTAAAAATCATCTTTTTAAAGCCAACTGAAGTCTATTACCTTTACTACTCCATCTAATGTCATCAAAACATTCATTAATAATGTAAAGGCCACGTCCACTTACACTACTTATTTTTTTTGGTAATTTATAGTCTCTTTTTTTTATTTCTAGACCATTACCTTGGTCTTGAATTTGCCAAACACACCAATTAGGAGTAATTATTCTTCTTACTCTAATATTTTTTTTAGGATCTAATTTATTTCCATGTTTAACTGCGTTAACTAAAGCTTCATGTAAACCAAGTTTTATAAGATAGGTTGATTCAGAATTTTCAATAGGTTCTAATAATTGATCTACAAAATCATTTAGCTTTAATGATGATTCGAATTCGAAGTTTGACCAGTTAATATTTGGTCTTTTAAAAAATTTTTTTAAAATATTCTTGCCCCGAAGTAAGGACATAATAATATTTTGATACTATCTTAATTTTAACTTATTAAATACCTCGTTTTAAAGAATATTATTATGTCTCTCTGCAATAGCAGGATGCCGCAGGATGGAGTCCATAAGTCTTACTCCTCTTAGTTGATTTATTAATGGCATATGTCCATCAGGAGCCTCTAATGACCAGCGAAAAGATCCAGGATATCTAGTCCATAGGCCTTCTTTTTTCCAACCTATTTTCGGCCACATTAATTCATATTTTTTACCTACTGATTTTAATATCTTTGCTTGAATTGAAAATCCAAATCTACCAGTAGAATAAATAGTCCATAATCTATCTATTGTTTGTAGGTCTTTATCTGACATATTTTTAACTTCACTATAGAAAACATATCCACGTTTCTCAGCTAATTTTCCAGCTAATTTCCTTAAGAAGGAACTTGTTAATCTATCTGCCTCTTCAAATTTTTGCTCAACCAACATC
>JFLW01000030.1 GCA_000635495.1 Prochlorococcus sp. scB243_495K23 | reverse complement strand
CCATCATTATCAAAGATATCAAAAAGTGAAGGGCCAAGATTAAAAATATTTTCGACTTCAGATTCTATTTGAGTTAATGAATTTATTCTTTTTCTTTGATTAGAACCTACAAATTTTTTTATCAGGTCTAATGTAGCATTATTATAGTTATCTTGTTCTCTGTTATTCATTTTAAAAAATCAATCAAAAAAATAAAAACTATTCATGTATTTCAAAAGAAAAGAACTAGAGAAATTTAGTAGTTTTAAAGGACCACTTATAGATGTTAGGAGCCCAGGTTAATATTATAAAGGACACATGCCTAATTCTATTAACATTCCATTATTTGATAATGACGAGAGATCAATAATTGGCACGATTTATAAAAAAGAAGGAAGAAAAAAAGCTGTCATAGAGGGATTAAAATTTTTTGAAAAAAAAATGGAATTACTTCTTGATAATTTATTCATGAGTATTGACTCTTATAAAACTATTCCTAATAAAAATAATGAATTTTTTATCAGAATATATTGCTCTAGAGGTGGAATGCGTTCACAAAGCATTGCTTGGCTACTAGATAAATATAAATTAAATCCAATAACACTTAAGGGAGGATA
>JFLW01000029.1 GCA_000635495.1 Prochlorococcus sp. scB243_495K23 | reverse complement strand
GACGATATTAGTCTAATTTAAGAGTAATTGAATGTAATGCTTTGACAGAAGCAAAACTTATTCCGGCTTTAAATAAAGAGAATTTATCTCATTTTTCAAAGACTTATGTTCCTTCCAGTCTTTTATTAGGACCTGGACCTTCAAACGCACATCCAGAAGTCTTAAGCGCTCTTTCTTTAAATCCTATTGGTCATTTAGATGAGGCATATATCTCATTGATGTCTGAGGTTCAGCAACTTTTAAGGTATACCTGGCAGTGCAATAATCGTCTTACACTCCCAATGAGTGGCACTGGTAGTGCAGCGATGGAAGCTTCAATAGCTAATTTTATTGAAGAAGGCGAAAAAATCCTTATTGCTAAAAAAGGATATTTTGGAGATAGATTAGTTGATATGGCAACAAGATATAAAGCAGATGTATCTGTTCTTGAAAAATCTTGGGGTGAAGCTTTTACTTATGAGGAAATTAAGTATGAAATAGAGACAAAAAAACCTGCTATTTTTGCTATTGTCCATGCTGAAACATCAAGTGGTGTTTTACAACCTCTTGATGGTATTGGGGATATCTGTAGAAAAAATAATTGCTTGTTTTTAGTTGATGCTGTTACTTCACTTGGTGCTTTAGAATTATTGATCGACGAATGGAAAATTGATCTAGCATACAGCTGTAGTCAAAAGGGATTAAGTTGTCCTCCTGGTTTAAGCCCTTTTACAATGAATAAAAGAGCTGAAGAAAAACTAGGTTCAAGAAAAACAAAAGTACCTAACTGGTATTTAGATTTATCTCTATTAAATAAGTATTGGGGTTCTGATCGTGTTTACCATCATACTGCCCCAGTAAACATGAATTTTGCGATTCGTGAAGGTTTACGATTAATTGCGAATGAAGGTTTAGAAAATGTTTGGAATAGACATAATACTAATGCAAAGAAATTGTGGAATGGTTTAGAAAGTCTTGGATTGGAATTACATGTATCAGAGGATACAAAATATATAGAAGATGGGTATTAGATAGTTTCTCAAAAAAGTTGAATATAGTAGTTATTGGCGGAAAAACAGGAACAGGGAAGACAAGAACACTATCATTACTAGAGAAATATAAATATCAAACTATTGATCTTGAAGGATTTGCTTGTCATAGAGGAAGTACATTTGGAGGTTTAGGAATGAAAGAACAACCTTCAAATGAACAATTTGAAAATAAAATTGCAGAAAAATTATATTCCTTTAAAATTTCTAATTCTATTTTTGTAGAAGCTGAAAGTGCAAATATAGGCAAATGCAAAATACCCCATGAATTCTTCAATCAGATGAAAAATTCAAGGAGAATAGAAATTATAAGGAGCGAATCTAACAGGTTAGATGAGTTGATAGATACATATAGTGTTTTTAAGAAAGAAGAACTCCAAGAATCTGTATTAAGGATTAAAAAAAGATTAGGACCACAAAGAACAAAAATAGCTCTCGAATCAATTAATAATGAGAGATGGGATCTAGTTTGCAAATCAGTTCTAGATTATTACGATAAATGTTATGAATATGAAAAGGTTGGTAAAACAAATATAAAGATATTAGATTTAACCGACAAAAAATATGATGAAAGTATCCTAGAGTTAGTAAATAATGTTTTATAAATAACTACAAACGAATGTGAAAAATATTTCCTAAGATATTAAATTAATAAACTAAAATTATGTCAGCAAATAAAACTGCAAAAATACAATTTTATGAAGGAACTGATGAACCTGTAGTGCCTGAAATAAGACTCACTAGGAGTAAGGATGGTACAACCGGCCAAGCCTTAATTTTGTTTGAAAAACCTCAGGCATTATCTTCAATTACTGATGGTGAAATCACAGGTATGCGTATGATTGATTCAGAAGGTGAAATATTAACTAGGGAAGTTAAAGTAAAGTTTGTTGATGGAGAACCAATATTTTTAGAAGCAGTATATATTTGGAAGAACACAACTGACTTTGATAGATTTATGAGATTTGCAAATAGTTATGCCAAATCAAATGGATTAGGATATTCTGAAAAGAAGTAGAATATTGTGAAAATTGAGTAGTTCATCATATTTCAAGTTAGTAGTAATTTTAATCACTTCGTTAATAGTATGGACTCTAAGAGATTTTCTTCTCTTAATAATTTGTTCTTTGGTAATTTCAAATATTGTATGTAATTTATGTAATCAAATACAAAAAGGTTTGAAAATTCCCCGACCGCTTTCATTGTTTCTTGTCTTAACTGTTATATCAGTAATAGTATTTACTATTTTTATTCTTGTATTGCCTCCGTTTATAAAAGAATTCAATGAAATACTAGTTGATATTCCTAATGGTTTATCAAAAATAAATATTTTGATTAATACAAATCTGAATAAATTTAATATTTTATTATATGGTGAACAATCAGAAAATGTTATAGACATTTTCAGTCTTATTAATAATGTAGTAACTATTCCAGATGCTTCAACTATTGCAAAAGCTATTCAAGAAAGTTTTAAAAATTTAATAAATATAGCGGGGAATCTTGGTTCAGGTCTTTTGAAATTAATATTCGTATTAGCAGTGAGTTTAATGATTTCTATTGAACCAAAACAATATAAAGAAAATATACTTCTATTAATTCCAAAAAATTATCGCAACAAATTTAGAAATATTCTGGAAAAATGCAATACCGCATTAGCAAATTGGACCTTTTCTATGGTCATAAGCTCATTATCAGTAGGTATATTATCATTAATAGTTCTGTCTATATTAGACGTTAAATATGTTGTCTCAAATGCTTTAATAGCAATGGTTCTTAACATTATTCCAAATATAGGTCCAGTTATTAGTGGGATATTTCCAATCTCAATCGCACTACTAGATAATTTTTGGAAACCACTGGCCGTTTTAGGAGCATATGTAATCATTCAAAATATTGAAAGTTATATAATAATGCCATCTATTATGAAGAAAAAAGCAAACTTACTTCCTGGTTTAACATTAATATCACAATTTGGATTTACCTTCATTTTTGGTCCATTAGGTTTAATACTTTCTCTTCCATTAGCTGTAGTAATTCAGGTTTTAATCAAAGAATCATTTAAAGATATTTAAAAACTACTTTATTTTTTTATATAAATATGGGTAAGAAAAAAGTATAAAGAAAGCTAAGGGATGTTTACCGATAGCAAAATATAGTGAATTAAAAGTAAAATGATCTACTAGTATTCTTAGCTCAGTAGAAAGATCTATTAAAACTAAAGAAAATAAAATTATCAAATAGTAATTCAATTTCATAAGGTTAGAAGCCTAATCTCAGTCTTTAAGCAAAAAAGATGGAGCCAATAAAATACTTGAATAACTTCCAACTATAATTCCTAATGATAAGGCTATGGAAAACCAAAATAGCGAGTAAGATCCAAAAAAAATTATGCTTAATAAAGGGATTAGAGTTGTAATACTGGTAAAAGCTGTTCTCCTAAATGATTCGTTTACTGATAATTGAATAGTTTCGTTATAGTCTGCTTTATTTGATTTTAAATTTTCACGAATTCTATCAAAAATAACAACAGTATCATTTACAGAATAACCAGCAATAGTAAGCAAGGACACAGCAAATAAACTATTTACCTCTACAGATAATATAATTCCAAGCCAAGAGAATATACCGAAAACAATTAATAAATCATGGAATAAAGCTAATAATGCAAATAATGCATATTTTTTATCAAATCTAATAGTTATATATAAAGAAATTGCAAATAAAGAAACTAACAATGAAGTAACACAATTAGTAAGTAACCTTTTACCAAGCTTTGGACCTATTAATCTTGAATCCTTACTCTCATAATTTAAAGGTCCAACAATATTATCAAGATTACTAATAAGATTATTTGATTCTTGGATACTCAAATAAGGTGTTCTTATTGAAATCAATTTATTATTATTTTGGGATTGTAATTTAATGTTATTTAATAAGTTTTTATTTTTAGAGTTCTCTCTTAGATTTTCTAAAACCGAATCAGGAGAAAAATTAGAACATTCCTCATTACAAATTCTCTCTATTCTTAGTTCATTTCCCCCAACAAAATCCATCCCTAAATTTATAGGTTTCTTATAAGAAGTATTAAAAGTAGAATATAAAATTCCTAAAAGACTCAACAAAATAAGAACAATTGAAAACCCAATTATCTTTCTTTTATTTTTTATTAGTTCAAGATTGTATTTCATGGGAAATTAGAAAAAAAAATTTAGTTTGAAAAATTATTCCTTGGCAGATAGAGATTTTTCTGTCTCAAAGATTGATATGTTGTAAAAAATCGCAAAATATTTTTAGAACAATTTAATGAGGTAAAAAAGCTTATTAAGACTCCAATACCTAATGTTGCCGCAAAACCCTTAACAAAATTTGTTCCTAATAAAAATAATACAAAACAACTAAGAAGAGTTGTAATATGGCCATCAACTATGGATGAATTAGCTCTCTGAAAACCGCTATCAATAGATCTTGTAAGAGTATTACCATCATATAATTCTTCTCTAATTCTCTCAAATATTAGAATATTTGCATCAACAGCCATACCAATACTAAGTATAAGCCCAGATATTCCAGGTAAAGTCAAAGTTACAGGAATTAGAGAATATATGGCTAAGTTAAAGAAACCATAAATTACTAGAGAAAGGACGGAAACAAAACCAAGAATTCTATAATTAAAAATCATAAAAATGCCAACAAAAATTAACCCACTAATAGCTGCATAAAGACTTTTTAAAATATTTTTGGATCCCAATAGAGCACCTATTGTGTTAGTTTCGACTATTTCAATTGGCAATGGCAATGAGCCTCCTTTAAGTTGAACTTCTAATTCTCTAGCATTTTCAGCACTAAAATTACCACTTATTGTTGCTGATCCACCTGTAATCCCAGTACTAGCAAACTGATTACCAACACTGGCTTCACTAATTGATTCACCATCTAAAATGATAGCCAATAGTTGATTAGTGCCCGCAATTGACTTTGTAATTTCTGCAAATTTTTCACCTCCTGAATTACTAAAAGTTAATAAAACTTCCCAATTACTATTTGTTTGTTCTTGTCTCCTTCCTGCGTTAATAAGATCCTTACCAGATAAATCTGTTTTGATAAATAAATTTGTAATTTCATTATCAACATATTTTTTGATTTCAATTAACTTCCCATATAAATCTTTACTAGTTGATGAGTAATTCAATTCTTGCTCTATATCATTAAGATCTTCTTGAATAACTTTTAAGTTATTATCATTTTGACTTTTTTCTGCAAAGGAATATTGTTCAATTAATTCTTTAATAGTTAATCTCTGAAGTTGCAGGGTTTTTAAATCTGTAGATGTTCCTTCTTTTTGAGTTCTAAATTCTAATAAAGCAGTCTTACCTAATACCCTTGAAGCAACTAATGGATTTTGTTCACCTGGTAATTCTAATATCAATTGGTCTCCACCAAGGGTTTGCAAATTAGACTCAGAAACACCTAAATTGTTAACACGCTTATCTATAACTGAATTAACTGCTTCAAGTTCATCCCTTGTTACCTTACCTTCCTCTTTAATAATTTGTAGTGTAAGTTGAGAACCCCCTTGTAAATCCAATCCCAACTGTAAGGGATAATTTATTAATAGATAAACAGATAAAGTAAGTAGAAATATAATAAAAAAAAGCCAACCTTGCCTTCTTTTCATTGTCTATATACTCCCACTAATTAAATCTTCAACTTTTTCAACTATTTGATGTGGTTGGATTATTGTCAAATTCTCGAGATTACCATTATAAGGAGTTGGAATATCCTGACTAGATAATCTAATTGGTCGGGCATCAAGATCGTCAAAACACTCTTCGGTTATTAAGGCAATTAATTCTGCACCAATACCTCCAGTCTTCATACATTCTTCAACAATAACTACTTTATTTGTTTTTCTTATTGATTTTGAAATGGTTTCCATATCAAATGGTTTTAAACTTATTAAATCTATTAACTCAACATCTATTCCTTTTTTTTCTAATTCTTCAACAGCTTTAAGGCAGTGATGTCTCATTCTTGAATAAGTCAATAAAGTAATATCTTTACCTTCTTTTACAACGTCAGCCTGATCTAAAGCGCAAGTATAATCTCCCTCGGGTAATTCTTCAGACAAATTGTATAGAAGAACATGCTCGAAAAATAGAACCGGATTATCATCTCTTATAGCTGCTTTCATTAAACCTTTAGCATTTGTGGGTGTACTACATGCAACAATCTTTATGCCAGGAACTGCATGAAAATATGCTTCAAGTCTTTGACTGTGCTCAGCACCAAGTTGACGACCAACTCCTCCAGGTCCTCGAACTACTGCTGGTATTTTATAATTTCCGCCACTTGTATATCTAAGCATACCCATATTATTTGATATCTGATTAAAAGCTAAAAGCAAAAAACCCATATTCATTCCTTCTACTATTGGTCTTAAGCCAGTCATTGCTGCACCCACAGCCATACCCGTAAAACTATTCTCGGCAATTGGAGTATCTAAGACTCTTAACTCGCCATATTTTTCATATAAATCCTTAGTTACCTTATAAGATCCTCCATATTGACCAACATCCTCCCCCATAACGCAAACATTTACATCATTTGCCATTTCTTCATCAATTGCCTCTTTCAAAGCATTAAATAATAATGTTCCAGCCACAATTAATTACCTAATTAATCACATATATAATCCTACCACTTTGAATAATTCAACCTCCTTCAGCGAAGGTTATGAGTAGTAATATTGATAGAATCATTCCAGGTGACAGTAAAAGGATTAAAAGGCCTAAGTCATGTAAAGACATTAAAAGAAAGTATTTTCTTAATAATATTGGCAATTCAATTTTTCTTAAGAAAAAAACTGCGAATAAATACAATAAAAAGTCCTATACCTATAAAAGCAAAAGAGAAAGTTAGCAAAAATGCTAATCCAATTATCAAGGTATTAATACTAGAAGAAATATTTTGGACTATTTCAGAAGAATTAGATGGTTTATGTAATGAAAAATAAATTGCAATTTTATTACTTAAAAAATAAAAAAATATAAATAATAAAAAACTTGTTAATGATCCTACAATAAAATTTAACGGCCCTTTTTCGGGAATGTTTTTTTCAATATTATTAGTACTATTATCAGCCACAATAAAATTTTGTATTAAAAAATTTAAATGAATGCTATTCCCTTTTCAAGGAAAGTGCAAACCCATGAATCGTAACCTTTATTTCTAAATAATTTATAATTTGTAGTTAATTCTTTTTTAGCAATCTCTATATCTTTAAAGAGCGC
>JFLW01000028.1 GCA_000635495.1 Prochlorococcus sp. scB243_495K23 | reverse complement strand
CTATATCTTTAAAGAGCGCAAAGCATGTAGGCCCTGATCCACTCATTGAAAATGTGAGACAATTTTCTAATTTAGAAAGTAAATATAATGCCTGCTTTACAGAATCATTTTCATTTTCAACAACTAACTGCAAATCATTTTTAATAGATAAATTTTGATTATTAAAATTTAAGTTATTTAAACCATTATCTCTTAACTTTTTTCTTATGCTCTCAATCATTTCTCTATCAGTAAGATATTGATCACAAAATCTATTACTATATTTTTTATAAGTTTCAGCTGTAGACACGGATAAATTTCGATTTTTTAAAAGAATTACTCCATATTCAAAGTTTGAATCTAATTTCTCCA
>JFLW01000027.1 GCA_000635495.1 Prochlorococcus sp. scB243_495K23 | reverse complement strand
TTTCTCCTCTTCCAAAACATAATTGAATGCCACCATTTATAAAAAAGGGAATATCAGATCCTAAAGTTGATGCTAATGAACATAATGTTTCTTGATCTAAATTCAAATCCCATAACTTATTAAGACCAATTAATGTTGCTGCTGCATTACTGGATCCACCAGCTAATCCTGCGCCAATTGGAATATTTTTTCTTAAAAATATATTCGCACCGTAATCTATATTTGACTTTTTCCTTAATAGATTTGCCGATTTAACAATTAAATTATCATCAGATAAGCTTAAATCATTACAATCAGACTCAAGTTTAATTAAACCTTCATTATTAATTTCAAATTCTAAATAATCAGAAAGATCGATATTTTGCATAATCATTGCTAACTCATGAAATCCATCCTCTCTTTTACCAATAACTTCAAGGTGCAAATTTATTTTGGCAGGAGATTTTATATTAATTTTCGTTTTAGCTAAATCTTGCATATACTTAAATTTTTATTTTTTAATTTTAATACAATTTTCTGCAAGCTTAATCCATTGGTCAATTGAAATATCTTGTGGTCTTAAATTACAACAAACTTTTGAAGATTCAGATAATTCATTTATCTCTTCATTTGAAAGTATTGAATTAAGAGTATTTCTAAGCATTTTTCTTCTTGAATTAAATGAAATTCGAAGAAGTTTATCTATATATTTTTCTAGATTAATATCTAATCTTAAATTATTTTTAATTGGTTCGAAAACTACTAAAGAAGAAAAAACTTTTGGAGGCGGACTAAATGATGAAGGCGGCACATCACATATTCTTTTTATTTTTGATAAAAGTTGCATTCTTATACTAAGCGCTCCAGCATTGGGGCTACCTTCTTTTGACAAAATCCTATCTACAACGTCTTTCTGCATCAAAAATATTATTTTTTCATAATTATATTTTCTTATAATTCCCAATCGACCTATGAAAATATCCAATATTGGGCCAGTTATATTGTAAGGAATATTTGCAATCACTTTTGTAATCTTCTTATTAATCGAATCTAAATTTACAGAAAGAATATCTCCCTGCTGAAGTGAAAACTTATCATTATTATTGAATTTATCATTTAATAAATTTATTAAATCCTTATCTAATTCAATTGCATGTAATTTTTTAATTTCTGAATCTAACAACTTAGATGTTAAAGCTCCTTTACCAGGACCAATTTCTAAAATAAAGTCATTTTCATTAAGAACAGCAATTTCTTTAATTTTTTCTAAA
>JFLW01000026.1 GCA_000635495.1 Prochlorococcus sp. scB243_495K23 | reverse complement strand
AAATAAAGTCATTTTCATTAAGAACAGCAATTTCTTTAATTTTTTCTAAAATTTTTTTATTTACCAACCAGTGTTGTCCAAATCTTTTTTTTTGATGATAGTTTTTAGAATTCATCTAAAAGATAAATAATATGTTTAAATTAAATATGAATTTATTTAATACTTTATATCATGAGCTTATCAAAAAAAAATTTAGATAAACTCAATAAATTTAAAAAAAAGAAAAATTTAAATAACGAAAGTAAAAATATAAATATAAATAATTACACAAATATAACTAATAATGATAATTTAATCACTAATCCACTTAATTCAGAAGATCCTAATAAAATTTTTTATTCGTTAATTGATAATTCAGAATCTTTAGAAGAGACTTCTAACATTAATAACTCACTAAGAGAAAGTGAGATTAATCAAATTAATATGAATTCTAAAAAACATAATTTATCCAAGAAATTAACAACCGAAGAGGAACTATATGATGAATTTAATTATCTTCTTGATGAATAATTAGTTTTAATATTTACTTATGCTTCAGAGTAATAGATTAGCAATTTATGCTATCGGCAAAATAAAGAAACTTTGGATTAGAGATGGAATTAATCAATACAAAAAAAGAATGCCTGAACTTGTCATTAATGAGTTAAAGACTTTTAATTTAAATAATCTTAGATCAAATAACAATATTATTATCTGCCTAAGTGAAGAAGGGAAACAGCTTAATTCAGTTGAACTATGTTCCTTACTCTTGAATTTTAAAAATAAAAAAATTAATTTCTTAATCGGTGATACTGATGGAGTTAGTTCAGATATACAAGAAAAATCTGATCTTGTACTAAGCCTATCTCCTTTAACTTTTCCTCATGAATTAGCTAGATTAATCCTAATCGAGCAAATCTATAGAGCTATTTCTATATCTAACAACTCCCCTTATCATCGTTCTTAAAAAGATTAGATTCAACCTAAAATTAATCTATAAAAGTTTAATAACTAAC
>JFLW01000025.1 GCA_000635495.1 Prochlorococcus sp. scB243_495K23 | reverse complement strand
ATAAAAGTTTAATAACTAACTATTTTTTGGTTTTTGCTATATAGTACATATATACTATTAATTTAACCTTGGATTCTTTTGATTCAACTACTAAAAAATCTAAAATCCCATTATTAACTGATTCGGTATCAGCAGGGTTTCCTTCTCCTGCAGATGACTATACAGAAGAAAATATTGATTTAAACGAACATTTAATATCTAATCCGTTTAGCACTTTTTTTCTTAGAGTTAAAGGTGACTCAATGATAAATGCAGGAATTAAAGATAAAGATTTAATAATAGTAGACAAGAGCTTAATAGCCAGGCCAGGGAATATCATCATTGCAATGATAGACGGAGAATTTACAATAAAAAGATTATCTATAAAAAATAATGAATTATATTTAAAAGCAGAAAATCATAATTATCCTGATTTTA
Organism: Prochlorococcus sp. scB243_495K23; assembly: GCA_000635495.1. GTDB lineage: Bacteria > Cyanobacteriota > Cyanobacteriia > PCC-6307 > Cyanobiaceae > Prochlorococcus_A. The sequence continues at coordinate 11,928 of JFLW01000025.1, read as the reverse complement.
GATTTAAAAACCATATTGATGTACAGATATGGGGAGTTGTTATTTATTCAATACATAGCTATTTATGAGGATTTCAAATATTGATGCAATAGCTCTTATAGATGCTAATAATTTTTACGCGTCATGTGAACAAAATATTAATCCTCATTTGAGAAATAAACCAGTGGTAATTTTATCTAATAATGACGGATGTATCATTGCGAGAAGCTCTGAAGCGCGAGCTTTAAAAATTAAAATGGGAACTCCGTATTTTAAGGTCAAAGAAAGACTAAATAAATTAGATGTGGCAGTCTTAAGCTCAAACTACTCGCTTTATGGGGATATGAGCAGAAGACTAATGAATTTACTGAAAAATTACTGTGAACAGATAGAAATTTATTCTATTGACGAAGCATTCGTCTCGATTTCTAGACCTAATGATGAAAATCTATATCCTTGGGCAAGAAGCATAAGATCATTAATATATCAGAATCTAGGGATTACCATAACAGTAGGAATAGGAGAAAATAAAGTAAGAGCAAAAATTGCTAATAAACTAGCTAAAAATATTGATTATTCAGCTGGAATATTTGATTTAGCTAGAACCGAAAATGAGAATAATTATTTGAAAAGAATTAGTATAGATAAGATATGGGGAGTCGGGAAACAAACCTCTAATTGGTTACAAAGTAAAGGTATTAAAAATGCGCGAGAACTAAGAGATATGGAAGAAAATGAAATCATTAAGAAATTAGGCATTGTAGGGAAAAGATTGCAATTAGAACTTAAAGGCCATAGATGCCTGCCCATAGAAAAAAACAAGAAATCAAAAAAAGAAATTCAGGTGAGCAGAAGTTTCGGCACGCCTATCACAAAATTAGAAGACTTAACTCAAGCACTGGCAACTCACGCAATAAAAGCCTCTGAAAAAATGAGAAGTCAGAATTTACAATCATCTAATATTAGAGTATTTGCTAGAACCAGTAAATATTCAAGTCAAAATTATCAAAGAAGTGCTCATAGAAAACTTACAAATGCAACAGATGACACAAACAATATTTTAAAAATAGTAGTTGAATTATCTAAAGAAATTTATAATCCCGAATATAAATTCTCAAAAGCTGGTGTTTTAATGCAGGATTTAACAAATAGCAAATATTTACAGCAATCAGTTATCAATTACAAATCTCAGAAAGTCTTAAAAAAATCAACAAATCTTATGAAAACGATTGATTTATTAAATAAAAGATTTAATAACAATGCAATTACATGGGCCATTACAAAAAATCCACAAAGTTGGAAGATGAATAAGAATTTATTAAGTCGCTCATCTACAACTGATATAGAACAAATCCCAACTATAGTGAAGTAAACAAAAAAGAATGGAATTTATATTATTTTTGAGCAAATTAGATAAAGAGATTCTTAACTTATTAATTAAAGCAAACTACATAGTTGAAGAAAATAAAATTGAATGTCTATTAAACAAAGAAATAAAAGGGCTACATAATTTTAAAGAAAATAAAATAATAATATGTACTGAAAATGCAAAAAGGAAAACAAATTTTAGAAATAAGAATCAACAACCAAATAAAGATAACTTCAAAACAGAAAGGGCGATAAGAAAAGCATTAAGACACGAAGCAACTCATGCGATACAAAAATGTAATGAAAATAAAACAATAGGGGATATAAAAAAATTAGAAAGCAAATTGCATCAAAGTAAAAGAAAAGCATTAGACTTCTCTAGTTCAAATTTTTCTGGGACTTATGCGAAAGAAGTAGAAGCTTATGTTCTTGAAGATAAACCCAAAAAAGTTAAAAACTTGATTAAAAAATACTGCCTATAAATTTTTATATTAACTAGCGAGGAAATTGCCACAACGTTGTTTGTCTAAGAAATTTATATGTTGTCTTTCTAGGTAATATAATTCCTGAAATTTAATGGCATCTGAGTTTAAATCCTTAAAAAGATCATCAATTTCTTTATTTGTATTTGAAGAACCTGAAGAAGGATTATCAATTAAAATAGATATACAATTTTCTAAAGTTTTTAATCTTTGAGATCCCCAAGATTCTATTAAGTGTCTACATCTTTTTAGAGAATTATATTTCTCAAGAAGTGATAATGTTCCAAGTAAATTGTCCTTAGGATTAGTCAGCAATGTTAAAAACAACTCATTGGGATTAATAAAAATATTAATTTTATTTGATGATTCAGGATTATTGAGAGCTAAGTAATCAGGCAGAAGTGAAATTAAGTTAATAGAAGAAAAGTCTTTCTGAAGATTTTGACTATTTGTTTGTTTTAAATCATTTAAGTAATTTAAACCTAAATTATTTTGTTCAATTTTTGAAATAGCTTCCCATAGACTTTGAATATAACCAGTATTAAAAACATTAATTTCTCTTTTGAGAAATTCATCACGAATAAATAGCCTAAGATCTGGACAATGTAAATAATAAAAAATTATTTCCGATTCATTTTTCTCCCGTCGGGAAGTTTCATTTGGTTGTTCAAATTTTTTTGATCTACCATGCCAACGAAATCCCTTTACTTGATTTCTTAAATCTTGTTCAAACTGTATTGCTAACCTAGCTTGTCCCTTACTTAATTGCTCGGAAACTTTTTGTAAATAATGAGTTCTGGTTGATGATTGAGGTAATTTACTTAATAATTTGACCAATGAAGAAATAACACTTTGAAAAATTTCAGACTTAGTTAAATCTTGATCTTTAAAGATCTGATCAATCTCCCAATCAATCCAAAAGGATGAATTATCAATTAAATTAAAATAATCTTCAGGTGTATGACTATTCAAATATTCGTCAGGATCTTTAAAATGACTTAGTTGAAGTATCTTAAGATTAATTTGATCATGAAGGGATAGGGTCTCAACTTCTTTAATTACTCTTTTTGTAGCTAAGATTCCTGCATTATCAGAATCAAAATTCAAAATAATATTTTTATTATCTGTACATCTACATAGTTGAGAAATTTGATACTTATTTAATGCGGTACCGAGAGAAGCCACAGAATTAGTTATACCCTTTGAATGGAGAGAAATAACATCAAAGTAGCCTTCAACAATAATTGCTTTATCTCTTTTTCTAATATCACTAGAAGCTTTTTCAAAGGCAAACAACATTTTTCCCTTTTCAAATATCTCTGATTCTGGAGAATTAAGATATTTAGGTTCCTGACCATCAAGAGATCTTCCTCCAAAGGCAACTACTCTTCCCTGCATATCATGTATTGGAACAATTAATCTATTTCTAAAACGATCATAAATCTTGTCAGAATTATCTTTAGAAATTGCAAGGCCTGAAGCTAATATTAAATTAATGGGGAATTTTTCTACCCTGGAAAGATAATTAAATAAATCATTCCATGAATTTGGGGCAAAGCCTAATTCAAAGTTATCAATAATCTTGTTACTCAAGTTTCTCTTAGATGTTAAATATTTCATGGCTTCAAAACCAAGAGAATTATTTAATTGAGACTTAAACCAATTTTTAGTGACTCTTAATATTTTATAAAGCTCTTCCTTCCTAGATAGTTGTTTTTTATAAGCTTCTACTTGAGGACCCTCAAGATTTTCAACATTAATATTATTTTTTTTAGCGAGTGAAAGTACAACATCTGAAAAATTTGCACGAGTAAATTCCATTAAAAATTTAATAGAGTTTCCACCTGCACCACAAGAAAAACAGTAATAGAATTGTTTAGTTGGTGATACTGTCATAGATGGCTTAGTATCATCATGAAAAGGACAAATCCCAACAAATTCCTTGCCTTTTTTCTTAAGAACAATATGTTCAGATATAACGTCAACGATATCTGATTTTTCCTTAACCTCTTGAATAGTTCTTGGGTGTATAGAATGAACCATTGAGATTTTTTTTCAAAAACAAATAATGATTTATTTGTTATAGGTCAAAATCAAATAAGAATCTACTTAATTTCACAATAAAACTATTTTTTTAAATGATAAATATCTCAGAATTTGAAAAAAAATTTAATTCATTGAATAAGTTTAATTTGGTATTTGCTTCATTCTTCTTTAGTTTGATGACTTTATGCGTAAAAAATATTGATAAAAGGATACCTATTTATGAATTAGTTTTATTCAGATCATTGTTAAGTTTAATTATTACATTATTAATTATTAATCAAAAAAATATAAATCCTTGGGGTAACAATAAACCATTACTTATCTTAAGAGGTGTTTTAGGAACTTTAGCTTTAGTGTGTATTTTTTATGCGATAAGAAATATGCCCCTTAGTATATCTACTGTCATTCAGTACACATACCCTATCTTTATATCTATATTTGCTGGCATATTTATAGACGAAAAATTAACTCGGAATATAATTTTTGCTTTAATTATTGGCTGGATTGGAATATTAGTAATATTAAATCCAAGTCAGCTATCAAATATAAACGTTGAAATTGAAAGTATTTCGATTTCGATCGCATTTCTTGGGGCAATCTGCACTGCATTGGCTTACGTTACTGTTAAGAAACTTTCATTTACTGAAGATGTTTATGTAATTATTGAATATTTTCCACTTGTTTCTTTTATAGCTTTATTGCCAATTGTAGTAGTGAACTGGGTTACCCCAACTTGGAATGAATTAGTTTGGATAATTGGCATTGGCTTATTTACTCAATTAGGTCAGACTTTCTTAACTGTAGGATTAAAAAATTTTCCTGCTTCTGAAGCTTCAACAATTAACTATTTGCAAGTTTTATTCGGGTCAATTTGGGGAATTTTGTTTTTTAGTGAAATGATAAATATAAATTTTTTATTAGGAGCTTCACTGGTATTATTAGGAACTATTATATCTACTACCAAAATAATCAAAAAGACATAGAATATAGTTATTAAAAAAAAAAAAAGTGAAATTTTTCTATTTAGCTTTATTATTTTGTTTTTCTCCTATTGTTCAAGTTAATGCAACGACCCCAAAGTCAGTAACTTGCACAAGAACTGAATACAGAGAGGAATACATTCCTGGAACCAAATCAAATCCAGGCTACGTGAAGAGTTATGAGGTGGACGTTGTAATACCTTGTGGAGGTCAAAGTACAGCTGAAAAAATAGATGATAATGACTGTAGTGAAGGTTCAGTTATAGGAGGACTTCTTGGTGCTGGAATAGCACTATCTTCCTCTAGAGGGAAAGATAGATTTTGGGCAGTACCTGCTGGCGGAACGGCAGGAGCACTAATTGGTTGTCAGGTGGATGGTGGTTAATTGATTAGTTGGATAAATGGAGAATTGGTTGAGTTATGGCAAACTAATCAAAAATTTTTTGTTTTAATAAACTGTCAAGGATTAGGATACGAAATACAAATACTAGAATCCTTTTTTCTCAAATTAAAAACAAATCAGATATCTAATAAAAAAATTACTCTTTGGTTAAAACATATCAAAAAAGAAGATTCAGATTTATTATTTGGCTTTACATCAAAGGAACAAAAGAATTTCTTTATTGAGATTTTAAGTATCCGAGGTGTTGGATCTCAAATTGGAATGGGGATATTAAATAAATTCTCTATTAATGAAGTTATCAATGCAATAAAAACACAAAACAAAAAATTAATTTGTTCCGTACCTGGTATAGGTCAAAAAATGAGTGATCGTTTAATTTTAGAACTAAAAAATAAATTTAAAAGTGAAATACAATTTGAAGAAGAAAAAGCAAAAGGTGAATTTTCGATTAAGGATCCAGAAATTAATAAAATGATCGAAGATCTTCAATTAACTCTTCGATCATTAAATTACAAAAATAAAGAAATCAATACTATTTTGCCAATTATTATTAATGAAATAGATTTCCCTGCAAAAAAAGAAAATAATTTATCATTTGAAAATTTATTGAAATTAGCTATGAATTATCTAGATAAGGAGAGTAGTAATATAGCTAGCTGACGTAGTATCATAGAGTAAAAGAAATAAAATTTATGTCATTAGATACAGCTGAAAAACAGAAGCTGATTGAGACTCATCAAGTACATCCAACTGATACAGGTTCAGCCGAAGTTCAAGTAGCACTGCTTTCAAAAAGAATATCGAAATTAAGTGACCACCTCCAAGGAAACATTCATGATTTTGCTTCAAGGCAAGGATTATTAAAAATGATTGGTAAAAGGAAAAGATTACTTTCTTTCATAAAAGACAAAAACCTTCAGAGATATCAAGAGCTAGTAAAGAAAATTGGAATCAGAGGATGATTTCAATTAATGAAAAAAAAGCAATCTAAAAAAAAGACACAATTTAAGAAGAAAAAAAATTATTCTGAGAAATCTGCATTTGCTAATCTAGAAAAAGCATCAAGTACTGCAACTACCCCAAAAAGATCATCAACTGGGATACCAAAATATGTTGCTGATAGAATGGCAAGAAGAATATTTTTTACCGCAGGAATTCCCACAATATTAGGGATGTCGGTTTTTGTAGTTAGCTACATTATAGTAACGAGAAATATTGCTGAAATACCTCCTTCATCAACAATTGCAATTTCAGCATTGTTTTTTTTGTTAGGTTTAGCAGGATTGAGTTTTGGAATATTATCAGCTAGTTGGGATAAAGAACCTGGATCTTTTTTTGGTATTGAAAATATTCCAATGAACATACAACGTGCAAAAGCAGCCTTCAAACCAGCAACACAAAATTTCGAGGATCAAAGTTAATCTAGGAAACTAAAGATTTCAAGTTAACTTGGAATGAATTTTCTTCTAATAATTTGCATGCTCCTTGTATATCACCAATACAGAATTGATCGCCAAATTTAACGTAAGTAACGCTATGCTCATTTCTTACTGCAGCTAAAACTGGAACCTTGATTCCACATCTACCTTTATCTGGTTTAAATTTAGTTAAACAGTTTCTTAAAGTATTTTGTACTCTTACATCTGATGCTTGAGAACTTTCAAGATTAATAATAAGCAATTTAAGGTTATCTATTTCTCTACAATCATCAATTATTAATTGAGTCTTATCACTTTTTTTATCTATTGTTCCCCAAAACAATAATCTAGTATCAGTCAAAAGAAATTCGGATAATCTGACATAGGTTTTTGGGAAAACTATAGCTTCGCAACTTCCAGAAAGATCTTCAAGCTGGATTATAGCCATCCTATCTCCTTTTCTCGTTGTAATTTGCTTTAAATCAGGGATCATTCCAACTAAAGAGACTTTGGCTCTATCTTTTGTTTCTTCTAACTGCGAAATGCTTATAGGTGAAACAAGTTTTGCGGGTTTAGTTAAGTGCTTTAAAGGATGGTCAGATAAGTAAAAGCCTAATAGCTGCTTTTCTAACTTTAATTTCTCAATAAGTGAATAATCATCAACCTTAGCTAATTGTGAATCTGAAAAAGCAACATTAGAAAATTCTTCTTTAGAGTCAAATAGATTTCCTTGCCCCGATAATCTATCACGATTTCTTGAAGAGGCCCACTCTATAACATGTTCAAGATCTGACAATAACTGAGCTCTATTATTATCATCTGAAAACTCATCTAATGCTCCACAATGAATTAGAGATTCAAGACTTCTTTTGTTAAGAACATTAGAAGGCAAACGGTCGCACAAATCTGATAATGAATTAAAGGTTCCAAAACTATTTCGGTTTTCAATTATATTTCTTATTGCAGAATCTCCTAAATTCTTAATTGCAGATAACCCGAATAAAATCTGATTATTCTTAATAGTGAAATCAACACCAGAAAAATTAATGCTCGGTGAAATAACATCTATTCCCATGGAATAACAATTAGAAATATATCTTTGCATCTTGTCGCTAGAGCCAGAATTAACGCTTAAAAGGGCTGCCATATATGCAACAGGAAAATGGGCCTTCAAAAATGCAGTTTGATAAGTTACGGCACCATAAGCAGTTGAGTGGCTTTTGTTAAAACAATATTCTGCGAATAAAACCATTTGATCAAAAAGATCATTAGCTAATTTTTCATTTACACCTTTCTTCATGGAACCGTCTACAAAAATATTCCTATGCTTTACCATTTCAGAAACTTTCTTTTTCCCCATTGCTCTTCGAAGTAAATCAGCATCACCCAGAGAATAACCGGCTAGGTCTTGAGCAATTTTCATGATTTGTTCTTGGTAAACCATAATTCCATAGGTTTCAGTGAGGATTGACTTAATAAAAGGATGAGGGAAATCAACCTTTTCGTTCCCATTTTTTCTATTTATGAATTTAGGTATTAGGCCTGCATCAAGAGGACCAGGTCTATAAAGAGCCAATATGGACGAAATATCCTCTAGAGAGCTTGGTTTGAAATCCCTAACAACCTGTTTCATACCGGAAGATTCAAGTTGAAAAATACCTTCAAGATCTCCTCTTCCGATTAGATCAAAGGTTTTACCATCATTTTGTGGTAACTCATCAATATTTATTTTCCTTCCAGTAGATTGATTAATTAGGGAAACTGTTTTTTCAATCATTGTCAGATTCTTAAGGCCCAAGAAATCCATTTTCAATAATCCAAGTGATTCGATATCGTCCATAGAATATTGAGTTATTATTTGCCCTTCATTATTTCTTTGAAGAGGTACAAGTTCGTCAAGAGGATCTGATGCGATAACAACTCCAGCGGCATGAACTCCATATGTTTTATTAGTTCCTTCAATTCTCAAAGCCAAATCAACCCATTTTTTAACCCTATTATCATTAATATATTTTTCTCTAAACTCTTGGCTAGGAGAATTCTTGTCAATCATTTCTTTTAATTTATAAGGTTTCCCTCTTACAACCGGTATTAATTTAGCCAACTTGTCCGCTTCTCCATATGGTATATCTAAAACCCTTGCAACATCTTTTAAAACCGCCTTAGAGGTCATCTTATTGAAAGTAATTATTTGCGCAACTTTATCCTCTCCATAACGATTAGTAACATAATCTATAACTTCATTTCTCCTATCAATACAAAAGTCGGTGTCAATATCTGGCATCGACTTTCTTGCTGGATTTAAAAATCTCTCAAACAACAAACCATGCTCCACAGGATCTATATTTGTAATTTGGAGAGCATAAGCTACTAATGAGCCTGCTGCAGAGCCTCTACCGGGTCCTACCGGGATAGAGTTATCTCTAGCAAATTTGATGTAGTCCCAAACAACTAAAAAATAATCTGGGAAGCCCATATCTTTAATAATTTTTAATTCGGAAGATAGTCTTTTTTTATAGTTCTCATCAACTTCTTCAAAATCATTTTTTTTAAGTCTTTTTAAAAGGCCTTTATTAGATAATTGTGTAAGGAAAGAAAATGAATCTGTATCTTCGTTAAGAGGGAATTTTGGCATTCTATAATTACCAAACAAATCAAATACTTCAACTTTCTGAGAAATTTCTACTGTATTGTTAACTGCCTCAATAATTGATTCATCATCAATATGATCTTTAAAAAGTTCAAGCATTTCACCTTCACTTTTAATATATTCTGTACCGGTATATCTTAATCTTTTTTCATCACTTATTAGTTTTCCTGTTAATACACAAAGCAACGCGTCATGTGCTTCAACATCCATGCTTGATAAATAGTGTGCGTCGTTGGTCGCGATGACTTTTATTTGATGCTTCTTCCCAATTTTTATTAATTCAACGTTAACAATTCTATCCTCAATAGAGCCATGATCTTGTATTTCTAGATAAAAATCATCTGCAAATAATTTTTTATACCAAATAGCTATATCTTCTGCTACGTCCAATCTACCTTTTAAAATAGCCTGAGGTATCTCTCCACCAAGACAAGCTGTAGAAACTATCAAACCATCACTATATTTGCTTAAAAGAGATTTATCAATACATGGTCTAGAAAAAATGCCTCGGCCTCTCATCCCATTTAGGTGACTAATTGTTGTTAACTTCACTAGATTCTTATATCCAGTATAATTTTTTGCTAACACCACCAAATGATATCTTTTTTCTTTTTTTGGTTGGGGATCATCAATAGAACCATTAATCACATACATTTCATTACCAATAATTGGTTTTATACCTTTCTCTTTACACTTCTTGACCAAATCAAGAACACCATACATAACTCCATGATCAGTAAGAGCTATCGATTCCATTCCAAGATCACAAGCTCTATCAACTATTTTTGAGATTTGACTGGCACCATCAAGCAAGCTGTAGTCACTATGATTATGAAGCGGAACGAAAGCCATATTCAAATAATTTATATATATAAGATAGAGAAAATTTCTAAAAGATCTATACTTTGTGATTACAAATTAATTATTAATACAAATTTAAAATAAAGGTCTGTTCTTAATTACCTGAGCATCAATTTCAAAGATATTTGCGGCATTCAATATTCTATCTTCTTCTAATACATTGCCTATTAATTGCATTCCTATAGGTAAACCTTTATTATCAAAACCACAAGGGATACTGATTGCTGGGAGGCCTGCTAAATTAGCAGGAACAGTTAATAGATCAGACAAATACATTGAAAGTGGATCATTGACAAAATCTCCCTTTAAAAAAGCAGTGGTTGGGCAAGTTGGGGTTAATAAAACATCTACTTTCTTAAAAGCATAATCAAAATCTTTTCTTATAAGTGTCCTAACTTTTTGTGCCTTCTTGTAGTAGGCATCACTGTATCCAGCGGACAAAGCATAAGTACCTATCAAAATTCTTCTTTGTACCTCATCTCCAAAACCTTCAGCTCTACTTTTTGAAGTCATGTCTATAAGATTTGAACCTTCATTCGATCTGTAACCATATTTAACTCCATCATATCTAGCTAAATTTGCTGAGGCTTCAGATGGTGCAATGACATAATATGTCGCAATTCCATCGTTAAATCTAGGACATTCAACTTCGATAATTTCAGCTCCTAAAGCTTGGAATCTATCGACTCCAGAAAGAACAGATTCCTTAACTTCTGGATTAAGCCCTGGATGTTCAAAACATTCTTTAATGATTCCAATTTTTAAACCCTTTATAGATTTATTTAAGTCAGTCAAATAATTTGGGACTGGATTGTCAAGACATGTTGAGTCAAAGGGGTCTTTACCAGATATTGAATAAAGAATTTCGGCCGCATCTGAGACGGTATTAGTAATTGGGCCAATCTGATCAAGAGAGCTAGCAAAGGCTACAAGTCCCCATCTGCTAACTCTGCCATAAGTAGGTTTAAGACCTACGACGCCACAAAAAGATGCTGGTTGCCTTATTGATCCTCCTGTATCAGAACCTATAGCCGCTGCACAAAATCCAGCGGCAACTGAAGCAGCACTTCCGCCTGAACTGCCTCCTGGGACTCTATTAATATCCCAAGGATTTGAAGTGACTCCAAATACAGAAGTTTCCGTTGAGCTACCCATTGCAAATTCGTCTAAATTTGTTTTTCCTAAACAAATTCCCCCTGAAGACCATAATTTACTCGAAGCGGTGGATTCATAAGGCGCAACAAAGCTTTTGAGCATTTTACTTGCACAAGTTGTTGCAACTCCTTTGGTGCAAATATTATCCTTTATTGCTATTGGGATCCCCGCGAGAGGAGGCAGTTTTTCTTTATTTTGAATTAATTTATCAATGTTCTCTGCTTGCTCAATAGCATTATCTTTTGTAATACAAATATATGAGTTAATTTCAGGATCTTTTGATCGATTTTGGCAGAGATATCATTAACTAATTCCTTAACAGAGAGATTATTACTGGAAATTTCTTTTCTTAAAGAATTAAAATTCATATCTTATTTATTTCTTAAAATCAAAGTTATCAAACAGTTAATGGTTCTTCTTTTTTGCAACGCACTAAACTGTGTTTAATATTTTTTGACCCTTCATCAGAAAGATCATTAATAAAAGAAGACATATTTTCTTTTAAACTACGTTTAGTAATAAATGGTCCGAACCAGTAGGTACTACTTGGTTGATCTGTCTCAATTTTAGCCCACCAAGCTAAACC
>JFLW01000024.1 GCA_000635495.1 Prochlorococcus sp. scB243_495K23 | reverse complement strand
TTAGCCCACCAAGCTAAACCGAGTTTGTTTCCAAAATTTCTAATCAATTTTATTGGCCTGTAAGACCATCAATTCTTGTTAAATTCTATACAATTTTGCAGTGAAAATTCAATAAATTTTTATTAATCATATAAATGTATTGAAACAACAACAATTTAGTGGTCTTTAAAAATTTGATTAGAAACAATAAAAATTATTTACTTGTCAAGTTAAATAGGGATATGGCAGCC
>JFLW01000023.1 GCA_000635495.1 Prochlorococcus sp. scB243_495K23 | reverse complement strand
CCGCCACAGAGGCATTTAAACTTGGAGTCTTACCTTTAAGAGAAATACTTAATATAAAATCGCATTTTTTTTGAGTAAGCAAAGAAATACCTTTATCTTCAGAGCCAACTACAACTACCAAAGGTGCTTTTTCTTGAAAATTTGAGATAGATATTTGACCATTTCCAGATAAGCCAACAATCAGAAAACCATTTTTCTTAAGTTCCTCAAGTGCTCTATTAAGGTTAACAACTCTACTTACATGAAGATGTTCTAAGGCTCCTGCGGCCACCTTGGCGACTGTTCCAGTCAGTCCTGCAGACCTTCTCTGAGGAATAATTAAACCTTTGCAATCAAAAGCTTCCGCTGACCTTATAATCGCACCAACATTATGAGGATCAGTTATACCGTCTAATGCGACAATTACAGGATTTGGACAATTGTGTTTAGAAAAATCAATTAATTGTTCTAGTGATATTGTTTTAGAGCATGCCAACTGCAATGCAACGCCTTGATGTGAAGCACCATATGTCAATTGCGAAAGCCTTTTCCAAGAAACTTCTTCAATAAGAACTCCTTTTGATTTAAGATTCTTAAGCAAAATATAGAATTTGTCTGAAGAAAAAATTTCCGAAGTGCACCAAATCCTATTAATCGCTCTATCGCTACTAAGAGCCTCATAAACCGAATGTTTACCCCATATCCAATCATCAAAATTTCTCTTATTAATAAACTCTTGATGAATATCAGAATTTTTATTAGAAAACTCTTTTTGTGATTTAAAACTTGGATTTCTTCTTTTTAAAGAAGAAAAAGTATTATTTTCATCATTTTTTCTTAAATTTTCAAC
>JFLW01000022.1 GCA_000635495.1 Prochlorococcus sp. scB243_495K23 | reverse complement strand
TTGTTCAAAAATCTATCATTTTTTTCTGAACGATTTGTATTTTTTGGGTAATAACCAAAATCTGAATATTTTTGGTATTCTTTGTTATTTTTTCCACTAAATTTATTTGAGGAGTTTTTCATAGATTCAATTCATTTTTAATTCTAAATATTCAAAAAGGGTTGATAATCTTTGGGGATCTTTTAAAAATAGCCAGCCAATAAGAGTTTCAAAACCAGTTGCTCTAGAATATATGGTGGGATCTGAAGATTTTGGATATCTCTTTGTTTTATTTCTAGCACGCCTAATTAAATCCAGTTCATTTGAATTTAACAAATGTTCAATTTGACTTAAAGATTTTGACTGAGATTTTGCTTTTACTTCGTTTACTACAGATAAATGGAGGTCTTTAGATTTTAGAGGGAAATGAACATGCCTTAGTCTTTGGTGGAGCTCCCATACCGAATCTCCAAGCCAAGCAAGTTGAATAACACCTATATCCTCGGGAGATCCATATGGAACCAAGTTTTGAATCCAATAATTCAATTCTTTAAATAATTTAATGCATCTTCAAGGCTTGACTTTAAGTTAAGAGAATCCCCTAAACGAACAAGTTTAATTGTTTGGGCCACTCTCGAATTGCCAACGACAGAAAAACCAAGTTTCGACTTTTTGCATTCTTTTGAAGTTTGAACAAGTGCTCCAAGACCCGATGAATCTAAAAAATCTATTTTTGTAAGATCAATAACGAATGGTAGGTCATTTTTTAAATTATTAGTAACAAAAGTCTTAAATTTGTTTTTCTGAGAAAGCATCTAGTTGGCCTTTAAAAGTAAAAACCATTATGTTTGTTTTAACCTCAAGGTTTCCTCTTAAAGAAACGGTTAACTTCTGGAAATCTTCTATGATTTAATACCTCCAAAAAATTACTATATCAAATGTAATTATCAAATCAAATGAAAACAATATGTCAACATCTTTCTAACATTAGAGAAACAAATTTTTTAAA
>JFLW01000021.1 GCA_000635495.1 Prochlorococcus sp. scB243_495K23 | reverse complement strand
GAATCATGTGGGCCAGGTCCTGCTTCTGGATGATATTGCACACTAAATATAGGCTTATTATAAACCTCTAAGCCAGCCACAGTATTATCGTTAAGGTTGTAGTGGGTAATTCTAACTATGTCCTTTGAGAGAGAATTGGTATCAATCGCAAAACCATGATTCTGACTAGTTATTTCAATTTTATTATTTTCACCACAAGGATGATTTAAACCACGATGTCCAAAAGGTAATTTATAAGTTGAACCTCCTAATGCTAATCCAAATATTTGATGGCCAAGGCAAATACCAAACATAGGTATCTCACCATATTCAATTAGAGATTTTGCTAAGTCTATACCTTCAGAAACAGATGAAGGATCGCCGGGACCATTTGAGAAAAATATACCATCCGGCTTGTTAGACAGAACATCATTTAGAGAAGATCGAGAAGGTAAAACCAAAACTTCACAACCATGGGATACAAGTCTATTTAGAATTGAATTTTTAATTCCAAAATCAATTGCTACTATTTTTAACTTTTTAGAAGATTCGTCATATCTTTTTCTTAGATCAAAAGTTGTTTGCGTGTGACTTTTCCATAAATATTGTTGCTTTGTTGAAACAGCTTTTGATAAATTTAATCCCTCCATCTTTGGAGTATCATGAATTATCTTTAAACAACTTTCATCAGTTTTATCTAGAGAGGTAATAACTCCATTCATCGCGCCACTAGATCTTAAAATTTTAACAAGAGCTCTTGTATCAATTCCATGCAGACCTATGATATTTTTCTCAACTAACCATTGATTAAAATTCTTTTGTGATCTCCAATTGCTGCTATTCGATGAAAAATTTCTAACAATTATGCCTTTAACATTAATATTAGATTCTGAATCTTCACAATTAATACCAGTATTTCCAATCTCTGGATAAGTAAATGTTAATAGCTGTCCATAATAACTTGGATCAGTAATAACTTCTTGATATCCGGTCATTCCCGTATTAAAAACTATTTCACCAATAGCTGTACCAGAAGCACCAAAAAAGAATCCTGGGAAAACAATTCCATTACTTAAAACTAATTTCGCGTTTTTCTTATATGGATTAATCATCAATATGAAATTAATTTGTATGTAAATAATCTTTTAAAAGTAAAAACTTTTCCCAAGGATCTCCTTGTTTAATAGAAAATAAAGCTTTATTAAATCCTTCTTTTAAATCATCCTCAATTCCTGCTGCCCAAAGCACTAAAGCAGAGTTCAAGGCAACTACATCAATATGAGCTTTTTGTCCAGAACCATTTAAAACAGACTTTAATATTTCCTCGTTGGAATCAATATCAGAAACCACGAGCTTTTCGTTAGAGATATTTTCATGGTTAAAGTCTGTGATATTTATTTCTGAAAACCGTAATTCACCATTTTCAACA
>JFLW01000020.1 GCA_000635495.1 Prochlorococcus sp. scB243_495K23 | reverse complement strand
CTTAATTCACCATTTTCAACAAATATTAATTTATTTTCTCCTTGAAGCGAAGCTTCATCAAGGCCGCCAGAACCATAGACGACTATTGCTCTGTTCATACCCATTTTTAAAAGGGCACTACCCATAGGTTTTAAAAGATCCTCAGAAGCAACTCCCAAAACTTGCGCATTGGGTCTTAAAGGATTTACTAATGGTCCAAGTTGATTAAAAACTGTCCTTATTCCAAGGGTCTTTCTTAATGGGGCTAGTTTTATTAAAGATTTATGCCAAACAGGTGCGAACAAAAAAGTTATTCCAATTTCACTAACGGCTGTGATTACTTTTTCTAATGAACAATTTAAATCCAAGCCAAGATTCAACAAAA
>JFLW01000019.1 GCA_000635495.1 Prochlorococcus sp. scB243_495K23 | reverse complement strand
CTAATGAACAATTTAAACCCAAGCCAAGATTCAACAAAACATCGGCAGAACCAACTTTCCCACTAGCACTTTTATTCCCGTGTTTTGCAATTTTTACCCCACAAGATGCTGCCACAAATGCTACTGCAGTTGAAATATTGAATGTATTAGCACCATCACCCCCCGTTCCACAAGTATCTACTAAATACAAGTTTGGTCTTGCTACTGGCAATTCGCAAACATTTAAGAGTTCCTCAGCCATAGAACTTAGTTCGACACCTGTAGAACTCTTTGCTCTCAAAGCACTCAAAAAAGCTCCTGTTTCAACATCTGAAATTTCATCATTAAGCCATCTTTTCATTAAAGATTTAGAAGTTAATTCGTCAAGATCCCTTCCCTCCAGTAAATTATTTAGGATTTTAGCGTTTGATAGATTAGAAGACATTCATTTATGGATGAAA
>JFLW01000018.1 GCA_000635495.1 Prochlorococcus sp. scB243_495K23 | reverse complement strand
TTTTAATTTCAATTTCTCCTGGGAAATTGGTATAACGATTTATTAATCTAGCTAAATTTATATAGTCAAGATCTTCTGGTTTTTTTTTTGTGATAAGTGAATCTATAATGTTCTTGTCTGTTTCATGTAATGGATGAGTTTGCTCGTTACCCATAAATAAATACTGAATCATTTATAAAATTAGCTCACATATTCAAAAATGAAACATTATCTTAATCATATCGGCAAAATAAAATGAAAAATTTAAAGATAGAAGTTATATCTAAATACCTAAGGCCCTACAAAAAAGAATTCTTATATGGAGCTTTAGCTCT
>JFLW01000017.1 GCA_000635495.1 Prochlorococcus sp. scB243_495K23 | reverse complement strand
AAGCGTTGTAATACCCTTAGAAGTAAAAAATATAATTGACCAATTACAAAATGGGTTTTCTTCAGATTTTGTTATTTCTAAATCTTTATGGTTAATATTTTTAGCTACTTGTATGGGTTTAATAAGATTATTTTCAAGACAGATTGTCTTTGGCATAGGTAGAAAAGTAGAAGTAAATCTTCGTCAAAAACTTTTTGACCATTTACTTATTCAAGATCCAGAATGGATTCAAAAAAAAGGTAGTGGAGACATTATTAGTAGAGCTA
>JFLW01000016.1 GCA_000635495.1 Prochlorococcus sp. scB243_495K23 | reverse complement strand
TTGTAAGTCTATTTGGCGGCAGAATGGTTAAACAAAGAAAAGAGCAACAAGAATCATTATCAAAACTTAGTGATCTAATACAAGAAGATCTATCTGGTATAAGCGCCATTAAAATTTATGCCCAAGAGAATGCTGAGCAAAAAGAATTTAACAGATACAATAATGAGTATCGAAATTCAGCCATAAAACTTGCAAGAACAGCTAGTATCCTATTTCCTTTGTTACAAGGTATTTCCTCAATTTCATTATTGATTTTATTATCACTAGGAACTTTTCAATTAGAGAGTGGATTTATTTCGATAGGTGGTTTAGTAGCTTTAATTCTTTACGTAGAAAGACTTGTCTTCCCAACAGCTCTGTTAGGTTTTACCTTAAATACTTTTCAACTTGGTCAAGTAAGTTTAGATCGTGTTGAAGAAATCTTTCAGAACAATCCGAATATTGTAGATAGAACAGAAGCTAAATCTCTGAACAGAAAGGTTAAAGGATTCTTAGAAGCAAAAAATTTAACAATTAAGT
>JFLW01000015.1 GCA_000635495.1 Prochlorococcus sp. scB243_495K23 | reverse complement strand
AGACAACACTAGCTAAGTCTCTGGGACGGACTATTGAAATACCTGACAATCAATTGTTTTTAGATGAAATTGATGTAAAAACTTTAAAATTAAGCGACCTTAGAAAAAATATTTCAATCGTTCCTCAAGAAGCATTCTTATTTACTTCTACAATCTCAGAAAACCTAAGTTTTGGAGAACACAAAGCTTCTAAATATTTAGTTAAAGAAAGTGCAACAAAAGCTGGATTAATTGATGATATCAATAGTTTTCCACAAAAGTTTAAAACTATTGTTGGAGAAAGAGGTATTACATTAAGTGGTGGACAAAGGCAAAGAACTGCATTAGGAAGAGCACTTCTTGTTGATTCTCCTATTGTTGTTCTTGATGATGCTTTAGCAAGCGTAGATAATAAAACAGCAGCAAGAATAATAGATGAAATGAGTAATAGAAGTAATAAAACAATCATAATGATTAGTCACCAACTTTCTGTTGCAGCTACCTGTCACAGGGTTTTAGTAATGGATAAAGGAGAAATAGCACAAGAAGGGACTCATAAAGATTTAGTAAAAGTGAACGGGCTTTATAAAAAACTTTGGGAGAGAGAATTAGCTACCAAAATTATTAAGAACTAAAAGTAATTTTTTTTCTTATACTAGGTAGATTTAAATTATGTTTAAATTCCTGAAAAACATCATGAGTAATGAGGAGGTAAATTTAACTAATGATTCTTTTTTATTACATAGAATATTAAAAACAGATATCCAAAAAGATCCTGATGTGTATGAAGATGAAATTTTTTTTGGATGTGGTTGTTTCTGGGGATCTGAAAAATGTTTTTGGAAACTTCCTGGAGTTATCACAACTTCTGTAGGCTATGCAGGAGGTGAAAAAAACAATCCCACTTATTATGAAGTATGTTCTGGCTTAACTGGTCATTCAGAAGTTGTAAGAGTTATCTGGGATAAAAGGGAAATTGATGTAAGTGATTTGTTAAAAATGTTTTGGGAATGTCACGACCCCACTCAAAAAAACAGACAAGGTAATGACATGGGAACACAATATAGATCAGCAATATATTACAAAAATGAAAATAATATTAAAACCATATTAGCTAGTAAGGAAAAATATCAAAACGAACTTAGCGAAAAAAATCTTGGTTTAATTGAAACGGAAATAAAAATGATTGATTCATATTTTTGTGCAGAACAATACCATCAACAATATCTTGCATCAGCTGGAAGCAGGCAGTATTGTTCCGCTTCACCTACAAAAGTTAAGTTGGGAGTTTTTACTGGAAGCAACTATAAATTAGGAGACCATATATGGGAAAACTTTAATTGGGAAGTTGAAAAATGTGTATTGAGATCTGATAACAATCCTATAAAGAATAACATTTAAATCAATCTAATCTTTATAGTAAAGACACGGGGCGTAGCGCAGTTTGGTAGCGCACCACTACGGGGTAGTGGGGGTCGTGGGTTCAAATCCCGCCGTTCCGATTATTTATCGTCTTCATTTATAAGCGATTTGTACAGTTTATATGAACTTATGCCTACTGCTATGAATGTAAAAGAAGAAAAAAAAGCTAAAACCAATATAGTAAGATTTGAAACTTCCACTTCACCTAATTGGAAAGATATAAAAATGTTCATTAGAAAGAATTTTTTTTAAACCTTAACATAATTGCAAAAAATTTTTTTTCACAACCATCTATAGATTCAAAAGAATTACAACTCCAAAAATTACTCGATAGATTATAAATATTTTCAACCCATTGGAAGAAAAATACTTTAATAAGAAATCTATAGCTAATAAAGATGACAAAAATGTAGTAAGAAGACCAACAAAAAGAGGGAAGAAACCCAATGAAAAAAAATCATTAAAAGAAGAAATAAACTCAACAATCGCAGCAAGAGAAATAGCTGGCATCCCTAAAAGAAAAGAAAATTTCGCAGCATCTCCTCTTTCCCAGCCTGACATTAAAGCACTAGAAATAGTGACCCCCGATCTGGATACACCAGGAAAAATTGCAAATGCCTGAAAGAAACCTATTAAAAAACTATCTGAATAATTATGGTTTTTAATATTTATAGAACCTCTTTTGGAACTATCTGCCAAGTACATAAAAAAAGCCATTAGAAATGAGACCAATGCTATTGATAAATTTGAACGAAGAACGTTTTCAAAAAAAGAGGGGATAAATATTTTTATACTCCCACCAAGCAAAACAATAGGAATAGTACCAATCAAAATGGACCTCAATAATCTTTCATGTAAGAGATATTCAAGAAATTTTTTGGAAGATTGACTTCTGAAATTAAAGATATCATTCCTAAAATACCAAGCTATGGCAAGAACACTTCCAAGTTGAATAGTCGCGGACAAGGATGCTCCAGGATCATCAATACCTAAAAAAAGAGATATAACTTTTAAATGAGCTGTACTACTTACAGGAATAAATTCGGTCAAACCTTGAATTAATCCATATAAAACAAGCTTTAAATATTCCAAAAAATTATTAAATTAACTGATTAATTAATAGCAATTTACATTTAAAAATTAAAAGCTAGTATAGAAAAATGAAAAAAAAATTTATCTTAATATTATTTTTTCTCTTTTCCCTAATCTTTTCTGATTCTGCAAAAGCTAATTATTGGTTAATAATTGGAACTTATAGACAAGGACCTGGAGGAAGGCCTGAGGTTAGTGGGATAACAAGTCCTTCATTACATTCTATTCCCATGAAAGATTTAGAAACTTGTAAAAAGGCAGGCAAAAAAATTACTAATGAAATATACCAACCTGTTTGGCAATTTGATAGTAGATGGACCTGTGTATTTAGAGGTGATTAGTAATTGAGTTACCTTTTAACATCGTGAGCACAACCATCACCTTTATAGTTTTCACTCTCGTAAAAATCATTTTTTGTCCCAAAATAAACTGTTAATAAAACGAAAGGTAGGCTTAATATAAATAAAATAGTTGTTAAATCCATAGTGTAAACTTATCAAGAATGGCATGAAAAATTAAAATAACAATTTATTCATTAACTCAAGATTAATAATCTGTGGGTCCTTTAATACCAAGATAAAAAAAGGCTCCTAACCCAACTAAAAGTAAAACTCCAGCGACAGCTGCAGAAGGGACAAAACCTCCTATTGCAAAGGAAGAAAAATAATACATCTATAAAACTAAAACTAGTTTGATAATATCAATAAAAACTAAGTATTTGTAAAAAATTTTGACTCGAAGACAATTAGACAATATCAGTTCTAAGCAACTAAAGTCGAATCTTCGCTATCAGCAGAAATTCTTATTCTCTCTTCCAACTTGGGGCCATATAATTCGTTTCCCCAGATTTCGACTCTTGAATCATTTGGGGCCATAAAAGTAAGAATGTCAGATGGGAATAAAACTCTCTCCAAGAAAAAATTTGATGGACCAATACATCTCAAGACAACCATCCTACAGCTTTCATTTTTATAAGAAAACTCAACCATCCCTAAATAGCAAAAATATTTTTAATTAAACACTATTTAGAACAAAAAAAAATGTATAAAAAATTACTGAAAAAAAAAGAATTTTAGAAAATGCTAAAAATTCAATCCAGCCTCAACTAAATTTCTTTCTTGATCAATTAACAAAAGCGCGTAGGAATTTATCATGTCAAAACTTTTATGTGGGATTGAGACATTAAGCATTCTTAAGAAATTAGATAATTTTTCATCTTGAAGAGCGTTACCTTTCTGTAAAAACATTTCTTTTTCCTGATTTGTTTTCCATATATTCATATATTCAATCTTCAAGGGCTTTAAGTGCCAAATATTGTCTATTAAAGTCCAAATATCTAAATATTCGTTTAGGTTATTTTGAATCTTTAATACATAAGATGATTCATCAACAGTCAAATTTTTCGTATCTATGAATCGATCATTTAAGTCAATAGAATAAGGTTCTATACCCAAAAACCATCCCTCAAGAATTAATAAATCAGGATTATCTAATCTCCAATGAGATCTATCTCCTAAGCCATTTCTTAATGATTTATCGAAAACTGGTACATTTAATTCTCCATTTATCTTCCAATTTAATAATTTTTCATGCATTAATTTTACTGAGTGACTACCAGGGAACCCTCTTGAAACATTCCAAGGGTTATTCTTAATTGCTAATTTCATATCATTTGATGGGAGATAAAAGTCGTCAATTGAAATAACCGCAATTTTGAAGTTTAATTTTAACGATATAGCTTCGAGCCATTTACCTAGTGTTGTTTTACCTGTGCCAGGAAGAGCTGAGATTCCAATAATTTTTCTATCAGAAAAATTTTTTTGAAATTTATAAGCCTGTGATAAAAGAGGTAAAGCCAGACCCCAAATCCAATCATCATTTACTTTATTGTTCCAATATTGCTCAATTGCAAGAATGTTTCTTTTATTATTCCAAAAATTGAACCAATCATCCAAGGATTCCCAACCAATATCAATAATTAATTTTTCAAAT
>JFLW01000014.1 GCA_000635495.1 Prochlorococcus sp. scB243_495K23 | reverse complement strand
TCAAGAGGAAAATTAAGATCTAAAGCTTTCATATTTCTAACTTAGTTCTCGCTTATTTATTAATTTATTGATTTCATTTTTCCAACCATATCCATTTGGTTCAGAAGCCAAAGTAAATTTCAAATCTTTTAATTGATCCAGTAAATTTAAGTTAGGTCCATCTATTCCTGGAATAACTATTTTAATATCTGAGTTTAAAAGTAGAGGCAAATCATTTGGAGAATCGCCTAAACCTATAATTTCAATATTATGAACATTTGAATATTCTTTAAGAGCATTTATTGCTTTCCCTTTATTCGATTTTGTAGATAATAAATGACTCATTCTATTGCCCTTAAAAATATCAACATTGAATTTTTTACAACAGATATTAATTTTCTCTTCTAGATAACTTGGCGGATTTAAAAAAGGCATGCTCCAGTGTCTATCACGCATTAAGTTCAATGAGTTGCCTTCTAAACCTGTAAGCTGAGTGGCTTCTTGATCAGTGAGATTATTAAGAGGAGTAAGTTTATAATCAATTTCTTTAGAAATAAAATTTAAGATTTCTTCAAGTGATTCGTATTTT
>JFLW01000013.1 GCA_000635495.1 Prochlorococcus sp. scB243_495K23 | reverse complement strand
AAGAATAATTTCTCCATTTACTCTTTTAAGAGATTCACCATATATTGCCGCACCATTCTCAACAATATAGGGATCCGTCAAGTTAAGTTCCTTTCTAATAACTTTTACTTCAGAAGCGGTTTTGCTTGTACAAAGAATTACAGGTATAGATAATTTTTGTAGTTTTTTTATAGTTTCTTTAGCAGGTGATAAATCATATGAGTGATCCATTAAAGTACCATCTACATCACTTACTACCCAAACAGAAGAATTTTCTATCATTTTTATAAAGCACTAAGCCAAATTACTTGAAAAGGATCAAGACTAATATTTTTGCAATTGTATTTAGTGGATGTTAAAAAATCATGAGTATTGAAATCATTATCAATTATTTTTGGTAGATCATTATCATTCAATTGATAATTAATTTTATTTTCAGTCATATTATGGATTGCAAAAACAGACTCAGGACCTTTACCTCTTTTGATTACAACAATATCACTTCTACCTTTAGACAAACATTTCATTTCTGAACAAGGATGAAATTGCTTTAATTCTGATCGGACATCCATCGCATTACGAAGATATTTTAAGTTTTTATTAGCATTAGATTCAGGATTATTTAAAACAGCTGTAAGATTTTCTGATTTAAACTTTTCTCTATTTAGATCTCTTCTTTGACCTGTCATAGAAAAGCTTTTGATATCATTTTCTGAAGCTAGTAATGCTGGCAAATAAAATGCAGGAACCCCTTTCAAAGCCATTACCAATAATTGACTCAAAATAAATCTCTCATATTGAAATCTTTTAGCATCTCTACTAGAGTCTTCCATTGCACTCCACCAACTAATATTCAATTCATAAGGTTTATCATCACCATTTGATAAACGTCTATGACTTACTAATCCTCCTCTTTTCTCACAATTAATTAATAAATCCTTAATTCTCTGCTCATTCATTAAACCCTCAAGAGCTCTTAGCCCAACACCATCG
>JFLW01000012.1 GCA_000635495.1 Prochlorococcus sp. scB243_495K23 | reverse complement strand
GGCTTCATCATCAGGAATGAGATAAGAAAGATTCTCCTTCTGAGGAACATTTGTTTCAGTTATTAAAACGCCATCATCAAGAAGGTTATTTAAAAGAACTCTTAAAAGTTTCACAATTGAATGTGCTTTAGGTAAATGTAAGCATGTAGTACCTGATTCCTTCCAAATAAAACCTACAGCATCAAGCCTTAACCATTTAATTCCATTAGTTAAATATGTAGTAATTAAATTTAAGAACTCAAGAGTCATTTTAGGATTATGCCAATTCAAATCAATTTGATCTGGCCCAAAAGTTGTCCAAACTTGTTTAGGACCATCATCAGTATTTATTTGAGAAAATAAAGAGGAACTTCTAGGCCTAACTACATTTGACCAGTCAAGATTTTGCTTCGGTGAAAAAACATTTGATATTCCCGGTTCTTGGGATTTAATAAATTGTTGAACCCATGGGTGAGATGATGAAACATGGTTTAGCTTGGTGGGCTAA
>JFLW01000011.1 GCA_000635495.1 Prochlorococcus sp. scB243_495K23 | reverse complement strand
TATTAAATCAGGGAACAGTATTATGTGAGGGAACGATGGAAACCATACAAAAAGACAAAAAAGTTATTGATGTTTATTTAGGAAGACCTGAGGACTAGTTATGGAAAATTTACTCGAAATAAAATCGTTAAATACTTATTATGGCGAGAGTCATATTCTTAGAGATGTAGATTTAAATGTTAAATCAGGAGAAATGGTTTGTTTGATTG
>JFLW01000010.1 GCA_000635495.1 Prochlorococcus sp. scB243_495K23 | reverse complement strand
TATTTCTTCATCTACTTCAACCAAGGCAATTTGAGAGATTTCAATTGTTTTGCAAAATTCAGGCAATTCTGAAACTAATTCTTTTTTTTTATCTACCGGGTGATTTCCATAAGCCAGACTAATATGTGGAGAATAATTTTTCTTAATATCGAATTTATTTAATTTATTAATTTTCTTTCTAAAAATATTTAAGTTTTCAGACTTTTTTATTGAGATATAAAACGATTCAAACATTTCATCCTTAAATTCGTATCTTTTAACATCTAAGGTAATTGGAGAATTACTTTTTCCAAAATCTCTTAATTTATTCAAAAAAATACTATCCATTTTTAAGTAA
>JFLW01000009.1 GCA_000635495.1 Prochlorococcus sp. scB243_495K23 | reverse complement strand
TCTTTAATCATTTTTCGCATCTTATAAGGTCTATACTATTGGATGCTCATTTATATACTTATTAAATTCCATTGCTAGTGTTCTAGCCTCGTAGGCGTCAAAGGCATAAAAACAATTTTCTAATCTTATATTTTGAAAATCACGGTAATGCACTGTATATGGCTTCAACATATTATTTTTGTTCATTTTAATTTGCTAAAAAGCAATAATGTATATTTCAACCATGCATTTATTCGTAAATTTAAAGCACAACTTTTGTTGTTATCAAAATATATTGACTTAAATTATGT
>JFLW01000008.1 GCA_000635495.1 Prochlorococcus sp. scB243_495K23 | reverse complement strand
TTTTTAGATCCAATCATTGATGCTCAAACCATATCAGAAACCCCTTTTGGCAGTTTTTCAAGAGGTACTCCATGCGCTCTATCCCATAAAATTTGCATATCCTGAGAGAACAAAGAACTCCAATAACTAAAATTACAATATAACTTGTCTGGAGGGAGGAGATTTACAGATAACCCTGGGAGAGATGAATTCATAAGAATAAATATTTTATAGATTAATTGAATTTAGGTTTTTGAAATGATGAAAAATAAACTCAATATGCGAATCTCCTATATAAACAAATTAAATTTAACGCACAGTGCACCACTTAGCAACACCTTATTAAGTTTTATATTTGTCCATCATTTCCTGAAATTTTAGGAATGATAAAAACTTTTTATAAGTTTGCAAGTCAAAAGCCTCCTGATTCTCTCCATTTAAATGGGTTGATTTACTAG
>JFLW01000007.1 GCA_000635495.1 Prochlorococcus sp. scB243_495K23 | reverse complement strand
ATCACTATGAACATATAGAAAACCAAAAAGAGAATGATGATTTGTATAAAGATTTGGAAGATCTATTTATTTAAAATTATCGTGTATGCATTAAAGAACTTTGTTTCTTGACTAAAGATATACAAAACCTTAAAAATAATTAGAATTAGAGTAATAAAGCTATAGATTAATGACTGTCCATCAAGATTACGAAATAAAAATCAATCTAAATGAATTGATCGAGAAGAGAATCCCATGTTGTGATTTACTTCATCCAGATCATTGTCTAACAGAAAAACAAGTCTCTGAAATTGCACATGATATTCGTATGGATTTAAATTTGCATGATCTTTACAAGCAAGTGGATCAACATATTATGAATTATGTAAATGCAGCAGGAATTGATAACAAAGATCATTGGGTTGAACCTCATCTTCCAGATTTGGAAAG
>JFLW01000006.1 GCA_000635495.1 Prochlorococcus sp. scB243_495K23 | reverse complement strand
TAATTTAATAAATATAATGATTAATTATTTTGCATTAACAATTACTGAGATGGGGATCGGTAAAATAGAGTTAGCAGTTATTGGCTCAGTAATTTTAATATTTCCAATTTTATTTGTTTATGCATCTAAAAATCTTGATGCCAAGGGGGTTTTCGAATGGATGATGGAGAAACCAAATGATTGGATAGGTAAAAAATAAGACTCAT
>JFLW01000005.1 GCA_000635495.1 Prochlorococcus sp. scB243_495K23 | reverse complement strand
CTAATATCGAAATCATAAACCTGGCAATTATTTTCTAAATCATTAACTATTGAATTTTTTAGTAGAGAATAATCTATCAACTTATTGAGTTTATTATTTTTAAATTCCTTATTAGTTTCTCCAATAGCAAATGCCAAAGCTCCTTCATAAGAAATACCGAAGTTGCTGGTGTTGCAATAAGTTCTAGTGAATTTGCTAGAAATCTTTTTAGTATACTTTTCAGGAGTTTTTGAAGAAGTATCTAATGAGTAAACTGGACT
>JFLW01000004.1 GCA_000635495.1 Prochlorococcus sp. scB243_495K23 | reverse complement strand
TATAATTATTGCTACAAATAATAGAGAATTTTCTTTTTATAAGAAATTGATTATTTACTTGGGTTATAGTTCCGAAAGATAAACAGTCATTTAAAAAAAAGAAATTAATTTATGGAAAACAGACAAATTAATTTTTTTAAATCAAAAGACTTTAATACCGTTCTTAAGCCATTTAAAAAAGGAACGGTAGTAAAAATTGACTCGTTTGATATTAGAGAAACTCAAAAAGATTTAAATATAGGTTTATTTGGTTGGTATGCTATTTGTCCCTCTAAAGAATTAAAAATAAATAAGCTATATTATTTTTCACTCTATGATGAGCCTCTTGTTCTTTATAGAGATGAAAATAAAAACGTTAGGTGCATTAAAAATATTTGTCCTCATAGAGGGGCCTCCTTTTTTGGAGGTACATTATCAGATGGAGTAATAACCTGCCCATATCATGGAGCTAAGTTTTCTTCTAGAGGAAGTTGCCAAAATCTCGACAGAATAACATGTCGCCATATAGTTGATAATAACTACGATA
>JFLW01000003.1 GCA_000635495.1 Prochlorococcus sp. scB243_495K23 | reverse complement strand
ATATAAGTGAAGATACACCTATAAGTAACTACGAATTATATGAAAATGGTTTTTCACATAAGGATTATGTCTTTGAGGAGGTTTTAGTCGACTTCAAATGTGATTGGTCAAGGATTATTGAAAATCACCTAGATATCCTTCATATCTTTTGGGTTCATGGCGATACAATCCCAGATAAAGATGTAAATAAAAACGTATTAGTTAGTTTCAACCAGAAAATTAATATTAATCCCTCATACATTGAAAGTATTTATTATTACAAGAATAATCCTACAAAAGAATTTATTCGGATAAAATACATTCCTCCAGGAAGGATATTAATTTACAAAGGCGATCCTTCCTCATCAAGATATTTACAAGTTTTAGATCATATCCCTCTAGGAAACAACAAAGCAAGAGTGATAGTAAGACACTACAGGAAATTTCTACAAAATAAACTGCTGAATAATCTCTTATTATTTAAAGAGACTCAAAGAAAGATTTTTTATAAGATATTCGATGAGGATTATATGATTTTAAAAACACAAACATATAATCACGATATGGGATTTATAAGTAAGGATGAAATAAAATTATTGGGAGAAGATAGGATAATAAATTATTTTTGGAAGTGGTACAAGAAGTCTGAAGATAAAGATGAACCGTGGAAAAATATTAACAACACCCAAAATTTTGATGTATATGACAAAGTTATATTGAAATATCCTCCTGAGATAAAGAAGTTAGAAATTGTAAATAATATAGATATTATTAGAAAAACATTAGTAAGATTTGCTGCTCCGCTTATATTTTTTATGTTAATAATATAGTCCATGAAGAAAGTAGATAGACCTTCATGGTTGAATTGGCTTTATCTCTTTATATTTATTTTAAGCTCGATTCAATTGATTATATTTTGGAGTAATAAGTTTTAGTGTTTAATAAATTTTGGTTTGACGCAAAAAATATAAATTGTTTTAAAAATGGTTTTAGAGTAATTAAAGATTTAAATTTAAAGATATCCTATTCAGAAAATGTAATATTAATTGGACCGAATGGTTCAGGTAAATCATCTCTAATTGAGATAATTAATAGAAACTTATACCCAGTAGTAGCTAATGAATCGAAACTAAAGATATTTGACAAAGAACTTATAAATTTATGGGAACTAAGAAATAAAATAAGTACCGTAAATAATGATATAAAAAATAGAATTAATCCAAATTTAAAAGTTTTTGATTTAATTTTAAGTGGACTATATGGAAGATATTGTTACGTACAAAAAAAATCTGAAAGAGATTCTTATAAGGTTGAAAAAATCATGAAGAAAATGAATATTTCTAATTTATCTAAAAAGAATTTTTCCTATTTATCAGATGGAGAAAAACAAATTTCTCTTATTGCAAGAGCATTAATCAAAAAACCGGAAATTTTAATCCTAGATGAACCAATTGCAAATTTAGATTATAAATCAAAGTTTTTTGTAATTGATAAGGTTAATGAATTATCAAAATTAAATACGAAAATTTTATGCGTCACTCATGATATTTCAACAATTACCCAAATTTATGACCGGGTCATAATGCTAAAAGATGGCAAAATAATCGCTGATGGAGATCAAAATAAGGTTATGAATAGTGAAAATTTTAATAAGTTATTTGGTATTCAAGTAGAGGTAACTCATAATAATGGACTTTGGAATATAAACAGATTATCTAGATAATAATTATAAAGATAGCTATCGCAATAGCAAGAAATACTAATTTTTTACTTTTTAAGAATGAAGAGGATTTATTTTTAAATGAAGAAGATCCACATTTAGAGCAGACAATCTTACCTCCTAAAGATCGGTCTGAGACGAATGACGAACTTCCACAATTAAAGCAAACTCTATTTACGCTCATTAAAAATAAATTATTTAGAAATTCTTTCTAAATTATATTCATAAAAACTTTGTAAAGAAAAACTTCAGAAATGTGATGATAATGAGAATCTATTGCAATAAGTAATTTTATAGTGCATAATTGATAATAATTCTCATTATCAAATTTAAATTAATGAATTTCCATAGTTATGGAGAATCTCCCTCAAAATCAGTAAGAATAATAACTGGACAATCCGTATTAATAGATCCTTCATCAAGACCAAAGGGGACATGCCTAGAAGTTGAAAGTGGAATTGCTAGAGTTTATTGCCCCTGTGAAGAAACTGAAGGTATGACACTCGCATTTTTACAATCAGGAGATCAATTAAGAACAGACCTTTTATGTAGCGAAGGTGTCTGTGTTGAAGCACTAACAGATTTGTCATTTCACAGCAATGTGAACATTGATGAGAATATTGGTTTCGATGCAGTAAATGAATGGACTTTGCAACTCCTTAGGATTAGACACTTAGGAAATGCAGAACAGCGATTACAAGCGTTGTTTTCAATACTAGTAAATCGTTTAGGTATGAGATGTGGGCAATGGTGTGAGTTACCTTTTAGGTTGACTCACGAAAGAATTGGTGAATTAATCGGTTCTACTCGTGTAACGTCAACAAGATTAATTTCTAAATTAAGATCATCTGAGTTATTAATAGCTCCTATTGGAACACAAACAGTCAGTGTTGCTCCTTCTTTTATTGAAACATCACCTCTATAAAAAAATGAAGGAATCACAATCAGTTACTAACAGCTTGTTAATAGAAGTTGATTTTTTATCGAATAGACTCAAAAATATAAAAAAATCTTTCAAAACAACAAATAATAAAGCATTGAAGGAAAGGTTATTGTTGGAAAACAAAAATATTTTTAAAAGAGTAAATGAAATTTATAAAATAGCTGAGCTTTTAAATAAAAAATATAATGAGAAAATAAACTTTTCTAAGTTACTTGTTGAAATAAGCAAAAGGATATTGAATGAAAATAAATTTGAAAGTAATTTATTTTTTCTTTAAATCACTATCTATCAATAATATTGCAGAAGGTTGATTAGAAGCAAACTTTACTTTGCCAAGGATGTTTGCAAATTCATCTTCTGATTTGGTTTGAGCATCAATGATTGGATCTAAAAATACGTTAGTTCTTGTATCGGAAATTCTTTCTGAAATTGAATAAAGTTGTTGCAGAGATGAAGTTAAATCAGCCTCCATGTTGAAAGAATAAGAAATAAGCTCCTCTATAGAATCCCACGTTTGAACGGGAGCAGGAATTTCATCTAATTTCACGCTTTGTCCTCTTGCGATTAAATAATCTGCAAACTTCTGTGCATGTTCCATTTCGCCTAGTGATTCACTTAGAAAGTGAGACGCAAATCCATTTAAATCACGTTCTTGAAACCAGAGATACATAGAAAAATATTGAACATTAGCATATCTTTCCATAGTTAGATGTTCAAAAATATTATCCAATAAACTATTGTCTATCGGTTGAGCAACAGCTCTTCCAGATGGACCAAAATTAATTAATTTCTTAGTTCTTAAATTATTTTCAATCATATTACAAAGAGAAACTATATAAATAATACAACATTTTGTATAAATTAGTAATAAATTTATCCTTTAAATTAAATTAAATAATATGATAATGAAAATCAGTCTCAATACTATAAATGAATTTACAGTACAGATTTTCTGAACTGCTATTAACTAATAAAATATATAACAGTAAAAAAAAGAAATGTAAAAAGAAAAAATGCTCTAATTGGAAGGGGGGCAAGTGTAATTGCTTATAAAAAAGTCTATAAATATTCCTTATATGCGCCAGGATATAAAAAATAATGACTATTTTTATTAATAGAAAGAGAACATTTATCGCCATTATTAAGGAGATTATTAATATCACTTCTAACCCTTAATATGTTTCCATTAATAGATACTTTATATATAAGAAATTCTCCAAGAAACTCTTTAGATATAACAATCGCATCACCAGATTCTGATCTTTTAATTGAAATAAATTTAGGCGAAATTGACATACTTTTGATACCTGTATTTTTCGAATACTCTGAACAATTTATTTCACCCAAACAAGAAATATATGAATTACCATTTTTTTTGAGATTAACAATATTATTACCCAAAATAAAACTACTAACAAATATGGTCTTGGGATTATTTAGAAGGTTAATAGGCGTATCAATTTGATGTATTCTCCCATCATTCATAACAGCGACCTTATCACAAATTGACATCGCTTCTTCCGGATCATGAGTAACCATCAATCCGCTTGCATTACAACCTTTTAGGATATTAGGGAGTTCACTTCTCAATTTTAGTTTGACATGCATATCAAGACTACAAAAAGGTTCATCTAATAAAATAAAATTTGTACCTGGCGCAAGAGCTCTCGCAATTGCGAGTCTTTGTTTTTGGCCTCCAGACAGTTCATGTGGGTACCTTTCAACAAAACTATCAAGACCAACAACATTCAATAAATAATCAACTCTAGATCTGTCTTTTTTGTTTTTCAAACCAAAAATTACATTTTCCAAAACAGTTAAGTGAGGGAAAAGTGCATAGTCTTGAAAAACCATACCAATATTTCTTTTCTCTGGACTGAGAATTTTTTTTCTACTTGAAATTTCCTTATCATTTAGAGAAATCCTCCCTTTAGAGGGATATTCGAACCCCGCGATTAATCTTAAAAGAGTAGTTTTTCCGCAACCAGAAGGACCAAGCAACCCTAACAATTCGCCATTTTCAATTTTCAGGTTAATTTCGTTTAATATCCAATTTGAACATTCTCGCTTATCATATTTATGATGCAAATCATCAATTATTAACGCATCATTTTTCACTAAGTTCTTCTTATTCAAATATATTAAGTTAGCAGAAAATATTCACCTAAAATATCCTATGTATAATTTTATACACCATTTAATTTTCAAATTTAATGAGAAAGTCTGAAAGAGCAGAAATAATACGCAAGGAACTCAAAAAGCTATATCCATCGCCTCCAATACCCCTTGATCATACAAATGCATATACTCTTCTAGTCGCCGTAGTTTTAAGTGCTCAATCAACAGATAAGAAAGTTAATGAATTAACAAAAAACTTATTTAAAGTTGCAGATAATCCAGAAAAGATGATGCAGCTAGGTATTAATGGCATTTACGAATACATAAAATTTTTAGGTCTATCTAATCAAAAATCAAAGAACATCTATAACTTATCTAAATTATTGATTGAGAAGCATAATGCTACGGTCCCAGATTCTTTTGAGAAGCTTGAATCTCTTCCAGGGGTAGGTCATAAAACAGCATCAGTTGTAATGTCCCAAGTGTTTAAAATACCTTCATTCCCAGTAGATACTCATATACACAGGTTGGCGCAAAGATGGGGCCTATCAAATGGCGATAGCGTAGTTCAAACAGAAAAAGACCTAAAAAAAATATTTCCTATTAATGATTGGAATACTTTACATTTGCAAATAATCTTTTATGGCAGAGAATACTGTACTGCAAGAGGCTGTGATGGAACAAAATGTTATTTATGTCGCACTCTTTATCCCAAAAGAAAAAAGAAATTTATATGTAAAAAGCCTTAAGAAATTTATATAATATTTAAATTAGATTTTTAATCATGAAAATAGCAATTACTGGTGCATCGGGGAAAACAGGTTATAGAATTTCCGAAGAAGCAGTTAAGAAAGGATATAAAGTAAGGCAAATCATTAGAAAGAATTCAAAAGTCTCAACAGGACTAGAGCGTTTAGAAACAATTAGGGTTTCATTAGACAAAAAAGGGGAACTTGATGAAGCATTTAAAGATATTGATGCCTTGATAATTGCTACTGGAGCGAGAGCATCATTAGATTTAACTGGTCCTGCAAAGGTTGATGCATTAGGTGTATACAGGCAATTAGAGAGTTGCAAAAGAGTTGGTATTAAAAGGGTTATTTTAGTTAGTTCCCTTTGTACTGGTAAATTATTTCACCCATTAAACTTATTTGGTTTAATTCTTATATGGAAGAAATTAGGTGAAAACTTTCTACGTAATTCAAATTTTGACTGGACTATTATTAGACCTGGAGGATTAAAGGAAAATGAAGATATTAAATCAGAAAATATAAATTATTCAAAAGAGGATACTCAAATTAATGGATCAATCCCAAGAAGATTAGTTGCGCAATGTTGTATAGATTCTTTAAAAAACAAAGAATCCATAAATAAATTAATTGAAGTTACAAGTTCGAATGATAATAAAAAGATATCTTTTAAAAAAGCTATGCAAATGATTTAAAAGATGTAAATATATAAATTAAAACTATGAAAATAAATTCCAAAATTGACGCATTACAATTAATGCTTACTGATTTAAGAACTAGAAATGAGCCAATAAGACATAAAGCTGCATTTAAAGGCTGTCAACCAGAATTTCAAAGTCTTGTATCAAGATTAATAAAGCAGTTAGAGGACGAATTAGTTGCTGAAAAGCTTACTAATCGTGAAAGTTAAAAAATTTAGATTACTTAAATGAAATTAAGTTATCCAATTTTGCTTGTTCTGAAAGTTCATCATATCCTCCAAAAAATTTATTATCCAAAAATATTTGAGGGAAAGTATTATGGCTACTTTGAGCCATAATTTTTTGAAAGCTATCATCATTGTCTATTAGAGTAACTTCATGAGGGATTGAGAAAGAATTAAGCAACCTAATTGCTCTTTTAGACCAAGGACAATCCTTTAAAATATATACTTTTAAACGTAATTCATTAGTGATTAAATCATGATTTGAGATATTAATAATTTTCTGTTCAAAAGAAAGTAATAATATATCAGCACCTTTTTTTACAATACATCCCTCCTCAAGATGCCCGCCAAACACATTACATCCCTCATCTGCAAAACTTAAATGTAAATGAACATCTCCTTTATTAAAATGTCCGTTTAAAGAAACTATCTCTAGATTTCCTTCAAATTTATTTATCTCTTGATTACCTGGGCATTGAATACAAACTGTTCTAAGATTACCAACCACTCCAGAAACATACCCGTATAAATTATTCGATAAAGAATATTCTTTAATTGAATTTATCAAATCAGATTCTGGAAATAGCTTTAGGCTATGAGGCTGCATTACATATAAGGAATAATTTTGTAATATAAAACATCATCATTCATATAGAGAAGTTGAGTTTATAATCTTTAGGATTCAGATTTAAATTAAATTTTAAAATCTAGCATCAAAAACTATTTAAAATTTTTACTAAAAATTATGACTTGTTGAGAGTGTAATATATTTTTTATATACAAAAACTAATTTGTTATTAAGAAAAAATCTTAAAAATTTGGCATTGAATATTCCCAATTTATTATCGATATCTCGCCTTTTCCTTGTATTTCCATTAATACTTTTTATGGAAATTAACAGACCTTTTTATGTCTTTATATTGATCATTATTGGAGGCTTAACTGATTATTTTGACGGGTTAATTGCAAGGAAATTTAATCTTAAAACCAGATTAGGAGCTATTCTTGATCCCTTAAGCGATAAAGTATTCTATTTAATTCCTTTGACCTTCCTTTGTAAAAATAATTTTATACCCTTCTGGTCTTTGTCATTAATTTTATTTAGAGAATTAATTATCTCTAGCCTAAGGAACTCTTCAAAAGACGGTTTACCAGCATCAATTTTAGGAAAATATAAAACATTTTTCTTTTTTATTTCAGTAATTACCTTCTTTACACCATTAAAAATTAGCTTATTGAATAATTTGGCTTTAATTTTTTATTGGTTAGGATTCATCCTGGCTTTTGTGACTTTATTAGGCTATTTAAGAATTAAAAAGAATATTATCTGAATTTTCATCAAACTCCTCACTCTTTTTATTATTAAAATCATTCACAAAACTATCCTTTAGACCATTAAGTAGATCAAAAGTTGGTGCCCACTCTAAATCACGTTTTATCTTAGAGATATCAGTCTGATAATGATTTAATCTAATTGGAAATCCCTTTCGAGACTTAGGATCTAATTTTTGATAATCAAATGTTCTTAAAGAAATCTCATTTTGGTTTAATCCAAGAACGTTCGCACAGAAATAAATTAAACCCTTGATTGTTACTCCTTTTTCACCTGAACAATTGTAAATATTATTTTTGGAATTTTCAAAATTTATGCACCTAATCATTACATCAGTTAGATCCGAAACATGGCCTAGCTGAGTAATTAAAGAACCGTCACCAGGGATTGGTATAGATTTGTTGGCAAATAACCTTTCAAAAAACCAATTTTCAATTTTATTATAATTTCCTGGTCCATATATATAAGTAGGTCTAAAACTTGTAAAAGGAATTTTTTGTTTTTTTAACCAATTTTCTGTCTCAAACTTTCCTTTATGCCTACTTTCTGGATCAATTGGATCAACTTCGGATAAGGGTAGTTCACAATTATCTTTATAAACACCTGCAGAGCTGACATATATATATCTCTGGAAAGAATTATCTAAATTTTCTATAAGAAGTTTAGTTTGTTCTAGCTCTCGTCCAGAAATATCAAAAACAACGTCATACTTTCCATTTCTTAGCTTGACGATATCTTCTGAATTATTTCTATCACCCTTAATTAAATTTGTTTTTTTAGGATTACTTTTATTACCTCTCGTGAAAATATCAATATCATAATTTTTACTTAATAACTTTCCAACCAAAGACTTGCCAACAAATCTAGTGCCACCCATTACAAGAATTTTCATATTCAAAAAATATTTAACTGAAGTAGTAATCTTAAATAGAATTACATATTGAATAGTACTACTAATAAGCAATTAATGAAAAGGATGATTCTATGGACCTAATTCCAGCAATTGATTTAATGAATGGTAAGTGTGTGAGGCTTTTTAAAGGCGACTTTAATAAAAGAAAAGACTTCACCAAAGAGCCTCATGAGCAAGCGAAATTTTGGGAAAGCGAAGGGGCAAAATATATACATATAGTTGATTTGGATGCTGCAAAATCTGGATCTCCAACAAACGATGAATCAATAAAAAAGATTGCAAAAACAGTTAACATACCAATTCAAATAGGTGGGGGGATAAGGTCTCAAGAAAGGATAGAGCAATTATTTTCTTATGGTATTGAGAAAGTTATCATGGGAACCTCTGCAATAGAAAATAAAGAGCTAGTTAAAGACTTATCAAATAAATTTCCTGGAAGGATAATTGTTGGGATAGATGCAAAAGATGGAAAAGCTAGTACAAGGGGGTGGCTTGAGCAATCTAATATTTTTGCCACAGATCTAGTAAAGGAGTTTTCTTCATTTAAAATTGCTAGTTTTATTGTTACAGATATAAATACAGATGGGACGTTAGAAGGGACAAATGAAGAATTCATAAAAAGCATACTTGAAATTACAGATATTCCAGTAATAGCCTCAGGAGGTGTTGGTTCAATTTCTGATTTATTATCGTTAGTAAAATTTGAAAACTCTGGACTCTTTGGAGTAATTGTAGGTAAAGCTCTTTATGAAAATAAATTCACGATCAACGAAGCTAATAATGTATTGTCATCAGAGAGATTAAATGACTTTGATTTAAACAGAAATTACTACGCCTAAAAGAGTATAAAAATCGATTTAAGGCTGGTATTTGCAGTAATTGTTAGTTAATTTTGTATAAGAGATAATAAATCTACTCTTGGAATTAATTTCAAAAAAACCGATATTGATTATTGCTCCAAGCTTAATAGCAGAATCTTTATCGCTTAAATTAACATCACTAGATCAAAATTTAGACATTAATTTTAATGATGGAACAGCTGATAAAACTCCGGATTTAGTTATATGGAATGTTCTTAATTTCCAATCTGAAGATCTTATAAGGTTAGAATTATTAAAATTAAGAGAAAGATATGATGAGTCAAAGTTTCTTATAATTCTCTCTGGCGAATTTGTTTATGAAGCAAATAACCTTCCATCGTTAAATGCTGAAGGTTTTCTTTTAAATCCCAGTGCGGAAAAAGTTCTTGAATCTATTGGTACCATTTTAAATGGAGGAAGGGTATTTGATATTGAAAATAATTCCCAAGTTAAATTTAACAAAAATAAACCTCCGTCTTTTAGTCAAAAAATTCTAACTTCAGGTCTTAAACAAATAGATTCTGAAATTAATTATATTTTCAAATATGTCAACTCTGATTCAACACCAGAATTTTATAAATTCATTTTAAAAGGAAGATTAAGAGAACTTATTACTGCAAAATCTTTTCTAATTTTCTTATGGGGTAATTCACTAGAACTTTATACAGAGGCAGTTTACAGTGAAAACAAAATTAATCTTGAAAATAAGAACACTGTATTCATTAAAGATAAAAACACCACAGAAATATTTAATTTAATTTTAGATAGACTAAAAGAAAGGTATAGCTCAGATAACTTACAGGTTGAATTTAATAATTCATCAATAATTCTTTCTGGGATAAAGAAAGAATTTATTTCGCGACTAATTTGCAAAATGTTAGATGAGTTAGATAATTTAGTAAAAAATATTAAGGAAAACTATAAGGAAAAAGATTTTAAAGATGATTTAAATTCTCTTATAAAAGAACTTAAAGTCAATACAATTTCAAATATTACAGACAGCTATTTTAGATTAAAAAAAGGAGGGGAGTCTATTTCAATAAATGATTTTATTTATAGTGAAGTAAGTTGCGAAGAGATAGATAGAGAATCACATGAATCAATAATGTTTATTGAGCCAATTATTAAAAATGAAGCTCTTGACTATGATGGAAAATTACTCCCTCTATATGAAACAGAATCGTTTTTGATCCTTGAAAATATTATTTCAAATTGGACAATAAGGAACTGTAATTTATTAGCTTCTGAAATCTTTAATATTTGTTCTTCTTGGCCTGAATTAAGGACTGTACTTATAAATCCCGAATTACAATCGACAAGAAATTTTGAAAGATTTAGAAATAATATTAATAACTACAATCGCTGGCATGATTATATTTATATGCCTATCTACTTGTATGAGAGTAAACGAGAATATATTGATATTATCAATAATAAATTTACCCGATACTTCAAAAATGAAAATAGGGAGAAAGAATTAGAGAATCTAGAATGGCTACAAAAACAAGTTACATTGTTAGTTGAGATAAGAGATGCCGTAGCACCTCAGTTAGAAGTTGCTGTAAAATATATCGGTAATCTTTTCGTAACTTTCCTTACTAAGGTCGTTGGCAAAGCTATCGGTTTAGTTGGGAAAGGAATCCTTCAAGGATTAGGAAGATCAAGTTCAAAGTAAGTTTTTAAACTTTAATGAAAATAGTTCAATGGATCCTAATAGCATTAATTTTCTTAAGTCCATATAAAGCAAATGCCACAAGAGATTCTGATAGTTACGATGGCAACATCTTTCCTATATACGCAGGTAATGGGGCTATAGTCCCTCCCCAGACAACTCTTCAGGAATCATTAAAAAATAAAAGAGTCGCAGTTTTATTTTTTTATCTTGACGACAGTTCAGATAGTAAAGCTATGGCTCCTGTAATATCCGGTTTAGATTTGATATGGAGAAATAATATAGATATCATTGCTTTAACTACTGATGAATTACAGGATAAAGAAAAGTCTGATCTTAGAAATGAACCTAATTATTATTGGAACGGATTAATTCCACAAACCATTATTTTAAATAGTGATGGAGAAGTGCAATATGATAAAAATGGAATGATTAATATAGATGAATTAAACAAAGTTATAGGAGCACTAAAGGGAATTGATATAGAAGATACGACGTTTTCTCTAGAAAGTTTTAATGAATACAACAGTATTATTTCTGAAAAAAAAGATAAAAACAAAAATTAATTTAAAAAAATGATATTAATAAATATCCTCTTAGTCTTTTTAATTTTTTTAATTCTTTCAGATTTATATATTAAAAACTCACCCAAATCAATGTTAAATTTGGTACCTATAAATTACAAAATCAAAAAAAAGGATGGTTTAAACGAATTAATTATTGATTTAAAAATAACTAATCAAAGTAAAACCAAAGAGACGATGGTTTCTAATATAAATTTTGAATTAGATTTTTTTAAAAGTAAAGGTAACGAATATTGCCAAAATTTTAATTATCAAGAAGATATTTATATATATGAAAATAATAAAATTAAGAATTTAAATAATTACTGGCCAACAACAATTATCAAGTCAAATTCAGAATTATTTGTAAGAATCATATATAAATTTAGTAATAATAATTTTAGAAAAAAAATAAAATATCTATGGTTAAAAATATATTGGGAGAACTATGGACATTTTGGCATTTCAAATAATAAGGATTGTTTCTTAATTAATTTAGATGGTCACAAACAAAGGGCGAAAGAAATTTTTGAAATTCCAATAAATAATAAATATAAAGCTTTTGCTATTAAAACTGATTTACTTGGTTGCTTTGATAACCCAGTAAATACTGTGATTGAATACTGCAAAGAAATTGTAGAAAAAAATGATATTTTAACTATCGGTGAGAGTCCGCTAGCGATTATGCAAAATAGATATATTTCCCCTCAAAATTTAGAATATAGTTTATTTTCGAAAGCTTTATGTTATTTTTTTCACCCTACAAGCAGTCTTGCAACTGCTTGCGGCATGCAATTATTAATAAATAAAATCGGAGTCACAAGAATAACCTTTGCACTTTTTGTTGGATGTCTCTTCAAATTAGTTGGGATTAAAGGTATGTTTTATAGGTTAACTGGTTCAGAATCATCCCTCATTGATGATATAAGCGGCACAGTTACACCCTACGACAAGAGTATAGTTATGGGTCCTCTCAATGCGGATTTATTTTGTAAGGAGGTCTCGAAATATCTAAATATAGATGTTGCTGTAGTCGATGTTAATGATCTTGGAGGTGTAAAAGTCTTAGCTAGTTCAAATAAAACATTAAATAAAATACTCAAAAGAAACTTAATATCTAATCCAGCTGGCAATGGAGATGAAAAAACCCCTATAGTATTAATAAGAGAAAAAAAGTAAATGAAAAAAGATACCTCTTATTCTTTTCAATCTAAAAAAGGAATGGAAGTAACTTTTGAAGAACTTCATATAAGGCACATTAACCTTTTAATAGATATTAAAAATAAGGAATTGAATAATTGGTTTTTAAAGATGGCTATTATTAATACCTTTGATGACTTAAAAATTTTTTTAAATAATCTTAAGAAAAATAAAAATAAATGCATAATTGCTATATATGGAAACGAAATTATTGGTTATTTGAATATTTTTCCTTTAAACAAAAAAGAGACTTGCTTAAAAATATCTAACCCCAAGTTGATTAATGGCAAGTGTTCTTTAACCGACAAACAATTAACTTTAGGTTTGATAAAAAAATCTATCTCAATAAAAGAAATCAAAACTTCAAGTTGGATAATTAATTCAGATATAAATAATGTTGACCTCATATCAAACTCAAGAGAATTAGGCTTTCAACCGTTAGGAGAGATAATCCTTTGGGATGGTTCTGATCTAAATAAACCTACAAATCAAAATACCAATGCCTTTACATTAATTAATGAATTCCAAAACATTAATAAACAAAATATATTAAAAATAGTTAATTTTATAAGATCAAATCAATCTCCCTTAATAAGAAATATTTTAGATTTTGATAAAGACGACATTCTTAAAAGAAATAACTCTAAGAGTGGTGCCTTAATATATGAAAATTCAGTATTATGTACAATTTTAAAAGATATTAATTATCAAAATGAGGAAATTTATACTTTAACCATAAGTAGATATTGGGATAAGAGATTCGATTCTATTTTAAAAGAATTTATAAAAAGATTTTTTGAAAAATCACCTGTTTCATATTTAAAAACCTATAAAGAAAATTCTCAGTTAAATGTTTTTCTCGAAGGGTGTAATATAAAAGAAAAAAATCAAGAAATAATTCTTATTAGGAACACAATAATTAAGAATGAAGCCAAACAAGTAAATAGAATAAATCAATCTTTAGAATCAATCTTTGAAAAATTAAGTCCACAAGGTAATCCATATCCATCTCCTTTTCCATTAAAAACAAAGTGAAATTTAACAAACCCAAACCTAAGTCAATTTTGAGTTTAGATATAGGTACCAAAAGAATAGGATTAGCTTATTGTGATCCCCTCTGCATAACATCAAATATACTTCCAGCTATAAAAAGATTTGAAAATAATCAAGAGATTAAAATCATTAGAAATTATATAAATGAATTCAATTTGACTGGTTTTATTGTGGGTATTCCGCTAGATGAAGGAGGTCAAATG
Source organism: Prochlorococcus sp. scB243_495K23 (assembly GCA_000635495.1). GTDB lineage: Bacteria > Cyanobacteriota > Cyanobacteriia > PCC-6307 > Cyanobiaceae > Prochlorococcus_A. The sequence goes on along the minus strand of JFLW01000003.1, from coordinate 285,623 downwards.
ACTAATCAAGCTATTGACTGTAAAAATTACGGTCAATTACTTTCAAATGAATTAAAGCTTCCATTTTCTTATGTCAACGAACATAGTTCATCTTGGGAATCTTCAGAAAGATTTGGAATAAAAAAAGATAAATCCGGATTGATTGATAGTTATTCAGCAAAAATAATACTTGAACAATGGATCGAAGAGGGTCCTGAATTAGAAGAAATAGCTGGTAAACGTCAGATAAAATATTAGTATTAAAAAGGATAGATAATTTTTAAATGAAAGAAGCAAATTCAAATGATAATTATGATGCACAGACTATTTTATTAAATGACTCAAATGGAAACGAGCTATTTTGTTATCTTGAACAATTAGTAAGTGTTGAAAGCCAAGAATATGCTTTATTAACCCCAGTTGATACTCCAGTAAGTCTTTTTAAGATAAATGAAAAAGATGAACCTGAATTAATTGAGAAAATAGATAAAAATGAACAAATACTAAAAAATGCTGAAGCAGTTCTCCAAGAACATGATTTAAGACTTATCAGATCAGCAGTTACATTAACAGTATCAGGAGAACTTGAAGAACCAATTTACGATGAATTAGAAGAAGATTATGTCGATGATGATAGTGAGAGTTATGAATTGCTAGTTAACTTTAATCTTTTTGATCAAGAATATGGTTTATATATACCACTAGATCCTTTTTTTATTGTGGGTAAATTAAAAGACAAAGGTGTCTTATTAGTTGAAGATGATGAGTTCGATAGAATTCAACCTTTGATTGAAACTGAGCTTGAAAAAAGTAGTTCTTAAAATCAATGAGATCTATCCTAAAAGTAAATTGGGATTCAAACTTACCAATATATAATATTTCTCAATCTGAATTGCAAAAAAAAGGGATTAATTCTTTATTGCTGGATGTGGATGGGACTCTAGTAAATAGAAAATCTAATATGATTCCAAAAGCTGTAAAAAATTGGATCATAGAATCTAAAAAGCTTTTCTCCTTATACCTAATAAGTAATAATCCATCAAAAAAAAGAATCGCAAAAATAGCGAAAGAATTAAATTTAAGGTATAAATACAATGCATCAAAACCAAGAAAAAAAGTAACTTTGTCTGCTATCAAAGAAATTGGCAGAGAGCCAAAAAATATAGCCATTATTGGCGACAGAATTTTTACAGATATTATTGTTGGGAATAGATGTGATATAAAAACAATATTAGTTAAGCGATTAAATAGAGATGGCTTGCCTATAAAATTTAATTTAACTTTGATAATAGAAAAATTAATTTCTCATTTTATAAAATGAAAACTTGGGTTATAAAAATTGGTACTAGTATTTTAAGAGGAACAGAGGAAACATCTACAGAAGAAGTTATTGAAAACCTTTCTAGATCCTTTACAAGTTTTCTTTCAAAAGGAAACAAATTAATTTTAGTAACTAGTGGAGCCGTTGGATTAGGTTGCCAGAAATTAAATATTAAAACGCGACCAAATGATTTAAGTACCCTTCAAGCTACTGCTGCAGTAGGTCAAGTTAATTTAATGTCCTTATACGATAAAGTATTTAATAAATTAGGTCATAATATTGCTCAAATTTTAATAACTAAAGCTGATTTCAATTCAAGAGAATCCTTTAATAACGCTTCAAAAACTTTAAAAAAATTAATCGATTTAAATGTTATTCCAATAGTAAATGAAAATGATACCGTGGCAAATGAAGAGCTTAAATATGGAGATAATGATACCCTCTCTGCTTTAGTTGCCTTGGCTATAAATGCTAATAAGCTTATTTTATTAACCGATATTGAAAATCTATACTCAAAAGATCCACGTAATAATAAAGATGCGCAACCTATTAAAGAAGTTCATAATAGTGAATTAAAGGAAATTAAAGATAAAAATATTCAAAACTCAAATAATGAATGGGGAACAGGAGGAATTTCTACAAAATTAATTTCTGCAGAAATCGCAACAAAAGGAGGAGTCGAAGTCCAACTAGTTGATGGAACTAATAAAGATAACTTAATTGAAATTTTTAATGATAATAAAATTGGAACTTTATTTTATCCAGTAGAAAAACCTATAGGAAACAAAAAAAGTTGGCTTTCACATGCAATTCAAACAGTAGGAAAAATTACTTTAGATGATGGCGCTTCTTTTGCAATTAAAAAAAAAGGTGCCTCACTTTTATCGGTTGGTGTTAAAAATGTAGAAGGAAACTTTACGATTAATCAGGCAGTTAAAATCGTAAATACAAATGATAAAGAAGTTGCAAAAGGTTTAGTATCAATAAGTAGCGACAAATTAAGAAGTATCTTAAATAATAAAGAAAATAACAACTCCTCGATAATTGTCGTACACAGAGATTTTCTTGCTCTCTCTTAGAAAAAAATTAAAACTGAAAAATGCTTTTAAGTGATTTAGTTGATCTAATAAAAAAAGGAAATTCAAATTTTATTAGTGCCAATATTTTTGAAGATTTATGTATAGATGATGCTGCCTCATTAGATGCTGCAGTTAAACATCAAATATCTTTTTTAGAAGAAAATAATATCCTTAAAGAAAAATTAGATCAAACTAAAGCATCAGCAATAATAACTACTAATAATGATGAAATCGTTAGTGCCCTAAAGAAACTCAATATATCAAACATAATCGTTAAAAACCCAAGGATTGCATTTGCAGAAGTATTGGATTGTTTATATAAAACTATCAATTTAAAACCAGGAATTCACGCTTCAGCAGTTATAGATAAAACAGCATTAATTGGAGCAGATTGCCATATTGGACCTAATGTATATATTGGAGAAAATACTTTAATTGGTGACAATAATCATATTCTTGCTGGAGCATCAATTTTAGGCAATGTTCGAATGGGAAATAATAATATAATTCATCCAAATTGTGTTATTTACGAAAATACCACTCTAAAAAATAATTGTGTAATTAATTCAAATTCTGTTATTGGATCAGAGGGATTTGGTTTCATTCCTAAAAATGGCAAATGGGTAAAGATGCCTCAAAAAGGTGGTGTAAAAATAATGAGTTTTGTAGAAATTGGAACGAATTGTTGTATTGATAGGCCCGCAGTTGGATTTACTTTTATTGATGAGGGAACAAAATTGGATAATTTAATACAAATAGGTCATGGAGTTAAAATTGGAAAGAATTGTGCATTTGCAGCTCAAGTTGGTATAGCTGGAGGAGCAAATATTGGAGATGGTGTTATTTTGGCAGGGCAAGTAGGAGTCAATAATAGGGTTAAAGTTGGTAATAATGTCATTGCGAGTTCAAAATGCGGAATCCATTGTGATATAGAAGATGGCAAGGTAATTAGTGGTTTCCCCGCGATGGAGAATAAATCATGGCTAAAGAGTTCAAGTATTTTTAAAAAATTACCAGCATTAGCAAAAAAACTTAGACAATTAGACAACCAATAATTTATTGTTCTTAATAAACAAAAATTCAAATGAAGAAATATAAGATAGTTTTATTGTCAGGGGACGGAATTGGACCAGAGATTTCAGAAGTTTCAAAAAATGTTTTAAAAAAGCTTTCAAAAAAACATAATTTTGATATTGAGATTATTGAAGAATTATTTGGAGGTATAGCTTATGAAAAATATGGGACTCCTGCTCCAGATAAGACACTTGATCAATGCAAAAGAAGTGATGCTGTTCTTTTAGCATGTGTAGGCGATATTAAATATGACTCTCTTGCAAGAGAATTAAGGCCAGAAAGTGGATTACTAAAGTTAAGATCTGCCCTAAACCTTTTTGCAAATATCAGGCCTGTCAAAATAAGAAAATCTCTATTAGATGCAAGTACATTAAAAAAAGAAATCGTTGAGCATGTAGATCTTATTGTTGTAAGAGAATTAATAGGGGGAATTTATTTTGGAAAACCAAGAGGACATATAACAAATACAAAAATCCCAAAAGCTTTCAATACAATGGTTTATGATTCGGCCGAGATAGAGAGAATAACAGAAATAGCAATAAAAATTTCTAACCAAAGAAATAAAAAAATATGTTCTGTTGATAAATCAAACGTTCTTGAGGTTAGTCAATTGTGGAGAGATACAGTTTTAAATATCACCTCAAAAGATAAAAATATATCTCTAAGCAATATGTACGTTGATAATGCAGCAATGCAATTAGTTAGAGATCCTGGTCAATTTGATGTAATTTTAACAAGTAATTTATTTGGAGATATTTTAAGCGACTTAGCTGCAATGTTAACTGGTTCTATTGGTATGCTTCCTTCTGCTTCTCTAAACAATGATGGCCCAGGAGTTTTTGAACCGGTTCATGGTTCAGCTCCTGATATAGCTGGTAAAAATATAGCGAATCCTATTGCAATGCTTTTATCTGCTTCCATGATGTTAAAAATTGGATTAAATGAAGAAGAAGCTGCAGAAAATTTAGAAACTGCCATTGATAAAGTTTTATCAAAAGGATTTAGAACAGCCGATTTAGCTGATGGGTCTTCCGAAGTATTATCTTGCAGTGACATCGGAGATAAAATAATGGATGAAATTTAAAAAAAAATTAATAAATAAAAAAATATTTTTAAGTAAAACATAAAGTTGGCATATGACCTGTCAGAATCATTAGATATTATTTTTAAAAAATGTCAAAACGTCATCCAGTAGTTGCTGTAACAGGATCTTCAGGAGCAGGAACAAGTACAGTAAAAAGAGCCTTTGAGCATATTTTTGCCAGAGAAGATATTGTTCCCGCAGTTGTAGAAGGTGATAGTTACCACAGATTTGAAAGAATGCCTATGAAAAAAGCGATGGCAGACGCTCTTTCAAAAGGTGAAAATTTCTCTCATTTTGGTCCAGAGGCTAATCTTTTTGACAAGTTAGAAGAACTTTTTAAAATCTATGGTGAAACTGGAGGAGGGAAAAAAAGATATTATCTACATAGTCTTGAAGAAGCAGAAGAACATAATACAAGACTTGGGACATCCCTAGAACCTGGGCAATTTACTCCATGGGAAGATATTCCTGAAGGAACAGACGTACTTTTTTATGAAGGTTTGCATGGCGGGGTAGAAGGTGATGGATACAATGTGGCATCCTATGCTGATTTACTTGTTGGCGTTGTTCCGATAACAAATTTAGAGTGGATTCAAAAAATCCATAGAGATAACGCAGAAAGAGGTTACTCAGCGGAAACCATTGTGGATACTATATTAAGAAGAATGCCTGATTATATAAATCACATCTGCCCACAATTCAGCAAAACCGATATTAATTTCCAAAGAATTCCCACAATTGACACTTCAAATCCTTTCATATGCAGAAATATCCCAACTCCTGATGAAAGCTTTGTGATCATACATTTCAGAAAAGGGGCAAGAGAGAAATGGGGTATTGATTTTCAATACTTGCTCGGAATGATTAACGATTCATTCATGTCAAGTCCAACAAGTATTGTTGTAAATGGTGGGAAAATGGGTTTCGCAATGGAACTAATTCTTACTCCAATAATTCATAAAATGATTGAGGAGAAAAATAAATAATAATTAATTTCGATTTTTAACTCAAAAAATTATATTTTGTACATTGAGGCGTTTCTAATTTAGAAAATCTCAAATATTTATATATCTTTCTTGATAAAAGTACCTTACTTAGATTTAAATAGAAAAAACAGGTAACGTTGTGTCATTAATCGACTGGTTTGCCGCAAGGCGTAAAGATCAATTTGTTGGGAAAGTTTCCCAAGATACTGACGAAGGAGATGGTTTGTGGGTTAAATGTTCAGAGTGTTCGCAAGTAGCTTATAGAAAAGACCTAATTTCAAATTTCAATGTTTGTAGTAATTGTGGTCACCATAATAGAATTAATAGTGACGAAAGGATAAATATAATTGCTGATAAAAATTCATTCAAAGAATTTGATCGTTCACTAAGTCCTACAGATCCTTTAGGTTTTAAAGATAGAAGGTCTTATGCTGATCGAATTAAAGAAAGTCAAGCAGGTACAGGATTAAGAGACGGTGTCATAACAGGTTTTTGTTCTGTAAATTCAATGCCTTTAGCATTAGCTGTTATGGATTTTAGATTTATGGGAGGATCTATGGGTTCAGTAGTTGGTGAAAAAATTACAAGGATTATTGAGAGAGCAACTTTAGAAAATTACCCAATTCTTATTGTTTGTGCATCAGGTGGAGCAAGAATGCAAGAAGGTATGTTAAGTCTCATGCAAATGGCAAAAATTTCTGGAGCACTAAAAAAACATAAAGAGAAAAATCTCCTATATATGCCATTATTAACTCATCCAACTACTGGAGGGGTAACAGCAAGCTTTGCGATGTTAGGTGATTTAATTTTGGCGGAACCTAAAGCACTTATTGGATTTGCGGGAAGAAGGGTTATTGAACAAACATTAAGAGAAAAATTACCCGATAATTTTCAAACAGCTGAATATCTTCTTGAGCATGGTTTTGTTGATGTAATAGTGAAAAGGAAAGATCTCAAGACTACTTTGACTAAAATTTTAAAAATCCATGGAGTTAAAGAACTTGCAGAGGCAAATATATAAAATGAGAATAATTTCTAATTCATTTTATTTTTCTTTAAGTCTTTTACTCTTTATTTTAAACTTTGCCTCCTATTCATATGCGATAGGAAATGTTGATTGGGTTCTCCTTAAAGAGAATGATGATGGGAAAGAATGGCTTGATAAAGGGAGTATTAAGCCGCTCCCAAATGGTGAAATAAGTGTATTAACAAAGTTCTTTAAGAATCCAACTAATTCTGATGAGGATGGAGAGTTATCACTTTATGTAATGAGAATTAATTGCAATGAAAAAAAGTTCAAAGATACATCAAAAAATGGAATTCCTCAATTCAATTCAAAATGGCAAACTTCTAATAATGATGAACTTATAGATGTTGTTATTGAAAATAGCTGTTCAGAATTTATTGATTGATAAAAATGAATACTAAAAATAAAAAATTAAAAATAGCAATCGCTGGACTAGGGTTTGGGAAAAAAGTTCATTTAGAGGCATTAAAAGAGTCTGATCACTTAACTCCTGTAGCAATTTATCATTACGAGAAAAAGCAAAAATCAATATTAGAAAAAGAAACAGGCTTAGATTTTTTTCATAATTGGGAAGACTTAGTTAAATCTCCAAAAATTGATGGGATTATTATTGCCACTCCTCCTGAATCAAGATTTAAGTTAGCAAAACAAGCTCTTGAAAACAATAAAAATTTGCTCTTAGAAAAACCGGTATCAATATCCTCCTCAGAAATTGAAGAGCTTCAGAGAATATCTTTGATTAATAATTTAAGCGTATGTGTTGATTTTGAATATAGAGCAGTACCTCTTTTCCTTCAGACAAAAAAAATCATTGATGAAAATATCTTAGGAGATATATATTTAGTCAAATTAGATTGGTTAATGGGCAGTAGATCCGACCCCAAAAGATCCTGGAATTGGTATTCATTGGAAGAAAAAGGTGGAGGAGTTATTGGCGCCTTAGGAACTCATGCATTCGATATGTTGAATTGGTTTTTTGGAGAAGCAATAAACGTGTCTGGAAAGTTAGCAACATCAATAAAAAAAAGACCTTTACCTAATTCATCTGATTTAAATGATGTTACGAGTGAAGATGTATGTTTAGCCAATATAGAAATATCAAACTACAGCTCGAATCTTATTCCATGTCAGGTATCTTTATCATCGATTTCTAAAAATGGTAGAGGATTTAGTTTAGAAATTTATGGAAGCGAAGGATCACTTATTCTTAAAAGCGAAAACCAAAAAGATTATGTTCATGGTTTTAATTTGAAATATTCAAACAACAAAAATAAAATACAAAATCTAACTGCAGATTCAAGTTTTAATTTTGAAAAAACATGGACTGATGGGAGAATAGCTCCAGTTTTGAGAATTCAAAATTTATGGGCTCAGAGTATAATTAATGGAACACCTGTAATCCCAGGCTTATTTGAGGGACTTGCTAGTCATAAAGTTTGCGAAGCTATAAGAGAATCTTCGAAAAGTGGTTTAAGTATCAAAATTTAAGGCTATACATTTATAAGTAGCAATTATCACCCGTTAAAGTATTGGATTGATTTTATTTTTCTTCCATATTCTGGAAAAATCAATTGAACTGATTTATTCAAGAATGACTTTAAATTATTACAAAAATGAGCTTAAAGAAAATACTCAATTACTAGCTTCTAAAGGAAAAGGAATATTAGCGGTAGATGAATCCACTAAAACAGTAGGTAAAAGACTTGCTGGAATTGGCGTTGAGAATACTGAAGACAATAGGAAGGCATATAGAGGAATGCTTTTTGCTACAGAAGGTCTTGGCAAATATATAAGTGGAGCAATCCTCTTCGAAGAAACTCTTTATCAGAATCATCAAGATGGTGAGTCAATGGTTAAGAAACTAAATGATTTAGGTATTATTCCAGGTATAAAGGTGGATAAAGGCCTTAATCCACTCCCTGGAGGAGGAGATGTAGAAACTTTTTGTTCTGGCTTAGATGGGCTAGTTGAAAGAGCAGCAAAATATTATGAACAAGGTGCAAGATTTGCAAAGTGGAGAGCAGTTCTGCAAATTACAAATGATTGCTGTCCTTCAAAACTATCAATTCAAGAGAATGCTTGGGGATTAGCAAGGTATGCAAGATCAGTCCAAGAATCTGGGTTGGTACCAATTATTGAACCTGAAATCTTAATGGACGGAGACCATACTATTGAAAAAACTGCTGAAGTTCAAGAAGAGGTAATAAAGCAGGTTTATATTTCCTGTCAAGCAAATGGAGTTTTTCTAGAAGGCACCCTATTAAAACCCTCTATGACTGTTAATGGAGCAGATTGTCCAACAAAAGCTGATCCTATGAAAGTTGCAGAAATGACAATCAGAACAATGGAAAGATGCGTTCCTGCATCTGTTCCTGGAATAGTTTTCTTATCTGGAGGGTTAAGCGAAGAAGCTGCTTCTGTTTATTTAAATAATATGAACACTCTTTATAGGAAAGCTTTATGGAATGTTTCATTCTCCTATGGAAGAGCATTACAGCACTCATGCTTAAAGGCCTGGAAAGGAAGCGACATTGAAGGAGGTCAAAAAGCATTAATAGCAAGAGCTCAAGCAAACTCTGAAGCTTCAAAAGGTGCCTATGTAGCAGGATCTCAACCTTCATCTGATGAACAATTGTTTGTGGCAGGCTACACTTATTAACTAAAAAAATCCTAAAAATGTACTCTGGGTCATAAAATAAGTTTCTTTAATTTAGTATTTTGTATATCTAATGACGTGACATTTGATACCTCTTTATACTAAACTCTCGGAAACATATGCTTTATATAGCATTTAACTTATTTTAATTATGGCCCTCGTTCCACTAAGACTACTTTTAGATCACGCTGCTGAGAATGGTTACGGTATTCCAGCTTTCAATGTTAATAACCTTGAACAAGTTCAAGCAATCATGGAAGCAGCATATGAAACTGATAGTCCTGTAATCCTCCAAGCTTCAAGAGGGGCAAGAAATTATGCAGGAGAAATTTTCCTACGTCATCTAATCCTTGCTGCTACAGAAACATATCCTAATATTCCAGTGGTAATGCACCAAGACCACGGTAATGAGCCATCAACATGTTACTCAGCAGCAATAAATGGTTTCACATCAGTAATGATGGACGGTTCTCTAGAGGCAGATGCAAAAACACCCGCTAGTTACGAATATAATGTTGAAGTTACTAAAAAAGTAGTGGATTTTGCTCATTCAGTTGGAGTTAGTGTTGAAGGAGAGTTAGGTTGCTTAGGTTCATTAGAGACAGGAAAAGGTGAAGCGGAAGATGGTCATGGATTTGAAGGTGAACTTTCTACAGATATGCTTCTGACTGATCCTGAAGAAGCTGCAGATTTTGTAGCTAAAACAAAAGTCGATGCTTTAGCTATTGCTATAGGAACAAGTCATGGTGCTTATAAATTTACAAGAAAACCTACAGGAGAAGTTCTTGCAATAAGCAGAATTGCTGAAATTCATAAAGCACTTCCAAATACCCATCTTGTAATGCATGGATCTAGTTCAGTGCCCCAAGAATGGTTGGATATCATTAACAAATATGGCGGTGAAATTCCTCAAACTTATGGAGTTCCTGTTGAAGAAATTCAAGAGGGAATAAGAAATGGAGTTAGGAAAGTCAACATTGATACTGATAACAGACTTGCTTTCACTGCCGCGGTTAGAGAAGCAGCATTTGCTGATAAGGCAAACTTCGACCCAAGACATTTCAACAAGCCTGCTAGAAAATACATGAAGCAAGTTTGTCTTGATAGATACAAGCAATTCTGGTGCGAAGGTCAAGCAAGTAAGATCAAACAAAACAGCACTAATTATTTTGCTGATCTTTACGCAAAAGGTGATTTGGATCCAAAAGTAAAAGCTACTGTTTAATTTCTTCCCAAATTAAATAAAAAAAGGCCTCCAAAATTGGGGGTCTTTTTTTATTTCAATATTAATGATTTTAATGTAAAGAGACCATCAGTCCTACCAATTGTCTCGTCGCATGCTCGCTCTGGATGAGGCATTAAACCTAGAACATTTCCCTTCTCATTAGTTATGCCTGCGATATCGAATGAAGATCCATTGGGATTATTTTTATATCTCAAAGCGATCAATTCATTATCTACAAGTTTCTTTAAAGTATCAGAATCACAATGATATCTTCCTTCCCCATGCGCTATTGGCAATTTAATTGTTTGTTTTTCATCTACATTATTAAACCACCCTCCTTTTGAAGAAACGATGTCCAGTTCAACGTCATCACAGATAAAATTAAGATTTTTATTTGCAACAAGAGCACCAGGCAAAAATCCTGATTCTGTCAAAATTTGAAACCCATTACAAATTCCTAAAACTCTTTTCCCGCTTTTAACAAACTCATCCAAGGCATTTATTAATGAAGAGAATCTCGCAATTGCTCCGCATCTTAAATAATCACCATAGCTAAATCCTCCGGGTAAAACTATTGCATCTACATCACTTAAATCTGAAGACTCATGCCACAAGTATTTTGTTCTTATGTCTAAACAACCTTCCAATGCCCATGAAACATCACGATCACAATTCGAACCAGGGAAGACAACAACTCCTACAGTAAAATTATCCATCTTATAATTTTTCTAGTGAATACTCATAATCTTCAATAACAGTATTTGCGAATAACCTATCACACAATAAATCAATTTTTTCTCTTACTTCGTTTTCACCATTACCTTCTATTTTTACCTCAATCATTTTTCCTATACGTAATGATTTTATTCCCTCGGCTCCAAGTTTTATAGAGGCAGATTTGGTAGCTTCCCCTGCTGGATCTAAAACAGAGGGTCTCAGTCTTACAAAAACTTTTACAGCAAATTGGTCCAATTAAAAATTAATTTCTACTAGAAGATTAGTTTAAATTTTTATAAAAAGTACTATTGATTAATAAACAAATATTTTTACCTTAAGGTTTTCTGAGTTATTAGATGTTTATGTAGCCTCTACCAAAACATACTAAGCAAGTTCTTCTTGAATTTTCATGTGTTTTAAAATTTCCTGCCCCTCCACATTTTGAACATTTTATTTTATCAATTGATGTAAATTCGTCAGAGATTATTTGTTTTAAAGCAATTTTTGGGTTTTCCATCTTGGGCTTTCTACTGTCTAAGTATCCCGGCAGCTAACTATAATGTCAAATTGCTATTTTTGGTTCACTTAAAATCTTAAATTTCTCTTTAATTTTTTTATCGAAAGTTTTTATAGATTTTTCATCAAAGGAAATTATTACTAATTCAAGCCCAGCATTATCATTTGGTCTCCAACAATTGTCTGGAGCTTCTTCAAACCAAGTATTAATTTTCTTTCCAACAATTTGTATTTGTAAAGGTAATGATTTGTTTGGTATCCAAATACGTCCTTTTATTCGAAGAATGTTTAATTCATCCAAGATTTTTGACATCTCCTTTTCAAAGTCATTTTTTTCAAGGAAATAATTTAATTTAATTGAATCTGATACAAGTTCAACATGATTATGGTCATGTTCTTCAGTTAAAAACTCTTTATAAGTCTCTTTTTTAAAATTAAAATCAAATAGATAGTTCAAATCAATTTTGCCATTATTGGATTTAAGGACTGGTGTAGATGAGTTTAGACTTCCTTGAATTTTATGTTTTACAACATCAAACTGATCATCATTTAAGATATCTGATCTAGAGACTAAAACGATATCAGAAACTTCTAGTTGCTCCTCAAAAAGTTCATCTATAGTGGCGTTGTGATCAATTTTATCTGTTTCATTATATTGTTTTGTTATTTTATTTAAATCATTAATTGGTGAACCATTAAGCATTGATTCTCCATTAACGATACCAACAACAACATCAAGGTAAATGGAAGACCTTATTTCAGGCCAGTTAAGTGCTTGAATTAAGGGAATTGGCAGTGCCAAGCCACTTGTTTCGATAATTATTGATTCGATAGGAGGATTAAATTCTAGGAGAGCTTTTATTGATGGAACAAAATCATCTTGAACAGTACAACATAAACATCCATTGTTTAATTCGATTACGCAGTCGTCTTCAGATTCATCACATTTATCACAACTTTTAATCAAATCACCGTCAATTCCAACATCACCAAATTCATTAATAATTAAACCAAATTTTTTATTACTCTCTTTTAATAAATATCTTAGAAAAGTTGTTTTACCTGAACCAAGAAATCCTGAAACAACTATAACTGGTATTTTTTTTTTCATTTTTTATGATTAACAACCTAAGCTATATTCTGTACTCTCTCCTGTAGAACTATTTGTGCCATTAGCAATCGCACATAATTGTTTTTGTTGTGTACGACTAAGAACTGCATTAGTAAAATCTGCACCATCTATTTTTGCTCCTTCAAAATTACTCTCCATTAATAAAGCATTTGTAAAATTAACATCCGAAAGATCTGCATCTGTAAAATCTGTTGCATAAGCTAATGCATCTCTTAAATTGGCTCCATTAAACTTTGAATTTTGCAATTTACTATTATTGAACACCGCGCCTTCTAAATTACTTTCACTAAAATTAAACCCATTCAAATCAAACTTAACGTATTCGTTACCGCTTAAATCTTGACCATGCATATCTGGCTCTAAATTAAGGTCTTGCTGGTTTCTAATCTCAGGAGGTCGTTTAGCCCATGCAGAATTTACAGAATTAAAAAATAAAATCCCAACGAACAACAAAGTAATTAATGCATTCTTTAGTGAGGGGAAAACAATTGATTTAATCATAATAAGACTGTATTTTAGAACTTAAGTATTTAAAGTTTGTAAGAGTATCTTAAAGGAAAATATATGGCAATGTCACTAAAGGTTATTGTTCCTCCTCATCCATTAATAAAACATTGGCTTTCAATATTGCGAGAAAAAAATACTCCAGATATTTTGTACTCAACAGGATATGAGCAATTAGGGAAATGGCTTACATATGAAGCATTACGTAATTGGCTGCCATATAAAAAAGAAATAGTAAATACTGATAATGGGGACACAGATGGATTCTTTATTAATACTGATTATCCAATAAAAGTGCTCGCAATGTTGCCCGAAGGGTTATCTCTTTGGTTTGGATCTAAAGAAGTAATTCCTAATTCAACCCTCTCATTAGGAGAACTTCCTAAAACTATTGAATCAAATGAAGGAGTTATATTTTATTCAGAACAAATAACGACAAAATCAACCACATTAGAAACCTTAATTAAATTAAAGGAATTAGGTGTTGATTCAAATAGGATTCTTTTAATAACTGCTATTTGCTCAAATAAAGGGTTAAATGAAATTGCGAAATTATTCCCGAATCAGGTAATTTACACTTCTTGCATAGATGAGGAAGACGAAAAAACACCATTATTGTTACCCGGTATTGGGAATCCTTTATCGCGTTTAAGTACTATATTTCAAGATAAGAACTAATATAGAATATAGGAGTAAATATTTTACCAATGTCTGAATACAGAGATTCGTCTTCAAATAATCTTTTATCATTAATAAGTGGTGCTTTTATTGGAGCAGCAGGTCTAGCATGGTGGTTAATATCCGAAGCAGACAAAAGAAAAGAGGAAAAAAAACAAAAAGCAATGATGTATTCCTCCAGAATTCAAGACGGCTCAGAAGCGATTGATTCAACTGAAAATATAAATGAAGTTGAAGGAGAGAATCTGGAGAAGAAAGTTGAGCAACTTAATTCTGCAATTGCTGATGTGAGGAAGCAACTTGAAGAGTTGGGGCAATAGAATAAAATAGGTTCTCAAATAATATGAATAAACTCAGATCATCTGCAATAACCCAAGGTGTGCAAAGATCACCTAACAGATCGATGTTAAGAGCTGTTGGGTTTAATGATGAAGATTTTAATAAACCTATTATTGGAGTTGCAAATGGATACAGCACCATAACACCATGCAATATGGGTTTAAATAAGTTAGCTCTAAAAGCTGAAGAGTCTATAAAAAGATCAGGTGGGATGCCTCAGATGTTTGGGACTATAACAGTAAGTGATGGGATTTCTATGGGAACAGAGGGCATGAAATATTCCCTAGTTTCAAGAGAAGTTATTGCTGATTCAATTGAAACTGCATGCAATGCTCAGAGTATGGATGGAGTACTTGCTATAGGTGGATGTGATAAAAATATGCCGGGTGCCATGATTGCGATTGCAAGAATGAATATTCCCTCAATTTTCATTTATGGAGGGACAATAAAGCCTGGGAAATTGCATGGAGAAGATCTTACTGTTGTTAGTGCATTTGAAGCTGTTGGACAATTAACATCAGGAAAAATTAATGAAGAAAGGCTAATCCAAGTTGAGAAAAATTGTATTCCTGGTGCTGGTAGCTGTGGAGGAATGTTTACAGCTAATACAATGTCTGCGGTTATTGAAGTATTAGGGTTAAGTCTTCCTCACAGTTCCACTATGGCTGCTGAAGATCTTGAAAAAGAACTAAGTGCAGATAAAAGTGCTGAGATATTAGTCTCTGCAATAGAAAAAGATATAAGACCTCTAGACCTAATGACTAAGAAAGCATTTGAAAATGCAATATCAGTAATTATGGCAATTGGCGGATCAACAAATGCGGTATTGCACATCTTAGCTATCGCGAATACTGCAGGAATAGATATCAACATTAATGATTTTGAGAGAATCAGACAAAAAGTACCCGTTATTTGTGACCTTAAACCGAGTGGTAAATATGTGACGGTGGATCTTCATAAGGCAGGTGGGATTCCACAAGTAATGAAAATACTTTTGAATGCAGGATTAATTCATGGCGATTGCAAAAACATTGAAGGAAAAACCATCTCAGAATACTTACAGAATATTCCAGATAAGCCTCCAACAAATCAAAATGTCATAAGAGACATAGATGACCCTCTTTATAAAAAAGGGCATCTAGCGATATTAAAAGGTAACTTAGCGAGCGAAGGTTCTGTAGCCAAAATTAGCGGAGTAAAAAACCCTGTATTAACAGGTCCCGCAAAGATTTTTGAAAGTGAAGAGGATTGTTTAAAATCGATATTAAATAACGATATCAAAGCTGGTGATGTTGTTGTTATTAGAAACGAAGGTCCTGTAGGAGGACCAGGTATGAGAGAGATGTTAGCTCCAACATCTGCAATTGTTGGTCAAGGGCTAGGAGAGAAGGTGGCTTTAATTACCGATGGCAGATTTAGCGGCGGTACCTATGGTCTTGTTGTGGGTCACATAGCTCCAGAGGCTGCTGTAGGAGGAAATATTGCTCTAATAAAACAAGGTGATTTAATTACAGTAGATGCTGTAAAACAACTAATTGAAGTTGATTTATCTGACGAAGAATTAGAAAAAAGAAAAAAAGATTGGGTAAAACCTATTCAAAAATACAAAAGAGGAATTCTTTCAAAATATTCGAGAATCGTAAGCACATCAAGTTTAGGGGCTGTTACTGATTTATAAAACAGCTCAAATTTTTTTTCTTAATCAATAAAACTTTTTATCCTATTTGCTAAATTTTCCAATCTAGCGGCGTATTTTGGTGAATTGCATTTTTTCCCGTTATTGCTATCCATCCATAATGTTTTAACTCCACACCATAATATTGGTTCATCAGGGAAGTTGAGCTTAGAGATTACTAAAACCAACTCTTTATTTGATTTAAAAAGTTCTAATTCAAGATCATAAATTTCTAATCTTTTACCTTCTTTATCTCTACATAAGATATTAACTGTTAAATCAATATCTTCATCTTCGAATTCGTATTCACCATTTATTTTTACGACAGAATGCACAAAAGGTTTATTTGTTAAATCTGCTGACTTAGCGATTAAGCTCTCTATATTTTTAGGTGGATTTTCAAATAACACTTATTGATTTAATTAAAACTTTTATTGAACCCTGTTTAAACTCATTATTAAGTAATCCATCATCACCGAACTTAGAGTATAGTAGTTGCAATCTTTTAATTTTAGATGGCTTGAATTTAAATGGAAAACGTACTTTATTAGCTCTTACTGAAGGTTTTAACTCATTAAAAGGAATTTGAACATTTGTTGTCCCGAATTTTTTTGTTGGAAATGATTTAATCCATCTAAGTCCACCAGGAATAAATTCGGTTAGTCCTAGTAGATCATCTTCACAAGCGACAGCAAATTTAAAAGTTCTTCCTTGTCCATCAATATTTAATTCAAAGGATGAATACTCAGATACATTTAAAGAAGGTTTATATATAGAAGATCTACAACTAACAAATCCTCCTGCTTTCTCGACAATATTACCCTTTAATATCAAACCCGAATTTGAGGTTTCACAAAAAGCTGAACTTGATCCGCCCATAACAGTATCATTTAATGTTTTCCAACCATCGAACTCCTTTTTCTGGAATAAAAATTTTTTCTTACTCATTAAATAATTTAAATTATTAATAGACTCTAACTAAATTTCTAATTCTTTTGCTGATTCCTGATCACAAAATATTGAAATTTGATTAATAGATTTTATTAATTTTGATGGTGTTCTATCTGGTGGCTCTTTTTCATCTAATAACCTCTCAAGAGCAATTCTTTTAGAAGCTCCACTAACTAAAAATACTATCTTTGAAGAAGCTGAAATAACCTTTGGAGTTAATGAAATTCTTTTTAAACCTTTACCTTCATTAAAAATAACAAAATCATCTACATTATTATTTTTTTGATAAGGGAATAGTGAGGCTGTATGACCATCATCTCCAAGACCTAATAATGTTAGATCAAAAGTTGGAGGGTTTGATCCGCATTTTTCAAATAATTTAGAAATAAATTGATTTTTAGTAGTTTCATCATCAGCGTTTAAATCATTGAAAATTTCATAAAAATAAGCTTTAGATCCAAAATTAGTTAGCAAAGAATTTCTCAACATTAACGAGTTACTTAATTCTGAATTTGGATCAACACATCTTTCATCTCCTAAAAAGACATCAACCATATCCCATTGAAGATCATTATTAGATAAGAGATGATACACAGATTTAGGAGTTGAACCTCCACTTACACAAAATTTGAATCTATCTTTCTTTTTTAAAGTATGAATAATATGGCTTTGAATAAACTTAAAAACCGCTGTTGATAGTTCTAACTTGTCTTTGTATATATTTAAGGTGTATCCATTTTTAACCTTTTCAATCATTTCATCCATTCAGTATGAAAACTACCTTCCCTATCAATTCTTTCATATGTATGAGAGCCAAAACAGTCTCTCATTGCCTGCACAAGATTCTGAGGAAGTCTATTGGTTCTATAACTATTCAAATAATCTAAAGTACTGGATAAACATGGGACTGGTATACCTGCCTTTGTGGATAGAGAAACTACCTTAGCTAAGTTATCTAATCTTGTCGCAATTTCATTATTAAACCAATCATCAAAAATTAAATTTTTTAGATCAGGATCTTTGTTATAAGCATCTTGAATTTTACTTAATAATTTTGATCTAATTATGCAACCACCTTTCCATATTTGTGCAATTGACGGCATATTCAAACCATATTTATATACTGCAGATGCTTCTCTTAAAATATCCATACCTTGGGCATAGCTTGCAATTGTGGCAAGGACTACAGCATCAAATAAAGGTTTCATTCCATCTGATACATTTCCTAAATCAAAATCCTCTATCTCTTTAGATGGAATAGTTTTTTCAATCTCACTACGTTGCTCTTTTAAAGAACTCATTACTCTTGCATTTAAAGATGCATAAATAGTTGGGACTGATACCCCCAGTTCTAGAGCACTCACAACAGTCCATAAACCTGTACCTTTCTGGCCAGCTTTATCTAATATTTTTTCCACGACATCATCTCCAGTTATATCATCTTTTGTATTTAGACAAATCTCTGTTATCTCAACAAGATAAGAAGCTAATTCATTAGTATTATTCCAAATACCAAATACCTCTGACATCTGCTCTCCATTCATACCTTTGACTCTCTTCATAAGGTCATAAGCTTCTGCAAGTATTTGTTCAATTCCATATTCAATTCCGTTATGAACAGTTTTTACAAAATGACCTGAGCCGCCTGGACCAACATATGCAACACATGGTCCGTCTTCAACTTTGGCAGCCATTTTTGTTAGTAAGCTCTCTATTGCATCATATGAAGCCTTAGTACCACCGGGCATCATGCTTGGGCCCTCTAGAGCTCCTTTGGCACCCCCAGAGACTCCCATTCCGATGTATCCAAAACTTTTACTTTCAAGAGTATTCACCCTTCTTTCTGTATCTTTAAATTGAGAGTTACCGCCATCTATTAATAAATCTCCTTCCTCGAGATATCCAGAAATATTATCAATGACAGCATCTGTTGCTGGCCCAGCTTTAACCATCATAAGAATTCTTCTAGGTCTCTCTAACTTATTAACAAATTCCTGAAGAGTTTCAGCTCCTTCTATATTCTTCCCAAGGCCTCGACCCTGTAAGAATTCTTCAGTTTTTGAATAAGTTCTATTAAAAACTACACTAGAAAATCCATTTCTCTCTGCGTTAAGAACTAAATTTTCGCCCATAACACCAAGACCTACTAAACCAAAATGTGCCTTGGACATAAAAAATTAAAAAACTCAATAAATATAGTGTGCATCCAACTAAACAAAATTGCTCAAAAAAAATACTTATGTCAGCGAAAAATGATCGAAAAAATTTAAATAACAGTTCCGTTTGCAATAGTTGCATTTTTAACAACTACAACAATTCCATTTCTTATGTAGAAGCCTAATTCTGGCTTATCTGCTTCTTCTACTCGATCTTTATTAATTATCACAACATTATCCCCAATTCTTGTATTCTTATCGAGAATTGCTCTTTTTACAGTAGTTCCTTCACCTACCCCAAGAGGTGTTCCTCCTCCTTTTCTTAATTCAATCCTCTCTTCAGGCGATTCAAAGAAATCTGCCCCCATAACAAGAGTATCCTCAAGAACCGAATCACTTTCAATCCTGCTTCTTACCCCTAAAACACAATGTAAAATACTGCATGACTTCAAAATTGTACCTTCACAGACTATTGAATCAGTAATTTGAGCATCTACAAGTTTAGAAGGGGGGAGAAATCTTGGTCTTGTATAAATTGGAAATTTTTCATCATAAAAACTAAATGGAGGTTTTGGTTGCTCAGTCAAGGCAAGGTTGGACTCAAAGAATGCCCCAATGGTTCCGATATCTTCCCAGTAATCATCAAATACATAACTTTTAAGAGTATCGCCTCTATTCAGGGCTTCTGGAATTATGTCCTTACCAAAATCCGTATAATTAGGAAATTTATTTAAAAGATCGAAAAGGGTATTTCTACTAAAAACGTAAATACCCATAGAGGCTAGATAAGGTTTTTCGGCAGCTGACTCTTTACTTAATCCAAATTTTGAAGTATCTACTGCCATTGCCTTCAACTTCTCTCCAGTTGGCTTTTCACTAAATTCTTTTATATTCCCAAGATCGTCAGTTCTCATGAGGCCAAAACCCTCTGCTTGAGCTTCATCAACAGGTAAAGCTGCAACAGTTAAATCAGCACCATTATCTCTATGGTGTTGAACAAATAAACTGTAATCCATTCTGTACAGTTGATCGCCTGACAATATTAAATATTCATCAACATCCCATTCTTGAAATAACCATTGGTATTTTCTTACGGCATCGGCAGTACCTTCAAACCACTTGGGACTATCAGGAGTTTGTTGAGCCGCTAAAACTTCCACAAATCCTTGGCCGAAAGGGCCATTTAAATTATAGGTTCTTCCTATATGTCTATTTAGAGATGCACTATTGAACTGGGTCAATACGTACATTTTTTCGATGCCTGAATTTATACAATTACTAATCGGAATATCTATCAAACGATACTTACCTGCCAATGGCACAGCAGGTTTAGCCCTCATTTTAGTTAGAGGGTAAAGTCTAGAACCTTTTCCTCCTCCGAGGATTATGGCCAACACACGCTTCATTCAATCTAATGGAGGTAGATATACAACTACTTAAAGTAACTGATTATGGGCATATTTAGGAATACAAATGGTCAGTTTACAAAGGTATTCCGATAAATCACTGGGAAAACTTAATATAAATCTAAAAAAGTTAGTTATTTTGTTCCTCTTCTACCAAAGAAAACAATTTTTCAACGATTTTCAAAGAAACTTGTCTTTCTTCTCTTGATTGAGGACTTCTCAACTTGGTGACCGGCGTATGAAGTATTTTATTAATTATTCCTTTAGTCAGAGCTTCCACAACTTTTCTTTCTCTAGCCGAAAAATCTGGTCCCATTCTGCTAAGTGCTTTTTGCAATTCCTCTTTTCTAATTAACTCCAAATCTGATCTAAGTTTATTTATTACTGGAACGGCCTCTAAACTTGCCCACCATTCTAGAAAAATGATCCTTTCTTCTTCTACTAAAGATTCCGCTTCCTTTGCTATTTTCTGTCTAAATTCTTGATTTCTTGAAACGACCTCTTGTAAGTCATCAACATCAAATGATTTTACAAATGCATGTTGTTTGACATCATTAGATATATTTCTCGGTACACCAATATCAATAAATTTAAGTCTATTACTTAAATTTAATTTTTCAATTTTTGAGAGATCAATAATTGGCTCTTCAGCAGCAGTACTGGTAAAAACAATGGAAGATTGTGATATGTTTTCTTCTAATTCGTTTAACCCTCTACAAACAATCTCTAAATCAGGGAAGTCTTGAGCAAGATTTAATGCTCTATCAATATTTCTATTTAAAAGGGTAAGTTTATGACATCCTTTTGATTTTAAATGAGTTATTAAAAGCCTACTCATTCGTCCTGCGCCAACAACAACAACGTTCTCTGATTCCAGACTTACAAGAGTATCAAAACCCTTTTCTTGTCCAATTTTTAATTGGGCAAGTTCTACTGCTGCTGAACTGATTGATACGGCTCCAGTTCCTAAATTTGTTTCAGATCTTACTTTTTTACCTGTACTAACTGATTGTGTTAATAATCTATTAAGAATTGGTCCAGTAGATTGATTCTCTTGACCTAACCTCATCATTTTTTTTACCTGCGAAAGGATTTGTCCTTCACCTAAAACGAGGCTATCGAGTCCTGCCGAGACTTTCATCAAATGCAAAACTGCTTCTTCCTGTCTAAAGCAAAAAAGATGTGGATTTAAATCTTCAAAAATAATTCCAGAATATTCTGATATAAATTCTTTTATAGATGAAATTCCAGTATTTTTATCCTTTACTAGTGCATATATTTCCAGCCTATTACAAGTACTTAAGATTGACACCTCTAATACATCAGAGAAAGCTTTTAATGCTTTCAATGATTCAGTTATGGATTGGTCAGGAATACTTAATTTCTCACGCACTTCAACAGGTGCCGTGCGATGACTTAGTCCGACGACAACAATATGCATAATATCAACAATGAATTTTTAAAGGCTGATACTCTTAGCACCATCTTTTATGTGGACAGTATTTGTGAACCTTGCAGTACTATCTAATGTACTAATAACTAGACTGCTTGTCCTAACACAATCCCTTTCAAATTTAACTCCGTCAAATAGTAATCCATCAGTTATTCCACTTCCGGCGAAAACAACATTTTCTCCCGATGCCAATTCATTAGCTTCATAAATTTTATCTATATCGGTTATACCCATTTCATTAAGACGTTTTATATTTCCTTCTTTTGTGTAATCAGCCCATTCAGAAGTTTGAGCGATTGCTGGATCATAAACTAGTTGTCCTTGAAAGTGTCCGCCAAGAGCTCTCATTGCAGCAGCTGAAATAACACCCTCTGGAGCTGCACCAATCCCCATCAAGCAATGTGTTCCAGTTCCTGCAAAACCACATGCAATCGCAGCTTGAACATCACCATCAGAAATCGGTTGAACTTTAGCACCACATCCTCGAATCTCTTTAATTAAATCTTTATGTCTAGTTCTATCCATTACAACAACAGTAAGCTCATCAATAGAAAGACCCAAGCAATCGCTTAGTATCTTTAAGTTTTCAGTAGCTGAATTTCTAATATCCACTTTACCTTTGGCCGCAGGAGGCGCTGCTAATTTGTTCATATAAAAATCAGGAGCATTGAAAAGACCACCCGTATCAGAAGCAGCTAAAACAGCCATAGATCCTCTTTGATTATTCGCACAAAGATTAGTTCCTTCACAAGGATCTACTGCAAAGTCGACCCCTGGACCACTTCCACTACCAACCTCTTCACCTATATAAAGCATAGGTGCTTCATCTCTTTCACCTTCTCCAATAACAATTTTCCCTTTCATTTCAATTTTGCCCATTCGCAATCTCATTGCCTCTACTGCTGCAGCATCAGCTTCATCTTTTTGACCAAGTCCTGTTAGTTTTGCTGAGGCAATAGCAGCTTGCTCGACAACTTCGAGAATTTCTTGAATTAAAGTTTGATTCACAATTAAATTTTGAGGATTTTCTAAAAGGTTTTGAGTATGATCTCATAAAAAATGGCATTTTTTATAAGAATTATTATGCTATTAAGCTTTTTTTAACTCTTTACAGCCGTTACTTTATCAGGCCGTGACCTGAAATTAGGAATAAACAACTAAATATAGTATCTTTATTAAATATTTTAAAAATTAAATGACTGAGTCAAATCAAGCAAATTTAACTGGTGCTAATAGACCAATTCAAATAATTCCTTCAGTTTTACCGGCGGATTGGGCAAATATGGGGGCATGTGTGAAAGAGCTCGAGGAGGCTGGAGTAGATAGAATTCAATTTGATGTTATGGATGGGAATTTCGTACCAAATCTTACATTTGGTCCTGAAATGATTGCTGCATGCCGGAAATATTGCAATGTCCCTTTTGAAACTCAATTAATGGTGAGCCAATATAACTGTGAAACCATGCTTGAATCTTATGTAGAAGCTACAAAGGGAGCAAATGGTGAACCTGGAGTAGTAATAGCTCATGCCGAAGCAAATATTCATTTGCATAGAGTTCTTGGAAGGATAAGAGATTTAGGAGGATCTCCTTCTGTTGCATTAAACCCCCATACTCCTTTTGAAATGATTAAAAACATTATGGATATGGTTGATCATGTTTTAGTTATGACAGTTAATCCAGGTTTTGGTGGACAAGCTTATATACCAACAATGCTTAATAAAATCAGAGAAATAAGAAACTTTGTTATTGAAAAAAACTTAAATGTCGATATTGAAGTTGATGGAGGAATAAAAGCAAACTGGACTATTTCACAATGTGCAGATGCTGGAGCTAATTGTTTTATTGCAGGTAGTGGAATGTTTGCTTACCCAACATTAAAAGAGGGATGTGATGACTTGAGAAAAGTTGCACAAGAAGCTCAAAAGGGAAATGTTCTTTCTGAACCTCAATAAATATTCTGGGAGGTTAACAAATCACCCAAATATCCAGCCATAACTATGTAACCCTATTCCTAAGAAATTAACTCCTAAATAACATACTAAAACTACTAAAAAGCCTGTAGATGCTAATAATGCCGGTCTACGTCCTTGCCAGCCCTTGCTTATTCTCATATGCAGATAAGCGGCATAAAATAACCATGAGATAAATGCCCATGTTTCTTTTGGATCCCAACTCCACCATGTACCCCAAGCCTCATTAGCCCAGACCGCACCTGAAATTAAACCAAGAGTTAAAAGAACGAAGCCGATTAATATAGAACGATAACTTAATGTATCTAATTCTTCTGAATGAGAAAATTCAATAGGTTCAACTAAATCATTTATAGGATAGCTATTTGAAAGTTTAAATCCTCCTATACCTGTAGAACTACTTCTGATTTGAAGCGGCTTATTTTTATTAATAAACAAAACGGACATTGAAAGTAAAGAACCTATTATTAATGCTGCATAACTAAGCATTACGACACTAACATGCATTACTAACCAACTAGACCTTAAAGCTGGAACTAGGTTGGACGATAACTTCAAATCCTCAGGTAAAACAAAACAAGCAAAAGCCACTGTCAGTAACTCAATAGGTATAGCAATTGAGGGAATTATTGGAGCTTGGTATTCTCTTTCAACCAATAGTTGACCCAATGTGATACCCCAAGTAAGGAAATAAAGAGATTCATACAAATTGCTAATAGGAAAATGCCCAGAAATTGCCCACCTAAAAAGTAATTGTAATGTTATCAATAAGTTAACTAAAATAGTAATAAGTCTTACAGCAGAAGAAGACTTTTTTTTAAAAACTGCACCCAAAGATATTGGTAAGTTAATTAATAAAAAATAAAAAACTAAAAGACCTAAAACTGAAACCGGTTCATATATTAAATTTTTAAAAAAATTATCTAGTATCATTTCTAGAAATTTATCAAGTTTTAATATCCAATGACAACCAAATAATAATTAAAAACATACATATATGAGTAAATCTTTAATATTAAAGTTTTAATTTATTTTTTAAAAAGCATTTCAAAGTTTGAAATTATCTCCAAGATAATACTTTTTGACTATTGGATTATCAGCCAATTCTCTTGATGAACCGTTAGCTAAAATTTTTCCTTCACTTAATACATATGATTTGTTAGTAATTAAAAGGGTTTCCCTCACATTATGGTCTGTAATGAGAATCCCGACCCCATCGCTACTCAATTTAAGAATTAGTTTCTTTAGATCATTAACAGCTAGAGGATCGATCCCAGCAAAAGGTTCGTCTAATAACAAATATTTAGGTCCTTTTCTGCCTACAGTGAGAGCCCTAGCTATTTCACACCTCCTCCTCTCTCCTCCTGAAAGTTGATAACCATAATTATCTACAAAATTATTCAAATTAAATTCATTAATTAATTGTTCTCTTCTATTTCTTATAGCTGCTCTACTATAAGATGAATTTTGTAAAGCCAAATCTATATTGTCCTTAACAGTGAGGTCTCTAAATATACTCGCTTCCTGAGTTAAGTAACCTAACCCAAGTCTTGATCTAATAGGTAGAGGAAGATTGGTTATATTTTTTCCATTCATTAAGATTTCACCTTTTTCTGGTTTTATATTCCCAACTGCAAGATTAAAAGTTGTAGTTTTCCCAGCACCATTAGGTCCCATCAAACCTACAACTTCCCCTGGATTAACAGTTATGGAAACATCATCTACGATTAATCTTCCTTTAATAGAAAGGGATACATTATGAATATTTAGGTTCATTTTTCTTGAGATCGATTAGCTTTCTTATTTTCTTGAAAAAAAAATGGAATAGATAATAATAATTTCATTGAAGATAAATATATATTCATAATATTCATATTTATCAAAGAGGTTTCAAAAAAGGCTTATCGTTCTCACTTAATTGCTCTTTATATTGCAATTTCCACAATAAATCTTCCAAAGATCGGCAGAAAGATTCAAGATCAATTCCTAAATTAATCTTAGTTCTAGTTTTTATTCTACCTAAACCCTCTCCAAGCAGAATCGTAGCTCCATTTAAATTACCCTTACTTAAGTGAAACTGAGAAACAGATACTTGTAAAATCCCCTGGATGACTTGCCTTTCGTCACCATCAACGGAATTCCATATTTCTTCAAAAGCATCATGAGCTTCATACCATTCATGATTGTTAAAAAGATTTAAAGCATTAAAAAGAGAATCCTTAAAACTTTTTGCACTTTCTTCGTTCATGAAACTAATTATTAATTTCTTTTCTTTTTATTTATTTTTCTCATTCTTATTGAATCTGGTGTTACCTCTAGCATTTCATCTGGACCAATATATTCGAGTGCTCTTTCAAGAGTAATGTCAACAGGTGACTGCAAAGTATCAAGTTCTTCTGCCCCTGCAGACCTCATATTAGTCAACTGCTTAGTTTTACATATATTTAACTCAAGATCTTGAGGTCGATTATTTTCTCCAATTATCATTCCCTTATAAACTTTAACTCCGGGTTTAATGAAATAGACTCCCCTATCTTCAGCATTCTTTAATGCATAGAATGTGGCCACACCTTCCTCAAAAGCTATAAGGACTCCATTTCTTCTAGTTTCAAAATCTCCTGTTTTAGGTTTATATTCATAAAATGAATGACTCATGATACCTTCACCTCTTGTTATCCGAACAAATTCTCCACGAAATCCAATTAGTCCTCTTGATGGTACGAGAAACTCTAATTGAGTTCTCCCATCTGAACTTGTCTGCATATTTTTCATCTCTGCCTTTCTCGATCCAAGTTTTTCTATACATGAACCAACGGATACTTCAGGCACATCAAGGACCAAAGTCTCTATAGGCTCACATTCAACATTATCAATTTCTCTAAAAATTACTTGAGGTTGTGAGATTTGAAACTCGAACCCTTCTCTTCTCATAGTTTCAATTAAAATACCTAAATGTAACTCTCCCCTTCCTGAGACTGAAAACCTATCAGGAGAATCAGTTTCTTCTACTCTCAAGGCAACATTTGTTAAAAGTTCCCTCTCCAATCGATTTTTTAATTGTCTACTAGTAACAAATTTCCCTTCCTTCCCAGCAAATGGTGAATCATTCACAACAAAAGTCATATTTAAAGTTGGTTCATCAACTTTGATTAATGGAAGAGGATGAGGAGAATCGGGACATGCTATGGTCTCACCAATGTTGACGTCATCAAAACCAGAAACAGCAACAATATCACCTGCAAATGCTTCATTTATATCAATTCTTTGCAATCCTTCAAATCCTAAAAGTTTACTAACCTTACCTTTAATAGTTTTTCCGTTTTCTTTAATTAAACTGGCTTGTTGGCCATTTTTTATAGTTCCATTATGAATTTTCCCAATTACTATTCTGCCTAAAAAATCAGAATAATCCAAAGTGGTTATTTGTAGCTGAAGAGGCTTATTGGCATCACCTACTGGAGGTGGAACATGTCTAATAATAGCTTCAAAAAGAGGCATCATATTTTCACTACTAGATTCCATCTCTTCTTTTGCAAAGCCAGAAAGGCCGCTTCCAAAAAGATAAGGGAAATCACATTGATCATCATCAGCTCCTAACTCCAAAAACAAATCAAGGACCTTATCAATTGCTATTTCTGGTACTACTCTTGGTCTATCAATTTTATTTACGAAGACTATAGGCCTAAGTCCTTTTTCTAATGCTTTTTTTAAAACAAATCTTGTTTGAGGCATAGGTCCCTCATTTGCATCAACAATAAGAAGACAACCATCAACCATTCCCAAAACCCTTTCTACTTCTCCTCCAAAATCAGCATGTCCAGGTGTATCTATAATATTAATTCTGGTGTCTTTGTAGTTAACTGCAGTATTTTTTGAGAGAATTGTTATCCCCCTTTCTCTCTCAAGATCATTTGAATCCATTACACATGTAGGGATAACTTCATTGTCTCTAAATATTCCTGATTGAGATAACAATGCATCTACAAGTGTTGTCTTCCCATGATCTACGTGAGCAATAATTGCAACATTTCTAATTTCTTTTATCGAAGATGACATTTATAGAATTTATATAAATAGTTGATTGACTTTATTAAGGCTAACTCAAAGTATGCTTATTATGAGAATTTTCTCTTGAAGACTTTGAAAAATATAATCTAATTGAATAATTAAATCAATCAATTAGGTTTAAATTTTTCTGTTTGCGCTTTCAAAAACTTTTAATGCTTCAATTGACCCCTCATATCTCCAATGCCAGGGTTCATAATCTATATATTTATTATCTTTATTGAACGATAACTTAAAGTGAAACTTAGCTGCATTTTTTATAAGCCATCTAAAGGCGTCAGTATTTTCAAAGTCGGTTTCAAAGTCTGTCTCTCTTTGAGTAGCATCACCAATATCGATTGCGAAACCTGTACTATGTTCAGAATATCCTGGAGGGGCTGAAACTCTAGCTCTTTCTGCCGCTTCTTGATTTCTAATAGATTTTAAAGAATAAAAGATATCGTTTTGCAAATTTATTGATCTATAACCACTCAAGAAGACCAAATATATCCCATCCTTTTTGGCTTCTTCTCTCATCTTTAGTAGAGAATCGCGCATATCCATATGAACTTCAATATTAGGCTCAATTAAAACTAGTTTCTCTTTAGGAGTTTCCTTATAGGGAAGATGGCCCAAAATTCTAGCATCATAATTTCTTTTAATCTCAAATTTGAGATTATTAAGAGGTATTAATTCTACATTTTTAATAAATCGCAAAGCAGCGAGAGAAAATATAAGGAAAAGAAATGGAGAAAATATTAATAATTTTTTTAATAATCTTGAATTAGGGTTGTTTAAGTAAATTCTTTTGGCAAGTTGTATATCAAATTGATCGATATCTTTGTTTAGTTCCAATATTTAAAAGTGAATTTGGAAAAGATATTTCGATATTAACTATTATTTTAAGAAATGCACTTTTATAAGCAAAAAAGATGTAGTTTTTATATACAGTATTATTTTTTTTTCATATGTTGAGGGTAGCTGTTATTGGTGGAGGTCCAAGTGGTTCATGTGCGGCAGAAATACTTGCTAAAGCTGGTATAAAAACTTGGCTCTTCGAGAGAAAATTAGATAATGCAAAACCATGTGGAGGAGCAATTCCACTTTGCATGGTCGAAGAATTTGATTTGCCTGAGTCAATTATTGATAGAAAAGTAAGGCATATGAGAATGATATCTCCATCAAATAGAGAGGTAGATATAAGCTTAGATAGAGTATATGGGAAAAGTGATAATGAGTTTATTGGAATGTGCAGAAGAGAAGTTATGGATGCCTTTATGCGCAATAGAGCATCAGATCTTGGTGCTACATTAATAAATGGATTAGTTACTTCTATTGATACTGGCGATAATAATCAAGGGCCATATAAGCTTTCCTACTCAGATTTTACGAATGGAGATAAAAAAGGGGAACTTAAAGAGCTTACTGTTGACCTTTTAATCGGAGCTGATGGAGCCAATAGCAGAGTCGCAAAAGCAATGGATGCAGGAGATTACAAAGTTGCCATAGCATTTCAGGAAAGAATTAAATTACCTAAAGAAGAAATGAGTTACTACGAAGATCTTGCTGAAATGTATGTCGGAACTGATGTTTCTCCTGATTTTTATGGATGGGTATTTCCTAAATATGATCATGTTGCTGTGGGCACTGGAACCATGCAAAAGAATCAGTCATTAATTAAAGGACTTCAAGAGGGTGTAAGAAATAGGGCGAAGAAAAGACTTGTTAATGGCGAAGTAATAAAGGTAGAAGCTCACCCTATTCCTGAGCATCCAAGGCCAAGAAGAGTAGTTGGGAGAATGGCATTGGTTGGTGATGCAGCTGGTTATGTTACAAAAAGCTCTGGAGAGGGCATTTATTTTGCTGCAAAAAGTGGAAGAATGTGTGCTGAAGAAATTGTTGAAGCATCAAAAAACGGTCAAATAATTCCATCAGAAAAAGATTTAAAAAACTATCTTAAAAAATGGGATAAAAAATATGGCACAACTTATAAAGTGCTAGAAATCCTTCAAAATATTTTCTACAGAAATGATTCTGCAAGAGAAGCCTTTGTAGAGATGTGTGATGACATGGATGTACAAAGACTTACTTTTGATAGTTACTTATACAAAAGAGTTGTCGCCATGAAACCATTACAGCAACTTAAAATTACAATGCTTACACTTGGTTCGATTTTAAGAGGGAAAGCCCTAGCACCTCTAAAATATAAACCCGTTGATAGTGCTGTTAGGGAAAATAAAGAAGTAGAAAAAATGTTAGAAAATTATTCAATAAAGGGAGGCATTAAAGTTAAGAGTTCAAAAGTGTAAAGTCGGCTATTTTTAGAGAATAATTTCTAATTAAGCTCAACAAATTGAGTCTATTATTTCTTATTTTTAAATCCTCTGACATTATTAGGACTCCCTTTTCATTATCAAATAAATCTTCGATAGTGTTTACATTAATCTCAAACAAGTTTAGTAGTTCCAAATAATTGCAATAACCTTCCGAAAAACGTTTTTCTAATTCTCTAATAAATTCAAAAACTTTCAATTCACAATCTTTTTCAAAAAGTTTTGTGTTTACATAATCTCTTGCTGAGAGAACGTCTGTTGAAAGATCACTATTTTTAGCTAATTTGCTTACCCTTGTAATTACCTTCTGGATTTCAACAAAATTCTCCCTTTCGTTAAAATTCATAATAGATTTAATCCTTTTCTTAAGATCAACAATATTCAAAACTCTTTTTTGAGATAATTCATCAGAAGAGCAAACGGCCTTTATCAATTCTTTACTTAGTAATTTTTCTTCTAGATGACTAACAATTCTTTGAACTAAAAATTCATTTATATCATTAAATACTGTTTCTCTTGTGAAGTTTAAATTTGGAAATGCCATTTTCCAAAAATCAATAAGTTCGTTAAATAATTTATCTAAAGGTAAATCAAGTTCATAATCCCAAATTATTTTAATGACTCCATTCAAATTTCTTCTTAGGGCATAAGGATCAGATGATCCACTGGGACGTTTACCAGAAATAAATATACTTATTAAAGTTTCAACCTTATCTGCTATAGAAACTATTGCACCATATTTTGTGGAGGGTAAAGCATCTTTATAAAAAGAAGGTAAATAATGTTCAGCCACAGCCAAGCAAACATCCTCACTAAATCCCTCATATTTAAGATATTTGCCACCCATTATTCCTTGCAGCTCAGGGAATTCGAAAACGATTTCACTACATAAGTCATTTTTGCAGTATTTAGCAGCTTCTATTATTTTTTTTTCTTCTAAAGAATTATCTTTTAAAAATTTTAGGATTTTTTTAGTAACCTCCTCTATTCTTTCTACCCTCTGAAAAATATTTCCAAATCCTTTCAAATAGGAAACAGATTTAAGCTTTTCGTTTCTTTCAATTGAAGCAACTTTTTTATCACTTTCTACAAAAAACTTTGCATCTGAAAACCTTGCCCTCAAAACTTTCTCATTACCTTTAGCAATATTTTTATTTGATACTTCAAGACCATTTGAAATAACAAAAAAATTTGTACTAATGTTTTTTTCAGAGCTTAAATCTAGTTTAGAAAAACTATTATTTTTCAGTAAAAGAGGTACATATCTCTGATGACTTTTCATCACAGTTGAAAGAACTTCAAGAGGAAGATCAAGAAATTCTTCACTGAATTTTCCAACTATTAAGTCTGGCCATTCAACTAAATCAATTAATTCATTAAGTAGTGCTTCAGAAAGGTCAGGATTCAGATTTAGTGATTGGGATGTATGATTTATAAGATTTTCAATTTTTTCTTTTCTTTCATCTCGTTTAACTAAAACTCTATTTTGTTTTAATAATTCAAAAAAGTTATCAACATGCTGAACTTCAAAAACTTCATTTAATAGTCTATGACTTTTTGACTTATTACTTATTTGTATTTTTGGATCACATTCATCAAATGCGAAATCAAGAATTTCATCATTATAAAGAGAGACAATCCATCTAATAGGTCTCGAAAATTTTAAGTTCCCAGCCCCCCACTTCATAAATCTAGGACCTTGAAGACTCTTCACTACTTTAGGAATAATTGAAGACAAAGAAATTCTTGTTGATTGTCCTTTCTCAATTTTCTTTCCAAATATAAAATCACCCTTTTCTGTACTTTTTATTTCTAACTCGCCTACATCTATACCTAAACTATTTGCAAAACCTAAGGCAGCATTAGTAGGAGATCCATTTAAATAAGCAGAATTTGCTTTAGGTCCTTTTCTTACTATTATCTTATCTTCTGCATAATCAACTAAACCTTCAAGAAGTAGCACTATCCTCCTTGGTGTGGAGGTGACAACTATATTGTCGCATTTGATTAACTTTTTATCCAATTCAAATTCGAATAGAGATTTAAATTGCTCTAGAACAGAATAAGAAAATTTTGCAGGCAACTCTTCTGTTCCTATCTCAAGTAAATATTTAGACAAGAAAAAAATATAACTTCTCTTACTATAATTTACTACCAGTTAAATAAGCTTTTCGCTAATGTATAAAAAGAGATATGTTTTGGTCCTTTGATCAAGGTTGAGAAAGTAAAAAAGAAAAAAGATTCTGCGAAGGAAGAGACTGTTTGCTTAGCAAATGGACTAGAAGTTTCTAAATTTGAAAATTTTAAAAAAAGTAGTCAATTTCTTAAGGAACCACTTGCTACGGAATTAGCCAATGAGAGTGATCATTTTACTAATGATGCAGTTCAGTTATTAAAATTCCATGGTAGTTATCAACAAGATAACAGAGAAAATAGAAGGCCTGGCAAAAGTAAAGATTGGCAAATGATGCTTAGGTTAAGAAATCCAGGCGGTGAAGTTCCTGGGAAATTATTTTTAGCATTAGATGAATTATCTGAAAAACTAGGGAATGGAACACTTAGGGCCACTACAAGACAGGCCTTTCAAATGCATGGAATAAGAAAGGAGAACCTAAAGGAAGTAATTCAAACAATAGTAAATTCAATGGGCTCCACATTAGCTGCATGTGGAGACATAAATAGAAACGTTATGGCACCCGCGGCTCCATTCGATTCGCCAGACTATAATATTGCAAGAGCATTGGCAAAAAAAGTTGCAGATCTTCTCACCCCAATTGCTGGCCAAGGCACTTTTTTGGAGCTTTGGGCTGATGGAGATTTAGAGTACACCATAAAGCCTGACAAAGATATTGAAGCAATTAGGAAGCTCCAATTCAAAGATAATGTTTTTAGTGGGATAAAAGATGAGCCTCTCTATGGTTCAACTTATTTACCGAGAAAATTCAAATGTGCTGTTACCGTTCCTGGTGACAATTCTGTTGATCTTCTTACCAATGACATAGGAATAGTTGCCTTTAGCTCTAAAGATGGAAAGTTAGAAGGGTGCAACTTCTATGTTGGAGGTGGTATGGGTCGCACACATAATAATGAAGAGACATTTGCCAGAATTGCAGATCCACTTGGATATGTTGAAGAACCTGATGTTTATGAATTAATACAAAGCATTGTGGCTATTCAAAGAGATTATGGTGATAGAAAATCAAGAAAAAATTCGAGAATGAAATATCTTCTTCATAGAAAAGGTATTAAATGGTTCAAAAAGATACTTACTGATAAGTATTTCAAAAAAGAAATCAAAAAACTTAGAAAAGAACCAGATAAAGTTCTTATTGATTACCTAGGTTGGCATAAACAAAATAAAACCTCCCATTTCGTAGGTTTACCATTATTATCAGGTAGATTATCTGGAGATAAGAAGGATACCATCACAAGTATTGTTAGAAAATATAATTTAGATTTAAGACTCACACCAAATCAGGATATTTTACTTTGTAATATCGCGAATAAAAACAAAAGTGAAATTCAAAAATCTCTATCAAAAATTGGATACGAAAATTTAGAAAACATTAATGAAATACAAAGACACGCTTTAGCTTGTCCTGCTTTACCACTTTGTGGTCTTGCAATGACTGAAGCTGAAAGAATATTACCTGATGTATTAAAAAGGATTGAAAATTTACTATTAGATCTAAAAATACAAAAGACAATATTATTCAGAATGACAGGATGTCCGAATGGATGTACCAGGCCTTATATGGCTGAATTAGCACTTGTTGGAAGTGGGCAAAACAAATACCAATTATGGTTGGGGGGAAGTAAAAATCTGCAAAGGCTTGCTAAACCATTTTTACAAAGAATGGAACTTAACGATTTAGAAAAAACTCTTCAACCATTATTTGATAATTGGAAAAGTAATTTGGATTTGGATTTCGGAGATTTTATAAATACTCAAGATGAGAATTATATATTGAATTTACTAAATAAAAATCAATAGAATTTAAATTTTTCCATAAATGGCATTTGCTTTTTTATTTTTCCAAGCCCATAATTGATCGCCATAACTAAAATGCCACCATTCATTAGGATGTTGAACAAATCCGAATTTAGTCATAATTTTACTTAATAAATTTCTTCTACTATTCCAAATAATTGCTTCTTCATTCTTTATGTTTGCATAAAAAAAAGGATTTGAGGTCTCATCCATTTGATCAACCATGCTTCCCATTTCAACAAGATTTCCGTCTTTATCTGATAAACAAACATCCAATGCACCCCCAGTTGAATGAGGGGGAGGGCACCTAGTGTCATAAGAAGGATATGCCCAAAATTTTTCAACTTTTTTTAAAATGGATGGATAAGTTTTTATGTTTTCAAAAGAAATATTAATATCGGATTTTTCACACTCTAATAAGAATGCTCTTTTAAACATAAATTCCTGGACTTCTAAAGGTCGCCAACTGTCATAAATTAAAAGGCTAAAACAACTCTTTGATATCAAATAATCATTTACTTTTACTAATCTATTTACAACCTCCTCTCTTAATTTCCAAATAGAAGTTTTATCTTTGTAAGGTGCTCCTAAAAGAGAGTAAGGGTGGGGATCTAAAAACTTTAGGCAGCTAGGAATAGCTATTAATTTATCTCCATTATCTTTAATTGGTATTTGATTCCAAATTTTCAATTGAAATTTGCAATTGATTTATAGTGGCACATATATCAAAAATTACAATGATAGTTTTCAATTTAAGAAATCATGAATGAATTTATTATCAGAATTATTAATGAGTATATTCCTTAAAACAATATTTTCTTTTAAATCTGGATCATCACTAACAATCTTAATAGCCTCTTCACGAGCCTTATCAATAAGAAATTTATTGTTAGGCAAATTGTCCAGTACAAAATCAGGCAATCCAGATTGTCTATATCCTAAAATCTGGCCTGGACCTCTAAGCTCCAAGTCTTTTTCAGCAATAAAAAAGCCATCATTAGATTTT
The DNA here is from genome assembly GCA_000635495.1 of Prochlorococcus sp. scB243_495K23. Lineage (GTDB taxonomy): Bacteria > Cyanobacteriota > Cyanobacteriia > PCC-6307 > Cyanobiaceae > Prochlorococcus_A. The sequence continues at coordinate 250,319 of JFLW01000003.1, read as the reverse complement.
TGCAAAACACAAAGTCGTTTATTTTCTAATCCATTTTTATCGGGGGTTACAAGATAACAAAAAGATTTTGTTGATCCTCTACCAACTCTCCCCCTTAATTGATGTAGCTGGGACAATCCAAATCTGTCCGAATTATAAATAATCATAATTGTGGCGTTAGGCACATCAATACCAACCTCAATTACTGTGGTTGAAACCAATATATTAATTTCATTCTTTAAAAAAGAATTAATTACTTCATTCTTTTCTTGTGAACTTAATTTGCCATGTAATAATCCAACTTTTTTGTCAAAAAAGACCTCTTCTGATAAATGTTTAAATGTTTTTTTAGCGGAGCTTAAATTCATTTTTTCTGAATCTTCTATGAGTGGCAAAATCACATAAGCTTGCTTTCCCTTATTGATCTCATCTTCAACAATCTTGAACAAGTCAGTTAAATCGTCTTCTGAAATTATTTTTGTTGTTATGGGAACTCTCCCAGGAGGTAGTTCTGTAATTTGACTGACATCTAAATCACCATAAATAGAAAGCGCAAGAGTTCTTGGAATTGGTGTTGCTGTCATTGATAACAAGTTAGTATTTTCTCCTTTATTTAATAATCTATTTCTTTGAGTAACTCCAAATCTATGTTGTTCATCAATTACGACCATGCCTAATGAATTAAAGATGACTTTATCCTCAAATAATGCATGAGTACCTACAAGGATATCAACTAATCCATTGTTCAAATTAGAGAGAATTTCTTTTCTCTTTTTTTGAGGAGTATTCCCAGTAAGTAGTTCAACGGAAACTAAAAGGGGGTTCAGATACTTTAATAAATTTTTATAATGCTGTTCTGCCAATACCTCAGTTGGGACCATAAATGCACCCTGCAGGTTTTTTTCAATGACGAGTAAAAGAGACGCTATTGCAATTATGGTTTTACCGCTTCCCACATCTCCCTGAAGCAATCTAGACATTGGTACGGGATTAGATAAATCTTTCTTAATTTCATTTAAAACATTTTCTTGAGATTTTGTTAATTCAAAAGGAACAGTATTTAAAAATTCTTTTAATAAAGATTTCTTTTGAGGTAATTTTTGGGAAGTTACATTTTTATTCGTCTTTCTTTTTCTAAGTAGGAACTTTATTTGAAGTAGGAATAACTCATCAAAAACCAAACGTTTTTTTGACTCAATTAGTGCCTGTTGAGTTGGTGGAAAATGAATATTAATCAACGACTCTGCTTTTGATAATAAAGATAATGAATCAAGCTGCTTTTTATTTAAAATTTCTGGATATTGCTTTGCATAAATTAGTACCTTTTTCATAAGTTTTATAAAACTCATATTTGATAATGCTTCACCTAATGAATACAAGGGTAATATTTTGCCTGAGAAATTAAAATTATCATTGTTATCCCTAAGAATTTCAATCTGCGGATCTACAAAAGTTTTACCATACTCTGTCAATTTAACCTTACCGGAAATTGCTAATTTGGTGCCATTAGTATACAAAGATTTTTGAGATGTGAAGAAGGAGTAAGATCTAAATCTTCTTCCTAAAAAAAATTTTGTAACTTTTATTGAAGACGTTTCATCAGAAACTACAATATTCATTATTGATAAATTACTATTTTTTTTACTCTTATAAATATAAAATCTTTTTACGTTTGCAATGCACGTGTATAAATTATCTGGTTTTAAATTTATTATCTTGACTCTGTTCGTATAGTCTAGATATGTTCGTGGGAAATAATTAATTAGATCTCTTATATGAAATATCCCTAATTCATTAAGCTTATTTTTATAAACTTTTCCTACATTTTTTATTAATGAAATATCAGAATCAAAAGACAAATTCGAATCAGCTTTATTCAGAAAAACATTATTAGAAATATTATTAGAACTTTCTATTTCTAGAGTTTTACCTAGTTTATAAAGATTTTTTCTTGTATCTATAATTAACCTTTTTCTTTGATTTTCATCCAATTTATTATATTCATTATATTTTTTAGAAAATTCATAAAATATCCTTAAATATTCGTCAGAGAGATTTAGATTATCTAGTTTTTTTAATGATTCATGCAAATAATCATTAAAATATTTTTCTCTTCCTAAAGTATTAATAAATTTGTTTTCAGTTTCAATAGTAAGAGATTTTTGTAGAGGTCTTATCCAATCTTTAATTAATTTATTATTATTCCCGCTAATAGTCACATTTGAAAAAAGATTTATTTTTTCAACGTATCTTATTCAAAGTTATTTCTTTTTGCCTCCAATATGTCTCTTTTTTAATCAAACGCTGAAATTGATTTTTTAGCTCATTTATTTTGTTCCTTTGAATAGAAAGATTTAAATTTTTAAACTCTAACTCAACAGTGGATATATTGAAGAAAATAATGCTTGGGAAATTATTGCCGATTAATGTTGACCGATTTAAATTTAATTCGAAATTAATAACAAAAGGATATGGATGTTTTTTCATAAAATTTTTGCCTACTAAGTAATCAAAGGAATCTTTAGATATCATCTTTTTTATTAGATTTGCTTTGAATAATTCTTGGTTAATACTATATGAAAGATTCAATAGTAAATTTTCCAATGACTTGTCTATTAAATCAAAATTATTAAGAGTCTGATTTTTTGGTAAATTATCCATTTGATTGATATTTTCTTTTTCTTGATGTATTGGTTTTTCCACCTTTTCTTCTCCTATTAATTCAATTAAGGAGGAAATAAATTGTTTTTCAATTCCTAAATTTTCAAAAATATTGTTTTTATATAAATAATTATTATGGTGGTTATTATCTAAATCAAGTGATACGAATCTCTCATAATTATGAGCTTGATAATATTCAGAAGTATTTGAAAAGTCTTCAGTAATCTTGAACTGAGTTGGTTCTTTTAATTGAGAACCATCTTCATATTGAAATTTTTCTTTTTGATCATCCTTTATTTTTGTAGAACTATCAAAAATAGTAAAATTAATTTTCTTTTTTATATTTTTTTCAATTTCATTTATCTTTAATTGTTCTACTGTTAAAAAAGGCAAATTGGAAAATATTAATTTACTTATTTTTTTTTCAAAAAGAATATAGAATTCATTCACATTTAAGAAATTATCATTAATTGTTGGATAACTATATATTTGCTTAAGGCCTTTTTCTACAGAGATGAAAAGTAATTCTCTTACTAGATTAAGATAAAGTTCATATTCCCTGTAAATATTTCTAGTTAATATTTTTTTTTGTATGTCTGCTCTCTCTAATTGAGAATTAATTTTATTTATATCTATGTAATTATTGAAATTATTCAAATAATTCAAGTGCCTAGTTTGTTTGCATTGATGCGACCTCTTCAGCAAAGTCCATCTGATTTTTTTCGATCCCTTCACCCAATGTATATCTTGTAAAGCGTCTCACTTTGATATTTTCCCCAATTTTTGCAGCTGCTTGTTTAACAAGATCCTCAACTGTTAGAGAACTATCTTTAATGTAGGGTTGAGAAAGCAACACAAGCTCATTAAGTCTTTTTGCTATTCTACCTTCAACTATTTTTTCTTTAATTTGTTCTGGTTTTCCAGATAAATCATCTCTACCCATTTCAATCTGCTTTTCTTTTTCAACAACATCTTCTGGTATTTCATCAATTGATACATACTCAACATTTGGGCATGCTGCTACTTGCATTGAGACATCCTTCAACAGAGATTGGAATATATCACCTCTAGCAACAAAATCAGTTTCACAATTTAACTCTAGTAAAACTCCGACTCTTGATCCAGTATGTATATAACTACCAATTGACCCTTCGGCCGCTACTCTTCCCGATTTCTTTTCAGCACTAGCTATACCTTTCTTTCTTAACCATTCCAAAGCTTTTTCTAGATTTCCTTCAGTTTCTTTAAGCGCTTTTTTGCAGTCCATCATTCCTGCGCCAGTTTTGTCTCTAAGATCTTTTACAAGTTTTGCTGTAATGTTTCCCATTTGAAGTAATAAAAAATAGTGAATAGTATGTTTTTAATTGGAATTTAATTTTTCCTTTCGGCATTAGAGCCCTTTCTACCCTCATTAATAGCATCTGCGAGTCTTCCTAAAATAAGTTGCACAGATCTAACGGCATCATCGTTACAAGGAATTGGGACTTCACACAAATCCGGATCGCAATTAGTATCCAACATTGATACTAATGAGATATCTAATTTTCTAGCTTCTAATACTGCATTAGATTCTCTTCTCTGATCAACTAATACAACTACATCTGGTAATCTTCTCATACCCTTTAGTCCACCTAAGTATTTTTGTAATCTTTCAAGTTCTCTCCTTAATACTGCAGCTTCTTTTTTAGGCCTCATTGCTATTGAACCACTACTTTCCATTCTTTCAAGATCCTTTAGTCTTTCAATCCTCGCTTTCATTGTTGTCCAATTAGTCAACATCCCTCCAAGCCATCTTTGATTTACATATGCAGCTCCACATCGTGTAGCTTCTTGAGCTACTACATCTGATGCTTGTTTTTTTGTACCAACAAAAAGGAAACGTTTACCGCTTTTTGCTGCGTTTCTCGTCCATTTATACGCATTGTTCATACACAATGCTGTTTTTACAAGATCAATAATATGAACTCCATTTCTCGCGCAATATATATATTTAGACATCTTGGGATTCCAACGTCTAGTTTGATGCCCAAAATGAGCACCAGATTCCATCATTTCTGATAGTGATACAACAGCCATAATTTAAAAAAGGGTTTCGGGTTAGCCTCCATCTGACGGGGAATTAATATTAATAATTCACCCGAAACTGTCAGATGTGTGAAATTTACTTCAACTATCTTAGCAAGTGATGTGTATTTCTAAAAGTTTTTTATCTCGATTTGGTTAACTGTTTAATGTAAATCATATTTAGAGGGATCCTAAGTATCTCAAGTGCAAGTCTATTTCTTCTTTTATTTACAAGGAATCTTAATAAAGGAAAGATTCTATCAACACTGATTAGTCCTCCCAAGCAAAGAATTTGCCAAAGTAAATTATGGAGAGGAGTTGATTGAATCATAAATCTAACCCTTAAATTTGGGTGTTTCTTATAAAAAACTAAAGCCATTTTTGCTCTCTCTTTTTCTTGAGCTATTAATGAATCTATTTGTTCGCAATTAAATGGCGGATGCCAATGAAAACCTACTGCATTTGGGCATTTAATTAATTTTGTCCCAATTTTTTTTAATCTTTCTCCAAGTTCTAAATCCTCCCAACCATAAAGACTAAAAGAAGTATCGAATAATCCCACACTTAAAATCAATTCTTTTGATATCGCTACATTCCCAGTAGCAAAGTATGCAAAAGAAGTGTCCATTATTTTATGTTTTTCACTCTGAGGATTTAGAAAATTAGAAGTATTGACTACCGATCCATAGGTAAAACATTTTTTATCATTTTTTCTCCAATAGGCAAATAATTTTTCTACGTGGCAATTTATAAAATTGTCTAAAACAATAAGATCACTATCAATGAATATAATAATTTCATATTTTGATTTAATTACTCCCAGATTTCTTCCGAGTGCAGGCCCTCCATGTTCTTGCTGAAATAAAATAACGTGTGGGAGATTATCTTTGTTTTTATTTATCCATGAGGCTGTCCCATCAGTCGATCCATCATCAACAACTATTACTTCATAATTACTGATATTTGTATTTAATTTTTGATTCTCAAGCGCAAAAAGACATTTCTCTAAAATAGGTAATCTATTGTAAGTCGGTATAACAATACTTACATTCATGATTATGTCTTAAATATCCATAATATATTGAACTTCAAAAGATAAAATAAAAAGATATTTCCTAATCAGCTGCACCGCCATTATTTGCTGTACCTGTAACGTTTCCACCATCAGGTCTCCCATCAGTTCTTAATTTCCTTTTTTTGAATTTTCTAGCATAGGCTCTATTACGTTCCTGCTTTTCTTTTTTTAGATTCCTTCTCTTAGACATAAAATTTTTAATTTTTAATTATATTAGCTCACTATGAGCACTATATATTTTACCATCTTCCATATTTAATATCCTATCAGCCATATCTGAAATTCTTGGATCATGCGTAACCATAAGTACAGAACAATTTTGCTCTTTTGCTAATTTCCTTAAAAGGGTTACTATTTCTCTTCCTGTGACGCTATCTAAAGCAGAAGTGGGCTCATCAGCTAATAAAAGTTTTGGGTTAGCAGATAAAGCTCGAGCAATTGCTACTCTCTGTTTCTGCCCACCAGATAAGTCATTTGGCAACTTTTTATGATGCTCTTCTAATCCTACTGCTGACAACCAATTCCGTGCTATTTCACGTCTTTGCAAATATGTTAAGCCTTTTATTAAATCGGCGCCCATCTGGACATTTTGTTCTGCTGTTAAACATCTTAGAAGATTGTGACCTTGAAAAATCATTCCAATACTTCTTCTGAGAATCTGACGTGTTTTCCTTGATGCTCCATTTAACTGATTATTTAATACAGTTAAATCTCCACTTTGGCAGGTTCTTAAGGCGCCAATTAATGTTAAAAGAGTCGTTTTACCACATCCAGAAGGTCCTTTCAAAAGAACCAACTCTCCTTTATCAATATTTAAATTAACGGCATTAAGAACTTGTTTTTTATTCTCATTTTTTCCATAAAAGTGACTCAAATTATTTATTGAGACTGTTTTAAGGTTTTTAACATTATTTTTTGATTTATTAGCTTTAACCATTTATCTCCAAGTGTTAAAAAATTTCAGCAGGATCAGCGTCAACTAATTTACGCATCGCAACAGCAGCGGATCCCATACACATAACTAAAACTAATACGAAAATTAAAATAGTTTTATCTGCGTCCATTATTATTGGGAGTTTAGTAGAACTTCTTATAACTGAGTAAAGTATTTGACCAGAGAAATAAGCAGGTAAATAACCAAAAAAGGCCAACAAAAAGCCCTCTCTAGCTACAACAAAGAAAAGGGACTTAAGTCTATAGCCCATTGCCAATAAAGTGGCGTACTCTGGGAGGTGATCTGTAACGTCACTATAAAGAATTTGATAAACAACCACACACCCTACAACAAAACCCATCAATGCTCCCAAACTAAATATAAAACCTATCGCAGTACTATTTTTCCAATAATTCTTCTCAAATTCTATAAATTGATTTTTTGTAAGAACCCTAACATCATTTGGGAGTGAGTTATTTAATATCTTTGAAATCAATTCAGGATCAGATCCTTTTTTTAGCTTTACCAAACCAATTTCTATACTGCCAGGAGGATTAGCAGGGAAAAGTCTTAAGAAGGTTTCTCGACTAGTTATCAAATTACCATCTGCACCAAAAGATGGTCCTAACTCCACAAGACCCTCAACAATTACTCTTTTTCCAGCAACCTCAGTCTCAACTTTTTTTTCAGATAAGAACCATTCTTCAATCGGTCCAAACTCAGGTCTAGATAGTTTGTCAAAAAGAACTCTTGATGGATTTCTCAATTTATAAGCTTTTTTTGAAAATCCCTCATCTAAAAGAAGTGAATCGGAGGGATTAAAACCTAATGCAAGTATTGATCTAGTTTTAAGATTTTCGGGATTTCTCCAAAGTAAATAATTTAGATTAACGGGAGCAGTTTTTTCAACATCTTCTACTGCAAGAGTTTGAATTAATCTTCTTTTTGGGAATCCACTCATGCTTATAGAACTTTTTGATCTGGGACTTATCAATACAAGATCGGCATCTAGAAGTTTATGAATAGTTACGCTCGTATCAAATAAACCATCTCTAAAACCTAATTGCATAAACATCAAAATCCCTGCAAAACTGATTCCAGCTATGGCAACTGCTAGCCTTAATGGTTGCCTAGTTAATAACAACCAAGCTAATGGTATTTTTCTAAATTTTATAAAAGAAAAACTCATTAGGGAATAAATTTTGCAATCACTTTCATTCCTGCATAGTTTTGAACGATATCTATAGAATCTTGATCTAGTTTTACTAGTACTTCGATAATTCGCGAATCAGCATCCCCTGTTGGATCAGTCGATAGAACTTTCCTTTGTTTTACCTGAGGACTAATCCTAATCACCTTTCCCTTAAGATTTTTTTGGAAACCTCCATTCTCACTGCTCAATTCAACATTCTGAGATATAAAGACTCTATCGATGTCAGATTCATAAACCTCTATCAAAGCTTCCATTTTTTGACTAGAACCAATATCCAAAATCCCTTCATTTTTAGGCCTTTCACCAACTCTCGTGTTTATTCCAAGGATAAAACCATCGATTGGACTCCTTAGTTTTGAATTAAATAGATCTATCTTGATATTTTTTTGATCTCCAATAAGCTTTATTTTCTGTTTTTGCAATTTTAATAATTCATCTTTTCTCTGTGAAAACTCTACAAAAGTATATACATCTTTGCTCAAAGCCAACTCATACCTTTGAATTTGATCTTTTTTTAGGTTAATTTCTTCGTTAATAGTATTAATTAGATTTTCGTTTCTCTCAAGATCAGAAATTAATTTTTCTCCATTTTCAAAGATTGCGAGGACATCACCTTTTTTTACAAAATCTCCTTCATTTACTAAAATTTCGACAATTCGGGGGGAAGAGCCAAACTGACTTATAGGAGCTGCCAATTGTCTAATCTCCCCCGAAGGAGAAAGTTGACCAAGTGCGGCAACAGCTGTAATGGGAGGTATGAAATCTGAAGTTATTTCCTCTTTAAGTTTTGAACTAGATTTATTATTTCCAGAACAGGAAATAACACCAAGAGATATTGGTGTAAATAATAAAAAATAAATAAATAAATTTTTTAATATTTTTAATTTCATTAAAAATCGAAGAGTACAGTTTTTATATAGTTATTAACCCATTTTTCATCAAAATATTTTAAAAGAACCATGCTTGTCTTCTCATTTTTCATTTGTTGAACACAATAATTTTTTTGAAAATCAATTCTCTCTTGGATAATTTCCTCATCAACTTCTGGTTTAGCTTTATTACTTAATTTGATCAAAATAGTGAGGTATTGATCAACAACTCTACAAAAATCATTTTTTTCAGATTTACTTTTTAAAGAAGCAAAAAATACATTATTAGAAAAAATCCCTCCCCATTTAGGAATCTCTCTCAAAGAGGTAAAAGAACTTTTATCAACTTCAGAAAGTAATTTTTCGTAATTCAAACCTTGGTTTTGTGATGCCGGGGATAAATCAACAATGGCAGCAGAAACAATATCATTTATTTTTACCAAATCCATCCCAAAAATTGGGATATCAAACTTTGGATCAGGAAAAAAAACGCAGTGCAATATCTTAAGGTTTTTTGAAAATTCTGCTACTTCAATGTGTAATTTCCTAAAACCTTTTGCTTTATGAAATTCATTTTCAATATAAAGTTCTCTGCCTATTTTATTAGATATTATATTAGTTAGCTTTGGATCAATTTTTATACTCTTAAGGTCCGCAAGCATAGATCTATGCTCTCTGATATTTTGCAATAAACCCAAAATAAGAGGATCAGTTAATTTTGTTTTAGTTAAAGATTCAGACAACAAGGCTAAAAAGTACCAAAATAGAATTTAAAGAGATAACCGAAATGAACGTAGGAGATGTTAAATACTACACCCATTCAAGCAAAACTAGATGTGTGTTTGTGGATAATAAAGAATTGCCGCTTATAAGCATTGATATTTGGTGCAAAGCAGGTTCTTCATTTGAGGATGTTGATAAAAACGGCACTGCTCATTTTCTAGAACATATGATTTTTAAAGGATCTAACAAAATAATGCCTGGTGAGTTTGACCTTAAAATTGAATCATTAGGCGGATTAAGTAACGCTTCAACTGGTTATGATGATGTACATTACCATGTCTTAGTTCCACCCAGTAACTTTAAAGAATCACTTGCTCTTTTGACAAATATTGTCGTTGCCCCAGATTTTAATCCTGATGAATTTATAAAAGAAAAAGGGGTAGTTATTGATGAAATAAAACAACAAAATGATCAACCTGAAGAAAGATTATTTAATTATTTCTTAAAAAGGGTTTGGTTAAGTCCGAATTATGCCAATTCGATTCTGGGAACTGAAAATAGTATTAAAAACTTAGAGATAAATGACCTTAAGAAATTTCATAGAAAATACTATAATACCGAAAAAATTTGTATTGCAATTGCAGGGAATCTCTCTGAAGAAATTTATAAAATTTTTGAAAAAAGTGATCTATCTGGCATAAAAGAAAGTAAAAATTTAATAAATTTAAAAAATAAACCTTCTTTAAAAATTAGGAATGGTAGGGAGTCAGTTAAGTTTGATAATTTAGAGTTTTCAAGAATATTTATGGCTTGGTTTATCCCAAACCTCAATGATCAAAAAAATATTATTGGTCTTGAAATACTAGCATCAATACTCTCAGTTGGAAGAAACAGCAGATTAGTTAAAATTCTAAAAGAAGATAGTAATCTTGTTGAATCGGTATATGTAGATGTAAATGCTGGAGAATTAGGAGGATTATTTATAATGGAAGCAAGTTGTGATTCCAAAGATATTGATTTAGTAGAAAAGCAAATTAATAAAACAATAGATGAGATCTCAAATTGTAATGCCTTGGCTTTGGATGAAATAAAAAAAGCAATAAATATTGTTAAAAGTAACTATATATTTAATTTAGAGACATCTACACAACTTTCTTCATTCTTTGGAAATGAACTTCTTTGGGGGAGAAAATCTTCAATAAATAATCTAGAGAGTCATTTAAAATATTGGAATGACTTGGATAACTTCAAAGAGATCACAAAATATATCAGTGGAGAGAAATTCACCTTAGTTGCATCACCTGGTAAATGTTAAAAAGATATTTTTTAAGTAATAAGAAAAGAAATTTTTCAACTGCTTCAATTTGGATTAAAGGGGGGAGTGATATGGATCGTTCTGGCAAAAAAGGGATGAACAAGATCCTTTGTTCATTACTTACCAGAGGATGTGAAGGTTTTAACAATTTTAGTCTATCGCAGTATGTTGAGTCCTATGGAGCGGAATTAAATCAAGAAATATTTGAAGATGGTATTTCAATAAGTGTTAAATCCCTAAATGAACATTTCAGCAAATTATTCCCTTTATTAGAACTAATAATTAATAAGCCAATTCTCTCGGAAACTGAATTTAAAAAAGTAAAAAAATCTTCTATTGATCACATTAAAAAAGATAAAGAGAATCCATTCAATATCTGTTTTGAAAAATGGAGAAAAATTGTTTACTCAAATCATCCTTATGCTTTTAACACAATAGGCAATACTAATGATGTCTCAAGGATTACCTATGAAGATGTTTTGCTTGAGTTTAAAAATTTTAAAAATAGAGAAAAGTATTTAATTTCAAATAATCCCAAAATAAATGGAGAAAATTTTGGAACACTTGAAAAAAAAATCTTTAAAGAAAAATCAGATCCTTTAAATCATAATTTAAATACTACGAATAGATTTAGTTACATTAATAATGATTTAAATCAAACAATAATAATGATGGGGGACCAAACTTGCTCGCGAATAAGTAGTGAATATTTTCCTCTTAAGGTTTTGGAGTCATATTTATCTTATGGAATGAGCGCTGTTTTATTTAAACTTTTTAGAGAAAAACATGGTATCACTTACGATTTAGGTGTTTATTATCCTATCAGGAGTGGAAATGCCCCATTTTTGATTTATTTATCCGTATCTAATGATCAAGCACTTTTTGCTTTTGAACTTTTATCAACACTATGGAAAAATTTACTTTTAAATCCGTTGACTGATGCTGAAATATTTTTAGCAAAAGAAAAACTAAAAGGTTCTTTTTTATTAGGAAATCAATCACTAGATGAAATTTTACAGAGAAAGATACAGTTAGTTAGTTATGGTATTTCACCGATTTCTGAGAACGATTTAAATTCAAAAATAGAGGAAATTTCTTCGTTAGATATTTTGAAATTAACTAATAAATATCTTTCAAAACCTTTTTTGAGTATTTCTGGAAATAAAAATATATGTTTAGAAATTTCTAATAGGTGGGAGAAAAACTTTTAGATTATTTTTTCTCAATCTTATCAATATCTATTAAAAACGAACCTCTCCTAAACTTTACTTCAACAGTATCAGGAGATTTAATTGAAAGGATTTCCCCAATTTCATCAATTGCTACTAGATCAGGTGGTCTTAACATCGGCATATTATCTGAAGTCTTTAAGTAAGAGACTGGTGCAATTAACTTAACCTTATCGTTGATCTCAAATTTCATTTATAAATTAGATACATTAAAGAGTAGTATAAGCATAAAGTTAGAGAAAATATCAACGAAATGGACTGATTCATTCTAGAATCCTAGAATTGACTTTCTACAAATTAATGAATCAAAAATTTAAAACATTAATTTTATGGGCTTTACCTATACTTTTAGTAATAGCACTTTCCTACCAATTTTTATCTTCAAGCAATGTTGATTCGCTTAAATCTAATGGCACTACTGTTGCACCAAGAAATTCAGCGGTAGCAAGAGTTAGTTACGGCAGATTTTTAGATTACATTAATTCTGGAAGAGTTACCTCTGTTGATATTTTTGAGGGAGGTAGAAATGCAGTTATAGAGACAATAGATTCGGATTTAGATAATAAAGTTCAAAGGTTGCGTGTAGATCTTCCCGGCTTAACACCAGAACTTATAAATATTTTAAAAAATGAAGGAATTAGTTTTGATGTTCATCCAATAAAAACAGCTCCTCCTGCATTAGGAATTTTAGGTAATTTACTCTTCCCGGCTATCTTAATTGGAGGTTTAATTTTGTTAGCGAGGAGGTCGAATGGTATGCCTGGAGGTCCTGGCCAAGCAATGCAGTTTGGAAAAACTAAAGCAAGATTTGCAATGGAAGCTGAAACAGGAGTTGTATTTGATGATGTTGCAGGCGTTAATGAAGCTAAACAGGATTTGCAAGAAGTTGTCACTTTTCTGAAAAAACCAGAAAAATTTACTTCTGTAGGAGCAAGAATTCCCAAAGGGGTTCTATTGGTGGGGCCTCCTGGTACTGGTAAAACCCTTTTAGCTAAAGCAATTGCAGGTGAAGCTGGTGTACCATTTTTCTCATTATCAGGTTCTGAATTTGTTGAAATGTTTGTTGGTGTTGGCGCTAGTAGAGTTAGAGACCTTTTCAAAAGAGCTAAAGAGAATAGTCCCTGTTTAATTTTTATTGATGAAATCGATGCAGTCGGAAGGCAAAGAGGTGCAGGTATTGGTGGAGGTAATGATGAGAGAGAACAAACTCTCAATCAATTACTTACTGAAATGGATGGTTTCGAAGGTAATAGCGGCATAATAATAATTGCAGCCACAAACAGGCCCGATGTTTTAGACTCAGCTCTAATGAGACCAGGCAGATTTGATAGACAGGTAACTGTAGATGCACCCGATATCAAGGGCAGATTATCAATATTGGAAGTTCATGCAAGGAATAAGAAACTTCAAGAGGATTTAACACTTGAAAGCATTGCGAGAAGAACACCAGGTTTTACTGGAGCAGATTTAGCAAATTTATTAAATGAGGCTGCTATATTAACTGCCAGGAGGAGAAAAGACTCTATAAGTATCTCAGAAATTGATGACTCTGTAGATAGGATTGTTGCAGGAATGGAAGGTTCTCCATTAACAGATGGTAGAAGCAAGAGATTAATTGCTTATCATGAAGTTGGCCATGCTCTCATAGGTTCACTTGTCAAAGCCCATGATCCTGTTCAAAAAGTGACTGTCATTCCAAGAGGTCAAGCCAAAGGATTAACTTGGTTCACCCCAGATGATGAACAAACCCTTGTTAGCAGGGCGCAATTAAAAGCTAGGATAATGGGTGCTTTAGGAGGAAGAGCTGCTGAAGATGTAGTTTTTGGAGAAGGTGAGATTACAACAGGAGCTGGAGGTGATTTCCAACAAGTTGCTTCAATGGCCCGCCAAATGGTTACTAGATTTGGAATGAGTAAGTTAGGTCCGATAGCTTTAGAAAGTGGTAATCAAGAAGTCTTTGTTGGTAGAGATTTAATGACTAGAAGTGAAGTTTCTGATTCAATTTCTAAACAAATAGATGAAAGTGTAAGAATAATGGTCAAAGATTGTTATAAAGAAACCTACGATATAGTAAGCAAAAATAGAGAAGCTATGGATAAGATAGTTGACCTATTAATCGAAAAAGAAACATTAGATGGTGATGAATTTTTAAGTATTCTCTCCAAATTCACCAAAATTCCAGAGAAAGAAAGAACACCCCAACTATTAAGCTAAACTTTTATTGGTTTCTTATCTAATACCAGATCAATTAAACCGTATTCAACAGCTTCGTTTGGGGACATATAAAAATCTCTATCTGTATCTTCTTTGATAGTGTCATAATCCTTTCCAGTTCTTTCTGATAATTCAGTATTTAGTCGTTCTTTTAAGAACAAAATTTCATCTGCTTGAATTCTTATATCACTGGCTTGCCCTCTAGCACCTCCAAGAGGTTGATGAATCATTATTCTTGAATGTCTAAGGCTGCTTCTTTTACCTTTAGTACCTGCCGCAAGCAAAAATGCACCCATACTAGCTGCTAAGCCAACACAAACTGTATGAATGTCAGGTTTTACATGTTGCATCGTGTCAAAGATACCCAATCCGTCATAAACGGATCCGCCAGGTGAATTTATATACATATAAATATCCTTATCTGGATCCTCTGCCTCGAGGAACAATAATTGAGCAACAATTCTATTAGCAGTTTCGCTAGTAACTTGTTCTCCCAAAAAGATTATTCTCTCTCTTAATAGTCTCGAATAAATATCAAAGACTCTTTCACTACCGCCCGATTCTTCTAAAACTAAAGGGATCATAATAATATTTATCTGTTTATTAGATATTAACGATATTGAGTCAACATACGCTAACCTTATTAAGGTTTACATATAAAAAATTGAAAGTAAAATTGACTGTTTCAGATAGCAAAAAGTTATTTCATGAAAAATTTCCTTACGTCATTCCAGGTTTATATAAAAGAATAGTTGATGAAATGCTTGTCGAACTTAATCTTTTGAACCATCAAAATGAATTTACGCAAGATTATCTCT
Organism: Prochlorococcus sp. scB243_495K23; assembly: GCA_000635495.1. Taxonomy (GTDB): domain Bacteria; phylum Cyanobacteriota; class Cyanobacteriia; order PCC-6307; family Cyanobiaceae; genus Prochlorococcus_A. The sequence continues at coordinate 235,225 of JFLW01000003.1, read as the reverse complement.
TTTGTGTCGGTCTCACCGAAACATTCAAAGAATTAATGAAAGGATATCAACCTGAAAAACACTTGGATCTACTCTTTGAATCTTTATGCAGTTCTACAAATTTTGAGGCGCAGGAAATTAATGAAATATCTAAAGATTCTCAAAAAGAATTAAAGGATAAAACATCAAAAGATATTTTAGAATTATTAGTAGAAAAAAGTAATTCTAAACTTTATCCTTCAAGGATTTTGAACTTAGGGATATATATATTAATTTCAAACTCCCAAGATTTCCAAGAGAAAAATGAATCAGATAAAAATAAGATGACTTCTGATATTTTTGAGAAGTTAAGCTTATCTGCTAATAAAGCAGAAAAAGATATTGGAATATACAAAAGCAGCATATCAAAAATGGAACAAGCAAAAGAATTAATTGAAGAGCTCAGAATTAAGGATAAGAAAAAAAACCAAAAAAAATAATTACTATTTTTTTAATCTTTTTTTATCTTTCCAAGAGACATAGGAAATATAGATCACACCAAATGTTATGAATATGAGTAAAACGAACGATGATAGGATAAGAAATTTACTTAAATAGACTTGAAAAGTCAAAAATGAACTCATATATCTATGGAACCATCACCATTTCTTCCCCAAACAACCATGGCAATTGAAAATGTAAAAATTGCAGCCAATGCTGCCCAACCTATTTGAAAGATCATTAAATTTAAATCGCTAATATAAATATAACAGAACTTCAAAATTTTTAATCATTCTAAAGCTAAAGTTAATTTCTCAGAAACAAAATTTTCTCAATAGAATGTAAATAAATCAAATTGGGAAGATTAGTTTTAAATCATAGTACAAACATAGAAGGTCTAATTCCAATACTCCAAAAGTTAGCACTTGATATTAATATCAAGACAATAACTCCAGCTGCTATTTCAAGATCTAGGGGAAGATCTTCTCATTTGATAATTAGATTATCTGTGAAAACTATAAACGGATATAAAGCAATAGCAAGAAAAGGTAAAACAGCCCAAGAAGTGTTTATTTCCACAGACTTAAGTAAAGATGAATTGAAACAAATTATAGATATTTATAATAGAAAGTAATTAAATTAAAGAAAATTAGAAAATAGTAAGGAGAGAATAAATGAAATTGGTATTAAATTTTTCTATGTTATTATTGGCCTTTTTTTCATTTAGTAATGAATCATTCTCACTTACTGACTTTCAAATAAAAAGATTTTGTAAAAAGGAGAAAAGGGTATCTTTATGCATCAAAAAATTACAAGAGAAGAGATCTGTTCTCCAAGAAGGAAAGTTTATCGAAATACCTGTAAAACCTTACAGAAGGTAATTAGAAATTGAATTTAAATTTCAAATTCTGATTCAAAAAGATTAAAAGCATTTTTGTAGCTTGTGAGAAGTTCTTCAGAATTATCAGAAAATCCTTGTCGGTCGTAATCTTCTTTTAGTACATCATATAAGTAAACCACTTTGTTAAAAGCGCTCATATATTCTTTTTGTATTTCTTCATCATCGATATCATAGATTTTTGCCAGTACTAATTCGACATTTTTTTTTGATGAATATATTTTTTTCTCAAAATCTTTATTTAACTTCCTTCTTTTTTTTGCCATTTAAAATTTCTAAATTCAAATTAAGAATACTCAAATTCATAGATAAATTAAATTAAAACTTATAAAATAAAAATATAGTTTCCAAATCAAAATAAAACCTCTACATTCCAAATAAATCATTAGATGATATGAGTAAAAAAGAAACAACTAATCCTAAAGAAATTAGAAACCAAAACTATGAATTCAAGAAAATGAATACTTCCGAAAAATTTAAGAAAAAAAATGATAAAGATCTTCCATGGTGGGTAGAGTTATTATTTGTTCAAATAGGATTACCAGATAAATTACTAATAAAAATATTAAAAGCAAAAAAAACATCTAAAGAATTTTTTAAAAATGAAAACAAATCAATAATAATATTTTTGTTTGTAATTACTACATTGGCATATTTTTATCCAGTTATTAAACATGCAAAAAATAAATTAGATTGTGAAGCGATTGCAAAAAATTATATTATTAAAAATAAAAATATAATCGGAATCAATAATAGGGAATTAAAAATGATATCTACAAATTTTTGTTATGGTGGCGAAGAAATCTATGAAATAGAAAATTTAAAAAATTAAATTTTATTCCTATGACTGATATAAAACAAAAGAAAGAAAACGTGAAAATGCATTTAAAAGATTTGAGGCAAAACTTAAAGAAAATGCATTTAGAAGTTACGGAAGAATTAATATTACCGAAGCCAGATGATGTAAAAGACTTGATGAATAAAATGGATAAACTATTAAAATTAATAGAATCAAAATAAACTATAATTTAATTAACTTAGAATCATAAAAGTTATAAAAATGAAAATAATAAAACAATTCCCGTTGATAATTTTAATTGCAATTTTCTTAATTTCTTGTAAGACATCAACGAATAAAGAGTATCCTATAAATAATTTGGAAAAAAATATTGAGGAGAATCCTAATTCAGAGAAGAAGAGAATGGAAATAAAGTTTTCGTGTGGAGAAGATGGTATTTCAGAATACTTAGATGATGGATGGAATATTATAAGAAAAGATTCCCAAGAAAAAATTTGCACATGGAAATCTGTTCCTGCCACAAAAGATTGTAATATGGAAAAAGATAAAGGATGTAAAATAACGCAGCCAGATAAAGTAGGTGAAGAGAAAATTTATTTATTGGAAAAATAAATTTAATATATGACTCCAAAATCAAAATACTTAGTTAATTTAATTTTTAAGAAATTAAAAACCTATAAGAATAAAAAAATATTTTTAGAAAAAGAAAGTTTGAATAAATTTATTCTTTGTCTTTTCAAAGAAAACTGAATGCAGGACCTATTTAACTTAACTGCTATATTTAAATAAATTTTATATTTAAAAAAATATGGATAATTTTTCTTCATTAACTGTTATCTTGGCAATTATATTCATTGCAAGTCTTTATTTTTTATTTAAGGTTACTTCTAGCACAAAGAACTAAAAAATATTTTTAAATTCATTCTTATATGATCGGATCATCTCTTAGTAGTAAAACCGTATGCTTATTTAAACCATCATTAAACCATTCCTTATATTCTTCTAGGACACACTTTTTATCAGAATTATCTAGTAAGTTAATCCTTTGTTTTGCATTGTCCAGGGCCAACTTAATACAGAATTTATAATCATTGGAGTTTTCTTGCATAAGTTTTTATTAAATCTTAGTGAAAATAATTTCTTAATCTGTATAGAAAAATACAATAATAAGCGTTGATTTAATAAGAGTATCAAGCAATACGGAAGAATTTTTAATATATTTGGGATAATAATTTTTTTATAAATCCTATGTCATACGAAGCAGGCAGTAAAGAATGTAGACATTTAATTGAAGCCAAAGAAAGCCTTCTATCAACATTAGATGCGTTAAGTAATATAAATTCAACCGATCTAATACAAATCCAAATTAAAGAAATTTACAATGAATTAGAACAGATGCACGATAATAGAAAAAAAATAGAATCAGCTACAAATTATCTTTAATACAATAAAATTTCCCGAAATTTCTCAGAATTGGCTTTTTATCTTCTTTACTTTTTTTTCTGATAATAAATCAAATAAAGCATCAAGCTGTGAAAGGACTTCCTTTGCTTCATTAAGATCTGGCAACAAATCTTCTTTGATGAGCGTTTGATGCATCTCTCTAAGTTCTAACCTTATATATCTAAGGTGAGAACATACTTCCTCTCTCTTAGTTGCACTCATATTCCCTTTATATTCTTTACATTATACAATACGATCTTTTTTGACTCCCATAATAATTTTGTAAAATTAAAAAATTTTTTCAACCAATAACATATCAAAATCTTTTAACGTTGCGTTATAGTAATATATCCTTCATGAAAAAGAAAAAATCAAAAAAAATCCAACCCAATTCAAATTTAAAAGATCAAAAATTAGGTCAAACAAAAAATTCTGCAAAATTAGTACTTTTTGTTTTTGGGATAGGTCCAATTATTGGCATAATAATATTTTTGTACAGTAAGGGATTTTTTAATGCACCAAATATTTAAGTCTTTAGTAATTAAAATTAATATGAAATAATTGATTTAATAAAAAAAATTTTATAATAATTATTGAAATTTTTTTAATGAAAATATCCTAAATTCTGCCATTTTTCTAGCATTTTCAGGATTAGAAATTAAAAAAGGGTGGTCTGATAAAAGTTCAAATACCTTATCTATCTTGTATCGTATATCATCACAATCAATGTTTTGCCATTCCTCGTCAAATGACATTGCAAAGCTATCAGCATTATCATAAAGTTTATCTTTCATAATATTTGGAGTTAAATAAAGAAAATTTCAGAGATCCGACCCAATCTGAAATAGTAATTAGAAGAAGCATATAAAACTATCCTCATGACCATTTGAGAAATAACTTTGTATGTGTGTTCTTTAAAATTATACTTTAGTCTCATTTTTTAAATTTATAAATAAGTACTGTTAATTAAAATCTGATTACATTTGACAGAAGTGTTACAATATTGACATATGTAAAGACTCATGGAAAATAAAGTTAAAAGAATAGGATATCTCCCTAGAAAAAGAGTACTTGAAATTATTGATGAAATATCCAAGAGCGAATCAATAAGTAGATCTAAGGTAGTTGGAATATTAGTTGAGGAAGCATTAGATGCTAGAGGAATTGCGAATTTTGGATATAGTAACATCAGTAAGTCAAATAAATACAAGTCGGATAATTTTAAAGATCTCCAAAAGGTGAATGCCCAATTAAAAAATGCTGAAGACGAATTTGTTGATGATAGTGGTTACACAGTTTCATCTCACAAAACTTTAGACCGCTCAATATCTTCTGCAGATATTGAATTAGCAAATAAAATAAATATTCTTAAAGAATCAGGATTAATATGACTTATATTGAGTAATTATTTTATTTTTTTATGCATAACATTGGATCATTGATTATTCTTAGTCAAGAAAAATATTCTTTTTACATAATTTGAATATTAAATCCTTTCTAAAATTAATTCTGTAATTAAAAAATGAAAGATATTAAATGTCCTTCATGCGGCAAAACTTTCAGTATTGATCCCAGCAGCTTTGAAGAAATACTTCTTCAGATAAAAGACGAAGAATTTAACAAACAAATAAAAGAAAGGCTTATCTTGGCTGAAGAAGATAATAAAAAAGCTTTGGAAATTTTAAAACGTGAGTTAAAAATACAATTAATAGAGCAAAATCGCATTAAAGAGTCTGAGATCCAAACTCTTGAATCTAAATTAAAAATAGCTGATGAAAAGAAAACAAATGCCCTCAATGATTTAAAAAATCAAGCAACAAATAAAATTAATTCATTGAATAATGAATTAGTCAAGCTGAAGGATGAAATCAAAACCCAGTCTTTAATTTCAGAATTATCTTTAAAAAACAAAGTAAGTGAAGCTGTTAATAATTTAGAAAAAGAGAACTCTTCATTAACAAATTACATTGAAAAGATGAAACTTGAGAATTCAATTAATGAAAAATTAATTGAAGAAAAGTTTAAAAGCAAAATTAGTGAAAGGGACCTGACTATTCAGGAATTAAGAGAAATGAAGTCTAGATTATCTACAAAGATGGTAGGGGAAACCTTAGAAATCCATTGCGAAACTCAATTTAATCTTAATCGTGCATCTGCGTTTAAAAACTCATATTTCGAAAAGGATAATGATGCCTCTACTGGAAGTAAAGGGGACTATATATTTAGAGAATTTGATGAAAATAAAACAGAAGTAGTATCAATAATGTTTGAAATGAAGAATGAAAGTGTAAATGGAACTAATAAAAGAAAAAATGAAGATTTCTTAAAAGAATTAGATAAAGATAGAAGGCAAAAATCTTGTGAATACGCAGTGCTCGTGTCGCTTTTAGAACCAGATAGTGAACTTTATAATGCAGGAATAGTAGACGTCTCTCATAGATTTCCAAAGATGTATGTCATAAGACCGCAATTTTTCTTGCCCATTATTTCTCTGCTAAGAAATGCATCTATGGAAACCTTAAAATACAAATCACAAATTGATTTAATGAGACGCGAGAATTATGACATAACTAATTTTGAAAGTACTCTTGAGCAATTTAAAAATGCAGTAGGTAAAAATGTTTCACTTGCCCAGGATAGATTTAATGATGCAATTTCAGAAATTGATAAATCAATAACCCATTTACAAAAAACCAAAGAAGCTTTAATTCTTTCGAAAAAACATCTTCTATCTGCTGACAGCAAATCTCAAGATTTGACAGTAAAGAAATTAACTAGAAATAACCCAACCATGAAGAAAAAGTTTAATGATTTAAATAATTTCGAAGATGAAGTTGCCTAATTAAAAAAGTTTTTGAAATTAAAAATAGTTAAAATATATTTAATTTCTAACTTATAAATATATTATAAATAATAAATTACATGGTAAAAAAATAATGTCTATCAACACCCCTATTTTTAGTATTGCCAAAGATCTTAATGTCGAAAGTAATAGAATATTATTAGCCTGCAAGAAACTTGGAATCAACGCAAAAGGTGCTACAAAAAGATTAAATGAAGAAGAATTAAAAAAAATTAAAAGTTATTTTGAAACGGGCAAAAATGTGTCCGATGAAGTGATCAACATAAATAAAGTTAAAACCAAAAGCAGTTCTAAAAAAATTATAGAAGAGGTAAAGATAAAATATTTTGCAAACAGACTTATTCGCAAATCTTAAATAAAAATAATTTTTTCTAATTACTTAAAGAAGTAAGCCACAGAAGAAAAAAATAATAATTTATTATAAGTAAAAATACTTAAAATGACTATAAACAAAATTTTAAATTCTCTTGAAAAATCTTGGGAAAGAGATGATATTCTTTTAAATTTAAAGAAGGGATTAGGAACAGATGAGATCGTTAATGAATTTCTTGTGAAAAACGAAAGGCAAATTAAAGAATTAAATTCTTTATTAAGACCTGAAGATATTGATTTATTAAATCAAGTAGAACAACTCTCAACTTGCGAATCTAAATTAATAAATGAGATTAAAAATTTAAATTACTTAAAAAATAATGAGAATCATCACATTCTGAATCAGCAAAATATTGTGCCATCTAATAGAGTTTCTTTTAACAAAATCAGTTCATTCATGATTAATTGGAGTAATAAATTTGTAGTTATTGCTTTACTAACAATTTCAGCCATAGCTTTATCAAAACAAGCCTGGGCATAATTAGCTAAATTAACTTCATTGTAATAGATGTAGTTTTGAGAACTCAACAAGAATATTTAATTAGATATAAAGATGGAAATCTTTATTGTGAACTTGCTGATATTTGGATTGATCCAAGCAAGCCAGTAAAAAAGGCATTAATAACTCATGCTCATTTTGATCACTTTACATTTGGCTGTGAAGAATACATTTCTACTAAGGAAACTGCGATACTTCTTAAAGAAAGAGTTGGAGATAATATCAAAATTAAGACTTTTGAATATGGAGAAGAATTTAAGATAAATGGTATTAATATTTCTTTTCATCCGTCCGGTCACATCCTTGGATCTAGTCAAATAAGGTTTATTTTTGCTGAAGAAAAATGGCTAATTTCAGGTGACTATAAGCTGCAAAAAGATGAGACTTGCAAACAATGTGAAATAGTAAAAACTGATTATTTAATAAGTGAATGTACTTTTGGTTTACCTATATTTAAGTGGGATGAAACAAATAAAATAGCAAATGATATTTCAAAATGGATAACTAATTCACCAGAAAAAACTTCTTTACTTTTCTGCTATTCACTAGGAAAAGCTCAGAGATTGTTAAACGAAATAAGTCAAACAAATTTTAAAGGCAATATTTATTCCCATGACAGTATTCATAAAATGAACAATATTTATAAAAAACTTGGAATTGATATTAAAGATACTATAAAAATCGAAAATAAAAAAAAGATTGATGAACTTAAAGGAAGTTTAATATTATTACCGCCATCTCTGAGTAAGGGCTCTTATCTAAAAAATTTCAAAAATATTCAAACAGCTTTCGCGAGTGGATGGATGTCAATAAGGGCTCTAAGAAAAAGATCAGGATATGACAAAGGGTTCGCAATATCAGATCATGCAGATTGGGATGGAATTCTGGAAGTAGTAAAAAAGTCCGAAGCAAAAAATGTATTTTTTCATCATGGAGATAGTGAAGCCATAAGTAAATATTTAGTTGAAAAGGAATCAATAAATGTTCTTTTCTTCGGTAAATAAATATGAGCTTAAAAAAGTTTTCAGAATTATTTGTAGATTTAGATTCAAGTAACAGTACAAATAATAAAATTGAAGTTTTAAAGAATTATTTTTTTTCTAATGATCCAATAGATAATTCATGGGCAATATATTTACTTACTGGGAAAAGTAATAAGAGATTTATTAGTGGAAGATATTTAAAAAATCTTTTTTCTCAAATATATGAATATCCTGTATGGCTAATTGATACATGCTATTTAAAAGTTGGTGATTCTGCGGAGGTAATAACGTTATTACTTAAAAATAAAAGTACTTCCAGAAAAAAGGAATTATCAAATATAAGTCTCAATGAATTACTAAGCAAAACAATACCTTATTTATCAAAACTTAATGAGGAGGAAAAAAATTTACAAATTAAAAATATTTGGGAAAGATTACCTGAAGATTACCATTTAATTTTCAACAAAATTCTTACAGGCACTTTTAGAGTAGGAGTCTCTATCGGATTAATTACAAAATCAATATCAAAACTAATTAATATTGATGAAGAAATTATTTCTCATAGATTGATGGGTAATTTCAAGCCTTCAATTGATTCATATGAATTTTTAATTAATAAGAACATCAATCTAGAAGAATTAAATTCCAAACCATTTCCATTTCTTCTAGCGAATACTATTGAAGATAAAATCTTCAAAAATTCAATAAATGATTTTCAATTTGAATGGAAATACGACGGTATAAGGCTGCAATTAATTAAAAGGTCAGGTAATGTTTCGTTATGGACAAGAGGACAAGAATTAGTCAATGAAACTTTTCCAGAATTAGTAGAGAAAATGTCCCATATAAAAGATGATTTTGTTCTTGATGGGGAATTATTAGTTTGGAATTTTAAAGAACAAATTGCCTTTGATTTTTCTTTACTTCAAAAAAGAATAAATAGAAAGTCTCCTACTAGATCAATCCAAATTAAATATCCAATTATTTTTATTGCTTATGATCTTTTAGAGATTAATGGAAGAGATATAAGAGAAATTAAACTAGAAAATAGAAGAATTGAATTAGAAAAATATTTTTCAAAATGGCAAAATAAAACTGAGAATAATATCTCTGATATTTTTAAAATATGTGATTTAATCTTTCCTAATGATTGGCCTGATGCTTTAACTTATAAAGAAAAATCTCGAGAAAATAATACTGAAGGATTAATAATTAAAAAAAAGACTTCTATATACTCCTCTGGTAGAAAAAAAGGTATTTGGTGGAAATATAAAGTTGATCCTATGCAACTGGATGCTGTTCTAATTTACGCTAAGGGCGGAAGCGGTAGAAGAGCTGGTCTTTACACAGATTACAGTTTTGCATTATGGAAAGACGAAGAATTAATAAAATTTGCAAGTGCATATTCTGGTTTAACGAATATTGAGATTAAAGAGCTAGATAAATGGATAAGGAAAAATACAATAGAAAAATTTGGTCCTGTTCGATCGTTAAAACCAGAAATGGTTTTCGAAATATCTTTTGAGAAAATACAAATTTCAAAACGTCATAAGTCTGGCATAGCAGTGAGATTTCCAAGAATAACAAAATGGAGAAAAGATAAAAAAATCAATGATGCAGATAGTCTAGAGAATGCTTATGAACTGATGAAAAAAATATTATGAATAATATTACGCAAAATAGTAAACAAAATAGTAAGCAAAATAATTTAATTTCTAAAATTAAACGGTTTTTTTACTCAAATGGATGGGAGCCATTACCCTACCAGATCGAATCTTGGAAAGCATTTTTAAATGGAGAGAATGGAATAATACAAGTTCCCACTGGATGCGGCAAAACTTATGCTGCATTAATGGGACCTTTATCACAAATAGAAGATCCCAAAAATAATAAAAGTGTGAATATATTATTAATAACGCCTTTAAAAGCTCTAACTAGAGATTTAAAAAATTCCATTCAATTAGCAGCTTTACATTTTAATAAAGAAATCACTGTTGAAATTAGGAATGGGGATACAACCCCATATGAAAAGAAAAAGCAACTAGCTAAACCACCTAATATTCTTATTACCACTCCAGAGTCTTTATCTCTTTTACTTTCTAATAAAGAATCTAATAATTTGTTCAAAGAGTTGTCATCAATAATTATTGACGAATGGCATGAATTAATGGGTAGTAAAAGAGGAAACCAATGCGAGTTATCTTTAAGTTGGCTAAGAGGTAATATAAAAAATTTACGAATTTGGGCAATGTCTGCAACTATTGGAAATATTGAAGAAGCAGCAACAGCAATAGTTGGGATGAGCTCTATTAAACCCAAAATTATAAGTACAAATATTCAAAAAGAGATCGAAATTATAAGCGTTTTGCCAGAGGAGGAAACGACCTTTCCATGGAGTGGTCATCTTGGTATTAGAAGTCATTCTTCACTTTTAAAAATCCTAGATAAAAATAAAAGCACCTTATTATTCACCAATACAAGAAATCAATCTGAAAGATGGTATCAATGTCTTAAATTTTTTCTCCCAGAGATGGAAGACAAAATAGCACTTCATCACGGCTCACTAGATAAAGATGATAGAAAAAGAGTTGAAGAAGGGGTTAAAGACGGATTAATAAAATGGGTGGTTTGCACCAGCTCATTAGATTTAGGGGTTGACTTCCAACCTGTAGATCAAATTGTTCAAATTGGTAGTGCAAAAAATTTAGCTAGACTTATCCAAAGAGCGGGAAGAAGTGCTCATAGACCAGGCGGAAAATCAAAAATAATTTTTATGCCTACTAATTCTTTGGAGTTATTAGAAATTAGTGCAATGAGAAGAATAATAAAAAGTGGTATATCTGAAGAAATTAGACTTCCTGAATTATCTTATGATGTACTTCTACAACATCTAATAAGTTTGGCATGCGGAAATGGCTTTGATCCAAAAATTGAGAAAGAAAGAATTAAAAATTGCTGGAGTTATAGAAACTTAAAAGATCAAGATTGGAATTGGTGTCTTGACTTTTTAGAATATGGAGGAAAATGTCTTAAAGCATACCCAAAATATAAAAAGATAGTTAAAGAAGAATCACAAAATAATAATAAAAACTTTAAATATTATGTAAAAGACAAATCTTTAATAAGAATGCATAAGTTTAATATTGGGACAATTACAAGTGACAAATTTGTGAATGTTAAATATATGAAAGGTAAATCCTTAGGTAATTTAGAGGAGAATTTTGCTTCAAAATTAAATCCTGGCGATACATTTTACTTTGCCGGTAAAATGCTCCAATTTGTAAGAATTAGAGATATGATTCTATACGTTAAAAAATCAACAAAAAAAAGTTCTCTTATTCCTGCATGGGTTGGGGGTCAAATGGCAATTTCAGATCTACTTTGTGAGAGTTTGAGAAAAGAAATAGATATATGCAATGAATTAGAAAATTCTGATTACTTAAATCCTGAACTAAATTCATTACGCCCAATATTGAAGAAACAAAAAGTTCTTTCAAATATTCCAAAGAGAGATGAATTCCTTATAGAAATATATAAAACCAAGGATTTTTCGAATCTTTTTGTTTTTACACTTGATGGCAAATTTGTAAATGAAGGGATTGCATTTCTATGGGCTTTAAGATTAGCAAAATTAAAACAATCTACATTTAGTATTACTGCTAATGATTTTGGATTCAGCTTAACTACAGCAGAAGATTATGATTTTTCCATAGTAAAAAAAGAAGCCGATTACTTTTTGGATAACAAGAAATTAGAAGAAGATCTAGAAAATGCAATTAATTTTTCAGAATTAACAAAACGTAGATTTAAAAATATTGCCCAAATAAGTGGACTTGTAAATCAAAATAATCCAACGAAATCAAAAACTTCCTCTCAACTTCAAATAAGTTCAAGTCTTTTCTACGATGTCTTTACTAAATATGAAGAAGGACATCTTTTGATAAAACAATCGCACCAAGAAGTTAAAGAATATCAATTAGAAAATAAAAGAATATCTAGATCATTAGAAAGATTAAAAAATTTAAAAATTCTATTAAACGAGATAAAAACTCCAACTCCTTTTGCTTTCCCTTTATTAGTTGAAAGACTTAAAAATACTTTAAGCAATGAACCAATAGAAAAAAGAGTAGAAAAACTTATAAAAAAATATAGTGATTAAATGAAAAAAAGTTCTTTTAAATTTTGTTGGGAAGATACATTGTTAGAGATGCTTCCTTCAAGAGCTTTATTTTTACCGCAAACAAAAGAATTGTTAATATCCGATATTCATCTTGGGAAAGCCGAGTATTTTCAGCAAAATGGTATCCCCCTTACCAATAATCTAGATGAAAATAATTTCGCAAGAATAAAAAAAATAGTAAAAAAATATACTCCTGATAAATTAATAATTTTGGGAGATTTATTCCACAGCAAATATTCAATAGATAAAACTCTTCAAAAAAAAGTTGAGGATCTTCCTGAACTACTAAAAACCACAGTTGAACTAATCCTGGGGAATCACGATGTAGGTTGTGATTTTAAAAATATAAAAATTTTTGATATTAGAAAAACTAAAAATATTACTTTTAGCCATGAGCCAGTTAACTTAGAAAATAATAAAACCTTGAATATTTGTGGACATTATCATCCAAAAATCCATTTAAAAAATAATGGAGATAAATTATCTTTTAGGTGTTTTGCAATGGATAACAATAAAAATGTTTTATATCTTCCTGCATTCGGAGACTTAACCGGAGGATATCCCTGCAAAAAATCATTTAAAAAATGGGCAATTGTTTCTGAAGAAGAAATTATCGAGATAAAATCTTAAAAAAAATCCTATTGAAGTAACTTAAATTTTTCATTTAGATATACCAATTTATACTTAAAAATCTCGATTAGTTTATTTATCAACTAATTTATGTTTGTAAATCTATTTTTTTTAAAAGTAAAAGTAGATAATAAAAAATTTATACAGCTAATGACCCTTTCTTTAGCAGACAATCCACGTTATAAAAAAAATAAACACATTTTATAGAAATGAAAAAATTAATAGCCTTGATTTTATTTCCATTTCTTGTAATCCCATTTGGGGCAAAAGCAAATGATAATTTTTCCGTTGAGATAGAGGCGCTTACACTTGTAATGGAGCAATATAAGGCAGATACTGAATCAAGCGTTGAATTAGAAATGGAAGATAAAAAGCCAAGTTACATGGCTCTTAAACAAGACGAATGTAATGCCACTGTTGAGGTTACAAAAACAACAGGATTAGAAGTCGTAAATACTGAATCTTTCGACGTAAATGTCTGCCTGAAAGAAATCTATAAAGTAATAAACTAAATAAGCAGTTTATAAAAATATTATAAAAACAAGCAAATTAAAGAGGTCTTTTACTTAAAGAAGGTAAGACCTCGAGACCTAACAGAAAACTTTGGAACGGGTTCTGCATACCTAATTGATAACTACAATGAAATTGTAGAGGTGTAATTAAAAGTACAAAACCTAAAATTATATTTTAAATAATTACTTCTTCTTTGATAATGTTTTTGATTCTTCTCTAGACATTAAAGCTTCGATTTGAGCAAGAACTTTTTGAAGTTCATCCGTTTTTGTAAGAGATGCTTCTGCTACTTCTCTTAATTTTTCTAACTGTTCTTTAGTTTTATCCATGATAAATAAATTAGAAATTAACCACTCTTAAAAATGGTTTTAATACAGATTTTTCACTCCCACACAGATTCATATTCTCTCTTTTTTTTATAAAGTCAAATAAATTTCCCTTTATTAAGGTTTTATTAGGACTTCCAATTAATTCTTTATTTAATATTGAAACCATAAGATTACCTGAAATAGAAATACTCTTAAATTATGAAGTAAATACAGGTAACCCTATTGTTGCAGTTGTTATGAGAGCCCCTGCAAAAATCAAGAAAGGTAGAAAAGGGTAGTTTTTCAAAGATAAACTTACTAGTTCGAGACAACTATATAGGTATTTATACTGTTTGTCTACCCCTAAGCTTTCTTAAAAAGTAAAAATTATTCTTTTAAAGGCAAAATTATAAATTAACCAAATTTACCTGATATATATTCCTGAGTGGTTTTTTCTTTTGGAGAGTTAAAAATTTTCTTAGTAGAATCAAATTCGGCAAGATAGCCGACTTTCCCTCCATCACCATCTTCGTATTCAACTGCATTAAAGAAAGCAGTCATATCACTGACTCTTAATGCCTGCTGCATATTATGGGTAACGATTATTATTGTGTAATTCTTCTTAAGTTCGTGCATCGTCTCTTCTATTTTCAAAGTAGAGATTGGATCTAAAGCTGAGCATGGCTCATCCATGAGAATTATTTCAGGCTCAATTGCGATGGTTCGAGCAATACATAATCTCTGTTGTTGTCCACCAGATAAAGAGTAACCACTATCATTTAATTTATCCTTACATTCACTCCATACAGCAGCTTTTCTCAAGGAACTTTCCACTAATTCATCCATATCTCCCGTAAAGCCATTGATTCTTGCTCCGAATGCAATATTTTCGTAGATAGATTTTGGAAAAGGATTAGGTTGCTGAAAAACCATTCCGATTCTTCTTCTAACTTCAACTGGATCTACTCTTTTGTCATAGATATTAGTTCCATCAAAGAGGACTGTCCCTTTTAACGAACAATTAGGGATTAAATCGTTCATTCTATTCAAAGCTCTAAGAACGGTTGATTTACCACAACCAGAAGGGCCAATGAGTGAAGTTATATCTCCTGCTTTAAAATTTAAAAAAACATTTTTTACCGCTTCAAAAGTGCCATAACTAATAGAAACATCCTCAAGAGATAAAATGTTTTTCTTTTGCGACTTTTTAGTGTTTTTAATCATTTCATACCCTCTTAGTTTTCTCAGTAAAAGCGGCAAATATCCTTGAAAAAATATTAACTGTTAGTATTGATATGACAAGAATAAAGGAAGCCGCCCAGGCTAGTTTATTCTGTGCATCATAAGGTTCAAGGGCAAAATTATATATCAAAACAGCTAATGAGCCCATCTCGTAAAACAAATCTTCAAAACCTACTATGTAGTAGTAAGAAAATAAAGCAGTAAATATCAAAGGTGCTGTTTCGCCTGCAGCCCTTGCGATTCCAAGCACAACCCCAGTAGCAATAGATCTAAATGCTGTGGGTAAAGTTATTTTTAATATTGTTGTATACATACTTGCTCCTATGCCTAGAGAAGCATATCTTAATTCATTTGGTACTAACTTTAAACCTTCATCAGTAGTTTTTATAACTGTAGGCAACATCAATATTGAAAGAGCCATACCTCCTGCAAAACCACTGTACATACTGCCAAATAAAATTTTTGTTGAAACGATTAAGGCATAAATAAATACACCGGCAATTATTGAAGGAACACCAGCTAAAACATTAACTCCGAATCTAATAAATTTTGAAAAAGGTCCTCCGTTTGAATATTCAGCTAGATATATGCCACCGCCAACACCTACTGGTATGGCAATAATTGAAGCAATAGTTGTAATAACTAGTGTCCCAATTAATGCAGGATTAATTCCTCCCGCATCTAAATCATCTCCAGGAGGATTTGGTTCTAAAGTAAATAATTCTGGTGTGATTTGAGCTCCCCCTTTAATAAGAATATATGTAACCACAAAAATCAAAGGAAGAATTGCAATGAGTGCACAAAAAACTGATAAAGAAGTAAAGAATTTATCTCCTACATTTCGTGATAGTTTTTTCTGGTAATAAAGAGAATTCATAATCATCTAATATTTGAGACTAAATTTCTTAACTAGCCATTGAGCAAAGATATTAACCACTAAAGATAGGATCATTAGTACAAAAGCTGCATAAAAAAGTGATGAGACCTGACTTCCATCGGCTTCACCAAACTGGTTTGCAAGCATAGAAGAGATGGTATATCCAGGAGATAATAGTGACCAACTAAATACATTAGAATTTCCAATGATCATCGTGACAGCCATGGTTTCACCCATTGCCCTGCCTAACGCCAATAGAACACCTGCCATAATTCCTGATAATGCCGCAGGCAAAATTACCGAAAATATAGTTTTCCATCTACTTGCACCAATTCCATAGGAAGCATTCCTAAGCTTTTTGGGAACTTGATTCAGACTATCTCTAGCTATCGAGGTCACTATTGGTAAAAGCATTACCACTAAAATTATTATCGCTAAAAGTGAATTCCGACCTGCAGGCTCCGAACTAAATAAAGGAATCCAACCAAAGAATTTATGTAAAAAAACAAAAAACTCTCTAAAGAAAGGTTCCATAACAAATATCGCCCATAATCCCAATACGACAGATGGTATAGCTGCTAGTAATTCAACAAATGAACCTACTATTTCTCTGACAAATTTCGGAACAAAATCCTCTGTAATAAATATCGCAGTTCCAACACCTAAAGGGATAGTAATCAATAATGAAAGAAGAGAAGTAACTAATGTCCCATATATTGCTGTAAAAGCTCCATATTCATCTTTTACTGGATTCCATTCAGAAGTTACTAGAAAATTTAAGCCATACCTTGAAAATGATTCAAATGACTGAAAAAAGACTACTAAAATAATTCCAAAAAGTACTATTGCAACAAGACTAGACAAGGCTAGGGTTGTATTTTTAAAGATTAAATCTATATTTTTTTCAATTCCGAATCTTTTACGATTCTTGAAAAGAGTTAATTTCTCTTCCATTAAAAAAAGAATATTTCTACAAATCTACTATTAAATATTGGAAAAAACTTTAAGAGGGGTTAAAGGTATATGAAAGTCATGAAAAGTTAACATCCTTAAATTAATTTCTTCAAAAATTTTTTCTTTAACTTTACTTAACCATAGGTGAATATTATTTATTGAATAGAAACTGAGGGAATGTTTAAATACAGGGAATTTATTGCTCAAATCAAATATAAAGAAGTAATATCTTCCCCTGTATATTTTATTCCTGTTTTGCTTCTATCAATAATGATTATTATAGAAGGTTTTCACATCTTTAATCACAAACAAAATTGCAAAACTAAAGCTGAGTGGATGGAACAATCAGGAATGACTTATGACAGGGAATCAGAAGTTAATTAATAAAATCTAAAATATAATTTATTCGCAGCAACGTTTTCTATTTGAAGAATAATCTGTCAAAGAAGTTATCCATTCCTTGATCAAAAACAGAGATTCTTTATTTAGGCTGTAGTAGACCCATTTACCTTCTTGTCTGTCTGAGATAAGACCAGCTTCCTTTAAAATTTTTATGTGGTATGAAATTCTTGATTGAGATAACTTAGTTAATTTCATAATATCGCATACACAAACTTCTCCATCCATCATTAGGTCAATTATTTCTAGCCTAAAAGGATCAGAAAATGAAACCATCAACTTAGGTATATTTTCTTTTTTTACTTTGCTAATCTCTTTTAACAATTTTAAAGTATTTAGATTCTTTATAAATATAGCTTAAATAAAAAAGATTTCATTAATCAAAACATCTTGATATATCAAAATATTTTGATGTATGATTTATATAGAAAATTTCAAAGTTATGAAAATTGGAATTAATGGTTTTGGAAGAATTGGCAGATTAGTTTTCAGAGCATTATGGGATAGAGCTGATATAGAAATAACTCATATAAATGAGATCGCAGGAGATTCGAATGCCGCTGCGCATTTACTCGAATTCGATTCAGTCCATGGCAGGTGGGGGAAAGATATAAAGGTTAAAGAAGAAGAAATAATAATTGAGGGAAAGAAATTAGACTACACATCTTTTAAAAATTATCTTGATGTTCCTTGGGAAAAATCTTCTGTAGATATTATTTTGGAATGTACAGGAAAGAATAAAAAGCCAGACAAACTAAATCCCTATTTTGATTCTCTAGGGATGAAAAGAGTAATAGTAGCTTGTCCAGTTAAAGGAGTTGTTGCAGAAGCCGAATCACTTAATATTGTTTACGGTATAAATCAAAGTCTTTACGACCCTTCCAAACATAAATTAGTAACTGCTGCATCTTGCACTACAAATTGTTTAGCTCCAATAGTAAAGGTAATCAATGAAAATTTTTCTATTAAGCACGGCGCTATTACAACTATTCATGATGTTACCAACACTCAAGTTCCTGTAGATTTTTATAAAAGTGATTTGAGGAGAGCAAGAGGATGTATGCAAAGTTTAATCCCTACTACCACTGGATCTGCTAAAGCTATTGCTGAGATCTTTCCGGAATTAAAAGGAAAATTAAATGGGCATGCAGTAAGAGTTCCTCTACTTAATGGCTCTTTAACTGATGCGGTTTTTGAATTAAATAAAGAAGTGACAACTGAACAAGTAAATTTGGCACTAAAGGAAGCTTCAGAAACTTATTTAAAAGGAATTCTTGGCTACGAGGAAAGACCTTTAGTTTCTGCAGATTATGTAAATGACTCTAGAAGTTCAATAGTTGATAGTTTATCAACGATGGTTGTTAATTCAAATTTATTAAAGATATACGCTTGGTATGACAACGAGTGGGGTTACAGCTGCAGACTTGCAGATCTTACTGAATATGTAATCAAAAAAGAGATTTAATTTATGTCTTTATGAAGTTATCTAATATTCAACAATATAGTGTTGTAACAGCAAACTATTGGGCGTTCACGCTTACTGACGGCGCATTAAGATTATTAGTTGTTGGTCACTTTCATGAGCTAGGTTACACAACTCTACAAATTGCTTTACTTTTCCTTTTTTATGAGTTTTTTGGAATAATTACTAATCTTTATGGTGGCTGGATAGGAGCAAGATATGGATTAAGGCTTACTTTATGGATTGGGACTATCCTGCAAATCATCGCTCTTTTTATGCTTATTCCAGTTAAGGAAGATTGGCCGGTAATTTTTAGTGTCGCATACGTTATGGTTGCTCAAGCAGTTAGTGGAATAGCAAAAGATTTAAACAAAATGAGTGCTAAAAGTGCTGTTAAGACAGTAGTCCCAGAGACAAATGATGGCAATGATACTGGCCAAAAACAACTTTTTAAATGGGTTGCTATTTTAACTGGATCTAAAAATGCTCTTAAGGGAGTTGGTTTTTTCTTGGGTGGACTTTTATATAAGTTATTTGGATTCAATAATGCTGTAGGAATTATGGGTTTTGGACTCTGCTTAGCCTTTTTATTGACATTAATTTTACCTGGAGAAATTGGCAAGATGAAAACCAAACCAGCTTTTAATGATCTTTTTTCAAAATCAAATGCCATAAATATTCTTTCTGCAGCAAGATTCTTTCTTTTTGGAGCAAGAGATGTTTGGTTTGTTGTAGCTCTTCCAGTATTCCTAGATATGGCATTTGGTTGGGACTACATGGAAATAGGATTATTTCTTGGGGCCTGGGTAATAGGTTATGGAATTGTTCAGGCTTCTGCTCCAGCAATTAGAAAGATATTGGGCCAGAAAGAAAGTCCAGATCGTAAAGCTATCCAATTTTGGAGTGCCGTATTAATGGTAATACCATCTTTGATAGGAGTCGCATTATGGAGAGAAAGTTCTCCATCAATAGCAATAATTTTAGGACTTACTATTTTTGGATTTGTTTTTGCAATGAATTCCTCTACACATTCTTATATGATTTTGGCCTACTCTGATAATGAAAAAGTCAGTTTAAATGTTGGCTTCTATTACATGGCAAATGCTGCTGGAAGACTAGTTGGAACATTACTATCTGGCTTACTATTTATGATTGGGAGAAATCCGAGTATTGGTCTTCAATATTGTCTTTATTTTTCATCACTTTTAATATTCTTATCTTGGATTTCGAGTCTTAAATTACCATCAATCAAACAAAGCTTATCAGCTCCATAAAGACTAATTTTTAGGAATTAGAATATTTTAATGGCAAAAATATCCTTAATTGAACTTGCAAAAACTTTCCTAAAAATTGGTATTTTAAGTTTTGGAGGACCCTATGCTCATATTTCCTTATTCGAAGATGAACTTATAAATAATAAAAAATTGATATCAAATCAATCTTTTGAAAAAGGTATTGGATTATGTCAAATACTTCCAGGACCAATATCTACTCAATTGGCAATATATATAGGTCTTAAAATCAATGGTTATCTTGGTGGATTGATATCAGGTATAAGTTTCATTATCCCAGGATTCATTTCAGTATTAGCTCTTAGTTTTTTTTGGCAAATTGGTTCTGGATCAAAATTCTTAACAGATTTAATTTATTTTAATCCGCCTATTATTGCAGGGATAATTTTTTCATTCTCATTAGTGCTATTAAAAAAAAGATTAAAGTTTGATCGAATATTATTCTCCAGCTCAATATTATTTCTACTTATATTTGCTAAATATAATAGTATTCAATTTCCACTCATAACAATTCTTAGTATTGCAGGATTGATAAATATATTTTTAAAGAAATTCAAAAATATTTTTTATAGCTTGGTCCCTTTATCTATATTTTCAACAACGTCATTTTTAACTAGCTCAATCTTTTTGAATATTGCCAATTTTTATAATTTTTTAAAGCAATCTACAAACTCAAAGTTTTTAATAGATTATCTTAATCTGTTTTTATTCTTTTTCAAATCGGGACTTTTTATATTTGGAGGTGGATTAGTAATCATTCCTTTAATGAGTGATTATGTTGTCTCGCAAGGGTGGTTAACAAATAATGAATTTATAGATGGGATTATGATTGGCCAAATAACACCTGGTCCTGTCTTATTAACTACAAGTTTTATTGGATATAAAGCAGGGTTTTCAATCGGAGGAATAAATGAAGCTTTAAAGTATTCATTTATATCAACTTTTGCAATTTTTTTACCAAGTTTTATATTGATTTTTGTTTTTGGAAAAGGCTTTATAAAAAACAGAATTAAATCAATTAATTACTTTATCGAAGGAGTGATCAATACAATTCCTGGAGCAGTTATTTTCTCTGGATTTAATTTAATTGAAGATAGTTTTTCATCAAAATTCTTTTTAATTAGCTCTATTTTTATAGTTTTAATCTCCACACTATTATCTTTTTTAAAAATAGTTCCAACATACATACTCATTCTTTTTTCTTTAATATTAGGCTTGTCAAAATATTTGTTTGCATAAAAAAAGGAGGAAATAAATTCCTCCTTTTAAATATTGTCTAACGGTTTATTTACCGATTCTTTTTACAGCAGCTCTTGACTTCTCAAGAATATCTCCTTTTAAGGGGACAAATCCAAGTGATGGAGCTTTATCTTGATACTCATCACTTAACAATGTATTAAAGGCTTGTTTGATAGCTTTAGTGTTTCTACCATTACCCTCTTCATAAGCAAGTATCCATGTCAATGAAGCGATAGGGTATGCTCCTTTTGCAGTTGGATTAGGATTTTTACCAGCAAGATTTTCATCTAGAGTAATACCATTAAGAGCCTTTGCTCCTGCTTCTACAGATGGTTTTAGAAACTCACCTGAAAGATTTTGAAGTGCAGCAGCTTTGACATTACCTTTTATGTAAGACTGGTTAACATAACCAATTGCACCAGGTGTATTTTGTATAACACCTGCAACACCTGAATTACCTTTAGCTCCAACGCCTGCTGGCCACTTAACTGACTTACCAGTTCCTAAAGTCCATGTTGGTGAAAAAGCTTCCATGGAGTTTGTAAAGGCTTTAGTTGTTCCAGATCCATCAGAACGATGAGCCCAAGTTAATTTACCAGCCTTACAGCCAACTTCCTTCCAGTTCTTGATCATACCCATAGCAACTTGTACTGCTTGCTCTTGAGTAAGTTTCAAATCACAATCGTAGTTATAACCAAAAGCAATAGTTCCTCCAACCATAGGAATCTGAACTAATCCTCTTGTTACCTTCGCTATATCTGCAGCCTTCATAGGATCGTCAGAAGCACCGAAGTTAACAGTTTGATCAATAAATGCTTTTCTTCCAGAACCAGAACCAACAGCTTGGTAATTAACTCTTGGTCCACCTGAAGAGGCTAAATCTTTGAACCACCGAGTGTAAATTTTGGCAGGAAATGATGCTCCAGCACCACTTAATCTTGTTCTAGCAGAAACGCTTGTGCCAGGAACACTTGTACCAGCAGCAATGGCTACTGCAGAAGTGAAAACCAAAGCTTTCTTAGCTATGTTCATGGGTGTCATGATTAAATTAAAGACTCCATATTTATAGCACCGAATTTATACACAAATACTCATTAATTAAAATTTTATCCTGTGGTTAATTAGTTCTTAACCCAACCTTAAACTAAATATCAATTAGACGTTTTTTTCGTTTGGTTTTAAAAATAATTTATAATAAATTTAGTTTTGATTTTAACTTTTTATAAAAAACTCTGAATAAATAGACAATTTTTTTTATTAAATTTAAGGAAAGTTTAAACTCTCTTTAAAATTTGCTTATGACCTAAATTTCTTACTCTTTTCTTAACTTTGATACGTTCATATGCAATTGGATTAATATCCATTTTTACGTGTTGAGGTTTATGAAACTTTTTCAAAAATTAATTGCTGCTCCTGCCATCATTTCTTTGGCATCAGGTTTTGCAGTAAACGCATCTGAGATCAATACTTCTGATCTTGGTAAATTTTCAAATTCTAGTAATTTAGTATCTTTAGGTGATTTTAAATCAGATACTTTATTCCCAGGAGATTGGGCTTACGATTCATTAAAGGATCTAACAAATAGCCCAAGATTCAATGGTAACTCAATTACTCGTTTAGAAGCTGCTGCTGAATTAAACAACTTAATTGCAGGTGGTGAAGGCTTAATGAACGGGGCTGCAATAGGTAGGCTAAGTGATGAGCTTGGTTCTGAGTTAGCAATTATTAAAGGAAGAGTTGATGGCCTTGAAGCGCGTGTTAATGAAATTGAAGCCGGAGCTTTCAGTGAAACAACAGCAGCATCATTTGGTGTAGATGCAATTCTTGAAGCATCTGATGGTGGTGGTGTATCAGAAGCTGTAGGATTTCACTACGCTTGGGAGATGAAAACAACAACAAGTTTTACTGGTGAGGACACATTAACAGTTGCTGCGGAGGCTGGTAATGGGGCTGGAACATCTGGAGGAGTTCTAAATTTCGGAGCTGGTACTTCTGATGCAATAGAAATTAAGGATGTTAACTACAAATTCCCAATTGGTGACAACTTTACAATGAAAGTTGGTGATTCTCTTAAGATAAGTAAATCATTCAATCAAGCATGTTCATACTCAGCATTCACTGATACGTTAGGCGACTGCGGAGACGGTAAAGCTCACGGTGTTGGTGGAGACATTTCTGCTTCAGGAGAATATGATTTTGACAATGGATTCACATTTTCTGGAGGAGTTTCAGGTAAGAAAGGTGCAACCGAGCTTCTTACAAAAGAAAACCCTGGTATCTGGGCTTTAAACGCAGCTTATGAAGCAGACACTTATGGATTATCACTTGCTTATGCAAGCGATGTTGATAACGCGTATTGGGGTTTAAATGGTACTTATGATTTTGACACATTGGCTGTAAGTGCTGGAGTGGGATTTAAAAACCCAGATTCTGGTACTGAATCAACTTCATGGATGGCTGGTGTAACCTTGCCTGAAGTAGGTATTGGAGAAGTTAACATCGGTATTGGAACTGATGGCTATTTTACAGATGATGCAACTGAATTACTAATTTACGAAGCAAGCTATGGTTTTGACTTAGCTGATAATATTGGCATGACAGTCGGTGCATTCATTCAAGAAAAAGCGGCAGGAACAGATGACATAACAGGTGTAGCTTCCACTATTAGTTTTAGTTACTAAGTTTATTCATTTAACTTAAAATCTTTAAAATTTTAAAGACCTGCAATAAGCAGGTCTTTTTTTATTTTAAATCTTGTTTAAGTTAACCTAACCTTAATATTTTTATTTTTTATTCTTAACTTTTTAAAGGGAACATAAAAATGTGTTTTCTTACGCACTAAATGAAAAAAAACCTAGCTGCTGCAAGTTTTTCAGCATTACTTGCTATTGTCGCCTCCTCTACAAGTAGCGGATTTGCAAATTGGAATACAAAATATTGGGCAAATGAAAAAAACTTCAACAGAATTTCCTCCTTTAATGTAAGTGATAATTTACCAAAAGGATCGAAATCTACCACCAAAACTTCTTCAGAGGTTGTTACAGCATCAGAAGATGGTAAGACTTTGATGTATACAGATAGCGATCTAGGAGTAGTAGGTTTAGTTGATATCTCAGACCCTGCAAAACCTAAAGCATTGGGAGTTGTTGAACTGGAAGCAGAACCCACTGGAATTGCGGCACTTGGAAACAATGCTTATATAGGTTCAAATACATCTGAAAGTTATACGAATCCTTCAGGAGCAATAGTTCAATATAATTTAGAAACAAGAAAAGCAGTAAAAGAATGTAATTTAGGAGGGCAGCCTGATAGTGTCTTTGTTTCACCAGACGGTACCTTTCTAGCAGTCGCTATCGAAAATGAAAGGGATGAAGAATATAAAAATGGATTTATCCCCCAATTAGATGATGAAGGTAAACAAATTAATCCTCCAGGTTATGTTTCTCTTGTAAAGTTAAACAAAAGAGGAAAAATACAATGTAATTCAATAAAAAAAGTAGATTTAACAGGCTTATCTGAAATAGCTCCAAGCGATCCTGAACCAGAATTCGTTGCTATTAATGATCTTGGTGAAACAGTTGTCTCTCTTCAAGAAAACAACCATCTTGCAGTAATTGACAAAGATGGAAATGTAATATCACATTTCTCGGCAGGAGTTGTAAAACAAATGGCAGGAATGGATACAAAGAAAGACGGCGCTCATAAATTTAAAAGCAAACTAAAGAATGTAAGAAGAGAACCGGATGGTCTTACTTGGATTGATAATGATCATTTCGCTACAGCAAATGAAGGCGATTACAAGCATATTGATCCAAATCAGGCAAAAAGAGGTGGTTCAAGATCTTGGACTATTTTCAAAAAAGATGGAACAGTAGTTTATGAAGATGCAAATAGATTAGAAAGAGCAATTGCACAAATAGGTCATTTCCAAGATGGAAGAGCAGGTAAAAAAGGAGTAGAACCTGAGTCAGTTACATATTCAAAAATCAATGGAACTCCTTATTTGTTTGTTGGAGCTGAGAGGGCTGGAATAGTAGCTGTTTACGATATCACAGAGCTAAATCAACCTTTGCTTACTCAATTACTTCCATCAGGAATTGGACCAGAAGGATTTGTTGCAATTCCTGATAGAGGTTTAGTTGCCTCAGCAAATGAAAAAGACTACAACAAAAAAGAACCTGGTTTATCGTCTCATGTGACTATTTATCAACTACAAGACGCACCTGCTTCATACCCACATCTAACAAATGAAAATGGCCTTGAATTTGTCTCTTGGGGTGCGATAAGCGGAATGGTAGCTGGTGATGACGGTAAAATTTATGCTGTAAATGATGGGACTTTTAAAACTCAACCAAGAATTTATGTTATTGACCCATCTTCTTCACCAGCACTATTAGAAAGAGCTATAGATATAAAGCTAGATGGTAAGACTGCATTATTTATGGATCAAGAGGGTATTACTACTGATGGTAATGGTGGATTCTACATTTCTACTGAAGGAATCAAGAAAAAGCTAAATGAACATCCTCCTGCTATCTACCATGTAAGCTCAGATGGTGAAATTTTAGAGAAGATAACTCCACCACCTTCTTATCTTAATTATGCTAAAAATCCTGGTTTTGAAGGCATAACAAGAAACGGTGACATTCTTTATGTTGCTCAACAGAAGCCTTGGGGTGATGATACCTTTAATACGACTAAGATCCTTTCCTATAATTTAATAACTAAACAGTGGGGTGCCGTAAATTATCAATTAGATAGGATCAAAAAAGGCGGTGTTGGTATTTCAGAGATAACTTACCATGACGGGGCACTTTATGTAATCGAAAGAGATAGTTTCTATGGAAAGAAAGCAAAATTGAAAGCTATATATAAAATAGATTTAGATGATGTTATTTTCGAAGGTCTTCAGACTAATATTCCTCCCAGACTTTATCCTTTAGTTGAAAAAGAGTTAGTTACTGATCTAAAACCAGTAATGAAATCTACTGGTGGTTTTATCCTTGAAAAGGTTGAAGGCTTAGCAATAACAAGCGACGGGCAAGCATGGATTTCAACTGACAACGACGGTACTGGAAAGAAATCAACTGGTGAAACTCTTTTCCTAAATATTGGAAAAATCTAGTTAAAACTACTAATGAAAGTCACCTTTTATATAAGGTGGCTTTTTTTTTGCAATTCTTATAATTAAATAAAATCAAGTCATGAAATACCTACTATTTATTGTTTTATTCATCGCCCCAGTAAAAGCTGAAACAAAATATTATTGGCAGGGTGTCAGGCATTATTTAAATCGACCCAAACTAATGATAGAAGCATGCAAAGATATGAAAGAAGAAAATGACATTGGAACATCTGCTTTCGAGAGTATGTATATGCCAACATTACCTGATAGGCTTTGGTTAGCTATTGGCAAAAGAGATACTTACTGGGCAGATGACTCCAAAGAAGGAAGCATTCTTTTTACAAGAGAAGGGGTTTTGAATTTAAAAAGATTTATCGCAGAAAAATCATGTCCTAATATTTTTTAAATTTTCCCTATAAATCTGTATTAAGACACGGAAAGATAGTTTCAATAATTGCTCCACCATCCCTATGATTAAAAGCCTTTATAAAACCTTTATTGTTATTAATTATTTTTTTTGTTATTGAAAGACCTAAACCACTACCACTTTTCTTAAATTTAGTCCTCGATGGATCCCCACGATAAAAACGAGAAAAAATGTCATTTTTTTCATTTTCTTCTAATCCAATACCTTTATCTCTAACTCTTATAACAACAGAGCTATCTCTCTTAAAAATTTCAATTTGTATGTCCTCATTTTTTGGATTATAACGAATAGCATTATCTAAGATATTTATAAATGCTCTTTTTAAATTTTCAATATCCCCAGATATATAATATTTTGTTGGAATAAATAAATTTATTTTTATATCTTTTTTTTCTGCAAGTGGTTTTAGTGTTTGCCAAGATTCCATAATCAAATCTGAAATAGATATTTTTTTGTTTTTATTAAAATCTTCGCTACTTTCTAGCTTAGAAAGCTCTAAAGACTCTTCGGCCATTTTTCTTAATCTTTTTGACTCTTTCTTAAGTCTTTTAACAAGATACCTATCCTTTTTTGATACTACTGATTCAAGTCTTTCCCCAATTAAGATAAGTGAAGTAAGAGGAGTTTTCAGTTCATGAGACACATCATTAATTAATTGATTTTGTCGTTTTTTTATCGATTCAATTGATAATTTACTTTCCAATAATATTAAATAATTCTTTTTCCTTCCTCTAACAATATTTGCCGAAATGGGTACTCCCGCAATTATGAAATCAAGGTTGAATGGGAAATCTTTTTTTCTTAAATATAGAATTTTATTTCTTAGTACTTCTAGCTCATTAATATCATTAATTGCTTTACCAATAACATCTTTATATTTGACAACCCTAATGAGAGATAAAGCTTTCTGATTAATAAATTTTATTGTTAGATCAGATGATAAGATTATCCACCCTTGTGTTGAATAATCCAACCAAGACAACACTTCATGAGGTCTAATTTTATCAAATGGGAAATCAATAGTTTTTTTATAATTATTTTTATCAACTTCAAATTGTTTTTCTTTTGATTGTGAAAACTGCTTGACTTGTATCTTCCACTTGTGGTGAAAATACAATAATACTTCTTGCAGTGTTTTCATTTTCATCCAAACTTATATCCAAAACCTCTAACAGTTTTAAGAAACTTTGGAGCTGAGGGATCTTCTTCTAATTTCTCTCTGAGCCATCTAACATGAACATCTACAGTTTTAGTATCACCAATAAAGTCAATTTCCCAAATTTTTTCAAGTATTAAATCTCTTGACCATACCCTTTTGGGGTTTTTCATAAATAACTCTAATAATTTAAATTCTTTTGGAGATAATGTTATTTCTCTATCAAAAGAAGTTACCCTACATTCTTCCAAAAACATTTTTATATGATTAAACTCGAGAGTAGTTTTTGATTTTTCTAGATATTTTTTATTACGTTTAGATCTTCTTATTAAGGCTCTAGATCTAGCAATTAATTCATTTAAACCAAAAGGTTTTGTTAAATAATCATCTGCACCAACCTCTAATCCAAGAACCCTGTCTGATTCATTATCTTTAGCACTCAAAATTAGTATGGGTGTATAGTCTTCATCATTTCTTATTTTTCTACATAACTCTAATCCATTTAGTCCTGGCAACATTAAATCTAGAATTATTAGGTCAACATCTTTTTTAATATCATTATTAATAAAATCTAAGGCACTTAAACCGTCTTTGAAACTTGACACTTTAAAACCTTCGCTGCTCAAGGTTTCACTGACTGTAAGCCTAATACTCTTATCATCCTCTACAAGAAGAATTCTTGAGTCTTGCAAACTTTTATGATCTTTAATAGCCATTTAAAGTTCCAACAATTTTATTTTATATAATCAAAATTATTTGATCTAATTATTTCATAATTTATTTACATTGAGTTCCTATTTTTTTTATTGAATCTTATTGCTTTATTAATTTCCCCTTAAACCTTTTTACCTAAATTAAAAATGTCTCTTTAATTTCCTCACACAAGATTTTTAAAGAGACAAATTAATTTAATAATGGATATCTAAACTAATATCCCATCGAAGCATAATAATAATCATCATCTTCATCAATATATGTCAAAACCCATTCTGGTGGGAAATCGCCAATTTTTACATATTGATAAAGCTTATTAACATCTGGATCGTAATAAGTATCGTTGATTATTGGATCTTTGATTACTTTGCTTGGATGCATAATAAGAATTATCTCTAATATATCTTCTAAATTATTTAGTTTAAAGTAGATTTAAAATCCATTTAAAATTTCTTTTAAATAAGAAAGTGCAAATTTTTTTAGTTCAAAAGTAAGCCTTTATTTAGAATTTAATTTTTGTTTTTACTCTGTTTTTATTTTGGGATTTGAATTCAAAAAGTCCTTTATCAATAAATATGGTCAATTCTTCCCCAGATGTTTCTTCAATTGATATACCTTCAGATTCTAAATTTTTTACATATACATTACCAATAAGTTTTAGAAATTTATCATCCTTGTCAAAAGAAAGCTTGTCCGAATAAGCCTCAAAATTACCACTATTACTTTTGATAATTACATTTCCTATAGCCTCTAAATCGCCTTCTAAAGTATTCACCTGAGAATCAGAAGTAATTGTATAGTTAGTTAATTCCTCTGCAAAAGAGAATTCAGCCAATAAAAATAAAAAAGATGCAAAAAATAAGCTTTTCATCTAATTCCATCCCTCTTTTGCATTTTGAATAATCCATTGTGCAAGAATCTTATCCTCCCCTTCCTGTAATTTATGTTTATAACCTTTCATAAAACCAATACCTTCATTGGCAATTTTTGCTATTGAATTTTCATCTGAAATTGCTCTTTTTTCAAGGTCGGAAAGTTTTAATGACTTAGATCCTTTAAGAACAACTGATCCACCTCTTACATGACAGCCTGCACAAACATTTCTAAAAATTGTTGCTCCATCCCTAAAATCAGATGCCAAAAGATATCTACTTTGGAAAGAGGTTTGAAAAATTATTATTAAAGTTATTACAGGAATTACAAATAGAAATTTAAATATTTTCATTTAATCTAGTCACCTAATACTAATTTAACTTGTAATTAGTCTTGATTGTTTTAATTACCGATTTTTTAGGATCTTTATTTGGATAACAATTAACAATTCTATATTTGCCACCTTTTCTATCTGTCTCAACAAGAGTAAATTGAACAAATTTTTCTTTTTCAGCAGTTGAAAAATCTTTGACTTCTATTTTGATGATTTCTTCATTCTTACTTTCAATTATTTTAGATTTACCTCCACAAAAAAGAACAGCAGTTTCTTTAGTTACATAAAATAATTTTTTTTCATCTTTAATGGATGATTTACCTTTAGTAATCGAGATTTCATCTTTTGTAATCGATATTTCATTTTGGGTAAGGGATAATTCATCTTTTGTACTGCAAGAAGTGATGAAAAGGATAATTACAAACAATAGCTTTTTCATAATTTTTTAGATGATAAATTCACTAATGATTTCTTCTAGTTTTTTTATTTAGTTTAAGAAGATAGTTTTGAATTTCCTTTTTAAATAGTCTATCTTCCATTCTTTGAGTTTGAAGAATTGAAAGAGTAATGAAGTTAAAAAGTTGTTTTTTATCCATAATTATTTTTTAAATCCCTATTATTAAATCTAATTTAAATTTTGATTAATTAAAAAATTAAAAAATCCTTAATTTAAAAACTTTTTTTTAAACAAACTTATTTTTCGCTTAATCACCTCTTAATTTAATAGTCATAACTTCTATATATCTACTTTATTCTTTTTTTGAATACTGGAGAAATTAAATAAAAAAATAAGAAATGATTTTAAAAAATTCATCTTCTCCCAAGACCTCTAATCAAGCCAAAGAGGTAAATCATATTAATTATGATTATAAAGACAGTTTTAAAAGAGAAAATAAATCTTTTTTAGATGATTCTGAATTTATTGAATACTACAATAACGCCCTTAAATCACCACAATCAAGAAGGTTATATAAAGATAAAGAGAATGAAATTCATTTGGACTCAATTGAGGCCCAGAATATTTTACCTCTAGATAAAATTTCTATTTAAAAATTTTATTAAAAACTACTTTTAAAGATTTTTTAAATATATCTTAAATTAGACCTTCTTTTTTTAATGTTAGCTTACTCCTACGTTCATCCAATTTATTTGGACGCATGAAATGAGAATAGGGAACGGGATTCTCATTAACTGCATAAGATCATGAATGAGCTCTCTCAAATAAGAGAAAAAATTACAAGAGCCAAGAGGCTTTATGAAGCCCAAATCTTGGCAACTAAAAATGGAGAAGTTACTCCATATAGAAGATCAGTCTTTGAAGAAAGAATCAGGGAAGCACAAAAAGAAATGAGATCGCAAGACACCAAAAAATAAATTCTTTTTTGTAACTAATCAAAATAAGAGGATTGAAATTAAACTCCTCTTTTTTTGTCCAAATCTATTTTGTATCAGCTACATTCTTGAAGAAATCACAATAAGCCATTAATTCTGATTCGGTTTCAATTTTTAGATTTAAATCATTAATTGCTTTCTTGGTATCAATTCTGTAGCCATACCAATCTAGACAAACTTCTCTCTGCTTTTGGGTTTCAGAAACCTTTTGAGTACCTATTTTGTTTGAGTTACTAGTACAACTCGCAAGGAAAATAGTTGAGAGAGCTAGTAGTGGGAATAGTAGTCTTTTCATTTGTTAATCACAACAACTTTCCGTTGTTGATGAAGAAGTCCAAGATGATTCTTCCATTGTTGATAAGTCAACTCTATGAGTTGCCATCCAGTCACCATTAGCTTCTACAAACTTTTGAACATTTCCTTCTGGAGCTTGATGAATAACAATAACTTTTTGAGGATCTTCCTTACTTACTCCTCTAAAAAGTGGCTTAATATCAAATTCAGAATGTCTTTTATCAGCTTCAGCACTATCAAATATTTTTGCCCATTCATCGAAAGTGCTTTCAATTTGAAAAGTAAAAACTGAGGTTATGGAACAAGACATAATAGAGATATTGTTTTGTATAAAATAAATCCATTTAGTTAAGACTTGGTTAATTATCTTTAAACGGAATTAAAATACCTTTTTTTTCAAATTTGAGCCAACCTTTTTTTTCTAGTATTTTTAAATTTCTCGTTACGGTTACTCTTGTTGAAGAAATTGAATTACCGATAATTTTATGGGTAAAATTAAATTCTTTTAAATTTAGATAAATATGTTTATCTTTTTTTAAACCAATTATTAAGGATAAGTATAAAAGAAATTCTTTTAGTTTTTCTTCTGATTTTTTTATATCCCTTATAAATAAAAGTTTTTCCAATTGATCAATTCTTTTTAGACTTTTTGTTAATAAATCTGTAGATGAAAAAAATAGCCCTCTTTTAATTGGTTTAATTTCGCAATTTGTCAACGCAATTAATTTAATATTTTTGTAGTTACATAATTCCAAATTTATTACAACATTTTCATTTATTATCCCAACAATAGTTTTCTTATTCTTTATTTTTGTTTCCATTATTAATATACCTGATTTGACTTCTAGAATTGTATTTTCTTTAAATACTATATTATGCTTTTCAGGAATTATCATATTTTTATTTTTAAAATAAATTAACGATAAATTTATCAAGTTAAAAATAAATTAAAAGTTATTTAATTCCCTGGTCAAATCTGATTAAAAATTGACTAACTCAAAATAAAAAAATTAATCAGAATTTAAACTCTTTTTTGGAAAAAGTTAATCTCTTTAGAGCAAATTGAACATGGAGATTAAATTCAACATTAATGAGAAATTTTTTAAAGATAGTCTTAGGGCTATCAATAATCAGTTCAAGTATTTCAAGTTGTGGAAACAAATCAAATGATTTAATTGGAGATTTAGATTTATCTGATTGCAATCCAAATAATACTGTTGACAGCAAATATTGTGATCGAGATGGAGATTTTCTCGCAGATCTACCCCTTTCCGAAGATGAATGGATAGATCCTGAAACCATTGTGTTCTCATATACACCTGTTGAAGACCCCTCCGTTTATGAAAAAGTTTGGGAAGATTTTGTAACACATATGTCCAAGGTGACTGGTAAAAAAGTAACATTCTTACCAGTTCAATCTTATGCTGCACAAGTTGAAGCGATGAGATCTGGTCGTCTCCACGTAGCAGGAATTAATACCGGTAGTAATACTGTAGCAGCAGCATGTGCAGGAGCAGTTCCTTTTGGAATGATGGCTAAAAAAGATTTGTCTTACGGTTATGAAATGGAAATTATCGTACCTTCTGATAGCCCAATTAATTCTCCTGCAGATTTAAAAGGTAAAAAAGTTACATTTACATCTAAGACATCTAATTCAGGATTTAAAGCACCATCAGCAATTCTTAAGGGAGAATTTGGACTTGAGGCAAATAAAGATTTCACACCAGTCTTCTCTGGTAAGCATCAAAATTCAATAATGGGTGTTGCAAATAAGGATTACGAAGTGGCACCAATTGCCAACTCAGTTCTTACTAGAATGGATGCAAGAGGTGTTGTTGATTCTTCAAAAATAAGAACTATTTATAAATCCCAAACCTTCCCAACAACAGGTTATGCTCATTCTCATAATCTACATCCAGCTGTAGTTGCAAAAGTTAAGCAAGCATTTTATACCTACAACTGGGATAATACAACATTAGATAAAGAATTTAAAAAGGCTGATAGATTCATTTCAATAAGTCATAAGCATGATTGGGATGTTATTAGAAAAATAGATAAGGCAAATGGTGTTGTTTATGATTGTAAATAAAACTTTTAATCATAAATAAAATCTCACTTAATGCTTAAAACAATAAACCTCAAAAAGGTTTATCCAAATGGAGAAGAGGCGCTTAAAGGAATAAACTTGGAAATTCCTAATGGGCAAGTAGTTGCTCTTATTGGCCCTTCAGGTGCTGGTAAAAGTACTTTTATTAGAACAATAAATAGATTAGTTGAGCCTAGTTCAGGTAACGTATATTTCGCTAACGAAAAAAATGATATTACTTCCTTAAATAAATCTAAATTAAGAAAGGTAAGAAGACAAATTGGGATGATTTTCCAGGAATTTGCCTTAGTAGAGAGATTAAGTGTAATGGAAAATGTCCTTTCCGGTAGATTAGGATACGTAGGATTTTGGAATAGTTTTTTCAGGAAATTTCCTCAAAAAGATATTGAAGAAGCATTCCGATTGCTTCAAAGAATTGGACTAGAGCATATGCTTGATAAAAGAGCCGATGAATTATCAGGAGGGCAGAGGCAAAGAGTAGGAATTGCTAGAGCTTTGATACAAAATCCAATGTTACTCTTAGTAGATGAACCTACAGCTAGTTTAGATCCCAAAAACTCCAGACAAATTATGAGATTAATATGTGAGTTATGTAAGGAAAGAAATCTTGCTGCAATTATAAATATTCATGATGTTTTTCTTGCTCAGAATTTTGCAGAAAGAATAATAGGTTTAAAAGCTGGAGAAATTGTTTACGATGGCAAGGCAAGTGGCTTGTCGGAAGCAATACTTACAAATATATATGGAGAAGAAGACTGGTCTAAAACCGTAGCAAATTAGAAATATATTAAATGAAAGATAAGAAAGTAATTTGGGAAAGAAAACCATTAATAAAAAATAAATTATTAAGAATTGGATTAATTTTACTCATTAGTACTTATTTATTATCTGTTTTCCTAACTACAGAAATTGATTGGCAAAGAATTCTTGAAGGAATCCCAAGGGGTAAAAACTTTATATTTGCTTTTTTTCCTCCAGATTTTATAACTAGATCTGATGAGATTTTGGCTGGTATTTTTGAAAGTTTATGGATGACTATTGTAGCAACTATTGTGGGGATAATTATTTCTATTCCTGTCTCCTTGGGAGCTGCTAAAAACATAGCTCCTAAATTCGTTTATTTTTTTTCAAGAGGAATTATCACATTATCAAGGAGTTTCCAGGAGGTAATCTTAGCAATATTTTTTGTTAAGTTAATGGGTTTTGGACCTTTTGCTGGGATGGTAACTCTAAGTTTTTCGACAATAGGCTTTTTCGCTAAATTATTATCTGAAGATATTGAAGAAATAAGTAAATCCCAAGCTGAAGCAATCAAATCTACAGGAAGTAATTGGTTTCAATGGATTAATTATGGTGTCCAGCCTCAAGTTATGCCAAGATTTATCGGATTATTATTATACAGATTGGATATTAATTTCAGGGAGTCAGCGGTAATTGGAATTGTTGGGGGAGGAGGTATTGGTTCCACCTTAAATACAGCCTTTGATAGATATGAATTTGAGATTGCAGCAGCTGTTCTTATCGTAATTATTTCTATTGTGATGATTGTTGAATATACATCTAGTCATTTAAGGAAATTAATAAAGTAATGCCAATTATAAAACAAAAGGATTACAAAACCTGGAAAAAATTTGATCGAAAAAGAGATTTACTAAACTGGCTTTGTTGGTTTTTAGGAACTTTAATTTTTAGCCTATGTTTCGGTTTGATTAGTAGTAATACAATCTGGTTTTATGTTTTTGATTCACATAATGAGGCTTTAGATCTTTTAGGTAGGATGATTCCTCCAGAAACTAATTATTTCTATACTTTAATAAAACCTATATGGGATACTTTAAATATCGCGACTATTGGTACAACGATTGGAACCTTAATTGCAATCCCATTAGCTTTTTTATCCGCAAACAATACTACTCCGAGTAAAAAATTTATAAGACCTTTAGCCTTATTTTGCATAGTTTCAAGCAGATCAATTAATTCAGTAATCTGGGCATTACTTCTGGTTGCAGTTGTCGGTCCTGGAGTCTTGGCTGGCATAATTGCTATCGGATTAAGATCTATAGGATTTTGTGGAAAATTACTCTATGAAGCTATAGAGGAAATTGATGAAAACCAAATTGAAGCTATTGAGGCAACAGGGGCTAATAAAGCACAAATTATGACCTTTGGCATAGTGCCTCAAATTCTCCCAGCATTTACAAGTATTTCTATCTATAGGTGGGATATAAACATTAGAGAAGCAACTGTTGTTGGATTAGTTGGAGCAGGAGGTATAGGGATAGAATTAGATGCTCAAATAGGAGACTTAGCTTGGGCTAAGGTATCAGTTATTTTATTAGTAATAGTAGTAGCGGTTGTTTTTAGTGAATGGATTACAGCAAAAATAAGAAAGGCTATTATTTAGACTAAATTAAATACTAGTATGAATAGTTAAGTAAAGATAAATTAAATGCGATTTTCTGATAGATATCTAAGTGTTTGGGTTTTCTTAGCAATGTGTATTGGATCTTTATCCGGTTATTTATTTCCTAATTTATCTCAATTTATAGGCAGATTAGAACTCTCAAGAATAAATCTTCCAATAGCAATTCTTATCTGGGGAATGATTTTTCCAATGATGTTATCAATAGATTTCAAGTCAATAATAAATTTGAAATATAAGATTAAAGGATTTTCTATTGTCCTTTTTATTAATTGGTTAATAAAACCAGTTTCAATGGCAATCATTGCAGCCTCTTTTTTATATTTTTTATATGGTAATTTGATAGATCCTGTACTTGCCAAAGAATATATTTCTGGAATGATTCTATTAGGAATAGCGCCATGTACAGCAATGGTTTTTGTCTGGAGTAATCTTGCTAAAGGCGATCCTTTATTTACTTTAATACAAGTAGCTATTAATGATCTAATATTAATTTTAGCCTTTCCATTATTGTCAAAAATTCTTTTAGGATTTAACAGTATAGATATCCCGTTAGATACTGTTTTCGGTTCTGTAATAATCTTTATTTTGGTACCACTTTTTCTAGCAATATTTTTAAAAAATAAAATCAATAGCGAAAAAAGAATAAAAAGTATTTTGAATAAAAGTAAAAATTATTCGTTATTTTTTTTAATTCTTACAGTCTTTTTATTATTCTTTGTTCAATCAAAATCTATATTACAAAATCCTATTCATATAATCTTAATTTCAATTCCATTAATAATACAAACTCTTTTTATTTTTTATTTAACTGCTTTTTCAATGAAGTTTTTTAGGCAAAAGTATTCTATTTCCTGTCCAGGCTCGATGATAGCCGCTTCAAACTTTTTTGAACTTGCAGTAGCTGTATCGATAACTCTTTTTGGGATTAATTCAGGAGCTGCTTTAGCCACCATAGTTGGGGTACTAGTAGAAGTTCCTTTGATGCTTTATTTAGTAAATATTTCTAAGTCTTCCAAAATATTATTTATAAAGTAATATTCTCTTCTTCAAGTTTTTTCTTTAGTTCTAGTGGCATATAAGCAATATCTTTTTTAATTGCATCTAAAGAATCTTTATACTTTTCAGGATCAGATAAAAGCGTTTTTATTAAGTTATATTGACTTTCTATTTCCTGAGAGGAAAATTTACTCATTTTTAAAAACTTATTACTTTTTTTATTTTAGATTGACTGTCAATTTAATCTGTCTTTAAATATTAACTCCTAAAATTAATTTAATTTTTAAATTATTTTGGGTTACTTAAAAAAAGAATTTATTAAATCACTTAAAATTAGAGGGTCTATATTTTTAATTGTGTTAATTATTGGATTTATTTACTCAAGTCCAAAATCAAAAGTAATTATTGCAAATTCTTTGACTTCTTCCGCTAAATTTTTAAACGAAACTGTAGAAACAACAGATAAAGATAGTTGGTTTTCTGAACCTGATTTCATTTTTAGTATTAGGTTAAAATTACGAGAATTATTGAGAGGAACTCAAAGAGGTTGAGAAGTAGCTAAATGCAAATAATGTAGATCGACTGTCAATCAATTAAATTATCCCATCGCAGCAACAGCATCCGCAACCTGCTTATTTCTTTGAATGACTTCTTCATCATTTAGAACAGCAGTTATGTTCCATTCGAGGCCAAATTTTGCTCTCCACACTCCGAAATGTTCAGATATTGCCAAGTGATTATCAGCTTTGAAAGTCACAAAAACTTCTCCGGTTTCAGGAGCATGAAGTCTACTTATCAATTCAAATCCTTCAAAGTTATCCATTGGTGCACCGGAAGCAATATATTGCTCAAACATTTTGTAACCTTCAGCTTGAGAAATTCCATCAGGAATTAATCCATGAACGTGATAGTAGGCCATAACTAAAATTGGATAGTATAATTTCAATCTAAAAACGATAATTTAAAAAGCATTTAATTTATCTTTAAATTTAGATTTAGATTTAGATCGACTTTCAATCGTATTAGCAATTAATTCTGAATCTTGATCTATCTACTTTAATAGCTCTACTGCTACGACAAGATTTCCTAATAATCCGTTCAAAATATTTAGCTGTTCTTTACTACCAAAGGCTATTAATACCTGACCTGGTTGAAGTATGAAATTACCTCCAGGATTAGTAAACAACTTTTCGTTTTCTTTAATGGCTAATATTTTTGCACCACTCTTTTTGCCTATTCCAAGTTCAGAAAGTGATCTTTTCTCCGCAGTTTCAAAAAGACTAATATCATTACTTAATTCAAATTCTTCAATTTCACATTCACTTCCTGCTAAAAGATCTAGAAAATCAATGGCTATTGGTCTTAAAGCCATTGAGGCCATTGCTCTTCCTGCAGCTATATAAGGGCTTACAACTATACTTGCCCCGGCTAATCTCAACTTACTTGCGGCTTCTTCAGTTCCTGCTCTTGCTATTACTCTTATCGAACTTCTTATCCCCTTAGCACTTAAAACCACATATAAATTTGCAGCGTCATTAGGCAAAGTAACAACCAAACTCTTACATTTTTCTAACCCTGCCAGTTTTAAAGTCTCATCAAGAGTCGCATCAGCACAAAGCACTTCTAAACCATTTTCTTCAGCAATCTTTTTTCTATCTTCATCACTCTCAACAACAATAATTGGAATATTTTGCGTTTTTATTTGGTTAGATATTTCCTGACCAACCCTCCCATATCCGCACAAAATTACATGATTTTCCATTTTTCTAAGAAGTCTTTTAAAACGTAATTCGTTTACTCTTTGAAAATAGCCGGATTCGAATAATCTAACAGCTTTTTGAAAGGTAAATTGAATAAAGATCAATCCGCCTACGATTACTAAAACAGTTACGATCCTGCCTTCAGGACTTAAAGGTTGAACTTCTCCAAAACCAATAGTGGTAATTGTGATCAGAACCATCCATAAGCAATCACTCCATTCCCAGCCCTCTGTTATTCGATAGCCAATTGCACCTAAAAAAAACAGAAAGAATAAAGAATAAATAAGACCAAACCAAGGCCTTAAATAGTCTTTAATAAAATAGAACTCAAATAATCTAAGCTTCATATCCCTTATTATCGTTAACTATTCAAAAATTTCAAAAAAATTTTCTATTATGTTCCTAAAACTATTTATTTGATTAAGTGAAATACATATTAAGCAGGATAATAATATTTATTTTCGTAACTGTATGCATTAAACAAATGATTACTGTCTCAGGTCTTATTTAATGCTTGATTAAAAATTAATTTATGGTTTTACTTGTACTGATTCAATAAGAAAATCAGAAGCTGCTTTTAACCAATCAGCGACTGTAAGACGGAGGTCAGGTTGAGAATATACAAGCGCGACAATAATTCCAACTAAAATTATCTTCACCATGGCAATTCAAATATTCTTATGAATTAAAGCACAACTATTTGGTAAAAAAAACCTTAAATTTATAAAAAATAGATTAATTAAAATTTCTCTAATTGATTAAACAAGTGTTCCACTCTTCTTAGATTCACACCTAAATCTGATTGCCCTAATCTTGCTGCAGATCTTATCTGAATAATTCCTTTAGATCTATCTACATAACTTCTCACATCAAGCTTTAAAATTTCGAGGTCATCTGGAAATCTAAAAATTAAGCTTCTACAAACACCCCTCCAATAATTTCTACCACTTTCAATAACTTCTGTACGAGGTAGACCTTCTGCCAGAGAAACAAGTTGAATAAACTTTTGATCAACATTTATTAGTTTCTTTTCTACTAAGACACTATTTAATGGATTAGTTATTGGAGCAAGACCTTGGATGGAAGAAACCATATTTTTTAATAACGATGTAGATGTTCTAACCGATTTCATATACAAAGTGAGAGAAAAAAGTAAAGAATTTTCCCATAAATTTGATCTCTTTATAAAGATTCCTTATTTTGTGATCAAAATTCTAAAATTTGAGATTTTTTATTGTTTTTTTTGATAGAGATGGTTGCCTTGATTGTTTTCTATTTAATTTCCTAACCCATAAAAAAACTCCAACAAACAAAGATATTTCAACAATAATTCCAACCTTTATTAAACTCATTTTTTATCCTCTTTTTTCTTGTTGGTGCCCTCTATGTATGGCACAAGAATATTTAACAACCACTTTTTAAATGAATTTAAAGGTTTCATAATCTATTTACTTGCCTTTTCTCCACAAACTCCTCCCTTTTATGAGATCCTCTATATTTGGCCAAGCTGCTATTAATTCTTTAAGTGCTTTTCTATTTGGAGTATAAAAAACACATGACAATGCACTTATTACATAAAGAATGAACCATAACTTACTTTCTGAATAAGCTAAAAACAAAGAGAAAAGAAAACTTCCAATAAAGAAAAAGAAAAATGACCTATTTAATATTTCTAATGGAGTTCTTTTAAGTCTGTAAAATTTAATCTTTTTACTATCTTCTTCAGTATCTTTTTGAAATTTACTTTCGTACGAATTAATTATTTCTTCTTCTAGAACTTTTTCATACTCTAAATTATCAATTGGATCACTACTATCCTTTTTATTTATCATTGGTATCAAAACAGTACAAATATGGTAACTAATTTAAGGTATTTTAAAAAGTATCAAATTTTATCTGTTAACTGGAGCTATACGAACAGATCATGGTTTTGAAAATACTTCAAGATTGTTTTATTTATAAAAGATAAATTAGTCAAAATATTCTTTTTAATTTTCCAAAATTTTTCAGTCATTTAAAACAATCACTTCTATAAACTTGATAGCATTAATTAAATTGGGAGGCAATATCTAAATCTAGAGTTAAAATAGTTTAGAGATTTTAATAATAATCTATATGCAAAGGTATTTGATTTCCTACGAATTTACTGATGGCGAGGATCAAGAAGAAGGGGCAGAAATGCTAATTAATTGGTATGAATCAGGTGGTCCCCAAAACAGACCTGAAAACTATGAGGTTCATTCTTGGATTTTTATGGTTCAAAATGGGATTGGACATTCTGTAGTGAGTGCAGATTCTCTTGAGACAATTTGGAAGCAATGGCATCCCTGGAGAAGGTTAATGGATATAAGTATTCAGCCGTGCATGGATCTTGATGAGACAGTCGGATTATTCAAAAAACAAAAAATGAATACACGGATAGTCTAAAACTCATTGACATCCAAATATAAATTTCTTTTTAGTAGCACCTAATACTACATACATATTCCATTGCGTTAAAAAGGATAAGATTAATTTTCCATGATGAATGATTCTTATCACATTTACTTCAAAGGAGAAATTCTTTTCAAGAATTTAAGTAAAGATGAATTTGAATTTGTTTGGGGAAAACTTTATACATCTTATATAAATGCCCTAAATAAAGAGCTAACCTACGAATTAATTAGCGAAAATAATATTATGGAACCCGCCTTTAACCTTGAGCCATCTTACTAAATCAAGAACTAAAACCTATATTATGAATAAAACAAGAAAAGCTGTCTCTCCTTTATTTTGAGGTACTCTTTCTCTTCTTTGGTTATATCCAAAGCAATTTTATTTGCCTCAATTTCCACATTCGAGATATAAGTTTCAAAGTTTTCCTCTCTTTTAAATAGGGCAACAATGCCAATATCTGTTATGAACCAAATAAAATGATAAGTTTCTCCAATTGGCTCTTCTTTTAAAGCATCAATAATCAAATCACAAGTTGAATCCATTTAATTAATCTGAGAGGGTGGTTAATTGCCCCCATTGCAATACCTTACGGCCTCAGAATTGGTGCCACCATCTTCAATTATTTCTGCAACACATTTATTAAAAAGTTTAGATTCCTTTTTTACTGAACAGAATCCAAAAGCGATTGCAGCTAAAGCTATTGCCGATACGAAACTAGAACCAAGTTGTATAAAACCATAGGCAAACATAATGTTTTTCTTTCCAGAACATTTTTTTGAATCCTTTTTTTCTTCTGTCATTTTAAATATTTAACTCATACAAACCTATTTGATTAATCTTGCGTTTGGGAATTGTTGCCATAGAGAAAACCGAATTAAAAATTTTTTAATCATCTATGACAAAAATTAAAAATTTCAAGTTTAGATTGATTTTTCTTCACTTTAATTTTCAATTTGATACATCATAAAGAAAAAACTTTTTGAATTTTTTATCAACATGAGTTTCTGGTATGGAAAATTTATCTTTTTTAAAAAGTAATGATCCCATAGTTATAACAAGAGATTATGTTACTTTTTAAACTATATTTTATTTTTTTTGAAGAAGTATTAATACTTAAAAATTTTTCCAGAAAAGCTTGTTTTGATAATGCTCCCGAAGAGTTATCCACTTTTTAACCGTTTTTCAACAGGCTTTTCCACAATATGTTGATTAAATTTGAATTTCTATGTGCAAAATAAAATATTATCTTCTTTTAAGAAAAAACTATCCACAAATTTTTTTTGGGATCACTATGATTTGAATCGTCTTTTAAACAATTTTAAGAACAAATCTTATGAATCTAAATGAGACAAAAAAGGATTTAAATCTCGAAACCAAAAAAGAGGTGGAAAAATCTAAGCTCAAAGTTCTTACTAATGAAAATGATTTTTTAGTAAAAAACCTCAAAAAGGCTGGATGATTTATTAGAGCTAAAAATTTTTTAGACAACAAAATTTTCAAAAATTCCTTTACTGAACGATATAATAATTTCTTAAATGATTACCAAAAATATTTTTAATTTGTCAAATATAAAATTTCTATTAAATATACAAGTTAATACTCCAGATACTAAACATATAAAGCAAATTCTAGTTATATTATTCGAATCTCCATAAGAGATCTGATCAGAAATATAAACGGAAAATTCCTAGTTTTTTTAATTATATAAACAATTATTTTCCCTGTATTCGAATCCTTGTTTCTTTCAAAAGATGAATACGCAAGAACTAAAAGTCAGTTATAAAAAGCTTTTAAATAAAGCTGCTCAAGCTAACGGTCGTAAAGAAACTGTTTCTTACTTAAACCGTGCTGCTAAGATCAAGTCAAAACTTTACTCAACTTCTAAAGTAAATTGCTTTAGATGTAATGGAGCAGGTTTTCTAAGAATTTCATTAGATGAAACTAAAACTTGTTTATCTTGTTACGGTAAGGGATTCTTAATAAAAGAAAATCAGCAGGTTTAAAAATTTTATTCTTCATGAAAGATCTCATTCAAGCTCACAAAAAATTAATTAAAACAGTAAAAGAGCAAATGGGATTTT
Source organism: Prochlorococcus sp. scB243_495K23 (assembly GCA_000635495.1). Classification (GTDB taxonomy): domain Bacteria; phylum Cyanobacteriota; class Cyanobacteriia; order PCC-6307; family Cyanobiaceae; genus Prochlorococcus_A. The sequence goes on along the minus strand of JFLW01000003.1, from coordinate 191,693 downwards.
CTGATTATGGGATGTATTGGTTGGCTTTCCTCGAAGGGGGTCTAACTATATGGCTGCTGGATAGAATATTTTTCCACTGGTTAAAGTTTTAATTTTTATTTAAGTCAAAAAAATTTCTACAGGTATTAAATAAATTAATTTATCGAAACCATTTGAAAAGTTGTAGGATGAGAAAAAACTAATATGCAATTACTCGGATTGATTCTTCTTCTAGCTAGTAGCTGGTATTTATGGAAATTAACATCAAACTTCCTTGATGAACCAACAAAAAAAGAACTAACTAATAGTTTAAATAACCTCAAAAATAAATTCTCTGAGGGAAAACAAAATTTCTCTAAAGCGAAAATAAGTGAAGCTTGGGAAAAATACAAAGAAGAAGGTGGTGCCTTATCTAATAAAGAAAAAAGCTAGTGGACTTTTTTATTATTACGAGTCTCACTAAAGATATTTCTAGAATTGATCTAATTGGTATTTTGTTTGGTCATTTAATCTTTGGTGTTGCATTGACACAGCTTTTAGATTGGACGTGGTTAAAGAACCTTATGAGTGAAGAAGATAAAACAAGGATGCTTAAAAGTTATACATGGAAAGACTTATTAGTAGATGGAGCAATTGTTACTGTATTTCTAGGAATAATCTTTTTAATAATTAGCATTTTTCTATAAATGAACGTAACTTACATCCTTTTAGTTTTTTTAATGATATCAATTGTGATTTTCACTCAAATAATCAGTTCCTCAGATAAGTCAAAATAAATGAACGAATTAACTAGCAACTCCTCAACTGGGTGGTACTTAATCGCTTTGGTAAGCACTTTATCTTTTTTAGCTTTAATTTACTTCGGCCAAAAAAGATAGCCTAAATTTTGAAAGATTATTTAAATTCACAAAAAAAGCTCTGCAACTTCATGAGATGCAGAGCTTTTAATTATTAAGTAACAGATTTATATAAATCTGTTGATTATAAAACCTTTTTTCTTAATCAAAGAAAAAGAGACCGATGAATGTGATGAAGATACTGAATTCACGGCCCCTTTAATAACCGCATTTTTCGGTAGATACGACAATGAATCACCTCCTTTACTAATGTTTTTTTTAAAGATAACTAAAAGAATTAAACAAGGAAAGAAATTTGTTAAAAATTTAAAAGTTTTTTAACAAATTAACGATATAAATCTCTTAAAAATAAAAATATAGATTTTACCAAGGCAAAACTTCTCCGTTGGCATGCCAAAACGTACCCGAGTTATTTTTATTTAAAGAATCTATACGTTTTAAAAGGCCATTTGCTGATTCTTCAGGACTAATTCCATTTCTTGTAAAGCCAGTCATTCTCGTACTCACTAACCCAGGGTGCAAAATAGCTACATAAATATCTTCTCTTGATAAATCTATAGAAAGTGATTTTGCTGCCATGGACAAAGCGACTTTAGACATCCTGTAACCATAAGAACTTCCAGATGTATTATCTTCAATAGATCCCATTCTACTTGTGATAAAAGCAACTTTAGAAGATCTTTTTAAAAAATGTTTAAGTGATTGAGTCATACATATTGGGCTCAATGCATTGACTTCAAATTGCCGCAAAATACTTTTTTTATCTAAGTTTTCGAAAGAATTAAATTCATAAATTCCTGCATTATGAATTAAGCAATCTAAATTAACTCCAGATAGTTTTTTACACAAATTTGTTATCGACTCATTTGAAGAAATTTCTATATTCTCTTCAACTCTTACTCCTAAATCTATAAGTTCTTTTGAAGCTTTCCTACACGTTGCAATTACATTATCTCCCCTCTTATGAATTTGCCTACATAGTTCTAATCCAATACCCCTATTTGATCCTGTAATTAGAAAAGTAGACATCTCTAAACTAAAAATAAAAAATTAATTTAAATCCAAATATAAAAGAAAACGAACTAGAAAAAGATAAAATTTAAAAAATTCCTTATTAAATTTTTTAAGGTTATGATAGGTTATGAAATTTAAAAGAATTTATAAAAGAAAGCAAAGATATTTTTATCATCAAAATTTAATGTATGGAAATTTTCAATCAAGAATTTATACAAGAGATTATTAGGTTAACGTGGAGAAATCCTGCTTTCATGGCTATAGCTATTGCTTTAGTTTGGCTTATCCCACAATTATTTATCAGAAAAATAATGGCAAAAAAATATGAAAGAAGAAAAATAGAAATTCAGAAAAATAAAATTCAAAAGCTTTACCCAACTAATACTCCTAAATAAGATTTTTATTTATAAGATGATCTAATGAATCAAAAATACTTTTGGCATCTAAGTAAAATATGACCTACAAAATAATTAGAATTGACGGAAAAGATGACGAACTAACAGCTCAAAGTTTTGATAAGTATTCAGATGCGTACGATTTGTTAGAGGAACTATATGGAGATTTATGTTGTTCAGATGCAGATTATGGAGACATAACCTATTACGATATTGTGGAAAATAATTTAAAAAATAATTAATGGAGAATAAAAAATGGGCTCCCTCCCAAGAAGAAAATTTAGGGGTAATAACGTGTGTATATGAATTCATTAAAGAAGAACTTTCAGAACTTCAAAAAGAAACTGGATGTCCCTATTCATTTATTTATGATTTTATTGGCATAATTCAGAATGAATGGCATCCTGAATCTTGCCACTCCATAGTTAGAAATAAAAAAAGGAAAAATTAGAAAATATTAAATCTTTAACTCAAATTTATAAAACTTCTTTAACATGATCTGAATTTAAAAAATATTAAAGCATGATTATTAGAATACTAGGTATCGTACTTATTCTTGGTACGATTGCGTATTATGGTTTAGTTTTAACTGGGCAAAGCAACCTTTAGTTTTTTAACTTTTAAAAATTTCTCATGAAATGGCCTCCTACTTTGTGTTGGACAGCACCAGAAACTATTAATGGACATAGGCATTTTCAAGTTAAAGCTTATGGTGGTAAAAATGAAGATAGATGGGTTGATATTTTTCCTACCAAAAATAAAAAAGATATTAAAAGGATCTCATGGGCAAAACTGAAATCAGAATGGACTACTGGATGGTTAAGGCTCCCAAAAGATAAAGATTAATTTGTTTATGTAAACAAATATTATTAACCAGAAAATTGTAAAAAATAATACCTAATAAAAAAAAATAACTTTTAGTATTTTTAAAAAGTTTTTAATATGAAGCCAGAACCGAAGAAAAAACTTCCTAATAAAAAAGTTATAAGTTCAGCAAAATTTGAGGCTAAAGAGCAATTCACAAAATCTGCATTAGAAAATTTAAAAACAGAAAATGAAAGACTTGTTAATTCACTCAAAAAATCTGGGGAAATTAAAGAATCAAAAAGAAAATAAATCTACATAATTAAAATTTTTTTATTATTATATTATTTTATAGTTTGGGAAATGATTGAAAAAATCTCTTTAGCAAATTCTCATTTACCTCAACTTATTGGGTTCGTACTTATGTCAATTGGTTATACATTAGGCAATAAATTTTACCTTCCAGAAATAAAACAAAAGTAATAATTTCTAGTTATTAAAAAATCAATTCAAAAATGATATAAAAATATATTTCTAAAAAATCTTCAATAATCTATTGATTTTGAGAAATAAGACTTTAAAGCTAATTTTGTTGTTCTATTAAGAGTACTCTTTAGATATCAATGACACATTAATGTGACATTAAAGTCTTTAAAAATTTGAAATCCAAAGAAAAGGTAAGAATTCATACTAATTTTTTTTTATATATGTTACATTTTTTAATAATTCAAGTAAGGTTTCCTCTGACAACAAAGCAGAATTAAGGAAATATTTGATACATACAAACGTCATTTCTCTTTGGCTACAAATTGATCACATATGAAATCTAAAAATGGATGCTCTTACTAGTTTTATAGTTGTTATCATCGCTATTACAATCCAATTCTCCTTGTACGCCATCAAAAGGTTACAAGAACCCTTAGAACCGAATTATCTGATAGATAAAAATTCAAAAAAAAGGAAAAACTATATGGGTAGATTTTGGAAAAATGCCGAAATAACAAATGGGAGATTAGCTATGATTGGGTTTTTAGCTTTAATAATAAACTATGGTTTTTTTGGGTGGATAGTTCCAGGGTTTATTTAAGCGATTAATAAATTTAAGATTAAAGAGGAAATAAATCTATCCTTCAAAACAAACTCTCCTTTTTTAAAAAAAAATTTTATTATAAACAAAAAAAGGATTTGAGTAATTCTGATTTTGATAAAAATGGATTAGACAGCTATGGAATACATTGGCTTCAATATGCTGCGTTTGCTGTCTCTGGTTTTGCTATATTTACCACCTGGGCATTTTTTTATGATGAGAGATTCCACAACTTTGTAATGAATATTTTTAGGTTTATTAACTGCAGTGGATTCAACTGTAATGGAGCATTTTAAAATTCTATGGCTAATCCGGATCAAAAAACAATATTAATTGATAATGCTTTTGAAGAAATAAAAAACATTTGTATAAATCTTCAAAAAGATACTGATGCTTCGAATTCAGAACTTAAAAATTTACTAAAACTAATTATTAATGAATGGGAAGATAAAGAAGAACAAAAAACTGGTTTTGGATTCAGGTAAAGTTAGTCACTCTCAAAGAAGAGACTTAGGCCCCAAATCATTTTAATATGTACATATTTTTTACTTTTAAAAGTTAATATTTATAATTTACATTTTTTAGAAAGAAATTAAAAAGGAATGAATCTCAAATAGAAGAATCATTCCAGATTTAGCATTAGTTTTATCTAGATTTAAATTTTATAATTTAACTCCTCTGGTGGACTGTCAATCATTAGATCCCTCCTATTCAACTATTTAAACCTACGACTTACTTATTAAAAAAGTAAATCAGCAAAAATGCTGATTTATTATTTTCTAAAATGTTTGAATTAAAGATGCCAATTCTGGTGCATCTAATAAAAGTGCAAAAAATGTAAGCACAATTAATAAAAATATGGAGAAATAGAATTGAATCATACTTCAAAATTACTTAAAAAGAATTTTTTAAGTTGTATAAAATAATGCTTTGTTTACATAATTAAATATCTCTACCTAGAGAAGTTTAATTAGAGAATAATTAAGATGCTTCAGGAGAAAATATCGTCCTATTTTTTTGCCAATACTCACAGCCTTTAAGTAAATGATCACCCTGTGGTATGCGTTTTCGTACTTTGGACAGATCAAGATAGTAGCAAAAGTTTCTGTAGTGCTGTAGCGAAAGTGATCGCAAGTAATACAAATCTTTGTTCGTTTTCGTTTTAGGGTAGATTCTTTTAGATATTCCCATTTTGACGGATTTACTTTGATCATGATTACTGGAATTTATTAGTAACAATTTGCCAACCTCCTGAAATTAATTCATTCCATGTTTCACAAGCGCACTCAATAGAATGAAGTCTTGAATTTTTAATTTGGGCTGGTTCACCTAATTCATTTGCATAGAAAAGATGAGTATATACTTTTAAGTTATTAGATACAGATTTCTTATAACTCTCAAAAAAAATTATTAAACCACTTTTTTTGTTAAACAACCAGCCAGTTGGGGGGTCAATAAGGCTGCCACGATAAAAATAAGTCCGAACATTAGCGACTCCTGAAGTCATGAAGATAATACAGTTGTACTATTAATATAAATGTACTACTCCTGGACGTCAAGTATTCATCCAAAAAAATTTTTAAATACGAAAATTACTTCCCAGAAATAAAATGCCCTAAACTTCTTATTTGGTAATAATGTAGACAAGTAACACCTTGAATTGGAAAATAATATTAAAGAGTATATTCGGAAAAATACAATGTATCGAAATCCCTTCTACTTAGGATGGAACAAAGGTTGGTCTTTTTTATTTTTTTTAGAGGGTGGCATTGCAAAAATTGAAGCAAAAGGTTTTGGTATATCTATTACAACAAAAGTTGAGAAAGGAGAATCACCCCTAGAATCTGCGGATAGATTAGTCTCGAAAGAGCAAAGGATTAGAAAATCAAGATATTATTCTTGGGTTAAATCTATTAATGAAAAAACAATAAATTAACCAATCCTTTAATTTCTAAAGTAATTTGTTGACAATCAATTTAAAATAGAAATTAATTATTTATTTTTCGTGTCCAATAAATTTTATGAATGGTGGAAAAACCATAGAAAAGTTGTAACCTATGGGGCTTTTATCATCTTGTTTGGTTTTTATTTATCTCCTGTTGTCAAAGAAGCAAAATACAAAAACCAATGTATTAAGTACTCTACTAAAGTAGCTTTAACTAAATTTAATAAGGACGATATAGGAGAAACTTTACTAGAAGAAACAGGCTTGAACATTGATGAACTAGCAAAGATTGAAGGTTATAAGAACTGCATTAATTAAAAAGTTCGCAAAAAGTACGCTGAATTTTAAATGATTAAAGTTATGTTTAAACTTATTTTATTAATATTATTATTTGGATTTATATCAATAAGTCCAAAAACAAGATATTTGGTTGGCATAACTCTAAAAGAAATTTCTTCATTTTTTCTATGGACTGTTAAAAATGAAGATAGAGAAAAATGGATTATAGATAAACCAAGTTGGATACCTAGCTAAACACTTAAGCCATAGTATTAAATGAAGACTTATTTAGAAGAACGAATTGAATGGTATGAAGATAATTATAGAAATGGTAATTCTTTAATATCTGATAAGCAGTTCGACCAACTTGAAAAAAATTTATTAAGAACAAACCCTAATTGTGATTACTTTAAAAAGAAAAATAAACTAGTTTTACCTTCCTTAGAAAAGGATTCAATAGATGAATTTTTGAAAGGATTATTAGTAGATACCAGATTATTAATTGAACCAAAAATTGATGGTTGTGCTGTTGCTTTGCAATATAGGGATGGAACGCTGGAGAAAGCAATTTCAAGAAAAGGGGCAGACGTTACTAGTAAACTTATTAAAGTCCAAGACATTCCCAATAATCTCTCTTTACGAGGGGTTCTTCAAGTTAGAGGTGAATTATATGCACCCAACCAAAGTCCAGATATCTCCCAGAGAATCGCTTCTGGATTTTTAAGAGCTAAAGAAGGATTTACTGAAAGTCTTAGCTTCTGCGCATTTCAAATACTTAATTCAACACTTAACCAATATGAGTCCAAAAAGAGTCTTTCAAAACTTGGCTTCACGATCCCTCAGGATATTTCATGCAACTTTACGAGCCAAGTTGAAGTATTTAGAAAACAATGGCTAGAAGGGAAGCTTTTTAGTAAATATCCAACAGATGGAATAGTAGTAAAAATAAATTCTAGAAAATTACAATTGATTAGAGAAAAATCAAATTTAGATTATCCTTATTGGCAAGTGGCAATAAAACGTTAATGGAATTAATACACCAGATTTTTCCTACTTGGCATATTTACTTGGATATGTTTTTGGTTGGCTTTGCAACTTACGTTTTTCTGAGAATTAAGAAAAAAATAAAAACTAAATAAAGTTTTTAAATCATCCGTGGTCCTTAAGCATGGATTTAAGTTGTTCGGTATCTAATTGTTCAAGATAATTTCTCATTGCCAACCAAGATCTTCTGCTTTCTAACTTTCCACATTGTTTAAATAAATTTGCGGAAACTTGATCTATCAATTCTTTATGAGTCATATTTATATTCTTCATCAAGTTCAATGACAACACCATTAAAAAATTCTGCTAATAATTTTGATGGGTCTTGCATAGATATCTTTCTATCTACTTTTGATAATTTCTTTTTGATTGGATTTAAGTTAGTCATAAAGATTCAGGTAATTCAAGTTCTTCAAAAGTCCAACCTTCTAATTGAAGGTCATGCCATTTATCCCAAGCATTATCCAAATACATTTGAGTGGATGATTTAATTGCCATTGGCTCACCAAGATCATTTGCATAATATGTATGAGCAAAAATTCTCATACTATTTCTTGGAGATTTTTTATTCCTTACGAATAAAATTAATCTGCTGCGGTCTGGACTAAGCAACCAACCGCTTGGGGACTCGTTACGATAACCGTAAGAAAAGTTAGTCCAAACATTAGCCCCTCCTAAAGTCATTGATTAGTAATACATATGTACTACTAATATAAGTGCATTAGGAATGGATCGTCAAGTATTTTGGCAAATAAATTATTTACACTGATAGAGAATAAAAACAGCTCAGTTATTCCAAAAAAATAAGATACCCACCAAAAGCCTGTTTTAGCAGGCATTTTGATAGGTAACACCGGATCCCCGTCAGTTCTCTGCTGCATCGACCTGGAAATGCCAGAAGAGGATTCAAAGTGGGCTTTCGTTTCCGATTACAAGATCGGTTTACTACCGCATCACGACAGTCTCCTCATGTCGAAAGAGAGTCAGATCAGAGCACATAAAGAAGAACTTAACCAAAGAACCAGTAATCTAACTCTAACTTATTTTTTTATGCATTTGGAGATGGCCAAATGTCTCTTACCATAGTAAATAAAATTTGAGCTTCATCATATCTTTCTGAATGCGTTTTACCATTTAATAAAAATGTGATGTGAGCCATTTTTCTTCCCAGAATTTCGCGAGATTTGCCATAACAATGAATATTAGAACCCTCAATTTCAGATAACATTTTAATTCTGGTTTCCATTGGAATTGGGAAGTTCTTTTTTAACCCCAGTAGATTTATCATAATTGCACCTTCACAGTTCATTTTAATTTCAGGTGGTATTATCCCAGAAGAAATGCAAATATATTGATCAAACTGACTTGAAGTGCAAGCTTCAATAGAGAAATGAGCTGAGTTATGTGTTCTAGGAGCTATTTCATTAATTAAAAGACCATTATCTCCATAGAAGAATTCAATAGCTAAAACTCCAACGTAATTAAGTTCATTGACTATGGAAGAGAAAATATTTATTGCAAATAAGTTCAAATCATATTCATTTGATCCAGGTGCAAGAACCCAATCACAAACGTGGTTTGATTGGAACGTCTCAACTATTGGAAAGAATCTTATCTTACCGGTCCTATCTCTCGAACCAACAAGAGCCAGTTCTTTTTCATACTCTATCCATTCTTCTATTAACCATTCATCAGAATTATTCTCTGTCAAAAAAGAATCTAAATCTTCTTTTGTCTTTATTTTTCTGTTCCCTTTGCCGTCATATCCACCTTTATTTGATTTTGCCATTAGAGGAAAAGTCCAATTATTGATTTCCTCATCCGAGAGATTTTTAAAATCTTCAATACTTATCCATTTTGGACAGGGAATATTCATTCTATCTATTAATTTTTTTTGAGAAAACCTATCTACTAATGGCTTAATTGCATTAAGGCTTGGAACAAAAATATCTTCATGGCCAATTAAATTTAATTTATCAATTTTTATCCATTCATTTTCAAAAATTATTTTTTCACACTCATTAATTAATGATTTATTTCCTCTTATCTTTAAAGGATCAGCTTCTATGACATGATCTGCTTTTGAACCAGCAGGATCATCACAAGATTTTGTTTGCACACATACTTCTAAATCTCTTTTTTTTGCTGCCTCGGTTAACATCAAAGCCAGTTGACCACCTCCAATTATTCCTAGGGAATAATTTTTCTTGATATCGTTTATATTTTTTTTAAAACTCATAGCATGATTTTATTACCATTTCTAATTCTTAACAACTGAATTTTTAAGGATCTAGAGCTTAGATTTTGCTAATATATAAAGTATTTAATACCAAATATTTATAAATTTTAACTAGGTAATCAATTGTGAATAAGAGAAAAATATTAGTCCCACTAGGTGATAAGTCATACGAAGTAACTCTAGAAGCAGGGATACTGAATAATATCAGCGAAGAACTCTTAAAAATTGGAATAACAAAGAAAAGAAAAATACTTGTGATTTCAAATGAAGAAATATCAAATTTGTATGGTGAGAAATTCTTAAATAATTTAAAAGATAATAAATTTCAGGCCAAAATGTTCCTTATCAAGGCTGGAGAATCATATAAAAACTTAAAAACCTTAAGTGAAATATATGATGTTGCATTTGAATTTGGCTTAGATAGAAATTCAATAATTATTGCCCTTGGAGGAGGAATTGTTGGCGATGTAAGTGGTTTTGCAGCTGCGACTTGGCTAAGAGGCATCGAATATATTCAGATTCCAACAACATTATTATCAATGGTTGATTCATCTGTGGGAGGAAAAACAGGAGTAAATCATCCAAAAGGTAAGAATTTAATTGGAGCTTTCAATCAACCTAAAGCAGTTTTAATTGATCCAGAAACTTTAAAAAGTTTGCCCAAAAGAGAATTTAGTGCAGGCATGGCTGAAGTAATAAAATATGGAGTAATAAGAGATAAAGAACTTTTCGAATACTTAGAAATTGAAAAAAACAAAAATGAACTTATAAATCTCAAAAATGAATATTTAATTAAAATAATTAATAGTTCAATTAAAACAAAGTCTAATGTTGTTTCTCAAGACGAACATGAAAATGGTGTTAGAGCAATATTGAATTATGGTCATTCTTTTGGTCACGTTATTGAAAATTTATGTGGATACGGCAAATTTCTGCATGGTGAGGCAATATCAATTGGTATGAATATTGCGGGGAAAATAGCAATTGAAAAAGGGTTATGGTCTAAAGAAGAATTAGATAGACAGCGAATTCTCTTAGAGAGTTATGATCTTCCTACCGAGATCCCAAAAATAAATAAAGAAGACGTTCTAACAATACTTATGGGTGATAAAAAAGTTCGTGATGGCAAAATGAGATTTATATTACCGAAAGAAATTGGTGCTGTTGATATATATGATGATGTGGAAGATTCATTATTTTTGAAGTTTTTTTCTTAACGCAAACAGGTTGAATTTATATTCATTTTCTTCTCATTAAACTTTTTAAAAACAAACCACTTAAAATCACCTAAACAAACAGGATCTACGAGTCTAAGTAATGCCTCTCTTCTTAAAAGAGCATTTGATAAATTCTCCTTAAATTCTTTCTGAATCCCATAAAGTCTCTCAGCCAATCCAAGCGCCAATAAAGCCTCTCCTTGTTTAGTTATTCCAACAGTATCAAATCCAAGAGTCTCAGCATCATTAATTAAAGTTTCTATGCACACATGAGATGTTAAATCGCAATTTCCAGGAGATTCTAGGACATCATTCTTCATTTTTTGATTTTCATAGGAAACTATAGTCCCATCAGAATTCTTAGAGGTGTAGTATTTTTTAGCTTCCTTAGCGTAATCAATTATCAATAAAATACCATTATTAATTTTTCCATAAATAGCTTTTAACCATTTTGAGTTATCTATATGCCATTCTGTCGTCCAGCCTTCAATAGCATCTTCAGGCGGGATAGTGATTCCCAACTCACTTTTAGCAACTTCAATACCTTTTTCCAATTCACTTGTAATTGGCATTTCATCAAAAAATAATTTATGAGATTTTTTGTCTATAGAAACTGCTTGTCTTAGTAATTTTCCTTTTGAAAAGGTTATTCTTTCTACTGGCAAAGCATCTAAAACCTCATTTGCTAGAACTATTCCATTTATATTATTTTCCTCTACTTCTTCCAAACGTTTCCATAAAATATCAATACCCAAGTTTAAAAATTCCTCCAATTTATTTTTTTGTTTTTCTACCATCCCTTCATTAGGTTCAATAATTACAAAAGAAACTCCTTCCAAAAAATTCTTGTTATTTTCTAAAAAATATTTAATTAATCCACTCATAAAGCTTCCATCCCCTGCTCCAAATTCCATTACAGCTAATTTCTGATTAGATAAAAAACTACTTTTGAACTGAATCAACCAATCTTCTATTTGTTTACCAGCCAAAAAAGCAAAATCATCAGATAAAGATGGCGATGTGACGAAATCTCCTCGAACGCCTAACTCAGCTTTACCACTGCCGTAATAACCATCAATAGAATCATTTAAAACAAAATTCATAAAGTCATAAAAACTTATAGTTCCACCCATTTTTATTATTTTTTTTACTAACCAATCTGGATTATTCGCGGGTAAGCTATTCATCGGCGAAAATATAAAGAGACAAAACTTATTTATGCCTTCAAAGATTAACTATTTATTAGGAATATTTCTATCTATATTAGTTTTAATTTCACATAAACCCGTTTTCGCTATAAATAATCCAAATCTCTTACCAGAAGAAAAAACACCAGTAATTGATTTAGCTAAAACATTAAGCCCTAATCAGAAAAAATCTTTAGAGGAAAAGCTCAACAATCTAGAAATTGAAAGTGGGTGGAAAATTAAATATTTATCTCAGTTTGAAAGTTCTCCTGGTAGTGCAATAAAGGACTATTGGGATTTAGATGAGACAAGTTTGTTGATAGTTGCGGATCCTAGAGGGGGAAATTTGCTGAACTTTAACGTAGGAGAGGCTTATTTTAATTTTATGCCAAGGTTATTTTGGGTTGAACTTCAAACAAGATTTGGTAATCAATATTATGTGAAAGATCATGGTGAGGATGGCGCAGTATTAGATGCAATTAATTCCGTAAAGATTTGCCTTGAGAGAGGAGGGTGTCAAGTTGTTCCTGGCCTTCCCAAAGAACAATATATATGGACGTTATGTACATCTATTCTTGGAGGTTTAGTAGCAGGTTTCGCATCTGCGCCACGAAAAGAAGGTCAAGTTATATCAATTGGATTTTTAGCTCTTCTTTCTCCTTTATGGGGAATGTTATTTGGAATTTTTGGTCTGGCACCAATAATATCCAGAACAACTGATTTATTACCATTATTTAAAAATGGTTTAGCTTTTACAGCAGCAGGAATTGCAGGTTATATTTTATCTCAAACATTATTTTCAAGATATGAAAAGCCCAAAAATACTTAAAATATGATCAAAAATATCTAATCTTAAATAAATTTATCTTCTTCACAAATTTCACCAGACTCTGAATACCATCGGTGAGAGACATGTCTTAATTCTTTTTTTTCAAATTCAATCCATGAAAAGTTAATTAGTAATTTCCCATCTTCATCAGCTTTATATCTTGGCACTACAGCAGTATTGAAATAAATTGTCCCTTTGCTATCAATTTTAAACATCTCTCTTAAACCAAGATTTCTTTTAAGCCGATTGTGCATATGACCAAAAATTACAAGATCAACTTTTCTTGTCTTTTGTATTTTAGAAATAGCCACAGACAAATCTCTATCTCCCCAATCTAAAGAGGGTAATTTCCAGTCTTTCCCACAAATGCTTTTAGGTTCTGAACCTAAACCCGAAGGGCCTGCATGAGACATAATAATTAAAGGTATATCTTGGATACTCTCTTCTGAACGTTTGATGATTTTATTTATTGAGTCTTGCTCGGTAATGGGTCCATAAACGCCTTTAACTTCTTTTGAGAGAAAATAGCCGCCGCCAGAACTGCATGGTCTTGCAGACAATAAATTTATTTGATTATTAAAAACTTTCAAATCCCATGCACAATATTTTTCACCAAGAACACGTATCTGCTTTGAGAGAGTTTCGCCTGTAGAATCCTTCCCTCTATCATGATTTCCTAAAATCACAAAAGTAGGAATTTTGATTTCATTGATTTTTTTAATTATTTTGACACTACCATCAGAAATATCACCAACAAATAAAACAATATTTGGTTTGATAATCGATAAAACTTTCAAGTCTAATTCAGACCATTGACCATGACAGTCACCAACAATAGCAATTTTTAAATTTGTCAGAATTTTTTCTGTTTAAAGGCATATAATCTATTTAGAGATATTCTAAATCCTGACCAGTATAACTTCTACTGCAAAACAGAAATCAGTTCAAAACGAAGAGGATTTGATTTCTGAAATAAAGGAGCGTTGCGAAAAAGCTAATGCAATTATTCTTGCGCACTATTATCAAGCTCCAGAAATTCAGGAAATTGCAGATTTTATTGGCGATTCATTAGATCTATCTAGGAAAGCTGCAAATAATGACGCAGATATAATAATTTTTTGCGGTGTGCACTTTATGGCCGAAACCGCAAAAATACTTAGCCCTAATAAAACAGTCCTATTACCAGATATTGACGCAGGATGCTCATTAGCAGACGATTGTCCTTCAGATAAATTTCAGAAATTCAGGGAAGAAAATCCAGATCACTATGTCGTAAGTTATATAAATTGTACTGCAGAAGTAAAAGCTCAAAGTGATCTGATATGTACAAGCAGTAATGCAGTCTCATTAATTAAAAAGATACCTGAAGATAAAAAGATAATATTTGCACCAGATAAGAACCTTGGGAGATGGGTACAGAAAAATTCAGGAAGAGATCTTAAATTATGGCCTGGCAGCTGCATTGTTCATGAATCATTTAGTGAAGAAGCACTTCTAAAATTAAAATATCAAAATCCAGGATCAAAAGTCATTGCTCATCCTGAATGTAGTCAAAATTTACTAATTCTCTCAGACTTTATTGGCTCAACAAGTAAGCTGCTTGATTTCGTAAGTAAAGATCCATCTAAGACTTATATGGTACTAACTGAACCTGGAATAATTCATCAAATGAAAAAGAAAGAACCTAACAAAATTTTTATTGAAGTCCCAGATGTAGAAGGTTGTAAATGTAACGAGTGTCCATATATGAAATTAAATACTTTAGAAAAAATTCTAGATTGTTTGAAAAACAATTCCCCATCTATCGAACTAGACCCAGAAATAATAAGAAGAGCCTATGTGCCAATAAAAAGAATGCTGGATATGAGTAATTAATTTAATGAAAATACTTTATCTTCCCTATTAATTATTAGGAATGCATTAAGGTTTGTGCTGTCAGGCTTAAATTCGCTTATCTGATTCTTTCTATTAATTATATTTATTAGCTCTTTTTCACCAGCTTTATATTGTTTATCTTTTCTAGTTCCTATCTCTCTTTGGAGTATAGGGTTTATATTCATTTTTACTTCTATGTCCGGAATAATTCCAGATTTGTTTATATCAGTACCGTTCGGAGTTAGATACTTAGCGACTGTAACAGTTAATCCTGAACCATCAACTAATGTTCTCATAGATTGAACTAGGCCTTTACCAAACGTTTTCTTCCCAACTAATTTTCCTCTTTTATTATCTTTTATTGCACCAGAAACTATTTCACTAGCACTTGCAGAACCCTCATTAACAAGGACAACTAAGGGTTTTTTAGTTAGAGCTTGACCGTTTCCTTTTTTTGTTTCTTTTAAACCATCTTTACTTACTGTACTTACTATTACTCCTTTGTTAATGAAGTGCCTTGAGATATCAATGCTTGATTCTAATAACCCTCCTGGATTACTTCTCAAGTCAAGAACATATCCTGCGACTTTTTTTGTTTCTAAATCCTTAATAGCATCTCTAGTCTCTTTTGATGCATTTGCATTAAATTGTTTAATTCTTACATAGCCAATTAATAAACCGTTTTTGGTTTGATTGACTTTACTTGATACAGATTTTATTTCAATCTTTTCTCTTGATAAAATCTTAAAAAAGGATTTAGAACCTCTAAGAATTTCAAGTTTAACTTTAGTACCTCTTTTTCCTCTTATTAATTTCACGGCATCCTCAATATTCATGCCTTCAGTAGAAATATTATCTATAGACAATATTTTATCTCTAGCTTTAATTCCAGCATCAAATGCAGGGGTGCCCTCTATAGGAGAAATGATTATTAAATCATCAGATTCTTTATCTTTAACTATTTGGATACCAACTCCAGTTAATTCACCAGAGGTATCTATTCTCATTTGATTAAATTCCTTAGGTTCTAAAAATCTTGTATAAGAATCATCTAAATTAGAAAGCATATCTCTAATCGCATCATATGCTTCATTGCTGTCTGAATATGTTTTTGATAAAACTTCTTTTCTTAGACTAATCCAATTGGACTTTTGAAATTTGCCGCTTGAATCAAGAAAATCTCTATATACAATTTGCCAAACATGATCAATTACTTCTTTATAACTATTATTTAAAACTGTTGCCTCTGCAAAATTATTTAAAAATAGCCCAGAAAAGGATGTCGCAAGCAAAAATATATATTTTTTTTTAAGCAATTTTCTATTCTTCAAATAATTTGATATTTTTTATTATAAAAAGAATTTATGTATAATTCAAAAATTTGACTAATCCTTAAGGATCAATCCACTTCCCATCATCCTTAATAAGTTGGATTAAAGCATTAACCCCCTCATCTTCAGGTACTCTTTTTATCTCTTCTTTCCTTCTATATAAGGCAATAGTTCCTTTACCTTTCCCAACATAACCATAATCAGCATCTGCCATTTCTCCTGGCCCATTAACAATACATCCCATTATTGCTATATCTAGACCCGTTAAATGTGAGGTGGCGTTCCTAACTTTATCTACAACTTCTTCTAGATTGAAAAGTGTTCTACCACAACTAGGGCAACTGATGTATTCAACCATTGTTTTTCTTAATCCTAAAGATTGCAAAATTGAATAGCACACTGGTATTTCCTTTTCTGGAGCTTCTGTTAAGGAAACCCTAATGGTATCTCCTAATCCTTCTGCTAAGAGCGTTCCAATTCCAGCAGTACTTTTAATCCTTCCATAATCACCATCACCAGCTTCGGTCACTCCTAAATGTAAGGGATAGTTATATCCTTCTGAGTCCAGCCTATCTGCAATCATTCTGTAAGCTGCCATCATGACCGGAGCCCTAGAAGCTTTCATAGAAATAATTATGTTATGAAAATCAAGCTCGTCACAAATTTTGACGAACTCCATCGCAGATTCTGTCATTCCTAATGGCGTATCTCCATAAGTAAAAAGCATCCTCTCAGATAGAGACCCATGATTAACTCCAATCCTTAGAGCTTTGTTTTCAGCCTTTAAAACTTCAACTAAAGGGGTAAATCTTTTAAGTATTATTTGCTTAATAGTTTCAAATTCCTCATCTGTATATTCAGTTCTTGTAGGATCTGATTTTTCAAAAACAAACAATCCAGGATTAATTCTTACTTTATCAACATGTTTTGCAACTTCCATTGCAATTTTCATACCATTATGGTGAACATCAGCCACCAAGGGGGTATTGATATTATTTTCTAGTAATTTTGCCTTTATATCTCCTACTGCTTTGGCATGTGCTAACGAAGGGACAGTTAACCTTACTATTTCACAACCCACATCATGAAGTCTTTTGATAGCTAAGTAAGCATTTTCGACATCCATCGTATCTTCATTTATCATCGATTGAACTCTTACTGGATAATCACTTCCAATAGCTACATCACCAACCATTACTGTTCTAGTTATCCTTCTCTCAATATGAGTTGAATATCTTTTGGAGAGACTATTAACCTCTTTTGATTGAGTTAATGACATTAAAATTCTTGATATTCAAAAAGGATTTCACTAAATTATACGGCATATAGTTTACCACTTACATTCTCTAGGTCTTTCAAAGTTAGATGGTAAGGTTTATTGATTTCTTTTGAAGGAAATCTCAACAAATAAGATGGATGAAAAATTACCATAATTTCTCTCCCATCTTTTTTAATCCATTGACCTCTTAAATTACTTATAGGATCTTTAACTTCTAAAATAGCTCTCATAGAAGTTGAACCAGTAAGCAATATAAATTTTGGATCAACTAGCTTTATTTGCTGTAATAACCAAGGTTTATGAATATTAATTTCTTTAGCAGTGGGTTTTCTATTATTTGGTGGACGACATTTAATTACATTACAAAAATAAACATCCTTCTCATAGTCAATCCCAGCTTGTATTAATAATTCGTTTAATAGCTTACCAGATTTACCTACATAAGGTTTTCCTTCTAAATCTTCCTGTGCTCCAGGTGCCTCACCAATTATTAACAAATCTGCAAATACACTTCCTCTCCCAATTACTAACCTTTTCACCGAAAATAAAACTTTAAATATTTTTATCTTAAGAACTCAAAACATGAAAATAAAATAGATTAAGAAAATGAACTAAATTAAACCATAGTGTGATAGTTTTATTTATTCTTAATTTATGCATTTGTCATTATTAAAAGTCATATTTGAAAAGTCATAAGTCAATGAGTCAAGTTAATTTATCTGATCGGGCACTTTCAATTGAGCCTTCTCTTACATTGCAGATAAGTGCTAAAGCAAATCAATTATCTGCAGAAGGAGTAGATATTTGCAATTTAAGTGCCGGAGAACCTGATTTTGATGCCCCAAAAGAAGTAATAGAGGCCACAAGTAAAGCTATATTTGATGGATTCACAAAATACGGGCCCGCAGCGGGGAATTTAGATCTCCGAAAAGCAATTGCAAATAAACTTCAAATTCAAAACGATTTAAATTATGAATTTGAAAATGTAATGGTCACAAATGGTGCTAAGCAAGCAATATATAATCTTTTTCAAGTCTTGTTAAATACTGGAGACGAAGTTATTATTCCTTCTCCATATTGGTTAAGTTATCCCCAAATGGTTAGATTGGCGGGTGGGAAGCCAATTTTTACAAATTCTTCCGCAGAAGATGGATTCAAAATAAATATAGAAAATTTGAAGTCTAAAGTCTCTTCAAAAACTAAATTTATAATTATCAATTCTCCTAATAACCCTACTGGAAGAGTTATGTCAAAGGAAGAATTATTACAAATTGCCGATTTAGCCAGAGAAAATCCAAATATCAATATTCTATCTGATGAGATTTACGAACTAATCCTTAAAAAAGAATTTGAACACTACAGTTTATCTTCATTAGCAAATGACCTAAAAGATAGGATTTTTATAATAAATGGATTTGCGAAAGGATGGGCTATGACTGGCTGGAGGATAGGTTATTTAGTAGGGCCCAAAGATGTAATCAAAGCATCTTCAGCATTACAAAGTCAAAGTACAAGTAATGTTTGCTCTTTTGTTCAAAAAGGTGCTTTGGAGGCTTTAAAAATTAATAATGATTTTTTTTCAATGATAAATAGCCATTATGATCAAAGAAGAAGTCTTCTCTATGAGGGCCTTAAGAGTATAAATGGTATTTATATTAAAGAACCTAATGGAGCATTTTACGCATTTCCAAAATTACCTAACTCTTCAATTACTTCCGTTGATTTCTGCAACAAAGCTCTTCAAGATTATGGCTTAGTTGTTGTACCTGGAAAAGCTTTTGGGGCTGACGAATGTATAAGAATGTCTTGTGCCGCATCAGAGATTAAAATAAAAGATGGACTGCAAAGGCTTAAAAAAGCAATTTTTAAATATTATTGATTAAAGCCATTATGATTAATTTAAAAAATTTCTTACTAAGTTCATATATTTTATTTTCTATTTTTTCATCGCCTGTATTTTCAAATCCCAAAGTTTTAAAAGTTGGAGCAATACCTGATCAAAACCAAGATGTTTTGGACAAAAGATTTAATTTATTTTCAAAAGAATTATCCAAACAACTTGATGCAGAAGTTAAATACATTCCTGTTATTAATTATGTTGCAGCAGTAACTGGATTTAGAACTAAAGATTTAGATTTGGTTTGGTTTGGAGGTTTATCAGGAGTTCAAGCAAGATTACAAACTCCTAATTCAATTGTCATAGCTCAAAGAGATATCGATAAGGAATTTAAAAGTGTTTTTATAGTAAACAAAAACTTAAAACTTAACTCAATTTCAAACATTAAAGGACTTAAAAAACTAAAGAATTTAAGATTTACTTTTGGCTCTGAAAACTCAACTTCTGGAAGATTAATGCCAGAATATTTTTTAAATCAAGCAGGAGTAGAAATCAAACACTTTAAGGGAAAAAAAGCAGGTTTTAGTGGGAGTCATGATGCCACTATAGCTTTAGTAAATAGTGGAGCATTTGATGCTGGAGCTTTAAATAAACAAGTTTGGGAAAACAATCTTAAAAATGATCCCAAACGAACAAGTAATTTAAAATTATTCTGGATCACCCCAGAATATGTAGACTATCATTGGGTAGCTCAAGGGGATCTTGAAAATAGATTCGGGGAAGGGTTTACAAAAAAACTTAAATCAGTAATTCTAAATTTAGATATAAATAAAAAATCACATAAACGGATTTTAGATATGTTCAATGCAAAAAGATTTATAAATGCAGAAGCAAAACAGTATAAAAATATAGAGGAAGTAGGGAGGAAATTAAATAAAATTAGATGAATAATACTCTCTTAGAATTAAAAAATATATCTTATAAATACAAAAATAATCTGATTCTAAATAAAGTAAATTTAAAAATAAATTCAGGGGAGAAAATTGCACTTTTAGGTAAAAGCGGTTCAGGAAAAACTACACTTATATCAGTACTTAATGGAACTATCAAGCCAACTCAAGGTGAGGTTAAATTATTCAATAAAAGTTACGAGGAATTAGATAGAAAGCAGAAACGAAAGATAACAACTATTTGGCAAGATTTAAGATTAATAGAAGATCTTTCAGCAGAACAAAATGTTAATTGTGGACTACTAACGGAAAACAATTTTTATTTCGCTTTTAAAAATTTGCTAAATATAAGTTCTTTTAAGAAAGCACATAAATATATGCAATTATGTAGACTTCATAACTCTATTTATGACAAAAAAATCGGAAAACTATCTGGGGGTCAAAAACAAAGGGTTGCTATAGCTAGATCATTAATTCAAGGATCAAATATATTACTTGCAGATGAACCTTTTAATAATTTAGATCCCAAATTGATAACTACGATTAAAAACCTGCTGCTAGAAAATGTAGATAAAAATAATTCAAAAAAATCCCCAAAGACGGCATTAGTTGCATTACATAGATTAGATTTGCTGAACGATTTCGATAAAGTTATTGGAATAAGGGATGGTAAAATCTTTTTTAATATTAAAAGAAATAACTTAAAGAAGCTTCATCTAGACAAAATATACTAATTAGTTGAATAAATTAAAATTAAACTATACCTCATTATCTTTTCTTCCAATATTGGTATGCATACCTCTAGGGTATCAATTAATAAACAATATTCATTTTGGAGGATTTAAATTATTCCAAGAATTCTTAATTTCTGCATTTAATCCCAAGATCGATAATGAAATTATTACTACCGTAATTAAGCGATTAAATGAAACTATCTTAATTGGTTTTTTTAGTTGGTTTGTAAGTATTATTTTTGGAGCAATTTTTGGAATAATATCCTCAAATATTTTTTATAAAATCTTTAATATTCCAAATTTTTTCTACCGCATAATAAGATTTTTTCTAACAATAATTAGATCTATTCATGAAGTAGTTTGGGGAATATTATTAATGCAAATATATGGAATAAATTTTTCGATAGGAATAATAGCTATATGTATACCTTATATTGCTGTAAATTCAAAAGTTTTTGCTGAACAATTAGAAACTATTGATTACAAAAGTTTTGAATCTATAAATCAAATAAATGCTCCTAAATTTTCTTCTTTATTAACTATTATATGGAATCCAATAATAAATACATTTAAAAACTTTGGTTTATATCGATTAGAATGTTCAATAAGAAGTACAGTGATTTTAGGACTTTTTGGAATTGGAGGAATAGGTACAAGTATTTTTTTATCTTTCCAAACTTTGAATTTTAGAGAGTTATGGACTTATTTATGGTCCTTAGCAATTTTGATAATTCTTTCTGGATTAATATTCAAAAAAATAAAATTTAATACTACAAATAAAATACTATCTATTTTTTTTATTGCAGTTTTTTTCATAACAATTTTATTTTCTTTTTCATATTTTCTTTATTTTATTTTTAATAAAAATATTGAAAATTTTAATTCCGTTAGTTCACTATTTAAATCAAGCTCAGATTTAGGATTATTTGATTTCTTAAAACTTATATTAGAAACAATAATTTTAAGTCTTTTATCAACAGGAATCGCAATTAGTTTACCTCCATTAGTAATAGGAATTTTTAACAACAATAGTTCTAAAATTTTTATTAAAATTTTTGCTTTTTCATTACGCTTAATACCTACACCTGTAATACTTCTAGCTCTATTAACTTTTAATAATCCTTCTTTATCTTTAGCAGCTTTAACATTAGGTCTCCACAACGCTGGTATTACTAGCAAATTACTTTTTACAAATCTAGATAGCCAAGACAGGAGAAATTATATTGCAATGAAATCTCTAGGAATCTCAAAAAAGACTAGTTGGCTTTTAGGTTTATTTTCTCAACAAGCAAAAAGTTACTTAGCATATTGCGCTTATAGATCTGACATCATTATTAGAGAAACTGCAATTGTTGGGGTTGTTGGAAGTGTTGGTCTAGGTTGGCAATTGCAAGAATCACTAAGTTCCTTCGCATGGCAAGAAGTCACCATAGTCTTGATAGCTTATAGCTCCATCGCAATAGTTGGCGAATTAATAAATGGTAAAATCAAAAATAGTTTAACTTGATTTGTAAGAATAATTTGTTAAATCAAGTAATTATTTTTTTCCGGTTTTAGTGATTAGTTTACCAAAACAGCTTGTTGTAATTGGAGATAGCTCAGTTTATGGATGGGGAGATAATGAGGGTGGTGGATGGTGTGAGAGGCTTAGAAAAGATTGGGGTAATAACCAAAATGGGCCAGTTATTTATCAACTCGGGGTTAGGGGAGATGGGATAGAAAAAGTTTCATCTAGATGGGAAAAAGAATGGTCATCTAGAGGAGAAACGAGAAGAAATAAACCTAAAGCAATCCTACTAAATGTAGGTCTTAACGACACTGCAGCAATTGGTCAGATAAATGGAAGACATCAATTAGATATAGATGGATTTGAATATGGATTAGAGAGGCTAATTAATGAAATGAACTCTCAAACAAATGTATTTGTTATTGGTTTGACACCAGTTGACGAAAGCAAAATGCCGTTCGCAGGATGTCTATGGTACTCAAATGATTTTTGTAATTCTTATGAAAGGAGAATGGAGGAAGTATGCCTCAATCAGAATGTCCCATTTCTTCCTACTTTTAGAGAAATGTACTCTGATAAAAGGAGTAAAAATTGGATTACGCATGATGGAATTCATCTAAATTCCGAAGGTCATTTCTGGCTTTTCCAAAGACTTAAAAGCTGGGAGATTCTTACAAAATGGAAGGAATCTTAGGTCTTTCCAAATATTATTAATTTAAAAAATATGAATATAAAATAAGAGCAAAGATAGCAAAAACAGAAGCAATACTTGTCTGAATAGCATTTACCAATTCATTACTTAATTTATATTTGTTTTGAAATTTAGCACCAATAATACTTTCAGAAAGTGTTGCCAAGAATCCAGAAACTACAACAACTATAAAATGATATTTTGTAGAAATAATTGATAGACGAAGCATTATAAAAGCCATAAATATTGATCCCAAAACACTAGCTAATGTTCCTTCTATACTTATTCCTCCCTCAGTTCCCCTATCCACCTTTTTAAGTGAAGTAATTAAGTATGTGTCTTTACCAAATCTTTTTCCAATTTCGCTACCAAAAGTATCCGCCAACTTTGCAGCAAAACTTGCAGCAAAACCTACTTTAAACATCACTACATTCGCAGCATTAAATTTGGTCATAATGGCAAGAAATAATCCTGTAGCTGCAGAGCCCCATACATTCTCAGGTCCTCTTCTCCCGCCTCTTTTTTCAGCAATTCCTTGTGCTTTTTTAAATTTAAAACCTATTTTGGTAACGAGAGATCCAAATAATAAATAAATTACAACTGACATCCATCCCTGCCAAGACAAACATCCCCACAAAATTGTGCCTAAGATGCCTGCACTTACCCAACCACTTTTTGTCATCAAAGGAATCTTACAAAATATATAAATCAAAATAAAATTAATGCAAAAACCTATAAAAAATTGATTTCTAATTAAATCCATATTTATCTAATTCTTTAATTTCAAATCAATTCTCCACTGATTTAGAATTGATGATGCGTTAATACTAGCCGTTGAAGTTCTCAAGATAGTGTCGGAAAGCTTAACAAAGGTAATATTATTTTTTTTAAATAAATCAATTTCTTTAGCGGACCAACCCCCTTCAGGACCAATTACATTCCAAAAAATACCTCCTTTTTTATTTCCAAATTCTTGTTGTTTTCTTAACCATTGATTTAAGTCATATAGTGTTTCTTCTCTAGTTATAGAAATTGAAACTCTTTCTTGATTATCTCTACTTTTTAGCCATTCAATAATATCCATTCCATTTAAAATAGATGGTTTCCATAATCTCTCACTTTGCTCAACAGCTTCATTGATAATTAAATTCCATCTCAAAAGTTTTCTAGAAAAATTTAAATTTTTGTTTACCTGTCTTTCTGAAAATAATGGCTGTATATAATCAATTCCTATTTCAGTACACATTTTTAAAATATCCTCAAAACCATTTTTTGGTATAACAACAGCTATTCCTAATAAGTAAGTTTCTTGTTCTTTAAATAAGTAAGGTTTTTTTGATTTAAATATTTCTAAGCAATCATTTTTAACTTTTATAGCTTTCCATAATGAACCCTCTCCGTTAGCTATAAATATTTTTTTACCATTTTTTATCCTCATTACTTTATTTAAATAATGAGCCTCTTCTTTAGAAAGTTCTAAATTATTGTTCTTAATATTTTCAATTCTTTCATGGGAAATAATTAATCTTGTTAAGTCTTCCATCTAAAACACTTAATCTTTGAAAACTAAATCTTCATGTTCTTCAACTGACCAATCATTATTTTCACCCCCAATAATTAACTCTTCAATTTTTACATAATTATTTGATATCTCATTCAAAGAATTAATTAATATATCTATTGAAATGGAGTCTGAAGTTCCAAAATCAACCCAACATCTTCCCCAAAGATTTTGATATTCCATAATTCCTAAATTATGCATTAAGGCTGGAAGAGATGCATTTTTTTGGTCATTATCATAGGACATCCAACTTAGATCGGAACCCTCTTCATGAGTTTGCAAATTTTCAGAATTAAATCCACCTAACCTTCCTAAAACGTACCAACTATCAAAAACACCATCTAAATAATTTTTTTCGTCTTGAGTTGGTGATTCAGAAAACCTGATCCATATCCAACAATTAAAAGGATCAACTTCCCTAAAAATAATATTCATATTGACTAATATCTTTTTAGATCTACAGCTATTATAAGTAAGTTATTACTAGATTCAAATTCATACTTATAACTTAATTAATAATGCTTGATTTAAAAGAAATATCTTATCAACCCCAAACTGGTGAAAGAAAAATAATAGACAATTTAAATTTAAAAGTTCATGAAAATGAAATCATTTTAATTTGCGGCAATAGTGGTTCTGGGAAAACAACACTACTCGAAATAATAAGCGGATTAACAAATCCGCAAAAGGGAAAAATTACTTGGAAGAATAAAATTTTGTCTTCTAGACAAAGAAGATGGTTTTGTGGAGTAGTATTCCAATTTCCTGAAAGATACTTTATAGGTACAACTATTGGTAAAGAATTAAAAATAGGCCATAAATCTTTAAGAGAAAAAAATATAGAAATAGTTTTAAATAAAGTTGGTTTGAAAAAAATTAATATGACTCAACCACCAGAACAGCTAAGTGGCGGACAACAAAGGCGGTTAGCTGTAGCAGTTCAACTACTTAGAAACCCCTCAATTCTTTTACTTGATGAACCAACTGCTGGATTAGACTATTCAATGAGAAATGATGTGAAGAATTTAATTCTTGATTTAAAAAATAAAAATACAATTATTATTGTTACTCATGAACCTGCCTTATTTGAGGGAATTCCTTCTAGGATATTATTCTTGGAAAAAGGGAAAATCAAAAATTTTATGAAAGAAAATCATGCAGGATAAGTTAGTTCGGGCTACTGCAGCCAATGGAGGCATAAGATTAGTTGCGGTCTTAACAACAGAATCTTCTTTAGAAGCAAAAAAAAGACACGGCCTTTCTTACTTAACCACCTGTATCTTAGGCAGAGCATTTAGTGCTTCACTGCTTTTAGCAAGCTCGATGAAAATAATGCATGGGAGAGTCACTTTAAGAGTTAGATCTGACGGACCTTTAAACGGATTACTAGTTGATGCAGGTAGAGACGGGAAAGTTAGGGGTTATGTAGGGAATCCTAATTTAGAATTGGACCTAGTCAAAATAGATCATAATAAATATTCTTTTGATTTTACAAAAGCATTAGGTACAGGATATTTAAATGTAATTAGAGATAGTGGATTTGGAGAACCCTTTACAAGCACTGTTGAATTAGTAAATGGAAATATTGCTGAAGACTTAGCTTCATATTTATATCATTCAGAACAAACTCCCTCTGCTGTATTTATTGGAGAAAAAATTCAACATAAAAGTGTTATTTGTAGTGGTGGATTATTAGCTCAAGTTTTACCTAAAAAAGATACTGACCCTCTGCTAGTCTCACTACTTGAAGAAAGATGCAAAGAAATTAATTCTTTCAGCGAAGATCTATTTAAGTCAAAAGATAATCTTCTTGAGTTAATTAGAAATATATTTCCCGATATTGACGATAAATCAATCTCTGAAAAAGCCCGTTCCCAAGAAGTAAGTTTTAAATGCAAGTGTTCCAAACAAAGAAGTTTAAATGCGATGAAAATGCTAGATAAGAGCGAGCTAGAGGACATCCTCAAGAAAGATGGCAAAGCAGAGTTGGTTTGTGAATTTTGTAAAAATAAATATCTTATAAATTATGAAGAAATTAAATCGATGATAGAAAATCAATCATAAGAAAATTACGCCTAGCCATAAAATAACCATGGCCGGAATACTTTGAATTTTTTCTATTGATAAAGAGTTGTTTGATACCTCCTGAATGAAAGAATTATTTTCAAGCAATCCGCCAAATATTAATCCTATCGAAAGAAAGGTAATACTCCAACCCAGAGAACCTATAAATCTTTTACCTGATTTAATTTGAGTATAGGTAAGTATTAATGTTGAGATAGAGAGTAAAAGTCTATTATTAGAGTCGGGACTGATAAATAACAAAATTAAAAATAATAGCCCAACAGATATTTTTATTGAAAGATTATCAAATGAGGGGGTAGTTATTTTTGGCAGATTATACTGACTTGAATTGTTAGAGTTATTATTTAAATTTTTTATCTTAGAAAGAAGTGGGAAGTTATTATTGGTAAATTGATTAATTTGCTTTTCTTTTTTTGAGGCACTCACAGCTTCATAGCTTACATTTCCTGATTGCCTGGCTTTCAAACTACCCATGAGTAATTGATCAAAGGAAGATTCTATTTTCGCTTTTAAAATTAAGTCTTCACCAGCCTCTTTAACTTTAATATCTCTAGCCTTCTGAATATCCTCAAAAGCAGCACCTTCTTTTACACCTAAAATTTCATAAGGTGATTTTTCGTTATTATTTTTATTACTGTTTGAATCCAAAATTTTTTACCAATGCTAACAGATTAACTAATTTTATAATCTATTAAGACTTTATAAAACAATTGGTTCGACTCCACTAACAACGGGCGCAACTTTGTTTAAATTTAATTGATTATTGTCTTCAACAAACTGATTTAGATTCCACTCATTTTTGAAAAGAATAACTGGCCTATTCCAACAATCTTTAACTATTTTACAGTTGAATATTCTGCCTAGTTTTTCAATGGCTGGCCATCCATCAGAAATCCATCTAGCCAATTGATATGGCATTGCTTCAAGATTTGCATCTACACCATATTCACTTTTTAATCTGTGAGTTACTACCTCCAGCTGCAATTGACCAACGGCTGCGAGAATAGGGTCTCTTTTACTCTCATCAAAGTCATAAAGAATCTGAACAGCGCCTTCTTCTCGAAGTTCATTAACACCCTTTCTAAAGTTTTTAAATGCTGAGGGATTTGGATTTCTTAGCCAGCTGAATATTTCAGGACTAAAGGATGGTATACCCTCATATTCCAGATGAGTTCCCGTATAAAGAGTATCTCCAATAGAAAACATCCCTGGATTATTTAAACCAATAACATCTCCGGGATAGGCATCATCAACTACTTCTCTATCTTGCCCAAATATTTTTTGTGGTCTTGATAATCTAATTGTTTTCCCAGTTCTGGAATGTTTAACTGACATATCCTTTTCAAATTTGCCACTACAAACTCTTATAAAAGCAACCCTATCTCTGTGCTTTGGATCCATATTTGCCTGAAGCTTAAAAACAAACCCACTAAATTCATCGCTTGCAGGTTCAATATCCCCCTTATTACTATTTCTTGAAGTTGGTTTTTGTGCCATTTTTAAAAAACTATCTAAAAATGGCCTTACGCCAAAATTAGTCATGGCAGATCCAAAGAAAACTGGGGTTAAAGAGCCATTAAAAACTTTTTCCTTTTCAAATTTAGATCCTGCCGCATCAAGAACCTCCAATTCTTCAAGTGAGTTTTCAAGTAAATCTCTCTCTACATATTTTGATAGCTCTTTATCTTCAAGACTTAATCTTTTCTCATTCGATTGTTTCCCTCTCACTGCTTTATCAAATAAAATCACCTCTCTCGAAAATCTATCAATAACCCCTCTAAATTCCTCGCCACTCCCAATTGGCCAGTTTATAGGTAGGGTATTTAATCCAAGTTCTGATTCAATTTCATCAAGTAAAGAAAATGGCTCTCTTCCTGGTCTATCCATTTTATTTATGAAAGTAAATATTGGTATTTTTCGCATCTTGCAAACTTCAAACAATTTTCTAGTTTGAGGTTCTAGTCCTTTAGCAGCATCTTCCAACATAACTGCATTATCAGCAGCAGCTAATGTTCTATAAGTATCTTCGGAGAAATCTTGGTGTCCTGGTGTATCTAATAGATTAATTACAGATCTTTCATATTCAAATTGCAATACAGTTGATGTAATAGAAATACCTCTTTGTTTCTCAAGTTCCATCCAGTCTGAGGTGGCTTTTCTCTGATTACCTCTAGCTTTTACTGCTCCTGCCTGTTGAATGGCACCTCCATACAAAAGAAGCTTCTCGGTAAGAGTCGTTTTCCCAGCATCTGGATGGGAAATAATAGCAAAATTTCTTCTTTTATTTACCGCATCCAGTATTTCTTTATTATTTAGAATTTTAGTATCTAAGCTCATTTATATAATATAAGGGCCTTTCACTTAGTTCTTAAACATTACCATAGACTATTAAATAATTTTCACCTTCCTCAAACACATCTAAAGAAGATAGATCATTCTCTAAGATGAAATTTTTTAACTCTTTGAAAGTATAAGAAGCTCTTAAAGAGGCATAATAATCATTAGTTAAAATCTCATTATATTTAGTTGAACATTGTGCTTTGAGTTCTAAAGCAGACTTTTCATCTAATGGCCTTTTTAAGTCCTTGTGAAAATTTACAGTAATTTTACTAGATAAAATTCTTATTGTGTTGAAGAAATCTTCAAGATTGGTAATGTGATGAATCAAACTGTTGCTTACAAGTAAACTAATTCTTTTTTTAAATAAAAAATTATTTGATTTAATGTCTTTGATGTCAGAACAAATGTAGCGTAAATTTTTTAATTTTTTTTGATTAGTAGAAATACTTTTATTATATTCTGCTCTCAAAATCATCTCTTTAGAACCATCTATTCCTACAACTGCAGTATTAGGCCATTTTATTGCTAACTTCTCAGAAATATTTCCTGGGCCACATCCTAAATCAACTATTAAATCTTTTTTACCTAAAGAAATATTTTTTTTCAAAAGATATTGATTTATTTGATTAATTAGATTAACTTCCCCTTCTGTAAAATCAGCTTCGTCATAAGAAATGACCTGCTCTTTATCTTCCATTAATTCAGGTTCGGGGACTCTTTCCATATCCTTTCTTGAAACAAAGATTTCATATTAAACATAATTCTACACAAACCGTTAAATAGTGGTAAGAATAGTTGCAGACGCCACAGGTAGAGTTATTCTTCCAGTACGGGTTATTTACATACGTTTTTTTTATCGTGACTGTTGCACCAAATAAAGCTTCTTCAGAGAGCAATTCCAATAATCTTAAAAAAGATGATTTTCCAAAGACTGCGCCAGCTGCTTACCCAGTTTTTTTCAGATCTTATAGTAGAAAAACTTCATCTGGCAAAAGGGAGAACTGGAGCGAAGTAGGCGAAAGGAATTTATCGGGATTAAAAGAATTAGGAAAACTTTCTGAAGAAGAATTAATCCTAATGAGAGAGATGCAAAGTAACCAAAAAGCTCAACCTTCAGGAAGATGGTTATGGATAGGCGGAACCCCTTGGATTAATAAGAACCAAAATTTCTCAGGAGCATACAACTGTACCTCAACAAACTTAATTGATTGGGAAGCCTTCGCATTAATGATGGACTTAGCAATGATGGGATGTGGAACAGGTGCAATAATTGAGCCTCATTTTATAAATAATCTACCTACGGTAATTAACAAAATAAACATTAAATCAGTCAGTGAAGTTGGAATAACTCCTAAAGATCAAAGAGAAGAAAAGTCATCATTAGAAATTAAAGGAAAAGATCTTCATATCAAAGTTGGAGATAGCAGAAGAGGATGGGTAGATAGCTATAAATATCTTCTTGAGGCATCAAGTAACGAGAGTCTTGAAAGAGAAATTGATGTTTATATTGATTTGGAAGATATTAGGCCTGCGGGAGAATCATTAAAAGGTTTTGGTGGTATGGCAAATCCTATCAAATTGAAAGATCTTTACTCTAGAGTCGCATCACTTCTTGGAAAGGCAATTGGTAGGAAATTAAGTACAGTAGAGTGTTGTTTATTAATTGATGAAGCTGCAGTAACCATAGTTGCTGGGAATATAAGAAGAAGTGCTGGAATGAGACAATTTGCTTCAGATGATAAGGAAGCCGCATCAGCAAAAGAAAATTTATGGAGTCAAGATGAGAATGGTAATTGGAGAATAGATCCTGAAAAAGATGCCCTCAGAATGGCCAATCATACTAGGGTTTACCATACAAAACCCACTTACCAAACTGTTTTGGATGCAGTAACAAAACAATTCCATTCTGGTGAGGGAGCCATTCAATTTGCACCAGAAGCAATCGCAAGGTCAAATGCAGATATTCTCAAAGATGATGAATTGAGAAAGGAATTTATTGAAATCTACTCAGAACAAGGCAAGGATGAAGCGAGAAATTGGATAAATAGTAGTTATGGTCCTTTTTCTGAAGAAGAGTTAGACCACAGGATGAGCCGATATGGACTTAACCCTTGTGGGGAGATCTTGGGAAATGATTTCCATTGCAATTTAGCTGAAGTTCATTTAAATCAGATTGATCCAGGAAATTTTGAAGAGCAAAAAAAAGCTTTTAAAGCAGCCGCTCTTTCTGTAGCATGCTTACTTAATCATGAATTTGAAGTTGAACGTTATAGAAAAAGTAGGGAATATGATCCTATTGTAGGAGTTAGTTTCACTGGATTATTTGATTTTTGTGTCCATGCCTTTGGGACGCCATGGTTGAAATGGTGGGAAGCAGGAAGGCCTAATAGCGAAGAAGGGAAGGCCTTCAAAGAAAAGGAAGCTAAATTCTTAGATTCTTGGAGAAAAATAGTAAAAGAAACTGTATGGGAATATTGTGATAAGCATAATCTAAGGAGACCAAATAGATGCACAACAGTTCAGCCAGCTGGAACTAAAAGTCTTCTTACTGGAGCAGCTCCAGGATGGCATCCTCCAAAGGCTCAAAGATTCATAAGAAGAATAACTTTCAGGAAAAATGATCCAATCGCTTTAGCTTGCATGGATTATGGTTACTCAGTTGTTCCATCTCAATCTGATAAAGATGAAAATGGTTGCTTGCTCGATAATCCATTTGATCCAAGATGTACAGAATGGTTAGTTGAAATCCCTACAGAAGTTAGTTGGGCAAATATAGACGGCGCAGACCAAATAGACATCAATAATTTCTCAGCATTAGCTCAATTTGATTTTTACATGCAAGTGCAGAAATTTTACACAGAGCATAATACCTCTGCAACCGTAGAATTTAGAGAAAATGAAATCGAGGATTTAGCTAAGGCTATTCATAATGCAATAGAAAATAATGAGGGATATATTTCAGCAGCATTGCTTGCTAGATTTAGTGCTAACGCTACTTTTCCGAGATTACCCTTTGAACCAATAAGTAAAGAGGAATATATATCATTGCAGAATAAAGTAATAGAAAGGAAAGTCAATAACGATTTCTTTGACGCTCTTAATAAATATGATGTTGGAGAACTATCTGAAGCAGGACCAGCAGGTTGTGATTCAGATAAGTGCTTGCTTCCTCTTGCTAAACCAAAAGATTAAATTTTGAATAATTTGTAAATAAAAAATATAAATTAGTTTTTAAAAATTTAATTTATGGCTACCTCTTAAATAGGGACATAAATTATTTATGACATTAAGCTTAAATATTGGGAACTTGTTTAATGATTCCTCAAGTCATGCATTGGTGGATGAGCTAAGAAAAAGAACATCAGAAGAGGATATCTTAGATTTTGAGGAGAAATTTAACTCCAAAAACGAAAAAAATCTACACGTATATATATGTAGATTTCTAAAAAATAGATCAATATCCAGAGGGCTAGCCTCTAGATGGTTAATAACCATAATTGAAAACAAAGAATCAAAAATTGATGCTTTGCAAAAATAAAATATTTAGGTCAGCCCTGATAGTTTCCATAGAGCAATTCCAAAAATTGAGAATCCCATAATAAAAGTAAAAGCCAAAGCATTTACCAATTGGACCTTATCATTCATTCTGTTTGCGAATGGTAATAATTGAGCAAATAATGGAGTCTCTTCAACTATTGCAGATTTTTTTACTGTAGGTTTTTTGCTTCTAGAAAACATAAAACAAATTTTATAATCTTAAGAATTTTACATTTAAAAGTTCATTAAATAAAAAATACATCTCAAAAACGAACAAAATGTAACCTGCGAGAAATTAAGCCGGAATTATAATAAATATTTTTATCAGAAACCTAATCTATCATTAATATATTAAGTTTATTAATTAAAAACCTAGACAAATAATTTTAACGGATGTTATTATAAATTTGTAGCAACCGCTACAAAAACGTTCAACTTGCGTATAGCAAGCCGCAAATCGACTTAAGCCATGGAACGGGGACTTAAGCGAAACCGGAGCTAAAAAATGACTCTAATTTACAGAGGACAAAAGTACGTCCAGAACAAAGAAGCAGCTAAAAAGCAGCACAATGAACTAACTTATAGAGGAAAAACTTACACAAGCTAGTTATTTAAACATTTATTAAAAAGCCACTTTCAGTGGCTTTTTTATTACCCATTCTTAGACTAAACAATAACTTAATACTTCTCACGAGCATTAAAATAATATGATTCAATTGCATTTATATATTAGATAACAATGGCAGACCAAAAACCTTTATTTAAAGCACCATATGACATAAAAGATGTTAGTGCTCTTTTCGCCATAGTTGCCTTCGTTTTAATAATCGCTGCCATAGTTGGGAATAACTTATTTGGTTTATTTCAACAAAATGTCAACTTTGGGTGTTTTTTTGTGGCCTAAATTTTTGGACTAAATGTGACTAATAATTGACTTTTATAACGACTTAACCCGTCATTTTTAAATAAAATTCCTCTCTCAGACAAGTTTCTTGAAATAAATTTTTAATCTTTGAATTTATAGACTATGACTAATTTCTTATGTTATAGTTTTGAAGTTCAACAAAACTGAATAGCCTCTGGAGGGGTGGTCGAGTGGTTTAAGGCTCTAGTCTTGAAAACTAGCGTGTCTGCAAGGGCACCGTGGGTTCGAATCCCACCCCCTCCGTTCAAATAAAAAGAACCGAATAATATAAACGCCCTTTTGAAACGTTCTTGTTAGTATAATTTTTATTTAGATTATGAGTAAAGGATTTGCCACAGATAATTTAATAACCAAAAGGGCGAAAAAAAAAGTTATTTCAAATGAACCGCAAGGCAGATTAATATCTTGGTCTCCTTGGCCACCTGCTAATTTTCAAACACGGTATCCTGCTTTCCCTTTTGTTCTTACAATATTGATTATAGTAATAGGGCAATGGTACCTTTCTCTACTCAGGTGACCCGAAACTGATTTTTTATTTAAATTAGGATAAATTAAGTTTGAGAATTTATTTTGTTTTTTTCAATTTTATTATTTGCCCACTTTCAAGCGGCAATCATCCCAATATTATTAGGTATTAGATCGATCAATAAATTCAAACATATAAGTAAGAACAAATTGATACCTTTCGGTTTTGTTTTTTTAGGATTGGCATCGATTTCTGAAATGATAGATCATACTCAAACGTCTTGGATTTATGTAGATCACTCCTCTTTATTTAATTGGTTATTTTATTCTTTTCTATCTTTAGGTCTAACATGTTTATCAATATCAGTTATAAAAAATAAGTTTATTCAAAAAACTAATTGTTGCATTTCTTTATGTTCAATAATCTCATATTTTTTATTTGATAAAACATTTGCTCTCCTTTTTCAAGTAATAATAAGTATCCTGCTAATTATAAATTGGCAAAGAGTTTTTAAAGATTGGCTTTTTATTCTTTACCCAATATTTGGTATTTTTTTTACGACTTTCTTTGGCTCAAGGCTCTCAATTAGTGGCGATCAATTTTGGCATGTTTTAATAGGCCCATCTGGAACAATTAGCGTTCTTACCTTTTATTTAGTATTAAAGAGATCGGACAAAAAATTTGCTTAAGATTCTTATGAAAATATTTGTATTTGTAAGTTTTATAGTTTGCTTAGTCACAATAATCTCTCCAGTTGAAATCTTTGCTGATACAGCACTTGATGTTTACATGAATGATTTTTATTCTAAATCGAATGAAGCTAGCCAGATTCTTAAAGAAATCGAAAATAGTTTAAAAGAGGGATCAAGAAAAAAAGTATGCTCTAGGCAAAGAGAGGCAGCAAGATTAGGTCTACTAGCTAATAAATCATTAATTAAAGCCTTTGAAATAGAGGGAGCTAATCCGCCAATGCAAGCGATAAAGGCAAGTCAACAAAGATGGGAATCTATTCTGAATGAGTGCTGAAGAAAATCAGTAAATCCATAAATCTTTTTAAATTTGCATTCTTACAGATTTACTAATTAAGGGAATTTCAGGTTCAACTCCATAAATACATTGAGAAATCGAATAAATAAAAATACATAGTGTAAATATAAAAATTATTGAGCCTAATTCAACTATGGGAAATATTCTCAAGAGATATGAAATTATTATTAAAGCAATATCAATTAATAAAGCTTGGCATGCGTTATATCTAACGAAATAGGGAACATTTGGATTTCTTACTAATCCAGCAAACAAAATTATAAATAATAAAAAACTACCAAAAGGCAAAGATTTTTCAATTATTGCTATAGGAAAAGTTAGTAATAATAGTATTTTTAAAAAAGAATATTTATAGAGCAAAAAATATCCAAAAGGTATTGATGCCTTTAATGGCAAAGTATACAAAAATACTGATGAGAGTCTTTGGAATATCTGATTCAATATATTATTGAAATTTCGTATTTATATTTTAACCTAATTTTTTGAACATAATAAAAAGACTTACTTTCTAAAAAATCAACTTTGGCAGATGGTTATTAAATATTAGATAATTAATTCAGGTTCATAATTAAAATGCGTATCTTACATACAATGTTGAGGGTTGGAGATTTAGATAAATCCATTGATTTCTACGTCAATAGATTAGGAATGAATTTATTGCGAAAAAAGGATTACCCTCATGGAAAATTCACTTTGGCATTTGTTGGTTATGGCTCAGAAAAAGAAAACTCAGTAATTGAATTAACTTATAACTGGGACAAAAAGTCTGAAGACTATGAGATTGGAGATAAATATGGTCATATAGCTATTGGAGTAAAAGATATTCATCTAATTTGCAAAGGATTAGAAAAAAATGGTTGCAAAATAACAACCAAACCTAAAACAATGAAAAACAGTACTACTGTCCTGGCTTTTGTTGAGGATCCTGATGGTTATAAAATTGAACTTATTGAAAGAGATTAAAAGCTCAGAAGTTTTTAATTAAGTAAACAAAATAACTAAAATTTAAAAAGATTGAATTATCAAATATATCGTTTTCAATTAGCTAAAAAATACCTCTAAGATCACTTTGGATTGATTCTGCAGTTTCAATTATTGTAAAAGATTATTTCTAAGACGAGGAATTACTAAAAATTTAATTTTAACTCTAAACAATCTATATTAATTCTAAATAGAATACATGGACAATCTATATGGATTTATATATCATAGAATTATCTTATAAAGCTTATGCCTAGTAATTGGTCAAAAATAAGAGATGAATGGCTTGATAGAACCGCGGTTGCGAAAGATGATGCTAAATGGGCATTAGAAGCTTTAATTAATTCTGAAGAAGAGTTATTTGAAATAGAACAAAAAATAAAGAATAAAGATGACGCTATAAGCCAAGTAAAATTTTTGAAGAAAAAGGTAAAAGAAACTATTTCCTCTAAAGAAATTAGTCTCGATGATATTTCATTAAATACTTCAAATTCAAACAAAGTACAGATCTCAGTACCATCAAATCTTACTTATCTTTTGAAAGTTTGGGCCGCAGCAGAAGGAAGAGATCTATCAAGTGTTGCTTTTCAATGTTTAGAAACTGGTATAAGGGAAATGAAAAGCAAAGGTTCAATACCTTCAATAGCAGTAAATAGATATGACTCGGCTTGTCAAAAGAGGATCGCACTAGCAGAGGTAAACAATCTATTGGAGAAATACGAATTAGCTCAGGATGAAATCAAATAATTATGAATAACAGAAAAATCATTAAAGGATACAAAACATTAATATCATCAAGATTTAATCTAGATACTTCTTTAGATAAATCTAAAGATGGAATAATTTATACTCTTTATTCTGATGCATTTAATTCACTTAAAGTTGGTTTTGCTGAAAATGATAAGGCACTAGAAAAAAAATTATCAAGTGAAGCATTGATATTATTGGATATGAAAAAAGGCAAAAAGAAAGATCTATGTTTATTAATAACCACTCTAAATGAACTTGGCATCAAATATTCAGACAATTTTTATTTCAAATACTCAGGTTCTTTAATGAAACATTTATCTACTTTAGGTTGGCCTGTTGGAAGATCACTTTATAAACAAAGAAAGATTAAAAAAGAACTTATATGTGCATAAATTTAAATGTAATCGCACTCTAAAGTTTCTCTGGTTTCTCTATTTGTAATTGGATTAGTTCCAGTAGCACTCTCACAAAATTTCCTAATAATATCTTTTGGCAAAAAAACATTTGTGAAGTCTGCGCCTTGTATTTTTACATTTTCAAACTGGGTACTATAAGCAAAAGAATCCTCCAAGTTAGTATTTGATAAATCTGTTCCATCTAAAACAGCCGAGTCTAAAGTTACTTCTCTTAAGTTGGAGTTACTTAAATTAGTATCTTTCAATTTTGCTCCATAAAGAGTCGCATTTTGGAGCTCACAACCCGACAAATTTGCGTCTTGTAAATCAGTCAAATAGAAAGTTGCTCCTTTTAAATCAGATCCAGAAAAATCAGCCCCTACCAAAGATTGTTTACCATAATCCAACGCAGCGAAGCTTCTAGAAGGGAAGGTTAAAACAACTATTAAAAAAGTTAAAATTATAAATCTCATTTGTTTGAGTAGTATTTCAATAAATTCTAACTTCTTAAGCTGAAATCTAAAAATTAATTTTTTACTGAATGCTATATTTATTGAAATAGCAAATCAAGAAATAGGTTTTGGATATAAGTCCTTATGATGCAATTGTTGTTGGTTCTGGAGCTACAGGAGGAATAGCAGCACTTACATTGGCAGAACAAGGGCTCAATGTTTTAGTAATAGAAGCAGGGCCTCAAGTTAAAAGGCATGAAGCTAGTAATCATGAGCCAAAAAGTACATTAAAAAGATTATCAGGAGTCATAACAAAAAAACATACCAATCAGTGCCAACATCCTGGTTATTGGAAAAATAATCCTGACTTATATTCAAATGAATTGAAGCATCCTTATGACTTCCCAAAAAAAAAGCCATTTCTTTGGACGCAAGGTAAACAATATGGGGGGAGATCATTAACTTGGGGAGGCATAACATTAAGACTTTCCTCAGAAGACTTTCATCCGGCTAAAAAAGACGGATTCGGGCCAAACTGGCCTATTTCATACGAAGAAATTTCCCCGCATTACGATTTTATTGAAAATTTCTGCGGAATTTATGGACGAAAAGATGATATCAAGGAGGTTCCAAACGGTAAATATATTGGTGAAATTCCTCTTACAGAAAACGAAAATGTTTTTGGCAGCAAAGTTAAATCAAAATTAAACTATCCATTTATCCAATCAAGAGGATTTGACCGTAATTCATCTGTAAAAGAAAAAAATTGGCCCAAGTCCTCTAGCGTAGGAAGCTCTTTAAAAAAAGCTTTAGATACTGGAAATGTACAAATAATCTCTAATTACCTAGTGGAGTCTTTTGAGATTAACAAGATAACAGAGCTTGCCTCAAAACTAACGATTGTAAACCTTAAAAATGGACACAAAGAAGTATTGGATTGTGATTTAATTCTGCTTTGCGCATCAACAATTTCAACACTGAGAATACTACTGAACTCAGAATACAAATCAAATTCCTCAGGGTTTAAAGATAATTCTGGGAAATTAGGTAAATACCTAATGGATCACATATCTATCTGTAGATTTTTTTCAGTCCCAAAAGCAAAAAATTTAGATAAATCACTAAATAATCCTCCCGATCTTTCTGGAGCAGGCAGCTTCTTTATTCCTTTTGGTTCAAATTTACCAGAAATTGACGACATAAATTTTCATAGAGGTTATGGAATCTGGGGGGCAATTGATAGATTAGGGATACCTAAATTTTTACAAAAAGACGCAAACAAATCCATTGGCTTTCTTATCGCCCATGGTGAAGTGCTTCCTAGAGAGAAAAACTCAGTTTCTCTCTCAAAAAAAACAGATGAATGGGGAATACCAATTCCTTACATTGAATTCGAATGGAGCGAGAATGAGTTAAATATGGCAAAACATATGGAAAAAACGATCCAAAAATCAGTCAAAGCTGCAAATGGAAAAATAAAAAATATTGATCAGTTAATGAATTTTCCATTAGGAAGTTTATTTACAAAAAATTTGATAGCACTTTCAGATAGTCCTCCTCCTCCTGGATATTACATTCATGAAGTAGGGGGAGCGCCAATGGGGATAAACGAAGAAAATAGCGTAGTTGATAAATTTAATCGATTATGGAGATGCAAGAATGTACTTGTACTAGATGGAGCGTGTTGGCCAACATCATCTTGGCAAAGTCCTACACTTACAATGATGGCCTTGAGTAGAAGAGCCTGTTTAAATATTAAAAAGACTTAGAGGGTGTAAATAATTGATTTAAATAAATTTCTGATACAGAATCATCTGTACATCCATTTTGAACGAGAAAAGTAGCTAAAGCTGAATTTATAAGTTTATATTGATCCCAAGTTGGATTACTTAATACGAAATCTTTCATAGTGTCATAAAGAGTTTCTGAAAGCTCTGTTTCTAAAGAGACTTTATTTGAAGAGCACTCGACAAGTTTCTTATCAGTTAAATTTGATTTGCTGATTTGATCCATAAATTTATATTTTTCTGCATAACCATAATGATATTTTTTTCAAAAAAAATCAAAAAAAATCTGCATGTAAACTTTTCAATTTATCAAATGAGACTCATGTAATAAGTTAGTTTTTTAAAAACTTCTTTTTTAAAAAAGGAAATTGAATAAATCTTAAAGAAAAGTCAACAATAATGTTGATGTCCTGTTTTTTTTGAAAAATACTGGTATTTCTAATCCAATGTGGATTTGGACGTGGAAAACAACCTAAAAATTGTGGAAAATCTAGTACAAAATACTTTCAAGATTTTACATTAAGAATACTTATATATGCTGAGTCTATTAAGACTAAGCCGAGAAAGAGACAGGTGATTAATTGATTTTCAACGGTTTTTCTTAAGATTTAGTCTTTATTAGGCAAGCGAAGCGTGACAGGTCCTAAAGGATGTTTTGAATTTGGATAAATACTATGGTGATGATGATGATTATGTTCATGTTGATGAACCTCAACATCTTCATGTTCTAAG
The DNA here is from genome assembly GCA_000635495.1 of Prochlorococcus sp. scB243_495K23. Taxonomy (GTDB): domain Bacteria; phylum Cyanobacteriota; class Cyanobacteriia; order PCC-6307; family Cyanobiaceae; genus Prochlorococcus_A. The sequence goes on along the minus strand of JFLW01000003.1, from coordinate 151,555 downwards.
TAAAGACCTCCTCCTGAGTTTGATTTTTCGTGGTTATCAGTTAGATTTTGTATTTCACAAGCACCATTACATTCAGGATCACATAATTCACAGCTGATCCCCAAGCCCTCTACATGGTCATGATGACTTTCTTGTATCATTCCAACTTCTTTTTCAAAGCCAAATAAATTTGATCTATATTTACAAGTTGAGCAATTCATAAAATTCTTACCTTCGTTATTAAGAATCTCTTCAATCCTTTCTACAAAAGTGTCGACCACATAAGACTGTGACGAAAGATATTGTGCATGTATAAATGAGATATTTGGATTATTTATCGCAACTAAATCACTATGCCTTTTTATTCTGGTGACAAGGACACCTGAGAAAAGAAAATAAGGGAAAATAATTATATTTTTATAACCAAGTCTCACAACATTTTTCAAGCCAGGTTCAACGAGAGGGAAAGTTACTCCAGAAAAAACTGTTTCCCCCCACCCTAAACCAATACCCTCTACGATCATTCTCGTTATTTTTGAAACATTGGAATTCGCATCTGGGTCAGAAGAGCCTCTACCAACAACAACTAATAATGAATCTTCAGGTTTGAGAGTATTATTTCGCTTAAATACATCTTTCACTCTTTCACAAGCTGCACTAATCATTAAATTATTAATACCTAATTCTCTTCCATAAATTATTTCAATACCTGTTTTACCTGAATAATTCATTAGCAAGCTAGGTATATCATTTTTTACATGGCCCGCAGCAAAAAGCATTGCAGGTATTGCAATTACTTTTTTTATGGAAAGATCTTTTAACGTGTCTAGAGCATCAAGAATCGAAGGTTTAGCGAATTCCAAGAAACCATATTCAACTATAAATTTTGGATATCTTTTTTGTATACACTTAGTTAATTCTTGAAATTCAGTAATGGCTAGTTTATTTCTACTCCCGTGGCCACAGATAAGTATCGCGACTTGATTATTTAACTTCGAATCTAAATTATCCAAAATCAAATTATTATTTATACCATAATAGTAAATAACAATATCATGTAGTGAAAAATAATAATAACTTGCTTGAAGTTCCAAATATTAACGCAAAGGATGCAAAATTAAAAAAATTAATTTATGACGTGAATGATTCCTTGTTTTATGAGCAAAATTGTTCTAAAGAAAAATTTGAATACCTATGCGTATGTAGTGGAGGTACAACTTCTAGTTGTGCAAAAAATGGTTTTACAACTCTTGATCTAAGAAAAAATCACAGCAAAATTTACCTAGATAGAAAAACCAATTTAGTAACAATTGGAGGGGGAGTAATAATGGGGGATCTAGTAAATTATTTACAAAAACATAATCGAAGTTTTCCAATCGGACTTTCTAAACTTCCTGGAGCAGGATATGTACTTACTGGTGGAGTAAGCCCGCTCAGTCGGGCCTACGGATTAGCCATTGATAATATTGAATCAATAAAAGGTTTCTTGGGTAATGGCACATTTATCTCTTTAAAAAAAAATCAAATAAATCCAGAAGAACAATTGATTTGGGAAGCAATTAAAGGCGCAGCACCCTTTTTCTCAATTATTACCGAAATAGAACTTAAAACTATCAAATCTAATCCAATTAAGGTTATTGAAGGATTTGTAAATCCAAATGAACTTACAGAAATAATAAAAATATCAGAGGAATTTCCAGAAAATATTAGTCTTCAATGGATTTATGCCCAAAAGATTTATATATATATTTTTGCTGAACTTAAAAATAATTTAGAGGATAAAAGAACAGAAGAATACTTAATGCCTTTAGACAAATTTCCTGCTCTAAAAAAACAATATCATGAGAATTTTAACAAAATAAATTTCTTCCCAAAGGAATTAAATTTATATGAGCTTAATGCAAATAACCATTCTGAAGTAATTAGTCTTCTTGGAGAAGATTTAAAAAATAATATCCCAAGTTTCATAAAATGTTTGAATGAAATAATGGATAAAAAACCTAATAATTCCTGCTATGTTGCTTCTCAACAACTAGGTTGCAAAACAAAAAAGTTAAATTATGGCTCAAGCTTTTTTGTTCATAGAAAAAGTACGTGGAAACCATGGATATATGCATCATGGAAAAAAAATGATCTTCAAGAAAAAGAAGTTGCTTTGAACTGGATTTATACATCGTGGAACAACCTAAAAAGGTTTTATCCAAATATTCATTTAGCCCAATTGCATAATCATTTAAATACTCATGAGGAAGAACTTACATTAGCTTTTGGAAATAGAATGAATGAATTAAAAACTTTAAAGAATATTTTTGACCCACAGGGTATTTTGCCTCCTTTATGAGGTAACTTTTTAAGTATAAAGAAACTTAAAATGTCAAATTTCTCAAGTTATTTATCTAAAAATTGGTTAGATGATCCAAAATCAAATATTCTCTCTGGCTTAGTTGTTGCTTTTGCAATGATCCCAGAAGCAATTGCTTTTTCAGGTATAGCTGGTGTAGATCCTAAAGTTGGTCTTTTTGGTGCATTCTGCTTATCCATAACAATTGCGATTGTTGGAGGGAGAAGGGGAATGATCACCTCAGCTACAGGTTCAACAGCTCTTTTGATGACAGGACTTGTCGCTTATGGAGAATCACAATCTCCTGGATTAGGAGTTCCATATCTTATTGCAGCTGGAATATTAACTGGAATTTTCCAAATTCTTTGGGGATATTTAAGACTGGCCTACCAAATGCGATTCGTCCCAACAGGAGTATTAAGTGGATTTGTAAATGCACTGGCACTTTTAATATTTCAAGCACAACTACCTCAGTTAGGAATAGGTATTAAAGAGTCAAAAGGATTAGTTGAACAAACTTTAAGTCAATATCCAGTCAACTCTCAGATTCCAGTAGTTTGGATTCTTGTAATCCTAGGATTAATAATTATCTATGGGCTTCCAAAAATCACAAAAGTAGTCCCATCTCAACTTATCGCAATTGTAGTAATTACTCTTATAAGCATATTCTTTAATCTAGATGTCCCAACAGTTAGCGATTTGGGTAAATTACCTGATGGATTACCAAGTATCTCTCTTCCTTTTGGATCAATAGAAAATGGAAAAGTACCTTTTAGTCTTGAAACATTAGGGGTAATTTTACCGACCTCACTTGCAATATCTCTCGTAGGTTTAATGGAAACCTTTTTAACTCAAGATATTTTAGACGATGTAACAGATACAAGTTCTAATAAAAATAAAGAAGCAAGAGGGCAGGGGATTGCAAATATTGTGGCATCCTTATTTGGTGGAATGGCAGGATGTGCCTTAGTTGGGCAATCTGTAATGAATACTGAAAATGGAGGAAAATCTAGATTGTCAACCCTCTCCTCAGGTATATCTCTCCTAATTATGATCATCCTCTTGAAATCTTGGATTGGAGCAATCCCAATGGCTGCTTTAGTAGCAATCATGATAACGATCGCAATAAGTACAGCAGATATAAATGGATTAAAAAATATTAGAAAGATACCTAAAAGCGATACTGCAGTTATGATAATGACTTTTGCAGTTACTATGCTTACAAAACCTCATAATCTTGCACTTGGAGTTATTGCAGGAGTTGCATTAGCTGCAATTCTTTTCAGCAGAAAAGTGGCGAAAGTTATAACTGTCTCTAGAGCTAAAGAAGATAATTTGATTACCTACAAAGTAAAAGGACAATTATTTTTTGTAAGTAAAATTTATTTTTTACAAGGATTTGATATTCATGAACATCCAGAAAATATTGAAATTGATATGTCTTTAGCTCATATTTGGGATCAAAGTGGCGTTGTTGCTCTTGAGCAAATTATTAGAAAATTCCAGAATGGTGGTTCTAAAGTTGAAATTGTAGGATTAAATAAAGAAAGTCTTAACTTATTTGAGAGACTAGGCGGTATTGAAAGTGCTCATTAAAAAAAGTTAATTAAGACTAACTTGTTGATAACAAAACCAAAGCCATTGCTGAAAAAGCAAATTCCTATGAGATCTCCAAGCGGTTTTTGAACTATTTAGATCAAAATTTTCAGGTGGAGGAACATCTCCCTTTTCTTTGTCTCTTTCAATTTCACTAATAATTCTATGCACCGTATACTCAGGATGACCTAAATGCATAAGTTGTTTTTGATCATTAGATTCAAATATTGTATATCCAACGTTTTCTCCATAAGCCAACAAATTCAATTTCCCTTCTTTTTGGGCCTTCTCCATTTCCAAATCTGGTAATCCAGCAAATCTACTTTGAGGACAAATAAATTCATCATCTTGTGTACCCATCAAAGGGTGTCCAGGAACAAGACTTTTTAAAGGAAATACCCCAAATAATTTCCTATCAAAAACTTGCTTATCAACCCCTGCCAAATAAGCCAGAGCAAAGCCAGCCCAACATAATCCAAGAGTACTCGCACAAGAATTTCTGGCTTCATTTACAATTTTCACAAATTCATCCCAATACTTAACCTCCTCAAAGGCTAGGTGCTCAATAGGTGCTCCAGTAATAATGATTCCATCTAACGGTTCTGGATTATTTGCTTCTTCCCAAGTTATGTATAGATTATTTAGATGATTAAGATCCCATGTTTTATAAGAGTGAGTTTTAAGCTTTATCCAAACTGGCTCAATTTGAAGAGGAGATAAACCAAGTGGATGTAGTAAGTTAAATTCATACTGTTTGCCAAGAGGCATGATATTTAAAATACCAATCCTAAGAGGACGTATATCCTGTCTTTTTGCCAATTCTGGTTCGATCCAAGATATATGATTTTTCTCGACATCACTAATCTTGTGATAGTTGCTAGGAATTATTAAAGCCAATAAATCTCCTTTTCTATGCGATTTGTGAAAGTGCTTGTTCGAAATCTGCTTTTATATCATCAATATGTTCAATTCCTACAGAAACCCTTACCATCGTAGGAGTCACACCTGCAGATAATTGTTCTTCTTCAGATAATTGCTGATGAGTTGTTGAAGCAGGATGAATTACTAATGTTTTTGAATCACCCACGTTAGCAAGGTGGCTCGCCAATTTTAAGGAATCAATAAATTTTACTGCATTTTCATAACCACCATTTAGGGAGAACATAAGCATGCAACCCATTCCCCTTCCAGTAGTATATTTTTTGGCACTAGAGAAATATGGATCAGATTCTAGGCCAGGATAATTAACACTACTTACATTAGAATTAGAATCTAACCATTTTGCTAATTCAAGAGCATTAGAAGTTTGTCTTTCTATTCTTAAACTTAGAGTTTCCAAACCCTGCAATAGCAAGAAAGAATTAAAAGGACTTTGAGCTGACCCCCAATCTCTGAGGCATTCAAGTCTTGCTCTTAACGCAAAAGCTATATTTCTGTTATCAGGTACTCCCAGAGATTTGCAGATATCACTACCGAAACCAAAAGCGTCCCAATGAACGAGTCCATGATAAGCAGCGCTTGGCTCACTCATTAGTGGGAATTTACCATTTCCCCAATCAAAGGTTCCGGCATCAACAATAACCCCACCGATGCTTGTTCCATGTCCACCGATCCATTTCGTTGCACTTTCTACAACAACATCGGCTCCAAAATCAATTGGTCTTATTAAAGCACCACCAGCACCAAGTGTATTATCCACTATTAGAGGAATTCCATTTTCCTTCGCCAAAGCAGAGAGCCCCTCAAAATCTGGAATGTTGAACCTAGGATTTCCCATTGATTCTACATATATTGCTTTTGTTTTATCATCAATTTTATTTCTAAAACTATCGATACTATCACCATCTGCAAATTTAACTTCAATTCCCAATCTTGGAAATTGTACTTTAAATTGATTGTAGGTCCCTCCATATAGAAAGGATGTAGAGACAAAATTATCCCCTGCTGTCATGCAGTTGACGATTGCCAAGAATTGAGCAGCTTGACCTGAGGATGTTGCAAGTGCTGCCATACCTCCCTCCAAAGCTGCCATTCTCTTTTCAAAGACATCTGTGGTGGGGTTCATAAGGCGAGTATAAATATTTCCAAATTCTTTTAATCCAAAAAGATTAGCTCCATGCTCGGCATTATCAAAAACATAGGAACTAGTTTGATAAATGGGTACTGCTCTAGAATTTGTAGTTGGATCAGGCACTTGGCCGGCATGTAACTGAAGCGTCTCGAACTTTTGGTTGCTCAAAATTTTAAAATAATCCTATTATCTATTTAACTTAAAAAAGTCCAAAAAAAAAAAAAAAAAATAAATATTTATAAATCCTTTTTTAATGAGGGGTAATTATCTTTCATATATAAACTCAAATCTTCTTTTATCGCTGATCTGAGTTTCTCAATATTTGCGGAATCAATTATTGGAAAAGTTTTATTAGCTTCAGGATCTTTTTCAGTAATTGATTTCCAATTCTTACCAACGTCTTTTTCAGAGTTGTTTAAAACCTCATCAAAATTGAAAACCTTATCGTTATTTTTAGCTTCAAATTCACTAAAAGCTTTATTGATAAGATCCTTTCTATTTTCAAATAGATTTTTGGCTTTTATAGTATCTGGAAGACCCATAACTGGTTGTAATTCCTTAAGAAGTTTTATTTCCTCTTCAATTAAGAGTGTCCAAACACCATGTTTATTTTTTGGAAGATTAGAATCACTAAAAATACTAATTTCATCGAGGTAAAAATTTAACCATAAATAATATGATTTTTCTTCAATATTTTTTTTAACTGAGATCTTTTTATTTTGGATCTTTGGGAGTAACTTTTCTGCTTTTTTTAAAAACTGTCTATCTTCTCTTTCTAAATTTATTAATCCCCATCTTTGACTGTAGTCCCATAAATCTTCGTATCTTGTTAAGTCTTCTTGATTCCAACCAAGAGCTTTCAGTTCATGAGAACGATGTGATAATTCCTTTTTCAAAAAAACCTTTTAAAACCATAATAATTCTAACCCCGCAACCAAGATTAGTAAATAAACGAAGAACTTAGCGTTTTATTAAATCAAATAAGTAATCAATTATTAAAATAATTATTAATAATTTTCAATACATTGATATAACTTGGATTTTTATTTGAAATTTGATTACTATATTCATTTTTCTTAAGATCGTTTTCCTTTTTGTCAATAAACAATTTCTTGTAAAGGTTTTCAATATCATTAAAAAGATAATCTCCTTTTAATTTTTCATTTAGTTCTAAAGATGATTCAGATTTCACAGATTCTTGGCAAAAATTAGTAATTTCTTCTGAACTAATTAAAACCTTATAAATTTCTTTTTTTTCTTCTGAATTTGCATTAAAGCATAAATAAATTAGATTAATCATAGAACAATTATTATTTTTGATTTTGAATTCTTTATAAATTTCTGGCCAAAATTTTAAAGATTTTAGACCTTCTAAACTTCCTTGACTTAGAGAGTATTTATCACACCAATTTACGAATTCTGATATCTCTTTTGGACATCTTTTGAGTTGCAAAAGCATATCTGATAAAACTTGTCCTGCTTGAAAATTCCGTGTTGGTTTTCCTTCAGTTGGCAGAGTCATGCTCCCTAAGACATCAGCCTTAACAGCATTTAATTGAGAAAAAGTATAATCTCCTTTTTCACAAAATTCATCATTAATTATTTCTTTCGCACTAATTATTTCTTCACCATAACCAAGTTCTTTTAATGAAAGATATTTATTCTCTAATTTATTTTCTTTTCTAACTTGTAATGATACTGATGCGGCCTGATCTAAACATTGAGTTAACAAAATCGTATTAATGGTAGGTAGCATTCCTGGCTTATCGGAATGAAAGTTATTTACAAAACCTGCAAATATGGATGATATATTTTTTATTGATTTTATATATTGACATTCAATATTATGAACTCCTGGAGAAACTTGAATATTCGGTGACAATTGATTTAAAATGCGAGCTCCTATTAAAGCAGTTAAGGCATCAGGATGACAGAAATTTGCTGTAAAACTATCATTAGGATTTCGTAAAGCTCCATGACGGTGAAATCCTGTAAAAAAAGCTAAATTTGGATATTTATTACAGAGAATAAAAGGGTTTTTATTTTTTTTATCAATGCAAAAGGAACCAACAAGACAGCCAAGAACCACATTTTCTCTTTTTAAAGTTTTTTTGAGTTCTAAAGCATGTTTAACATCATCTTGTATGTGATTACTGTTTGAAGCAAGAATAACTATCTCACATTTTAAGAGAAGATCTTCTAGATCAAAAGACTTTCTTTTTCCCTCTGAAGAATAATGTCCCATTCTCTTAATTTTTTCAATAATCTCATTATCCATATCAGAAAGAACATCTTTTGAGAAAGCACCTAACAAATCTCTATCTTCCCTAGGAGCTAAGAGAATATTATTTGATTTTCCATGCATGGCACAGTTGTATGCTAATGATGCAGGGTATAAACCGACACTATAGAATCCAACTTTCATCTTCTCTATATCTTTAATCAATGAATAAAAATATTTTTCATCATTTATTTTTTCTATAAAATTATTCTGCATTTTGGAAATTCATTATAATTTTTTTAATTTCTTACCAATACCAACATTTTTCTACATTAAAGCAATTTTTGACCATAGCAAATTATTTATTATAAATATTGAATTTTTTAATTTATAATTTCAATGAGATATAGAAATTAAATTAAAAAAAGAAATAATTATAAATATGGAATATATAGCAAGTAATTTAAAGGCACAAAAACAATTAATTTCTTCTAAAAATATCTTAATTATTCAAGACATTGACGGAGTTTGTATCCCTTTAGTTAAAGATCCAATGACTAGAAAATTAGAATCAAAATATATCTATGCAGTAAAAGAATTTGCAGAGGAATTCTTTGTATTAACTTGCGGGGAACATGAAGGTCCAAGAGGGGTTAACAGAATAATAGAAAGGAGTTTAAGAAGCGCTACTGAGCCAAAAAACAAAGAACTATATTTAAGAGGTTTAGCAGCCTGTGGCGTAGAGTATCAAGACAACAATGGTGAAATAAGTTTTGAAGGAGTCTCAGAAAAAGAACTAAATTTTTTATCCAAAGTTCCTAGTCTAATAAGACCAAAGTTTAATTTTATAGTTAAAAATATTTTTCCTGAACTTAACCAAGAAGATATCAATTTTCACGCAGTAAAATCAATATGTGAAACACGCTTCTCGCCAACGATTAATTTCAATAGTCTATTTGATTTAGTTAACAATGATTCTGATAAAAGAAAGCTTATTCAAATTAGTTTTGAAAAAATGATGAATGAAATCATCTTTAAAGCTGAATCCGAAGGCCTCAAAAACTCATTTTTCCTGCATATTTCACCAAATTTAGGAAATAAAAATGGTAAAGAAAGAATTAAACTTTCTTCTAAAGATGATATTGGATCAACAGACATACAATTACTTATTAAAGGAGCAGTTAAAGATTCTGGAGTCTTATTTCTTTTAAATAAATTTATTGAGGATAAAACAGGTAAAGCTCCTTTTGGAAGTAATTTTAATTTTAGAAACTCTCCAAATTCTATTACGGGAAAAATTGATTTATGCAAAAGTTCGATTCAAACAGAAGACATGCCTTTGATTGTAGGAGTTGGTGACACAATAACATCAAAAAAAAATAATGGTGAAAATAGTTATTTGAGAGGAGGAAGTGACAGATCTTTTTTAGAATTTATACAAATATTAGGTAATGAATTTGGTATTAATAATAAAATAATTTTTGTAGATAGTAGTTCTGGTGAAGTTGAAAGACCCTCTACAAAAAAAACTGGTTTAAAAGGGATCAGTGATCTTTATGACAACTTAAAGTTTGACTTAGTTTTTCAAAATGGTCCCAAAGAATATATAAGTTGGTTTATTGAACTTGCTAATAAGAGATCAAACTTTAAAAAAAGTAGTTGACTTTTGAATTTTCAAATGACAATTTATAAATAATAGATTTATGAAAGAAAAATTCCCCTCAATATATAAAGAACCTATAGAAACATTGCAAATCAATATAGGTTATAAATGCAATCAGGCTTGTAAGCATTGTCATGTTAATTCAAGTCCTCTAAGGACTGAAAAGATGTCCAATGAAATAATATCTCTCATTCCAAAAATAATTGATAAGTACAAAATCAAGACTTTAGATATAACAGGTGGCGCGCCAGAACTTCACCCAGAATTTAAAAACCTAATAGCTAGTTTGAGCACAAAACAAGTTGATATTATTGATAGATGCAATTTAACAATTTTCTTTGAAGAAGGTTATGAAGATCTTCCTCAATTTCTTGCAAAGAATAAAGTAATAGTTACTGCTTCGCTACCATGTTATCAAAAAGATAATGTTGAGATTCAAAGGGGTCTTGGGGTTTTTGAAAAAAGTATTAATGCTATAAAAATTCTTAATGATTTAGGCTATGGAAAGAAAGAAACTGGATTGCAATTAAATCTCGTTTACAATCCTGTAAGCCCTATTCTTCCACCTTCTCAGGAAATATTGGAAAAAGATTATAAAAAGATACTATTTGAAAAATATAATATTGTTTTTAATAACTTATACATAATAACTAATATGCCAATAAATAGATATGAAGAATCTCTAAGAAGAGAAGGGAAACTAAATACTTATTACAAATTACTAAAAGAAAATTTTAATGAAAATAATTTAGAAAATCTTATGTGTAAAAAAACTATTAGCGTAAATTGGTTAGGAGAAATTTATGATTGTGACTTTAACCAACAGATCAATTTCCGAGAGAATAAAGGGCCAAAGACACTTTTTGATCTATTGGATGAATCATTTACTTTTGATTACGGGGTAGCTGTAAAAGAACATTGTTTTGCTTGCACTGCAGGTGCAGGATCAAGTTGTGGAGGAACTTTAAGTTAAAACTTGCTAAATGCAATTAGGACAAATAGCTCTTACATTTAAAGAGGATTCAATTAGTTTAAAACCATTAACTTTAGCTGCAACTTTGCCTGCCTCTAAAACTTCGTCATTTTCGAATTCTTCTGTTCTTCCACACCTAATACAAATCAAATGATGATGGTCCGGTGTGTCGTTACTAAGCAATTCATATCTGTGTCCACCCTCACTGAGTTCTAATTCATGAAGCAAACCCATTTGAACTAAAAGCCTTAAAGTTCTATAAATTGTTGCTAGGGAAACTTTGGAGCTTGTTTTAACTAACTTTTCATGAACCTCTTCAGCACTAAGATGCTTTCCAGAGCCAATATTTTCAAATAAATTAAGAACCTTTAGCCTCTGAGGAGTTAACCTCTTCCCATCTTTATGTAAACCATCACCAAGAGGGGATGTAATAACATTGTATTGCGAGGATAATGACAAAATTAATCCATGGCTATTCTCAATAATAACTCTTGATGAGAGTAAAACAACTTATTAATTTAAAATGTTTACTAAAGTTCTTGAAAATATTATGTTAAATGTATCTTTATATATAAATGATGAATGATCAAGATATCTCTACTGATAAATTATCCTTGAAAGTAAACGCCCTGCTAATTATTGATATTCAGGAAAAAATAATAAGACCAATTTTTGATAAGGATTTAATAATCAAAAATATCAAAAAGCTAATAAATGCTTACCAAATTTTAGAAGAAAACATATTTGTATCTGAACAGAACCCACTTAAATTAGGGGTAACGATACCTGAATTAACACCCATAGCAGGATTTAGAAAATTTGAAAAAATGGAATTTAGCCTAGCTAAAATAGAAGAATTTTTAAAAGAACTTAAAGATAAGAAAATTACTAATTTGATAGTTTGTGGGATCGAAACGCATATTTGTATTCAACAAACAGTCTTAGATAGTTTACAAAAAGGATTTGAAGTTATTCTCATATCAGACGCCATGGGAAGTAGAAATAGAGCAGATCATGAAATAGCATTACAAAGAATGTCTCAGAGTGGGGCGTTCATAACAACAACTGAATCAATAATTTTTGAATTATGCAAAACTGCGGATAGAAAAGAATTTAAAGAAATTAGAAATATAATACTGAGTTAAAGAAAAATAAATACTGGTTTGTTGTTTAGAGATAATTTAAAATTTTATTAGAGATAAATTTTTAGGGTTTATTTGAATATGAAATTTGTTACTGAAAACTTCCTTCTGGCAATATCTATTTTTTTTATTGGAACTTTATTGTCCATAATGATTTCTAAACTTTCAAAAACATTTTTAAAAAAAATTTCCAAAAGAACAAAAACAAATTTTGATGATTTTATTTTTGAGGTAATCTCTGGAATTATAAAACCTATAGGGTTCCTCCTCTCATTTTATTTTTCAATTGACTACTTTTTTGCTGATGAAATAACTTTCATCTCTGTCTTATTAAATATTTTGAAATTATTTATATTAATTATCATTATAAAAGCTCTCAATAAAGTTTTAATAAGATCTTTAACAGAATCAACCTCGAAAATTAATGATTCCTCAATTAGTTCAATGGTATCTTCACTAACTCCATTGATAAAAGCATTAACTTGGACCATTGGCTCAATATTTTTCTTACAAAATATAGGTGTTCAAATGACTGCTATTTGGGCTTTACTAAGTGCAGGAGGAATTGGAGCAGGATTAGCTCTTAAAGATCCAGTTCAGGAGTTTTTTGAATATATAACAATTTTGCTTGATAAACCTTTTCAAAAAGGTGAGTTTATAAAATCTGATGGAGTCCTCGGAATGGTTGAGAGAGTAGGAGTACGATCATCAAGGATAAGAAGTATTAATGGAGAAGTAATAGTAATGAGCAATAGCGCCCTAACAAATGGAATAATTTCAAATTACGCACAAATGAAAAAAAGAAGGTTAGTGCATAAATTGGGAGTTGTTTATGAAACCTCTCCAAAACTTATGAAATTGATTCCAATAATAATTAAAAAAATAGTTGAAGAGACAAAAGATGCGTCTTTTGATAGATGTCATTTCACAGATTTCGGCGACTTCAGTCTTAATTTCGAACTTGTTTATTACATCCCAACAAATAATTATCTCGCCGCAATGGAAGCTCAACAATCTATAAATTTAAGAATTATTGAGGAATTTGCGGTTAATAATATAGAGTTTGCATTCCCAACACAAACCTTAAATATTGAAAGTAACAAAGCCAAATGATCTACAAATCTCTTCACTTAAAATCCAGAGTTTTGAAGCCAACTCAGAATTATTTGCCTCATCACTAACATTACTTTCAACTAATTTATGTTTTTTAAAAGATATAAGTTTATTACTTAAATGAACGTAACCAATATTATTTAAATTTGAATCAAAAACAATTTCAGAAAGTATCCTACCAGCATTTTCTATACTTTCAGAAATTCCTAAAATATTTTTTGCAGCTTTAGAAAAAATTAAATATCCAAAGAGATTAAAACGCTTACTATATCTAAAAAAACCAAGATCATCATTTGGTATTACTAGACCAGGAGCCCAAGTAATTACAGAAATTTTACTCGAGGAAGTTTTTAATTTTTTTTCAAGTTCTTTAGCAAACAAAATATTACACAACTTACTATTTTTATAAGCTTCATCAGCATTAAAATTTATAAATTTCCCAGTTACTTTTTTTCTCAAATTAACTAAGTTATTAAGTCCCGCTTTCTTTCCTATATTGCCACCTGAACTTTTGGGGTCGTGTACATCTGATGATGTAATAATGATTCTAGATTCTTCTTTATCTCTAATAAGATCTTTTAGGACATTTACCAAGTAAAAATGTGCAAGATGGTTTACTGCAAAAGTTAGTTCTATGCCTTGTTTTGATACTTTAGGGTAAAAAGAGCCTGTATATTGCAATCCTGCATTTAAAACAAGCACATCTAAAAAAATCTTTTTAATAATAAAGTAATCTTTAATTTTTTTAATATTCTCTAGATCTGAAAGATCACAATTTTCAATAATAATTAAAAATTTACTAAGGTAATTTTTATCAAAATGTTTCTCGATTTTTCTGAGAAATTCATTCTTTCTAAATTCGTTTTTTATTACAACATATAAAATATTATTCGTCTTAAGTAAATTAATAATGGCAAAAAACCCTATTCCTGAATTACCTCCAGTAATTAAAATATTTTTATTTTTAATCATTTAAATTCCTATATTTTTTTTATGATAAAAAAATAAATAAAGTTTTTTTTTATTTTGTAATCTTATAAATTATTGTTAAAACACTGAAAACTTAGTCGCTAGTATTTGAGTAATTTGATTATTATTAATCTACTCTCATTATAAGTATTAGATGAAAAATATAATCCTGGGTTCAGAAGCAATAATTTGTTCCATAAATTTCTTTAATCATAAGATTTATATTTAATGTCAAAAGAAAATATGCCAGATGTTCTTGTTTTGGGTGCAGGGCCTGCGGGTATGGCTATTGCCTCAGCTTTAGGGAAGGAAAAATTAGATGTTGAAGTGCTTTCTCCAAATGGACCAGATGAACCTTGGCCAAATACATATGGCATTTGGGGGAAAGAAGTTGATCAACTCGGGCTTCAGGATTTACTTGAATATAGATGGAAAAATACTGTAAGTTTTTTTGGGCATGGCGCTTTAGAAGAGCAGGACGACGAGAATAAAGCCACGGAACATTCACTAGACTATGGACTATTTGATAAGAAGAAACTCCACAATTATTGGTTTAAAGAATGTAATAAGTCTTTTATTAAATGGCATCAAGGCTTTGCAAACAAAATACATTTTGAAAAATACAAAAGTACAGTAACTACAAAAGATGGCAAAACTTACTCTGCAAGATTAGTAGTAGATGCAACAGGGTATGATCCTGTTTTTCTTAAATTAAAATCCTGTGGTCCTTTGGCAGTCCAAACTTGTTATGGGATAGTAGGTAATTTTAGTAAACCTCCACTTAAGAAAGGGCAGTTTGTATTAATGGACTATAGAAATGATCATCTTAACGATGAGCAAAAAAAAGAACCTCCAACTTTTCTTTATGCCATGGATATGGGGGATGGGAAATATTTTCTTGAAGAGACATCTCTTGGTTTGGTAAATCCTCTAACAATGGAAAATTTAAAAGAGAGACTAGAGAAGAGGCTTTCTTATCGAAATATATCAATCACAAGCATGCAGCACGAAGAGCTTGGCTTATTTCTTCCTATGAATATGGCAATCCCAGATTTCAAACAACAAATACTTGGATATGGTGGTGCTGCTTCAATGGTACATCCTGCATCTGGATATTTAATTGGTAATGTTTTAAGAAGAGCTCCACTTGTCGCGAAGGCAGTCTCAGAAGCAATTAAAAACAAAAATCTAAGTACCTATCATATTGCTAGAAAAGGTTGGGAAACTTTATGGTCAAAAGAATTAATTAGGAAGAAATCACTTTACCAATTTGGATTAGAAAAACTCATGAGGTTTGATGAGAAACTATTGAGAGAATTTTTTGGCAGTTTTTTCCAACTACCTAAAAATCAATGGTATGGGTTTCTAACTGATACTCTTTCTTTAAAAGAGATTGTATATGCTATGTGCGTAATGTTTATAAAGGCTCCATGGAGTGTAAAGAAAGGTCTTATGATTATGCATGGAAGAGAATTTAAAATGTTACTTAGGATAATATTTCCAAACATATAGTTAAAAAATGAGAACCATATTAATAAGTGGAGCCAGTAGAGGTATTGGACTAAATATTGCACATAAAGAATTAAAAGAAGGCAATAGAATTAGTATTGGCATAAGAGATTTAGAATCATTAAGAGGAAGCGCTATTGATCCAAAAAAATGGCCAGCAGGGAAAATTATAATCAACCACTATGATGCTTTAAAAAAAATTACAGCCGAAAATTGGATAAAGAATACCATAGATGAATTTGGAGGATTTGATTCAGTAATAAATTGTTCTGGAGTATTATCTAAAGTTCCTTTCTTATACAAAGATGGTGATGAAGAAGATATTTTAAATACATTAAATATAAATTTTTTGGCAATTTGGCATTTATGTAGGCTTTCTTGGGATCATTTATGTACCTCTGGAAGAGGAAGAATTATTGTTTTAGTTTCAATGAGTGGGAAAAGATCCAAAGGTGATTTAGCCGCTTATTCTTCTTCAAAGTTTGCTTTGATGGGATTATGCCAAACTATGAAAAATAAAGGTTGGGATAAAAATATAAGAATTACTGCAATTTGCCCAAGCTGGGTTAATACAAAAATGGCCCAAAATATCTCTTCTTTAGACAAATCAAGCATGACACAACCTGAAGATATTGCTGAAATATGCTCAACTATTCTTAAGTTACCTACCCAATCAGTTCCATTTGAAATCGCCTTAAATTGTAACTATGAAATTTAACCTAAATTAAAAATTAAGTAAGCCATTGAAAGCATTGCAATTGCAATAAATAAACCTTTTATTCGATTAGTTAACAATGAAAAAAGAGATAAATCTTCAGAAAAGTATCCGCCAAAACTACCTGTAATAAATAATATAACCATTGGTAGAGATGCCATTCCGAAAGAATAAGATATAGATCTTACAAATCCAAAATTTAAATAATTAAAAATAAAAGAACCTAATGAAAACAATAAAAAAGATGCAAATAGAGTTATAGAAACTTCAGCATCTAAAGTGTGAGGTAAGCTACCCTTTAATTCAAATTGCTTTTTACATTCTCTAATTTGTCTTTTAGAAAGCTTTAAATAACCAGTTTCAGGAATTCTTTGCGACTTATATTTTCTTAGTAATCTTGCTTCAAGAGTTTCTGGCTCCTTAGTCATAATTGATGTTAATAATTCATCTGGCTTTAATTTTTTAATTTTCTTTTCAAGATTATCCGTTTTACCAATCCTATAAAGGTCTCCTACTCTAATAAGGTAAACATATCCCGACATTTGCGTTGTAAAATTAATACTGTTCCTACTTAGATAATACTAAAAGAATTAGGGAAATTAAAAGTTTTTACAATATGAAAAACGATATTTTATATTCATTTCGAAGATGTCCATATGCAATTCGTGCAAGATGGGCTCTATTAATTTGCGAAATAAAAGTAGAGATAAGAGAAATTGATTTAAAAAATAAACCTCTAGATTTTTTAAATAATTCAAAGACGAAAACGGTGCCAATTCTTATAAAAAAAAATAGTGAAGTTATTGAAGAAAGTCTTGAAATCATCCTATGGGCTCTCTCAGAATCGAAAAAGGAAAACATCAAATTAATTTATTTACCTGAAAACAAAAAGGAAGATATTTTTGAAATAATTAATGAAAACGATAACGTATTCAAATAT
The DNA here is from genome assembly GCA_000635495.1 of Prochlorococcus sp. scB243_495K23. Taxonomy (GTDB): domain Bacteria; phylum Cyanobacteriota; class Cyanobacteriia; order PCC-6307; family Cyanobiaceae; genus Prochlorococcus_A. Next base: position 134,323 of record JFLW01000003.1, on the reverse strand, counting down.
CATTTAGATCGATTTAAATATGCCACAAGATATAAAGATTGTGATCAAGAATTTCATTTCACAAATGCGATTAAATTTATAAAGAGATGGAACGAACTTCTTGCCGAAAAAAAATACTTTTTTGGAGATAGCCCAACAATCGCTGATTGGTCTATTTGGCCTTTTGTTAGACAATTCAGAATCGCTTGTGAAAGTCAAAAAAGAACAAATTATTTTGAATCATCAATAAAAAACTGGTTAGATTCGTTTGAGAAAAATAGAGAATTTAAGTCGTTAATGTATAAATACGAATTATGGGAACCAAATTCTAGAAAGAATTATTTTCCATCTAATTAACTTTCTATCAACTTCCTTTTCTCAATTATTCTTGCTAACTCCAAAAAATATCCTGCGGTCCTAAATTTGCCTATATTTTTTTCCTTAAAATCAAGATCGCTTCTGATTTCTGCGGTCTCCGCCATAAGCAAATCTAAATCATTTGATCCAAGACTATACAATTCGCCAAGTTCTATTTCCCTTCCAAGTAAATGACTCCTAAACCACTTACCTTTATTTTCTTGAGGTGGAATATCGTAGGGTGTAAATGACATTAAAATAAAAAATTTATGCTTTTTACCATTCTAGAGTTCTTATTGAAACTTTTTCATCTCTACTTTGTTAAAAATCAATGCGATAGAAAGAATTACGAATGTAATTAAGGCACAAATTTCTGTCCAATAATCTAACCCAATTTTAGAAATCATTAATGGTGCAAGAACTGTGAATAGTCCCCCAGAAAGAATTAATTGAGCAAATAGCTGTTTTGACGTAAAAATTGGTAAAGTCTTAGAAATATTTTTAGGATCTGCAAGCCTTAAAAGAAGTAACCCAGAAGCTACTACACCAGTTGAATTCCCAAATTCTATCAAACTTTTTTCAAACCAATAATCATCAAAAATAAAGTATGCGAAATAAGCAATGCAGATTAAATTCCAAAATAAACCGAAAATAGTAAATACCAAAATAAGTATCCAATTATCAAAAACAACTGCAATATCTAAACTCGCCATAGCTGTAAAAATCAATAAGTCTGTTGATAAAATACCAATCTCCCTTTGCAGAATATTTGAAATAAATTCTGTATTTTTGGTTTTTTCTAAAATATATCTTATAAGGAGCGAACCTATAAGGATAAAAGGAAATACTGGTAGTGAAAAAATAATTTCCTTCGAAAAATCACCAAAAGAACTTGAAATATACCTTAAAAATTTAAGAAGCAAAACACCAAAAGAAATTGCCAAACCAGAGAATCCAAGATTTATTATAAAAATTCTAAAATCTGCAAAAATTCTAATCTTATTTTTTCCATTTAAAGTATCTTTCTGTTCAAGAATTTCCTCAGTATCTGATAGGCCTAAAGTTCTACCAATAAAGATAAATATACTACCCAATATTGAAGAGGATAAAAGACCCATTGTTGCCATAGCCAAACCAAGATCTAAACCATTTGGGAAACCTAGTTTATTAAAACTTTCACCGATTATTGATGCGGCTCCATGACCGCCCTCAAAACCTACCTCTATTAAACAACCCATTAGAGGATTTGCGTCCATAGATGGAGGCAGAAAATATTTAACAACAAGGCCGCCGACAAAAAATTGTCCGAAACCTAGTGAAAGAGCTAATAGAAATTGATTGAAAATCGGTTTAACTAAACCATTTATATTCGGTATAGGTCTTCCCATCATTAAAGTTGCGAAGACTAATGATAAAAGAGGAGTAGGAAAATTACTCCAAACATTAATTGTTTCTTTTGGTAAAAAGTGTATCGCACCAAATGGGCCTATAGATATACCTAAAATTCCTGATATGACTGCTATCGGCAATCCAAATCTCTCGAGTTGAACAGCTAGTTTAAATTTCCTTCCAAAAATCAACAAAAAAAATATAATTAACAATCCAAAAAAACTTATCAATAGAGAATTTGAAAAAATATCTTTATTCTGTATCGAAAAAATATTCAATGATTTCAAAAACATATAATTCTAAATCTAAATTAATAAACAAAATTTTTCAAATAAAAAAGGCTCCGATAAGAGGAGCCTTTTGATATTGGTAAGAAAATTTGAAAATTAATCTTTAAGAGTAACTGTTGCACTATCAATATTACTGATAGCATTTGTAACTCTCTTGAAATCAAAGCCTAGTGCTCTTAAAGCGTGCCATAGATGACCTTGAATAAAGAAGAATCCAAAATAGTAATGAACATTAGCTAACCATGCCCTTGAAGTGTACTCACCATCAGGGAGATCAACTGTATCTACCCAATAAGGCGAAATACTAAACTTCAATTCAAGTGGTTCACCAAAGAATTCAGTTGGATAAACCGTTGTGTTAGCTGCACTCCAGAAAGCTGCAATAATAGCCATCCAGCCTATGCCAGCTAGTGACCATGAGAGAACAGCTTCTGCAGAGAGAAGTCCTTTACCTTTGAATTTGGTATATTCACCAACTTGCTTAGTAGCAATATGCCAAGCACCACCAGTAATCTCAACGAAAGCAAGGAAAGCATGACCTCCCATAACTTCTTCAAGGCTATCAATAGTCAAAAAGTCTGTTTGGTGATTCCAAATTTTGGCCAAATTTAACTCATACTCAACCTGTCTTACAGAACCAATAGCTGGATCATAAATTCCATGCACTCTTGCCCATTCGACAAAAGCAATAACTGCGAAACCAAGAATAATTAGATGGTGACCAAGAATAAATGTCAATTTGTCTGGATTATCCCATTCAATATTGAATTTTCTAGCTCTTGCTACATCAGAATCTTCTAGATTTCCAGGAAGAAGTAAAGAGTGTAAAAGTCCTCCGGCGGCTAAAACCATAGAAGAAACTAAGTGAACTATTGCTATCGCTAGAACAGGTTTAGTATCTCCCATCGCAACACCATTAGCGTCAAACCCTATTCCAAGAGTTGCTAAGTGAGGAAGAACGATTAGAGGTTGATGACCCATTGGGACGCTTGGGTCAAATCGTGAAAGTTCAAAAAGGGTGAAGGCACCCGCCCAGAAAACAATTAATCCTGCATGAGCTACATGAGCAGCAATGAATTTTCCTGAGCGATTTGCTACACCTGAATTACCAGCCCACCATCCATAGGTAGTATCTGGATTTCCATAGGTTTGCATTTAGGAATTGATTAGCTTAAACGTTTTGAGAATACTTTATATTTCACCAAACAGTTGAATTCATAACAAAATTGTAAAGGTTATTAATCCTAACTATTACTAAACAAAAATTATTCGTAGGGCAAGACAAGAGTAAAGAATGTAGATTTAATGAAGAAAAATTATTCTCAGAGATATAAGTTCTATCAAATAAACCAGAATTTTTAAATTCAAATAAGTCAAAAAAATTTCATTTTGCTGACATTAAACGATGTTTTGTTTCATTACACCATGGAGGTTATTGCCTCATTTTCAAACAATTATTAAATATGGGATAAGACATCTAATATTATGACTACTTCTCAAGAGTCTTCTAGAAAATTTTCACTAGAAATGAAATCTGAAGTTCATTACAAAAAGGCAGCAAAATCTTACAGAAAATCGAAACAATATATAAATATGATTAACTTATATCCAACTTTGCAAAACACTCTTATTGAGTGTAAGGATGAGAATCTAATCGAATGAATATTTTATATATTTTCCCAAATTAATCAGGATAGTATCATTTTTTAGGCTGCGATATTATAGTTTTCTTCAGAATAAAATTTATTAATTATTTCTCTGCACATTTTTACATTGTAAAGCGCTTTGGGTTTCCAAGGTTTTTTCTGACCGAGTGGAGAGCTTTTCCAATGAATCCCAGGCTTGAGTATTCCATTTTCACGTAAAAAAGAAAGTTTAATTTCAGTTATTCCCAGTTTTTCAGAGGTCAACTCAGATGAGCTCCACATATCCCCTAACATTGAATTAAGTAAATATAATTAACCCTTGATAACGTTAATTTTATTTTTTTGAAAGGGGTAAAACTTTTAAATAATTATTAAGTCACAAAAAACCTAGTATTAACAAAGAAAAGAGATTTGAAAGATTTATATCAAATTAAGAAATATTAAATAAAGAATCTTCATTAATGAATATCTCATCGATACCCTTTTCTTTATTAATGGATTTATAGTTAACGTATTCTTCTGTAATCGATTGATGCTTTGAAAGATTGATCCAACCCTTCTGCCAATTTCCACTATTTATTAATTCTTCATAAGTAGTTTTTAAGTTAATTTCAGAATCAAGGACTGAAACCATTAAAAAACTAATATTTCCTTTTTCTTTAGTCTCATTAACTAAAACAAAATGTCTTAATCCATTTATAGATTTATTAGAAGTCCAGTAATTTTCCATAATTATTTTTTCTTAATGTTCCCCTCAGAATTTTTTCTAGATATTTTCTTGTATTCATTTCTAATTTCGTCTAATAAAAGTTTTCTTTTATCCATGTAGTTAAGAGAATCTTGTTTTGTTAAGTTATATCTTTCTTTTTTAGTTAAATTCATCCAATTATTAAGATTCTTTTTATTGAAAGTTGTTATTTTTTTAGAATTAAAAACTTTTTGTTTTCTATTTAATTTAAGAAAATTCCTAAAATTAAAAAAAATAATTTTAAAAAGAAAAATTATCACTATCTTCAAGAACATCACTTTACAAGTAAGTTATTGTTTATCCAATTTTCTAATTTAATATCATTCTCAAAAGATATAACCTCCTCTTTATTCCCATTACCTGATTGATCAAAGAGCCTTATAATAAATTCCCCATTAACTGCCTCATCATCACCAATAACAATAATACTTTTAGATTTAAGTTTATTTGCCTTTTTAAATTGCTTAGAAAATGAGGCTCCGCTTAAATCTAACTCAACTAACAAATCGTAATTTCTTAATTTTCTAGATAAATCCATTGCTAATGATTCAGCAACTAAGCCTTGATTAATGATATAGATATCAGTATTTCTTGGAATTTCAAGCTCTTTTCCTGCGAGTAAAATTAATCTTTCTAAACCAATAGCGAAACCAATTGCAGGAGTATTTGGCCCTCCCATTTGTTTTATTAAATCGTCGTATCTCCCTCCTCCGCAAACTGTAGCTTGGGAGCCCAAAGCCCCACTAGTAATTTCAAAAGCTGTATGAGTGTAGTAATCTAAACCTCTTACAAGATTAAAATTTTCTACATAAGGTATTTTTAAAACCTCTAATTGTCTTTTTAAGTCTAAATATCTGTTATGACTTTTTTCAGATAAAAAATTAAATAATCTTGGTGCATTTTCAAGAACTTTTTTAGTTTGAATATTCTTTGAGTCCAAAATCCTCAAAGGGTTTTTAGAAATTCTATTCTGAGAATCTAAATCTAGAGAATCTTTATTTGTTTCTAACCATTTTAAAAAAGATTTTTGAAAATTTGATCTGTCATTAGTATCACCTAACGTATTTATTTCAAGATTGAGTTCTTTTATTCCTAATTTGCCTAATATATCCCAAGCTAAAGCAATAATTTCAACATCACTTCTAACTGAATCATGTCCTATAAACTCAACACCTAATTGATGAAACTGTCTTTGCCTGCCTGCTTGAGGTCTTTCGTATCGAAACATAGGACCCATGTACCAAAGTTTTTGAAGAGGATTAGAAGATATTCCGTTTTGTATTAACGCTCGTGCGACTGAGGCTGTTCCTTCAGGTCTCAGAGTGCAAGACCTCTCCCCCCTATCAAGAAATGTATACATTTCCTTATTGACAACATCTGTTCCTTCACCAATTCCTCTTATAAATAATTCGGTCATTTCCAATATTGGTGTTCTTATTTCTTTGATGGATGCTCTAGAAAGCTGCTCTAATAAAATTTTTTCAACGTTTTGCCACTTTATTAATTGTTCAGGAAATAGGTCTACTGTTCCTCTTAGGTTTTTTAAGTTATTCAAAGTTCTAAAAAATAATTCAAAATTTTTAATTCATCTAGAAATTAATCTTTGATTGGTTATTTTGTGAGACAATTTTAATTTAACATTTAGAAAAACTATTGGGAATTAATAAAAGTAAAGAGAATCAACATTGCGGTACAAAACCAAAAAAAATTGCTTTTGGAATAGCACCTCTTGGTATAGTTTCAATAGGAATAGTGCCAATGGGAGTAATAAGTATAGGGGTAGTTCCAATGGGTGTATTTTCTTTTGGTGCAGTCGCAATGGGAATAGTAAATTTATCAGTTGTCGGGATGGGAATTATCTCTGCCGGTTTTACTACTATGGGGATATGGGAGTATTCTCCTAATTCTCATAAAAATCATCATAATCATTCCAAACAAATATCAAATCCAAATAAGGAAAATATGATGTCAGATCTATTTAACACTAAACTAGAAGCTGAAAAGGCTGCTCCAAAATACGGATGTATTGGAGCACATAAAATGGGTAATAAATGGATGCCTTGTAAGATGCACTTAATATTTTCTTAGTCAAAAATTAAATAAATATTAATTCAAAATCTCAACTCTAAAATTAAGATTTTTTGCCTCATCAGTAGTTAATTTTCTTGACCAAGCTCCTTGCACAGGACTATTCCATCTGAACCCAGCATTTTTAGCTAAAGACCTATCTTCATAACTAACCAAAGCCTTGTATAAAAACCTCGGTTCAGTAGCTTTAAGTAAAAGTTCCTCTAAGTTGTCGCATTTTTTGAAGACCTCAGATAAATAAAAGCAATCAGATAAAGCTCTATGTAAATTCCAAACTGGTATTGAAAAAGATAAGGCTAGATCAGTTACTGAAGGTCTTGTTTTTAGTGATTTTTGAAAAGACCAATTAATATCCTCTAAACTACATATCCATTTCTTATTAAGCTTAGGCAATCTTCCTTTTCCAAACCATTTCTTATCAAACTCCACATTATGAGCAACGATGAAATCTGAAGAATCAACAAGTTTTAGAAAGAGATTCAATCCATCTTCCCATGGTTGAGAGATATTAGTTACTTCTGCAGAAATACCATTTACATGTTCGGCTTCATTATTATTAACTGGAAATAAAAAAGAAACTTGTGAAAGTACACATTTAAAAGATACATCAAATAAGATACATCCTATTTCTATCACTTCATCTTTATTTTCGTCTAAACCTGTTGTTTCAGTATCAAGAATTAAAATTTTTTCAATTTTTTTATTTTTATTCGTTACTCTCTCTTCAGAGGGATTGGTGTTAATTTGATCATGAAGAAAATCCAATTGATTTAATTCTTTTTTGTTAAATAGTTCCAATTAACTCAAAATACTTTCATTTATCTTGACGCATTTAATAAATATTTCTTTTAAATTAATATAAATTAAAAAACAGGCTAGAAAATATTTTTTGAAACATTTTTAGTATATTAAATATGACTTTTAAAAAATTTCAATTTAACAATTTCTGTTATTGGCCTTCAAATCCTAAAAAAATTGTTGAATTTATTGGTGGAAGTTATCTAGCTTCTAAACCAGATTTAACTTATAAAAGATTCATAGAGAGTTTAATTAAAAAAAACTATGCAGTACATGCATATAAATACACTCCACAATTTGATCACCAACAACTTGCTATTAAAGCATGGAGGGATTTCAAAAATTGTCGAATATCATTATTAAAAAGAATAGGAACATCAATTCCTTCAATAAGAATTGGTCATAGCCTAGGCTGCAAACTTCATCTAATTTCCCCTGATGGTGGAAGAAATTGTGAAAAATTCATATCAATAAGTTTTAATAACTTCAGTGCTAACAAATCTATTCCATTATTGAAACAAATTTCTCAAAAATTAGAATTTAATAGTGAATTCAGCCCAAGCCCTGAAAGAACTTTGCGATTAATTGAAAAAACATATAATCAAAAAAATAACTTCCTAATAAAATTCAAATCAGATGAATTAGATCAAACAGATAAATTATTTTCTTGCCTGAAAGCAAGAAAAGAAGATAATTCTAAGGGGGTTATGTTAAAAGGTACACACACTATAATTGCGAGCGCAGGACTAAGAGAAAATTTTTTAGGAGACTGGGCCGATGATGAATTCAAAAGAAATACTATAAAAAAAATTTCCAATCTAATTGATGAATCTGATTAGGATAATTCTTTCAGCTTTTCCAAAACAGAACTATCTTCAAGAGTGCTTATATCACCGCTAATATTTTCTCCAGCAGCTAACGATCTTAAAATACGCCTCATAATTTTTCCACTACGTGTTTTCGGAAGAGAGTCAGAAATTATAATCTTTTCAGGCTTTGCGATAATTCCAATTTCATTAACAACATGTTTCTTAAGATCCTCTACTAATTCTGAAGAACTGTTCACGTCTTTCTCTAGAGATACAAAAGCAACTATAACTTCACCTTTTAAATCATCTTTTTTGCCAACGACTGCGGACTCTGCAACTGATTTATGACTTACCAAAGCAGATTCTATTTCCATTGTTCCTAACCGATGTCCTGAAACACTTATGACATCATCAACTCTTCCCATAATCCATATATATCCATCTTCATCAATGCGTGCTCCATCTCCAGCAAAATAAACATTTTTTTCTCCTTTAAAGGAAATATATTCCCAATAACTCTCCAAATATCTCTTTGAGTTTCCGTGAATTGTTCGCATCATTCCTGGCCAAGGTTTCTTTACAATTAAATAGCCACCCTCGTTCTCCTTAACCTTATCTCCATTCTTATCGACAATTTCAACTTCGATTCCTGGCAGAGGGAAAGTAGCTGAACCTGGCTTTGTAGCAACGACTCCAGGCAAGGGACTTATCATCACACCACCAGTCTCAGTTTGCCACCAAGTATCAACAATAGGACATCTATCTTTACCAATAACATCCCTGTACCACATCCATGCTTCAGGATTAATTGGCTCACCAACTGTGCCCAAAAGTCTAAGACTTTCCAAATTATATTTATCAGGGATTTCACGCCCAGACTTCATAAATGCTCTTATTGCAGTTGGTGCAGTATAAAAAATAGAAACCTTATATTTTTGAACAATTTCCCAAAAAGCCCCTAAATTTGAGGGTCTTGGCACTCCCTCATACATTAAGGTTGTAGCACCATTAGATAAAGGGCCATAAACTATGTAACTATGACCTGTAATCCAACCAACATCAGCAGTACACCAGTAAATATCGTCATCTTTTAAATCAAAAATCCATTTGAATGTCAAATGGGACCAAAGATTGTAACCACCTGTAGTGTGAACTACACCTTTGGGCTTTCCAGTAGAGCCTGAAGTATAAAGAATAAAAAGTCTATCTTCGCTATTCATTATTTCTGGTTCACAATGATCTTTTTGATCTTTTAACAATTCGTGCCACCAAAAATCTCTATCATCAACCATCAAAATATTTTTTTGGGATCGTTGAACAACAACTACTTTTTCAACAACTTTATCTGCCCCACTTTCAATGGCCGCATCAACTGCTTTCTTAAGTTCAATAACCTTATCTTTTCTAAAGCCACCATCAGCAGTAACAACAAATCTGGCGTTCCCATCAATTAACCTATCTTTTAGAGCTTCTGAAGAAAATCCTCCAAAGACAACTGAATGAGGCGCGCCAATTCTTGCACAAGCTAACATCGCGAACATTGCTTCAGGAATCATCGGCATATAAATACATACCAAATCTCCTTTTTTTACACCAATTGCTTTTAATGCATTAGCTGCTTTACATACCTCTTTCAGAAGTTCTTCGTAGGTATATTTTTTACTATCTCCGGGTTCGCCTTCCCATATAAGTGCAGTCTTTTCTCCAAGTCCTCTCTTAATATGTCTATCTAAGCAGTTGTATGTAATATTGAGTTTCCCTTCTTTGAACCATTTAAAAAAGGGCGCATTTTCTTTATCTAATACGGTTTGAAATGGCTCAAACCAATCTAATTCAGATTTTGCAAAAGATTCCCAAAATTGAATAGGATTATCTGATGCTTGTTCTTTTAGATTAAGTAATTCTTCTTGAGTACTAATATTTGAGTTTTCTGCAAATTTTTTTGATGGAGAGAAAATTCTCTTTTCTTCAAGTATGTTATTGATTGAATTTTTTTTATCTAATGACATTAAATAAATCTATGCTTAATAAATTTAGTCGAAAAAATTAGGGTTTTCAAAAATTTTAATATTAATTTAGCTCAAAGATTTATTTCTAATAGATCTAATAAATACGGCTTAGAACAAATTCTGGAAGAGCCATTAAAGCTCTTTTGTATTCTGAATCAGGAAGCCAGACTATAGCTTCTTTAGAAAGCATTGCAAAATCCTCAGCTAGTTTCCTTGAACTTTCAATAGCTTTAGAGTTCATGATGATATTAAGAGCATCGTCTAAATCATCTTTTTCAGCAAGTTCTCTGTTTATAAGAACTGACAATTGTTTATTTTCTTCTAAGGCATATAAAACTGGAGCGGTAAGATAACCACTAGCAAGATCACTTACAGCAGGTTTTCCAAGTTGTTTATCATTTCCAGTAAAGTCAAGAATGTCATCTACAACTTGGAATGCCAAACCAATATTTTTGCCAAAATCGTACAACGAGGTTAAGTTTTCGTCATTAATCCCACTCAAAACTCCAACTGCTTTGCAACTATTTGCTATTAATGATGCTGTTTTACAATAACTTTTATTAATGTATTTGGAAAAAGATTGAGCTGAGTCAAATCTATTTAAATTTTGTTTAATTTCACCCTCTGCTAAATCCATTATTACTCTACTAAGTAATTTAACTACATTTACATTGTCAAGATTTGCTAGGTGCCAACTTGCTTGAGCGAATAAAAAGTCACCCGCCAAGACAGCTACTCTGGTATTAAATCTACTATGAACTGTATCTACTCCCCTTCTTGTAGAAGCCTCATCAACAACATCATCATGAACTAATGAGGCTGTATGAATCATCTCAGTTATTTCAGCAAGCCTTTTATGTTTGGTTGTCAAGCAAAATTCAGGAGATATAGCTTTTGAAATCAATAAAACTATACCGGGTCTTAACCTTTTGCCTCCAGCACTAAAAAGGTGTTCTGCTGCTGCTTGAAGAATTGGGTGACCAGCTCCTATTAGATTTTTCAGTTCTAAAATAAGATCATCAAGATCATTTTCAACTGGTTGTAGTAGCTCTGTTACTGTATTCATGATTGACCTCTTTTATATCTTAAGGAATCAAACATTACTTCGGAGGTTAACCAACCTAATTTCTTTATTAATTCCAAGCCAAAATTTTACTTTATTGGAAAACTCATCTCTTTCTGAAGTAACAAAAAATTTTACATTTTCGAAAGAAATACACTCATAGCGGTAAGTTTCTGGAATAGCAAAAGATTCATTAAATTTTTTTATTAATGCTACGGATGGATCAATAATTTTTATATTTGAATCTAATTTATTTCTTAAAAAGTCATAAATTAAAGGATAGTGACTACATCCAAGTATTAATTCTTCAATATTTTTGTTTATTAGTGGTCTTAAGTATAAGTCTGAAAGACTATTTAACTTATCAAGATTTAATTTTTCTTTTTCAATTTCTGATACAAATTTTGGACATTCTTGCTGAAGTATTATCGTATTCTCTTTTTTAGCGTTTATAGCTTTCTTGTAATACGATGATCTAACAGTTGTTTGTGTTGCTATGACACCAATTATTTGTTTATCAACTATTTCCGAAACTGAGTTTATGAGGTCAAAACAAGGGACCTTTAGATTATTTTCTAGAATATCAAGCGCGCACGCATTTGTAGTGTTACAAGCAACTAAGAGTGCATCCAAATTCATATCAATAAAAAAAGTACAAATCTCCTTTGCAATTAATCTTATTTCTTTAGAATTTTTATTCCCAAAGGGTATTCTTTTTGTATCCGCCAAATAAAAAACTTCTACATCATTACGAGTTTTTAATAAAGATTTAAGGATAGTAAAACCACCTATTCCGCTATCAAATATACCTATTTTAAGTTTCACCCTACTTTATCTAAATATTCGAGGATGCCTTTTGCAATTGCATAGGCTAATCTTTTTCGATGGGTTATTTTTTCTAACCTTCTTGCATCTAATCTTCCCGTTAAAAATCCAATTTCTACAAGGACTGCCGGCATCCTAGTATTTTTAATTACATAGAATCGACCTTGTTTAACTCCTCGATCAGGACTCCCAGGGGAAACTCTTAAAATTTGTTTTTGAATTCTTTTCGCGAGTAATCTTCCTCTCCACCCTCTGTAATAAAAGGTTTCCAATCCATTTATGTCTCTTCTTTTACCTCTTGAGGCATTTGCATGAATACTTACAAAGATATCTGCATCGGTATTATTAGCAAGGGAAACTCTTGGAGGCAAATCCAAATCAACGTCATTTATTCTAGTCAACCTTACTTTGACACCTTTCTCAGAAAGTAAATTTTTAACTTTTTTTGAAATCTCTAGAACAACATCTGTTTCTCTAATACCCCCAATGCCTATTGCTCCTGGATCAGGTCCTCCATGCCCTGGATCGATTACAACCTCAAACTTGTTTCGTTTTACCTCTGGTAGTTTCAAGTAACCATAATTGTTTTTCTTCTTATGAATTAAATCTTTATTTGCTTTGAAATAACCTCTTTTCTTTTCAACTAAACCTTCACCAATTTTTTTAAATGAATATTTTGGCTTAAATAGTTTAATTCTCCATCTATTTTGATCTAAGCCAACGATTTGCCAAGTCAAAGGGTTCAAATAAGTCTCTTCCTTAAATTCAATAACAAGTCTTGTTTTACCCTTACCTGGCTTACCTAATCTAATTTCTTTTATTTGGCCATTACCTTTTATTGTTCTGGGATTTTTTAATTCTCCTGGAAAATCTACCCAGAATCTATCGCCCGATATTTGGTTAGCCTTCTGAAAGTATGCTTTTAAATTTGTATTTGACTTAGTTCTTAATTCTAAAACCCCATTAGTATTTATAGCCCATGCCGCAAGAGCACTTGAAGATTTAACTGGAAGTATTGAAGAATTTAAAACTAAAAAAACGGATAAATAACGAAAAAGTTTATTGTCTAAAAACTTTATCATTAGTTTGAAAACAATTTGCTTTTTCTATGTTTAAGGCTTGGCATCTGCTCCCTAATTTTCTTTACTCTTTCTTTATCAGCAGGTGCTATTGCAGCTCCCTGAGTTTTTCCAGCATCAGATAAAACTGTACCCCAAGGATCAATTACCATTGCATGGCCATGACTTTGCCTTCTTCCATAATGAATCCCAGTTTGAGCTGGAGCGACTACATATGCTGTATTCTCAATTGCTCTTGCTTGTAATAGGATTTGCCAATGATCTTTTCCAGTAAATGCTGTAAAAGCTGCGGGAATCATAATTAGCTCTGCACCATTGGAAGACAAATATCTATAGAGTTCAGGAAATCTAACGTCGTAACAAATAGACAATCCTATTTTGCATAAACCTGGGATATCTACTACAGGTGGATACTTTGCTCCGGATAAAATAGTGGACGATTCCTTGTATAAATTTCCATCAGGTAAATCAACATCAAACAAATGAATCTTGTCGTATTTTGCCAAAATCTGTCCATCTTTCCCAAATAAGGCTGACCTATTAAAAGTATGACTATCATCACCAGCAGGGACAGGATAGCCTCCTCCTAAAAGAAATACTTGATATCTTTGGGACATAGTTTTTAGAAAATTTGCACACTTCTCTGACAATTCAGAAGCTAATCTAAGTTTTTCATCATCTCCCCCTAAAAAAGCAAAATTCTCAGGCAATCCTATTAACTCAGCTCCTCTTCTAGCAGCTAATTCAATCTGTTCTTCTGCTTCAGTAAAATTTGCTTCAACATTTGAAGTACTTGTAATTTGCAATGCAGCTACCAAAAAATCAGTCAAGACTTTACTCCTAATAAACCAATTCGTAAATCATGAGGCACGAATCACACCTCTTTCAACTTGAGCTGGAACAATATCTAAGCAATCAAGTTCAGAGCAACATTTAAAATCATCCTCATAATCTCCAAGACTTGTCAATCTTTTGCCATGGGTTGCTGTTTTTAAACATTTCAAAATATCATTTTTCCAGATATCCCAAAGTGCCAAAGCAGCTTGTAATTCATCATTCAAAATATTAATTTCGAAATCACAGTTCTGTTTTAGGTATGAAGCCAAAGCACCAGCAGCTAAAGAATCCTCAAGTGAATAAGAACCTTCCCAACCACTACCAAGTATTAAAACATTTTCACTTTTTAATGAAATGATTTTTTCGGCAACTGCTTTCCTATTTGGGAGACCCATAGCAAATAAATGCTTAGCGTTTTGAACTTTTTGCAATGATTTAGTCCCATTAGTCGTACTCATAAATAGTCTTTTACCACTAACAACTTTTTCTGTAACTGATAAAGGAGAATTTCCTAAATCAAAACCCCCAATCTTTTTTCCACCTCTCTCTCCAAGCATTAGTCTTTTTTCGGCTTGCCACTTAATTGCAGATTCTTTTAATAAATCTAAATCTGCAAAAACTTGTATTGAATCAGCTCCATTTTTTAAAGCCCAGGAAATTGTGGTTGTAGCTCTTAAAACATCAATGACCACTGCGATGTCTAGACTATTTTCAGGGACATCCTTTGCAACGTGATAATAAGTAAGATTAATAATCAAATCCTTTTCTAAATTTATTATAGAAAACAGTTACTTAATTTGATTATTTTTTTTTAAAAAACAAACTTATTGATAATATAAAACTAATTTGTTTTTACAGAAAACTTATCTAGTAATTAATTTGAAAATGAATAATATCCGCGCAATAAAAGGTGGAGTTAATTTAAAAGGAAAAGTAAAAGTACCTGGAGATAAATCTATTTCTCATAGAGCTCTAATAATAGGAAGTATTGCTAAAGGTGATACGACTATTGAGGGGTTCTTACATTCTGAAGATCCACTTTCAACTGCTGATTGTCTAAGAAAGTTAGGTGTAAAAATACCAGAAATAAAAAAAAATGAACCTTTTACGATTTCAGGATTGGGTCTTAATGGATTAAAAGAGCCAAAAGAAATTCTCAATTGTGGAAATTCAGGAACCACTATGAGGTTACTAATGGGTTTATTAGCCGCACAAGAAGGTAAGAATTTCATCTTAACCGGGGACGATTCTCTTAACGAAAGGCCAATGGGGAGAGTTGGTAAACCATTATCTTTGATGGGTGGCAAAATTTATGGAAGGGAAGGCGGTAACAAAGCTCCAATCTCAATTGATGGAAAAAAACTTAAGGGATGTGTTATTGGAACTCCAGTGGCAAGTGCTCAAGTGAAATCGGCAATATTATTGGCAGGCCTCAATGCTTCTGGAACTACTTCTGTAATTGAACCAGCATCTTCAAGAGACCATACTGAAAGAATGCTAAAAGCATTTGGAGCAGACATCAGTATAAGAGGAGAATTAGGAAGGAATGTAGTTATCAAGTCAGGGAGCAACTTAATTGGTCAGAGAATATTGATTCCTGGAGATATAAGTTCTGCTTCTTTTTGGATGATTGCTGCATCTATTGTTCCAAATTCAGAGATTTTAATTCAGAATGTCGGATTAAATCCCACTAGAACAGGGATTTTAAATGTAATGAATTCAATGGGGTGCAATTATGAGATTTTAGATAAATCGACTATTGCAGGAGAACCTATTGGATCTATTAAAGTTAAGACTTCAAATAATTTAAGATCATTCACTATTGAAGGAGATATTCTCCCAAAACTTATAGATGAGATACCTATCCTAACTGTTGCTGCCTGTTTTTGTAATGGAGTTTCTGAAATTAAGGATGCACAAGAATTAAGAGTTAAGGAGACAGATCGATTAAAAGTCATGGCTCGACAGTTACAAAAATTCGGCGCTGAAATAACCGAAAAAGAGGATGGGTTAATCATTAATGGGCAATCAAAATTTCATTCTGCGGAGGTAGATAGTGAGACAGATCATCGAGTAGCAATGAGTCTTGCTATTGCTTCACTTCTTGCTAAGGGTACCTCAAAAATCATAAGATCTGATGCTGCTAGCGTCTCGTATCCCACTTTTTGGGAAGAGCTGGCAAAACTAACTAACTAACCACTAAAGTTTTTGTCTGAATTAATAGAAGTTTTAACTAAAGATGGTAGTTACTCTTTAAGAAGTGTGTTTTTTCAAGAGAACTTCCATAGTTTATTGGGCGCACTAGAGGAAACAAAGTCAAAGTTTACAGCTACTTCTGATTTGCAAAGATTTCAGGGCAAATCTCTTAATGTTTTGGATATATGTTTTGGCTTAGGATACAATTCCGCTTCTTTACTAAATGAATTAATTAAACAAAAATCATATTTAAATTTGTATGCATTGGAGATTGATAAAAAGCCTCTTGAATATTCGTTTAGAAATGAATCTTTCCTTAAATTATGGGATCCAAAAGTCAAAAAAATATTTGAATCACTTTATCGAAAAGATTACTTTGAGGATAAATTTTTTAAATGCAGTATTTTGTGGGGTGATGCTAGAGAAAAAATCAACATTATTCCTTCTTCTATTAAATTCGATCTGATTTATTTAGATGGTTTTTCTCCTCAAAAATGCCCACAATTATGGACAATTGAATTTTTATCCAAAATCACAGAAAATCTTAATCATCAGGGTTATTTAATAACTTATTCTTCATCAGCGGCAGTAAGAAAATCCTTGAGAAATATTGGATTAGAAATTTTTACTATTAAGCCAAGTTGTAAAAACAGACCTTTTTGGAGTCAGGGAACTGTCGCAATATCAAAATTTGATAAGAATAAATTTAAACCTAATCACAATTTTGAAAAGTTATCTTTAATGGAAGAAGAACATCTCTTAACTAAAGCAAGTATTCCATAT
Organism: Prochlorococcus sp. scB243_495K23; assembly: GCA_000635495.1. Classification (GTDB taxonomy): domain Bacteria; phylum Cyanobacteriota; class Cyanobacteriia; order PCC-6307; family Cyanobiaceae; genus Prochlorococcus_A. Next base: position 117,427 of record JFLW01000003.1, on the reverse strand, counting down.
AGAGATAAAGATTTGAACTCAAGTAAAGACGATATAATCAGGAGAAGATTAGATGAGCAATTATTCTCAAGTCTATTATCTACAAATAAATGGAGAAAGAAGTGGGGAATGACGAAGTTATCCGTTAAGAGTTAAATTTAAATTAGGATTTCAAATAAACATGTTAAGTGTTGCGATATTAGCGGCAGGAAAGGGTACCAGGATGGAAAGCTCATTGCCAAAAGTTTTACATAAAATCTCTGGCAAAACTCTTCTACAAAGAGTAATTGATTCATGTGTCGAATTAAAACCTGATAAAATTTTCGTAATTACTGGACACAAATCAAAAGAAGTACAAAAGTCAATCCCAAACAATAAAAAAATCCATGTTGTTGTTCAAAAACCTCAATCAGGAACCGGTCATGCTATCCAGGTACTTTGTAAAGAAGTAAAAAAACATGAAGGAAAACTTTTGGTACTTAACGGCGACGTGCCACTCATTAGGCCTAGTACTCTAAAAAGACTTTTATATTTACACGATTCAAAAAATGCTGATGTTTCTTTAATTACTACAAAGAAAACAAATCCTCATGGATACGGCAGAGTTTTTTTAAAGGGGGATTTTATAGAAAGAATTGTTGAAGAAAAAGATTGCAATGATCTAGAAAGAGAAAATCCATTAATAAATGCAGGTGTTTACTGTTTTAACTGGGGTAACTTGTCAGAAATAATTAATACCTTGCAGAGCAATAATAATCAAAAAGAGATTTACTTAACAGATACAATAACTTTGCTAAAAAACTCCTTAAGTCTCGAGGTAGAGGATAATGGAGAGCTTCAAGGAATTAATAACAGAATTCAACTATCAGAGTGCGAAGAATGTATTCAGAATTCAATTAAAGAAAAACATATGCTTAATGGTGTAACTTTTTTAAATAAAGCAAGTTGTTCAATTAGTGAAGAAGCTGAAATTGGTAAGGATGTAATCATTGAAGCTAATACACATATAAGAGGAAATACGAAAATAAATAGTCATTGCATTATCGGTCCAAATACTTTTATTGAGAATTCTAGTGTGGGATTAAATTGTGAAATTTCAAATTCTACTGTTTATGATTCTAAGATAATGGATTATATAAAAATTGGCCCTTATAGTCATATAAGACCTAATTCCAAAATATCTTCCTATAGCAAAATAGGTAATTATGTTGAGATCAAAAATAGTCAACTAGAGGAGGAGTCTAAAGTAAACCATCTAAGTTATATTGGTGATTCTATTATTGGAAGATCTACAAATATTGGAGCAGGCACTATTACTGCAAATTTTGATGGACAGAAAAAACATAAAACAAAAATTGGCAAAAATTCCAGTATTGGAGCAAACACAGTTTTTGTAGCGCCAATAAATCTAGGGGAATCAGTAACAACAGGTGCAGGTTCAGTGATCACAAAAGACTCTAAAGATAATTCATTAGCGATATCAAGAACTAAGCAAGTAAATATAGAGAATTGGAAGAAAAGAAATCCTGATTTAATTAATTAATTCAATAATTTTTTCAAGTTGCCAATATCTGCTCCCTTTTATAAGAATAGAATCACCTTTTTTTGTAGATTTGTTTATCTCTTGAGGTACATCTTTAATATTATTTAAAACTAGGAATTTATTTTTATCTTTTAGATAATTGGTGTAAATTTTTTCATTTTCTTTATCGCAAATAAATAAACACTTTTCTATATCTGAATTATTTATTAAGTTGAATATTTCTTTGTGATATTTTTCAGATTCTTTTCCCAATTCTCGCATACTTCCAAATATGAAAAATTTATTTCTCGGTTTTTCAATCAGGTTCTTTATACATGCTTTTACTGACTCCGGCGAAGCATTATATGACTCATCATATATTGTTGTTTTTACTGATTTAAGAATTTTATTCCTTCCACCTAAACTTACAAAATCAAATTTATTAAAACTTGCAAAATCAATGCCTAGCTCTTTAGCAACTGCATAAGCGAATAAGAAATTAGAAGCATTGTGAAATCCCTCAAATGAAATTTCAAAGGTATTTTCTTCAATTAAAATTGTTCTATTCGAAGAATTATAAAATCCTAGCAAATTATCATCTTTCTTGAAATTCTCCTTTTGATTATCTATGTTTAATAGCCTCACTTTTATAACTCTTCCTTTCCAAAATTCTTTTAAAGTTTTTTCTAGGAATGGATCATTTGCTGGAATTATTACAACTCCTTCGGGATTTAAGAACTTACTAATTTCACACTTCGCATATGTAATATTTTTTTTTGAACCTAACAATCCAATATGAGCTGAGCCAATGTTTGTAATAATGGCAATATCGGGTTCACTATATTTAGATAAATTCTCGATCTGTCCAAGACCTCTCATCCCCATCTCAAGAACTAAAGCTTTATCCTCTATATCCGTAGCAAGAATAGTAAGACCAACTCCAATCTCATTATTGAAATTGGCATAAGATAATTTAATTCTTCCAAGTTTATTTAAAACTCCACCAATCATTTCTTTTGTTGTAGTTTTACCCACTGAACCAGTTATTGCGATAATAGGGATATTTAATTTTTTTCTTTTTAGCAATGCTAATTTTTGAAATGCCACTAATGTGTCATTTACGACCCAATAAGGAAAATTACAAGGCAGTAATCTCTGCATCCCTTTTTTAATTACTACTGATTTAACTCCTTTATCTAAAACATCTGGCAGAAAACTATGTCCATCAAAATTTTTACCTTTTATAGCTATAAAAAGATCATTTTTTAATAAGGTTCTACTATCAATACTTATATTTTTAAAATTCAAAAAATCTCTTTCACCCTCGCTCAGATTTTTAATATCCCCCAAAACATTGTTTAATTCTGATAAAGAGAATTCCATTAAAAAATTAAGTCATACTTTTTTTTAAAGATGGATCAGCAGATTGTCCGTAAGAGAACTTTTCAACTTCAGCAAAATCTGGAGATGGTTCTTTTATTCCACAAACATCTTTATACATAATTTCGTATTCGAGTGCGGATCTTTGCCAACTAAACTCTTGGCTCATTGCTCTTTTTTGCAATAATTCCCAACTATCTCTATGCCTAAAGGCCTCCCAAGACCTTACTAAAGATGTATAAAAATCTATAGGTTCAAAGCGATCGAAGCAAAAACCAGTGCCACTATTATTTTCTGGATCATGAGGTAAAACTGTGTCAACTAAACCTCCTACTCGCCTTACTATTGGAATTGAACCATATCTCATAGCAAGCAGTTGACTAATACCACAAGGTTCAAATCTACTTGGCATTAAAAATGCATCAGAGCCACCATATATAAGTCTTGATAAAGAATCATCATAGGTAAGAAATACAGAAAATCTTCCTGGGTAATCTAATGCAAGTTGCCATAATCCTGACTCTAAATATCTATCTCCAGTTCCTAAAACAACTATTTGCGAATCTGTATATGCTAGAAGTCTTCTTGAAACTTGTAGAAGTAAGTCAACCCCTTTCTGATCAACTAACCTACTGACCATTCCTAAAAGGTATTTTTTAGGGTTAACTTCGAGACCCATTTCTCTCTGCAGAATTTTTTTATTTTCTAGCCTATTTTCTAAATTTTTAATACTAAATTTTGCAGGTAAAACTGGATCTTTGGCTGGATTCCATTCATCAAGATCTATACCATTAAGAATTCCCCTTAATTTACCTGAAATGTAATTAAGTAATCCTTCAAGGCTTTCCCCATATTCATGGGTTTTAATTTCATCTGCATAAGTTGGAGAAACAGCATTTACCCTATCTGCATACAACATTGCCGCAGCCATTGTGTGGTCTCCATGCATATACCAAGGACACCAAGTCATTTTTTCAAGTTTCCATCTCCAAGGGCCTTGGTATTTTAAATTGTGAATTGTGAATACAGTACTAATTTCGGGGTCCTGATGCATCCACACAGGAATCATTCCAGTGTGCCAATCATGGCAATGGAGAACCTGAGGTTTCCAACAATTCCAGGCAAATTCTGCTGTGGCACTAGCAAAAAAGGTAAAGCGCCAGTCCTCATTTTCACCTCCGTATATTTGGTCAGAGTCAAATGTAGGATGACCCACTAGGTAAATCACATAATTATGAATGGGATGTTTTGCTTCATATACGGCGAAATCAGTGCCCATTGTATTTGCTCTAAAGATTGGCTCATTCGATACCTCTAAAAGACTCCACAATTTTCCATATCCTGGAATTATTACCCTTACATCGTGACCAAGTTTTATCAAAGATGGAGGTAACGAACCAACCACATCTCCCATACCTCCAACTTTGATCATTGGAGCACATTCAGCAGCGGCAAGAAGAATTCTCATTGATAATTATTTAAAAAAAGTTCTTTTGAAAATAAACTATGGTGTCCACTTATAGTCAGAAAAGTCTGGTGGACGCTTTTCAAGAAAGGCATCTCTACCTTCTTGAGCTTCTTCAGTCGAATAGAATAATTGAGTTGTGTATCCAGATAATTCTTGAATACCTGCAATCCCATCATTCTCTGCATTGAATGAAGCTTTAAGAATACGAATAGCAGTTGGACTATTTCGTAAAATCTCTCTTGCCCAGATTACACCCTCAGCTTCTAATTCTTCAATCTTTGTAATTGCATTTATCAAGCCCATCTTCAGAGCTTCCTTGGAATTATATTTTCTGCACAAAAACCAAATTTCTTTTGCTTTTCTTTGACCAACAAGTCTTGCTAAATAACTAGATCCAAAACCCGCATCAAAACTACCAACTCTTGGACCTGTTTGACCAAATATTGCATTTTCAGAGGCGATACTGAGATCACAAATTAGATGAAGTACCTGCCCTCCTCCAATTGCGAAACCAGGAACTAAAGCAATAACCACTTTAGGCAAACTTCTTATTAATCTTTGAAGTTCAAGTACATTTAATCTCTGCTTCCCTTCATCATTTTTATATCCATTTTTACCTCTTACACTCTGATCACCTCCAGAGCAAAAAGAAAAAATGCCTTTCTTGTCAGGTCCAGCGCCTGTAAAGAGAACTACGCCAATAGTTTCATCATTTCTTACGATATCGAATGCGTCAATGAGTTCATCTACAGTTTGTGGCCTAAATGCATTTCTTTTTTCAGGCCGATTAATTGCAATTCTCGCGATTCCATCATCTGATTTGTGAAACAAAATATCCTCATAAGATTTGCATTCTGACCAATTTAAAGTTGTTTTTCCAGGTAATACTTTCATGAAATCTAATTATTCAAAGATAGAAAATGATAAATTTAACTGCCAATTATTTTTTCTAGCAAGGCATTTTTTTCACAAATTTCATTTTCTGGATCAACATCAACTTTAATTATTACAGATTTCTGGATAGAAATACTCCAATTTAATGCCTCTCGTAATTTTTTAAAATTTGCCACACTTTTAAAGTTTACTTGATAGCCCTCTGCGAGTTTTGGCCAGTTTATTTCTTTTGGCATAAGAAATAGTTTTTTTAATTCATCTTCTTTTAAATTTTTTTTATAAATACGATTAAATATATTTCCGCCATTATTATTTATTAGAAGAATTGTTAAATTCATGTCGATTGAATTTTCAATCAGCCAACCGTTTATATCATGAATAAAAGCCAAATCTCCAGTCACAAGAAGTAGAGGATTTTTAATTCTAGAAATACCTAATGCAAGAGATAAAGTACCGTCTATGCCAGAAGCGCCCCTAAAGCTGAAACAATTTCTTGTTAAAGTACCATTTTCTGAAAATGTGAGCCAATCTCTAATTGGGCTACTTGCGGAGAGCATTATAGGATTTTCAGCTGGCCAAAGTTTTGGGACAAGGTTTGCAAGCATATACTCAGTAATTTGATTATCTTGAGTAATTTTCTCATTCAAAACCCCTCTAATCTTCTCACCTTCCTCAATTAGATCTAAAGCCAATGGAGTAAGAGATTTTGTGTTTTTTTCGTTAATTGATAATTCTTCTAGCAATAGAGTAGTAAAATTTGAAAGCCCAAAATCATATTCAAATGATTTTTTTATTGGGTCCAATTTTCTATAGTTTTTTTCTTTTATAAGAATTTGTATACCTTCGAAAGTTGTTAAAAATTTCTCCAAATCACTTGAAGATGACATGGGGCCAAGCCTCAAAAGTTGATGACAATTTATTGAATTTTTATTTTTTCTTAAGACTAATTCCCAATTCACAACTAATCCTCTCAAATCAGAATTAACTCCCGAAACAGGATCAGCAAATACTGGCCAACCAGTAATTTCTTGCAATCTTTTTAAAGATTTATTGAAAGAAATTAAATCATTTATGGAACCTTGATAGGGACCTACCAAAATAATGCCGGATTCATCTAAATTAAAATTTTTTGAAATTTCTAAGAATTTGTTTTTATCAGATTTTATTTCAACTTTCTGAAATATATATTTTTTCTTTAAATAAATTCTTTCAAAAACCTCTAAAACATTTTTTTTATTCAAAAATGAAATACCTAAAGGCTTATCAATAGGAATATTTAAATGAATTGGCCCAGGGAAAGTTGATATTTGTTTCTCAGTAATTCGAACTAAATTCAGGATTTCGTTTTCTTGTGTTTCATGAAGTCCATTTAGATTTGTACTTAAAACCCTTCTGCAGACTGAAGTCAAAAAATCTTCTTGATTTACTGTTTGATTAGCGCCACAATCTTTTAATCTTAAGGGTCTATCAGCAGTAAGAAATAAAATACATTTACAAGATCGGTCTGCCTCAACTGCTGCTGGCAATAAGTTACTTACGGCAGTCCCAGAAGTGGTAATAACTAAAGAAAGATTACCTGATGCAGAAGAAATCCCAAGAGAGTGGAATCCCGCTGATCTCTCATCTATTGAATTAAAAATATTTACCAGACCTAATTTATTTAATTCTCCAGCAGCTATCGCTAGGGGTGCTGATCTACTACCTGGACATAGTATTAAATTTTGAACTCCTATTTTTATTAAGAGATTCAAAAGTTGTAAACTTCTAAGAAAATTTTTGCATTCAATAGATGATGTCATAATTTATATAAATGCTTTGGGATTTTCCTTATAACTGAATTAAATAAAACATGTCTACAACTCAAGAAAAAAGAAATTCAATAATAAAGGATTTAAAAAATCTTTTAATCTGGATATCTATAGCTTTAATTATACGATGGCAGGTTATAGAGCCAAGATGGATCCCCTCCGGTTCAATGCTTCCAACTCTTCAAATACAAGATAAAATTCTTGTTGAGAAAGTAACCCCCAAAATCACTTCCAAATCAAATCTTTCAAAATTAAAAAATAAAATAGTTGTTTTTAACGTTCCGGAGCAATTAATTAATGCTGGTTATGAAGAAGATACTGCACTAATAAAAAGAGTAATTGGAATACCTGGAGACAAAGTAGAAGTAAGAGACGGTAACCTTTACTTAAATGATATCGCTCAAAAAAATTACGTTTTTGACAAAAATATTAATTATTCTATAGGGCCTTTTATTGTCCCAGAAGAGTCATTATGGGTGATGGGAGATAATAGAAATAACAGTATGGACTCACATATTTGGGGATTTTTACCCTACGAAAAGGTTATTGGTAAAGCTATTTTTAGATATTGGCCGTTTAATAAAATTGGACCTATTCGGTTCCCTGCCCTTAATAATTTAGATTAATAGGTACGTGATGTTGTAGGGTTTTTATATCTTGAAGTTGTAGAAATGTTTAATCCAGAATTTCTTGCTACTGAAAATAATGATCCAAACGATGAGAATGATTTAATTCAATATTTACAAAAACAATCTCCAGAAGTTTTGCAAAGAGTAGCAAAATCAGCTAGTGAAGATATTCAAGAAATCATTAGACATAATGTTCAAGGTCTTCTTGGAATGCTTCCTTCAGATCAATTTGATGTAAAAATAACATCATCAAAAGACAATATTGCTAATTTATTATCTTCTGCAATGATGACAGGATATTTCTTAAGACAAATGGAGCAAAGAAAAGAGCTGGAACAAACTCTTAAAAATGATGAGAACATGTCTATTGAAGAATAATTGTTTTTAAAGATTTACTTCTTCAGGAATTATTCCTAGTTCAAACAACTTTTTATATAAACCCATCAAAAATTTATTATCCTCAGGAAGTTTGTCCCACTTTTGGGAATTAATTTCATTAATTAATTTTTGACAATCTTCTATTGTAAATTTTATGGGAGCCGTAAAATGAGCTGGAATCAAATATTCCATATCTTCAAAACACTTGATATTTTCTAACCATTTGAGTAAAACTTCTTTTGAACGCGGAAAAATTAATTTCTGTAAAACTGGTGCAATTTGAATCTTAGGAGTATCTTTACCCATTATTTCAACAAGAGAAGATTCCCAATCTTCGTCCCATAAAAAGGGATAAATACCGAAATGAGATCTCCAATTCCTCAGATCTTTTTTGAATGAATACTTAAATATTTTTTTTAAAGGTGGAATATTTAATTTACCTGGTTTTAAAAAAGATGAAAACAAGACTAACCTTTTCCATCCTTTTTTTCTATGTGCGATGGAGTCAATCAAAGGTTCATCTCCTCTCTCTCTAGAATGAAAAAGAAGTGGAGTTGGATCAAAATCAAATATCTCAGGAGGAGTGGAGTCTATTCCAACTATTGCGTCTGTCACATGAAGTGTTTTCGTAGGATAATGGAAACAGCTTATCTCCTGATATCTTCCAAGTCCTAAATTCAGAGGGCCTAATGAAGACCATTTAAAGTAGTTTGTATGTGGAGTACCTTCCTCAAAGAGTATTCTTGATCTTTTTGATGGAATTCCTAAAAAATCTAGTGGTAGATTTATGGGGAAACTCCATTGTCCAGGACAAAGCCAAATTTCTGCATCTTTAAAAGTTCTTGAAAGAGCTGGCAGTCCGATTTTATGTTCTAGTCCAGAGGCACTCGGTAGAATTATTGTTTTTACTTTGCCATGAATCGCAATTAATTTTTCTAACTCATTTATTAATTCTTTTGTCGGAGGCAGTGGATTTATTAGCATCAATCCATTATCAACCTTTATTACCGTCATTCTTATTGGAACCGCCACATAATAAAGTCCTTGTATTTGTTCCAAGGACCATATTTGATCAGGAATTAATTCTTTTAAAATTGTTTTCTTTTTTCCATAAGGATATAAGGGGAATAATGGCCACCAATTCCACTTTTTATTTAAAGTTTCATCCACCACAATCATTTATACCCAGCAAATAATTTCTTTAACTTAAATATTCCGTATCTAGGAGCGAATAAAAAAGCAAATAAAAATATAAAAGTTTGTGCCAAGACAATTGATCCACCTGTTTCAAGATCAAACCAAAAACTAAAATAGATTCCTATAAGGCTTGAGATGATTGCACTTAATACTGAAATTACTGTCATATTATCAAACTTATCCGTAAGTAAATATGCTGTAGCCCCTGGTGTAATCAACATTGCAACTACCAAAATAATTCCAACAGACTGCAACCCCACAACAGCTGCCAAAGATAAGCATGTGAGAAGTAAATAATGAAGAAAAAATACATTTATCCCAACTGTTTTTGCATGCCTAGGGTCAAAACAATAAAGCATTAAATCTTTTCTGAAAATTGATAAAAGGATTACTACTAATAAAGAAATGAATATAGTTTGTTTTACATCTGAAAGTGATATTCCTAATGGACTACCAAAAAGAATAGAGTGCAGATCAATATTACTTTTAATCTTAGAAACCAATACTACTCCAAGAGCGAAAAATCCAGTAAATACCAACCCAATAACAGTATCTTCCTTAACTCTAGATTTCTGCTTAATAAAACCTATCAAGGCTACAGAACCAACTCCGAAAATAAATGCTCCTAATGAGAAAGGAAGACCTAATGCATAAGCAACCACAACACCAGGCATTACCGAATGTGACACTGCATCTCCCATTAAAGCCCATCCTTTAAGAGTCAAATAACTTGATAGAAAACCACAAACAGCTGCAACTAATGAACTCATAAGAAGTGCTTTTCTCATAAAGCCATGAGTTAAAGGATCTGTGATGAATGAATCTAAAGTTAAAAAAGAACAGAGCTCCATATAAATTAAAATTTAGGATTCAGGTCCAAACAAGAAATCAGGTGAGATCCCTCCAAAAGTGGTTGTAATATTTTCAGGAGTAAACACTTCAGAGGTTTCACCATAAGCTACAACAGTTTTATTTATTAAAAGAACTAAATCACAAAATTCACGGACATGAATCATATCGTGCGTTGATAATAATATGGTTTTCCCCTCATTTTTAAATTGAATAAATAATTCCGAGATAAGTTTTTCAGTTCTTATATCAACACCTGAAAAAGGCTCATCAAGAAGAAGTATTGATGCTCTTTGCGCAATTGCTCTAGCTAAAAAAGTTCGTTTTCTCTGACCTCCAGATAAGTTTCCAATAGGTGTAGATAAATGATCAGTAAGATCAACTCTCTCAATAGCATCTTTAACCGCCTGAACATCAGACTCTCTAGGAGATCTAAAAATATTCATCGAACCATATCTTCCCATCATCACTACATCCCAAACACTTATTGGAAATTGACTATCAATTCCCTCATTTTGAGGAACATAAGCAATTGTCTGATCTTTTTGAGCAGATCTTACAGACTCTCCATTTATTCTAATTTTTCCCTTCGAAATATTTACAAAGCCAGTTAAGGCATTAAAGAAAGTTGTTTTACCAGCCCCGTTCATTCCTACTAAGCCACAAATCTGGCCAGGTTTCAATCTTAAATTGGCATCATACAAAGCCACCTTACCGTTGTAATCTACACAAATATTCTCTGCTTCAATCCTAAAGTTTTGATAATTGATTGTTTCCATAATTCAAAAAAGTCCTTTTTTAATCAAATCCAAATTATGCTCAAGCATTTTTATATAGGAAATAGCAGGGCCACTATCATCAGATAAGGAATCAACAAAAAGATTTCCTCCAAAATTAGCCCCAGTTTCGTTTGCAACAACCATTTGAGATTCGTTACTTACAGTACTTTCGCAAAATACAGATGGAACATTTTTTTCTTTAACTATTGAGATTGTTCTTGCCATTCTTTTAGGAGTAATTTGACTCTCAGCATTAACTGGCCATAAATAAACTTCCTCTAATCCATAATCATTTGTTAGATACGAAAAAGCACCTTCACAACTTACTAGATACCTCCTGTCTTTATTTAAGTTATTAATAAAAAGTGAGAATTCTTTATCTATTTTAGATAGTTTATCTTTATAAATTTTTCCATTTTCTTCAAATAATGTCCGTTTGGATGGCCTTAATTCTGATAAAGAATCCACGAGAATATCTACGTATAGGATCCCTCTTTTTGGAGAAATCCAAGCATGAGGATTGGGTTTCCCTTTATAAAAATCTTCACTTATAAAAATGGGATCCAAATCTTCCGCGACAGTAATTCTTTTAACTTTTAAATTAGAGACAAATTTTTCAGCCCATAATTCAAATCCAAATCCATTATCAACAAAAACAAAAGCATTAGAGGCATTTACCAAATCGCTTGGAGTTGGTTGGTAGCCATGAACTTCAACTCCAGGTTTCGTTATTGATCTAACAATAAAATCATCTTTAGCGACATTACTAATTATATCCGCCAAAACAGTGAAACTTGCCAATATTACTTCTTTAGTTTCATTTTTATTTGATATTCTCTTACATGAGCCTGAAGCAATAGAAAGCAGAAGTATCAAACTTAAAAAAAAAATATTTTTTTTCATTTTTAACATCTATCCCAAGATTATGAATTAAAAGATAGTTTCATAAGTGGTTTTCTAAGATCAGAAATAAATCCTTTCCAATTTATTTTTTCTTTTTCAAAAGCTTCTTCAACAATTTTCTTAGAATTTTTCTTTATGAAATCTAAATCAGGTTCTTCTACTCCTTTTGTTATCGCCATAAAATCAGCCAAAGAACTTGATACTACTCTTGTTAAATAAGCAGCACTGACAGCCTGAAATGTTCCAGAAACAAGCCAATTTGGGCCATGTAATTTTGTTATACCAATTAGAGTCTGTCCACTCCACTCTATAACTCCCTGAGCAATTGCAGTCTTTAAAATTTCTTTGGATACTTTGTCTAAAATTTCAGGAGACCAATTACATCCCCATATAGACTTAATTTCTTTAATCATTAAAGAATTTAATACTGTCATTGCCATAACATCAATTGATGGGATAGGAGATAAGAAAACAGTTGTTGCGACAAGAATTTGATTTTTTCTTTGTATACCTTTTAACTGCATTCTTCTTATACCTTCAATTTCAGATTGCAAGCCAGCATGAAGTTCTTTCAAGAGCCTTTTTTTTGTATTTTCAATATTTTTAGATGAACTTATGAAAAACTTCCTTAAAGAAAAAGGTATATTTGTTATTTCACTCTTATTCACATCAAAAGTAATAATTTTGTTCGTAAAGTCACTTGAAATTTGAGACTTTAAGTCTTCTATCTGATTTTTGGATTCTATTTGGTTGGGAGTTAAAGCCACCAACCAGATTGGCATATTTTTAGGAAACTTTTCCAGCCACAAAAAATCATTTGCCGACAAAGGCAAGTTTATAAAATACAAGATTGCATCACTCTTCAAAGCTTCTTCTGGAATAACTTGAGAAGAATTGTATTTAGGTAGTTTTTCGTATAAATCAAAGTCAAACTTATCTGATTTGAAATTACTTTTCAAAACAGATTGAAAACTTTGATAATCTTTTTGTCCAATGCAACTTATTTTTTCTTTTTCACATCTATTAAGAATAGATTCAAGTGTTCTTTGTCTTTTTGAATTCTGTTTTTCTAATTCATTTGTTGCTTCAAGTTCTTCAAAAAAATTTAAATCTTCATTACATAGGTTTATCCAACCATCTAAATTACTTGGCTCATTAAATTTGGGCCTATCATTCTTCAAGTAAAAATATCCCCCAAAACACAACACAAAAAATCCTATAGAGCCTCCTGCAAAATGAATTAAGTCACTGACAAACCATTCCCCAAAACCTAACAATAATAAAATAATAAGAAGATTTTTTTTTGGAAACTTTATGAAATCCTTTAAAAGGTTTTCTTTACTAATATCAGACACAATACTTTATTTTTCTAATTTTATTTTAATGCAAGTTGTGAATGAGAAAAACAAAATTTCATAAGTCGTTAATCAAAAGATAAAAATTTAAACCTTTTAAAAAGATTTATTGCATAACAAGATGCTAAGTTAATAGACTATTTAAATAACTTAAGAAACATTAAGATGTCTAATTCAAATTTCAGCAATAATCCTGGACAAGAAAATTACAGAGGTCGTTCTAACAATGAAAGGTCCAATTTCAGAGATAGATCGGGCGGCAGAAGAGATGGAGGAGGATTCCGCATAAGATTGAGTGATAACGAAATGAAAGCTGTTAAATCAATACAAGAGACCTTTCAATTAAGATCTACCGTTGCAGTTCTGGGTTTCTCTGTTAGAACACTTAGCGAAATGATCAAAGACGAAAAATTGATTGAATCAATCAAAGAATATGCAAAAAATAATAAAAACTCTTCTCCGAGTGGACAATCACAAAATTCTTATGAAGAAAAGACAAAAACAGCACCTGACCCTTTTGCAAGACCTGTAAAAAGTACATCAACTGAAGAAATTGAATCTAGCGAAGTAGAAGAGGATGGCAAATAAAAAAAGAATTCTTTCGGGAGTTCAACCAACTGGTGATTTACATATTGGGAATTGGCTTGGGGCCATAAATAATTGGGTTACGCTTCAAGAGCAATATGAAACATTTCTATGTGTAGTTGATTTGCACGCAATAACAGCCTCATATAATCCCAAAGAATTATCTAATAACACTATTTCTACAGCGGCTTTGTACGTCGCTTGTGGGATAGATCCAAATATATGTTCAATTTTTGTCCAAAGTCAGATTTCAGCGCATTCAGAACTTTGTTGGATATTAAATTGCATGACCCCAATAAATTGGATGGAAAGAATGATTCAATTCAAAGAAAAATCCATACAACAAGGTAATAATGTATCTATTGGATTATTTGACTATCCAATACTTATGGCTGCAGACATCCTTCTTTATGATGCTGACTTCGTACCAGTAGGTGAGGATCAAAAACAACATCTTGAACTTGCGAGAGATATTGCACAACAGAGAATTAATGCCAGATTTAGTAAGGATAAAAATATTTTAAAGATCCCTCAACCAATCATCATGAAGAATGGTTCAAAAATAATGAGTTTAATTGATGGTTCAAAAAAGATGAGCAAAAGTGATCCTAATGAGGGCAGTCGCATTAACTTATTAGATCCACCTGAAATAATCACAAAAAAAATTAAAAGAGCAAAAAGTGACAGTTCTATTGGAATTGAATTTAACAACCCTGAGAGACCAGAATCTAAAAATCTTTTGATGATTTATTCAATATTATCTGGCAAAGAAATTTCTCAATGTGAAAATGAATTCTCAGAAACTGGATGGGGGACATTTAAAAAATTAATTACCGAACAACTTATTGAATCACTAGAACCTATTCAGAAAAAATATAAATTATTAATTAATGATCCCTATCAACTAAATAAAATCCTTAATGAAGGGAAGGAAAAAGCTGAAGATTTAGCGAATCAGACTTTAAGAAGAGTTAAATCAAAATTGGGATTTTTTGAAATGGAGAAATAAATTATGCCAATAATTACCTTGCCTGATGGTTCAAAAAAGGTTTTCGAAAAATCTGTAACTATTCTAGAAATTGCCCAGAGTATAGGCACTGGATTAGCTAAAGCAACAATTGCTGGGAAAGTAAATGATGTTCTTCTTGATGCAACAATTCCTATAAATAAAGATTCTAAAGTTGTAATCATCACATCAAAAGATAAAGAAGGAATTGAAATAATAAGACATTCTTTCGCTCACCTTATTGGTCATGCAGTTAAGCAAATTTACTCTGATATTAAAATGGCAATTGGGCCAGTAATTGAAGATGGTTTTTATTACGATATTTTTTCTAAATACAGATTTACTCCTGAAGATTTAATAAAGATCGAAAATAGAATAAATAAATTAATAAAAACAAATTATGAAGTTGAAATTTTACAAGTTTCTAAAGAGGAGGCAATTAAAACTTTTAAAGAAAGAGATGAGACTTTTAAATTACGAATAATTGAAGAAATTCCTGAAGATAGTCTCATCAATTTATACAAACACGAAGAATATATCGACATGTGTAGAGGGCCTCACGTACCCAATACTAGACATTTGAGACACTTTAAATTACTTAAATTATCAGGTTCATACTGGAGAGGGAATAGTGAGAATGAATCATTACAGAGAATATATGGAACTGCATGGGCAAAAGAAAAAGAGCTTAACGACTACTTAATAAGAATTGAAGAAGCGGAAAAAAGGGATCATAGAAAACTTGGTAAAAAACATTCACTATTTCATATACAAGAAGAATCTCCAGGGATGATTTTTTGGCATCCAAATGGATGGACAATCTACCAAGTATTGGAAAAGTACATAAGAGAAATACTCAAAAAAAATGATTATTTAGAAATCAAAACACCGCAAGCTGTTGATAAATCTCTTTGGGAAAAATCCGGTCATTGGGAAAAATTTAGAGACGATATGTTCACTACTGCTTCAGAAAATCGAACATATGCAATTAAACCAATGAATTGTCCATGCCATATTCAAGTATTTAATCAAGGTTTAAAAAGTTATAAGGATTTACCTATTCGTCTTGCTGAATTTGGTTCTTGTCACAGAAATGAGCCCTCTGGTGCACTACATGGCTTAATGAGAGTAAGAAACTTTACTCAAGATGATGCGCACATATTCTGCACAGAAGAGCAAATTCAAGAAGAGGTATCAACTTTTATAGATCTTGTTTTCGAGGTTTATAAAACTTTTGGTTTTGATGAAATCATTATCAAATTATCAACCCGTCCTGAAAAAAGGGTAGGTAGTGAAGAGATTTGGGATAAATCAGAGGATGCTCTTACCAAAGCTCTCGATAATAAGAACCTAAAATGGGAACTCCAGCCAGGAGAGGGGGCTTTTTATGGTCCAAAAATAGAATTTTCCTTAAAAGATTGTCTAAATAGAGTTTGGCAATGCGGTACTATTCAGGTTGATTTCTCAATGCCTATTAGATTGGATGCCACTTATGTAGATATTGATAATGAAAAAAGAAATCCAGTTATGCTTCATAGAGCAATTTTAGGATCCTTTGAAAGATTTATCGGAATCTTAATTGAACAATATGAGGCGAAATTTCCAATTTGGCTTGCGCCTTATCAAATAATTTTATTGAGCATTACTGATAGAAATATTGAAAAGTGTTTAAAGTTTAATGAATTAATAAATAATAATGGTTACCGATCAAAAGTTGATGTTAGGAATGAAAAAATAGGATATAAAATAAGAGAGGCAACTCTTGGGAGAGTTCCTTTAATTGCAGTTATTGGAGATAAAGAAGAGGAAATTGATTCAGTCGCTTTAAGAGCTTTGGATGGAACAAATTTAGGAATTTTCGACCTACCTAATTTATACAAATTAATGGATGAATTAATAGAAAAAAAAGGGAGAACAGAATAATTTAAAATATATGAATTTTCTCGCTTGTGATCTAGGAGGTACCAAGGTTCTTTTGGGAATATTCGAGAGAGTAATAAATGATGATTCGCCTAAATTGTTATTAAAGAAGAAATATATATCTTCTGATTGGGATTCTTTTGATTTAATTTTAGAAGATTTTCTCAAAAATGAATGCAAAAATATTACTCATCCTTCTTCTGCATGTTTCGCTTTAGCTGGTCCTTTATCTAACAACAATGCAAAAATCATGAACTTGCCTTGGAATATTTCAGGAAATAAATTAAAAAATAAATTTAAATTTGAACAATGCGAGCTAATAAATGATTTTGCAGTACAAATTTATGGAATTCCTTTCTTAAAAAAAAATCAATATTCAACTATCCAGAATGGATCACAATCTGAAGGTACTAACAATGATTTGCATACCATTGTTGGAGCCGGTACTGGTTTGGGTATTGCAAGAGGTCTAATATCAGGAAATAAAGTAAAAGTTTTAGCCAGCGAAGGTGGTCATGTTGAGTACTCACCAAAGTCAAAATTAGAATGGGAATTAAAAATTTGGC
This sequence comes from Prochlorococcus sp. scB243_495K23, assembly GCA_000635495.1. Taxonomy (GTDB): domain Bacteria; phylum Cyanobacteriota; class Cyanobacteriia; order PCC-6307; family Cyanobiaceae; genus Prochlorococcus_A. Next base: position 100,209 of record JFLW01000003.1, on the reverse strand, counting down.
TTAAGAATTACCTAAATGTTGAAAGGATATCCTGTGAAAGAATTATTAGCGGCAGTGGCTTATCAAGAATTGCAGAATGGAGACTAAGCAAACCTGATGCCCAAAACCATCCTCTACAAAAATATATAAAAAAAATTAAAATTTTTGATGCTGCTAGAAAAGAACTACCTGAAAAAATTTGTAATCTTTCCAAAGAAGGGGATCAGCTAATGATTGAAGTTGAGAGGATTTGGTTAGGCGCTTATGCATCTTTATTGGGAGATGTTGCTCTTCAAGAATTGTGCTTTGGCGGGTTATGGATTTCTGGAGGAACCGCATCAAAACATTTCAAAAACTTTAAATCAGATTTATTTTTAAAACAATTTTTCGACAAGGGAAGATTAAAAGATATTCTTAGGAGAATACCTATGAATGTAATTTTAGATGAAGAGTTTGGACTTTTTAGTGCAGCCTGCAGAGCAAAAATGCTTTTAAAAACTTAAAAACAAAAAATGTCTATTCCTGAAGTAGGTAAAAAAATAAGGGTAACAGTGCCTTCAACAACTGCCAATTTAGGGCCTGGATTCGATTGTCTTGGAGCAGCATTAGATTTGTATAATGAGTTTATTTTTACGAGAATTGAAGGTGGTGGAGATAGATTTGACTTAATAATGGAAAGTACAGATGGTAATCACTTAAGAGGAGGACCTGAAAACTTAGTTTTTAGAGCAGCGCAGAAAGTATGGGAGAGCGCAAAAATGGATCCTTTTGCACTTGAAGCAAGAGTTAAATTGGCAGTGCCGCCTGCTCGCGGGCTAGGAAGTAGTGCTACAGCAATAGTTGCTGGACTTATCGGAGCAAATGCAATAATGAACTCTCCATTATCCAAAGAAAAACTCCTTGAACTTGCCATTGATATAGAAGGTCATCCTGATAATGTAGTGCCCTCTCTTCTGGGTGGGCTTTGTTTGACAGCAAGGTCTTCTTCTCAGAGATGGCGAATCATTAGATGTGATTGGCACGATTCAATTAAAGCTGTTGTAGCAATACCTGCAATTCGTCTAAGTACAAGTGAAGCAAGAAAGGTTATGCCCAAGAATGTACCTATATCAGATGCAGTGACAAATATGGGGGCGCTTACTTTGTTACTTAACGGCTTAAAAGCAGGGAATGCGGAACTTATAAAAGAAGGAATGTTTGATAAGTTACATGAACCCTACAGATGGAAACTTATTAAGGGTGGATTAGAAGTTAAAGATGCCGCACTAAATGCAGGTGCTCTAGGATGCGCAATTAGTGGGGCTGGGCCGAGTATCTTAGCTTTGTGTAAAAAAGAAAATGGTAAAAACGTCAGTCAAGCCATGGTGAAAGCATGGGAGAAGTCAGGTGTAGCTAGTAGAGCGCCATTCTTAAACGTTCAAACAACCGGCAGCCAATTTAGCACTATTTCTGGTAAGTAGTTTTACTTAGGCATTTTTAATGTTATAGTCTCAAGCTAGTACAACTTCAACTAGAATAAAAAAATTATTCATTATATAAATGAATTTAGAATCTTTTCCTTGGCTATCATCAATCGTTTTACTGCCTTTAATTGGAGCATTAATAATGCCTTTCTTGAATTCAAAAGAAGGAGAAGATAACACACTTCCTAGAAATATCTCATTAAGTTTTTTATTTATAGATTTTTTACTAATACTCAGCGTCCTTTTTCAAAAATTCAATACTTCAGATAGCTCTTTACAACTGGTAGAAAGAGCTTCTTGGTTACCATCAATAGGCTTAGAGTGGTCTCTTGGCGTAGATGGGTTATCTGCTCCTTTAATAGCATTAAGTGGGTTAATTACATTTTTATCAGCTGCGGCTAGTTGGAAAATTAAGAAAAAATCTAATTTATATTTTGCTCTTTTATTAGTTCAAGCATCAGCACAGGCATTAGTTTTCCTTTCTCAAGATTTTCTATTATTTTTCTTGGCATGGGAACTTGAATTAGTTCCGGTATATCTTCTTATTGCTATTTGGGGAGGGAAAAAGAAATTATATGCAGCCACTAAATTCATTCTTTATACAGCCTTAGCTTCATTATTAATACTCATAAGTGGGTTAGCACTTGCTTTGAGTGGTGATACCTTTACTTTAAATATTACCGATTTAACCAATAAACATGTCACAGGCAGCCTAGCTTTATTATCTTATTTAGGATTTTTAATTGGTTTTGGAGTAAAACTTCCTATCTTCCCATTACATACTTGGCTGCCAGATGCTCATGGAGAGGCTAATGCTCCAGTTTCAATGTTACTCGCAGGAATACTCTTAAAAATGGGAGGTTATGCCCTCTTAAGATTCAATGTTCAAATACTTCCTGAGGTACATCTTCAAATCGCACCTGCGCTAATTATTCTTGGAATTATTAATATAATTTATGGAGCTCTTAATGCATTTGCTCAAGATAATGTTAAAAGGAGAATTGCATGTAGCTCTGTGAGTCATATGGGTTTTGTTTTATTAGGGATTGGAGCAGTAGATGCTTTAGGTATAAGTGGGGCGATGCTCCAAATGATAAGCCACGGACTTATCGCTGCAGCTATGTTTTTTGTTACTGGCTCATTTTATGAAAGAACAAATACTCTTTCGATACCCAATATGGGTGGTTTAGCAAAAGTACTGCCGATAACTTTTGCTTTTTTCTTGGCAAGTTCTTTGGCCTCTTTAGCACTACCTGGAATGAGTGGATTTATAAGTGAAATAACTGTATTTTTAGGAATCACTAGTCAAGAAGGTTTCAGCTCTATCTTTAGATCGATCACTATTCTTATTGCAGCTATAGGTTTAGTTTTAACACCAATTTATCTGCTATCGATGTGTAGAAGAGTATTCTTTGGCCCTAGAATTCCTGCACTAGCTACAGTTAAAGAGATGAATGGTCGAGAATTGACTATTGGGTTCAGCTTATTGTTGCCTACTTTGGTGATAGGTTTTTGGCCAAAAATCGCAATCAATTTATATGAATCTTCAACGAATGCTCTCAGTCAGCAGCTTACTCTAGCTAAATTAATAGGACTAATACCAACTTTAGTTAATTAGATTATTTTAATAAATGGATACCTCAATTTTTAATTATGGAGAATTACCTGAATTTAAAAAATTTACGCCCGAAAGCATAAATAAACAATTTCCAATAGTGCTAGAAAAGATAGCTGAAGATTTTAAAAAAGTAGAGAAAAATTTATCTAACTATTTAATTCACAATGATTTAAATTGGAATAATGTAATAAATCCCTTAAATGAACTTAATGAAATTCTTAGATGGAGTTGGGGAGTAATAAGTCACCTAAATGCAGTAAATAATTCTGAAAGTCTAAGAGACATTTATTCAAAATTCCTTCCAGAAATTATTAGCTTGAGTAATAAATTCGGACAAAGTAAAATAATTTACAATTCTTTAGTCAAGCTTAAAGAAACTAATAACTTTGATCAAATCAAAAACAGAATTTTGGATAAAGAAATTCTTGAGATGCAACATAGAGGCATTTCACTACAAAAGAATAATCAAGAAGAATTCAATAACATTTCAGAAAAGCTTGGAAAGCTTTCAACAGACTTCAGTAATAATGTTCTTGATGCTACTAATAAATGGTTTTTAATATTAAATAAAAAATCTGAAGTCGATGGTCTACCTGAACGAGTACTTGAATTAATGGCAATTTCTGCACACAACCACTTAAAAAAAGATGAAGAAGTTGATATTAAAAATGGGCCTTGGAAATTAAGCCTAGATATTCCAACTTATACTTCATTTATGACATATGCCACTGACCGAAACCTTAGAGAGAAACTTTATAAGGCATTCGTTGGTAGGGCATCTCAAGGAGAAAAAAATAATTCTCAAATCATTGAAGAGATATTATCTCTTAGAACTAAACAGGCTAATCTTCTAGGTTATAAAAGTTGGGCAGAATTAAGTTTGTCAACGAAAATGGCGAAAGAAATTAAAAATGTTGAAAACCTCTTAGAAGAATTAAGAGAGCCAGCATTCAAAACCGCAAAAATTGAATTAGAAACCCTCGATAAGTTTTCTAAAGCTAATGGATTTCCAAAATCACAGAATATCGAGCCATGGGATGTTAGTTATTGGTCCGAACTTCTTAGAAAGGAAAAGCTCAATTTGGATCAAGAGTCTTTGAGACCTTGGTTCCCACTAAATGATGTTTTAAAAGGTTTATTTAAATTAAGTGAAAAGCTTTTTGAAATTCAAGTAGTAGAGGCAACTGATGAGGCACCACTTTGGAATGATGACGTTTTATTTTTTAATATCCTCAATAAAGAAAATGACAAAATAGCATCATTTTACCTAGATCCATATTCAAGGCCTGAATCAAAGAGGGGAGGGGCTTGGATGGATGAATGTTTGAATAAAAATAATGTTGGCAAAAAGACCCTCCCGGTAGCTTATCTCGTTTGTAATCAGACTCCACCATCAAAAGATAAACCTAGTTTGATGAGTTTTGAAGAAGTTCAGACCCTTTTCCATGAATTTGGTCATGGCCTTCAACACATGCTTACTACTGTAAATCTTCCTCAAGCAGCTGGCATCAACAACGTTGAGTGGGATGCAGTCGAACTTCCAAGTCAATTTATGGAAAACTGGTGTTTTCATAAAAATACACTTATGAATATTGCTAAGCACTACAAAACAGGAGAAAAATTATCCGATGAGAATTTTGAGAAGCTCCTAAAGAATAGAACTTTTAATTGTGGTATGGCTACTCTTAGACAACTACATTTTGCAATAACAGATCTCAGATTGCACAGTAATATTGATAAAAACGAAGGTAAAACTGCAGATAAAATAAGAAGAGAAATTGCAAAACAAACTACTGTTATTGAACCTATTCAAGAAGATCAATTTCTTTGTTGTTTTAGTCATATATTTGCAGGAGGATATTCTGCAGGATATTACTCATATAAATGGGCTGAAGTTCTAAGTGCTGATGCATTTTCAATGTTTGAAGAAGCTGATCTAGGAAACGCTGAAGATTTAAAGTTAATAGGAAAGAAGTTTAAAGATACAATCCTTAGTTTAGGTGGAAGCTTACCTCCATTAGACATATTTAAACTATTTAGGGGAAGAGAGCCACAAACAGATTCTTTAATAAGACACTTAGGTCTATCAGGAGCTACATAATTATCTCATCGATTATTTTCTCGACCATAGATTTATTTCTTACTAGATTTCTATGTTTAAATACTTTTACTGATATTTTTTTCCCAAATTTTAAATTTGTCCACCAGCCAGGAAAAACCATCATATCCCAATAAGTAAAAAAATTTATACACTCAATTTCATCAAGTAAAAAATCATTATTTGCAAGTTCCCTTAAAAAGTTACTATTTATTTTCATTTCTGATATTCCTCTAAAAGGGTATTTAGGTATTAATTGAGCCATCAAAGTTCCTTTGTGAGGGGAGCCTATAGATATTAATCTTCTTGTTCTTTTACACCCATTAAATTTTTGAAGCCAAGACCTTCCAATTATTCCTCCCATTGAAAATCCCAAAATATCTATTTCTTTTTCTAAACCATATTTCTCTAAAATCAATTCGTTTAGTTTATAAGTCAAATCCAGAATTGAAGTCATTCCAAATGAATGCTTAAGAGTTGGGGCAAAATATTCAATGCCAATATCATCAAGTTTTGGTGTAATAGAAGAAAAAATACTTGAAGTATTCCAAAGGCCATGAATCAATATAATGGGATTTCTTTTTTCCAATATTTTAATTATTTTCAAGAATTCTTACTATTGACACCTTCCCATCGAAACCTGTGATTGGAGGTTTGCATTTTGTCAAAATAATTTTAATTTTAGAAAGCTTAAATTCCTGATCAATAATTTCTAAAATTGAGTTTGAATATTTTTCAATTGTGAAACAATATATTTTCTTTGATTGATCTTTTAAAATTTGAACTAATTTTGAATAGTCAACTGTTTTTTTTATATCATCATTTACTGTACATTTTTCAAAATCAGTCCACAAAAATATATCTAAAATAAATAGTTGTCCTAATTCCCTTTCTTCATCAAGAACGCCAACTCTAGCCCAAAGTTTAATATTCTCAATTTTTAAAAAAGTTTCCATCTTTAAAAGTTTTAAAGATCTTTATGTGTATATATAGCTTTTCCTGATGAAAAATCATCAACGATATTCCCATCACCTTTTAGAAAATATTTATAAGTTACCAAACCTTCAAGACCTACAGGTCCCCTAGGTGGAAGAGTTTGAGTAGATATACCAACTTCAGCTCCGAATCCATATCTAAACCCATCTGCAAACCTAGTAGAGCAATTATGAAAAACACCTGCACTATCAACTACATTCATAAATCTATTGGCAGTATTTGAATTTTCAGTAATTATTCCATCTGTATGTTTTGAACTATATTTTTGAATATGTATAATTGCCGCCTCAAGATCATCAACAATTTTTATCGATAGAATTAAATCCAAATATTCAGTTTCCCAATCTTCTAGGCTAGCCTCATAATTCAACCCTAATTCAACTGATCTCTTATCTCCGATTAATTTAACATCATTAGCATTAAAAAGAGGGATGGCCTTTTCTAAAAAAGCTGGTGCGATATCTTTATGGACTAATAAAGTTTCGATAGCATTACATGCTGCAGGATATTGAATTTTGCTGTCCAAAGCAACTGACAAAGCCATCTCTAGATTTGCCTCAATATCTATAAACAAGTGACAAATTCCATCAGCATGGCCTAGCACAGGAATTCTTGTATTCTCCTGAATAAATTTAACTAATTCATTGCTTCCTCTTGGAATTATTAAATTAATATATTTCTCAAGATTTAACATCGCCATGCTATCTTTTCTGCTTGTTAATAAACATATTGCATTTTTATCAAGGCCTGATTCATTTAAACCTTCTTGCAATGCTTTTACTATTGAAGTATTTGTTAAATTGGCTTCACTACCACCTTTTAGTATTACACCATTACCTGATCTTATCGCTAAAGAACTAATCTGCATCACAGCATCTGGCCGTGATTCAAAAATAACTCCTAAAACTCCAATTGGTACAGTTTTTCTTTCTAAGATCAATCCCTTTGAGAGCTCTCTTTTTATTTGAACTTGATTTACAGGATCAGCCAAGTCTCCAACTTTTCTTACCCCTTCTATTCCTGAATTTAATTTTGATTTTGATAACTTTAATCTAGAAAGTAAAGCCCTAGAAATACCCTTTTTCTCTGCATTTACATAATCCGCATTATTAGCCTCTAATATTTCTTTAGAATTTTTTTCTAGATAATCAGCCATAAAATTTAAGGCTTTAATTCGATTTTGATTTTCAGTCTGACTTATTTTTATTGATGCCAAACGAACTTTCTCAGATTTTTCTAGAAGATCATTATCTGGCTGAGGGACTTCAAAGATATTAGCCATAATATTTTCTTAGATAATATAATAATAAATCAAATTAACGATTCTTTAAACTAAATTTTTTTCTAAGTTAATATCTAAAAAATAATTGAACTTGACTTTTCCAATCCCCATTGGAATCATAAGAACCTAATAATTCTAAGTTTGGATTTGCCTGAAAAGTCAAAATTCCTAAAGGTGAAATATCATCCCTACCTGGAACCGTTTGGAAGGCAAAATTTATCGCATCAGTAATATCAAGACCTATTTCAGCTACCCAAGCTTGAGAAGAAAATTCCTCATTAGAAGATTGACCATCATTTTCTATATCTAAATTTTCATTGGAAAAGATATTATTAAATGAATCATTATTTTCTATTAACGCTGGATATAGAGATAACTGAAATCTTTCACTAAATGCATCAGCATCATTAAGTTGAGAAATAAATGCTCTATTTATTAAATTTGCAGAGTTACCTCCAATCAAACCAATTATTTGTGATCTGTTATAACTTGGCGTGCTCCTTAATTGAATTCTTCTATTTTCATCGGCAAAAGATAATTGATCTAAAAATCCTTCATAAGATGCTTCAATTTTGATAAGCCTTGAATTCCCAATCCCAAATGACCCCAAACCACTAGAAGTCGCATTTACATCAAGATCACCTGAGATGTTTGAATCCTGATTATTTTCACTTATAGGTATTATAGAATCTGGAACTTTACTAACCAGAGAAAAATTAATAAATGGAACAACGCCACTTCTTGATGCAAATAAAATATAGTTATCTTTATTTTTATCAAGTTTAAATGGAGTAGTATAAAGATTAGCTCTACCTTTTTGAAGGTAAATTAGACCTCTAGCATTTAAATCTTTGCCTACCTTTCCGTTTATATTAAGGTCTAATTTAGTATCTAAATAAGCTTGAATTAGTTCTGAATATTGAAGTTTAAAATCTGGACCAAGTTTTAATTTAAGATTATTAAAACTTAAATTATCCAAATAATTAGGCAAAGTTTCTCCCAAAAGAACTGAATTCAAAATTGTTTCATTTGAAATTATTTCAATATTCTTTTCATTATTCCAATAGAGTTCTGGCCAATCTTTTTCATCCTCTTTTCGAATAGGATTTTTTCTTTTTTTATTATTTTGATTTGTACTATTTAAATTAATAAATCCATTATTAAAAGATAGAGACCCTCCCAAAACAGGACTTTCAAATGATCCACTTAAATCGATATCTGAATCTATTAAAAAATTAAAATTATCTTTCTCTAAAGTAAATCTTTTTGTTATCAAATTAATTTTTGCCTTCTCGGAATCTTTCTTACTATAAAAAGGCAAAGAGCCTTTTATAAAAATGTCTCCAGAATCTTCATTCTTTGCTTGTAGATAATTGATCTCTAAAGAATCAAAATCGAAAATTATTATGCTATTAATATTTTTTATTATATTGTTGAAAAAATCAATTTCAGAATCATTAATTGCGACAAATCCATTTAATAGAGGTTTATTTAATGTACCTTTTAGAATAATTCTAAGATTCACATCACCTTCTTTAAAGGTAAAGTATTCATCAGCAAAAATATCTATTAACTCAATAAGTTTTCCATTCCCAATCAATCTTAGATCTAAGTTATCTAATTTATTTATAGGTATTGAGCCTTCAATATTTATTGGAATTTCAGAATCATTAATTAGAAGGGAAAAATCAATATCAAAAACAGAATTATCAAATTCAACTAGTCCTTTATCAAATATTATTGTTTTATTTTTAATTGATGAATTATTGGAAGAAATTTCACTGGAGAAAGATTGTTTATCAAGATCATAAAATAAATTCATATCTATCCCTCCAATAAAATCTCTTGGTTTATTTAAAAATATATTTGCAGTACTTAATGGTAATTTATTAATTATTAAAGAACCTTTGCCTCTTAATAATCCTCCTTCCAAATCAATAGAAAATTCCTCTTTACTATTGTTGTATTCATCTTTAGGTACATCAAGATAGCCATTTAATTTTGCATTCAATTTATAATTATCTGGTCTATCGCCCTGAATAGTAATTTTTCCATTGTATCTACTTCTAAATTTATTAAAATATTTTTGCAAATTAAATTTGTCCTCTAGCACATTACTATTTTCAACAAAGTTATTTATAAAATCGATCCTCTCCTTAAATGATTTATCATTATTATTTATTTCCAAATCATCCAAAATATTTGATTTACTTATGGGTATAACTTTTTTATTATCAAAGTTAAAAATATCAACTGCTGTAAGGATAGTCCAACTAGTGCTTACATTCGTGAATTCTGAATTAATAAAATTATTTTTATTTGAATCATATTCGACTTCAATTACTCCTCCATCAATTGGATACAATGAAGAATTTATATAGAAATAATTATTTTTGACACTGAAATCAAATAATGAATTGGCTAGATTAATATTTCTATATTTACCTAAACTCCAAGCAAGTCGACCAACAAGGGATGACTGGTCTGACGAAATTGATCCCTCACCATTAATAATTCCATCAATTCTATCGAATTGATTTTTGTTTAAAGATAATTCAAGTTCATCAAGAGGAAAATTATCTGCTCTCCAATTATAAATATCGTCATCTTTGACTATACCAACAGTCCCTTTATTTGAATTAAAAACTCTTATAAAATTTGCATTATCTAGTTTTAGATCAGAATCAAACTTGATTGAAAGAAATGAAGGGATTGGAGAATATCTATTTTTCATATTAAGCAGAAATCCATTATTTTCTTTGTTAATATCTCCCTCCCATGTTTCTCTAATGCGGATACCTTTAAAGTGCGGATAATCAACATTAAAGTTTATAGAAATATCAGGATCAGTAATTTTTCCTTTTAATTCTCCTTTAGCAGTAATGAAACCCCTTATATCATTTTTTCGGAAAATATTTAAATTAGATAATTGAGTTCTATTTATTTTGAAACTAGTATCTACATCTCCAAAATTAATACCTCTTCTATCAAACCAATAGGGCATATTACCCGATAATTTAATATCTGGATTCAGGCTATTAATATATCCAATACTTCCTACTAGATCAATAGTATTGGAACTTTTATTGAATGGTACATTGAGATTAAAATTCGAAGTCAAAGTTCCATAATTTAATTTATCTGAATTAACAATTAAATTATTTTCTTTACAAAAAAACCTAGTTGAATCTGAATTTATATTCTCTGCGAAATCTCCTGGTTTTATTTTTAAATTAGTAAAAGAAAATCTTCCTTCACAAAATGTGCGATTTGATGATTTATTAAATTTAAAGTTAGATTTAAAGGTACCCTTTTTTAAGCTAATTTTTCTATTCCCAATAATATAATCAGAATTCTCAAGATCTAAACCGTTTGAGAATAAATCAATTTTTAAATAGTCTTGATTTAATTTTGTATTAAATTTAAATTTTAAAAAACCCTTTTCATCAAACTTTGATTTTACATTTGCAATGATTTGTCTATTTCTTGACTTGTAAATAACATTACCTTTTACTTTTGTTTTTAATCCTGCTTTATTAAACTTCAGATCTAAATATTTATTTAAGTTAAAGTTCAATTCATACTTCGATTGCGATTTTTTTATACTTCGAACATTTTTATAAGATTCGTCCCTTTTAAAAAAATCTCTATCTATATTAATGGCTGCTTCATTAGGACTTATTTTTACAATCCATTTTTGTTTTAAAAAAGATCTAAAAGGCATAATGCCCACATATACATTTTTAGCTTTAATTTCAGAATCTATATTTTTTTTATCATTAATTTTCGAATTTCCCAGAGAAATACCTAGAAATCTAATCCCGACATAATCCCCTAAATCAACATTTTTATCTAAAAGATTCTCAATACTTTCTTCAAGTTCTAATTTCCTAGAACTATAAGTTTCTTTTAAAAAATTATTTAATAAAAAAGTGCCTAAAAAACCTAAGGGGAAAAGCATCCCTACCAAAAGAATCTTAGTATTTAAATTTAGAGATCTAATTTTTTTCAAGTTAGAGCCCAAAAATAGAGTAGGCTTACAAAATATAAGGAATTAATCAGGTCAAAGCCACTAAATGTCTTTTTTTGAACTATTAGATAACACACCCAAAATTTTTGGATTCTTTGGAGTATTTCTTTTTATTTGCACCATAGCTGCTTATATATTTAATTTTGGCTTTAAATTTCGAATAACAGGAGCAACAATTTTCTCATTATTACTTTCTTTAAGCAGTTGGGCATTTATACAAAGTTATTCTGAAAAAGTAGTAATAGAGGATGCAAAATATGTCCCAATTGTTTATGACAATGGGTTCGATTTAATTATTGCTAAAGTAGATGATGATTTTCCAGAAGAGTCTATTGAGCCAACTTTAGAACAATTATCGGAAAACTTAAGGAAAGGTAGCAGATCTGGTGCGAATGTGAAAATAAAGATAAGAAAACTTGAAAAAATTTCAGATGGCGTAAGTAAACCAGTGGTTATAGGAGAAGTTCAGAAAAATGTCAAAATGAATTAGTCTGTTAAACAATGGAAAGAAAACCCTTTTTAGATTTTTTGCCAACTAACTTTAGACATGAGAAATCTTTTTTTATACAAAACAATCTAGCTGACTTTGAAAAATTAAGTAATCTTTCAGACCTAGATATAAATGAGATTCAAAGAAAATCTTCACTATGTACATTGAATAATCTTAAGAAAATTAGAGCTATAGCTATTTTTAAAAAAGAAATTGGAATTTCTCCACCGCAAGCATATCTACTTTTACATTGCGGTATATCTTCTATAAAATCATTATCACTATCTACTCCTTACGAATTAGAACGCAAAATTGGCAGATTAGAAAGATCTCTTAGAGTAAAAACCAAGACAGATACAACTTTTAATCTCCTAAAAGAATGGATTAAAAAAGCTAGTCAAATATAAAAATCCATTTGAAATCTTGGTTAAAAAAATTTTTTAATGTAGAATTTAAAAAAAGTTAGTAATAATGAAACCTTTTTTATTTTTATTATTTTTGTTTTCCAATTCTTTATACCCTGTTTTTAGTCAATCTAACTTACTGGAAAGTGTAAAAAAGAATCCAAACGAAGCTAGGAATTTATGTAATAAGTTTAGAGAGTTTAATTCAAAAGGTATTTCAGCTAATTCAGATAAAGCTATAGAGTATGTATCAAACAAAAAAAAGTTAACTCCCGTTAACGCAGAGATCTTTTCTATTTACGTCATTGGGCTGCACTGTCCAGACATTATTTAAAGCCTAAATGTCTGGTTCAAGATGGTTTGACAAGTCTCTAATACTTAGAGATGGAGTAAAACTTATATCAAGGATTTGGTTACCTAATAGTAATGGGCCATGGCCTGCATTATTAATGAGACAACCTTATGGCAAGGAAATTGCTTCAACTATTACCTATTCTCATCCTGAATGGTGGGCTTCCAAAGGGTATATGGTCATAATTCAAGACGTTAGAGGTATGGGTTCCTCTGAAGGAGTCTTTAATGGTTTTTCTCAAGAAGCAAACGATACTTCTGAAACTCATGAATGGGTAAGGTCTCTAAAAGAATGTAATGGGAAACTTGGCTTATATGGTTTTTCATATCAAGGATTTACTCAATTAACTGGTGAATTAAATTCAAAGCCACCCGATTGTTTATCTCCAGCAATGACTGGGATGAATATTAAGGATCATTGGTGCTCAGATGGAGGAGCATATTGGTGGCATAACAATATTGCATGGGGACTTCAAATCGCGGCACTAAAAATGAAAAAAGAAAATAATTTGTTTGAGTGGGGAAAGATAAGATTAGCATTAGAAAATAAAAGTTATTTGACAGAAGGAATTGAAATTTTGAAAAATTATGATCCTAATAGCTTTGTTTTGGAATGGCTTAAAAATTTAAATAATGATCGCCCATTTGAAGAATTTAAACCAATTTCAACATGGATTAAACAACCTATGTTAATTATTGGAGGACTTTGGGATCCACATTTAAAAGGTGCCTTTGATCTTTATAAAAAATCTAAAGAAGCTGGTGGAACCCCAGAGATTATTATTGGGAATGCAACACATCTAAATTGGTGGGAGGGATTACAAGAATCTTTATTAAATTTTTTTAATAAACATTTAAAATTAGATGAAGATTTTAATTCTAAGAATTTAAAAGACGAGAAAAAAATATGGAATATTTCATTAAATAAATGGGAAGATTTAGATGACAAATTTAATCCTGAATTTATTTTTGGACTCAAAAGCGATGGCACAGCAAATGTAGAGGTTGAAGATGGAAGTCTGACCATAAATTCAAAAGGATCAGGATGGTTCACAATTGTTCATGACCCATGGAGACCTACTCCATCTGACGGTGGGCATTTAGGTCCAAATCCAGGAAAGTTTAACAGAAGCATTATTGATAAACGACTGGATGTGGGTGTTTTTCAAACCAACTCTTTTGAAGAAGATCAATATTTAAGAGGAGTCCCCACATTAGAAATCCAAGTAAAAAGTGATCAGCCCAATTTCGATATCTGCCTTGCTTTATCTCTAGTTGAAGAAGGTAATGAAAAGGTGAATCAATTTTCAACCGGATTCTTAAGGGTTAAAAACTCCAAAATAAGTGAAGAATGCATTTATCAAATCACAATGCATCCAACAAATATTTGTTTAATTAAAGATAGCAAGCTTCGCTTATCTATATCTGCAGCGGCTTATCCCGCTATTGGAGTTAATCCTGGATTTGGGGAGGGAAATATTGGATCTCCTTCAGCAAATCATAGAGTTATTACTCTAAGTTTTAGCCTTGATAAAACATTTATGAAAATGGCCCCTTTTTTTTATAAATAATTAATTTTTTGGTTAATCATTTGATATTATTAATCGTTAATATCTACCAGTCATGATCGAGACAATTCAAGCAGACTGGATTAAATCAGAAGCTATCAACCTAGAAAATTGTTGCAATGATAATCCATTAAAAATATTAGGTCCTCATTTTTATGAAGAAAAATGGGTAATTAGGGTATGGATGCCTGAAGCCGACGAAGTTAAAATAAATTTTAAAAACAAAACCTATAAGACGGAAAGCATAAACCATAAATGGCTTTTTGAAGCTATCCTTCCTGAAAATCCAAATCACAATTACGAAATAAATATTTCACGAGGAGGGATCACACATACACAACATGACCCTTGGTCATATAGAGAAGAGTGGATGGGAGAAGTTGATAGACATCTTTTTGCAGAAGGTAATCATCATCATATTTGGGAAAAAATGGGAGCACATCTCATTGAAGAAAATAATCAAAAAGGGATCATGTTTTGCATTTGGGCTCCAAATGCAAAATCAATCTCAATAATTGGAGATATAAATTCTTGGGATGGAAGACATCATCCAATGCAAAAGAGATTAGGGGGAATTTGGGAACTATTCATGCCATCAATGAAAGAGGGCGACACATATAAATACGAAATAAGAACACAACAAGGTCATATTTATGAGAAAGCTGATCCATATGGTTTCCTTCATGAAATCAGACCTCAGAATGGTTCAATAGTTTCAAAGTTGAAAAACTTTAATTGGAATGATAGTTCTTGGATTTCAAACAGAGATTCTTCTAGTCAAATTAACAAGCCAATTTCAGTTTATGAAATGCATTTAGGGAGTTGGCTCCATGAATCAACAGATAATAAATATCTGGAGGACAATGGGGAACCAAGAGACCCAGTACCTGCAGCCGATTTAAAACCTGGAACACGATTATTAACTTATCCAGAATTAACCAAGAAACTGATCCCTTACGTAAAAGAAAGAGGATTCACTCATATTGAACTAATGCCAATATCTGAACATCCTTTCGATGGTTCATGGGGATACCAAGTTACAGGCTGGTATGCACCAACAAGTAGATTTGGCACCCCAAATGAATTTAGAGAGTTTGTAAATAAATGTCATGAAGAGGGCATAGGCGTAATTCTTGATTGGGTGCCCGGTCATTTTCCAAAAGATAAGCATGGTTTAGCATTTTTTGATGGCTGCCATCTTTATGAGCATGGAGATTCACGAATAGGTGAACACAAAGAATGGGGAACACTAATATTTAATTACAGCAGAAACGAAGTAAGAAATTTCTTAGTAGCAAATCTAGTTTATTGGTTTGAAGAGTTTCATATTGATGGCATAAGAGTAGATGCTGTAGCTTCCATGCTTTACAGAGATTATCTACGTCCCGATGGAGAATGGATACCCAATGAAAATGGTGGGAATGAAAATATAGAAGCCGTTAAATTTCTTCAACAGGCTAATCATGTACTCTTCCAACACTACCCAGGTGCACTTTCTATCGCTGAAGAATCAACAACTTGGCCAATGGTAACCAAACCAACTGACATGGGAGGGTTAGGGTTTAACTTGAAATGGAATATGGGATGGATGCACGATATGCTTGATTATTTTGAAATAGATCCTTGGTTTAGGCAATTCCATCAAAATAGTGTGACTTTCTCAATTACATATAACTACACAGAGAACTTTATGCTTGCACTTAGTCATGATGAGGTTGTCCATGGCAAAAGTCATCTTTTGCATAAAATGCCAGGCGATGACTGGAAGAAATATGCAAATACTCGAGCATTACTAACTTATATGTGGACTCACCCTGGTAAAAAAACAATATTTATGGGAATGGAATTTGGGCAAAGACAAGAATGGAATGTTTGGGATGATCTGCAATGGGAGTTACTAGAATTTGAGCCCCATAAAGGCATCAGAAACTTGATTGATGACCTAAACGTTCTTTATAAAAATGAACCTGCATTATGGAAAAATGACTTTGATCCTTATGGATTCCAATGGATAGATTGTAATGATAAATCTAATTCGGTTATAAGTTTCATGAGAAGAGAAAACGATACCAATGAGTGGCTTGTTGTTGTTGCTAACTTTACACCTAATACTCATGGGTCATACAAAGTAGGTGTTCCTGTGGAAGGATTCTATAAAGAAATATTTAATTCAGATGGCTCTAGATACGGGGGCAGTAACAAAGGAAATATGGGGGGTAAAGAAACTATAAATTACAATATTCATGATTATCAAAATGCTCTAGAACTTGCTTTGCCCCCATTAAGCGTGAGTATATTCAAACATCAATCAAAAGAATAGGAGGCTCATTTAATTTAGTGCTTCATATAAATGTTCATATAACGCTTTTGCTCTGCTTTACATTGTAAGATTTTTAAGTTGGATTTTAATTTTTTTTAAAATATCGAATTGAAAATGGGTCAAGATTTACCACTACTACTTTCTGCCGCATTAGGTAAAAAAGTACATAGGCCTCCAGTATGGATGATGAGGCAAGCAGGAAGATATATGAAAATCTATAGAGATTTAAGGGAGCGTTACCCAAGCTTTAGAGAGAGGTCTGAAAATCCAGAACTATCATATGAGATTTCAATGCAGCCTTTTCATGCTTTCAAACCGGATGGTGTGATCCTTTTTTCAGATATTCTCACACCTCTTCCAGGGATGGGCATAAATTTTGAAATAATAGAAAGTAAAGGTCCAATTATTGAGGATCCAATAAGAACTCTTAATCAGGTAGAAAATTTAAGAGAATTAAATCCAAGCGAGAGTTTAAGCTTTGTTGGGCAAGTTCTTTCTTCACTAAAAAAAGATGTGAATAATGAGGCAACTGTTTTAGGTTTTGTTGGCGCACCTTGGACTCTTGCTGCATATGTAGTTGAAGGTAAAAGCAGTAAAAATTATTCTTTAATAAAATCAATGGCTTTTAATGAACCAGATTTACTTCATAAACTTCTTGATCATTTTGCAAAATCTATTGGTGAATATCTTAAATATCAAATAAAATCTGGAGCGCAAGTGGTACAAATTTTTGATTCATGGGCAGGCCAACTAAGCCCACAAGATTACGATATATTTGCTGGGCCGTACCAAAGAAAAGTTGTTGAAATTGTAAAAGCGGAATACCCTGAAACACCAATAATTCTTTATATTTCAGGTAGTGCTGGAGTCATTGAAAGAATGGCAAAAACTGGAGTAGATATAATCTCATTAGACTGGACAGTAGATATTGAAGAGGCTTGTAAAAGAATCCCTAATGGGATAGGAATCCAAGGTAATGTTGACCCTGGCATCTTATTCGGAAACAAAGAATCAATAAAAGAAAGGATAGATAATACTTTCAATAAAATTAAAGATAGGATATATATTCTTAATTTGGGTCATGGGATTTTACCTGGGACTCCAGAAGAAAATGCTCAAACATTTTTTGAACATGGGAAAAAACTTATTTACTAGTCAAAGTCTTGGTATATAAAAACTTATTAATCACAGGTGCGAATGGATGTGTTGGCCAATATTTAGTTGATTGGTTTTTAAAAAACACAAAATTCAGGCTTTATCTCATGGTAAGAGACAAAAGTAAGTTGCCAATTTCTGTTCAAGAAAATAAAAAAGTCAAGTTAATGATTTGTGATATCAGGGAATCAAATAGGTATAAAAGGGAAATTAGTCAAATTAATTACCTCATACATACTGCTACAGCTTGGGGAGATCCAAGAAGAGCCTATGAAGTAAATATTAAAGCTTTTGAAGAATTACTTGAAATGCTTGATATTGACAAGTTAGAAAAGATTATTTATTTTTCAACAGCTAGCATTCTTGATACCCAAACAGAATTAATGAGGGAATCATTGATTTATGGAACAGAGTATATTCAAACAAAATATGAATGTTTCCAGAGACTTAGAGAAAGCTCATTTGCAGAAAAAACTTTCGCTGTTTTTCCTACCTTGGTTTTTGGAGGAAATCTTGGAAAAAAAAGTAAATATCCCGTAAGTTATTTAACTAGTGGATTGAAAGAAATCGGGAAATGGCTTTGGATAGCAAGATTTTTAAAACTCGATTCTAAATTTCACTTTATACACGCAAATGATATCGCCCAGATTTGCGGATTTCTAATTAAAAATCATAAAGAAGAGAAATACAAAGGCTTTAGAAAATTTGTCCTAGGTCAAAAATTCATTTCAATTGATCATGCCATAATTACACTTTTAAAAAGAAACAATATGAGGAGATATTTTGCGATACCCCTTACAAAAAAAATTCTAAAAATATTATTAAGAATTCTCCC
The DNA here is from genome assembly GCA_000635495.1 of Prochlorococcus sp. scB243_495K23. Lineage (GTDB taxonomy): Bacteria > Cyanobacteriota > Cyanobacteriia > PCC-6307 > Cyanobiaceae > Prochlorococcus_A. Next base: position 81,620 of record JFLW01000003.1, on the reverse strand, counting down.
CATCCAAACTACTCCTTGGGACAGCTTCAGTATCAAAAAATATGACTTTAATCATGTCCCCATCACTAATCCTGAGACTTTCAAACTTAAAAGTTATGCCAAATCACTAAATGATATTTTAAGGTTATCAAAGTTACCAAGCTGTAATAACAATTAAAATTCTCACAGTTAGGCTCCCAAAGCCTTGTAATATAAATAAATAAAGTAAATTTTAATTATGTTACGTTCAATCTTTGCAGGGTTATTCGCAATAGTTTTAACTCTAGGTCTAGGAATTTCATCAGTTTCAGCTAAAACTGTTGAAGTAAAACTTGGAACAGATGCTGGAATGCTTGCATTTGAACCAAGTTCAGTAACCATTAGTGTTGGTGATACAGTTAAATTCGTCAATAATAAACTTGCCCCTCACAATGCAGTTTTTGATGGGCATGAGGAATTAAGTCATGCGGACCTAGCTTTTGCTCCAGGAGAGTCTTGGGAAGAAACATTTGATACTGCTGGAACTTATGATTACTATTGCGAGCCACACAGAGGAGCTGGGATGGTAGGCAAAGTTATTGTTGAATAAATCATCTAATATTTAAGTACTTTTTTAATACTTACAACAGTCATAATTATATTTTGATTGATGAAAATAGTTCCAAGCGAATTTTCTAGTTCTGCTTGGAGCTATTTTATTTTGGCCAAAGAAATTGCTTATAAAAATTATCAACAAAATGTAGACTCTGATAATTTATTGTTTTCTCTTATAAAAAATGACAATATTACAAAAAAGATTTTTAAAAAAAATAATGTAAATCTAAAAGATCTTGAGAGGGAAATAATTTCTTCATTAAATGCGAAGGCAAAAATGAAAAATAAACAAGATAATTTATATATTGGTGATACTCTTCACAAAATATTTTTGAAGGCGAATGATATTAAAAATACTTTAAGTGATGTAGTGATATCAACAGAACACTTAGTTTACGGTTTCACCTATGATGATAAATATGGATTTCAAATTTTAAATCAAAAAGGTATTCCAGAATTTCTTGAAATTATAAAGAAAATGAAGTCAGATCCGGCAGTAAAAAATGAATTTAATAGTTCTAATGAGTCTTTGGAAAAATATGGTATTGATCTAACTCAATCTGCACGAGATGGGATTCTAGACCCTGTTATTGGTAGGGATGAAGAGATTAGAAGAACAATTCAAATATTGAGTAGAAGAACAAAAAATAATCCAGTTCTTATTGGAGAACCTGGGGTTGGAAAAACAGCCATTGTAGAAGGGTTAGCTCAAAGAATTATTAATGGCGATGTACCTTCTGCGCTACAAGATAGGAAACTAATTTCATTAGATATGGGTTCACTTTTAGCTGGAGCAAAATATCGTGGAGAATTTGAAGAAAGAATAAAAAATATTCTAAAGAAAGTGAAAGAATCAGACGGAAAGATTATTCTTTTTATTGATGAAATTCATACGGTAGTTGGTGCAGGCGCTAGTGGAGGTTCTTTAGATGCAAGCAACCTATTAAAACCAATGCTTGCAAGAGGAGAACTTAGATGTATTGGTGCAACAACTATTAATGAACATAAACAAAATATAGAAAAAGATCCTGCTTTAGAACGAAGATTTCAAAAGATAAAAGTTGATGCTCCTTCAATAGATGATACTGTATCAATTTTAAGAGGATTAAGAGAAAGATACGAAGTTCATCATAGTGTGAGAATTTCTGATAATGCTTTAGTTGCTGCTGCAACCCTTAGCGAAAGATATATTAACGATAGATTTCTTCCTGACAAAGCAATAGATCTTATCGATGAAGCAGCCTCAAGATTAAATATGGTTATAACTTCTAAACCTGAAGAGATTGATGAAATTGATCGAAAAGTTCTACAGTTTGAGATGGAAAAATTATCTTTAAAAAGAGAAACGGATGATTTTTCTAGAGAAAGATTAAAAAAAATCAATAATGAACTTATATCCCTTAAAGATAAACAGGCAGAATTAGGCGCTCAATGGAAAAAAGAAAAAGATGAAATTAATGAGATTAGCACCATAAAAGAAGAAATTGAATCTGTTCAATTGCAAATAGATCAAGCAAAAAGGAGTTTTGACCTCAACAAAGCAGCAGAATTAGAATTTGGAACTTTAAATTGTTTGCAAAAAAAATTGAAAGAAAAAAGTGAGTCCCTAGTAAATTCTCAAAAAAATGGAGATACAAGTCTTTTAAGACAAGAGGTAACTTTTGATGATATTGCAGAAGTTGTCTCAAAGTGGACCTCTATTCCAGTGCAGAACTTAAACCAGTCAGAAAAAGATAAACTCTTGAGCCTCGAGTCAATCCTTAAAGAAAAAATTATTGGTCAAGATAGTGCAATTAGGGCAGTTGCAGATTCCATTAAGAGATCAAGGACTGGTCTAAATGATCCAAGCAAGCCATTAGCCAGTTTTCTCTTTTTAGGGCCAACTGGTGTTGGGAAAACAGAGCTAAGTAAGGTAACAGCCAAAATAATATTCGATTCAAATTCTTCAATTACAAGACTGGATATGTCTGAATATATGGAAAAGCATTCAGTGAGCAAAATTATAGGTGCGCCTCCTGGATATTTAGGTTTCGAATCAGGCGGTCAACTAACTGAAGCTGTACGCAAAAATCCTTATTCATTAATACTCCTAGATGAAATAGAGAAAGCTCACAAAGATATATTAGATATACTCTTACAGGTTCTTGATGATGGAATCATTACTGATGGTCAAGGTCGTACAATCAATTTCAAAAATTCAATCATTGTTCTCACAAGTAATTTAGGAAGTCAATCAATAAATGATTTATCAGTTAGAAAAGAAGATACAAATGAAATTAAAAAAGTTGTAGATAATGAAATTAAAAAATTTTTCAAGCCTGAGTTTTTAAATCGACTTGATGAAATAGTTATTTTTAATAATTTAGAATTAAATGACATAAAAGAAATTGCAAAAATCCAGCTTCAACATTTAGAAAAAAGACTTAACAAAAAAAAATTAAAATTCAAAATTACGGATGAAGTGATTAACCAACTTGTCGAAAATAGTTTCGATCATGCCTATGGTGCAAGGCCTTTAAAAAGAATTATTCAAAAACAAATTGAGACAAAAATTTCAAATAATATATTGAATAATCATTACTTTAATAAAGACGAGATCAATATTTATCTGATTAATGGAGAGATAAATGTTGATTAAATATCTATTTAAGAATCCTAAATGACTTTAAAATTTAAAACTTTAATCTAAGATTTGAACCAATCAGGAATTTCCTCATAACTTGCTTTATTCGATTTATTTTCTTTTGATTCTGTTTTCCAACAACATGTTCTGCCCTTATCCTTATCCTGTAAGTATTCATTAGCCCATCTCCAAATTAATTCAGAGGTGAACTCCATTCCCACATTATCCATAATTCTCAGATCTAAAGCATCTAAATCATGTAATTTTTCCCAGTAATTCAGCAAAGGGTCATCTTTATTTATTAGAAAAGTATGATCAAATTGCTCCTTTAGTCTATTTTCTAGGGGCTTTAGACTTGAAAAATCGACAACAAAACCATTTAGGTCTAATTTTTTTGCAGTGAACCAAAAGGTGAATGATCTTGAATATCCATGCACAAATCTGCAGTGGCCTTCATGGCGCCATTGCCTATGTGAACAAGGAAAATCCTCGTAACTTTTGCTGCATGAAAATTTCAGAGAATGAATATACATCAATTAACTGTTAGGATAATTTTTAATAAAACACATTGAGTAGGATTTTACATAACGAACATAATGACTTATTCAAATAATTTTTCGATAGAGGATCTACGCTTTGATAATTATGGATTAATCCCAGCAATAGCACAAGATTGGCTTGACGGATCAATTCTTATGCTTGCTTGGATGAACAAAGAATCTTTGACAATGACACTTGAAACCAAAAACGTTCATTATTGGAGTAGATCAAGGTCCGAAATCTGGAGAAAAGGAGCTACAAGTGGAAGTACCCAAATACTTAAGGAGATAAGATTCGACTGCGATAATGATGCACTAATCCTTTTGATTGAACAAAATGGTTCAGGAGCATGTCACACTGGGGAAAGAAGTTGTTTTTTTAACGAAATCAAAATTAATCAAAGTGATAAAAAAGAGAAAAAAACAACTCCCTTCTCAAATATTTGCTCTGAATTATTCAATACAATTAACGAAAGATCAATAAATCCATCAGAAAAAAGTTACACAAATCATTTATTAACAAAAGGTAGTAATACTATTTTGAAAAAAATAGGAGAGGAATCTGCAGAATTTATAATGGCTTGCAAAGATAATGATAAAAAATCTATCTCAAATGAAGCTGCTGATTTAATTTATCATCTGCAAGTAGCCCTTTTGCATAAAGGGGTTGAATGGAGAGATGTACTTGCTGTTCTAGAATCAAGAAGAAAAAATTAAATAGATAAATTCATAAATTTTAATTTTTTTTCCTAAAGATTTAAAAAAATAATATTAAATGACTAATTAATAATTATTAATTAAATATTAATTAATTATTACATGTATGGCTTATTACTGGATTGACTATAAGTTAAATATATCAACAATGAGGTAAATCGTGAGTTCATTAAGCGATTTTCTTGGTGAAATAGGTCGTCATCAACTTTTGACTCCCGAAAGAGAACTCACAATGGGCAGAAAAGTCCAAGAAATGGTAGTACTTGTTAATAGATGTCAAGAGGCAGGAGGGAAAGGCCCCGCTTGTGAATACTCAGAAGCTGAGAGAAAAAAGATAAAAATTGGTGAAAAAGCTAAAAACGAGATGATAACAGCCAACCTAAGACTAGTTGTCAACCTCGCCAAGAGATACCAAGGGAAAGGATTAGAATTGCTGGACTTAATTCAGGAGGGTACACTAGGTCTTACAAGGGCCGTAGAAAAATATGATCCGTCTAGAGGACACAGATTTTCCACCTATGCTTATTGGTGGATTAGGCAAGGTTTAAATAGAGCATTGTCAACTCAAAGTAGAACAATAAGGATCCCTGTTAACATTAATGAAAAACTTACAAAACTAAGATCAGCAAAATCAAAGCTTATGCAACTTAAGGGTATTCCACCTACAAGTGATGAGCTAGCTGAAGAAATGAAAATAACCAAAGAGGAAATTGACGAACTACTTTCTTGTGAATTGAGAAGCATCACTGTTAGTCTCCAAGGTACTGTTAAATCAAAATCAGATCCTTCCGAGTTAGTTGATATTCTTCCAAGTGATCAAACTCCCCCAATGGAATTAGCCGAATTAGCTGAAAGGACAGACTCGGCTTGGAAGTTATTAGATAAAGCAAATTTAACTGAGAAAGAAAGAAAGATAGTAAGCTTAAGATTTGGTTTAGACGGCTCAAATGAATGGAGAACTTTAGCTGAAGTTGCAAGACATATGAGTTGTAGCAGGGAATATTGCCGACAAGTTGTTCAACGTGCTTTAAGAAAACTTAGAAAAGCAGGAATACAGAATGGATTAGTTGATAGTATTAGCTAAAAATTCCATAAAAAAAATTTAAATTTCATTTATAAGGATGAAAGAGAATTACAAATCTCAAGAAAAAATCTATGATGCTGAAGTTTTAGAAAGTTCAACATTTGATGAAAATATCATTATCAAGATTCTTATTAAAGCGGGTAGAACAATTGCCAAGCCTGCCTTAGAAGTTTTGGAGATGGCATTAGATCCTTATACTCCTGCACAAGTGAGAGTTTCATTAATGGCTGCTCTAGCTTATTTGATTATGCCATTTGATCTTTTCCCTGACTTTATGCCTTTAGTTGGTTTTAGTGATGATTTTGTAGCCCTCACAGCAGTACTCAGTATATGGAGCAAATACATGACTCCTTCAATAAGAGCAAGAGCAGAGAATCAGCTTAATAAGTTATTTCCTTTTTATTGAATGAGTAAATTATCTACACAGGAAGAAAAAGAACTCATCTCCTTCATTAAAGATTGGTTAAAAACGAATGGATTTACCCAAAAAGACTTAGCAAATGAATTAAGTATCAAATCGAGTAGAACATCCGAGATTATTCTCAAAATGAAAGAATTATATAAAAAAGGCGGCATGTTCAATATTGCAAAAAATCTCATAAAGATTGAGCAAAAATGGTTAAACAATATCAAGAAAGATTATCTAGAAACAAAACAAACACCACCATATAATCAATTAGATATCGACTCATTAGTAAACCAGATAAATCAAGATACTAGTAAATAAATATTATTTAAAATAATATATTTTTAATTAAAAATGATATAACCTCTTAAAACTAACGTTTAAATAAATATCGTTTTAAATCCTAAATAAGATAACTAATTCAATTATTAAAGCAAACATAATATGTATTTTTAAGTTAAATTAATTCTTTTAATAAATAGTTAATAATTACTAAATTTTTTCGTAAATCAGATTTAAAATGCTTGAATCCAGGGATAAATATCATAATTAATCCATATACCTTTTTCCCAATATATATCCTCTTCAATAAGATCTTTCAATTCGTTTATATTATTAGCATTAAAAACTCCAAACAAATATTTGGTACATTTTGTTGGCCCTAATGTAACTAAAATATCGCAATCTTTTAAGTTTTTAAGTCTCTTAAGATGTTGTTCTCGAAATGGTTCTCTTTTAATAATTGCATCTTCACAGTACCGTCCAAAAACTACAAACTTTTCCATTTTTAAATATAAATAATAGGATAAATAGATACTTAATAATTGCATATTTTACACACAGATTGCTATGTTATTTAATACAACTTTCTTTTAAATAATTATGCTAACTGGTAGCGATCTCCTTGCAAAAGTTAAAGAACTTGGTGATGTTAGCAAATCTGACCTAGTTCGCGCCTGTGGATATGTTTCCACTAAAAAAAACGGAGGTGAACGCTTAAACTTTACCGCATTTTATGAAGCACTTTTAGAAGCAAAAGGGGTTAATCTTGGTGATTCTGGAGTTGCAGGTATTGGAAAAGGTGGAAGAAAACTTAGTTATATTGCTACAGTTCAAGGCAATGGAAATCTTCTGATTGGGAAAGCATATACAGCACTTCTTGATTTAAAAGCAGGTGATGAATTCGAAATTAAGCTCGGAAGAAAACAAATCAGATTATTACCTACAGAAGAATCTTAAAGACGACAACGACAATAAATTGGCCAAAACATTTTTAATTAATTTTCTATAAATAATTCTCTTAATTAATAAATTATCTTAGTATTTATTTTTTTGATCAGCGGCCAAACGCATTTCTTTACAAAACTCACCAACATAATCGACAACATCTTTTTCACTTGAGCTCGAGATTCGTTTTACAAATGCACTCCCAATAATTACTCCATCTGCTCCCCACTCACGAACTTTATTAACATGTTCTGGAGTTGATATTCCAAAACCAACAGCAATTGGATTGCTATTTACATTTTTTAATTTAGCAATAAGATTTTCTACTCTATTTTCCATTTTGTTTCTCTCACCAGTGACACCTGTAACACTTACTAAATAAGTAAAGCCTTTTGTCTGATTTGATATTTGTTTCATTCTTTCAAAAGGAGTAGTTGGCGCTACCAATAAAATTAAGTCCATAGAATGGTTACTAACTATTTTAGAAAATTTATAAGCTTCCTCCAAAGGGAGGTCAGGAACTATTAGTCCAGAAACTCCAGCATCAGATGCCATCTCACAAAACCTTTTAAAGCCAAAACATAGTAATGGATTCAAGTAAGAAAAAAGGATGATGGGGATATTTAATTTACCTTTTAAAGACTCTAAAAGTTTAATTACTTTTTTTAAGCTAGTACCTGACTTTAAGGCGCGAGAGGCAGCCACTTGAATAACAGGTCCATCTGCAAGGGGGTCACTATACGGGATACCTAATTCAATAAGATCGGCTCCATTTTCTTGTAACTTTAATAAGATCTCAGACGTTATTTCAATATTGGGATCCCCTGCCATTATAAAAGGCATTAGAGCAAATTTTTTTTTATTTTTTAACTCATAAAACATCTCATCTACCTTAGATAAAGATTCATTTTTAGTAATTTGCATTTTGTTACCTTTCATAATTTTTAGATATTTTTCTATGAAAAATTTATGGATTTTTCTCTAAATCTTCCATAAGTTTTTGCTGCTCTTCCTTTGACAATAAGTTGAATTTGGTTTCTAGTTTATCATTAACAACTTTTTCATACTCTTTTCTATAACGCTTCCTTTGTTCCATAAAAGTCATTTTTCCATTTACAACTCTATAAACATAAGATGTTACCCAAGTAATAACAATCAAAATCAAGATGCAACTTGATAGGGTAGTGGCTGTAAAATTATCGATACCAATTTGCGGTGCAAATTTATAACTAACTAATCCTATTAATGAAATAAATAAACCTATTTGTATAACTTTTCCTTTAGTCAATTATTTACCCTTTACCACTTCCTTTTAGTCTAAGATTTAAAAATGGAGAAAATAAAATTAAACCTGGAAAGAAAAGAAATACAAGGCCATAAATTCCTAATCTTTCAAATTTGCCCATAATATTCCATCTATTATTCATCCAGTAAAATAATAACAATGGGATAACCAGTAAATAGGTAGAAATAATTCCGATATAAGCAATTAAAGTAGCGAATGAATTATTGAAAAAACTTTCCATTTTAATTTATGGTTACTTAGTTAAAACATAACAACTATTGGAAGTTATCGTCAGAACTAAAAATAAATAATTAAATAATGGGAGTGGGGGGACTTGAACCCCCACGAGCTAAATCGCTCGACGGATTTTAAGTCCGGCGCGTCTACCAATTCCGCCACACTCCCAAAGGAATTTGCGCTTTCTAATCGTAGCTGAAAGTAACCCATTTAACCAAAAAAAATTGGAAAATTTACACTTTTAATTGTCAAATTAAATCTAATTTTTAATTTACTATTCCTTCAACTTGCCATTGTAAAGTTTCACCTGCATGAAATGGTTTTATTTGTCCGACAATATTTTTTTCTTCAACAACATCAATATATTCTTTAATTTTGTTAGGTCTAGAAACTAATTTTAATTTTTCTTTATTTGGTGGGACATTATAAAAATTAGGGCCATTCAAACTTGCAAACTTTTCAAAATTATCTAAAGCATCCTCCTCTTGGAAAACTGTTAAGTAGCTTTCTATTGCTACTGGCGAATTAAAAATGCCTGCACATCCACAAAAAGCCTTCCACTTCCTAAGGTGTGGAGCAGAGTCAGTCCCCAAGAAAAAACATTTTTTCCCACTTGTTGCCGCTCTCCTTAAAGCGAGTCTATTATTTTCCCTCTTAGCAACTGGTAAGCAGTAAAAATCACTATTTAAGCCTCCAAAAAACATTGCATTTCTATTTATATGCAAATGATGCGGAGTAATAGTAGCCCCAATATTATTTTCTTGCACAAAATCCACTGCGTAAGAGGTGGTTATATGTTCTAGAACAATTTTTAATTTTGGAAATCTTTTGGTTATTTGAGAAAGTTCTTTATCTATAAAAACTTCTTCTCTATCGAATACATCTACTTCAGAATCAGTCACTTCCCCATGAATTAAAAGAGGCATTCCAGAATCTTGCATTAATTCAAAGATCTTATATAGATTTTCTATTTTCCTAACTCCATGACTGGAATTTGTTGTGGCATTAGCAGGATATAATTTTGCTGCAAAAAAAACATTATTTTTAAAACCATTAATTAGTTCCCCTTTATCAGTATCATCTGTAAGATAAATTGTCATTAATGGTTCAAACTTAGAATTTTCTGGTAGCGCTTCAATAATAGATTTTCTATAAGAAATAGCGCTATTGATTGATGTTATTGGATTTTTAGTATTTGGCATAACAATAGCTCTTCCAAAATATTCAGAAGTAAACTGAATGATATTTTTTAATACAAGACCTTCTCTTAAATGTAAATGCCAATCATCAGGTTTTATTATGTTTAAAGTCTTCAAAATTTTTTCTATTTAATCAATTTTAACAGCAAATTAAAATTGACAATCAATTATAGATATTCGAGGATAGTAATTAACCAATTATGAAAATTTTTATTATCTAAATTAAATCCTAAATATGAGTGATTTTTTATTTCCAATAATAGAAATATTTTTAGGCGTAGTTCTACTTTTTGCTGGAGGAGAGTTCTTTATTCAAGGAGCCATATTTTTATCTTTAATTTTAGGAATACCTCAAATAGTTATTGGTTTGACAGTTGTTTCTCTTGGGACAAGTTCTCCTGAGTTGTTGGTAAGTTTGAGTTCAATTTTAAAAGGCAGTGATTCGCTTGCGGCAAGCAATGTAATTGGAAGCAATATTTTTAATGTTCTCGTTGTTTTGGGCATAAGCTCATTGATAACACCTCTTAAAGTAAAAAGCAGAATAGTCAGAAGAGATGTGCCTCTTTTAATGGCAATTTCTTGTGCAGTTTGGGCTATGTCATCAACAGGCTTATTAACATTGCAAGCAGGGGTATTTCTAATATTTTGTTTAATCTTAAATACAATATGGGAAATCAATACCATCAATGAAAAAGGAGAGGAGACAAAAGATGCTGAACCAGAGATAGAAGAATTAAAAGATAACTATAAAGGGAAAATGACTATTTTACTAAAGTTAATATTGGGAATATTTCTTTTAAGCTTTGGTTCAAATATTTTAGTAAATGGTTCTCAAACTCTCGCTACTCTTTTAGGTGTAAATGAAATTGTTATTGGTTTAACTATCGTCGCAACTGGGACATCTTTACCAGAATTAGTAACTTCAATAATTGCTGCATTTAAAGGTAAAACAGATCTTGCGATTGGGAATGTAATAGGGAGTAATTTACTCAATCAACTTTTAATCCTTGGAAGTTGCAGTATTTTTTCAGGATTTAAAGGTTTAGTAATTGAACAGAGTCTAATAAAAGTTGACTTACCTTTTATGGTTTTAACTACCTTTGCATGCTTACCAATTTTCTGGAGCAAAGGGAAAATCACAAGAATTGAAGGATTTATTTTGCTTAATCTTTATATTTTCTACATTCTCGATAAGATACTTTTCCTGAATGAATTTAACTTTCTTTCTGAATTAAGGATAGGTTTATTCATTTACTTTGAATTACTTATAGTATTTCTGATTGTTCAAGAAAAATTAAAATTTTCTAATTCATAATTTTATCCATACATAGTCACAAATTCTTCTGAGATAGTTGGGTGCAAAGCCATAGTAATATCAAAGTCTTTTTTTGTTATCCCTGCATTTAATGAAATTGATACCATTTGAATAATCTCAGATGATGTTTCTCCAAACATATGACATCCTAGGACTTTGTCAGTTGGCTTATGAACTACAATCTTCAACATACATTTTGATTTATTCTTTTTAAAGGTATTAGACATAGGGGTAAATTTGCATTTAAAAATTTTTATATTTTTTTCAGAGTAAATCTCTTTAGCTCTTTTCTCACTTAAGCCAACTGTTGAAATTTCTGGAATAGTAAAAACGGCCTTAGGGATATATTCATAATTTACTTTTCTTTTTTGGTCATTAAAAAAATTATCCGAAAAAACTCTCCCTTGTTCTATTGCTACTGGAGTTAAGTTTGGCTTATTTATGATATCGCCAACTGCAAAAATATTTGCGTTGCTTGTTTGATTAAGTTCATCGACATCTAAATATTGGCCATCCATCTTTAGATTTAAAAAATCTAAATTTAAAGGCAAAAGATTTGGTTCTCTTCCTGTAGCAATAAGAATATTATTAGTTAGGAGTTTATCTCCCGAGTCTAGAGTAGATTCCAGATTTCCATTTAGTTTTTTGATAGAGTTTAATTGAGTATTGGGGATTATATTGATTTCAGTGAAAGTAGGTGATTCCTCTAGGCATGAAGAAAGATCCTCATCAAAACCATTTAGTAAATGTTGACCTCTAATTAATTGAGTTACTTCAGTACCTAAATTTCTGAAAATAGAAGCAAATTCACAAGCAATATATCCACCTCCTACTATTAATATTGATTTAGGAAACTTTTCTAATTCAAAAATATCATCACTAGTCCATGCCAAATCTACCCCAGGAATATTTAATTTCTTTGGTTTACCTCCAACTGAAATAAGAATTTTTTTTGAACTTATTTTGTTTTTAATTTTCTTTGTTTTTGAACAAATAATCTCTAATTCATTTTGAGTAATAAATCTTCCTAAGCCTTCAAAAATAGTTATATTCAACTTTTTTAAAGAATTTCTATGTAAATTACTTAATCTAGAAACCTCCTCTCTAACGTTCTTCAACAAAATATTTGATTCAAAATTAATACCTCCATTTTTTAATCCATATCCTTCAGAAGAATCCAGATTTTTTTTACTTTTAGCTGCATAAACCATTAATTTCTTAGGCACACATCCCCTTATCACACAAGTTCCTCCTATTTGATTTACTTCTATGATTGCGACTTTTGCTCCATAACTAGCCGCACGTTTAGCCGCCGCGAGTCCTCCAGATCCAGCGCCAACAACAATTAAATCAAATTCAAATTCCAAGACTTTTTTTAATCAATTATTATAACGTTAGTTTATAGCTTTAATTCAAATAATGAACGGGATTTTGACATGGGATGATTTAAATAAATTTGAAGTTGAAAATCTTGATAGAGTTCATGGTATAAATAATTCTTACGCAAATTTAAGATTATTTGGACATTGTGAAAATGACGTATTAGTTACCCTCTATAGGGATAGGCATTCTTGGTGTCCTTACTGTCAGAAGATATGGTTATGGCTTGAATTTAAGAGAATTCCATACAGAGTCAAGAAAATAAATATGTTTTGCTATGGCCAAAAAGAAAGTTGGTTCCTTGAAAAAGTCAGATCGGGGAAATTACCTGCAATTGAATTTAAAGGGCAAGTTATAACAGAAAGCGACGATATCATAGCTTTTTTAGAAAATGAATTTGGAGCACTTGGATCTTTTATTACATCTAGTCACCTTATCAAAATTCGAGAGTTAGAAAGAGAAATTTTCAGATCCTGGTGTAATTGGCTCTGCCGAGCAAGCTTTAATTTTATAGATAACTCTTTTAGAAAAAAAAGATTTAAAGAATCCATTTCTAAACTCGATGAAATCTTAAATAGCTCAAGATCAGGGTTTCTTGATCCATCAGTTTCTAACACGGGTGATATAGAGCCTGGTGTTGGAGATATAATTTTTATTCCCTATATGGAGAGAATGAATGCATCACTTTTTTATTATAAAGGGTTTAATTTAAGATCTACTTATCGTCATGTAGATAACTGGCTTACCCTTTTTGAGGGGACAAGTGCTTATAGAGGCACTCAAGGAGATTTTCATACTCATTCTCATGATTTACCCCCACAAATGGGAGGATGCTATAAAGAAAGCAATGAACAACAGATTACTTTCTCAAAGCTAATAGATACTGGGAATGGTTTAGGTAATTATGAATTAAACCAAAATTATGAGTCAAAATATTATGCAACAATTGCACTTAAAAGAGTGATAAAGCATAAAGACAATTTACTAAAGGTAAACCCATACAATAAAGAATCCTTTGATGAATCATTGAGATCAGCTTTGAGCCATATGATCACAGGTGAAGTATTAATCCCTAAAAAGCTTTCAGGAATCTCTTTAAGATACTTAAAAAATAGAATCTCAGTTCCAAGAGATATGCCAATCATTTCAGCGAGATTATTAAGGCAATCATTAAATAAAATTGAATCGCTAAGTGATTTCAATGAAATAGATAAGTTACCTTTAAGGCATAGATATGATCAAGATCCTATAAATTTCACTTCTAGTCGATAGTAAAACTATAAATTTTTTCTTGAATCTATTTGAAGTAAATCTCTTATTTTTTGAACTTGACTTGCAATATTTGGATCAATAGATAATTTTTTTTCAACTTGTTCGATAGCATACATTACTGTTGTATGGTCCTTACCCCCAAACTCATCTCCAATTCTTGGTAGGCTTAGATCCGTCCCATGCCTCATAAGATACATACCTATTTGTCTAGCTTGACTTACTGGTTTTCTCCTACTTGAACTAATTAATTCATCAGTAGAAACTTTAAAGAAATCTGACACTTTATTAATAACTTGTTTTGGAGTAACAACTACTCCAACACTATTCGGATCAAGCATTGGAGCAATTGATTGGACTGTCATTGGCAAGCCTGTTATTGATGCAAATGCAACAGCTCTAGTAAATGCTCCTTCCAATTCTCGAATATTCGAAGTGAATCTTCCTGCTATAAATTGAATTAAATCTCTTGGAAGACTCATCCTCTCTTGTTCTGCCTTTTTTTGAAGGATGGCTGTCCTCGTCTCAAGATCAGGTGGTTGAATATCTGCCGTCATGCCCATTGAGAACCTAGAAATTAATCTCTCTTGAATTCCCGACAATTGATTTGGTGGCCTATCACTTGCAATAACTATTTGACTTCCTGATTCGTGAAGAGCATTAAAAGTATGAAAAAATTCTTCCTGTGTATACTCTTTGCCTTCTAAGAACTGTATATCGTCTATTAAAATCAAATCTACATTTCTATATTTATCTCGAATAGCTGTCATTCCATCTCTTCGAATACCACTAATAACATCATTAGTAAAAGTTTCTGTAGATACATATTTAACTTTTGCCTCAGGATCTATTTCTACTCGATAATGGCCTATTGCTTGCATTAAATGAGTTTTACCGAGGCCTACTCCACCACAAATAAATAATGGATTAAATTCTCTCCCGGGTGATTCTGCAACTGCTAAAGCCGCTGCATGAGCCAACCTACTATTTGGACCTACAACAAATCTTTTAAAGACGTAGCGTAAATTTAGACCGTTGGGATTTTTGGATCGATTTTTTGAAGAAATATCTTGACTATTATTAGGAAATGATTTTGTTTTATGATTCACAATCTGTTCATCTAGGTTCTCCTTATTTGTTGAATCGCTGCTTATATTTGTTTCAGATTTAAAAATAACTTTTACATCATGGCCGCATATTTCTTTTGCAGCCTTTTCGATAGTTTGACAATAATTCTTTCTTAACCAATCACTGGAAAATGTATTTGGAGCAATTAACGTTAATAAGCCATTTTCAAAACAATTAAATTTAGCAGGCCTTATCCATGTCTCAAATGAAGGTTTACTTAAAGTTTTTTGAAGTAATTGTTGAACTTCCGCCCAAATAGGATTAGTTGCTTGCAAAATTTTATTCTCTAGATTATTAATCTAGTTGGAATTTAATAATTGGCCATTAGGAAATCACAAGATCACGACAAATTTAAAATTACTTAACAAACCATCATACAAATTTAAAGAAAAATTTTATTTTTTATAGGCATATAATTATTTTAAATCGCAATAAATTTTTGGATAAAGCATTACTTATTATCATGGCAAAATGGCATGCTTTTGGAAGATGCAAAACAAGATTATCTAAAGATATAGGTAAAAGTAATTCTGCAAAGGTTCAAAGTGTAATGACTAAACACACTATTTCAGTCGCAAAATTTCTCCAAGAAAATAATCTAATCGATATTTCTATTGCTATATCTGGCTTGGGAGTAGGTAACTGTAAAAGATGGACTAGAGAATTAGGCATCAAAAAATTTAATTTACAGGGGAAAGGCTGCTTGGGAGAAAAAATGAAAAGGCAAATAAATATCAACAAAAAATTTTGTACAAGAAATAATATCAAAAATATTATTTTTATTGGTACTGACCTTCCAGATTTGTGCCATCAAGATTTATTGAATACTCTAAAAGAGCTTCAGCAAAATGATCTTATTTTAGGACCATCTAATGATGGAGGATATTGGCTTATTGGTTTATCAGAAAAAATAATGTCATCGCATATTTATTTGCCTTTTATCAACATAAAGTGGGGAACAGAAAATGTTCTTCAAAATACAATTGATAATTTTGCTACAACGAAATTAAGATATAAGTTTTTAGATAAAAAAATTGATATAGATACAATTATTGATATTGAAAATAGAAAGTAATCAACTTGTCAAAAATCTCAATTATTATTCCAACTATTAATGAAGCTAATAATTTGCCATTATTGCTTTCAGACTTGTCAAGTATTCAGAAAGAGGGCGAAATAATAATTGTTGATTGTGGAAGTGAAGATAAAACTATTGATATAGCAAATATTTATGGAGCAAAAGTAATAATATCCAAAGAAAGGAATCGAGGTCTCCAATTAGACATTGGAGCTAAAAATTCAAAAGGAGAGTGGCTCATATTTTTACATGCAGACACAAGATTAACTCATGATTGGTTTAAAAAAATAAACTCATTTTTAAAGGGAAACAAGAATATTATTTACTATTTTGAATTCAAAATTAATCACAAAAAGATAATTTATAGATTACTCGAAATTCTTGTAAATATTAGAAGTAAAATTTTTAAACAACCGTATGGTGATCAAGGCTTAATAATTCATAGAACAATCTATTTTAAGAATAATGGATTTAGAAATATACCTTTGATGGAAGATGTAGATTTTTTAATGAGATTAAACCAAAAAAAAGATTTAAAACAATTAAATTTTCCTATTTTTATAAGTTCAAGGAAATGGGAAAGAACTAATATTTTTCTGCAAGCAATTAAGAACTGGCACTTTAGAAGAAGATGGTTAAAAGGCGAATCGTTAAAATCTATATATTCCGACTACTACAAAAAGTGATTAATTTGCATACCAAAAAGCACATTTCGACCCTCTAGGTTCTAAAATCCAACCTTGTCTTTTGTAAAATGAAACCACTTCAGCATCAGCAAAAAGGGTTACTTTAGAAATGCCAATATTTTTCAATTCTTTTAGGACATATCTCATTATCTCTTTCCCCAATCCAAGTCCTTGATAGACCGGGTTAATAGCCACATCCCAAACTGTTGCTTCTAGAATTCCATCGCCAGTGCATCTTGCAAATCCAACTAGTCTGGGAAATTTATCATCATGACGCCATAACCCAACCACCAAAATACTGAAATCTAAAGCTCTTTTTACCCTCCTGATGGGTCTCCTACTCCAACCAACAGTTTGCAAAAGTTGATCTAGTTCTATTAGATCTAAATCTTTATTTTTACTACATACAAATATTTCTTCTTTAGTTGTTTGAGTGAACTCATAAGAATTTAACCCATAGAGATCTATCAGCTCATCCTTTGGTATATTGTTTGATTTTTTTATTAACGATCCTTGGTTTCTAAAAATCATTAAAAATTCACGAATCCCTTTTGTTGAAGCTCAGAGAGCTGAAAATATAAACCCTTTTTCAGTCTTAATTCACTATGTGTTCCCTCCTCAACTAATGCCCCCCCTTTCAAGACTAAAATCTTATCAGAACTTTCAATAGTTGCTAATCTGTGAGCTATTACTAATGCTGTTCTTTTTGACAGAATTCTCTCAAGATCCTTCTGCAAAGTGGCCTCTGTTGAGGGATCCATAAACGCTGTTGCTTCGTCCATTATTAAAACAACGGGATTTCTAATCGCTACTCGAGCTACGGCAAGAAGTTGTCTCTCTCCAGAGGAGAGATTTCCCCCTCTTTCTCTTAGTGAGGTTTTCAAACCTTCTGGTAATTTTTTTAACAAATTATCTAACCCTAATTCGTAACAAAGATTTTCTAATTCAAGATTGTCTAGATTCGAATTCAGTTTTAAATTATCTGCGACATTTCCACTAAAGATAAAGGTATCTTGTAAAACTACTCCCAACATATTTCTAAGAGTTGCAATAGGAATATCTTTGATATCTATATCATCGATTAAAATTTGACCCGATTGAGGTTCATACAATCTACACAATAGTCTTATTATGGTTGTCTTCCCTGAACCAGTTGGCCCTACGAAAGCAACATGCTCTCCTGGATTAATCTTAAAAGATAAATTCTTTATGATATGTTCTCCTTCGTTGTAGAAAAAATTAACATTCGTGAACTCAATTTTACCCCTAAACTTTTTATTTACATTTTTAGCATTTTCTAAAAAATGTTTTGCGGAAGTAGAGTCCTTAATCTGTATTTCTTCATCCAATAATTCGTTTATTCTTTCTACAGCTGTTAAACCTCCTTGTATTTGAGTAAATCTTTCTGCAAGTTGCCTTAAAGGTTCAAAAAGTCTTTGGGAATATAAAATAAAAGTTGTTAATGTTCCTAAACCAATATTGCCAGAAGTAACAAGATATCCTCCAACTGCCAAAACCAAGGAAACTGCGGCAAGAGAAATCCATTCTATAAATGCCGAAATACTACTGTCATAAAATATTGTTCCATTCACTGCTTTTTTATAAGCAAACCCAGTTTTGGAAAATTTCTTGCTATTAAATGCCTCTCTTCTGAACATCTGAACGACTTCTAAACCTTGAAGATTCTCTTGAAAATCAGAGTTTAGTTGAGACAATTCTTCCCTTACTTGATAATTGGCTCTTCTATATCGTTTTTGAAGCCAGACAATAAAATATGAAACTGGTATTTGAGTCAAAAGTAATAAAATGGCAAGCCCCCGATCAATTGACAGCATTGTCAAAGAAATTACTATCAGACTAACGAAGTCAGCAATGACTCCAACTGCCCCACTTCCAAAAACCTCGGCTAAAGCATCAACATCATTTGTTAATCTTGTTAATAATTTCCCCACAGGCATTTTATCGTGATACTTAAGAGATAAAGATATTGAATGATCAAAAAGTTCTCTTCTTATTCTTGCTGTCAAACGTTGTCCCACTGCTTGAATATTGTAAGTTTGGTATCCCTGCAAAACTAATCTGAATAAAACAGTTATAAATAAAGTTACGATAATGGCATTTATCGACTGCCCAAAGAATGTTTTACTTAGCCAAACATCTGTAGTTTCGTTCTTTAGAATAGTAATAGCTTGACCAACTAATAATGGTTGAATAGCTCCAGAGAAAGAAACAGGTAACAAAACTATCAAGATTAGATAGATTGTTTTTTTATCATTAGTCAAATATTTACCTAACTTTTTAATCCTTTTAAGATCTTTAAAAAACATTTAGCTAATCTTCTATAAAGCATTAGTTGATTCTATTGATAAAATTGTATCTCTGAGATGATTATCATCTAACCTCATAGATAAAGGATTTCCAATTAGTCTTGCAGTCGAGTAATAAAGATCATCTATTTTAATTAAACCATTCTCTTTGAGAGTCTTTCCGGTTGCCACCAAATCAACTATTGCCTCTGCCATACCTGTAATAGGACCAAGCTCGACTGATCCAGTCAAATGAACTATTTCTACAGGAATATTTAATTCTTCAAAATAAGATCTTGCTGTTTTTGTAAATTTACTTGCCACTTTACAATTCGCTGGAAGATCGGTTGGTTTTAAATAATTGCTATTTTTCTTAACCGCCAAGGACATATGACAACCCCCAAATCCTAAATCTAATAATTTTGCGACTTTTAATTCAGATTCTCGTAAAACGTCATACCCAACAATACCCAAATCAGCCTGACCATAACTTACATAAACAGGCACATCTCCATTTCTTACTAATAGAGCTTTTGCACGTTTGCAATTTGATTCAAAGGTTAATGATCTATTATTTTCTTCCAACGCATTAGAGAAATCTAACCCAGCTTTTTTAAAAGTTGAAATTGAATCTTTTAACAGAGCTCCTTTTGGTAAAGCTATAGTAATCATAGATCAATTTCTTCCAAGGATTCTTCATTCTAATTTAACAATGGAATTTAATAAAGCTCGAAATATAATTGGACTTAGAGTTTTAAGTGATAACGTCATTTGGTTGTTGGTAAAAGATAAATCTGTTGTAGTTGTAGATCCATCTATTCACGAACCAGTTATTAGATATATAAATGAAAACAAATTTCACTTAGAAGCTATTTTGCAAACTCATCATCATTCAGACCATATTGGAGGGACGAAGTCTCTTATTGAAAAATGGCCAAATGTAAAGGTGATTGCTTCCTCCAAAGAAAAAAAGCGAATCCCTTTTCAAAATGTATCTGTAGAAGATGGAGAAACTTTAAACATTTTAGGGGAAGAAGTAAAAATAATTGAAGTATTAGGTCATACAAGCTCACATATTGCCTTCTTTTTGAATGGGGAAAATCCTGTTCTATTTATTGGTGACACATTATTTTCTGGAGGCTGTGGAAGAATTTTTGAGGGAACTTATCAACAAATGTATTCTTCACTAGAAAGAATCAAATCTTTACCAAAAAATACTCTCATATATTGTGCACATGAATATACAAAGGGAAATATATTGTGGGCATTGAATCTCAAGCCAAAAGATCAAGATATAAAAAATAAACTTTCGGAAGTTGAAAAAAAACTTTCACTTAATGAATTGACAATTCCATTTTATCTTGATGAAGAGATGAAAATAAACCTTTTCTTAAGAGCAAAAAATTTAGAAGAATTTACTTTTTTAAGAGCAAATAAAGATTTATGGGTTTAAATAGATAGGTATCTTCTTAAACAAATGTCCCCCAAACAAGTAATTAAAACATCAAATGCTCCAGATCCAGTAGGACCTTATAATCAAGCAATAAAAGCTGGAGATTTTATCTATTGTTCTGGTCAAATTGCTATAGACCCAACTTTAAATGAAATAACATGTTTAGGTGATATAGAGAAGGAAACTATTCAAGTTTTAAAAAATCTTGCAGAAGTTCTTAAAGCTGGTGGAGCCAAAAAAGAGGATGTAATAAAAACAACTATTTACTTAACGGACTTAAGTAATTTTCAAATTGTCAATAAAATATATAGTGATTTTTTTAATATAGAGAATCCTCCAGCAAGGGCCTGTGTGGAAGTTTCATCTCTACCAAAAGGAGTTTTAGTTGAAATAGATTGCGTCGCATTTCTAGATTAATTTCTAATTATTGAGAAATTTGAAATATGAACCAATTGTGCACCATAGTTGTATAGATTATTAGTTGATAATTCATCTTTGATCTATGTCAGCAGCAAAGCTTAATATAGATGAACTAGAAGCGGGTTATCCTTTATTTTGCAAAGCTCTTAGACTATTAATCTTAAAAGGAAACTCAGTTAAAGATATAGAAAAGACAGTGTGTTGGAGTCATCTTGAGACTTTAAATAGATGTCTACCTGGTAGATATAAAGCCCCAACGTATTTAATGGCTTTAATCAAAAGAGATATTGCAAAGCCTAATAATTATTAAAAAGGACTAATCCTCTATATAAAATTTATCAATATCCATTGAAAAGTCTTTTTCCTTTTCTGATATTTTTTTATTATCTAAAAATATTGAAAGACTTACAAAATTCTTACCGAAGCTGATATTTGGATAGATACCCCTTTCTTTGCATAATTTCTCAATTTCCCCCATGAATTTACTAATTTTTGAGTATTGATCAAATTCAAATCTTTTTTCAATCCTCAAAGGTGATTCTCTTTCAATCCACATTACATTCTTTATTCAAGATTAATTAACACTATACATTCAAGAAAGTTTCTCAATTAATTTTTGAAGTTAAAATTTTTAGTCACTCTCCCAATAGTCAATAATACCTCCAATTGTTAAATCGGTTTGAACTTCTGGATTAGGGCATGCAAATCTAGCGGCAGAGCCACTAGCAGTAAAAACCCAGTTACCTTCTCTTGCTCCAACAGGATCAACAGCAACTACTTTCTTTCCTTTATTATTTTCTAAAATTCGTAAATTCATATAACCTAAGCCAGCGACTCTTTGAGTACATACCATTCTTCCTAGTACCTTCATAATTTCCACAATTTATATCCTCCTTTTTTATGACTTGTCAGGATCCCAATGATCAATTATTCCAACAATCGTTAAATCGCTTGGATAAGATTTACTTCCCGCTGCTTCCCTAGCTGCAGAACTTCCAACACAAATAACCCAATCTCCTGGCTTACAGCCAACAGCATCAACTGCAACTTTACTTGAAGAACCATCTAATACAACCTGCAGATGTTTATGTTCAAAACCAGGAATCCTATTGGTAGAAACAAGTGGTTTTACAACCTTGCAAATTAACATAATTAGTGAGCCTCCTCTGTTTTTTTATCTAAAGACATTCCAATAATTTGAGCGGAATGAATGTTGTCCCTATCTCTAATAGTAGAGCAAGTGTGTAACAAACCTTGATCAACTAAATTTTTATATCTAATTGATATCGCATTATTAACTCTTTCACAATCATTTATTGCCCTCTCTTTTGCTCCGGGGACTTTTCCAGAGTAATCAAATCTTATTACTACCGGAATAGGTAAATCTTGAGAAACATTTAGTCCAGTAAAAATCTTCACTCCTACATCTAAATCAGGAGCCCCTTCTTCGACTGTATCTAAATGAGCAAAATAAGTTAAATTTCTGAGATGTACTTCTTTGAAACCTATACCTACTCCAATAAACCTCTCTGCATGTCCAATATCTTTATAAGAACCATTATGAAAACTCTTAACATAATCAATTTGAGAAATATTATTGACAATTAATTTATACATAAATTTTTCCAGTCCACTGAGTTTATCTTTTGAAGATTGCTTAGATATTGTCTGGCAAATTTCTCTTTCTGCATCCTCTCTTGAGAAATTTATTGTTGAATTATAAATGTCTAATGTAGAAATAGTTTTTTCTAAATCTATACCGCCATCGCTAGTTGATAAATGTATTTTTAATGAATCAGTGTCTGTATCAAGTCCAATTAACATTAAATCCACAGAAGCTCCGCAGCAAAAGCTATTCTCTACAGCCTCTTTGAAAGCATATAATTTATTTCTACCTTCTGCTGCAGCTAACTCATCATTACTCCCATGAGCTGCGCATCCCTGATGAAAAGGATCTACTGAACTAAAGTGATAAGTTACAACTTTTAAGTACCTTGTATCCTTATGAGCTTCATTTGGAACATTCTCTCTATATCTTTTATGTTCAGTTTTCACCCATCGATTAACGGTATTTTCAATATCAAACAGTGCTCCAGCATGGGATCTTCTTCTAACTGAACTAAAAGGTATTCTCATTACATAAGCAACTGAATGAGCTAATCTTCCATCTGAACAAGGAGTTATATCAAGTAAATGTATTCCACAATCTAAGAGAAATTTTTCAAAGTCTTCCGCATCCCTACTTCCGGCAGCACCTTCAAGTGGATCATTGTTAAAAAAATTGTCGCTTAATTTTTCATGCTGTTTGAAAGCACACCATGCATATAAAGCTCTCATATCAAGAGGTTTAACCCAAGATTTATCTAATACATGTAGGGGTAAATCTATTCCCAAATTTTTTCTTGATATTTTCTGTGCCTTATTTATAAAATCTTCGTGATGTTGAATTCGAGCAATTTCCTTGAGAGTTGGAACAATTTCATCAAAATCACTTTTTATTTTGCTTTCATACCTAAATAGATTTTCATTTTGGATATTATTGGTTAATTTATGAGACTTTCCAGAATTCCGGAAATTATTTGATTCTTTAGTTTGTATATGGATATTTTCAGTAAAAGTTTTCATTGGAGCTGTTGGCCCCAATGTGAAGTTCTTGGCTTTAGCCAGTCCTCTTAAAGGCATTATTTAGTTAACCTCTTGCACCACCTGAAAAGGTAACAAGTTGTCCTTCACGAGTATTTCCACTAGATCCAGTTATCAAGAAATCTGGTTTTTCTGTTTCTTCATTTCTTTTAACTTCCATAGGGGGCATTGCACTCATGAATCCGGCTCTTGATGGATTTCGCTTTCTAGAAGAAGCTCCCTCTGTGCCTGTTACCTTATCACCGCGATCCCAATCATCACCAGTTACGTTTCCCACTGATTGTCCTTCTCCAGTAATCCTTGAAGCGACTCTTTTTTCTGGTGTCTTTGCAGCACGGTCTGCCTCTTCAATTTCCATTTTTTGTTTATAAGTAATATTTTTATTCGGTTCAAATCTAAATTTTTCAGTGCCAGTGACCTTATCAACTGCCATATCAAAAGGTCCTGTTACTTTAGAACCATTTTCATATTCATTACCCGTAACACCTTGAGTATTTTTTTCAGAATATTTGTCTCTTGATGGTGATTTAACTGTGAATTCATTCCAAGAGTTACCTTCTGACTTTTCCGGATTCGCATAAGCAGTATCATGTGGAGGATTATCACAAGTTTGTGAGAACTGATCTCCACCAACATAAGGAGTCCCTGTTAGGTTTTTACAAGCACCTTTCTTAGCACCTGTCATTACTCCTCCAATTCCTGGTTGTAATCCCGTAAGTCTGGCATTTGAATTATTTCCAGAATTAACTGTTGATCGGGATTTCATATCTTCAGAAATCTCGGTACTACAATTATCATTAATCTGATCTAAGCCTGCGTATGGTGTTCCTGTTAGCACTTTGCATGAACCTGGTTCATCTCCAGTTACTATTTTTGATCTTCCTGTCATAGTCCCGCTTATTAAATTTGACTTTGAAGAAAGGCTTAAACCTACTTTTCTAGCTTCTGGTTTTGGTTTTGAGCCGCAGAACTTCTCATATTGTTGAGATCCTATGTACTCATCACCAGTTACATTCTTGCAACTCCCATGTTCATTGCCTGTCATATGGTCTGATCTTCCTACACCTGTACCAGTTACATTATTCCCATTTAGAGTGTTGTAACTGCCTACTTTCTCAAATACTTTACCTTTTGGATTTGGCTCTGATCCAAGATATTGATCTCCAGTTAACTGATGTCCAGAACCTGATTCATCTCCAGTAACAAGAGTTGATCTACCTGGAAGTGATCCAGATACTTTTAATCCATCAGTTGTAGTACTATGTTTAACCTTTGAAGGATTTTTTGGAACATCACCACAATACTTCTGTGATTGATTAGCAGATACATATTCAGTACCTGTAAGGTTTTTACAAGTTCCTGGCTCATCGCCTGTGACCCTCTCAGATCTACCGACTTCATTTCCGGTTACTTTATTACCTGATGTTGTAGAGGTAACAGTAGATCTAAGTGGTTGTTTATAACTTGGTCTATCTTGACAAAATTGGTCAACTACTTCCGCTCCCATATACTGAGTACCAGTGACAGTTCTGCATGTACTTGCTTCATTACCTGTAGTTTTTACAGATCTATTAGCTTGTGTTCCAGTAACTATTTGCCCTGAATCAGTTTCACTTTTACCAACTTTCAAGCTAGCATCTGCAATATTTTGTTTGGCTCCATTTTTATTTGGACCACATGGCCTACATTTACCATTACCCTTTTTGCCTGTGGCACCAGTTTTACTTCTTAGCTCTCTCACTCTCTGAGAAATTTCTCTACTACTTAAATCTGGGTCTCCCCTTCTAGCTAAAGAAGCTGCACTGGTATTTTGTTTAGTTGCTGATTTACCATGCTTTGATTGAGCTTCTCTTCTCGCTAAAACAATATCTCTACTTGTATTAGTAATAGGCTTTCTCTTCTGATTAATTCTTCTTTTAACGTTAGGTTTTGAAGTTTTAATTTCTGTATTATGTGAGTTTTGAACTTCCTGATTTTTGCTTATGGAAGTTTTAACTGTGTTTACAGGACTTTCTTTTTTAACATCAGTACGGGTTCTATCGGATGAAGTTATAGCTGATTTCCCATGGGTAGACATTGCTTTTCTTCTCTCTATTACTAACTCTTTACTAGATAAAGTTGTTGAAGAATTTCTGCTTACCTGATTTTTTGGAATATGTTTTGTAGCTGGTTTAGAAATATTATGATTATTAGGAGAAGACTGAGTCCCAGAAATCTGTATATCTTGAGAAGATCGAACTCTATCTTTAGTAGTTGAAGAATAAGCAGCAGCTTTTTTACCGCTATCACTCATCGCCTTTCTTCTTTCTAGTGCAATCTCTCTACTGGTTTTTTTTGACATAATCTTCAAATGTGAAACTCTTTTAAAAAAACTTTCTCCAAAAATATTTTTTGGAGAAAGATATTTACTACATAAAAGTAGATTTAACGTCCTTGGAAAACTACAAAAGCTGTTCCTTGGCTTTGAGTGTAAGCATCGTATCCGATAATTCTTACATGATGATCAGGGTATGCTCTATGACATGCCTCTAATTCACTTACAACCAAGTTAAGGTCTTTTTCCCCAAAGAATGGGAGCTTCCAATAAGACCAATAAGTTTGCATACTTCCACTAGGATGAACATGCTCAATAACAGGACTCCAGCCTTGAGCAATTATGTATGCAATTTGATCGTATATTTCCTCCTGGGTCATCGGTGGTAAGAAACCGAATGTTTCCAGGGTTGCAACTGTTTGATAGTCGCCTACTGTGCTCTGGAAAGGCATAATAAATTTAAATGTGAATGAAAGTACTCGTATATAGAACGAGATTTGTGGAAGTTTGAGGAGAAGAATCTCCTCAATTTTTGAAATCTGGTTTAACCTTGAACGTCTAGTTTATCGACGGTATCAAATTCAAACTTAATTTCTTTCCAAGTTTCAAGAGCGATAGCTAATTCAGGACTGTGTTTAGCAGCTTCCATAAGAATGTCTCTACTCTCTTTTTCGATTTCGCGACCAGCATTACGTGCTTTTACGCAAGCTTCTAAAGCAACTCTGTTGGCTGCAGCTCCAGCAGCTGAACCCCATGGATGACCATGTGTTCCTCCACCAAACTGAAGACAAGAATCATCTCCAAAAATCGCTAGGAGTGCAGGCATATGCCATACGTGAATACCACCTGATGCGACAGCAAATACTCCTGGCATTGAACCCCAATCTTGATCAAAGAAGTTACCTCTTGATCTATCCTCGGGAACAAATGACTCTCTTAAGTTGTCAATGTAACCAAGAGTTGTTTGACGATCACCTTCTAGTTTTCCAACAACAGTTCCAGTATGTAGTTGATCGCCTCCGGAGAGTCTCAAACATTTTGCTAGAACCCTGAAATGGATACCGTGTTTTGGATGTCTATCAATAACAGCATGCATCGCTCTATGAATATGTAGGAGCATGCCATTTTTACGACACCAGTTTGCTAATCCAGTATTTGCAGTAAAACCGCCAGTTATATAATCATGCATGATGATTGGCATATCTAGCTCTTTTGCAAATTCAGCTCTTTCGTAAAGTTCTTCAGGAGTGTTGGCAGTACAGTTTAGGTAGTGACCTTTAACTTCGCCAGTTTCCTGCTGAGCAAGCTTAACTGCTTCTGCAACAAACTCAAATCTTTCTCTCCAACGTTGGAATGGCTGAGAGTTTATATTCTCGTCATCCTTAGTTAAATCGAGACCACCTCTAAGACACTCATATACAACTCGACCATAATTTTTACCAGATAATCCTAATTTAGGTTTAATGGTACAACCAAGTAGAGGTCTTCCATATTTGTTTAAACGATCTCTTTCAACTACGATTCCATTTGGTGGACCGCCGCAAGTTTTGATGAAAGCGATTGGGAATCTAATATCTTCGAGACGTAAGTGTCTTAAAGCTTTAAATCCAAAAACGTTTCCTACTAGAGATGTTAATACGTTTGTAATAGAACCTTCTTCAAAAAGATCTAAGGGATATGCAATAAAAGCATAAAAAGCTTCAGGATCTCCAGGAACGTCTTCGATTCGATAACAACGTCCTTTATAAAATTCTAAATCTGTAAGTAACTCGGACCAAACTGTTGACCAAGTACCTGTTGAAGATTCAGCGGCAACAGCTGCTGCAACTTCTTCTCTGGGAACACCTTCTTGACCTGTACATTTGAAACAGGCTAGTAAATCGGTGTCTAGGGGTACATATTCTGGAGTCCAGTAGGTATCTCTGTACTCCTTTACCCCTGCATCATACTTCTTACTCATAAGGATAAATTTAGGTCTGTGTAGGGAAAATAATTATTGTGCAAAAATTATAAATTTTGCTTTATTTATTAGTCCTTTTGACCAAGAAATTCACCGTTACCAAGAGCAGGTTCAACTTCTCTATGAGGACGAGCAATAATGTGAGCTGCAACTAATCCGTCACCAACTCTTTCACAAGCATCAGCACCAGCTCTTACAGCTGCGTTAACTGCTCCTGTTTCTCCTCTAACTAAAACTGTGACATAACCGCCACCTACGAATTCACGACCAATAAGGCGAACTTCTGCAGCCTTTGTCATTGCGTCAGCTGCTTCGATTGCAGGTACAAGTCCGCGTGTCTCGATCATGCCGAGAGCGATACCCATTGTTTCTGTAGCCATTGTCTACTAATTACTAAATGTGGAATGTTCAATTCGAAGAATGCTTCATTAAGTACTTATAAGTCAAGCGTTTTCGATAAAATCTCCATTAATGTTTTTTCTATCATTCATAAGTTAAACTTATCACCCTTGGTACTATTGATATGTCAATATTTATGCAAATTAGTTAGTGCATCAAAACATACTGTTGTGTTAAGAAAAAATTTACATTATGTTATTTCCGTACGAGACAGGCCCTGTCTACACAGGTGTGGAATGTTCAACCTTTCCTGTCTCCGTATCTAGCTTTGAAGTAAGATAATATCCTCAATAAATTTATTTATTATTTTGAACCATCCAGTACTAATTATTGCTAGTGGCAATCAAAGAAAAGTATCTGAAATTTCAGAGATGCTGGATGTTTTGTCTTTAAGAGTGCAGAAGCAACCAGAATATTTAAATGTCGAAGAGACTGGAGACACATATTTTGAGAATGCACTTTTAAAAGCAAAAGCAGCTGCTTTAGAGACAAAAACCTGGGCATTAGCTGACGATTCAGGCCTTGAAGTAGATGTTTTAGATGGTCGACCAGGCATATATTCTGCTCGATATGCCAAAAACAACGCTGAAAAAATTAAAAAATTAATTAATGAACTTTCTGATAGTCCTTACAGGAGCGCGAGATTTATAAGTTGTATGGTTTTATGTGATCCCTCAGGAAACTTAGTGAAGGGTACAACTGGAATATGCTGGGGAGAAATTCTTAAGACTCCAAAATATCCAAATGGGGAGTTCGAATCTATTTTTTGGGTAAAAGAAGCTAACTGTGTTTACGGTGAGCTATCACAATCACAACTAAGTAAGTTAGGAAGCAGGGGTAAAGCCGCCAGAATTATGTCACCTTACCTCAAAAAAGAAATTGGTTTAAATTAAAAAATTCTCAATAATTTGAAATTTCATCAATGGCTCTTATAGCAGCTGCAGCAGCTTCTTCTACATCTCCTTCTTTCCCAGCGAGAGTTAATCTACCAAAAGCGCCAACTGCCTTTACATCTACAACAGTTATATTTGATGCTTTTTCTGCTTCATTTGCTGCTTTTAAGACATACCCAGCCGGTTCAGTCTCCAATATAAACATGCTCATTCCAGATTGAATCATTGATCCACTTCTGTTTTGTCTATTTATTAAAACAGCATGATCTGGAGTAATAGCTCGAATAACTTCTGTCCAACTTGTTGAAGGTTTGGTTCTTTTTCTAACTTCACTTCCAATAGCATCTAGAACAACATCCCCAGAATGTAAAACAGTACTTTGATCTTTGTGATAGAGAGCAAGAGATCCAAATGCTCTTTCAACAATCATCTGACCAAGTCTTACATTACTTGCTTTTAAGGCAATATCGGTGACTCTATGAACGGCCATCCCTGGTGAAACTTCCATCCAAAGGCATGAATCTCCAGGTATAGGTAAAAAACCCCTACTAACCGTCCCCATATATGCAGCTAATTGAGGTTGAAGAGAATCTAAAAAAACATATGTTCTCAACTCAATTTGCTCAACTTGACTTGCTTGTCTGGACACCAAAGACTTTTCTGAATCAGTTGTAATAAAACAGCTTGCACCACTGGCCTGAGATTGCACCTCAGATCCTGTGACAAGGGAACTTCCTTTTTTTCGTTCCCCTCTGTTTAAACTAGAAGTTGGTTCCATTCACGCGACTATAACGGATAATGGTTCATTTTTTCTATTAAATTTACTTGCATGCTTCCAACAAAACGATAACTTCAAGTAAAAGATATGCATTTTTATGGGAACTTCTCAAAAAAAAGAACCAAAAGTTTCTGGTACTGAAAAGGAATTAACTCCTGATCAAACTCTTGGATTAGTTAGCCTTAGTTTGATGCAAAAACTATCTCAGAAAGACCCATCTTTTAGTTGGTTAGAAGAAGATAAAATCGAAAAAGTTAATCTTAAAAACCTTAGAGATAGATTGGAGTTAACCCAATTAGCTATAAATACTGGAGCACCTTTAACAACTTCAGAAGTGACAGCTTTAATTGGGGCAAAGCCCGGGAAATCTAAGTTAGAAAGAGCAGGATTATTAGCAACTAAAATAGCTAGAAATGTGTGGAAGCTTTCAAAAATAAGTCAAGGAAATTCCTTCTACAGAAATTAAAATACGCCCCAAAAGTTTTTTTCATAATTCCCATTTAAGTATTTAAACATTCATATAAGTTTTTTAAATGTGTTCATTTTGTAAGAGAACTTATTAATTACTTTCTTAAATTAAAAAGTGTATGCAAGCTTGAACTATAAGTTCTTGAAATTTTTAATGAGTAAAGTTGAATTTAATAAGGAAACTGGGCCCAGGGAAGTTTTTTGTGGGTTAACTTCAATAGTTTGGCTCCACAGAAGAATGCCGGATGCATTTTTTCTAGTTGTAGGCTCAAGGACATGTGCTCATTTAATTCAAAGCGCTGCTGGAGTTATGATATTTGCTGAGCCAAGATTTGGGACAGCTATTCTTGAAGAAAAAGATCTTGCTGGTCTTGCTGACGCTCATGAAGAATTAGATCGAGTGGTAAATGATCTTATTGCGAGAAGACCAGAAATAAAAACTCTTTTTCTAGTTGGATCTTGTCCAAGTGAGGTAATCAAATTAGATCTTGCCACTGTCGCCGAGAAATTAAATAAAAGATTTTTAGGTCAAGTGAGATTCGTTAATTACTCTGGCAGTGGGATAGAAACAACTTTTACCCAAGGAGAGGATGGCGCCTTAAAAGCTTTAATTCCTTTAATGGAGTCATCAAATGAGGAGAAATTATTATTAGTTGGGACTCTTGCAAATAATGTAGAGGATAGGTTTAAAAAGATTTTTAGAAATTTAGGAATTTCAAATATTGAGAGTTTCCCACCCCGTCAATCAACAGAATTACCAAAGATTGGCAAAAATACAAAAGTTTTATTAACTCAGCCTTATTTAAGTGATACCGTTCGAGACCTAAAACATCGTGGTTGTGAAATAATTTCGGCTCCATTTCCTCTTGGTATTGAAGGAAGTACTAAATGGTTTTTAGCTGCAGCAAAAGCTTTCAAAATTAATGAACTTAAAGTTCATGAAATTATTTCCCCTTTAATTAATAGAGCAAAACTTGCTCTTGAATCTCACAAAGAAATACTTAAGGGGAAAAGATTATTTCTTCTTCCTGAATCGCAACTGGAGATATCTTTGGCAAGATTTTTGCATAATGAATGCGAAATGGATCTGATAGAGGTGGGCACTCCTTACCTAAATAGAGATTTAATGAAAGAGGAGATTAATTTATTACCTGATAATACAAAAATTGTCGAAGGACAACATGTAGAAAAACAATTAGATCGAGTAAGGGAATCTAATCCAGACTTAGTAGTTTGTGGAATGGGTTTAGCTAACCCACTGGAGGCCGAAGGAATTAGTACTAAGTGGTCAATAGAAATGGTATTCAGTCCAATTCATGGTATTGATCAAGCCGCAGACTTAGCGGGTCTCTTCTCTAAACCTTTAAGAAGGAATCAAATACTAACTACAAAAACTTTAGTAACTCATTAAAAGACTATGGAATTAACTCTATGGACATATGAAGGACCACCACATGTTGGTGCGATGAGAATTGCCTCTTCAATGAAAGATATTCATTATGTTCTTCATGCCCCTCAAGGAGATACATATGCAGATCTTCTTTTTACAATGATTGAAAGGAGGGGGCAAAGACCTCCAGTAACTTATACAACTTTCCAAGCTAGAGACCTTGGAGGCGATACAGCTGAATTAGTGAAGAAAAATATTAAGGAAGCTGTCGAACGATTTAAACCCAAAACTCTTTTAGTTGGAGAAAGTTGTACGGCAGAATTAATCCAAGACCAACCTGGGGCTCTTGCAAAAGGAATGGGGTTTAATATACCAATTGTTAATCTTGAATTACCAGCCTACAGCAAGAAAGAGAATTGGGGAGCTTCAGAAACTTTTTATCAATTAACAAGAACTCTTTTGAGAGAGAAAGTAAGTTCTTCAGAAAAAATAAGTCCTCTAAGGTGGAAGGAGTTAGGTCGCAGACCAAAAGTAAATATACTGGGTCCTTCATTACTGGGATTTAGATGCAGAGATGATGTAATTGAAATCCAACGCATACTTTCAGAGCAAGGAATAGATACAAACGTAGTTGCTCCATTAGGTGCTAGTCCAGATGATATTGAAAGACTAATTGATGCTGAAATAAATATTTGTCTTTATCCAGAAATTGCGGAAGCATCATGCGAATGGCTTAAACGGAACTTTGGAATGGAATATACAAACACTATTCCAATTGGAATAAAAAATACAATTGAATTTATAAATGAAGTTCATAACAAGTTGGATCTCCCCTTGACTAATAAAGAAGAATTAGAACACAAGTCAAAACTTCCTTGGTACTCAAAATCAGTTGACTCTAATTACTTAACTGGCAAAAGGGTTTTTATTTTTGGTGATGGAACACATGCAATCGCTGCTGCAAAAATTGCCAAAGAGGAATTGGGTTTTGAAGTAGTTGGTCTTGGTACATACAGTAGGGAAATGGCAAGACAGGTAAGAGCAACTGCAAAAGATCTAAATGTAGAAGCTCTGATAACCAACAATTATCTAGAAGTGGAAGATGCAATGAAGAAAGCCGCCCCTGAATTAGTTTTAGGGACCCAAATGGAAAGGCATAGTGCAAAAAGGCTCGGTATTCCATGCTCCGTAATTAGTACCCCAATGCATGTTCAAGATGTTCCTGCAAGATACAGTCCTCAAATGGGATGGGAAGGAGC
This sequence comes from Prochlorococcus sp. scB243_495K23, assembly GCA_000635495.1. Lineage (GTDB taxonomy): Bacteria > Cyanobacteriota > Cyanobacteriia > PCC-6307 > Cyanobiaceae > Prochlorococcus_A. The sequence continues at coordinate 48,591 of JFLW01000003.1, read as the reverse complement.
AAATGTGATTTTTGATGACTGGGTGCATCCTCTAATGATGGGCTTAGAAGAGCATCTTATTGATATGTTCAAACATGACTTTGAGTTTGTTGATGGTCATCAAAGCCATTTAGGACATACTGCTACGCCAACAAAGGACTTTTTAAAGTCTGACGAAAAAAAAGAAAAAAATAGTAAAGAAGGAATTATCTGGACTGAATCTGGTAGAGCTGAATTAACAAAGGTTCCATTTTTTGTAAGAGGCAAAGTTAAAACAAATACTGAAAGATACGCAATCTCGAGAGGAATTCCAGAGATAAGCGATGAAACTCTTTACGATGCCAAAGCATATTTCAGTTAATTTACTTACTAATAAACTATAATTAAGTCATGAGTATTTTCACTTATAATTTAATAAATTTCATGCTAAAAATTCAGTTATAAGAACATATTTCCCACTTTTAATACAATTAAATACATATTTGTTTAGAAACATATTTCATGTGTGTTTACGCTGCAAGAATATAAATAATAATGCGTTTTTAAGCTTTAAATGACAAGTACTATAAATAGGCCTCTTGATGGAGAAGGAAGTGTTCAAGTAAAGCAAGATCCAAAAATAAATATTGAAGAAGGGGCTTTAGTTATTGCCGTATACGGAAAGGGCGGCATCGGAAAATCAACTACATCATCAAACCTTTCTGCGGCATTCTCAAAATTAGGTAAAAAGGTTCTACAAATTGGATGTGATCCGAAACACGATAGCACTTTTACTTTGACGCACAAAATGGTTCCTACAGTTATCGATATTCTTGAAGAGGTAGATTTTCATAGCGAAGAATTGAGACCAACCGATTTCATGTTTGAAGGCTTTAATGGCGTAATGTGTGTTGAAAGTGGAGGCCCTCCTGCTGGGACAGGGTGCGGGGGGTATGTAACTGGTCAGACAGTTAAACTATTAAAAGAACATCACTTACTTGAGGATACTGATGTTGTTATTTTTGATGTCCTTGGAGACGTTGTTTGCGGAGGATTTGCAGCTCCTTTGCAACATGCAAATTATTGTCTAATTGTTACTGCTAATGACTTCGATTCAATATTCGCCATGAATAGAATAGTCTCTGCAATTAAAGCAAAAGCAAAAAATTATAAAGTCAGATTAGGTGGGGTAGTCGCAAATAGATCTAAAGATACAGACCAAATTGATAAATTCAATGAAAGAACAGGTTTAAAAACCATGGCTCATTTTAAAGATGTCGATGCCATCAGAAGATCAAGACTAAAAAAATGCACCATTTTTGAAATGGAACCAACTGAAGATGTTATTGAAGTTCAAAATGAATATTTATCTCTTGCCAAAAATATGCTTGAAAACGTAGAACCTCTAGAAGGCAATCCACTTAAAGATAGAGAAATTTTTGATTTACTAGGATTTGATTAGTCTAAATTAATCTAATCCAACCAATTGGCTTGTTAAATCATAAGTTTGCTGAGAGGTCTTAGTATCAATTATTCTTTTTGACAACTTTTGAGAAAAAGCTTTTCTGCCAGTTTTTTGACGATTTCCCCAACTCCAATGTACTGCTGGTTTAGCAAATTCTTTATAAGTTGCCACTTGAGCGACCCTCTCTCCTGCCAATCTTTGTGACACATATCCTTTTGTTATGAATTTTTGAAATATCGGGAAAAGGAATCTAAATAACCAAGGTGTATCTCTAAAAAGTTTTGTCTCAGCAACACATCCAGGATATAGAGAATTTACAATAATCTTCTCTACAGGATATCTTTTTGATAATTCCTGAACGGTCACCATATTGCAAAGTTTACTATCCTTATAAGCCTTACCAGGTTTAAATTTCTTCCCATTCGCCATACTTATTGGAGATAAAAAACCATTTTTGAATCCAGATAAATCTCCCAAATCAGCTGGGGCTGGGATGGGGATCCTTCCTCCAAGTTCTGAATAATTAGCCGTAACAGTCCCTAATACTGTAATTCTTGGCTTGAATACAGTTGATTTGCCATATAAAACAATTTCTCTTTCAGAAGATAAAATATTTTCCATAAGTAGGTTTATCATAAGAAAATGCCCAAAATGATTTACTGCCATAGAGTTTTCAAACCCCTGAGCAGACCTTTCAGGTCTCTTTAGTCTCGGTTTATAAACTGCTGCATTACAAATAAGAGAATTTATTGGCTTCTTAAATCTTTCTAATATTTCATCGCAACCTTTTCTCACATCATCCAAGTTAGAAAGATCTATTTCTATAAAGTGAACATTTTTAATTTCCTCTTTTGTCAAGAATTCTTCAGCTATTTTTATAGCTCTTTTGTTTGATCGATTAACTGCTATAACCTCCCATCCAAATTTTAAAAGAGGTTTTAGAGTATTTAATCCAACTCCTGAAGTTGTTCCTGTTATTAGGACTAAACCCTTAATGTTCTTACTCACTAGCAAAAAAGTTAATTAAAAAATGAAAAGTAGAATGATTCAAGATCATCCTTATCAACGCCATATTACTCTGATAATGTCCCTAGAAATTATTTGATCCTGATCCTTCATAAATCTTTGCTCACCTTCAGAAGAGAATAAATTATCAAACTTATTTGTTAAAACATTAAATCTATATTTTTCGTATGAAAATGAGTCTTCAATTTCCTTTAATCTGGTTAACCTTACTTTGGAGCTATAGCCAAGCTTAATTAGGCTTATTATTGCTAAAAGGGAAAAGCTTATTTTTATAATTAAAAAAATCAAAGAGACAAAATTATCCTCTTTCTGTTGTCTTTTTATAAAAACAGACCCTAAATATTTTTTGTGAGAAATACTATTCTTATAAAAAGATTTTGACAAATTAAGTTCTTGATATTTTTACTGAATAAATTAATTCAGTCTTACTTTATTATTACCTTATAAATTTTAAATTTCCTAATAGACTTTAGTTTCTACCTAAACTAATTCCTAGTCTTAATGCTAAAACTCCTGCATGCATAACAACTATGAGACTTAATGCAATGAGGTTTATTGTTTGAGTTGGCTCCATGGTAAAAAAATTATTTTCTATATTCTCCACCGAAAAGAGAAGATTTGAAACACTATTACAAAATGATGTTACGTAATTAACAAATTGAAAGAAAAAATTTATTGAAAATTATCATAAATAAACCTACAAAGTTAATTTTGGGAATTGAAAATCAGGCTTTAATTTTTTCAACAAATAATTTACCTGGATTTGATCAAATGGCTTTAGATTTAAATTCTTTAGATCAGACAATTTCGAATCCTGAAATAATTCTCACATTGAGGTTCTACTATTGGACTGGGGATTGGCTTTCAATTGGCTATCACCAAAAGGAAATTCCTCTTCATTGGAAAAATTTATTATCAAATGGGGAAATTAATATTGTTAGACGTCCCTCCGGAGGGGGTGCTGTCTTGCATTCAGGAGGCATAACATATGCGTTAACATTTAAAAAGACTTACTATAAGTTCTTAAGTTATGAAATGGTTAATAATTGGTTAATTAAAAGTTTTAGAGAATTAGGTCTAAACTTACAATATGGTAATTCACGAAAATCAAACATTAAAACAAATTGTTTTGGGACTTCATTCATTTCCGATTTAGTTGATCAGGATGGGGTTAAGAGAATAGGTAGTGCTCAATTTCGTAAAAAAGGCGCATTCCTTCAACATGGAGAAATTCAAACAAATCCTTCAAGAGATTTGTGGTTCAAATTATTCAAAGAAGAAGCTCCACCAAAAGTAAATTTAAAACTAACAAATGATGAAATAGTTCAACATTTGAGAAATTCATTCGTGAAAAATAAATCAAATATAAATTTCAAAAATATTGCCATAGATAATAAAAAATAGAAAATTTTAATGACCAGAATTATTAAAGATCTCCTTTCTGCTTCATTGAATTAATTATTCTCGGCAATTCAATTCCTAAGGGATAATGATTTTTAAAGTTTAATTTGTTAACAATATTTGAAGGCAAATTAAAACCTAATTTGTTCAATACAAAGTTTCCAATTTTTGACCTATCAATTATCCCCAAAGGGATATCTGCAGCATTGAGGACCAATAAAATACCTTCATTTGTTTCTTCAATTCTTTCTATAGTTTTCCATAATTTATCGTTATAAGATACACTTTCAAAACTATCGATTGGTTTCTTAAAATCTCCAATAAAGTTCTGTTCCCATTTTTTTAGAGAAACATTTTTTAAAATATTCTCATCAACAAAACCGGTCCACCTACCATTATTCGTAATAAAAAAATATTTATCCGATGCATCCTTCTTACTTTTTATTAACTTATTAAATTCCGAGAAATTTGAATCGTATTCAATTTTCCTCAAAGGTTTTAATTTGATTTCAGAAACTTTACTAAATTTAAGTATGTTTTCAATTTTAAAAAATTGACTTTCAGATTTTGAAGAATTAATTCCAAACAAGCCCAAAAAAGAAATAATAAAACCAAAGTAAAAGTTAAATCTAAATAAACAAATTATCCCAAAAAATAAAACAAAAAAAGATAATAATAGATTTACTTTATTGAGGAAATTTCTTCCTTTATTTTTACTCCCTGAGAAATGCCAAATAATACTTTTTAATAAATTCCCTCCATCTAAAGAACCAATTGGAATCAAATTTAAGAAGCCTAAGAATAAATTAAATGTACCTACTCTTGAAATCACATTAACTGCTATTTGTTCCTGAGATGCACTGTTGTTACTAATTAAAAGTAAGATAGATGCTGTAGCAAAACATAAAAGAGGTCTTACAATTGCAATTTTTATATTACCTAAAGCAGTTTGACAATACTTATCTATTTGTAAAATAGCTCCTAAAAAATAAAAAGTAATTTTTTTTATTTTTACACCCTGATTAAGTGAAACAAAAGTATGAAAAACCTCATGAAAAATAATTGAAGATAATAAGAAAAAAGAAGTTAAAAACCCTATAATCCAAGCTTCTTTATTATTGTAGATATCACCAGAAGATAAATTGACCTGATTACTTATACTCCATGAGAATAAAAAGAGAATAACAACCCAATAGGGATGAACTTTAAAGGGAATTCCCCATATTTTAAAAATTTGCCAACTTCTCAAAAATAATCTCCGCTATATTTAGCAATAATATTAATCTTACATGCAGTATAATGATATGCCCAAGACTAATCCTTTAGTTAAAATTTGTGGACTAACTTCTGAAGAACAAGCTCTGCAAGTCGCTAAATTAGGAGCGAATGCTATTGGCATTATTTCGGTTGAAGAGTCGCCAAGGTATGTATCAGCTGAAATTAAGAAAAAAATATTTAAAACCCTTGAAAGCTTTTATCCAAAAATCGATAGAGTAACTGTTGTGCAAAATTGTCCTATAGATTTAATTATCAAAAACTTCTTGGGCAACCCAAGTGAAACTATCATTCAATTACATGGAGATGAAGATATTGATTATTGCAAAGAAATAAGGAAAAAAATTCCCTATATTGGCCTATGGAAGGCTTTCAGAATAAAAACGGAAAAGGACATAGATAAAATCAAACCTTTTGAAGATTTTGTAGATGCGATACTGCTTGATTCTTGGAATAAAGAAACTTATGGAGGTTCAGGGAAAAAAATAAATTCTATTTATTTAAAGAATTTGCAATTTAGCAAACCATGGTTGTTGGCAGGTGGAATATCAATTGAATGGATTGATGAAATCCTTTCTGACTTCAAACCAGATGGCCTAGATATTTCAAGTAGTATTGAAATATCTCCAGGTTTAAAAGATATAAAAAAAACAGAGGATCTTTTTAAGTTGTTAAAAAGAGTTTAGTAATTATTACTAGCGGACTGCTGTTTTACAAGTTCAAAAAATTCTTGTTTTAAACTTAAATCATGTCTAAAATCGCCTCTCACAACAGAATTAATCATGCTTGTATTTGGTTCTTTTACTCCCCTCCACTTCATACAATAATGTTGGGCCTTTACAATAATGCCTAAACCTTTAGGTTCGCAAAGTTTTTCAATTTCATCTGCAAGAATCATTACAGCTTCTTCCTGAATATGAGGTCTTGAAAAAACCCAATCAGCAACTCTCGCAAATTTTGAAAGTCCTATGACTTTATTTCCAGGTTTAATACCTATCCAACACTCTCCAAGAATTGGTACTAAGTGATGTGAACATGCAGATCTGACCGAAATTGGACCAACTGTATAAATTTCATCAAGATTCTTGTCATTAGGAAAACTTGTAACTTTAGGTTGTTCATGATATCTGCCTTTAAAAACTTCGTTTAGATACATTTTTGAAACTCTCTCAGCAGTTTCTTGAGTATTATGATCATTCTCAACATCAATTACGAGGGACTTTAGTAGGTCTTTAACTCTTGAGGCTACTTCTTTTTCTAAAATTTCTAATTCGCCAGGATTTATAAAATCAGAAATATTATCGTTCGCACTAAATCTTATACCAGAATTCTTAATTCTATCTCTTATAATTTCAGAAATTAATTTGTTAGTAATCTGGTCGTCAAAGTTTCTAATATTATCGTTGGGTAATGTAGAGGTCATAAAATTCTAAACAGAAAATTGTATGCAACTTAATTAACTGTATCTTCCTAAAGCTTAATTGCTTATATACTATATCACATTCTCTTGTTCAATCGGGTTCTAATAGTACTAAAAAAAATCACTGTTTTAAGATTAATCAAATAAACAAAATGTTTAAAAGGCTCCGCCAGAAGGCATCAAAGTCAAGTCTTCGATCAATTGTGATTGAGGTTTACTAGCCATGTAGAGAATAGTTTCTGATACCTCTTTTGATGAGAGCATAGAAGTTCTATCAAAATCAGAATTGATTGATTCGGAGTCCCAAAGAGGAGTATTAACTGAGCCAAGAGTTATTGTACAAGCTCTTATTGAATTAGATCTCTCCTCCTCCCTCAAGCATTTAGTAAACATAGCTAATGCAGATTTTGAAACACAATAAGCTCCCCATTGTGGGAATGCATTATAAGAGGCATGACTACTAACATTAATAACTAAACCACCATTTTTTCTCATTTGAGGAATTATTGAACTACAAATTTGAAAAACACTTGTCAGGTTTATTTGAATAGTTTGTTCCCATTGATCTAATTCCATTTCGACTAAAGAGCTATTAAATGCGCAACCTGCATTATTTATCAATACTGAAGGGCATCCATATTTCTCAATTGCCTCTTTAACACAATGCTCTATTTCTAGGGGATTAGATAAATCACAATTTACTAGGTTAATTTTTGATTTAGTGGTCAACAGTTCACTCTTTAGTTTCTCCATTAAATCCATATTCCTGGAGAGTAAAATTAAATCCCAGCCAGCATTGGCAAAAGTAATTGCGGTAGATCTACCAATACCTTTCGTAGCACCCGTTATAAAAGCTAGTTTCAAGTTATTCAGTTTTTTGAGGGATTTCACTATAAATTTCTTCAATATTATTTGCTTCGATAAATTTACCTAAAACCCTGAACTTTTTGTATCTTTCCTCAATTAATTGGCCTTCAGGCATTTGCAGTAGAGCATTAAGGTGTTTCTCAATAGCCTCTTTTAGTGTGTTACCAGCATCTAAAGGAGCCCAATTATTCCCACCAGAAGGTTCTGGTAAAACCTCATCTATAATACCTAATTTCAGTAAATCTTTGCCTGTAATTTTAAGTGCTGATGCCGCTTCTGGTGCCTTAGCAGCATCTCTCCACAAAATTGATGCACATGCTTCTGGACTAGCAACCGTGTAAACACTGTGTTCAAACATTAGTAACCTATCGGCGACACCTATTCCAAGTGCGCCTCCTGAACCTCCTTCTCCAATAACAGTAGCAACAATTGGAACTTTCAATCCAAACATCTCTCGAAGGTTTCTTGCAATTGCTTCTCCTTGACCTTGTTCTTCAGCTTTTAAACCAGCATAAGCTCCAGGAGTATCAATAAACGTAAGAATTGGCAAAGCGAATCTATTTGCATGCTGCATTAATCTAAGAGCTTTTCTGTAACCTCCTGGTTTTGCCATCCCAAAGTTTCTTACTACATTTTCTTTTGTATCCCTTCCTTTTTGATGCCCTAACATCAACACTGGTCTATTATTTATCGAACCTATCCCCCCAATTAATGCCATATCATCTCCACCATTTCTGTCTCCATGTAATTCGATCCAGTCATCACAAAACATTTGAACAAAGTCCAAAGTACTTGGTCTTTGAGGATGTCTAGCTACCTGAATCTTTTGAGCAGGGGTGAGAGATTTAAATATTTCTTCTCTTCTTCTAGCAGCTAAGGTTTCAAGCTGTAGAAGCTGTTGACTAACATCTACCTCTGAATCTCGAGCTAATTCTTTAATTTGCTCAATTTGCTTCTCAAGTTCAACAAGAGGCTTTTCAAAATCAAGAAGGTAACGTTTAGCCATGATTTAGACAGTTAATACTTTAGGCTGCTTATCAAGTCCAATGGCGGAAAAACCATGCTTTAAAGAAGCTGCTCCAATAAATTCCATCTTTTCAAGGGAAATGTTATTTCTTCCCCAACTAAAGTTTGTATGACACTTTTCAAATTCTAAAATCATAGCTTCTGCGAAGCAAGCAAACATCTCTCGCTGTGGGTTTTGCATTTCCGCAAGTTCCATCATATTCCAACCAATATCATTGAAAAACTCTACTATACCTCCTTTTAAAACATAAATATTTTCACCCTGAAATTTCTCATCAAGATTTTTGGGGTATCCACCATCAATCATTAAACATGGTTTTTTTAAGTTGTCAGTAACAATTTCAATAGTTTTAGGCATACTTGCAACCCACACAACAATATCCGCCTTGGGCAATGCCTCATCCAAGCTTGTTATGGTGCCACCATCTAATTCTTTTTGTAACAGCGCTAAAGGTTCTTGTTGTCTTGCTACCATAAGAATTTCTGAAATCCCAGTTTTATTGATAAGCCACCTACAAACAGCGCTACCAATATCACCTGTTGCACCAATTACAGCAACAGTTGCTTTTTTAAGGTCTATCCCAATGCGAGGAGCATTTATTTCTAGTTGCTTACAAATAACCCAGGCGGTATGAGTATTGCCAGTAGTAAACCTTTCCCACTCTAATGAAGTATTTCTAATTTGTTTATGCTGTAGAAGATTAAAGTTCTCAAAAATAATAGAAGTAAATCCTCCTAAAGCGGTAATATTTATCCCCTTTTTCTGAGCTAGTTCCATAGCATTTAGTACTTTTCTTCTAGCGGTTTTAAACCTAGAAAGCATTTCAGGAACAAAGCACGAATCTATATAAGAACCTTCAATAGATATTCCAGTTGCACTCTTTACTTCAACATTTTCAACAAGCTGAGGAGGAGCAGTACACCAAACATCCAAGTCACCATCAGCAATATGATCAAAGCCTAGCATCGAAGCTTTTCTTTTTGCATCTTCAAAACTTGTTGAGTGGCCTATTAACCCAAACATTTAAAATTTATAAATGGTTTCTATACGATGTTATGAACAATAGCACAGAGGTAACTACTTAAATAGGTTTGATTAATTATTAAAAGCCTTAATTAATTAGAAATGTAATTAGACGATAGCTGCCATAGCCATTCTTGCAATTTCTCTATTATCTAGACCTATTTCCATCAATGTATCTTGATAAGCAATCATAAATTCTTCCATCAATTCTTCTCTGTCCATAGCTAAAACTGAAGCGTCATCTGCTACTTCATCTAACATCTTTTTTATTAACGGAAGATTAACCTTATTAGCTTCCATTAATTCCTCTTTGCAAGATGATAGATTCTCTTTAAGCCATTCTTGACCGTAATTTAAATGAAGATATTCATCTTTAACAACTCCCTCTGTTATTTTTTTTGCAAAAGGATCAGCAACTCTTATGTAGACGTTATAAGCAGAAATTGCAAATGCTTCAATTAAGATGGCTTGTATTAAAAGACATGTTGTTAAATTTCCTTTTTCAAGAGCAACTTGAAAATTACCATGTAATTTAGAAAAGAATTTTTTAGCAAAATCCATATCAGCTACCACACCTAAATTTCTTCCACATGCAGTAAAGCCTTTTTTATGCTTCATTTCCATTCTCGCCAATTTAGTTAGTTCCTCTAACTCATTTGGAATTAAAGTTGCTATTGAAATGTAATTATCATGAGCCTCTTGCTCTCCCTCTATGACAATTGCATTAATTCTGCTGTAAGCATCCTTGTAAGAATCTGTAGTGAAGTCGGGTAAATCTAAAGAAATCGGATTAATCGATTCTTCAATAGTTTTTTTATTTGATTCTAGAGTTTGCATGTCAGTAATCTTTAGCTCATTATGCATGAATATTACATGATTATAGAGAGTTTATTTAAATATCATGAAAATAGTTTCAATTGTTAAGTCACATTTTTTACTTAAATTTATTTAAGAATTGTTTGGCCAATCTGATTGCATCAGATTCATTATTAATTTGAACCAATGCTTAATCAATAATTCCTTTAAATTTTTTCCTAAAATCTCATTTGCTCCTCTACTATCTCCAATAACACCTGATTTACTGAAGTCATCAGTAAGCCAAGCAGTAGGCGCATTCCCCTCTAGACTCCAGCCTTCTGGGATTTGTCCTTTAAGGCCCTCATTTGGGCGTTCATCACCTACTAATTCTGGTTTCAAAGCGAGCATCAAACTTGTTTCAGCTAAAGAGGCATGAAGCCCATCCTCGATCTCAGTTTTTGTTAACAATTCACTTAATCCATTAACACCACTCCATAGAAAACAAGGGAAAACTGCCATTCCAGGTGAGAAGCTTCTTAGCTCTCTTGCCGCTGTATTTAGTAGTGAGATTTGACCTCCATGACCATTTATTAATATCAATCTTTTAAAACCCATTTCAGATAATTGACCTCCGACTTCCTTAATCATTGAGGTTATTAAATTTGAGGAAAGTGAAATTGTCCCAGCAAAACCTTTATGTTCTGGCGAAAAGCCAATAAATTGAGTTGGAAGTTTTTTTAATGGAATATCGGCAGGTAATAATTTAAAGACTTCGCTAACTATGTCATCAACAAAAATACTATCTGTAGCAAGAGGCAAATGAGGTCCATGTTGCTCAACAGCTCCAAATGGCCAAATCAATGTTGATCTTTTTTCTTTTGCAATACTCTCAATTTCTTGCCAATTTAAATATTCAAATTTATTAGATATTGGTTTAAAGTTCATTAATTTTTATTTTGAGTACTAACATTTAGAGTATGTTAATAATTAATTATTCTTATTTTACCTACGATGGGAGCAAGTAATAAAAATGCCCAAGATAATTTCCAATCAAAGGGCAATAAAAAACCTCTTCAGGTACTTCACATAAGCAAGAAAGATTCTCAAGAAATAAATAATGAGCAAAACAATTCGCAAGAAGATATAAAAAAAGAAAATATTGCAATCAAACCTCAAATCATTAAAGATAATTCAGTAAAAGAAATTGAGGACAGTAATGAAAAGACTAATGATTTTGATATTTGTCAACAAGATTTAACTCAAAAAGACTTAAATAGACCGCTTAGTTTTTCTGAGCAAAATACAGAATTTCAATTAGAAAGAACAGTTGATGAATTCGATTTTGATGAAAGTGCTTTTTTGGAGGCTTTAAATGCAAATGAGCCAATTGGGGCTACTGGAGAAACAATTTCAGGTAAGGTTATAGCAATCGAAAGTGATGGATTATATGTTGACATTGGTGGAAAGGCACCTGGTTATATGCCCAAAAAAGAATGTGGTTTGGGTGTCATAACTAACTTTAAAGAAAAGTTTTCTATAGGCCTTGAAATGGAAGTTTTGGTTATCAAAGAACAAAATGCTGATGGAATGGTAACAGTGAGCGCTCGGGCATTAATTCTCAGGCAAAGTTGGGAGAAAGTATCGAGTTCCGCAAAAAATGGAGAATTAATTAACGTTTTAATTAATGGATTTAACAGAGGTGGGCTAACTTGTGATGTAGATGGATTAAGAGGATTTATCCCCAGATCCCAACTTGAAGATGGTCAAGATTATCAATCTTTTGTTGGCAAAAATCTAAAAGTGGCTTTTCTTGAGGTTAATCCAGAATCTAGAAAATTAGTTCTCTCTGAGAAGAAAGCATCATTAGTTTCTAAATTTGCAAGTCTAGAATTAGGTCAATTAATTGAAGGAGAAGTTTTAGCTGTAAAACCATATGGCTTTTTTATTGATTTAGGGGGAGCTAGTGGACTTCTTCATCAATCCTCACTAACAAATGGATCGATTCGTTCTTTAAGAGAAGTTTTTAGAGAAGGGGAAATTATAAAAGCTTTGATATCTGAAATTGACCTCGAAAAAGGGCGCATTGGTCTCAATACAGCACTCCTGGAAAACTCTGCGGGAGAATTAATTATTGATAAGCAAAAAGTTATGCAAGAAGCCACAGAGAGAGCATTAAAAACTAAAGCCCTCTTCGATAAAAAAGAACAAGATAAATGAACATCAACAAAAAAATAGAATCTAATCTTAAATTAAAAATTTCAGATTGGGAATTAGACTTTTACTCAAGACCAATTATTGAATCAAACGGAAAAAAAAGGTGGGAGTTAATAATTTGCTCTACAAGAAGTTATAAGACAGAAGATATTTTCCTTTGGAATAAAAAATGCCCTGCCAATGAAGTTAACTCAGTATGGCTTACAAAAGCACTAAATGAAGCAATAAGTGAAGCAAAAAAACAAGGGTGGGAGAAGCCCTCAATAGTTCGATTTTGGAGGTCGTCAATGAAATCGATCATTAGAAAATCTCTGGAGGCCCTTGGTATTGAGGCTATTGTAAGTAGGAGAACTTACGATTTATTAGATAGAATCGAATTTCTCGAGAAAGAGATTTATCCAAAGGAAAAAGGTTATGTAAGAGGTGTATTAGCCCCTACTTTTTCTTCTAAAATGGAAAACCCTCCTCAACCTCTGCCAGAAGCAGTGAGGGGTGATGCTTTAACTATCTCTGAAATATCAATTGGCGAATTAAAATCAGCAGAAAATTGGCCTATAGAATTTGGAGATATTTTCCCAATTCAGCAAGATTTAGATGATAATTACTTAGTTCCAGGATTAAGACTTTTTAGCAAAGATAGATCTTTAGCACTTTCTGCATGGTTCAGTTGTTTAGAACCTATTAAATTATTCATGAATAAGAACCAGCTCATACTTGAAGCTTCAGAAGATGATAAGTGGCTGGTAACTGATTTACCAGAAAAAGATGCCAACATTTTGAATACAAAGTTTTTAGAGAATAAAAAAAATTCTTTTGGTTATCAATTTATTTCCATACAGTCAACGCCTTATATCGAAAAATTTGCAGGATTCTGGATCTTAAGAGATATTGAATTAATTACATAAATTCAGATTAGGAGCAGGAACTATTCCTTACAAAGAAATATATTTCTCAAAAGATGAAATTTATATTCAAAACAAAAAATTTGAGTATTATTCATCACCTATTCTTAGTCAAAATAATTTTAAACATGCATACTTCACCAAGTCTTGCTCTGAGAAATTTCTTCAATTATTAGGGAATCACTTTAATGAAAATTCTATAAATTGTGTTTCCAATCAAATTCACAGTAATGTGATAGCGTTTGGATCTCATTCGCAAAAAGGAACTAAGACTGATGCAGATGGTCTTGTTGGCAATAAATGCAGTCAAAACTTATGGGTTTATACAGCTGATTGTATGCCAATATTTTTTGCAGATAAAAGGACAAGAAATGTAGCAACCTTGCATTGTGGGAGAAGAGGTTTAGAAAAAAAAATAATAAAAAATCTGGTAAAAATTTTCGATACTTTTGGGACATCTAGAGATGACTTACTTGTTGCGATAGGACCAGCAATTTCCAAGGAAAATTATCTAGTTGATAAAATTACTCTCCAAGAATTTTATAGAAAGGCAGAAAACAAAAACATAACTGTCAAATTAACTAAAACTAAAAAAGATTTTTGTTTTAATGATTCAAATCACTTCAGAGAGCAAAACTTAAATCAACTTGATCTTAAAAGATCTGCCTATAGACAACTTTTAAATGAGAACATCCCTCATATAAATATAGACATCTCAAATTTATGCACATACAAATTCAATAATGAATTTTATTCCTGGAGAAGAAGCAAAACAATTTCAAGACAATGGAATCTTATTTGCTCATAAAGATAATTAACTTGGACAAATTGCACTACTTAAGTTATTGGCGACTAATAATTCAGTCATCTCCTTAGTAACTTTAATATTAAAAACTTTGGCTATCAAAACATTCTCTTTGAAACCGAAAGGCTTTATTTTCACTTTACTCCCCCTTGGGAATTCACTCTTAAGTAGATTAGTCGCTTCAATCTCATCATTTTCATTTACATCTACACAAAATAATCCAATAGTTAAATTTCTATTTTGATCCCCCACTAAAATAGTATTTGAACTCTTAATTTGAAGAATTTCGGCCGAGTTTACTATTACAGGATTAAGAAAAATCAAGCAGATTATAATTAAAATTTTTGATAATTTTTTCAATTCAGAAATATCTAAGTTTTTAAAATTATCTTAAAGTTAATTTTTTAAAATGAGGAATTTTAAAAAATTAGTCTTCACAATTAACATATCCAACCATTTGAGCATTACTTTTACCAGGAGGAACCATTGGATAACAATTTTCACCTCTTCTGACAAGGATATTAATCAAGGCAGGACCGTCATGATAAAGCGCATTTTTTAATTCATTCTGTAGTTTTTTTCTATCAGAAATTAAATAACCTTTAACTCCAAAAGACTCAGCAAGTTTTACAAAATCAGGTTCACCACAACTCATATCAGATGAGGAATATCTCTCATCATAGAAACTTTCCTGCCATTGTCTCACCATCCCTTGCCAACGATTATTGATAATAATCAATTTCACCTTTAGACCATATTGAGATAAGGTTCCTAACTCTTGAATATTCATTAAGACACTTGCATCTCCTGCAATACAAATTACATCTGAATTAGGTAAGGCTGCTTTTACTCCAATTGCCGCTGGCAATCCAAAACCCATGGTTCCTAAACCTGCACTACTAATCCATTTTCTTGGAGAATTCCTAAGATATTGAGCAGCCCACATTTGGTGTTGTCCTACATCTGTAGTTATATAAGCTTCTGGTGAAAGTTCCCTCACTTTTAAAAGAACTTCCTGAGGATAAATTTCTCCTTCTTTAGGCGGGTCATATAAAGGGTGTTTATGTTTCCAAAAATCAATTTTTTCTAACCAGTTCTTCGTACGACAAGTAAATTTATTTTTTAGAGATAATTCATTAATTTTCAGAACAGCTTTTGAAACATCAGCAACAATTGCAACATCTACACGTCTATTTTTATTAACTTCTGCTGGGTCGATATCTATATGAATTACCTTTGCATTAGGTGCAAAAGTATCTAATTTTCCTGTCACCCTATCATCGAATCTAGCCCCAATAGCAATTAAAAGATCGCATTCTGTTACAGCAAAATTTGCATAAGCTGTTCCATGCATTCCTAACATCCCTACTGATAAATTGTCTTTTTCATCAAAAGCACCCTTCCCCATTAAGGTTGTGGTAACTGGTATTTGATAATTCTTTGCCAAAGTTTTTATTTCATCATGAGCTCCTGAAGATATTGCACCACCTCCTACGTATAGAAGAGGTCTTTCAGAATCTTCTATTAGTTTAATTGCTTTGTTGATATCGCAATCATTAATTTCTCCATTCCTTTTAAATCCTTTAGGAATAATCTCACCAGGCAAAACTCTTTGGTAATTAAAGAACTCCTGACCTACATCTTTGGGTATATCAATTAAAACAGGGCCAGGTCTTCCAGATGATGCTATAAAAAAAGCCTCAGATACTACTTTTGCGATATCTGAAGGATCCCTTATTACCCATGAATGTTTCACTATTGGAAGAGTTATGCCAAAAATATCAGTTTCTTGAAAAGCGTCTGTCCCTATAGCAGGTCTTGGGACTTGACCTGTAACTACAACTAGAGGGACTGAATCCATTTGCGCAGTGGCGATTCCAGTTACCAAATTTGTTGCCCCGGGGCCTGAGGTTCCAAAACATACTCCTACTTCACCAGTAGATCTTGCATATCCATCAGCCGCATGTGAACCACCTTGTTCATGCCTAACCATATAGTGTTTTAACCAACCATCTTGTTCTGCCTTATGAACAGCGTCATATATTGGCAGTATGGCTCCACCGGGGTATCCAAATATAACTTTTACTCCATGAATTTTTAAAGAATCCATTAGTGCATCTGCACCAGTTATCCAAACTGGATTTTCATGTTTTGAACTACCCTTTGAAAAGGATCTCGAAGTAAGGGTCACTAAAGAAATTCAATATTTACTATAAATATTAAACTCAATTAAATACTTTTGCCTCATTTAGAAATGTAATGTCAGAAATATATTCAAAAAAATCTTTTAAAAAATTAAAAATTTTCAAATAAATATCAATTTTTCTTTATAAGATGCCTAATTTATGTAAGGGTCCAGAGCCTGAAATAAGTTCAATAAAAAGCACAAGAAAAATAATCATTGCAACCCTTCCGTTCCACACCTCTGAACTATTATTCCAACCCCATTGCCATTTCTCTTGAGGATAAAGTTTAACTTTTTCAGGTAACTGAGAAGCCTCCTCTATATTAATTAGAGGTCCTTCCAAGCAGGAAATCACTAGATCACTAAGACCTTCAATAAAAGTAGGATGAGTATTTAGAGCCTTAACTCTCCGAAAGTTTTTAATACCAGCCTTTTCAGCAATTTCTTTATATTCAATATCAATTTCTTGCAATGTTTCGATATGCTCTCCAACGAAACTTATAGGGACCACAATCAGATCATTAACATTTGACCTTCCAAGATCAGCTAACACTTCTTCCGTATAAGGCTTCAACCATTCAACAGGACCAACTCTACTTTGATAAGAAAGTGTATGAGGGTTACTATGACCCAAACATTTTTCCAACTCATTTATAATTAGTAAAGAACAATCTTCAATCTGTTGCTTGTAGGGGTCTCCAGCTTCCTCTACGTAACTTTTAGGAACTCCATGAGCAGTGAAAAATATATGGGCTTTTGAAGGTAATTCACAAAGTGAAATTTGTTCAGAAATTAATTCGACCATAGACTTTAAATAACCTGATTGACTGAACCAACTCCTTACACATCTCATTGGAACCTTCTTAAATTCGTCATCAGCATCTCGCAATTTTTTTAATTCCCTAAAGCTCGAACCACTAGTACTTATAGAAAAATGTGGATACAAGGGTATTACAACAACTTGATCTATGCCATCTGCTTTCATATCAGCAATTGCAGATTCGGTAAAAGGATGCCAATACCTCATAGCGATATAGGTAGTAGCATTAAATCCCTTGTCCCTTAATTTAGATTGTAATTCTCTTGCTTGTTGTTCTGTTATCCTTCTGATAGGTGAACCTCCACCTATAGAAAGGTAGGCCTGTTGTGAAGTAGTGCTCCTAAGCGTGCTAATTAACCAAGCCAGGGGCTTTTGAAAAACAGGGAAAGGTGTCCTGATAATTTCTGGATCAGAAAAAAGATTGTATAAGAATGGGCCTACATCATTAATACGTTCGGGCCCTCCTAAATTCATTAGTAAGACGCCTATTTTATCCATTTAAAATTTATGGAGATTGAAAATCAACATTAAAAACGTCATTATATGGTCAATTATATAAGTAAATGAACGTAAATCAGGAAATTAATAATGTCAATGATAAATTTGCTACTCAAGGCAGCAAGCTTAAAATTGAGAAAAGAGGAGAGAAGTTAAATATTCGTGGTTCACTACCCTCCAAAGAAGATAACAATAACTTTAAAATTCAAAGAATATCTCTGGGTTTAAAGGCTGATATTTCTGGATTAGAGGAGGCTAAAAAAAAATTACAATTAATCAATTTGCAATTGGAATTGAATCAATTTGATTGGATTAATTGGATAGGCAAACCTTATAAAAAGGAAAAAAAAGATGGTTTTGAATTCTCAAAAAGATTAAATCAATTTGAGGAATTTTTTTTTAAAGAAAATAAAAGTGATTTTCGCACCAGCACTAGAAAAACTACTTGGAGAAGTTCTTACAAACCATATATGAAAAGAATCCTAAATATTTACAATGACTATGAGAATGAAGCTTTAGAAAAAGTATTTCAAAAAACACTTGAAAGTTATAAGGAAGGTACCAGAAGTAGGAAACAATGCGCTACTTCTTTAAGTGTTTTGGCTAAGTTTTTAGACATTGAACTACCAGAAAATTGGAAATTAAATTCTAGGGGATATGGTCTGAACAAAGCAGGATTTAGGGATCTTCCTAAAGACGAATTAATAGAAAAACTGTGGGAGACTATCCCAAACAAGTCTTGGAAATTTGTTTTTGGTTTGATGGCTACATATGGATTAAGGAATCATGAAGTATTTTTTTGTGATTTAAGTTCTCTTACTGATTTTGGGGACAAAATTATTAGAGTTTTACCTACGACTAAAACTGGGGAACATCAAGTTTGGCCATTTCATCCTGAATGGGTGGAAAAGTTCGAATTGTCAAAACTTGGTGAGAATCCAGAACTTCTACCAAATATTAATAGAGACCTTAAAATTACAACCCTACAGAATATTGGAAAAAAAATTACAGATCAGTTTAAGCGCTACTCTTTAAAAATAAAACCTTATGATCTAAGACATGCTTGGGCAGTTAGAACAATATTTTATGATTTACCTGATACTGTGGCTGCCAGAATGATGGGGCATTCGGTTAGTTTACATACTCAAACTTATCATCACTGGATTACTAAAAGAGATCAACAACAAGCAGTGAATAATGCAATTTTAAAAGTTAAAAGAGTTAAAAATATTTAAAGATTTATAATAATAAAATAAAAATAAGGGTCATATGCAAGAAAAACCTTCATCTTCCGAGAAAATATTGAACCTCGATAATCAAGCAAATAAACTTGGAATGGGAGGTAAATTATCACCGGAAAGCGATGAGAGCTCTTATAAAAAAAGAATGCAGCAAAGAAAAGATATTCAAGCCGAAAGACTACAAATCAGAAAAACAAAAAAAGGATTATTGATTGTTTTAACAGGAAATGGTAAGGGCAAGACAACTGCATCTTTAGGTATGGCTTTAAGAACGATAGGGCATGGCTATAAAGTAGCAATAATTCAATTTATCAAAGGAGGCTGGAAAACTGGAGAAGAAAAAGCACTTAAAAACTTGTCTTCAAACATATCTTGGCATTCATTAGGAGAGGGATTTACTTGGGAAACACAAGACAGAATAAGAGATGAAAAATTAGTTCAAGAGGCTTGGCAACTAGCCAAAAAATACATACAAAACGAATCTTATAAACTTATCATTCTTGATGAAATTAATATTGCGACAAAACTTGGTTATCTTGCACCCGAGGAAATAATCACTTTTTTAAAAGGCTTAAATAATAGGAAAAATCATATTGTTTTAACTGGCAGGGGAGCATCTGATTCAATTATCAATTACGCCGATCTAGTTACAGAAATGAAACTAATAAGACATCCATTTAAAGAACAAGGAATAAAAGCACAAAAGTGCATTGAATTTTAGTTAAGGTGCATTACTATTTAAAATTTCTTTAGGCAGGTTTAGAAATGTTTAAAGACGCAAGCAATATCTGAACAAAAAATAAATTTGGTGCTTTTACTTGCTAAGGTCTTAAAAGTATAATTATTGAATGACTTACAAAAGAGTTCTCTTAAAACTTAGTGGTGAAGCACTAATGGGTGAAAAACCTTATGGTATAGATCCTGCTATAGTTCAGTCAATTGCAGAGGATGTTTCAAAAGTAGTTGAGAATAATGTAGAACTTGCAATAGTTGTTGGGGGCGGGAATATTTTTAGAGGGCTTAAAGGGTCTGCAGATGGCATGGATAGAGCGACAGCTGATTATGTTGGGATGCTCGCAACAGTAATGAATGCTATTTCACTTCAAGATGGTTTAGAAAGAGTAGGAGTTGCCACCAGAGTTCAAACTGCAATAGAAATGCAGGAAATTGCCGAACCCTATATCAGAAGAAGAGCTATGAGGCACCTTGAAAAAGGGAGAGTTGTGGTCTTTGGAGGTGGATGCGGAAATCCATTTTTCACAACTGACACCACTGCGGCTCTGAGGGCAGCGGAGATAAATGCTGAAGTTGTTATGAAGGCGACCAAAGTTGATGGAGTATATAATTGTGATCCTAATAAATTTAAAGATGCAAAAAAATATAACTCTCTTAGTTATCAGCAAGTTCTTAGCGATGAAATCGCAGTAATGGATAGTACTGCAATTGCACTATGCAAAGATAACAACATCCCTATTATGGTATTTGATATATTCAAAAAAGGGAACATTTCTAAAGCTGTTGCTGGGGATCCTATAGGTTCATTAATTAGTTAAATCTTATTTAAATTTTTTTATTATGAAAGAACAAGAAATTCAAGAAAATATGAATAAAAGTATTGAAGCCACACAAAGAAACTTTAATACAATTAGGACAGGCAGAGCTAATGCTTCATTGCTAGACAGAGTAAGTGTTGAGTATTACGGAGCAGAAACACCAATTAAATCACTTGCCACAATAAGCACTGTTGATTCACAAACAATTTCAATACAACCATTTGATATTTCATGTTTACAAGCGATTGAGAAATCTATTTCTATGAGTGATTTAGGTATCACTCCAAATAATGATGGTAAAGTAATAAGGATAAATGTTCCTCCTTTAACAGAAGAAAGAAGAAAAGAATTCTGTAAATTAGCCTCTAAATATGCAGAGGAAGGGAAAGTAGCTTTGAGAAATATCAGAAGAGATGCTGTTGATAAAGAAAAAAAAGACGAAAAAGATGGTCTCATTTCTATTGACGAATCCAGAGATAATCAATCTGAAATTCAGAAAATTACTGATAAATATATTGCTTTAATAGAAACTAAATTGACTGAAAAAGAAAAGGAAATTCTAAAAGTTTGATAGGATTTGATGTCATAATAATTGGTGGAGGTTTATCAGGATCTTCCACCGCTCTTAACCTATCAAAGAAAGGATATTCAGTTTTAATTATCGAAAAAGAAAAATTCCAAGACTATAAACCATGTGCAGGCGGGATGGCATCTTCAATGCAAAGATTTCTTCCTTTAGATATAAAAGATTCCATAGAATCAAAAATTAAGAATGTTGAATTCAGATGGAAGGCTGCAGATAATGTGACTGCTGATTTGACTGGTGAATCTCCATTTTGGATTATTAAAAGAGAGAAACTTGATCGATTATTACTAGATGAGTCCTTGGTTAATGGAGTTCAGATAATAAGACCGTTATTGATAGAAAAAATCATAAAAAAAAATGATAAATGGGAAATTACTTGCAATAACAAAATAAAATACATCTCAGAATTTCTTGTGATTGCAGATGGGTCCCAATCGAAATGGGCGGGTTATTTCAATTTAGGGCCAAGAAAACCGAAATTTGCGAACACAATCTCATTAAGATTGAAAGGGTTAGGTGAAATACCAAGAAATTCAGTTAGATTTGAGTTCGGATTTATAAAATTTGGTTTTGCATGGGCATTTCCCCTGAGAGAAAGCTTAAATATTGGTCTAGGTACTTTTATAAATAATGGTCTCCTAGAAAATCAGGTTATAAATAAACAAGTTATAAGAAGCTTCGGTTTTGATGATTTTCCTCATAAAACAATTAGTAAGAAACTAAGAATATGGAATGGCTTCCACTCAATTAATGGTGACAAAGTTTTAGCGGTTGGAGATGCAGCATCTCTATGTGATCCATTTTTAGCTGAAGGAATTAGACCATCTTTAATTAGCAGTTTTTATGCTGCAGAATATATAGATCAGTGCCTATCAGGAAAATTAGATGATTTAAACCTTTATACGAAAAAAATTAACAACATTTGGGGGAAATCAATGGCTTGGGGGAGGAGAATAGCTCAGGTATTTTATAGATTTCCTAAAACTGGATACCAATTAGGTGTCAAAAGAAAAACAGCACCTAAACGTATTGCTCAAATATTATCAGGAGAAATGAGTTATGAAGACATAGCAAAAAGAGTTATCAGAAGACTTTTAACAAAAAGTGGGGCTTAATTCTTTTATAATTCAAACTTAAATTTAATTAGCAGAAATCAAATTATGATTTTTAATTTCTGAATATCTCTTAAGTAGCAGCTCTTCTAATTCTTCTATAGCCTTACTGAATCCAGTGATACCTTCACTAAGCTTTTCACTTGCCATTTGATCTTCCAACATACTTAATCTGAAATCTTTTTCTTCAAATTCGTAGTCAATAGAATCATTTATTGGGGTACTTAGATCTAATTTTCTAACTAACTCTCCTTTCTCTTTTTTCAGTTCCTCAAGAAATTTTGGTGCAATTGTTAAAAGATCGCAACCTGCTAATTCTTTTATTTCATCAAGATTTCTAAAACTCGCTCCCATTACTTCTGTCTTAAATCCCTTTTCTTTAAAGTACTTGTATATTTGTGTAACCGAAATGACACCAGGGTCTTGAGCACCAGCAAAACTAGTTTTACCAGTTTTTGCTTTATGCCAATCCAATATACGGCCAACGAACGGAGAAATTAGAGTTATCTTTGCATTGGCACAAGTTACCGCTTGGCAGAAGTTGAAAAGTAAAGTTAAATTACACCTAATACCCTCTTTTTCCAAAATTTCAGCTGCCTTAATTCCCTCCCAAGTTGCAGCAATCTTA
This sequence comes from Prochlorococcus sp. scB243_495K23, assembly GCA_000635495.1. GTDB lineage: Bacteria > Cyanobacteriota > Cyanobacteriia > PCC-6307 > Cyanobiaceae > Prochlorococcus_A. The sequence goes on along the minus strand of JFLW01000003.1, from coordinate 25,787 downwards.
ATCAAAATTCTTTCCTTTTCAATTCCAAAATTTTTATAAAGATTGATCAATTTTCTCGCTTTTTCTACCGTAGCTTCGGTGTCAAAGCTAAGTCTTGCATCAACTTCTGTAGATACGCGCCCTGAAATAATTTTCAATATTTCTTTTCCAAAAAATACTGAAACTTGGTCAACAGTCTCTTTGATTAATTCAATTTCGGAGAATCCTTGAGGCAATGCATTTTCTGAACTTTCTAAGGCTTTATCAATTAATTTCACATAATCAGGGTTCTTAGCAGCAGCAAGTATTAGCGATGGATTGGTGGTGGCGTCCCTTGGTTGAAATTTTTTTATCGAATCTAAATCTCCAGTATCAGCGACAACAACGGTCATTGAGGACAATTGTTCTAAAATTGATTTCATATTTAGATAATCATATATATACTTAAACTAGCTTTTATTCCTGATTAAATCATCAGATAATCAAATAAATATTTAAAAAATTGGAAAATTTTAGGGTTTTTTAACAATCATTCCATGATCTTTAATCTTGGGAGGTATTTTTTCAATTACTATCAAACTCTCAATAATTTCTTTAGCAACTGGCACAGCAACAGTTGAACCATATGCATAAGATTTAGATGGCTCATCAACGACTACTAGGACAGCATATTTCGGATCATTAACTGGTAAAGTTGCCACAAAACTGCAAACTTTTTTACTTGTATAGGAACCATTTAAGGCTTTTTGGGAAGTACCCGTTTTCCCCGCTATTCTGTAACCCTTGATTTTCACTCCAGATCCACTACCTTTATCAACTACACTCTCCATCCATTCAAGAACAGTTTTAGAGACTTCCTTTGAAAAAAATTGTTTTTTTGGATTTTTATAAACTCTCTTTTTGAAAGTTGAGCTTACATGTGGAGTTACTTCAAAACCACCATTTGCTAGAGCCGCATGAAGTTGAAGCAATTTAAGTGGCGAGATTGAGAAACCTTTACCAAAAGAAGTTACAGCAGGCTCAATTGATTGATTTACAAATAAATCTTTTCTCTTTAGTTGGCCAGCGGTTGATTCAAATAAGTCAGTCTCTAAATTTTTATTTATACCTAACTTTTTTAGCCAATCCCAATAAATTGTAGGGTCTAAATTTTGCATTATTTTTACCATCCCAACATTACTTGAAACCTGCAAAACTTTTGGATAGTCAATGTATCCATTACCTTTTTTATCCCAATTAGAAAGTATCCATCCTCCAACATTAATTTTTCCAATATCTTTAACTACTCCGTCTTTCTGGATTACTTTTTCTTCTAAAGCCAAGGCAAGATTAATAGGTTTAAAAGTTGAACCAGGCTCAAATAAATCTAGAGCATACCAACCCCTAAAGAGTCCCGAATCATACTGCCAAAATTTATTTGGATCGTACGACGGGACTGAAACCAAGGAAAGAATCCGACCGTTATTAACATCCATAACTATGGCAAATCCCTTCTTTGCTTTCCATTTGCTTACTTGCTTTGATAATGCATTGAATGAAGCTTTCTGTAATTTTGAATCTATAGTTAGGCCTAAACTTTTGTAATCAGAAACAAAATCTCCTGGGGCTGAATTATCCGGTAAAGGAGTTCCATCTCCTCCTCTTTTTATTAAATTACTTTTATTAAAAACTTTAATTTGATTATCTAAATGAAGCTCTAAACCTGCTGAAGCTATATTCTCATCATTTACAAAACCCACAAGATTAGAGTAAAGCTCCCCTTGTGGATAATATCTCTGCGAATATTTAAATAAATCAATTCCGCTTATTTGAAGGTTCTTGATCTTTTCTGCCTCTTCTTCAGAAATTTTATCCAAAAGCTTGATACCAGTCATTTTATTATTAAATTTACTCAAGAGTATTTCACCATTTATATCCAAGATAGATGACAATTTTTCTGTAACTTCTTCAATACTGCGAACTCTATTTATTGAATCACCAGGAAAATTAAAATATTTTGGATGGGCCCATAATTTATAGAGCGGTTTATCGTAAGCGATTAGTCTATTATTTCTATCAACAATCGCTCTCCTCTTTTTTAAAGCGTTAGTTTTAGAAGAATGCAGTAATCTAGCTTTTCTTTGCAAATCAGAGGCGTTAAAGACTTGCAATTTAACTAATCTACCAAACAAACAAAAGATTAATATTAAGCTAAAAATATAGAGAAATTTAAATCTTCTTTGATCGAGGGGTATTAGACGAACAACTTTTTTGTATTTTTTCATCAATATCCCCTTTGATATTTGCTATCAATAAAACCTTCAATTAAACTACTTAAATTTTTCTTAAAAAAACTTTCTTTTTTTTCTGGACGTTTATCTAGATAGATTAAATCTTCAGGTTTAGTTTTTCTATAAGTATTAATAGATTCAAGTTCACTAATATAAAATTCCTCAATTTTAGAAATATAATCAATGAGATTATTATTAATAGCTCTTGTTTTAGATAAGTTTTTATATGTATTTGACCATTTTCTTTGACTATTAAAAGACAAGAAAAATAAGGTGAAAATTAATAACAAAAGAGAGATATTAATGGTATCGAAAATTTGATGTATTAATTTGATTTTAATTATGGATATTTTTTCAGAATTTTTTTTACTTTCATATGAAACCTTTTTTTTAAAATTAAGTTGATTCCCATAAGGTTTCATCTATGGCTTTTTATTTAAATAAAAGAAGTGTTATTAATTAAATAAACATCTTTTTGTTTGATTCGCAAGTAAAAAATTAAATTCTTTATGTCCTCAATAAAAACAAATTTAAGAAAGTCAATCCATTCCATAAAGAATGCATAATCACTGAGGAAAACAAACTCCCTGAAACAATTCTTGTAATTGCTAATCCAATCCCTAAGATAAATAATGGCGGCATTTCTCCCAAACTTAAATGGGCTAATGCAAAGATAAAAGCTGAAACTATGATGCCCGAAATTACTCCAAAATCTCTTGAAAGAGTTGGCAGTAAAATACCGCGAAATATAATCTCTTCAAATAGAGGCGCTAGTAGAGTTGTTGTTACAAATAATAGAAAAAATGATAAGTAATTATTATTATTAAGAACAATTTCCAGCAAGGGGTTACTACCATTCTGATTATCGATCAGACTATTCATAATTAGTGAGATCAATAAAACAAAAGGAACAATTGTTAACCAACCTTTAATTCCCTGAATAATTGCATATTTTATTGGCAAGAAATTGAACTGCAAATAATCCTTTTTAAAAGTAAATTCACCATTCAAGGATTTAATTTGATAAAAAACTATCCATAAAGGAGGAATAGCCATAAAAAGATATCCAAAGAAAATTTTTAAAGATTGAGACAATTCATTAGAGATATTCTTAGAAAAAAGTTCGACCAAACTGATAGAAAATAAAGGTGACACCACTTCTCCCAAAACAACAAATCCACCCGCAATTAATAAAACCATATCTATTAATTCTAAATCTAAGGATTTAATTTCTTTCCAACCAAACTTTTTTAAAGATACAGTTGTCCATAATATTTTTAAAGCCAGAATAGAGCCAATAAGTATTGTTAAAAGTGGTATTAATCTTATGGCTAATATTTTAAAAAACATTTTGCTTGAAAATGATTTTGTTATTAATGCACTATCGTCAAACTCAAATTTCCGGCTTAAAAGGTGATATAAAAATCTATCACCTTTAAATAAATCAAATTTTTCAGAAATTACTTTATATGAATTATTATTAGATTTTTTTTCTATCTCATCAATCAGAAATTTATAGTTTTTATCTTCAAAATCTTTGGATATATTTTTATAAATTAAAGGATCATTTGATTCTGAAGTAATTATTCGAATTAATTTATTTCTTTCTGTAAGCTCTTCAAATGAGACATCAGAGAGTGATTTATTTATTTGATCAACAGGATCATTAATGATAAAAAATTTTTTAAGATTTACAGGTATTGATTGGACAGATAATTCAGCAATTTCTTGCTCTTTTTGACTAATATCAAATGAAACAGATGGTCTATTTAAACTGTCTCTTAATCCTTGTTGCCATACAAAAAAAGTTATGACGATAGAAATAAAAGCTAAAGTTAGTTTTGACTTAGAAGTAGTTTTAAAGATCATAACTTATTATATTATCGAAAACTATAGTTAGTTATCATTGAATTTCCCTATATTTATGTATCTATTTTAATCACGCCATGAGATGATTAAATTATCTTAATTTTCAAATTTATATAATGGCTATAAAATTAGTTTTAGTTAGGCATGGACTAAGCAGTTTCAATGCAAAAGGATTAATTCAAGGAAGAACAGACGATTCATTATTAACTGATGAAGGATACGAACAAGCCCAAAAAGCAGGAAAAGCATTATCAAAAATAAACTTCGATAAAATCTATTCCTCCCCACTTGTCAGGGCGGCAGAGACTGCAAAAACAATTAAAAAGACATTCAATAAAGAACAAAATATTGTATTCGACGATAATTTACTAGAGGTAGATCTTAGTGAATGGTCTGGTCTAAAAATTGATGAAATAAAAAATAAATTCCCAGAAATTTACCCTATATGGAAAAATGATCCAGAAAATCTTATCTTAAAAAGAAATGATAATAAAACTTATAAACCAATTCAAGAGTTATTTTTTCAAGCAAGAAATTTTGTAGAAGATATTTTAAAAATTTATCTAGACAAAGATGATGTGAATATTTTAGTTGTGGGACATAATGCAATTCTCAGATGTTTAATACTCTTGTTATTAGGAAAGCCTAAGCATGGTTTTAGAAAAATAAGATTAGAAAATGCTTCTTTCTCGATACTCAATATTTCAAAGAAAGATAACTCTTTTAAGACTCAAATTGAATGCTTAAATCAAACTTCCCATCTTAATAAAAATATTTCAAATAAAATTGGGGATTCTAGAATATTTCTTATAAGGCATGGTGAAACTAACTGGAACAAAGAAGGTAGATTTCAAGGCCAAATTGATATCCCTTTAAATGAAAACGGAAAAGATCAAGCTAGAAAGACTTTTGAATATTTGCGAAATATTTCTTTCAATAAGGCATTTTCAAGTTCAATGCATAGGCCTTTTGAGACTGCACAAATAATCCTTCAAAATAACAAAGATTTAAAAATTGAGAAAATAGATTCACTCGTAGAAATCAGTCACGGATTATGGGAGGGTAAATTGGAAGCAGAAATTAGAGAAGAGTGGCCTGCTTTACTAAAAAATTGGCATGATAAACCTGAAGAAGTAATAATGCCAGAAGGTGAATCTATAAAAGATGTGTCAGAAAGGTCAGTAGAAGCTTTTGACAAAATTTGTTTATCTCAAAAGGATAATGATCAAACCCTCATTGTTGCTCATGATGCAGTCAATAAAACTCTTATTTGTAATATCCTTGGGATTAATTATTCAAATATTTGGATGATAAAACAGGGTAATGGCGGCATAACCATAATTGATCTTTTTAATGATCCCAATAAGCCACCTGTGATTAGCGCTCTTAACATTACAACACACCTAGGGGGAATACTCGATTCAACGGCTTCAGGAGCACTTTAAATTAAGCCTTGTTAAAAATTTATTTTAATGCAGTCAGAGTCAGCAAAAAAGCTTCATTTACTGAAAAAGCCAACTTGACTAAGAGGCCAAAATCTGAAATATGCTTTACCAATTATCTCCTTTTTATGAAGAAATTTACTTCCAGGCCAATATCTTCCATCCCAGCTATTTGACCTGTTATCCCCTAAAACTAAAAAATGATCTTCTGGCACTTTTATGTTTTCAAATTTACCACATTGATTAAACAATGATAATGAGCATTTATAAAAGACATAAGGTTCAGTAATTAATTTATTATTTATAATTAATTCTCCCTTAGTGTTTACACTTACAATTTCTCCTGGAAGTGCCACCACTCTTTTAATGTAAGCATCGCAAGCTTGATCCCTCAAACCAGGAATAAACGACATTGGAGGAAAACTCATAAAAAAACAATATCTTTTTTTTGGTAAAGGCTTAGATCTCGATGAAATTAATTTTTCGTCAAAGGAGTAAGGTGAGTTAAAAACAACGATATCTCCTCTTTTTGGTAAAGAGTTTCTTAGCGAAAATTTTTCAATAATTAACCTATCGTTTATTTGTAATTCTGGGAGCATTGAACCAGAGGGGATGTAACGTGGTTCTGCCAAAAATGATCTACAAGAAGAAACAAAAAAAGTTAGTAGAATGAGGAGACCCCATTCTTTTAAAAAACTTTTAACAGAAGCAGGCATAAAATTAATAAAGTCTTGATTTTTGCCGCTTATATAAATTGTTCGGCATATTGAATTTCGTTAAAACCTAATATTACTTTCTTCCCTTCATAAATCAAAAATGGTCTTTTTATTAATTTGCCATCACTTAAAAGAAGTTGAATAATTTCTTCCCTTGATAAACCATTAATATCAAGATTGAGAGTTTTAAAGGCTTTGCCTCTTGTATTAAAAATCCTTTTCTTATCATCAGAGTATTGTTTTAAAGCTAAATTTAAGTAATTAACAAGTGGTGGTTCTTTTACAATATCAATTAATTGAAATTCGAAATCTTTGCTTTTAAGCCACTTTTCAGCTTTTCTGCAAGTAGAACATTTTAAATAACTATAAAAAATTATTTTTTTCAATTTAATTTACTAATTTTTGATTTCTTAAGTACTTTATAGTTTCTCTTTTTTAGGGGTATACAACTTTTTAATAAATTTTCAACAACATCAAAATCCCTCCAACCGTCAATTTGAACTGTTCTTCCATCAAGTCCTTTACTTGTTCTAAAAAATTCAGCAACATCCTCAAGCTGATTAGGAGCAATTTGATTAATACTCACTATATTATCCTGCCTAGGATTAGCTATAGGCACACATAAAAGTTTTCCATCATATGCACCACAATCATGCATATCCAAAACTCCAATAGGTCTAGCTTTTATTAAACAGCCCGCGAAAGTAGGCTCATCCATTATCACCATTGCATCAAGAGGAGCACCATCATCAGCAAGGGTATTTGGGATAAAACCATAATCAAAAGGGTACCTCACTGAAGAATGCAATACTCTGTCTAAGGCCATAATCCCTGCATCAGAGCAATATTCATATTTATTCCTACTACCTGCAGGTATTTCAACAACAATATTTACTATTCCCTTCATTGGAGATGGAGGTATTGAACTAAGGTCCATCTTTTTTAAAATCGTGATTATGAATTATCTCGTTTCCTTGAGATAAAGGTCTTCCAATTAAAACGCTTATTGAAGGTAAAAAAATTGTCAAAAAGGCAAAAATAATACCTAAAGATGTTATTGATAAACTCCTTATACTTAAGGGGTCATCATCATCTCTTTCAAAATCACTTCGAGCAGAACCATGAGAAGATTCTTCACTTGATTTACTTTGAATAAACTGCTTTGATTTCGTGTAACTCAAGAACTCTTAATTGGTAAAGATTAAGGAGATAATTAAACATCATTATCCTACATTCAAAATGTCAATAAATCAAAACATTGATTAGTAACTTTTTAATTACTCTTTTTCTAGCAAAGACCTGATAGATTTTAGTTCCTCTAATATTTGCACCAGTATATTTTGAGCAGCGGAAGAAGGTGTATTAAAGACCTCTACAGTAACCTCCTTAATTCTTAAAATATCTTTTGCAAATCTTGCTACTTCATTAGGATGAAACTTTAAAGGATCTTTTTGATCAGTTCTAAATTCGGGATTTAATTTTCTTGGATTAAAGCTAGGGTTAAGATTTCTTAAATCTGTATTTGTATACCTATAGACAGAAGCTCTTGATCTGTTTAGGAATTTTTGAACTTCATCAATACCTACTAATTCCTCTTCGCTAGAAATATTGGAATCTATATTTTCCATAAACTTAAGAAAATGTTTTAGTAATAATGAACTTTTAAAAGAATTTGAACTTCATTACTGAAGAAGTTAGCAGAAACAATATTTTTAGACTAGCCGCGTTGAGGGACTCAAGACACTTTAAATTATTTTTTCATCTTAATTGATAAAATTAAATATTATCAAGGATTTTTTTGTATGCGCGTGACAACCTCATTTCCTCTGGGGACACTTCGTGACACACCTTCTGAAGCTGAGATCATTTCACATCAATTACTTTTAAAAGCTGGTTATATCCGCAGAATTAACAGCGGTATTTATGCATACATGCCAATAATGCTTAGAGTTATTGAAAAAATATCCGCAATAATTGAGAGAGAACTTAATAGTATTGGCTGTACAAAATTACTATTACCTCAACTGCATCCTGCAGATTTATGGAGAAAAAGTGAAAGGTGGGAAGGATATACTGCAGGAGAAGGAATAATGTTTAATCTCAAAGATAGACAAGGTAAACAATTTGGTTTAGCTCCAACTCACGAAGAGGTGATCACGAGTATTGCATCAGAGACCATCAACTCCTATAAGCAACTACCTCAATGTTTTTATCAAATTCAGACAAAATTTAGAGATGAAATAAGGCCAAGATTTGGATTGATGAGAAGTAGAGAATTTATAATGAAAGATGGTTATTCTTTTCATTCTTCAGAAAACGATCTGGCTTCTTTCTATGAAAAGGTGGGTAATGCCTATGAAAATATTTTTAAATCTTGTGGACTGGAGACAGTAGGGGTTGAAGCTGATAGTGGAGCAATTGGCGGGGCTTCATCTAAAGAATTTATGGTCACTGCTGATGCTGGGGAAGATTCCATTTTGTTTACTCAAAGTGGTTCTTATGCTGCAAATATTGAAAAAGCTGTATCTCTACCCTCTCGACCTATTCCACTAAAAGATAATATTGCAGAGTGGTTGGAGACACCTCATCAGAAAACAATCCTAGAAGTTTGCGATAAGAATAATTTAGACCCTAGTCAGATTATTAAAGTAGTAATATTCCTTGCACAGTACGAAGGTGAATTTAATGTCCCTATTCTTGCTTGCATAAGAGGCGATCAACACATTAATGAAGTAAAGCTTTTTAACTTAATCAATAAACTTCATAATTTCAATCTCATTAATCTAAAAAAGATTGAAGACAAAAATACTATCGAAAAAAATCTAGTTGATTTACCCTTAGGTTTTATCGGGCCAGATTTAGATAATAAAACTATTAAATCTAGTTCTAATTGGAAAAAAAAATGGACAAGAATAATTGACCATTCTGCAAGTGACCTTTCAAAGTTCATAAGTGGTGGGAATAAAGTTAATTTCCATAAAGTTTTTCAAAAATTTTCTTTTGATTCGAAAGACTATCTAATTGGAGATATCAGGAATGCCAAAAAAGGAGATAAAATAAGTAATAATGATGATGAAGAACTTAAAGAAAAAAAAGGTATCGAAATTGGACATATTTTCCAACTAGGTCAGAAATATAGTGAAAAATTAAATGCAAAGTTCTCTGATAAGGATGGTCAGCTAAAAAATTTATGGATGGGTTGTTACGGAATAGGAGTGACAAGAATAGCTCAAGCCGCTATCGAACAGAATCATGATCAAAAAGGGATTTGTTGGCCTATCCAGATTTGTCCATTTGAAGTTATTATTATCCCAACAAACCTAAAAGATCCTATTCAAAGTGATCTTACTGAGCATATCTATAACAACTTTTTAATTAATAAAATTGATGTCCTTCTTGATGATAGAAACGATAGAGCTGGAGTGAAATTTAAAGATGCGGAATTAATTGGTATTCCTTTTCAGATAATTATTGGCAGAGATTCTATTAATAAAGAAGTAGAACTTTTATGCAGAACAAATAATACTAAGCTTAAAATTAGTGCTGATAAATTGTTAGAAACATTTATTTCCGAATCTGAAATAATGTACAATAAAAAGTCTTGAGGCTTATTTTTTTTGGGAGCTAAGTTATGTTACTGAAATGGACATCAAAATTATTTTTTAAGAATCTTACCAAAGCTATTTCTTTTGCGATATCCTTAATTATTGTTTTTACACTATTTAGTTCCCCTTCCATAGCTGCAAAAACCTCTATGACAGGTGACTATACAAAGGATACAATTTCAGTTGTTAAAACATTACAAACAGCTGTTGATACTCCAAAAGATTCTCCAAATAAAGATGAAGTAAGAAGTGAAGCTCTTACACTCATAACTGACTATATTTCCAGATACAGAAATAGAGGGATGGTGAATAAAACGCAATCATTTACCACAATGCAAACAGCATTAAATGCTATGGCAGGTCATTACAAAAACTTTGCAAGTAGACCTTTGCCAGATAAACTTAAAGAGCGTTTAACCAAAGAATTTTCTCTTGCTGAAAAAATGGTTCTAAGAGAAAGTTGATACAATTCATTTACTTTTTAAAAGTAAACCAAGATTTTTGAATATATTAAATATTCGCACAAAAATAATGCTCTTCTAAAATTGGCCAATGTTGTTGTAATCGGAGCCCAATGGGGTGACGAAGGAAAAGGTAAAATAACGGATTTACTTAGTCGTTCGGCAGATGTTGTCGTTCGCTATCAAGGGGGAGTAAATGCAGGTCATACTATAGTCGTAGATGATAAAGTCTTAAAATTACATTTAATTCCCTCAGGGATACTTTATAAAAATACTTCTTGTCTAATTGGTTCGGGAACTGTAGTAGATCCAAAAATCTTGCTCAAAGAAATTGATATGTTAATTGATAATGGAATTGATATCTCAGGATTAAAAATTTCATCAACATCACATGTAACAATGCCCTACCACCGAATATTGGATGAAGCGATGGAGGCTGATAGAGGTTCAAACAAAATAGGGACAACAGGTCGTGGGATTGGCCCAACTTATGCGGATAAATCACAAAGAAATGGCATAAGGATAAGAGACTTACTCAATAAGGAAAGGCTAAGTGATGTGATCGAAATTCCATTAAGAGAAAAAAACGGTCTACTAGAAAAAATCTATGGCATTAAACCACTTAAATTAGAAGATATTGTTGAAGAATATCTTGACTATGGGGAAAGATTATCAAAGCATGTAGTTGACTGTACGAGGACTATCCATACAGCCTCAAAAAATAAGAAGAATATTCTTTTCGAAGGTGCTCAAGGGACTCTACTTGACTTAGATCATGGGACTTATCCTTTTGTTACCTCATCAAACCCTATATCAGGAGGGGCATGTATTGGGGCTGGAGTGGGTCCAACTTTAATTGATAGAGTCATAGGTGTCGCAAAAGCTTATACCACAAGAGTAGGTGAAGGACCATTCCCCACTGAATTACAAGGTAGTATTAATGATCAACTCTGTGATAGAGGCAGTGAATTTGGAACCACTACTGGGAGAAGGAGAAGATGTGGGTGGTTTGATGGAGTTATTGGTAAATATGCTGTATCTGTAAATGGTCTGGATTGTTTAGCCGTTACGAAACTTGATGTGTTAGATGAATTAGATGAGATTCAAGTTTGCATTGCATATGATCTCGATGGAGAGGAAATAGACTACTTTCCTACAAATTCAGATGACTTAAAAAAATGTAAGCCAATCTTCAAAAAATTAAAAGGTTGGCAATGTTCAACTGCAGATTGCAGAAAACTATCTGATCTCCCAGAGAATGCTATGAATTATCTAAGATTTTTAGCTGAATTAATGGAGGTACCAATTGCCATTGTCTCGTTGGGGGCGAATAGAGATCAAACTATAGTAATTGAAGACCCAATACATGGTCCTAAAAGGGCACTGCTGAGGTAATTTAGTTCCAAATTAATGAAGGAATCCTTTAGACATTTTGAAGATAAAAAAGTTGATCTCATTGGTCTGGGCAACGCAATAGTAGATATTATTGTAAATATTGAAGATGAGTTTCTTGAGATAAATAATCTGAATAAAGGATCAATGAATCTAATTAATTCTGATGAATCTCAGAGATTGTTAGAAAATTGCAAGGTGATCAAACAAATTTCAGGTGGGTCCTCAGCAAATACCGTTGTTTCTTTAGCAGAATTAGGCAATCATGTGCAGTTTATAGGAAGAGTGAAAAATGATCAATTTGGGAATTTCTTTTCTGACGATATAAAAAAAAGTAAAACTATATTTAATACTCCACCTACTATTGAAGGTGCTCCAACAGCTCATTCAATCATTTTGGTTACACCTGATGCACAAAGAACTATGTGCACTTACCTAGGAGCATCTGTAGAGTTTGAACCAAAAGACATTGACTTTACTGTAATTAAGGAAAGCAAATACTTATATTTAGAAGGATATTTATGGGACAGCGAATTAGCTAAAAAAGCTTTTATTAAAGCCGCCCAAGTTGCAAAACAATCTAATACAAAAATAATCCTTTCTTTGTCTGATTCATTTTGTGTAGATAGACATCGTGAGAGTTTCTTGGAATTAATTTATGAATATGTAGATATTGTTTTTTGTAATGAATCCGAGGTGTTAAGTCTATTTAAAAATGATAAATTAGCAAGCTGCCAAGAAAACCTATCTTCCTTATGTGAATTAGTCATAGTAACTCTTGGAAGCAATGGTTCTCTGATCTTTAACAAAAATAATGTTGAAATAATTGATTCAATAACGAGAGGCAAGATTATTGATACTACAGGAGCAGGAGATATCTATGCGGGAGGATTTATCCATGGACTAATAAACAATTGTTCCCTCAAAAAATGCGGAGAGATAGCTTCAATTTGTGCGGGGCAAATAATTACGCAATTAGGATCTAGAACAGATATTGATCTTAAAGAGTTAATAAAATAGATTTAATCAAATAGTCTTATTCAACCAATCATAATATTTCATCTCAGCATGGTATTTTTTATAAATAATTTGAGGAACTTCATATGTGGAATTTTTATTTACGAAATCAATTAAACAATCTTTAAATTCTAGTTTACTTTTTATTGTGATTTCAAACTCTTTTGTTTCTTCAATATCATCATCCCACTTATAAATTGAAAAAATTTGCTTTATCGAAACACAAGCTGCAAGTTTATTTTGTATTAGTAATTTAGCCATTCGCAAAGCATTTGCGTTACTTGATTCAGTTGTGATCATAACTAATACTTCCATAATTAATTAAACATCAATATTTTTTAATTATGTGATTTATCAAATTGTGATATTGATCAAAAGAGTAAGAATAATCATTTTTAACTTTCGGCCTTTTAACCAAAAATAACTTCATCTTACTTCCAGAAACTATACTCTCCCAGTTTTTCTGAGAATAACTTCCAGATTCTCTGCATAGAACATAATCTATCTCCCAAAAATCACAAAGTTTTTTTTCTAAAATGCTTTTATTATTTTTACTCGGTTCAAGTATGGCTATGTTTGAATTTTTAATACATGATCCAAAAGCTTTAGTTATACTCTCAGAAGTTGGAAGTACCCTTGAAAACACATTTGCTTTACAATTCATATAATAACTAGCTGTATCGTTAAGGAATCTTGATCCTATTGCAAGAAGAATATTCTTATTCTCAATATCAACTTTATTTATATCCTTTAAATGATCAATATAAAAAAAATTATTAGTTTTATTTATTAGAGATTTCCTCTCAAATCGTAAAAGAGGCGCACTAATATCTTTACATGCATTATTAAGATTTTTAGAAATTATTACGGCAAACGGATGAGTAGCATCGACAACGCATGTGATTTTATTTTGATTTATGAAATTAATAATTTGATCTTTATTATTTAATTTCCCCGTAATGATATGTAACTTTGGATTTTCACTATAAGCTTGCCTTGCTTTATAAGTTAAAACACTTGCAAAGACTGAATAATTAAGTTCAAGAAGCATATTAGCTATTACAGGTCCATCCGAAGTTCCTGATAGGATCCAAACATTTTTATAGCAATTTTCTTGATTCTGCATCAGTATGTCTTTAATTAAATAGTAAGTAATGAATCATTGTTTAATTCAGGCGGTAATTAATAGCCCTCCCCAAATGAGGTATACCAAAGAAAACCAAACTCCAATTGCAGAAATGATTGTTAATTTTAAAGGATTACGTAGTGAAGATCCAACCAGGAATCTCAAGATCATAGGATGGGGAAATATTGCCCAAGAAATGGTAGATGAACTAAAAGAAGGGCAAAATATTGTTATTGAGGGACGTCTAAAGATGAATTCTGTCACTAGAAAAGACGGAACAAAAGAAAAGCAACCAGAACTTACAGCTTCAAAGATTCATCAAATCTCGCCGGTTGAAGTTATTAATTCTGATCAAAAAGAAAATAAGGAGTCATTTGAAAATAAAGAAACAACCAAAAAATCTAGTTGGGATAGTTCCCCTTTAGTACCTGAAGTTGATGAAATACCTTTTTAAATCAAATACCAACATTATTTTCTTGAACACTTATAATTAATTTGCTTATTTTTCTTTCAAGCGCGGCAAGTTCGCTTCTGATTTCTGGCCATTTACCCTTATCAAGATTTTCTAGTAGCCATGCTCTATCTTGATCAAGTTTAAAAATCAAATCTCCTTGATTTGCAGTATTAGGATCTTGCATAATACTTGTTAGCCCAATTAAAACTCATTCTACTAAATCAAAATGAAGAAATACTTATCTCCTGGAAACTTAATCGTAACCGCGGGGGGTATATTAGCTTTTATTGGAATGACTGCTTACTTTACAGACTCAGTGAATTTAAGTGTACCCACTTTTTTTTATGGAGTACCTATATTTCTAATTGGATTAGGCTTAAAGACTTCCGAAATACCTCCTGTAGAGTTGTTTGATAAGACAAATTTTGCGACAAATAAATTTAATAGACCAAAAGAATTAACAGCACTAGTTAAAGATGTAACAAGATGGAGGTATGGGATAAAAGCTCATCTTGAATCGTCATTAGAATCTTTAAATTTGTGGGACGAGGATAACCCCCCTCAATTAAAAGAAATAGAAGAAATTACAAAGGAAGAGAAAAATGGTCTCAGAATGCGTTTCGAATTAAACGCTGTCCCCCTAGAAAAATGGATTGAAAAACAAGAAAGGTTAAATAGGTTTTTCGTCAAAGGTCTTGAATCAGAATTTATTATCGACGATAATAAAAAAGAATTTGATTTTATTCTCTTTTATTGAATATAGGGATATATTTGTAAAAACCTAATTTCTCAATTCAATCAAGTTTTAATGAATTCTAATAATGAATGATTCTCAAAGAGTATCAATATTAAGCGAAGCACTTCCATATATACAAAGTTTCTCAGGCAGAAAAATTGTTATCAAGTATGGTGGTTCTGTTATGGAGAATGATAATTTAAAAAATGCTTTTTTTAGAGACATTGCACTTTTATCAACCGTTGGGGTTTGTCCGATAGTAATTCATGGAGGTGGACCAGAGATTAATAATTGGTTAAAGAAATTAGAAATATCTCCTAAATTCGAAAATGGATTAAGAATTACTGATCAAAAAACAATGGAAATTGTCGAGATGGTTCTAATGGGTAGAGTTAACAAACAAATTGTAAAAGGGATTAATAAAACTGGATCCTTAGCTGTGGGAATATCAGGTCTTGATGGCAACTTAATTCAATCTAGAGAACTAGGAGATGGTAGCCATGGGTTAGTGGGAGAGGTTACAAAAATCAATCCTGAAATATTAGATCCTCTTATTTCTAAAGGATACATCCCAATTATTTCTAGCATTGGATCAACCTTAGAGGGTATTTCCCATAACATTAATGCAGATTTCGTTGCTGGAGAAATTGCTGCTGCAATAAATGCAGAAAAACTTATTCTTCTTACTGATACTAAAGGAATTTTAAAAGAAAAAGATAACAAAAATAGTCTTGTTGAAAAAACTAATCTCAAAGAGGCAAGGTATTTTATTGATAAAAAAATTGTGACTGAAGGTATGATTCCAAAGACAGAATGCTGTATAAGAGCTTTAGCCCAAGGAGTCAAAGCAGCTCACATAATTGATGGAAGAATAGAACATTCATTACTTCTTGAGATTTTTACAAATTCCGGAATAGGCACAATGATAGTCGCCTAACCCATGAAAACTTATGAGCAAGTTTTAGAAAAAGTAGAACTTGCTTTAGCTAAAGGTGAGTATCATTATTGCATTGAATTTCTTTTGCCTATAGTCGAATCATTTCCTTTATCAAGCAAAGAGGGAGTAAATTTAAGAACAATCTTAATTACTGCTCTATGTGGTATCAATAAAAGGGAGGAGGCTAAAAGGTTTTGTAAAGAACTTCTAAAATCCTACGATAATAAGACGAGAGAAAATGCAAAATATTTGATGGAAGTTATAGACTCTCCTGACATTGGAAAGCCAGAAAATTGGAACGTACAGTTTGAAAGCAACCCATCACTCAATAAAAAATCTCTTAACTCACTGCGCAAAAAAAAAGAGGTATTGAAGAAAAAAAAATTTATTAATGTAACTGAGACGCCAACTGGTGAAACAAAACCCTTTCAGAAAGGCTTTTCACTGATCATTTTTTTAATACTATTATTATTAATTCCACTTTTAAGTGGCTGCGTAAAAATTGAGGATACCCTTGATCTTAGTGAACTTGATTCTATAACTAATAATTTAGTTATAGAGAGTAAATACATAAAGAAATTTCCTTGGCAATTAAAATTTGAAGAGAAGATGAAAGATGTTTTTCCTAACGCAGAAATTGAACAAGACGAATCAACTTTTTCTTTGAAACATAAAAATCTCAATTTAGAGGATACAAAGCAAGTTCTTAAAATCACCCAAAATACAGCTGGAAAGTTAGCAGGAGAATCAACAAATATAGAAATTAATACTACTCAAAAAAACTTCATTTTTTTTAAAAAATACTTTTACAGGTTAGATTTGGATCTAAATTCTATTAAAGGCATTGATAATTTAGAACTCATTTTCAAAATTATTCACCCTAATAAAGCTATCCTTACCGGTAAAAATAATTCAAATTTAGAAATCACAAAAAATCTAATAATTTGGGATTTAAATCAAGGGCAGATAAATACTCTGGAATTTTCTTTCTGGAGCCTAAACAAACTCATGATTGGGATATCTATTATTTTAATAATTATAATATTGGCTTATTTATTAAGATTCTATAGATTTAAATTAGGTTCAGATTTACCTCAACTTCCATCAAAGTAATTACAACTCTGCTGGATTAACATCTATTGTTAAAAAAACATTTTTTGGAATAAGTTTCCATAATACTGATCTATCAGGTAAAGGTATCGTTGTTCCTTCAGGACCATGTATTAATATCTGCCATCTAAATTTTTTACCGACTTTAGCTATTAAACTAGGGGCAGGACCAATTAGTTTCCAGTTCCTTTTCTGACAAAAACTTAATAGATATTTTGCTAATTTTATTGCAATTGACTCAGTTAATTCATAATTTTCACCTGATAATTTAAGTAGGCAAATAGTGCAAAATGGAAATAAATTAGCATCCTTTCTCAATCTCGAGTTTTCAATTAAGAATCTTTCATAATCTCTTTTTTGAAGATACGAAATCACCGGGTGGTTAGGTTTATATGTTTGAAAAATTACTTCCCCTTTTTTTTGTGCCCTGCCGGCCCTTCCTGCTACTTGCAAAAATAATTGTAATGATTTTTCTTCTGCTGAAATATCTGGGCGATGAAGCAACCCATCTGCTGCAATAACTACTGAAAGAGTAATATTGGGGATGTCAATACCTTTTGCCAACATTTGCGTACCGACAAGAATATCAGCATCCCCTTTAGAAAACTTTGAAAGAATATCTCTATGACCGTCCTTTCCTGAAGTTGTATCTCTATCAAAGCGAAGTACTCTTAAGTCAGGAAATTCTTCATTTAAAAACTCTATTACCCTTTGCGTACCGATTCCAAAAGGTTTGAAAGCAGTTGAATGACAATCTGGGCAACGATTGATCAATCTTGATTTATGATCACACCAATGACACCTTAACCATTTTTTCCCTTGTGATCCGAGATGAACTGATAAAGGAACGTCACAGTTGGGGCAATTTATTAAATATCCGCAATTTCTACAACTTAAAAATCCACTATGCCCCCTTCTAGGGATCAAAATTATTGCCTGCTCTTTTTTTAAGCGTAGTTGAGGAAGCAATTGTAATAATTCATTGGAAAAAATTTTCATATTTCCCTTTTTGAACTCATCCCTCATATCAATAATTTTTATTTCAGGAGTCTCATTACTGGATATCCTTTGAATCATTCTTACCAATTTAAAATTCCTTTCAAAAATACACTTTTTCCAAGTCTTCATTGATGGGGTTGCACTCCCAAAAATTAACTTTGCAGAATTCCTTTTTACTATTTCAATAGCAATCTCTCTCGCGTCATAGCAAGGCATAGGACTATCTTGCTTATAAGAAACATCATGTTCTTCATCCATTATTATTAATCCCAGATTTTTGATTGGAAGAAAAACCGCAGACCTTGTACCTATTACTATTAAAGGTTCATTAGCATTAATAATTTTCTTCCAAACTAAAGTTCTATGATCGGGAGAACAATTACTATGATATTCGTAAATTACATTATTAAATCGCCTACTAAACCTATCAATAAGTTGAGGAATTAATCCAATTTCTGGGGCTAGTATCAAACAACTTTTTTTCTTAAGAAATTGATCTTCAGCAATTCTCATATACACTTCTGTTTTACCTGAACCTGTTTCGCCCCAAAGAAGTAATGTATCTCCTGGTTTCATTGTTTGAAATTCTTGAAATGCAATTTTTTGCTCTTTTGTAAGATTTGGTTTTTTCGTTGCAATATGATCTTTTACAAAAGAATTTAATTTACTATTTATATTTTTTTTTCTTTTAGATTTAGCAAGATAATTTTTACTGACCATTGAGTTAATTAGAGTGTAATTAAAACCAGACTTTATTAATTCACTTTGCCAATTACCTTTTTTAGATAAAGTTTCCATTAAAAAAAATTCTTTTTTGGTTAATCCATTTTTCTTAATATCAAATTCTTTTTTAGTTTCAATCCATATTTGATCTTTAAAACCTTTAGAAAAATTTTTATATTTACCAATCCAGCCAGGAGGAAATGCAGTTTTAAACATTTTTAAATTACTAACCATATAAAAAGAGGCTAGGGAGTCTATCAATTCTCTCCAAGATTCATCAATTATTTTTTTCTGCAAAATACCTTCAATAAACAAATATCTTATGCTTTTTCCTCCAGTAATATTAGATTCATCATTATTGATTGTCGAAAAGTCTTTTTTGGAGATCACCAACCCATTCAATAATCTCCCCCTTAGTCTCACACTTACAATATCTCCAACTTCTGCTCCAAGATTATTTCCATCTAAATAGTAAAAGCTTTCATTACTACTACCTATATCAAGCAAAATTTCCAATTTATAGGAGATATTTAATAACTGATTACTTGCCGGCTTCAAAACTTTTTCTTAGTATTGGATTGTTGAACATTCCACAAAGTGTTTTTTGCACATTGTAAGTATCCTGCTCTTAAGGGAGACATGAAGCTCTGATCATTGACTGAAAATTCAAAAATGATCTGCCTGTCTGAGAAATCCCAAGACTTTTTACTTTAGGTAATCTATAGCACTATTTAAATTTTTCAACAATTTAGAAAACTTTTCTTATTCTCATTTTGTGAAAAAGTTTTTTAAACATTAAGGGAACTTTACTACTAAATGTTCAAATTAGCCCTAAATAAAATTTTATCTAGTTAAATTCACCGTAGAAAGGAGTCAATTATGTGTCCAGTCGCAGCAGAATCAAAGAATTCCAAGCCTAGTTCAAAAAAAAAGATCAATAAAAAAATTAATACAAATTTAGAAACAGTAGTTGAAGAAGATAGTAATAAAAATAATCAAACTTTACAGACATCTGCTGAGTTAAACGAAAGCAATATTGAAAATAACAATAATGAATTTAGTGATTCTGAAGAAGATAAAGGGCTCGGGAATATAAAACTTGGGCCAAAAGGTATCTACACTGAAGATTCAATAAGAGTTTATCTCCAAGAAATTGGAAGAATTAGACTTTTAAGACCAGATGAAGAAATTGAGCTTGCAAGAAAAATTGCTGACTTACTCCAATTAGAAGAGCTCGCAACTCAATATGAGTCAGAAAAAGGACATTTCCCATCAGTAAGAGAATGGGCCGAGTTAATAGATATGCCTCTTCCCAAATTTAGAAGAAGACTTCTCTTAGGGCGGAGAGCTAAAGAAAAAATGGTTCAATCAAATTTAAGATTAGTTGTTTCCATTGCTAAAAAATATATGAACAGAGGTTTATCATTTCAAGATTTAATCCAAGAAGGAAGTTTGGGTCTAATTAGGGCAGCGGAAAAATTCGACCATGAAAAAGGTTATAAGTTCTCTACATATGCAACTTGGTGGATTCGTCAAGCCATTACAAGAGCAATTGCGGATCAAAGTAGAACTATTAGATTGCCAGTTCACTTATACGAGACAATATCCAGAATTAAAAAAACCACAAAAGTTCTTAGCCAAGAATTTGGCAGAAAACCTAGTGAAGAAGAAATCGCTGAGAGTATGGAAATGACAATCGAAAAATTAAGATTTATAGCTAAAAGTGCGCAACTTCCTATTTCTTTAGAAACTCCAATAGGGAAAGAAGAAGACTCAAGACTAGGAGACTTTATAGAGGCCGATATAGAAAATCCAGAGCAAGACGTTTCTAAAACTTTACTAAGAGAAGATTTGGAAGGAGTATTAGCCACTCTTAGTCCAAGAGAAAGAGATGTTCTCAGATTGAGATATGGAATTGATGATGGAAGAATGAAAACTCTTGAAGAAATTGGCCAGATTTTTGATGTGACGAGAGAAAGAATTAGACAAATAGAGGCAAAAGCCCTAAGAAAACTTAGACATCCAAATCGAAATGGGGTTTTAAAAGAATATATAAAATAAAAAAAGTTAAGTATAATAAGTAGCTTTAAAAACTGGCAAAATAATAGCTTAAAATAAATTCGACTTAATTTTAATTCAAACTCAAAATAATATTTAATGACTAATTTTAAGCTAAAAATAGCTAGTAGAAGAAGTAAGCTAGCAATGGTTCAAACTTTATGGGTTAAAGATCAACTAGAAAGGAATATTCCCAATTTAGAGGTATCTATAGAAGCCATGGCAACTCAAGGTGACAAAATCCTTGATGTAGCCTTAGCAAAAATAGGCGACAAAGGCTTATTTACAAAAGAACTTGAAGCACAAATGCTCGTAGGCCATGCAGATATAGCAGTACATTCTCTAAAAGATTTACCAACCAATTTGCCTAATGGCCTTAAATTAGGATGCATTACAAAAAGGGAGGATCCTGCAGATGCTTTAGTAGTAAACAAAAAAAATGACTGTTATAAATTAGAAAACTTACCTGAAGGTTCGATTGTTGGAACAAGCTCCCTAAGAAGACTTGCACAATTAAGAAATAAGTACCCACATCTTGTTTTTAAAGATATCAGGGGAAATGTTATTACAAGAATTGAAAAATTAGATGCAGGAGAATTTGATTGTATTATTCTTGCTGCTGCTGGTTTAAAGAGATTAGGCTTTGAATCAAGAATTCACCAGATTATCCCAAGTGAAGTTTCCCTTCATGCCGTTGGCCAAGGAGCACTAGGCATTGAATGTAAATCTGATGATAAAAAAGTTTTAGAAATTATAAATATCTTAGAAGATAAACCCACCAGTCAAAGATGTCTAGCAGAGAGGGCTTTTTTAAAAGAGCTTGAAGGTGGATGCCAAGTCCCAATAGGTGTGAATAGTAAAATTCAGAATGAACAACTTTGCCTTACTGGTATGGTTGCATCTCTTGATGGAGAAAGGCTTATTAAAGATCAATATATTGGCAATATTAATGATCCCGAAGAAGTAGGCAAAGAACTAGCAAAAAAATTAAAGCAGCAAGGTGCCGAAGAAATATTAAGCGAAATATTTGAAAAATTTAGAGAAAAATAACATTAGTTAATTTACTAATTTAGGATCAATTTCTTTTTTGTATCTCTCTTCACAATCTTTAATCACTTTAACAGCTTCTTCTATCCCAAAAAAACCATTGACAGTACATGTTCCTGGTTTTTTTAGATCTTTGTAGTGCTCCCAATAATACTTTGTTTCTTTTAACCAATGATCTCCAAGGTCTTCAAAACTTGAGATATGATCCATTCTTTTATCATCTGCGAGTACCGCTATTACCTTATCATCGACCTCTCCACCATCATCAAATTTCATCACCCCAATAATCCTTGCTTCAACAATAGATCCGGGTATCAATGGCTCAGTTACCCCAACAATTTCTACATCAAGCGGATCTCCATCTTCATCCCATGTCCTTGGAATACATCCATAAGCAAAAGGATACGCAAGTGATGAATAACCTACCCTATCAAGTTTAAGATGGCCCGTTTCTGTAATTAATTCATATTTATTTATAGTATTAGAATTCAATTCAACAATAGTGTTTATTATTGTATTTGAGCTGTCAGTGAAAGCATTTAGTATGTGCAATAAATTTGGGGTAACCCTGCTAGGGGGCTGATTTAGATTTGCCATCAAGAAATTATTTTTGTTTATCTTACATCCTCACACCTAACCAAATTCTTTAAAAGTAATGTTTCAGCAAAAATCATTTGTTTTAGACCTTAAATGATTAATAAAATAGTTTGGCGATAGTTCTTCATTAGTTACAGCTCTCACCAACTCCATACAATTAACTGATCTGCCATATATATGTATATTATTTTTTAACCAAAAGATGATCTTTTGATATTCACCATTTTCAATTAAGTTGTCAATCAAACCTATGTCTCTTTCCATTTGAGAAGATATTTGCGCACTTATAACATGTCCCAACAAATATGAGGGGAAATATCCAAACGCCCCTTCACTCCAATGAACATCTTGAAGACAACCTTCTGAATCATTAGATGGTTTAATTCCCAGAAGTTCATCATATCTTTTATTCCATTCTGTTGGAATATCTTCAGCAGGTAACCCTCTTTCAATTAAATCTATTTCAAGTTCGGTTCTTATTAATATGTGTAAGCCATAAGTCAATTCATCCGCTTCAACCCTATTTAATCCTGCTTCCAAATGATTAATAGATTTCCATAGTTCTAAATAATTATTAAGAGAACATCCAGCAGAAACAAATTTGTTAAAAAATCTTTTTGAAAAAGATTTGGATTTAACTATTCTATTTTCCCAAAATAAAGATTGACTTTCATGAATACCCATAGAGGTTGCTTGACCTAAAGGCCAAGCAAACCATTGATGACTTTGAGATGGCAAACCCTGCTCATAAATAGAATGCCCCCACTCATGCGCAGTTGCTAAAAAACTTGATAATGGTTCACCTTCAACAATTCTTGTCGTAATCCTGTAATCATTAGGTCCTAATGTAATCGAAAAAGGATGGGGAGATTTACCAACAACAACTAGATCTTTATCTCTCCCAAACTCATCAAGTAATTGAGAACATAAATTATGTTGAGATTCGGGACTCAAATCCCAGTGATATTTCTTAGATTTATTAATCCCTCTAATCAACTCTGGGAGAGTATCTTTCAAAGGCTGAAACATTTTATTCAGCCACTTTAAAGTTAATTCAGGCTCAAAGGGTTGGGCTAAAGTTTCCCATGGTGAATATTGATCTGATATTTGTTTTGCCTCTTCAATCCGCAATTTAACTAATTCTTCAAAGAAAGGAAGAAAAATTTTAAAATCTGATTTTTCCTTGGCTTCTTGCCAGCTTTCATACCCTTTAGATTTTGCCTTTGCTAGAGACTCAACTAATTTAGGATCTAAATTTCTTTCTCTATTAAATTCCTTCAATAAAAGACTAATATTTCTCTCTTTATCTTTTATGAAAAGTTGATTATCGGAATTTCGTTCAACATCTGCTAGTTCATTTTTAGCGGATTGTATTAAATTAGAAAATTCCTCGGAAGAATTTCTTTCATGTAATACTTTTGCAATATAAGTAAGTTGTTCAGACCTCCAAGAAGCACCTTTCTTTGGCATTCCAGTATTCTGATCCCAATAAAGTGTATTTTGGATTGAACCTAATATTTGTGTTTCTTTAAGGTAAGCACCCAGCTTATTCCAATGAATTTCAGCCAAAGATTTAAATGGAAATTAAATTTATTTTAAGATAAAAATTTTAATGTCTGCAGTAAAACATGCATCTTTATCCATAATAGGATATTGATTAATTAAGTTTTAACTTATATGGAACAAATATTTTCAAAATTAAAATTCATAACCCATGGCGAGGGTTTTATTGATATCACATATGATTTAAATTCATGTGTTGAAAAAAATAATTTTCATTCCGGAATTTTAAATTTAACTTCACTTCATACAAGTTGCAGTTTAACTATTAATGAGAACGCAGATCCAAATGTACTGAGGGACCTAAAAAAGTATATGCAATCGATAGTTCCTTATGATTCCTACTTAACCTTATCAAAAAATAGAGAAGAAATATCCTATAAACATTATCAAGAAGGGGCTGACGATATGCCAGCACATATTAAAACATCCCTAACAAACACTTGTTTATCTTTGAGTTTTCAAGACGGGAAAATTATGCTTGGCACATGGCAAGCAGTTTATTTATGGGAACATCGATTTGATCAAAAGGAAAGAATCATTAATGTACATATAATTGGTGAGAAAAAGTAAAATATTTATAATGTAATAAGTAAGATTTCTTATTTCATGGAACCCTACATTTTGCAAGATGAAGAATTGAATGAATTAGTTGTCAAAATACCTGGCTGGGAAATTAAATCTCAACAAATCCAAAGAGAATTTAACTTCGCTAATTTTATTGAAGCCTTTGCTTTTATGACTAAGGTTGCTTTAATCTGTGAAAAATATAATCATCATCCTAACTGGGAGAATATTTATGCAAAAGTAATAATTAAATTAAATACACATGATCTAGGAGGTATTACGAATCTGGATCAAACATTAGCTTCGGAAATCAACAAAATTTTTGATTAAAAATAAAAATATAAACTTGTTTTCAACTATTCAAAATGTCTAAAAATTTATTGCCAGTTACTATTATTAGTGGATTTTTAGGTTCTGGCAAAACTACACTTCTAAATCATATTTTAAAAAATCAAGTTGGTATTAAAACAGCTGTTTTAGTCAACGAATTTGGAGAAATCGGAATAGATAATGACTTAATAATAGAAGGCTCAGAAGATATGATCGAATTAAATAATGGATGTATATGTTGCTCTATCAATGGTGAATTATTAAATACCGTATCCAAAGTTTTAGAAAGAGCTGAAAAATTAGACTATTTGATTGTTGAAACAACTGGATTAGCAGATCCATTACCAGTAGCCATGACTTTTGCGGCTGGTGATCTTAGAGAAAAAGTAAGATTAGATTCTATAATCACTGTCATTGATGGAGAAAATTTTGATTTTGAAATTAATAATACAAGTGTCGCCTATTCTCAAATTTTATACGGAGATATCCTTCTTCTTAATAAATCTGATTTAGTAAATGAAAAACAATTAAAGAAAATAGAGGAGTTTATAAATAAAATAAAAAAAGAACCAAGGATTTTGAGATCAACTAATAGTGAAGTTGCATTACATACAATAATGAGCGTGGGTCTATTTGAGACGGATACTTTTGAATTCGAGAAAAATAAAAAAAATATAGAACAAAATTCAAACGATCACTCTTCCCATTCTCACGATCACTCTTCCCATTCTCACGATCACTCTTCCCATTCTCACGATCACTCTTCCCATTCTCACGATCACTCTTCCCATT
>JFLW01000002.1 GCA_000635495.1 Prochlorococcus sp. scB243_495K23 | reverse complement strand
AATTCAAACGATCACTCTTCCCATTCTCACGATCACTCTTCCCATTCTCACGATCACTCTTCCCATTCTCACGATCACTCTTCCCATTCTCACGATCACTCTTCCCATTCTCACGATCACTCTTCCCATTCTCACGATTTGAATAATATAGAAGGTTTTACATCAGTTTCTTATGAGACATTTGAACCATTCTCCTTAAGGAAGTTTCAATATTTCTTAGATAATCAAATCTCACAAAATGTATTTAGAGCGAAAGGAATATTATGGTTTATGGAAAGTGATAGAAAACACATTTTTCACCTATCTGGAAAACGATTTTCTCTAGATGATGAAGAATGGACAAAAGAAAAATCTAATAAAATAGTATTAATAGGTAAAAACTTAGATCATCAAACTATTAAGAATCAACTTTCATCATG
Organism: Prochlorococcus sp. scB243_495K23; assembly: GCA_000635495.1. Classification (GTDB taxonomy): domain Bacteria; phylum Cyanobacteriota; class Cyanobacteriia; order PCC-6307; family Cyanobiaceae; genus Prochlorococcus_A. The sequence continues at coordinate 114,301 of JFLW01000002.1, read as the reverse complement.
TAGATTTAGTACAGATTAGTGTTTACATATTAGGATTTAATTAATTTTTGAAAATACTTATTAAAGGATTTAAAAAAGCATTAACCGAATTAAAACTTTTTTATTTTACTTCGTTTATTGTCGCACTTTTAGTAATCATTCCAATTTCCAATTTTCTTCTTGAAGGAGTCGAATATCTTGTAAGTGGGAATTTTTCATTAGGCATCGCTGGAGGACAAGAGGTATTAGAAACTTTAAAAGTTTTAATACTAACAAGTTTTTTTGGAGGAGGATTAGGCACTCTAAATGGATGGTTACTTTCAAATTGTGATTTTAAGTTCAGAAAAGTTCTCCGTATTTGTCAGCTCATTCCACTAGCCGCCCCAGCATACCTTATAACAGCTGTTTTGCAGGATTTGGGGAGTATTTTTGGGTATCAAGTAACTGGTTTATGGTGGGGGGTATTAATACTTTCAATTTCTACTTATCCATATGTATTCATTCTTGCTAACGAAAGTTTTAATAAATTTGGAGTTAATCAAATTGATGCTAGTAGAGGATTAGGAGTTGGGCCATGGAGGAGCTTCTTTAAAATCGCTTTTCCAATGGCGTTACCAGCACTAATAACAGGAATAAGTTTAATGTGTATGGAAATAATGAATGAGTTAGGTACATTTGCATTATTAAATATTCCAAGTATTTCTACAGGCATAGCCGAAAATTGGATAATTGAGGGTAATCCAAAAAGTGCTATTGGACTATCTTTGGTAGCCTTATTAATTATTTTCACTTTAATTATTTTTGAAAAATTCTCGAGAAGAAAATCTAAGAGGTGGAGTGAAAATCCTGCATCAAAAGATTCTCAAGGTTGGGAATTAAAAAAAACCAGAGCTCTTTTAGCACTAACTATATCTTTATTTCCTCCAATTTTCTCTTTTGGAATTCCATGTTTTTGGGTTTTGCTCAATATCGATCAAATTCAAAAAGGATTATCTATAGAATTACTTACCCTATCATTCAGGACTATAGGTCTAGGATTTTTTACTGCATTCATAACAATGCTATTCTCTCTAATAATTTCCTTATCCAGGCGCCCAAATAAAAGCTTATTTCTAGGGATAATAACAAACCTTGCAGGAATAGGTTATGCAATTCCAGGCACTGTATTAGCTTTATCTTTAATAAGCATTTCTTCTTCAAGATTTAATTTCATCGCTATTTGCTTACTAATTTGGGGTTATCTTGTCAGATTTCTAACTATTTCTAAAGGTTCTATTGATTCAAGTCTTGAGAGAATCTCTCCTAGTCTTGATGAAGCAGCACTTGGACTAGGAGAGGATTGGCTGGGTATCATCAAAAGAATTCATTTACCTCTTCTACAGGGGCCAATATTCGTAGGATCACTTTTAGTTTTTGTAGACACAATAAAAGAATTACCCATAACCTTTATTTTAAGACCATTCGATTTTGATACATTATCTGTAAGAATATATCAATATGCTGGAGATGAAAGAATGGTAGAGGCAATATTACCAGCTATTCTTGTTATGACTTTAGGCCTTATTGCATCAATGACGTTGATACCAAGTTTAGAGAAAAAAAACTAAATTCTTTTAGATAGTTTTCTTATTAAAAAAGGTAAACTTAAAAACAAATCTGCCGAGGTTGATATAACCCTAAAATAAATTAAGCAAAGGAGAATTATATTTTGAGGAATACTTTTGCTAACAAAAAAAAGGAGACAGGCCTCAAAAACACCCACTCCTCCAGGAGCAGTTGGGACTACCAATCCTAAAGACCATGACAAAGAAAAGATTACTAATAAAAATATGCTATTCAGAGCATCACCTGTATAAAAAGTATTTAAGCAAATATAAAAACCAATAAATTTAGATAAAACAAACCCAATTTCAAGTATTAAAGCTCTAATAGGTAAAAAAGAAACTATATTTATTCTCTCTTCAAATTGGTCTTTTGAATTTGGAAGTCTTAATACCTTAAATACTTTTCCTTTAAGAGACCCTATTATTTTTAATACAGGATAAATTAATTTTCTATTTAAAAATATTAAAGGAAAAATTAAAAAAACATAAATTGGCGAAAAAATTAATCCCAGCGATGCCAATAGAAAAGATCCACACAACATAAAATAAGGTTCTATGAGGGTCGAATACAAAGCAATCTGAGTATTACTTATTTTTTTTATAAAATTAAATCTTTCTACAAAATGCCAAACCCCTCCTGGAACGTATTTAAGAATATTGGTTAAAACATAAAAAGAGACTAAATTATTACTTTTAAATTCTATCCCGAACCACTTAACAATATATTTCCAAGCATAAGCGTTTAGGTAAATACTTAAAACACAAAATAAAAATGATAAAGATAGACTAATTCCATTTCTTTCTAAATTGATATCAAAAGAAATCTGTTCAATGTTATAAAAAAAATAGATGCAGAAATACAATAAGCTTGAAATAAAGAAAATACTCTTTAAGCCACCAAAATTAATTTTTTTAAGCAATGTCAAATATGGTTGAATACTTTTATTAAATCTCATTTCCAATTTTCAAACGGTTTAAATTTTTTACCTGACTCTTTTATTATTTTTCTTATTTCGTAAGTTGACATTTTATGCTTTAATTGCAATCTCAAAACCTCATCATTTTCTGGTTTCGTAATTATTGATCCATCAGGTTTCAAAGTTTGTTTAACTTTTATATTTCCAAAAGTCGTTGAATATTCTCCTCTGCGTCTAAGTAATATCCACCTAGATTGGGTCCTTTCACGAACCCCAATAGTGTTGGAATAATCAAACCATAATCTCCTAAAAAACTCTTTTTTCTCTATGGGCAAGATTACTTGAATAGAAAATCCAATTCTATTTTTTTTCATATTGATAGCTTGATAAGAAACGTCGTAAGCTCCCCCAATTCTCAGTTTCTCCACAAAATTAGATATATCTTCTGGTGTTTGGTCATCAATCCATGCTTCTTGAATAGATATCTCTTCACACTTTGGACTAATTTGTTCCTTATCGTTAATAGAAAAATCCTCAAATGAAGTAATTTTATAAACTCTTACCAAATTAGGGAATGTAAATTTTAGATTACCAATGCCGACTCCATAAGAGTTAATAGAATATTTTGAAGGAGTTTCAAGATAGTCGACTAAATTAGCAAGTAAAGCAATGCCAGTTGGAGTTGAGAGTTCACCATCTATTGAGTTAAGGCTTGATAAAACCTTAATATTTTTTTGTCTTATTAGCTCTATTACAGCAGGAGTTGGTACTGATAATTTTCCATGTTCAGTTTGAACAAAACCTTTCCCCAGCATTGGTTCATTACAATAAACTCTCTTTGGATTTAAGTAATTCAATGCAGCACATACCCCAAGAATATCCACTAATGAATCTATAGCTCCAATTTCATGAAAATGAACTTCATCAGATTTAATGCCATGAACTTTTCCTTCCGCAATTGCTAAAGATTCAAATACTTCATAAATTATTTTTTTTAATTTATCTTCTAAGTGGCCATTCAAAATAAGTTCCTTGATACTTCTCCAAGTTCTTTTAATAGGACTACGGTTAATACTTTCAACCTTTGCCTTGATGCCTCGGATTGAACAACTTTTTGATTCCTTAAAGTCTAGTTGATATAGATCCTTTAATCCAAGATCAATGAGTGGCTTTTCAATAACATTTTTAGGCACCCCTAAATCATAAAAAGCTCCTAACAACATATCTCCAGAGATACCAGGAGAACATTCAATTAAAACATCATCCATAAATCAAAGATTTCTTAACTGGGAAAATTGCGGTTGGAATCAACCTCTCATTCTAGTTATTTTTAGAAAGATTTTTTTCAATCACTTCGTAATTTATTAATTGCAAAGAATTTCCATCTCTGTTGATATCTAAACTTACAAAGCTATGCAAAAGCTCAAGAGAAAGCTCTCCTTTTATGACTAATTTAAAATTTTTATTTTTTAAATTTTTTAACTTTATTGCAGGGCAGATTTTAATTACAATTTCTTTCTTTTGAGTGTTAACAAAAACTAATTCCCCTCTAACAGAAAAATAATTGTCTTTTAGATCTAATTCTTCTAATAATTTTGAGAAGTTAGTTTTTGAAGAATCATTAGGGAAATCGTTCAATTGATAGGGATCCCATATACCTGCAACCTGTAAATGCAAGTTTTGTGTATTTTTATTCTTTGGGTAAACAATCCAATAGTAACTTTTCTTTAAATCAATATGCTTTTTTAAAAGTGATAATGCTTTACCGAGAATTACTGTTTCAATTTTTTCGTCTTTATTGTCAATTAAAAAGCCTTTATTTAATTGTTCATTACTCAGGGGAGTGAATTTACCATTAATAATACCAATTGCTCTGTGCTGTAATTGGTTAGTAACTTTTGGGATAGGGTTTTTTAACATATTAAAAATTTGAAAATAACAATTTATCGTATTAAATTTCTTGATTTTCCTCCAAACTATTAAAAGACCTTAAAGCATCGTCAATTGCATCAGAGGGATTAGTCGCATCATTCATACTATTTTGTCTCCGAATCATTTCCACAAGCTCAAAAGGATTAGTTGGAAGAGCTGAACTATCATCTTCTGTTTTAGTTGAGGTATCGATTTCTAATTCTTCAAATAAATATTCAGCATTTAGGTAATCACTTTTTAAGGAAATTAATGAAGTAAAAAAAATTAAAAAAGTTAGGGGTTTAGATAGGCTTTTGCAAAAATAGTTTTTCATTTTATTTAATTTCAAAGTTCTTCAACGCCAAAATTTTTTGCTATTTTAATTTTACATAATTTAGTAGAAATTTGTTAATAGCAACTTGGAATGTTAACTCTATAAGAACAAGACTTTTACAAATAATAGATTGGATTAATCAAACCAATCCAGATATTCTATGTTTGCAGGAAACGAAAGTGATGGACGATAGTTTCCCTGTTGAACCTTTTGAAAAGTTGGGATACTCAGTAGAAGTCTACGGACAAAAGTCATACAATGGTGTCGCTATTATTTCTAAAATAAAGCCAGAAAATGTTAAAAAAGGATTCTACGGTTGCAACGACTCTAATCAAAATTTCGAAATTTTCCTAGATCAAAAAAGATTGATTTCTGCCGATATTAATGGAATTAAAATCATTAATGTCTATGTGCCAAACGGATCTTCTCTAGAATCTAGTAAGTTCCAATACAAAATTAATTGGTTAAATTGTTTAGCTTCATTTTTGGATGAGCAAGAAAAAAAAGGAGAATTAATTTGTCTTTTGGGTGATTTTAATATTGCTCCATCTAACTTGGATATTCATGATCCAAAGAAATATGAAGGAGGAATAATGGCATCTCAGATAGAGAGAAATGCACTAAATAACGTTCTGAAAAAAAGATTAATAGATTCGTTCAGGATTTTTGAACAAAATACTGGTCATTGGAGTTGGTGGGATTACCGTAACAACGCCTTTGAATTAAATAAAGGTTGGAGAATAGACCATATCTACATCAGCAAAGAACTGTCTTCAAAACTTAAAAGTTGTGTCATAGACAGCTCACCAAGAGGTAATTTGCGTCCAAGTGATCATGTCCCAGTAATGATAGATCTTAACTTAATCGAAATAAATGTAGATTTTTTTGAGGATGAGGATAATTTCTTCGAAATATAAAAAAAATGAATTGAATTTTTTTAATGCTTGAAAAGGCCTATTAATAAAGAGTTATCAAAAATAAAATCGTTTTTTATCAGGATTTCTTTAAAATTAACAATTTACAATCCAAACTATCGCAATAAAAATATCATAATGTAGAATTTCAATCTGATTGACAAAATTTTTACTTATTTCTAACTTAGAACATGACAAGATTTTTCTCAAAACATCATTTACCTAAATTGTGACTGACATATTAAATTACACCAAATCAGAAGAAATTTTCTCTGCCGCCCAACAACTAATGCCAGGAGGAGTAAGCTCTCCAGTAAGAGCTTTTAAGTCTGTAGGAGGCCAACCAATCGTTTTTGATAGAGTCAAAGGTCCTTTTGCTTGGGATATTGATGGAAATAGATATATTGACTACATAGGAAGTTGGGGGCCGGCTATATGTGGACATGCCCACCCTGAAGTAACAACGGCATTACAGGAAGCACTCGAGAAAGGAACGAGCTTTGGTGCTCCATGCGTTCTAGAAAACCAACTTGCTGAAATGGTAATTGATGCAGTCCCATCTGTAGAAATGGTCAGATTTGTTAATAGTGGAACAGAAGCATGCATGGCTGTTTTGAGACTTATGCGAGCATTTACAGGAAGAGATAAAGTTATTAAATTTGACGGTTGCTATCACGGTCATGCAGATATGTTTTTAGTTAAAGCAGGGTCAGGTGTTGCCACTCTAGGTTTACCTGATTCTCCTGGTGTTCCTCGGTCAACAACTGCCAACACACTTACTGCACCCTACAATGACCTTGAAGCAGTAAAAAAATTATTTTCAGAAAATCCTGACGCCATTTCGGGAGTTATACTTGAGCCTATTGTAGGTAATGCTGGATTTATTACTCCAGAGCCTGGATTCTTAGAAGGATTAAGAGAATTAACCACAGAGAATGGCTCCTTATTAGTTTTTGATGAAGTAATGACTGGATTCAGAATAAGTTATGGAGGCGCTCAAGAAAAGTTTGGGGTTACTCCTGATTTAACCACCCTTGGGAAAGTAATTGGTGGGGGCCTACCTGTTGGAGCTTATGGAGGCAAGAAAGAAATAATGTCAATGGTAGCTCCTTCAGGTCCGGTTTACCAGGCAGGTACTTTGAGCGGTAATCCACTTGCAATGACTGCTGGAATAAAAACTCTTGAATTACTTAAACAAGAAAGCACATACGATAAACTTGATTCAACAACCTCTAGATTAATTGAAGGGATAATTCAGTCTGGAGAAAATAACGGTATCGCTATCAACGGTGGAAGTGTAAGCGCAATGTTTGGTTTCTTCTTATGTGATGGGCCAGTCAGAAACTTTGATGAAGCCAAAACAAACGATGCCGAACTTTTTGGTAAGTTGCATAGAGAAATGCTTAGAAGAGGAATTTACCTAGCGCCAAGTCCCTTCGAAGCGGGTTTCACATCTCTAGCTCACAGCGAAGAAGAAATTGATAAAACTATCGAGGCTTTTGACGAATCTTTTAATGCAATAAAAAAATAATCATTTACATTTTTTACCTAAAGGAAAAATGTAAATGATCAAAATTGTATAGAAGGATTATTTTTTAGAAAATTATCTTTTACCACCAACTATTACTGGGGGACTTCCGCCTTCTGAACCTGGGAGGCCAGGAACAACTTGTGTGCTACCATCCCATTTATCTAGAAATAATTTGAAAAGTACCTGATCGTCGAGACTTCTATTTAATGTCTCATATCTGAGTGCTTCTTGTTCTGCAATTTCAACTTCTGTCTTTGCTCTTAATAATTGCTGACCTGCTATTTGCTTTTGTTCAATTGCAGCTCTATATTCCTCAGCAATCTCTAATCCAGTAAGATCTAGACTTTTAACATCTACATAATCGAATGAGTTTAGTTCTTTTGAAACCGTATCACCTACTTTTTCAGAAATAACGGCGAATTCAGTAGCAATTGTTTCTAACTCATATTGAGAAAACACGGATTTTAAAGCCTTAAGCAAAGATGGCTGAACAATTTTTTGATAAACATCGCTATTTCTGCTTGCAATTGTGGCGAAGATCCTTCCTGCTTCGTTAGGTTTTACTGAGTACTTTACAGTAGCTGTAGCCCTAATCACTTGAAGATCTTTAGTTAAAGTTTCAAATTTTTCGGGTTGAACCTGAGTTTTTATATCAAATGGATAAACAGACTGAATAAATGGAAGTTTAAAGTTTAAACCAGCTCTCCTAGACGGGCCACTTACTTTCCCTAATGTTGTAACAACTGCAACTTGTCCAGAAGGGACGACAAAGAGAGATTGGGTGAGTAAAAGAAAGCCAGTAAAAGACAATACAATTAATAATGTTGCTGTTCCACCTGGACCTGTTGGTGTTACATTTTTAAAAGATGTTGACATTAAATTTTTTCTTTTAATCAATCATATTTAAATAGACTAATTAGTGCATTAATAAGGCATTTAATTAAAATATTTTTTTAATAATTGTAGATTTAAATGTAAATACTATTTACTAGATATTTTATTTAAATTCTTGCAAAAGTTCTAAATAAAGATTCTCATCTATTTCTCTTATGTCATATTCAGAGGGTAAAACACCATGCTTATGCTCATGTACCGCCATCCAACAAAATTTCTCTATTTCTTCTTTTGAAAATCGAGGATATTCTTTTACTTTCTTTCTCAATGATTTAATGAGAGATTCTGAATAATCTGTCATTTATTAAAAATATTTTTACTAAATATCTTATCTAAAGTTATTAGCTTTTAGAGGAATGTTCAAAGACTCTTGCAACTCACTAACAAGTTTAATTGCTATTTGAAGATCATTTTTGCTCTTACTCGCAACTCTAAGTGTTTCTCCATTTATGCTGACATTAATTTTCTTTATTTGATCTCTAATATTTTTACTGATTTTTTTTGCGATTTCTTGTTTAATTCCTTGTTTTAATAAAATTGTCTGTTTTACTCTATTACCACTAACCATTTCAATTTCACCATAGTCAAATATTTTTAAAGATAATTTTCTTTTTATTGCTTTTTGTCTAATTATGTCATTAACAGCATTTAAGGTTAATTCGCTATTGGTGATTATAAAAATATTTTCTTTATCTAAATCAACTGAAGTGTCTGTGCCTTTCAGATCGTAACGCTGAGAAATTTCCCTTTTTACTTGATCCAGAGTATTGACCAATTCATGTCTATCAAAATCAGAAACTACATCAAATGAAAAACTTTCTGCCATAGTAAATTATTAATAGCTAAATATTATTAGCATAAATCATCTTTTAATAAGGGGAAATGGATTTATTTAATCAAAAAATAACAAACTAACCACTTTCCCCATTTCTTCCGCGCATCTACAACTATTTAACAAAGTTTCACTATCGTGAAAGGCAAAGCATATTAATTGATCGCACCTAGTAATAATTTCTTGATTACAAAGACTACTTGCAAGTGGCAAATGTAATTCATCATTTTCACTTTTTTCAACCAAATGCATCACTTTTTCAAGTTGTTCTTTTATTTCGGGTATTTGTTTATCAAGACTTTGTGGTAATAAAACAGTTAATAATGATGGATTAATATCTAAGACAGCTCGAATAACAGCCGCATTGACACCTTGTGATCCAGAAGTAATGATATTATGTCCTTCCTCTGCTAACGACCTTGCTATCAACTCAATTAAGTGGATATCGACAACTGGTACGTGTCTGCTGCCCAAAAAAGCAATTCTCCTTTTACCATTATCTTGGAGTTTTGCAAGTTCTTGAGCTAAGGCATCAACACCTTCAGTTGCTGGTAGATCTAAAGAGCGACTCAAAATAATATAGTTTCTATATTTGAAATTAGCATTTATCTGAAAAATTGCAGGGAAAATCTATCTTTTCGATAATTCTTTGTAGATTTACATTCTCTTGAACTAATTGAATAGCATAAGAAGCTTTAATTGATTCATGTATTCTGACATGACCAAAGGCTTGTTCAATAATTTCCACGGAGGAAAGAGTATCTAATTCCACTTTCAAAATTGGCACCTCCAATTCCTCTGCTCTATGAATCAATTGTGACAAGGGGTCTCCTATACCAGTTAAAATTAGGCATTGAGTCGAAGCCTCCAAAGCAGCGAGTTGGATATCAGTTCTATCAGCTCCAGTAACTACAGCCATATTTCTTCTTCTCCTGAAAAATTCCATTGCTGAATTCACCCCCATTGCACCAATACTTAGTGTTTCAACAAGCAATTGATCTTTTTCAGGGCAACAAATTACTTTGGCATCTAGTCTTCTTACAAGCTCTCCGACGGTGACACTTCTAAGAAGTGGCGATTTAGGCATTACCCCAAACACTTCAATATCCAGATCTTTAAGAGAAGGTATTATTTCATTTTTAACTTTTTCGACTTCTTGTGGCAAAACCCCATTCAATACAACTCCGGCCAATTTCTCTCCTAATTGTTTTTTCGCATCAAGTAATGCATCCACACTTTTACAATCTTCCCATAAATTTACAATTAAAACTTTCGCATCTAAATCCTTAGCTAATTGTGGGAGACTTAAGCCATAAATCATCCCTTCATGAAGACTTCCAGCTGCCTCTAAAATATTCAGGCCTTCAAAATCATCATTAACCAATCCTTCAATCTGATCAAAACCTTTTCCTGGGAGTAAGTCTTTATTAAAGATTCTTTTTTCAGCTGATATATTATCCAATAATCCTACTGAGGAAATTAAATTCTCCTCTTCGATATTTAATGTAGATCCAATAAACTTAACATCATCATCTATTAATCCTTCATAAGAAATTGAAGGAAGATTAGTAAGTTCAATACATGTAGCTAGTGGTTTTCCAATGCGTACTTTTTTTTTCTTCTGTAAAAGTTTTTTTGCTATCCCAAGAACCATTGCAGACTTACCACTAAATGGCTCACATGAACCAATTAATAATATATCGCTCATAATTAGTAAAATTATTTATCAATAGGTTTAAGATAATATTTTTTTCAGAACTAAACAAATATTTTTTTATGAGTTTAAAAAAATATAAATAATCTTTTTTTGGTAAATTTATTTTAGTTCTTTGGTATCTCAACAAAATCAAGCAAAATGATAAATTCAACCAAAAACAAAAAAACTATAGGCATTACTGGAGCCTCAGGTGCACTAGGGAAAGAATTAACAAAGTTGTTTCGTCAAAAAGGATATAAGGTGATTGGATTTACTCATAGTAAAACTAATTATGAAATAAATCTTGAATCTCCAAATGAATGGATTAAATGGGAATGTGGAAAGGAGTCTTCATTAAAAAAACAATTAGAGAAGATAGACATTTTAATTTTGAACCATGGTATCTATGATTTGAGTAGAGAAAATTCCAATTATGAAAATTCAATAGAAATAAATGCATTAAGCAAATTCAAATTTTTAAATTTATTTGAAGAGATTGCTCTAAGCAATGATTCCCTTATAAAAAAAGAAATTTGGATAAATACATCTGAAGCAGAAATATTCCCAGCCCTAAATCCGTCATATGAGATTAGCAAATCCCTTATTGGTCAATTAGTTTCTTTCAAAAAAAATCTTTTGGATAAAAATACAAAGAAAAAATTAATAATTAAAAAAATCATCTTAGGGCCTTTCAAATCAGAGCTAAATCCTATCGGAATAATGAGTCCCAAATTTGTTTCTAAAAAAATTTTTAATTTAGCTAATTCAAAAAAATATTTAATAATTATTAGTCCAAATCCTTTAACCTACCTTCTTTTTCCTTTAAAAGAGTTTTTTAATTTTTTGTATTGCCAAATTATCTATAAGTACAAATCATAGTTTTTAGAAATCTCTATCTGTCAATATTTCTATACCATCTTTTAAAACAACTATTGTATGCTCCCATTGGGCAGACAATTTTCCATCTTTTGTTATTACGGTCCATCTATCATTTAAAGTTTTACAAAATTTACTACCTTCATTAACAATTGGTTCCACGGCTAATGTCATACCTTCACGAAGTACGACGTTCGGCAATTCTTTAGTCCGGAAATTAAATACCGATGGTTCTTCATGAAGATTTCTTCCGACTCCATGTCCTGTATAGTCTTCCACAACACTAAAACCATTTTTTAAAACAATATCCTCGATTTCCCCAGCAACATCTAAGAGTGTATTCCCTGCTTTGATTTTCGAAAGCCCCGCATACAATGCTTTATAAGCTACATCACTAAGTTTTTGAACCTTTGGACTAACTTCTCCTACACAAATTGAGATACAACTATCTCCATGAAAACCATCTAAGTATGCCCCTGTATCAATTTTTACCAAGTCACCATTTTTAATTATTTTATTTTTACTTGGAATCCCGTGGACAACCTCATTATTAATACTAGAACAAATACTAGAAGGGAATCCATGGTAGCCCTTGAAACTTGGCACAGCTCCAAAACTTTTTATCCTCTTTTCCGCGAAATCATCTAAATCTTTTGTACTCATTCCAGGTTTAATTAAGTCATTAATTTCCCTCAAAACAGTTGCTACAATCCTGCTAGATTTTTTCATCAAATTTATTTCCCGTGAAGACTTTATTTCGATTCCTCTTCTCCTCTGTATAAAAGGAACTTGATCATTAGATTTGGAATTATTTTTATTTAACAAAAGATCTGCAAAATGTCGCATTGGAATAAATAATAGTAATAGGTAAATATGTTCAAAATAGCCTTTATGATCTTGGCTACCTTAAATCTATCAATAACAATGGGAAAGAAACAAAAATGAAAGCTTTTTTTAATTCTAGGCAATTTCATAAGGCTTTGGCGCCCTGGATTTTTCTTCCATTATTTATATCTTCAATTACTGGTCTTCTTTATAGGGTTTCAAAAGATTTACTGGGATACTCTAGAGAACAAGTTCATTGGTTAATGTCTCTCCATGAGGGCGAATGGCTTGGAGATAATGGAGAACTTATATACGTAATATTGAATTCCCTTGGAGTTTTATGGATGCTCGTCACAGGATTCCAAATGTTTTCAAAAACAATTTCATTTACCAAAAAGGTTACTAAAGGCGAGTCAAAAGGTTAAGATATAGAACTTGTAGGATAATAATGACCAAAATGGCCAAAGAGAAACAAGAGAAGGATTTAGAAACCGGTATTAAAGCTGACGCATCAGTTGATGTAGCAGTTGAACAAAAAGAAAAAAATACGGTTTCTGAGACTACGCAAACCTTATGCGCATCTAACCTTATTAAGGAATTCGAGAACGAACAATTAAAAAAAGAATTACCTGAAATATATGTTGGGGACACTGTTAAAGTTGGAGTGAAAATTACAGAAGGTAATAAAGAAAGGGTCCAACCTTATGAAGGCGTTGTCATAGCAAAAAGACATGGAGGAATTAACCAGACTATTACAGTTAGAAGAATTTTTCAGGGTATAGGTGTTGAAAGAGTATTTATGCTACATAGTCCACAGGTTGCCTCTCTAAAAGTTGAACGTAGAGGTAAAGTAAGAAGAGCTAAGTTATTCTATCTGAGAGATAGAGTAGGAAAAGCTACTCGCGTAAAACAACGCTTTGATCGATAAAGTTGTAAATTAATCAACTTATTGGTCACAAAGACGCTTATAATCATTTAAATGCGTCGTTAGTTCAGTTGGTAGAACGCAGGTCTCCAAAACCTGATGTCGGGGGTTCAAGTCCTCCACGACGCGTTTGATCAACATTATGTAAATCATTTTTTCATAAGATGGAGTTAGATCTTCAACCTGGGGACGTAGTTAAAGTCCTCGAATCAGCAGCTTTAGGATGGGTTCGTGCAAGAGTTATCAGAGTTAAGTCTGGTGGAAGAGTTGTCGTACAAAGTGACCAAGGCAGAGAATTTACTGCTAGAGGCAATCAAGTTAGGTTGATAGAACCTGCTGGTTTTAGACCTCAAAAATAAATAGTTTTTTACACTAAGGCTGTTAAAAAACTAATTATTTCTGTAAATCCTCAAATTAATAAATTTTTTTTATTACAACCACATAAATTAAGTATTATGATCTGATAATTTTAAGAATGAAGTTCTAAATAAATTTAGAACAAAACTCTGGGACCGTAGTTCAACTGGTTAGAGCACCGCCCTGTCACGGCGGAAGTTGCGGGTTCGAATCCCGTCGGTCCCGTTTTTTCTAAAAGAAATTTGGAAAAACGTTTAAGACTAGCCCCGAGTCCAACGGGTTTATTTCATATTGGGACAGCGCGAACAGCACTATTCAATTGGTTGTATGCACAAAAAATAGGTGGAAAATTTCTTATCAGAATAGAAGATACAGATTTACTTCGATCTAAATCTGAATATACAAAAAATATATTAGAGGGTTTGAAATGGCTTGGACTTAAATGGGATGAAGAACCTATAAAGCAAAGTGACCGAATTTCGATTCACAAAAGTTGTATCAAAAAACTATTGGAATGTGGAGCTGCATATAGGTGCTTTACATCAGAAGATGAAATATCTGAATTAAGAGAAGCACAAAAAAAGAAAGGGTTACCTCCAAAGCATGATAATAGACACAGAAGTCTTTCAAAAGAAGAAATAGAAACATTCATATCCCAAGGGCGGACTTCAGTAATAAGATTTAAGATTGATGAAAAAATTGATATTAAATGGGTAGATCAGATAAGGGGCGAAATCAAATGGCAAGGGAAGGATTTGGGAGGTGATTTAGTTTTATCAAGAAGGGCTAAGGGATATGAGATTGGTGATCCTTTGTATAATCTTGCGGTTGTAGTTGATGATAATTTCATGAATATTACTCACGTTGTAAGGGGTGAAGACCATATCTCGAACACTGCAAAACAAATATTGATTTATAAAGCATTAAATTTTAATTTGCCCACTTTTTCGCATACACCCTTGATACTTAATAGCGAAGGAAAAAAATTATCTAAGAGAGATTGCGTTACTTCAATCGACGAATTTAGAGAAATGGGATATTTACCTGAGGCCCTATCAAACTATATGGCATTTTTAGGTTGGTCTCCAAAATCTGCCGACAGAGAAATACTTTCACTTGAGGAGATATCTGAAATTTTTGACTTATCAGAAATTAATAAAGCAGGAGCCAAATTTAGTTGGGAAAAACTCAACTGGATTAATGCACAATATATAAAAAATATGGAATCAATAAAGTTAATGGAGATCCTGAGAAAATACTGGGATGACCATGGTTGGGAGCCGCCATCTCAAGAATGGGCTAATAAATTAGCAATTTTGATTAGAGACTCTATGACTCTTTTAAAAGATTCAATTGATCAATCAAAACCATTTTTCTTAATACCTACAATTCAAAAAAAAGGTCAAGATTTTCTGGAAAACCCGGAAAGCAAACTATCTTTAAAACTAATCTTAAATTATTTAATTGAGCAAAATACTATAAAACTAAATAAAGAGAAAGCTAAAGAAATAATAAACGAAATCTCAAAAAAGCATAATATTAAAAAAGGGATATTAATGAAATCATTAAGAGTAGCCTTTTTTGGATCTCTCAGTGGGCCAGATTTAATTCAAAGTTGGGAGCTTTTCGCAGAGATTAAAACTGATAGAATTCGAATTGAAAGATGTCTTTAGTCAATCAAAATTATTTTTTTTGGCCTAATTTAAGTCTATTTACCAAAGGTTTAGCTGAAAGTCCTTGTATTCCTACTGTCATCAAAATAGTAAGAAAAACTAAACCTTGTAGACGGCCAGCCCCAAGGATACCAGCCTGCTCTAATCTGATAGAAAAAAGAGAAGCTACTGCTGCAGTAACAATACCTCTTGGGGCTAACCAGGCTAAAAATATTTTTTCTTTTAAGTTCAAGTCTTTCCCCATAGTTGCTATCCAGATAGAGATAGGGCGAACAATTACCATCAACATAAAAACGCAAACAACCCCTCCCCAGCCTAGCGGACTTAATTCACCCCAAGAAACGTCAGCGGCCAAAAGAGGGAAAAGAACTGTTATTGCTAATTGAGCTAATTCACCTATTAGATTATCCAATCGCTCCTTGTCTATAACTTCTCTTTTGCCTACAATAAATCCTGCCGCTACTGAAGCCGGCAAGCCTGATTCTGGTAAAAAATATTCGCAAATTCCATACACAAGGAAAATAAATCCAAGGGTAACTTGAAGCTCTATACCAAATGAGGCTTCATTTTTTATTTTTTTTAAAATTTCTGATAGTAACCATCCTGCACTTAATCCGATTAAAACTCCTCCCCCTAATCTTTGCATTAATGCTATAAATACATCGTTAATCCCACGAAGGTCCCCTAAAGTCAATTCTAAAAGCAGTAATGCTAGTACTGCACCAATTGGTTCAAGCAGCAACCCCTCAGCTTTTAAAACTTCCGAGAGTGGGGAAGCTAATTTTATTTGTTCCACTAATGGAGAGACAACTGTTGGTCCAGTAGCTAGAACTATGGCACTATATATTCCTGCGACTTGCCATGAGAGGCCAGCCAGCCAATGAGCAATGAAAATTCCAGCAGATAATGAAATAAAAAGTCTTACCAATGAAATTTTTAAAACAGTATTTCTTATATTCCCCTCAGGCAGTTTTAAATTTAATCCCCCTTCAAAAAGAACCAAACAGACCAAAAGCCCCACAATAGTTTCAAGCCCTTGCCCGAGATCTAAAGGCTCAACAAGTCCCAATCCTGATCTTCCAATTAATAATCCAGAAAGCAATAAAATAACAACACTTGGGAATCCTGTTAAAGAAGAAAATAATCGAGCGCAAGCGCCTGCAAATACAGTTATCCCCCAAAGTAGTCCAAGCCTTTCAGGCGTCATATAAAATTATAAATAATAAAAACATTCATTAATTCGATTAAATCAATAATCTTATCTCTAGTCCAATAAAAACAATACTTTTTAATTTAATTCATCCGCTGAAAAAGAGTATTTTTAAAAATCCTTTCAAAAATACTTTTAAGAAAATTAATTTTATTTCTATTGAGAAAACTGGCTTATTAAAGCAATAATTATAAAAATAATTGCTATCCCAACAGTTGCCATCCTTCCATTCCATATTTCAGCTTGAGGTGTAAAACCTCTTTTCCATAAATTTAATTCCTTTTTATCAACGAAGTTTTTTGTCTCTTTAATCTCGATTTTAGGTTGTTTGTTCATTGAAATTAGAAAGGAGGGTTTTCTTCATAAAGGGTATTTGCTTGTTCAATTGATAGTCTTCCTGCGACACCTAATTTAAGGGAACTTAAATGATCCTTAAATTTGATTCTGAACAAAGCCGCTGCTCCAATCATTGCCGCATTATCTGTACAAAGATCAAGAGGCGCTAGATGAACTTTAATAGATTTTTTACTAGCTTCACTAATCATCATTTTTCTTAATGTATTGTTAGCAGCCACTCCCCCAACCACAACTACATTTTCCAAGCTATGATCTTCTGCGCATTTTATTGTTCTTTCTACCAAGACCTCTGCCACCACTCTCTCAAAACTTGCAGCAATATCTGGAATTGGAACGGTCTTCCCAGCCAAATTTATTCTCTCAACTAATCTTAATACGGCAGTTTTTAAACCACTAAAAGAGAAATCATATTTAAGAAATCCACCTTTTTTATCAGAGATCTTACATTTTGGTAAATTAAATTTCATTGGGTCCCCATTTTTAGCAATCTTTTCAATTGCCGGTCCTCCTGGATAACTAAGACCTAATAGTCTGCCAACTTTATCAAAGGCTTCTCCAGCAGCATCATCAAAACTTTTCCCAAGTCTTTGCATCCCCCTACTATCATTTACCTTTATCAATTCAGTATGTCCGCCGCTAACAAGTAATGTAAGAAAAGATTTCTTTGGATAGTTTTCTGAAAATAGAATTGAAGATAAATGCCCCTCCAAATGATGAATTCCCAAAAATGGTTTTGAATGTAACATGCAAAGTGATCTTGCAGTTATAGAGCCAACTCGTAAACAACCAACTAATCCAGGAGCTACAGTTGACGCAATATAATCGACTTCCTCAATTTTAGTTTTTGCTTCTTCAAGAGCCTTATCTAAAACAAAAGGTAATGATTCTAAATGCTTTCTAGCTGCAAGTTCAGGAACAACTCCTCCCCATTTTGAATGATCTTCAATTTGAGAGGCAATTATATTTGAATGTATTCTGAAAGTATCGCCAATATTAGAAACTATCGAGACAGATGTCTCATCACAACTTGTTTCAATAGCTAAAACTTTATGCATTTTTGATTCAACTTGTTCTATTTTAATATTAATTTCTTACTTAACACATTATAAGGAATTAAAGATTGCAACTTATGAAATTCTTTTTTTCAATCATAACCTCAGTTTTTCTGTTCCTCGGAATTACTCCAATTGCTCTAGCTGCAAATGGGCCTGCCTTAAACGCAGATAGAGCTAGCACAGAATATACCGCTTCAGCTCTCACAAAATGCTCTGAAAATCCTAAATTCATTGAGAGAGCAAATTCTGCAACTACTCAAAAAGACATAGCAAGATTTGAAAGATATGGAAAAGCATCATGCGGAGATGATGGCCTTCCTCATTTAATAATTGGACCTCCTCTTGAGCCATGGGGGGCCCTTTTAAATAGAGGTCATGAAGGAGATTTACTTATTCCCGGAGTATTGTTCATTTACATTGCTGGAATTATAGGTTGGTCAGGAAGAGAGTATCTCATTGAATCAAAAAAGACCAAGAATCCAGCAGATCTTGAGATCATTATTGACCTAGAGCTAGCCAGAAAATGTCTTGTAAAAGGAGCCCAATGGCCTCTACTTGCTAATAAGCAAGGAAGAAATGGAGATTTAAGAGAGAAAGATAACAATATTACACTTAATGGTCCTCGCTAAACATCCTTAAAAAACTTTCATAAAACAAATGTTCAAAATTCTAAACACAAAATTTGTCAGATCTGCTCCAGTGGTAGCAGCAATTTGGCTAAGCCTTACAGCCGGAATAATTATTGAATTTAATAGGTTTTTCCCAGATTTATTATTCCATCCAATGAGTTGATAAATAGAAAATAATCAAGTTTTTATTAACTTGATTATTTTTTTTGCTGTTTCATCAACATTGTGATTTGTTAATGCAAAATCAAATTCATTTGATACTGAAATCTCATAATTAGCCCTTGAGAGTCTTTTTTGAATTGCCTCTTCTTCTTCTGTACCTCTATTTCTAATTCTTCTCTCTAACTCTTGTTTATCCGGAGGAAGTAAAAATATTGACTGTGAATTAGGAAACTTATTTTTTATTTGCCTTGCACCCTCTACTTCAATTTCAAGTAGTACGGTAAATCCCTTTTTTATTTTCTCATTAACAGAAGATAAAGGCGTTCCATAGTAGTTTCCAGCAAATTGAGCCCATTCAAGGAAAAGGTTTTGTTCAATCATTTCTTTAAACTTTTCTTGATTTAAGAAAAAATAATTTTCTCCGTCCTTCTCTCCTTCTCTAGGTTCTCTAGTAGTTGCAGATATTGAAAGCCAAAAATTTTTTTCTTTACCTAATATTTCTTTAACAACTGTTCCTTTACCTACCCCGCTGGGTCCAGTAAGGATGATAAGTTTTTTATGATTTTTCATATTAAATTTTTTACAGTAAAATAGTTTCTTGTGAATTAAAAAGGAATAATGCAAAAAGGTGTTCCACAGATAATGGATATTACATCTATTAGATCTGTCTTGCATTATTTGACAAATAACATCTTACCTACAAAGTTTGAAACTGCCCAACAACCAGAGCCTAATACAATTCAATTATGTTTCAGAGGAGTTAATTCTCAAACATGGTTAGAAGTTTCATGGAATGGAGACTCTCCAAGAATACTAAAGATAAATAAGCCAGAAAAGATTGGGAGAGAAAGCACACTTTCTAAACAAATAAGATACGGATTAAAGTATATGGCTTTAGTTTCGATTGAACAAGATGATTTCGAGAGAGTTATAAAATTTAGTTTTGCGAAAAAACCTGGAGATGAAATTAATAAGTATTTAATTTTTGAATTAATGGGGAAACATAGTAATATTTTTTATCTGGATAATAAACTTAAAATAATTGCCGTTGGTAAACAAATTAAATCAAGTCAATCTAGTTTTAGAACAATTTCAACAGGATCAATTTATTCTGGTCCTCCAGTCAATCTCAAAAAAAAACCTAGAGAAGATGAGTCTTTTCAATCATGGAAAGACTCAATTTCAATAGTACCTGAGTCTTTGAAATACTGTTTAATAAGTACCTATCAAGGAGTAAGCCCTATCCTCACAAAACAATTAGAGGTTGTTAGCGCAACTGTTAATTCAGAAATAATGGAAAAAAATATTGATTTCATAAGCAACTCAGACTTAAGGGAGATATTTAAAAATTGGAAGATTTGGATAAACAGGTTTAAAAACAATAACTTTAACTTTTCTACATTCAACAAAGATTTTTATTGCGTTTGGTTTTTTGATAAGGAAATTAATTGCGAAAATAAAAAAGATTTATGCAAAAGCTTAGAGAATTATTATGATTACCATTTGAAACAAAAAAAACTTGAATTATTGAAAAAGAAAATTGAAGGGATAATTTTTAAACAGACCAATACTGAGAAAAAGAATTTAAATATTCAATATGATCTTTTGAAAAAATCAGAAAACTACGAGATATATAAAGAAAAAGCTGATAATATATTTGCTTCACATGAAATTAAAAAACAGGACATTATAAAGGGACAAAAACTATATAAAAAATCAAAAAAACTAAAGAGATCTAGAGAATTAATAAAAGAAAGATTAAGTATTTACAAAACAAATATAGAGAGATTAGACGAATTTACTACGCTTCTAGAAAATTTAAATTCTTTAAATCATGAAAAACTTTTTATGAGAATCAAACTAATAGAAGAAATTATGGAAGAAATTTGCAACGAGTTTAATATCAATATCAAGAAGCAAAGGGAAGATCAGAAAAGCACATATGAGATAGAGTCTTCACCAATTCAAGTTGACACCCCCACAGGATTGAAGCTTCAGGTAGGGCGGAATATGAGGCAAAATGATTTAATAAGCTTTAAGTTCTCAAAAAAAGGCGATTTATGGTTTCATGCACAGGAATCACCAGGCAGTCATGTAGTTTTGAAGTCTTCATCTCAAGTAGCATCTGAACAAGATCTTCAAATAGCTGCAGATTTAGCTGCTTTATTTAGTAAGGCAAAAAGAAACATTAAAGTACCAATTAATTTAGTAAAGATTAAAGATTTGCAAAAAATCAAAAACGGAGGACCGGGTTGCGTTTCCTTTAAAAATGGAGAAATTATTTGGGGAAATCCTACAAGAGGAGAAGATTACATTAAAAAAAATCTTAAAACAGAAATTTAGTTTATAATAAAAAAAATTTTTAAATATAAATGTTTGATTTTCTTTTAGGCACTCATGAATTTTTAGGAAATCATAGTTTTCCAGAATTTCTTGTTGGATATCTATTTGGTGCTGCATTAATAATTGGAGCTCCTACTGTTTTCTTACTACTTGCCTTCGTAAGCGCTTTAATGAAAACAAATGGGAAAATGGGTGGATATAGAGAATATGAAACTTATGGTGAATCATCTTTAAATGATGCCCCTCCTTTCTTATTACCAGATCCAACAAATCCTAAATTAAGCAAATAATTAAGTTTACAGAAAAATAAATTGGACTTTGACAATAATAGTTTTAAACCTTTTTCTTACACAATTTTTATTAAATAATAATGAAAGGTACAGGTCAAAGTGAAAATAAATTATCAGATTCGATGACTTTTAGTGATCATTTAGAGGAGCTTCGTCAAAGAATATTAAACTCAATTTACTCAATACTTATTTCAATATTCTTTAGTTTTCTTATCATAAAGCCATTAATATCTTTTTTAGAAATTCCAGCTGGTGATATTCATTTACTACAACTTGCTCCAGGAGAGTTTTTATTTGTCGCTATTAAAGTTGCAGGTTACAGCGGATTGATAGTTTCTATGCCTTATATTTTTTATCAAATAATATTATTCATTTCTCCTGGTTTAACAAAACAAGAAAAAAGCCTTATCTTGCCTGCAGTTTTTGGTTCAGGTCTTCTGTTTTTTTTAGGATTAATTTTTTCATGGTGGATATTAGTCCCTGCAGCAATAAATTTCTTCATTAGTTTCGGTGCTGATATTGTTGAACCAACTTGGTCTATAGAAAGATATTTTGATTTTGTTCTCTTATTAATGTCTAGCACTGCAATAGCTTTTCAATTGCCAGTATTACAATTTATTCTTGGTTCTCTTGGAATAATCACAACAGAAAAAATGATTTCGAATTGGAAGATAGTTGTAATTTCCTCTGCAATATTATCTGCAGTGATTACCCCTTCAACTGATCCATTGACTATGTCATTGCTATCTATATCGATTGTGTTTTTATTTTTTGTAGGTACTGGATTAACTTACTTATCAGAAAATCTTAAGTCAAAAACTCTTTCATCTTCTCATTAAGATCTAATTGCAAGCTGACAGCTCTACCTAACCTTGGCTTAGCATTGACTTTCTTAAGCCATTCCCTTACTTCTTCTGAATATCCACATCTATTTAAAATCTCGATTTTATCAGCTATCGATTTTTTATATTCATCTTCACTTAAAGGGAATGATTCCTGTCCAAGAAATCCCCACATCATTTGAAAATAAACGAATTTTCCTCTTCTAAAGAGTCTAAAATCATATTTTTTTCCCCAACGATGAATCAAATAATGTATAACTTCATCTACTAGCAATGGGTTCATTTAAATCAATTAATTAAGACTTCCTAAACTTTTACTTTAAATTATTAAAAGTCCTATCTATTTGCAACAGAAATTGAACAATTTGATCCATAATAACTAATAAATAACAGAACCAAGTAGCGAATGACTCAATTAAGTTCCAATGATGTCCCTTCAATGGGTCGAAGGCAATTTATGAATCTTCTTACATTTGGTACTGCAACTGGTGTAGCCTTAGGAGCCCTTTACCCTGTAGCGAATTATTTCATGCCTTTAAGAGCAGGCGGTGGTGGTGGAGGAACTTCTGCTAAAGATGAATTAGGGAATCCAATAACTAAGACAGGTTGGTTAACCAACCATCAAGCAGGAGACAGAAGTCTAGTTCAGGGTCTAAAGGGAGATCCAACTTATTTAATAATTAATGAGGGTGGGGAAATAGGAGAATTTGGTTTAAATGCCATTTGTACTCATTTAGGTTGCGTTGTCCCATGGGATAGTGGTGTTAATAAATTCATATGTCCTTGTCATGGCAGTCAGTACGATACTAACGGGAAGGTAGTTAGAGGGCCTGCCCCTTTATCTTTAGCTCTAGCTCATGTCGATATTGAAGATGATGCAGTACTCGTTAAACAATGGTCAGAAACTGACTTTAGAACTAATGAAAATCCATGGTGGGCATAAATAAAATGAAAGGTCTTAAAAATCAAATCATGAAAAAAACAAGTTTATTTATCTGTACTCTTCTTTTCATTTCAAGCATTGTATTTTATCCAAAGATCAGTTTTGCTTATCCATTTTGGGCTCAGCAAAACTACGAATCCCCAAGAGAAGCCACAGGTAAGATAGTTTGTGCAAATTGTCATCTAGCTCAGATGCCTACAATTGCGGAGGTTCCACAATCTGTTGGAGCAGACAGCGTTTTCAAAGCTGTAGTCAAAATACCCTACAAAAATGATTTAAAAGAGATAGGAGCTGATGGTTCGGAAGTCCCATTACAAGTTGGTGCTGTTGTAATGCTGCCTGATGGCTTTAAACTTGCTCCACAAGAAAGATGGACTGAAGAAATAAAAGAGGAGACAGAAGGAGTTTATTTCACTAATTACAGTGAAGAGAAAGACAATATCATTATTGTCGGACCTTTACCTGGCGATACCAATAAAGAAATCGTTTTCCCTGTACTTTCCCCTGACCCATCCACTAATAAAGAATATCACTATGGAAAATACTCGTTACATATTGGAGGCAATAGAGGTAGAGGTCAAGTATATCCAACTGGAGACAAGAGCAATAATGTAGTATTCACTTCTTCCACTGCAGGAACTATAAATTCAATAGAAACAATTGAAGATGGTAGCTATCAAGTCAATATAGAAAATGATAGTGGTGAAATTACTACTGAAGCAGTGCCTGTTGGTCCTCAACTTATAGTAAAAGCGCAAGACAAAATTAATGTAGGTGACCCTCTTACTAATGATCCCAATGTTGGTGGCTTTGGGCAATTAGATGCTGAGGTTGTGCTTCAGAGTCCTTATAGAGTTATTGGATTGATTGCATTTTTTATTGGTGTAGGCTTAACACAAATACTTTTAGTATTAAAGAAAAAACAAGTAGAAAAAGTGCAAGCAGCAGAGGGTATCTAACTTTCTCTAAATGCTTATACTTCAAGCTTTTATACAATCTCCAGGAGAAACTTTTTTAAATTTAGGATTTATAACTATTAGATGGTACGGACTTCTTATTTCGGTTTCAGTTTTAATAGGCCTATTTGTCTCTAAAAAACTAGCAAAGGCAAGAAATATTAACCCAGAGTACATTAGTGAAATACTTCCATCATTAATAATCTCTTCAATAATTGGAGCTAGAGCTTATTACGTAATTTTTGAGTGGAGGCAATATAACGGAGAGAACTTTTTTACTTCTTTTGAACTATTTAATAACATCATTCAAATACCTTCTTTTCTTGCAGTTTGGGAAGGAGGCATAGCAATCCATGGAGGTCTAATTGGAGGATTAATATCTATTATCTATTTCTGTAAGTCGAAAAAAATTAATTTAAAAACTTTTATAGATATATTAATACCCTCGATTATTCTTGGACAATCAATAGGAAGGTGGGGAAATTTTTTCAATAATGAAGCCTTTGGAGTTCCTACAAATTTGCCTTGGAAATTATTTATACCTATCCAAAATAGGCCTTTAGAATTTATTAATTATGAATTTTTTCATCCTACATTTCTCTATGAGTCATTGTGGAATCTTTTAATTTTCATCGTCCTTATCATTACCTTTAATAAACAAAATAAAACAAATTTTTTCAGGCCTGGCTTTATCAGCTGTCTTTATTTAATAAGTTATAGCTTTGGAAGATTCTGGATTGAAGGTTTAAGAACTGACCCACTATGTATTAGTGGACTTCCACCTTTCTGTGATGGCGGTATAAGAATGGCTCAATTTATAAGCATTTTTCTATTTTCTTCTGGATTAATTGGAATATTTTTTTTAAGATTGAGAACATATAGTGGGAAAAACAGAAAGAATGGATAACAAAATATCTTTTATTGGTGTTGGTCCAGGCGATCCAGAATTATTAACTTTAAAAGCATTAAAAAAGATAAAAATTGCAGATGTCATTATTTGGACTGATTCTCTAATTCCTGAAAAAATTTTAGATTCTGCTAAAGAAGGTTCTGAAAAAATAAAAACGAGTTCCCTCAACTTAGAGCAAATCACCTCAATTATGATAGAAAAATTTCAGGAAGGGAAAACTGTTGTAAGGTTACATGATGGAGACCCTTGCCTTTTTGGAGCAATTAGAGAGCAAATCGAAATTTTAAAAAACGAAAAAATTGAAATCGAGGTTGTTCCTGGGGTAAGTGCTTTTCAAGTTGCTGCAGCATATCATGAAGCTGAGTTAACCATCCCTGATGTAACGCAAACAATAATTTTAACTAGAGCAGGAGGGCGAACAGGGATGCCCGAAAAAGAATCTCTGAAAGATCTTGCGAAACACAATTCCTCTATATGTCTATATCTAAGTGCTAGGCATGTGAAAAGGTCTCAAGAAACTTTACTAGAGTTTTACCCTCCAGAGACTAAAGTGATTGTTGGATTTAGAGTATCTTGGGATGATGGTTGGACATCATTAATAGAATTAAAAGATATGGAAAAATTTTCTATTGAGAAAAAACTAATTAGAACAACCATTTATATAATTAGCCCAGCAATTAGCAATTCTCAAAAAAGATCTAATCTTTATAATCCATCTTATAAGCATCTCTTTAGGAATAAATAATCTTAAAGTTGATAGAAAAATATTAATTACTATAATTAGTAAAAATTTATTTGCTTTGAAAGAAATAAAATCTGTTTCGGGAATCAACAATAAAGGGGGAGATTCCTCTTTAAAGAGAATAGGAAATTTCATTAAAGAGGCTAGGTTAAGTAAAAATCAATCAATTGAAGAATTGGCTTCTGATTTAAAAATTGGAGCTCATCAACTTGAAGCCATAGAGGAAGGTAATGAAGAAAAACTACCTGAAAAAGTATTTATCAAAGCAATGATTAGACGGATTTCACAGAAGCTAAAACTTGATACAGAGTTTTTAATGGATGAATTCAAGACAGAGAGCAAAGAAGTGAAAATTGAAGAAATAGTTGAAGAAGTTTCCAAAAAAAATTATAAATCTAGGCAATCTAAGAATTTTAATCCACTAGGATTCCTAATATTTATTTTAATTTCAGGCTTTCTCGGACTAATCGCCTCGTCCTTAATTTTCAATTTATTTTCAGATTCTTCTCAGAATCAAACTCCAAAACAAGAACTTATTAAAAAAACTAAATAACTTTTAATTCCAAATTCTTTAGTTCTTTTATTACATTACGGCATAATCCTAAGTTCCATTTTTCAAGAAGAAGATCATGGTTTCTATCCAAAGGTAAAAGTTGAAATGTAAGATTATTTTCCTGTAATTTTATTTGAACTGAGGAGATCACCTTGTCAGGTCTTTGATCAAGAGCTGCTGCTAGTCTAAGGATTAATGACATTTCAAGAACTAATGTTTTATCTTCTTTGGATATTAAATTTTGCCAAGACTCATGTCTTTTCTTGGGTAAAGTCTTTCTATGGTACCTAGCAATTGAAGCAATAATATTTGTTTCTGCTTCAGAATATCCCAACAACTCACAATTTTTTATTAAGTACCAAGAGTGTTTGTGATATGAATCAACATTCACATATTTCCCACAATTATAAAGATTAGAAGCTGCCCACAGAAGTTCTTTAGCTTTAGGGTCATTATCGCTATGAAAGATATTTTTAGTCTGATCATAGATTTGAAAGGCAATATCAATAACTTTCTCAGCTCTTGTATTATCTACTCCAAACTTTCTGGCCTGATGAACTATAGTTGTTTTTCTAATATTGCCTTGAATATTTAACTCATTTTTAATTATCCCTTTACGAAGCATACAATCTACAACCAAACCTTCTCGAAGCGCCCTCTCACTTATTATTAATTCATCAAAGTTCAACATCTCCATTGCTGTGTTTAATATCAATGCTCCTGGAATAATTATTTCTGCTCTTCTCTCACTTAATGAAGGTATTTTCTTGATTTCCGAAACCGGCAATTTAAGAAGTTTTTCCAATACATTTTGTAAATTTTCCCTTTTAAATTTATAACCATGCAACTTTTGTTTAGATTCTCCCAATTCATCTGAAATCAGATTTCCTAATGAGGTTGCAGTGCCACTGGTTGCAATCAAAGATAAAGGCTTATCTCCCTTAGATCTACTTTTTATTTTTCGAACAGAGGGTTCTAAAGATCCTTTAATAAAAGTTGTTAGAAAACTCGATCTCTCTGAATTTATAGACGCTTTATTTAAAAAATCATTTTTAAGTCTTACCGCACCAATTCTTGAACTGGTTAGAGCTATAGCATCTTTTTTATCTGCAAGTATTAATTCTGTAGATCCTCCTCCAATATCTATGATTACAAAAGACTCATCTTTAAAAGCCATCCCAGAGAGAACACCAAGGTAAATTAATCTAGCTTCCTCAGAACCACTTATCATTTCTATTTGAATATCAGTTTCATCAAGAACTCTTCTAATAAAATCTTGACCGTTTGGAGCTTCCCTAACTGCACTTGTTGCTGCTGTTACTATTTGTTTTACTCCATTACTTTTACAATATTCCTTAAATCGCTTGAGAGTAACTAATGCTCTTTGGATTGATTCTTCAGTAAGATTTCCCTCCTCATCTCTTTCTCCTAGACGAGTGGTTGATTTATCAGTGAATTTTATTGAAAATGATTTTAATTCTAGATTAATTTCTGCTACTAAGAGATGTGTAGAGTTTGTTCCAATATCTATAGAAGCTACTAAAATTTGCTTTTCTTGAAAATATCTTAAATCTTGTTTCTGTATCATTTCTTTTTATAAGATGCAGATATCTTTAATCCCTTAATAAATATACCCAACATTGATTATTAAATAATAGAAATCATTTAATCCTAGTAAGATTATTTAAAGTTATGAAATATACAATAGGGTATATGCAGAATAAAAATCGACAAATTAGATTAAGTACTTTTTTTGAATTATTAAGGTGGAATAAGCCGACTGGAAGAATGATCTTACTTATACCTGCTGGGTGGAGTTTATATTTAACTCCTGGCGCAAATCCAACATTTTTAATGTTGTTAAGAATAATCCTTGGAGGGCTATTAGTAAGTGGCTTAGGTTGCGTAGTTAATGATATTTGGGATAAAAAAATTGATCAAAAAGTTATTAGGACAAAGAACAGACCTCTAGCTGCAAATAAAATCAGTCTTAAAACGGCCTATTCAATTCTTTTCTTTTTAATTTTATGTAGTTTCTTTTTAACTTTGTCACTACCTCAACCTGGCAGGATCCTTTCGATTTCACTCGCTTTTTTAGCTTTACCTATTATTTTAATTTATCCTTCTGCTAAAAGATGGTTTAAATATCCTCAATTAATCTTATCCATATGCTGGGGATTTGCTGTCTTAATACCCTGGGCCGCAAATGAAGGTAATTTAAATAGTATTGTTTTATTGTTTTGCTGGCTAGCTACTATTTTTTGGACTTTTGGCTTTGACACGATTTATGCCTTAGCAGATAAAAAATATGATATCAAAATTGGAATAAACAGTTCCGCTGTTAACCTCCAGAACCATACAAGAGTAACTATTCAAATTTGTTATTTTTTAACTTCTATTTTTCTCGCATTATGCGGATTTATTAATCAAATGGATTTTATTTTTTGGCCAATTTGGCTTACGACGGCAATCTTAATGCAGAGAGATATACTAAAAGTATTTCCTGAGGAAAAGCAATCAATAAAAAATATTGGGAATCACTTCAAAAATCAATCAATTTATGGAGGAATCCTTTTATTAGGAATTATTATTGCCTCATAACTCTTAAATATGGTTTCAAGATTACAAAAAGGTGATCTAATAGATATTTTAGCTCCAAGCTCATTTATTGATGAAGAAGAAAATTTTCAAAAAGGCATAGAAATCTTAAAAAACTGGGGCTTGGAAATTAATGAAAATAATTCCCTGTCAAAAAAATTTGGTTATTTTGCAGGCGACGATTCTACTAGATTTGAAGAACTGGAAAAAGCACAAAATAGTAAGCTAATCATTTTTGCAAAAGGAGGTTGGGGTTCAGCAAGACTATTAGAAAAAAACCCTTCTTGGCAGCATGGTTTAATGCTTGGATTCTCAGATACATGTTCTTTACTACTATCTAAATATTCTCAAGGATTTATAGGTTCTATTCATGGGCCCATGGTTACTGGCCTTTTCAAAGAGCCAGAGTGGAGTCTTGAAAGATTAAGAAATTTACTTTTTGAGGGATATGTTGCGGACATACGAGGAATTCCTTTAAGAGGTGGGAAAGCTAAAGGAGAAATTATCGTTTCTAACTTAACTATTGCTACTTTTTTAATTGGTACTGATCACTTCCCAGATTGCAAAGGAAAAATAATAATTTTTGAAGATATTAATGAAGATATTTATAAAATTGATCGCATGTTGACTTACCTCAGAATGACTAAATCACTTTCTGAAATTGCTGGCATTGGATTCGGAAGTTTTTCTAATGATTCCTGCGACCTTGAATGGAAAGATTTACTAAAAAAATGCATTTTTGAAAGACTCCAAGAGTTTGATTTTCCTATTCTTTTTGACCTCCCAATAGGCCACAGATCGGGAAATGCTTGCATTCCTTTAGGATACGAAGCCACCTTAAATGGTGATGATGGCATTCTTAGTATCGATTCACCTTTTTAACTAGGGGTTCTTCACAAAAAGTTTTGCTATTTTCAAATCAATAGGGGATGTAATTTTTATATTTGAATAAGTTCCTTCAATAATCTTCACTTTCCAATTAAGCATTTCGAATAGTGAGGCATCATCTGTGACATTCCAGTTTTTATCAATTGCCATCTTATGAGCTTTTTTTAATCTATCTACTAAAAAGCCCTGAGGAGTTTGTGCTGCCCATAAATAATTTCTATCTGGTGTTTCTTTAATAAAACCTTCATTATCAACAATCTTTATTGTGTCAGTTACCTTAGTAGCCAAAATTACTGCTTCATTTTCATCTAATTGCTTGGCACAAAGGTCTATCAATTCAGGATTAATTAGACATCTAGCACCATCATGTATTAAAACTTTTTCAGCATCTTTTGGCAGCGCTTTTAAACCATTAAAAACTGACTGCTGTCTGGTGTCACCACCATTAATCCAATGAACTTTATGGGCAAAATCCTTTGTTGAATTTAATAATAAATTTTTATCTTTCGGTTGACCAATTATTCCAACCCAATTTGTTGAGCTCGCAGAAAATACAGATTTAAGTGTCCAATAAATCAAAGACTCTCCCTCTAAATCAATAAGTAATTTATTTTTTCCAGCTTTCATTCTGCTACCGCTCCCTGCAGCTGGTATTAAAAAGTGCACAATAGAAGGTCTTAATATTTTCTAGACAATTATAAATAAAAGCAATATCTTTACACAAATAGTACTACGATTGAAAATTATAAAATTTCATAATGTCCAATACAGATTCATTATCAGGCAAAGTTGCTTTAATCACAGGAGCTAGCAGAGGAATTGGTAAAGAAATTGCTTTAGAACTAAGTCGCTTTGGAGCAGAAGTTTTTATTAATTACTCTTCTTCTGATGAAAAAGCTGAAGAAGTTGTAAATTCAATAAAAAATTCAGGAGGTAAAGCTCATAAATTAAAATTCGATGTTTCAAAAGAGGATTCTGTCAGTTCAGCTTTTGAAGAAATCATAAAAATTAATGGCTCCATTGATATTCTTATTAACAATGCTGGTATTACTCGAGATGGACTATTGATGAGAATGAAATCGGAACAATGGGATGATGTATTAAATACAAACTTAAAAGGGGTTTTTCTTTGTACAAAATATGCTTCAAAATTTATGATGAAAAAAAGAAGCGGTAGTATCGTAAATATTTCATCTGTTGTTGGAATAATTGGTAATCCTGGTCAAGCAAATTATTCTGCAGCCAAAGCTGGCGTTATTGGATTCACCAAAACTTGCGCTAAAGAATTTGCTTCTAGAGGTATAAACGTAAATGCAATAGCTCCAGGCTTTATAGAAACAGAAATGACTGAAAAACTTAATACTGAAGAGATACTTAAAGTTATCCCTTTAGGGAAATTAGGAAGTTGTACTCAAATTGCAAACTTAGTTTCATTCTTAGTTTCAAGTGATGCAGGAAGGTACATTACAGGTCAGACAATCAGTATAGACGGAGGTATGAGTATTTAATTATGTACTTTCGTAAGGCTGGCCCAATTCATCTCTTAACCTTCTAATTTTTTGTAAAAGTTTTAGTCTTCGACTTCTAGCAGTTAATGTCAAGAAAAATCTTAAAGGAAAGTATATTAGTGTCATAGCAATCGCGAGGATTGCGGTAAGAGTAAAAATAAGATTATTTGTTTCTTCCATAACTTAAAGATACTCTTATTTGAGTTAATTTGTATGTCTTATTAAAAAGAAATTCGGCTTTCCCCACTTAATTAAATATCCCTTAAAAATGATTCTATGGGAAATTAGAATAGGAATAAAGATCGAGTAAACATGGCCAAACAGTTAAGTTTTTCTAATGAGTCAAGAGAAGCGCTAGAAAAAGGTGTGAATTTCGTAGCTAATGCAGTAAAGGTTACTATTGGGCCAAAAGCAAAAAACGTTGTCATAGAGAGGAAATTTGGTTCGCCAGATATAGTAAGAGATGGATCTACAGTTGCTAAAGAGATCGAGATTGAAAACCCTATCTCTAATTTAGGTGCAAAATTAATAGAACAAGTTGCATCCAAGACAAAAGAGAGTGCTGGTGATGGAACAACAACAGCAACCATTTTGACTCAGAAGATGGTGCAGGAGGGATTGAAAAATATTGCTTCCGGCGCAAACCCTATGGAGTTAAAAAAAGGTATGGAGGCAGGCCTATCTTTTGTCTTAGAAAAATTAAGTTCCAAAAGTATTTCATTAAGTGGTTCTGACATCCAAAAAGTTGCAACAGTTAGTGCTGGAGGTGATGAAGAAATTGGATCTATAATTTCGAAAGCAATGGATATTGTTACTTCAGATGGTGTAATAACTGTCGAAGAATCGCAATCATTAGAAACTGAATTAGATATAACTGAAGGTATGTCTTTTGATAGAGGTTATAGTTCTCCGTATTTTGTAACAGACCAAGAAAGACAAGTTTGTGAACTTGAAAATCCTAAAATATTAATAACTGATCAAAAAGTCTCAACTTTAGTTGATCTAGTTCCAATACTTGAAGAAATTCAGAAGTCAGGCTCACCTTTTCTAATTCTTGCTGAAGATATCGAAGGAGAGGCTTTAACTACTCTGGTTTTAAATAAGAATAGTGGGGTTTTAAATGTTGCTTCCGTAAGGGCTCCGTTATTTGGTGAGAGAAGAAAAGCTGCCCTCGAAGATATTGCAATTCTTACAGGGGCTAAGTTAATTAGCGAAGATAAATCGATGACACTTGATAAAGTGTCGATTAATGATTTAGGTAAAGCAAAAAAAATAACTATCACAAAGGACAAAACTACAATTGTTGCCTACGAAGACACTAAAGATTTAGTTAAAGAGAGAGTAGAGAAATTAAAGAGAGAAGTTAATATAACTGAATCTGAGTATGATCAAGATAAAATCAATGAAAGGATAGCCAAACTAGCTGGAGGAGTAGCTCTTATCAAAGTAGGAGCTGCCACAGAAACAGAGATGAAGTATAAAAAGTTGAGAATCGAAGATTCCCTTAATGCTACGAAAGCTGCTATTGAAGAGGGTGTTGTCTCTGGAGGAGGACAAACTTTAATTGAAATATCAGATGACCTTTTAAATTTAAGTGAAACATCTTCAGATGATTTAAGGACAGGGATAAATATAGTCAAAGAAGCCCTTTTGGAACCCACCAAACAAATAGCAAAAAATGCTGGTTTTAATGGAGATGTAGTTGTCGCTGAAATTAAAAGACTTAACAAAGGCTTTAATGCTAATTCAGGAAAATATGAGGATTTAAAAGATTCAGGAATATTAGATCCAACCAAAGTAATAAGATTAGCTCTTCAAGATTCAGTATCTATTGCAGCTATGCTCCTCACAACAGAAGTTGCGATGGCTGATATTCCAGAGCCTGAAGCCGCAGCCCCTGGAGGACCAGGTGGAGATCCCATGGGAGGAATGGGTGGCATGGGAATGCCGGGAATGGGTGGCATGGGAATGCCGGGAATGGGTGGCATGGGAATGCCGGGAATGGGTGGCATGGGAATGCCGGGTATGATGTAAAAGCTAACTAGCTTTTTTATCGTTGTTAATCCACTTTCTTAAATTTTTAATATAAGGTAGGGGTAATTTTGGGGTTTCAGTAAACTGATTTATTTTATGAAAATTTTGATTTTTGCTAGATACTTCATTGCTGCTAGTAGTTTCTAGGCCATTTGATTCCCACTTTGTTTCTTCAATATTTTCAAAAGTTTTTGATAATTCAAGCTTAATTTGTTCTTGATTTTCTTCATGCACTTCATCAATTAAAGAGATCTGTTCTTGATTTTCTTCTTCAAGCTGATTTTCTTTTTGTAGTGAACTATGGATTAATAAATCATTTAATGAATCAATCCCAAATCTATGGACCCACTTAAGAACAACATTTTCTTTAAGCAAAAAATTATTTTCTAAAGAGGCTTTTTTAAAAACTTCTATTAAATGATTTTTTAAAAGCATAAAATTTCTAATTTAACTTTCTATTTAACAGAGGCCTTATAATAATCAAGGAAAAAACTGTTAAAGAAAATAAAATTGAGATACAACTCTTACAAGTTAAATCACCATATGGGGCATGTAAAGCCACTAATTCCAAATCCATAGTTTGTGTATAGGCAGTCCTAATAGGTTCAATAGCAAAAGTTAATGGATTTAATGAAGCTAACCATCCCAACCAATTTGGCATAAAAGAGATTGGCGCTAAAGCAGTACTCGCAAATAGAAGAGGTAAATTTATTACGAATATAAGAGCGATTAATTCAATATGCCCGGGCAAAACAAACGCTAAACATAAACTTATTGATGTCACAAAAAGAACTAGTAAAATTAGTGTTGTAAATACAATTCCTAAACCATATAAGTTGGGCCATCCATAACCCAAAATGTATGAAACAATCATTATTACAATACTCTGAACAAAGCTCAAGATTGTTATGTAAAAAAAAGAAGATAAAACTATGGATAATCTACTGGTTAAAGGAGCCACAAGTAATCTATTAAGAAATCCAAACTCTCTATCAAACATTAAAGGAAGACCAGAGTTGAGAGCTCCGCTAAAAGCAGTAAAAACAATAAGTCCTGCTCCTAAAAAATTCCCATAGGAATCAACTCCTGGTAAAAAACCTTCAGGAGCTTTAGAGAATAATGCCCCAAATAAAAAAAGCCAAATTATTGGTTGTAATATTCCTGCTAAAAGGGTTGATGGTCTTCTTTTTAATTGAATAAATAATCTTTTTGTTAAGGCAAATGTTTCTTGATATAAAAAAAATAAATTATACTGTTGTAATTCCATAATTAGCTGTAATTAGTATTCATTATAATTAGTTAACCAAAATTTTTTTTATCGCATGGATTGCTTTGATTCTTTTTTTAGGTCTCTTTTCCCTGCCATAGAAATTTCAGCATCCAATAATGTTTTCCCGGTTGCCTGAAGATATACATCATCCAAGCTTGGCTGACTTTGAGTCAGAGAAAAAATTTCAAACTTTGAGAAGGCCAATTCCACTTTTAGCTTCGTAAGTAAATCTTTTTGCTTATCTATTACGAAATTTATCGAGAACCCTTGAGCTTCATTTATGATAATCTGACTAATTCCATCTATTGAAGATAAAATTTTACATATATTTTTTGCTTCTTCCTGATTACTAAATTCTCTTACTTTCAAAGTTACTCTATCTCCTCCTAATTTATTTTTGAGCTCAGCAGGAGTCCCTTTTGCTATTACTCTTCCATCATCAATTATCACTAATCTATCTGCCAATTTATCTATTTCATCAAGATAGTGACTACTTAAAATAATGGTCATTCCATTATTTCTCAAATCTTTCAAAAGTTGCCATATAATATTTCTACTTTCAATATCTAAACCAACTGTAGGTTCATCCAAAATTAATACTTGGGGCAAATGTAAAAGTCCAGCTGCCAGATCTATTCTTCTTTTCATTCCCCCTGAATAAGTGCCGCACTTACGATCAATCCAATCATTCATTTCTAATTGATCTATTAATTTATTTATCCTTTCAAATTTCTTATTTTTGTTGATGTGATATAAATCTGATTGAAAATCCAAAAGCTCTCGTCCAGTTAATATTTTATCAAGTGCAATGTCTTGGGCAACATAACCAATTAATTCTCTAATTTTCCTTGAATTTTTTATCAGATTAATATTATTTATAAAAACTTCTCCACTATCAGGCTCTATTAAAGTAGCTAGTATTTTTATTAGTGTTGATTTGCCAGCACCATTTGGACCTAGTATTCCGAATAATGTGCCAGCTTCAATTTCCATCGATAAATTTTTTAATGCATCGATATCTGAATAAGATTTTGAGAGCTCTTTAACTTTTATATAATTCATCAAACTTACTATTTACTTAAAAAACATTTTACATCTAATTTAATTACTAAGCAGGGATACAATAGATAAAAATATTTGCATAGATTGCTGCTCAAATTCTACGGATAGTTGGGTTCTGGAAATTAATAACAAAAGACAAATGCCAAACATGTAGAGAATCGACCACCTAAAAAGAGACTTTGCTCTAGAAAGATCATCAGGAGATTTCTTTAATTCATTTATTAATTGCAAAAGTCTTCCATTAAATGGCAATAGCATAATTCCGTATAAGAGACCCCCTTCAGGTAGAGCAAAAACTCCCATAATACTCATTAAAACTGTTGCCCATCCGTAACGGGAAATCGCTTTAGCAGTAAAAACAGATCCTTTAACAGAAGGGAGCATAGGAATACC
This sequence comes from Prochlorococcus sp. scB243_495K23, assembly GCA_000635495.1. GTDB lineage: Bacteria > Cyanobacteriota > Cyanobacteriia > PCC-6307 > Cyanobiaceae > Prochlorococcus_A. The sequence goes on along the minus strand of JFLW01000002.1, from coordinate 78,288 downwards.
AACAGATGCGTAATCATCCTTCAACAAAATTGCAAGTGCCCAAAAATGAGCTGGGGTCCATAACATTACTAAACCAAACAACCACCAACCACTAAGACCTACATGCCCTGTGGCAGCAGAAGCTCCAACTAAGGGTGGTATCGCACCAGCAACTCCTCCGAAAACAATGTTTTTTGTTGTACGAGGTTTCAATATAACTGTATATAAAATTACGTAGCTGAATAAACCAAGAAGAGTTAAACCTGCAGCTAAATAATTTACACCACTTACTAAAAGCATCGAAGCTGCCAAAGTACATGATACGGCTGCTAAAAATACAGTCTCAGATGACAACTTTCCTGCTGGCAAGGCTCTTTTGCTAGTTCTTATCATCCTCTTATCTAATTCCATTTCCCACAAGCAATTAAGAGCTCCTGCTGCTGCCGCTGCCAAAGCGCCTCCTCCTAGAGTGCAAATAAGTTTCGGGGAAGACAAAGGCCATTCTTCTGTTAAAGCCATTCCTCCCAAAGTTGTGGCCAGTAAAAGTGGGATTAATCTAGGTTTTGCCACCTCAAGCCAGGGCGGCAAAGTTAATCTTTTTCTTGAAGGTACAACTTCATCCCTAATTGAAGATTTATAGTTCAAGTTTTCTAAGTTACTACTGTTCATGAGTTGATACCGACCGTTTGGGGATTAAGGGTGTGGTCTAGACCTTTTTTGGTAAAAGGATTTCTAAAAATTAATGTTGTTAATATCGCAATAAATAAGGAGGCGTTAAGTTGATGACCGATAATAAAAATAGGTTCATTCAAATTTGTTTTAAGACTCAAAACACCCAAAGTAATTTGGGAAAACAAGAGAAAAATAAGTGTTGTGAGATATTTCCAATTTTCATTAAGCAAACTTCTCTTATAAATTGCAGTAGCAATAATCAATAAAATTGAGAAGGCAATTGGAAAAGCAAATAATTTATGAGTATCTAGAATTAGACATTGTTTATTAAAAGATAAGCAAATATGTGCTGACCAGGTTGATGAAAGCCTTACGCCAATAAAAGATTGAATCAGAGTAAGTAAAAGAGGAACAAAAAATAATAATCTCAACCAAATTAATGGCTCTTCAGTCTCGTCATTTTCTAAATTTATATTTATTGAAATTGTTGTAATGAGAAGTAGAAAAGCTATTAAAAGATGGCCAGTAACAGTATATGAATCAAGCAGGTTTATTACTGTTAAAGCTCCAAAGGATCCTTGGACAATAACGAGAAAAAGTAATAATGAATAAGCTTTAGGTAACCAATTTGGAATTTCATTTTTCCAAATAATTGAAAGCGCAAATTTAAAAAGAATTAATATTCCAACCAGAAAAGCATCTAGACGATGAAACCACTCTAGAAATACTCTTAGGTTCATATGTTTAAAAGGCAAAAAAGATCCATAACATAATGGCCAATCTGGACAGGCAAGTCCCGCCTCCATGACTCTCGTAGCACCTCCAATTACGATAAGTGCAATAAGTGCAAATACACAATGACTTCCCAACCTTTTAAAAATTGGCAGATATTTTGATTTATATAATTGGTTATTAATCAAATGGTTAAAACCTATTATTTTGCATAATAAATTAGATTCAAAAACCAAACATTAATTAAAAATTAATATGTTTAATTTAAAAAATAATTTACTAATTTAATCTTTTTTCCCTGACAATTAACTCTAAAAAGTTATTAATAATACGCCTTTTATTTCATAAATCTTAAGAAGTTGTGAATTTAAATGTTTTTCTTTTAACAAAGGATGCAGGATTAAAAAAATTGAATATCTTGAAAATATAAATACAATTTTTTAGAGATCAATTGTTAAATAAAAACATTTATTTAATATTAATTATTTCACTCGTTTTTGCTATATCTTTTTGGATTGGTTTTAATGTAAATTTGCTTCCAGCTGAAGCAAGTATCAATGCACCAATTTACGATGAACTTTTTAAAATTCTTTTCATAACTGGATTAATTATTTTTATAGGAATGACAATAGCTGTTATTTATAGCTTATTTAAATTCAGGAAAAGAAATGATCAGATAGGAGATGGCATAGCTTTAGAGGGAAATTTAAGCTTAGAAATTGTATGGACAATTATTCCTTCAATAATTGTTTTATTAATAGGTTTATATAGCTACAACATCTACGATCGAATGGGAGGGATGAAAGAACTAAATCATAACCACGAAATGATGAGTTCTAATTCTGAAAAAATATGGGCTGGAATAAGTCAAACTTCTGATAATGAAATAGCAATAAATAATTTATCAATTGAAGTTTCAGCTATGCAATTTGCATTTCTATTCAATTATCCCAAGGGCAATTTCATATCAGGAGAACTACACGTTCCTGTAGATCAAAAAGTAACAATGAAAATGGAATCCAAAGACGTTATTCATGCTTTTTGGGTGCCAGAGTTCAGAATTAAACAGGATATTATTCCGGGGCAACCTACTATTCTAAATTTCACTCCCACAAAAGTAGGAAAATATCCGATAATTTGCGCAGAATTATGTGGCCCATATCATGGAGGGATGAGAGCCTCCATAATTGTTGAAGAAGAATCTGATTACAACGAATGGTTTAACAAAAATACAAAACCAGAGGTAAAGTTATGACAATATCAATTGATCCACAAAAAACTAATAATGAAAGCCTTCAACCTAAAGGCTGGCTTAGATACTTTAGTTTTAGCCTTGATCATAAAGTAATTGGGATACAATATTTAGTCTGCGGTTTTCTTTTCTATTTAATAGGGGGAACCTTAGCGAGCGCTATAAGAATTGAACTAGCTAGTCCAATGTCTGACTTTATGCCCAGAGATGTTTATAACCAAGTTTTAACTCTACACGGAACAATAATGATATTCCTTTGGATAGTGCCTGTAGTTAATGGTGCTTTTGGAAATTATTTAATTCCATTTTATGTAGGTGCAAGAGATATGGCATTCCCAAGATTAAATGCAGTTGCTTTTTGGTTAATTCCTCCTTCAGGATTGATGCTGGTAGCAAGCTATTTTGTTGAGGGTGCTGCTCAAGCTGGATGGACGGCTTATCCTCCTTTGAGCATAACTACTCCTCAATCAGGACAAATTATTTGGATTCTTAGCGTTCTATTACTTGGAGGCAGTTCTATATTTGGTGGAATAAACTTTATCGCGACCATTATCAAACTAAGAAGGCCAGGATTAAAACTTATGCAATTGCCAATGTATTGTTGGGCAATGCTTGGAACAAGTCTATTAGTTGTTTTGTCAACGCCTGTTTTAGCAGGCACTTTAATTCTACTTAGCTTCGATATCATCGCTAATACAGGTTTTTTCAATCCTGTTTTAGGTGGCAATGTCGTAGTTTATCAGCATTTATTTTGGTTTTATTCTCACCCAGCTGTATACATTATGGTCCTTCCTGCCTTTGGTTTAGTTAGTGAAATTCTTCCTGTACATGCTAGAAAACCACTTTTTGGATATACAACAATGGTTTTTTCAATAATGGGGATAGTAGTTTTAGGTTTAGTTGTTTGGGCGCATCACATGTTTACGAGTGGAACGCCCCCTTGGATGAGATTATTCTTTACTATCGCCACAGCATTTATTGCTGTTCCGACAGGTATAAAATTTTTCAATTGGGTTGCAACATTATGGGGAGGTAAAATTTCCATTAATAGTGCAATGTTATTCTCTTGCGGATTTATTATAAATTTTGTTTTTGGAGGTATTACAGGAGTTGCTTTGGCACAGGTCCCTTTTGATATTCACGTACATGATACCTATTTCGTTGTAGCCCATTTTCATTACATAGTTTATGGAGGGACTGTTTTTATTATTTTCTCTTCCATTTATCATTGGTTCCCTAAAGTAACTGGGAAGATGCTCAATGAAAAATTAGGAATTTTACACTTTGTTATTACTTTTATTGGATTTAACTTGTGCTTTGCTCCTCAACATTGGCTTGGTTTAAATGGAATGCCAAGAAGAGTTGCAGAATATGATCCTCAATTCCAGTTAGTTAATCAAATTAGTAGCCTTGGGGCTCTTTTGATGGCTATAAGTACAATTCCTTTTTTAATTAACGTATTCCTTAGTGTGAGAAATGGAAAAAATGCTGGAGATAACCCTTGGAATGCCCTTACACCTGAATGGTTAACATCTTCTCCACCTCCAGTTGAAAATTGGGAAGGAGAAGCTCCATTAGTTGAAGAACCATATGGTTATGGTAAAGAAATTTCTGAGCAGAAATAAAAACATATGACAACACTAGATAGCTCTAAAGAAATTCAAAAAAATAATTCTGAAGTTAATGAAACTCATGAAGACTTCAGAATGTTTGGTCTTATAACTTTCCTAATTGCGGACGGAATGACTTTTGCTGGATTCTTTGCTGCTTATTTAACTTATAAAGCGGTAAATCCATTACCAGATGGTGCTATTTATGAATTAGAACTACCAATACCTACTCTCAATACAATTTTGTTACTTGTTAGTAGTGCAACTTTCCATAAAGCAGGCAAAGCACTTTTAAAAGATAAAAACTCAGATTCCCAAAAATGGTTATTTTTTACTGCTTTTCTTGGAATTATATTTTTAATATGTCAATTATTTGAATATTTTCATTTACCTTTTGGATTGACCGATAATTTATTTGCAAGCACTTTTTATGCTCTTACTGGGTTTCATGGATTACATGTCACTTTAGGCACTTTAATGATTTTAATTATTGCTTGGCAATCGAGAATCAATGGCGGAAGATTAACCAGTCAAAATATGTTTCCATTGGAAGCTGTTGAATTGTACTGGCATTTTGTAGATGGAATATGGGTTGTTTTATTTATTATTTTGTATCTTTTATAAAAAACTAAATTTCAAAAATTAAATATATTTTTTATTAATTTATATTGCCACGGTTCTCCTTTTTAGTAAGAATATATAATTATGAATTTGTCAGATAATGCTAGAAGGAAAAGAACTTCTTGAAAAAGCAAAGTTATTAAGTAAAAAATCTGAAGATGAGATAGCAAAAGGTTGTGGGTACGTAGGTCCAAGTGGAAGAATCTTGAGAAAAAGTTTTTATAGGGCGCTTATAGAAGCTAAGGGTTACAAAATAGGGAAGGGTCGTTTTGGGAAAAATGGTAATAGAACTTCAAGAGGCAGACAGACCGAATTCAAAACTAAAGTTCATGGCAATGGGAACCTATTAATTGGTCATGCCTACACAAAAAAATTAGGTCTAGAACCTGGTCAGGAATTTAAAATCGATCTTAAAAAAGAATCAAAAATAATTTATCTGATTCCATTAAATTAAAAAATATATTTTACCAACCGTTTTCTTTAAGCCACTCGGAAGAAATATTATTAGAAGATAAATCTTGATTACTATTTTTATTAAATAAAAGTAATTTCTCTACATATTTAATTAGTGCATCTGCCTCAAGGTTTACGCTGTCACCGATATTTAATTTATTCAGATTTGTGTTATGCCAGGTATGAGGAATTATCGCAATAGTAAATATTTCTCCTTCCCGCTCATATTTTGCAATCGTAAGACTAATACCATTTACACAAATACTCCCTTTATTAACTACATATTTTGAAAAATTATTATTTTTCCACTTTATTGATAAGAGCCAAGATTTCTCTAATTTTTCTATATTCTCAACTGTTCCAAGGCCATCAACATGTCCGCTGACTATATGACCTCCTAGACGGTCAGAAACCCTAAGAGCGGGCTCCAAATTAACAATCTGATTAAGGTTCGACTTTACTCCTAAAGTTGTTTTTTTTAATGTCTCCTCACTTACATCAACAGTAAATTTATTTTGAAAAATCTTTTTAACTGTCAAACAAATTCCATCAACAGCTATGCTGTCACCGATTGCCATATCAAATAAATTATCTAGAATTTCAATTTCTAAAATATTTTTTTCTTGTCTTAGTTTTCCTACTGATTGAATTATTCCTGTAAACATAGATTTAAGAAAAATATTTTTGCAAAATTTTGTATTTACTTTAATTTACTTTAAAAGATTTTCAACTATAAATAAATTAAAGAGTAAATAAAAAGAAATCGATCATATTTAGATGATTATTAATTCACAAAAAAGATCATTTGGTAGAGGGGCGAAAGTGAGCTTATTCACTTTAGGCACAATGCGAGCAACTGAAAGTCTTGAAAAAATGTATAGCATAATAAAAAATGCATATTATGTAGGAATTAACCATATAGAAACAGCTCCCTCTTATGGTGATGCTGAATCACTTATTGGAAATTCAATAAAAAAATTAGCAATAGAAGAGAATATAAAAGAAAAAAATTGGGTGATTACTACCAAAGTTTTACCAAAGGGTGATTTTGACTTTTTAAAAAATAATTTTAAAAAGTCTCTTAAAAATTTAAATCGCGAGAAAATTAATAATCTTGCAATTCACGGACTCAACTTAAAAAAACATCTAGATTGGGTTCTTGCTGGAGAGGGTAAGAAATTCATATCTTGGATACTTGAGAAGAAACTAGTTGATCAAGTCGGTTTTAGTTCTCACGGAAGTTATTCACTAATTAAAGATGCAATTAACTGTGAAATTTTTACTTTTTGTAGTCTTCATTTACATTATTTAGATCAATCTAAGATTGCTTTAGCAGAGGAAGCTATGAAAAAAGGTATGGGAGTTTTAGCAATATCACCTGCAGATAAAGGCGGTAGATTGTATTCTCCAAGTGATATTTTGATAGAGGCCTCTAAGCCTTTTCATCCATTAGAGTTAGCTTATCGATTTCTTCTGGCAAAGGGCATTACAACTTTATCATTGGGGGCGGAAAACAAAAAAGATTTTGAATTTGCGCATAAACTAAGAAACTCATTCGAGAAGCTTACAAAAATTGAAAAAAGCGCCCTTAATAAAATCGAGGAAGTTTATAATGAAAGATTAAACTCAAGCAAATGTGAACAATGTAGATCTTGTCTTCCATGTCCAAATGAAGTGCCTATTCCAGAAATACTTCGTTTAAGAAATATATCTATTGGTTATGGCCAATTAGAATTTTCAAAAGAAAGATACAATTTAATAGGAAAAGCTGGCCACTGGTGGGAACAAAAAAATTCCTCATTTTGTCAAGAATGTAATGAATGTGTTCCTAGATGTCCTAGTAAATTAGATATACCAAATCTATTAAAAGAAACTCATAACTTATTAATTGAAAATCCTACAAAAAGATTATGGGGATAAGGACTCATTCCAGATATTTTCAAGATTAATTTTTTGTTCATTTGTTAAGACAGGGAAAGACCAACTATTTTGCCAACATTTCTCAGAAGGTCCTGAGGTGGGGAACATTACAGATTTATATTTACTTTGCAAATAATCACTATTGAAGGGAAGATACCAACCTTGGCTTACTAATTTATCTACTATTGATTTATTTTCTAAAGATTTAATCCATTGAATTAATATTGCACTATTTAGATTTGATCGACTAAGTAAAAAATGCCACATCAAAGGTACACCTTGGCTTGGAAAAACTAAAGAAAGCCTTGGATCTATTTTTAAATATTTTGAACAAAGACTATAAGGAACTATTGCGACACAAGCATCAGAATTAATCAACCAATTGAGCATATTTTTATCATCAAATAACATTGCTTGGCTTTTGAGTTTTTTGAAAGAATTAGATGAATTAATTTTTTGAGCAATTGACAATATTATTCTGGGACTTTGTGGAAAAATAATTTTTCCAGTTAATTTTTTAGAAAGAAGAAAATCCCAAGATGTTCTGGCTGAATTTATTAATTCTTTATTATTTTTAATGATAATTGTATAGGGTACTACGCCAATAGGAAATAATTTACTCCTTTGATTTTGATTAAAACTTCCCAAAAAATCCATCGATCTCCTATCCAAATTTTCGAACAGTGCATATTGATTTATTTTTTCAAATTCTGAAAAATCTATACTAGAAATCCATCCATCATTTATTAAAGTAAAGTCAGAATTGAAAATTGTGTTTCTATTTTTTTGTAGCCTAATATTTTCAAAATTAATTTTTTCCTGCTTCCAATCTTTTGGAATCGTATCTTTAAAAGATTCTGGATAAAAAGAATTTTGTAATGCAATTTTTACTTTATTAGGTAAATTACTGCAAGAGTTTAAAAAGAATAAAAGTGAAAGCTTACCACAATTTAAAAATTCTCTTCTGGTTGCAAATTTTGAAAACATTCAGCAATCCTTCTCTAAAGAAATTTGACCTAGGCCCTTCATCAATTCCAGATTTTGTTGACACAATGAAACTATTTCTTCATTTTTAAATCCATCTAAGAAAGCTAGCAATGATATCCCACCAGCACCTACACCCTCTTTTACATGACCTAATTCATAATCCCTCAATTCTTTGTATTTTGAAGATTCGAAATTTAAAGGACTTGCTAAACCCAATAATTTGACATCATATTTTTCATTAATTAGATTTACTAAATCATTTAAAGAATTATCTTTCACAAGCCACCCAGTTGTCGCAATAAAAACATCATCAATAAATTCATCTTTATTTTTTTCATCTAAAAATTCTAATACAAGCAAAATGACTGCTAACATCTGACTTCCGCCAGACAATATTACAGGTTGTTTTGCTAACCTTGCACCAATTAATAGACCCATTGAAAAAGCTTGGAAAGGATCACCTACCGCCGCGACAACATCAAAAGAGTCGAAATCAGCCTTGAAATTTGCATTGAAAAGTCCTCTTTTAACTACTTGTCTTCTCAATTCTCTTGGAGCTTTAAATAAACTGCTCCCAACTAAATTAGACACCTGCAACCCAAAAGCTTCCATTACTGCCTGAGCAGTTGTGGTGCCCCCTGGTACAGATTCAGAAATTAAAACTGATTGTTTTAAGGATTTTCCAATCGCAAGACCTTTTTCATAGAGATTTAAAACTCTTTCTTTAGTCATCGATTTACCAGTAGTAAGACAATTTGATGGGCCCATATCTCTATCTTCTACAACCAAATGATTAAAATAAGGCTTTGCTCCTATTCCCAGAGGAACAATAACTGGATAAATATTTATGAGCTTTGAACAAACATGACTGATTAGAGCAGGAGTTACTCCTGCATTGAGAAGAGGCAATTTATATTTATGATCTTTTGCAGCACCCTCAAGCAAAAATTCGGCATCTGCGAGCGCAGTTGTTCTCCTTGATTTTGCACTAATACCTGCAGCGGAAATACCTGGAATTTGAGAAGTATTAGTGCCTGCAATTACAAGAAATATTTTTAAATTTTTAATATTCTTTTTTAGTATTTCTATCTTATTGAATTGTCTTTTTTTGTTGGATTCATCTCCAAAAAAATTTATACCTAATTCTGTACTATACATTTTTATTTTTTTCAATTATTTAAATCAACTAAGCCATTTAATAATCTTGGAGGATCTGGGATATTTAATTTAAATCTTGGAAACAGAGAATATGCAACTATATGTACCGTTAAGACATAAACTATTTCTTGAAAAATTATTAAAAAAATTGCACCTAATTGGATACTTAAAATTGAGGGAGAAAAAGGTAAATTTAATAATCCAATGAATTTTTCTAGTAGACCATAACTTGCTCTAGTAATTAACACCCAAAGATTATCACCAACCAACGTAGATAATGCTATTACTCTTACGAAAAAGCCAAGGGTTCCAATAAAAACTCCTACAGTTACACTAAATCTCCAACTTTTTTCTCTAAACCAACACCAGCCCAACCAAAAAGCCAAGATCCCATAAGGGAATAAAAATAAAGTTCCTCTAACAGGACCCATAATTATGAATAAAAGTAGAAATTGTATTAGGAGACCTTCCAATGCAGTTTTAGTTCCTCTTCTCAAGTGCAACAGTATCATTGGGAGAGGTAAAATCAATCTTAATAAAGCGCCTCCAATTGGCAAATAATATAATGCAACCCATAATAAAGACGAAAGAGATGCTAAATAAGAGGTCTCGACAATATTTAATGCTTCAGTTTTTGTTGTTATTTTCATTTTTTGTTGAATATTTTTAATTAATTTTTATTCATACTTTTATCTTTTGAATCTAAGATACGTTCAATCTTTTCTATTTCAAAATTTACATCAGAATTACTTAATATGGAACTTAACTCTTCAGTTGGGTCTTTTGGATCTACATCTTTTAAGATAAAAATTATTTTGTAAGATTGAAGCTCAATTTTTCTTTTTTTTGAAAAATTCTTAATTTTTTCATTTTTTTTATCATCAAATTTCTTTTTTTCTTTTTCTAAATTTATATCGTTTTTATTTTCTGGAACGATTTTTTTTGGCTTTTCTACTTTTTTAATTTTTTTATTTTTTTTATCATCAAATTTCTTTTTTTCTTTTTCTAAATTTATATCGTTTTTATTTTCTGGAACGATTTTTTTTGGCTTTTCTACTTTTTTAATTTTTTTATTTTTTTTATCATCAAATTTCTTTTTTTCTTTTTCTAAACTTATATCGTTTTTATTTAATAAGTTATTTTGTAAATCTTCATTTTTGCTTGTTTTTTCTAAATCATTAAAACTACTTTCAAGAAAATTTCCAATCCTCCCTCCAGAGCAAGATTGCAAGAAAATTAAAAAAATTAATAAAAAAAATTCTTTTTTTTTTAAAATCATATTTTTTCTAACTTTTCTTTTTCCTCATAGTTTTTTTATTACTAATCTTTGTTTTTTTTAAAATTGCGCCTTTTTTATCTTTTAGTTTTTTTTCTAAAAGAGATACTGCATCATCTATGGTGAATTTTTCTATGTCAGTATCTTTAGCAATCGAAACATTAGTTTTCCCACATTTTAAATAGATGCCATATCTTCCATTTAATATTTGAATTTTTTCTTTAAATTCTTTCGGTTTTCCAAAGTCTTTAAGTACCTCTTGCCCACCTCTACCCATTTTTGGCATCGCAAGAATTTCTAATGCTCGTTCTATATCAACTGTAAAAACATCATCCTCTTTCTTTAAAGATCTGTTTTCAGAATCATTTTCATTTTTAATCCATTTGATATATGGGCCAAATCTTCCTCTATCAGCCTCAACAACTCCTCCTTCAGGATGAACTCCTAACAATCTAGGCAAACTTAAAAGTACAAGAGCCTCATCTAGAGTTAGATCATCAGTTTTCAACTCTTTGGGTAATGAAGCTCTTCTTGGTTTAGCTTTATCTTGATCATTATTTCCCAATTGAACGTAAGGTCCATAAGGGCCAAATCTTAAAAAGACTTTTTCCCCAGTTTTTGGATCAGTGCCAAGATCCGATGGGCCACTTAAGATTTGATCAACTTGTTTTAAGTCTAAATCTCCAGGAGTAATATCCATTGGAAGATTACCTTTAGCCTGAATTTCATTACCAGATTCATCAATTTTTGTACCCTCTAGCCAAGGTCCGTTAGAGCCTATTCTGACTACGCAAGGAAGGTCTTCGAAATCAACTTGTCTATATGCTTTACCATCAATATCACCTTCTGTTTTCTGAACCTTTACCTCCAAACCATTTTTACCTTTATAAAAAGTTTCGAGGTATGGTAGCCACTCAAGATTACCTGAAGATATTTCATCCAATGAAGATTCCATTTTTGCAGTAAAAGTAGTATCAACCAGATCAGGAAAATGTTCTTCTAATAGTGCAGTAACAGCAAAAGCTGTAAACGTTGGAGCCAAAGTATTGGAAGATATATTCGCATAACCTCTATCAACTATGGTCCCAATAATGCTGGCATAGGTAGAAGGTCTTCCAATCCCTTCTTTTTCAAGAACTTTAACTAATGCAGCCTCTGTATATCTTGCAGGAGGTTTAGTTTCATGAAAAGTAGATTCCTTATTAGTAACTTCAAGACATGTTCCAGTTGTTAAGTTTGGGAGAATAATTTCTTGTTGTTCAAGGGATGAACTTGGATCATCACTTCCCTCTACATAAGCTCTGAAGAATCCTGCGAAATCAATACTTTTACCGCTCGATTTAAATAATCCATCCCCTACGCTAATTTCAGCATTAATCATTGTTAACCTAGCTTCCGCCATTTGACTAGCTACAGTTCTTTTCCAAATTAAATCGTAAAGTGATAAGTCTCTACCAGTTAGATTAGTTTCCTTTGGTGTTTTAAATAACTCACCTGCCGGCCTAATAGCTTCGTGTGCTTCTTGAGCATTTCTTGCAGTTGAATTAAATTGTCTTGGTGAGTTAGATAAATATTCTTTTCCATACATAGAACTGACACATTCTCTAGCAGCTCTTGTGGCTTGTTCGGAGAGATGAACTGAATCAGTTCTCATATATGTTATGAAACCTCTCTCATATAGACCTTGTGCACATCTCATAGTTTCTCTTGCAGACAAACGAAGCTTCCTATTTGCTTCTTGTTGTAATGTGCTAGTTGTAAATGGAGGAACTGGCTTACGAGTGGATGGCTTTTTTTCGATTTTTGAGACTAACCAATCCTCTGAGGAAAAAGTCTTCAACAAATCATTTACTTGTTCTTCTCCAATTATTAAAGATTTGTTTCCTTCTTTTAATTTACCGGTTTGTTCGTCGAAATCGGAACCGTTAGAGATTCTTTGACCGTTTAAACTGAATAATTTAGTTTCGAAAGTAATATTATCTTTTATTAGGGAAGCTTTAATCCCCCAGTAACTAGCTTTTTTAAAGGATCTTCTTTCTCTCTCTCTCCTAACAAGAAGTCTTACAGAAACTGATTGGACACGACCAGCAGATAGTCGGGGGGCTACCTTCTTCCAAAGTAAAGGAGATAATTCATATCCAAAAAGCCTGTCCAAGATTCTTCTTGTTTCTTGAGCCTGAACAAGTTCCATATCAATTTCTCTTGTTTGGTCTAAAGCTTTATTAATTGCCTTTTTTGTGATTTCATGAAAAACCATTCTCTTAGTTGGTATTTTAGGCTTAAGTATTTGCAAGAGATGCCAGCTAATACTCTCTCCCTCTCTATCTTCATCAGTTGCCAGTAATAGCTGGTTCGCACCTTTCAACGCATCTTTTAACTCTTTAACAACCTTTTTCTTATCTTTTGGAACTATATAAAGTGGTTCAAAATCTTCTGTTGTATTAACTCCTATCCTTGACCATTTTTCCTTTTTAACCGCAGCAGGTATTTCAGCAGCTCCTTTTGGAAGATCTCTTACATGTCCCATTGAAGCGAGAACTTCATAATTAGGAGGCAAAAACTTTCTTATAGTTTTTGCTTTGGTGGGACTTTCAACAATAACAAGTGTGTGATCCAAGGTTTATTTCAAAAATTGGTGTTTTTGTTCTGTTAGGGCATATTATGATTATTTGAAGCTTTTTCAAGTATTATCTTCTGAAAATTTCAAAAATCATACCCACAAATTATAATCAAGTTAAGATTAACTCTTAGACCCTTACAATCAAACATCTAATTTAATCCAATTTAATAAAGTGCCCAACGAAATCTTTACAATTAATTTAAATGCTCAAGCCATTATTCCAGAGGCTTTTATTTTATTAGGTATTGTTGGAACACTTCTTGTAGATTTAGCTGGAGAAAAAACTGCATCAAAATGGGCACCAATAATTTGCTATTTATCAATTGGTAGCTCTCTCGTTAGTTTGGCATTGCAATGGAGTAATCCTGTAGAAAGCGCATTCCTTGGGTCCTTTAATTCAGATAATTTGGCAATCGCATTTAGAGCAATAATTTCTTTATCAACCTTAATATCTTTACTAATAAGTTGGCGGTATACAGAACAAAGTGGTAGCCCAATTGGCGAGTTTGCTGCGATAGTTCTTTCGGCCACCCTTGGAGCAATGCTTTTGTGTGGATCTACTGACCTTATTAGTGTATTTATATCTTTGGAAACTTTATCCGTAGCAAGTTACTTACTTTCTGGTTACCTCAAGAGAGATCCAAGAAGTTCAGAAGCGGCCTTAAAATACCTCCTTGTTGGATCAGCTGCTGCTGCGGTCTATTTGTATGGATCCTCTTTTCTTTATGGATTAAGTGGTTCAACAAACTTAACGACCATAGGTTTAGAAATTATCAATAAGCCATCCTTTATCACTTCACTAGCTCTTGTATTTGTCTTATCAACAGTTGCCTTTAAAATTGCTGCTGTTCCCTTTCATCAATGGACTCCTGATGTATATGAGGGTTCACCTACACCTGTAGTAGCTTTTTTATCTGTTGGTTCAAAAACAGCGGGCTTTGCATTTGCAATAAGAATATTAAGCACAACTTTCTCTTCTTTTGACGAAGAATGGAAGCTTTTATTTACCATTTTGGCAATATTGAGCATGGCTCTAGGAAATGTTGTAGCTCTAGCTCAAACCTCAATGAAAAGGATGCTTGCTTACAGTTCTATTGGACAAGCAGGATTTGTAATGATTGGAATAGTATCTGGCACACAAGATGGTTTATCAGCTGCTGTTTTATATTTGGCTGCATATTTATTTATGAATTTGGGTGCATTTTCTTGTGTAATACTTTTCTCACTAAGAACTGGTTCCGACAGAATTCTTGATTACTCAGGACTTTACCAAAAAGATCCTCTCATTACATTAGGCTTAAGCCTTTGTCTTCTATCTCTTGGAGGGTTACCTCCAATGTTGGGATTTTTTGGAAAGATATACTTGTTCTTTGCAGGTTGGGCAAATCATCAATATCTACTAGTAATTGTTGGATTAGTAACTTCAGTTATATCTATTTATTACTACATTTCAGTGATAAAAATGATGGTAGTTAAAGAACCACAGGAAGCTTCTGAAATAGTCAAATCATATCCAGAAATTAATTGGGGAATTGTAGGATTACCTCCCTTGAGAATTGCACTTTATACTTGCGTGGCGGTAACTGCTCTTGGAGGAATCCTATCTAATCCTCTTTTTAAATTAGCCAATACAGCAGTTTCAGAAACTCCTTTCTTACAAGATATCATTGCTACAGCAAACAATATTTCCTAGAAGAATTCTTCAATAAATGTCTAAGAAAGTTGCAAGTTTAGAAAATATATCTAAAACATATGGTAGAGAGGATTTAACTGTCAAAGCCTTAGACGGCATAAATTTAGAAATTTATAAAGGTGATTATTTAGCTGTAATGGGAGCAAGTGGCTCAGGTAAAAGTACAGCTATGAATATTATTGGATGTTTAGATAGACCATCTAAAGGTATTTATAAATTAAATGGTATTCCTGTTGAGAATTTATCTGATGATGAGCTCGCGGAAATACGTAACCAAAAATTAGGCTTCGTTTTTCAACAATTTCATCTTCTTTCAGACGCAACTGCACTTGAAAACGTAACTTTGCCCATGATTTATGCTGGTATTGAGCCTGAGCAAAGATTAGAGCGAGGTAAGAATGCCTTAAAAAAAGTTGGTCTTTCAGAAAGGATGAATAATCGCCCAAACCAATTATCAGGGGGTCAACAACAACGAGTTGCTATTGCGAGGGCTATTATCAATAACCCTGCAATTTTGTTAGCCGACGAACCTACTGGAGCACTAGACTCAAAAACCACTGAAGATGTATTAGATCTTTTTGACAAACTGCATGAATCTGGAATAACTATAGTTTTAGTTACGCATGAAGATGAAGTTGCAAATCGGGCAAAAAAAATAGCTAAATTTAAGGATGGAAGAATAGTTGAATTAAAAGTTAATTAAATTCAAAACCTTCTAATTACCTTCACTTGAGTTTCATTCTCAATTCTTAAATTCCCATTCGAATCAATATCTTTAATTTTCCATGTATGAGGACAATAACCACTAGGTAAAAAACTTTTAGTAAGAAACTTATTTGCAGATTTAATAACATATTCTTTCTTCTTATTACATTCAATTGAATCATTAAAAGCTTTAAGAACTTTGGCTGTCCAATAATGTTGATTGATATTCTTAGTTTGAAGTACTTTTGATAATGAAACACCTTCTAATGGGGTGTAATTTAAAACATTCATGCCAAGTCCTACTCTTACGTAGATAATTTCTTTTCCTCTTGTAATAACCCTTGGCAAAAATCCAATCAACTTTTTTGAACCAAGAAAAATATCATTTGGCCATTTCAAACAAACATTTATATTCTCTTGTCTAAGCATTTCACATAACTTAATACCTAAAGACAAATTAAATATTTGACATTCAAATTCTTTTGAAAATATTGGGTAAGCTGCACTTAACCAAATCCCGCCTTTTGGTGAAATCCAAGTTTTTGAGTTTTGGCCAACCCCTGAGAACTGTTCTCTTGCGATTATAGCTACAGGCTGATTTTTCTTTATTTCACAATATTCAAAAAAGTTTGTTAGCTCAATTTCGGTACTTTTACATTTTATTTTGTAATGAAGTGTCCAGGTTGGATATTGACCCTGAATTTTTTTTAAATAAAAAACTGTCTTAGCTGCAGGTCCAATAACTTTCACAAATTTTTTATTAAAACAACGAGCATCTTTTTAAAGATTAGATTAACTTTAGTCTTAATAAGTAAATTTTACAAATTGGACAAAAAGTATTTGCCAATAGTGAATAGAAGGAATCCACATCTATTAAAAAATTGTCTTGATAATTTCAAAAAATCCTGCGGAGACTTAGATAAACTCTCTAAAATCGACGAAAACTGGAAGAACTTAATCGGATTAGAATTATTTCAAGAATGTAAACCATTAAATATTGAAAAAAAAATACTTACTATTGCAGTAAATCATCCACAGTGGCGCCAAGCTTTAATCTATAACAAGCATAAATTAAAAGAGAGAATAGAGAAAATTGGAATAACTTTGAATGAAATAAAAATAATACAAAATTATGAAATTAAAAATAAAAATATCAAAGCTACCAATGCAAAGATAGTTTGGGCAAAGCATCCAAGCAGAATCAATCAAAATAATATGTGCATTTGTACTCTTTGTAATTCCCCTACTCCTGAGGGCGAAATCAAAAGATGGGGAAAGTGTTCTTTTTGCTGGAGAAAAATAAAAAACTAAATTCTTTATTTAACTAAAATTAGTATTCCCATTTGCCCCCCCAAAATAGTCCTATATTTAGCTTTTTTAAATCCAACTTCCTTAGCAATATTTATAAGCTCATTTTTCTTTGGAAAATTACTAATACTTTTTTCAATATATGCGTACTCTGGACCTAAATTAAAAAGCCGCGAAATGGATACTACAATTAATCTCAAATAAATTTTCTGAAAAATATTGGATAAAGAATTTCTTGTTGAGTGATTAAAATCCAAAAATCCTGCCCTTCCCTTATCCTTCAAAAGATCAAAAACTTTTTTTATTCCTTCTTCAACATTATTTAAGTTTCTAAGTCCATATGACATGCAAATCCCATCAAAATTTTTTGAATAATCATTAATTTCTAATACATCTTTAATTTCCCACTTAATAAATTTATTTTTTTTAAGCTCTGATTTTTTTTTTGCAATATTTGATATCCTCTGCACTGTCAATCCCAGTAATTGAACCCCTTGGACTAACTCTTTCAGAAATTAAGAATGCTAAATCTCCAGTTCCACAGCATAAATCAGCCCAATCTTCGCCATTTAAAGGTTCTAATAAATTAACTAATTTCCTTTTCCATAATCTGTGCAGCCCAAAACTTAATAGATTATTTAAAAAGTCATATTTATAAGAAATTTTATTAAATATATTTTTGACTTCGATAGTTTTTGTGAATTTCATTTTTAAATTTTTAACTTATTTTTTTTTGGTATTAAATTAAATTTTTATTCATATGGTCTAATTGGAAGATTTTTTTCGAGAAGGAAAGTTTTTATTTCTTGTAGAGTAAGTTTCTTATCATGAAGTAATGATGCTAAAAGTGCGGCAGATGCCCTGCCTTCATTGAAAACATCATAGATATCTTCTAAACAACCTGCCCCTCCGGAAGCAATTACTGGGATATCAACAATATTTGCAACAGATTCTGTCAAATTTAAATCATATCCATTCTGTGTTCCATCACCATCCATTGAAGTAAGCAATATTTCCCCTGCGCCTAACTCCTCAACTTTCTTTGCCCAACTTAATACATCTATACCAGTATTTTCTCTCCCTCCTTTCACATATACCTCCCATTCATAAGTCTTATCAACTTTTCTTCGAGCATCAATTGCTATAACGATGCATTGATTACCAAATTCTCTAGAACTTTCAGAAATTAAATAGGGATTTCTTACGGCTGAGGAATTCAAACTTACTTTATCTGCTCCTGCTCTTAAAAGATCATTAATAGAAGAAACAGAATCTATACCTCCACCTACTGTAAAGGGAATTTTTACTGATTTTGCTGTCCTAGAAACAAGGTCAACTAATGTATTCCTATTTTCCACACTTGCTCTAATATCTAAAAATACCAATTCATCTGCGCCTTCATCAGAGTACCTACAAGCCAATTCAACAGGATCTCCTGAGTCTCTCAAGTTAACAAAATTTACACCTTTAACGACTCTGCCATTGGCGACATCTAAACAAGGAATTAAACGAAGAGCTACCATTTTAGTAAAAATTGTCCAAATGCTGTTAATCTTGCATAATAGCTTCCATTTTACCTCTTATGGCTGAAACAAAATTATTACCCAAAATCGGTAGTAAAATTAAAATTAACATTAACAAAGTAAAAGATAGACTACCAGCTAAATTAATTGATCAAATATCCTCTAATCCGAAAGCCATAATAACAGGTTATAAAATGACAGATGGCAGGAGTATTGGGATCACCGCAAAATTTCAGAATGGTGAGCAAAATTGGTTTTTCCCAGAAGAAATTGAGAAAGGTTAAAGAGTAAAGTGAATGATCCAAAACAACTATTAGGAATTAAGGGTGCCTCTGAAACATCAAGCATATGGAAACTCCGTATACAGTTAATGAAACCCATAACGTGGATCCCTTTGATATGGGGGGTTATTTGTGGAGCAGCTGCAAGTGGGAATTTTGAATGGACACTTAGTAATGTTCTAGCTTCATTGGCATGTATGTTTATGAGTGGACCGCTTTTGGCTGGTTATACCCAAACCATAAATGATTTTTTTGATAAAGAAATTGATGCAATTAATGAACCAAATAGACCAATTCCTTCTGGCAAAATTTCAATTAAAGATGTAAAAATACAAATCTGGGTATTACTTATAGCTGGTTTAATAGTTGCTTTTCTATTAGATTTATATGCTAAGCACAGCTTCCCCTCCGTCTTACTTTTGGCATTAGGAGGTTCCTTTGTTAGTTATATATATTCTGCTCCACCACTCAAATTAAAACAGAATGGTTGGCTTGGAAATTATGCATTAGGAGCATCTTATATAGCTTTACCTTGGTGGGCAGGACAAGCCTTGTTTGGGAAATTAACTATCGTGACGGCGATACTAACACTTGCTTATAGCCTCTCAGGACTTGGAATTGCAGTTATTAATGATTTCAAAAGTGTTGAAGGAGACTCAAAGCTAGGCTTAAATTCTCTACCAGTAGTATTTGGAATTAAAAATGCAAGTAGAATAAGTGCAGGACTAATTGACATTTTTCAATTAGCAATGGTTGTAGTATTAATCATTATTGGTCAACATTTAGCCTCTGTAATTTTGGTTTTATTGGTAATTCCACAAATTACATTTCAAGATATGTGGTTACTTAGAGATCCTTTAAAGTTTGATGTCAAATATCAAGCAAGTGCGCAACCGTTCCTTATAACTGGAATGTTAGTTACAGCTTTAGCGATAGGACATAGTTTTTTAGTTGCTTAAGGTGCAAAAGATTAAATTCAAATCTTTTGTTTTAATAATTCCAATATTAATTTTTTCCGGAATATCTTTTTATTTTTTTAGTCTAATATTTAGTACCTTAAAATTTGACGTTTCTAAAAATAAACAGTCTCGGGAGACCAAATATTCTTACGTAATATCATCTTCTGATAATAAGATACTAAGCAAATTAAGCCGCAAATTTGAAATAGATAATAGATATCATAAAATTCCATTTTTTCTTAAACACTCTTTTATATCTTCTGAGGATAAAAGATTTTATAAACATAATGGAATAGATTTAAAAAGTATTTCTCGTGCCCTTATTCAAAATATTAGAAGTGGTTATGTTAAAGAGGGAGGAAGTACGATTACACAACAAGTTGCTAGATTACTTTTTCTAAATAATGATTTAAGTTTTCAAAGAAAAATCAAAGAAATATTTATATCACTCATACTTGAATTTAGATATAACAAAAATCAAATTTTAAAATTATATTTAAATAATATTTATCTAGGATCAGGAGCATACGGGGTAGACGAGGCTGCTCAAGTTTATTTTGGAAAATTTATAGAAGAATTGACATTATCAGAGATCGCATTAATTGCAGGAGTAGCTCCAGCTCCATCAATTTATTCACCTTATCAAAATTTAGAACTAGCTATTAAAAATAGAAATAGAGTTCTTGAATCAATGTATGTTGATGGATATATTTCTCTTGCAAATAAGAATAAGGCTATTAAAGAAAAAATAAAGTTAAATTATCAAACAGCTAATAATTTTTTAGATGATAAATTACTAATAAACTTTATTCTTCAGGAAACAGATAAAAAAATTGGAAGTAAAAATGATTATAAGTTTTTAAGAATTAAATCTTCTATAAACAAAGATTGGCAAGAAAAAGGTCAAAAAATATCAAGATACGCAGGGCCTAAAGAACTGGAATTTAGTCTGTTATCTATCGAATCAAACACAGGACTAATCAGGACAATGATAACCAGCAAAAATCCATCAACTAATGAATACAATAGAGTGATTTCATCTGTAAGACCTTTAGGTTCTACTTTTAAAATAATCCCTTATGCTGCTGCATTAATAGAAGGAATAAAATTAAGCGACAAATTTGAAGACTTACCAAGATGCTGGGGAAGTTATTGCCCAAAAAATTTTTCAAAAGACTATAGAGGTTCAATCTCTCTGATTGAATCATTTAAAAGTTCATCAAATATCGTTCCAATATCAATAACAAATAAAATCGGCTTAAAAAATATTATTAATTTAGCTAATTCATTTGGACTAGGTTATAAGCAAGCGTTTGAGGAATTCCCATCACTAGCTATTGGCTCCTACGGAGATAATCTTTTAAACATTACAAATGCATATTCTGCTGTAAACAATAATGGAAAGATTCAAAGCCCTGAAATCATAGAAAAAATAGAATCATTTAAGAAACAACCTATTTGGGAATATAAATCTATTTCCAAGAAAATACTAGATTTAAAAATAAACAAGAAAATAAATAAACTTCTTGAAAAATCTGTAAAAGAAGGCACTTCAAAAGCAGCCTCTATAAAAGGAAAGAAAATTTATGGGAAAACAGGAACATCTGATGGAAATAAAGATCTCTGGTTTATTGGTTCCATTGACAACCTTACAACAGGTATCTGGATAGGTTACGACGATAATAAGGGATCTGAATTATCTAGTGGTAATGCAGCTTATTTATGGAAGAAGTTCATATCTGAAATTTATAAAATTCCAATTAAAAAATAAATTATATTTTTAAGATTTATAAGAAATTATTGCAGAATAAAATCCATCTCCAGGATAATCCAAGCTAGGTAAAATTTGCTTTTGGCTAACCAATTTTAAAGTTTTGTTTTTTTCAATAAATCGTTCAATTAATAGATTATTTTCATCGGGACAAATAGTACAAGTTGAATAAACTAAAGTACCATCTTTTTTCAAAAGAGGAAAAATACTCTCCAAGAGTTTTTCCTGTAATAAAGTTAAAGATTTTATTTTTTCTTTACTTAAAGACCATCTAGAATCTGGATTCCTGGAAAGAGTTCCAATGCCTGAACATGGAGCATCTAATAAAATCTTATCAAAATAAGATATAAACTTAGGATTTAATTCAATCAAACTCGTAGCATCAGCCTTAAGAGTATTAACAGATTTCAAATTTAACCTTTCTAAATTTGATTGCAGTATTTTCAATCTTTTTGCTGATCTATCTACGGCAATGATTTCAGCACTATCATTTGTTAATTCTGCAAGGTGGGTAGACTTACTTCCTGGAGCTGCACAAGCATCTAAAATCTTTTCACCTTCTTTTGGATTTAAGAGAGGTGCTATCCACTGAGAAGATCTATCTTGAATTGTCCAAAGTCCATCACTATATCCTGGTAAATTTTTTATAGATCTTGGATTAGATTTTAAAGTAATTCCATTATGTAAATCTTTAATAATTTCAGCATCAATTTTATTTTCATGAAGTACTTTCAAAAAGTTATCTAAATTAGTTTTTAATTGGTTAATTCTCAAATCAATTGATGGTTTTTTATTAAATGCCTTAATGATATTTTCACCCTCGCTATTGCCGACCCATTTATAAAGATCCTTCACAAGCCATAATGGAAATGATTCAAGATATGAAATTCTTTCTTTTCTATCAGTAGATAATTCCGGAAAGATTTTTTGTTCTAATTTTCTTGATGCATTTCTCAATATCGCATTTACAGTTCCCGCTAAACCATTTAAATCTGTTTTTTTAGCTACTTCTACAGTTGTAGAAATAGCAGCAGGAAATGGGATTTTATCCATTTTCAATAGTTGATACAAACCTATATGTAGAAGCCATCTTAACTTTGGAGGCTGCTTTTTATGAGTAATTTTTGATGTATGATCAGTCCAAAGATCAAGAAATTTTCTATACCTTATGCATCCAAAAGATAATTCCGTAATAAAAGCTATATCAAGAGGATTAAATTGATAATTTTTTAAAACCTTTTCAAGAGCATGATCAGAAAATTCACCAGAACTAACTTTTAATAAAATTTCCCAAGCTGCCTTTCTTTGTAAATATCCTATGCTCAAAATATAATTAATTTTTTAAAGATAACTTTAATATACAAAAAATTCAAAAATTTAAACTACTTTTTCAATTGGAGAATTAAACCAAATAAAACCTAAGATAGAAATAAGTGAAAGATTAAATCCTAAAAAAAGAAAGATATTTAAATAATGGATTCTTTCCCGAAAAAATATTTTTTTCTCTTTTTGATACTTCATTATTAAAATAAAAAAACTTATTCAGGATTTCAAACGGCAACCAATATTGATAGATCCTGCATCAAGCATTCTGCCTAATTTTATTGCTATGGATTCTTCCAACCTAGTGAAATTAGATTGATTGGTAGTTATCCAATCTAATTCAGAAAAAGTGATAATTCCCGTCGAATTACTTTTTAAAAAAAGTGTCCCAATTTCCATTAGATAAATCTAATTTTACTAATTTAACATCAGCACTTAATATTTCTTCATAACATAATATTCTTTTAATTTTTCAAAGAAAACTGTAGGTTATTTTACTCTTAATTTATTGAATATCTCTTAAAAATTTATCAGCAGTTTTGAGGTGATTATTTAATTTTTCCTCTGACATTTTATCGAGATTTCTCGTTAGCATTGCCAGACGATATTGCTTTCTAAAAAAGCTTTCATAATCTTTAATAAATTTCCAAAATAAGCCATCCCATATTTCACACCATTTGCCACTTTTAAAATCAGACATTTTTTTTACATAATTAGAGCTTGATATATATGGCTTCGTTGAAAAGATACCTCCATCACTAAACTGACTCATTCCGTAAACATTTGGGACCATAACCCAATCATAAGAATCAATAAACATTTCCATAAACCATTTATAAACTTGGTTGGGGTGAATTCTACATAGAAGCATAAAGTTGCCAACAATCATTAGCCGCTCAATATGATGACAATAACCAAATTTAATAATATTTTTTATAACAACGTCTACTGGTTCAATTCCTGTATTTCCTTGATAAAAAGATTTTGGAATTGGCTTATCTTCAAAATTCCAAAAATTACTATTTCGCATCTTTGTTCCGTACTTTTTATAGACAAGGCAAATAAATTCTCTCCATCCAATAATTTGACGAATAAAACCCTCTAAAGAGTTAATAGGAACATTATTATTTTTTGCAAAAAATAATGCTTTATTTACTACTACATCTGGGGTTAATAAGCCGCTATTTAAAAGAGGAGAAAGTAAACTGTGCCATAAAAAAGAATTTTCTTTAGAAATAGCATCCTCATAATCTCCAAATAAGAAAAATCTATGTTTAAAAAAATCATTTAACCATTCATCTGCCTCTTCAAAATTAGTTGGATATAAAAAGTTATTACTTTCTCCAATAAACTCAATATCAAAATTGGCTAATGACCTTTCTGCATTAACTACAAATTTATTTTTTTGTAATTTAGGTGTATCGGGTATATTTATTTTTTTTGGTAATTTTTTTCTGTTCATTTCATCGAAACTCCATTTACCACCTTCAGGTGTATCATCAGGATTAACTAATATCTTTTGGCTCTTTCTTTGATTCTCATAAAATCTCCCCATAAGAGGTTTTTTTGCATTTGATGCAAATAAATCTTTTAAATCTTCACTGCTCATAAACATAGGAGAAGGTAAAATATTTAAAGCTAAATTATTACTTTCAACAAAATTATTAATCCTCTTCATTATTAAAAAATCATGAGGGTCAATGAGATTTATTTTCTGATATTTATTTTTAATAAATTCCGATAAGTAATCAACTGTAGAAACATTATTCTTGTTTTCGATATATAAAACTTTAAAGCCAGATATTTCTAAATAATTTTTATAAGAGAGCATAGATGCTCTATGAAAAACTAACTTATTTTTATGGTTAATTAATTTATGAAATTTATCATTTCCAAAAAATAATGAGTCTTCCAAAATCAAAACTTCACAATTTATATTTAAGATTGGGCTTTCTCTAAAAAGTTGATTCGGGAAAATAATTGATACTTGTTTCATCTTTGCGACTTCCTGTTACTGCATCTTTTTGAACAGTAGATAACATCATCCCAACAGTTTTTCCATTTTTTACGCCACTCAAACGGCCTATTGCAAACAGGACAAGTTTTAGAAGAAAGATTTTTCAAAATTTATAATTTTCTTCTATGAGTAGATTTAAATCTAGTTGAATCTTTAAGGGCCATATGTTTTGTATTTCTTCCCGAAACTCTCTTTCTCCAGACTTTGAAAGATTTGGGTTTAAGATTTTGACGCATAATTTTTATCGCATCTTCCTCTTTTAAACCAAATTGATACTCGATAGCTTCAAAGGGTGTTCTATCTTCCCAACACATTTCTATTATTCTGTCTATATCGATCATTTCCATATTTATTTTTCACATTGTGAGGTACAAAGTTTTTCAATATCAGATCTACCTGTAATTTGAAGTCTATATTTTGCCCAATATCTGTAAACCAATCTCAATAATGGAGATAAGAGCTTAATCTTCAAGGGATAATAAACCCAACCTAAACCAACTAATTCATAAGAATATGCAAGTACATCTAGTCCCCTAATAATTTCACCATTTTCAATAATCCCATGGAGGTTTGACATAGCTTCTGAATATGAGATGTCATTAAAAAGACCTCGATCATAATCCTTACTATTAATATCTATAAATGCAATTTGATTTAAGGTATCTCTTTTTTTAAGAAAATTTGTTTCTCTCAAACAAAGTGGACAACCACCGTCGAATAAAAAAGTTAATTTATTTTTCATATTTTTATTCAAATATAGAAATTAAATAACTTTTTTGTGGAATAAAAAATTTTTTTTTGAGTACAAGCTTTATAAAGCCTTAATAATTGCCAGTTCTAATTTAGTGAAATTATATTATCTTATTAATTAATAAGCCATTGATTAAGGGATACATCAATGGTTTAAAACTTTTTATGATCAGTCATCTAGAAGATGAACCCCTTCTCCTATGTCAGGAGTAAATTTACAATATTTTTCGAAAATAAGTCCAACACCTCTCATTTTTTCTCCTAATTCATCGTTAAATTTATTCCATTCTTCCGATTCACGATCAGGTAAATCCCACCCTTGTTTTTCTACCATACTTGTTATTACTGTATAGTCCCATTCTATGTATGCCATTGAGTTAACTTAAACTACCAAAATATTATAAACCAAGAGATTTAATAGGTAATCAATATTTTTTGAATATAATTTAAAGGTGTGAAAAAATTATAAATGTCAATTTTGCCAAGAAGATTTGAACGAATCAAAAGTGTTTTAGATTGCAGAATGAAAAACTTGACTGTTTTAGTTGAGGATGTAAATAAACCACATAATTTATCTGCGATATTAAGGACATGTGATGCAGCAGGAGTTTTCGAAGCAAATTTTATTAGCAAAACAAATGCCGTTAAGACTTTTAATAGTACTGCTCAAGGAAGTCAAAAATGGGTAAAGCTGAATAATCATGAAAACACTATCACGGCAATATCTGATTTAAAGAATAAGGGTTTTAAATTATATGGAACGACTCTTAATAGTAAATCAGTAGATTATAGAAATTTTGATTATTCTCAAAATACATGTTTTGTTTTAGGAGCAGAAAAATGGGGACTAAGTAATGAACTTATATCAATGGTTGATCAATCAATTTTTATACCTATGAGAGGTATGGTTCAATCTCTGAATGTTTCAGTTGCTGCTTCTATATTATTATTTGAAGCTGTTCGCCAAAGAAAAAATAAAGGTATATTGCCCGATCATGGAGAAGGGTTAAATATGGATGAATATCAAAAAACACTTTTTGAATGGTGTTACCCAGAATTAGCTGCGGTGTATAAAAAATCAGCTAAAGAATATCCAAAGTTGAATGATCAAGGAGAACTTGATCCTATTACAGATAACTAAATTTATTCAGAATTTTGATTATCAAAAATTTCTTCAAGGTCCTCTCCTATAAAAGAAAGACCTAAAACTAAAAAAAACATTGCCAAACCTGGGAACAAAGCCGTCCACCAGATACCTGTCGGTAAAGCGGCAAGAGCCAGATTTAAATCACTTCCCCACTCTGGGACATCTGCAGGAACACCAAGACCTAAAAATCCTAAACTTCCTAATACCAAAACAGCATCTGCAGCATTTAGGGTAAGCAGAATAGGCAATGGTGTTATTACATTTGGGAGAATATATTTAAAAATAATTTTTTTAACATCAGCTCCTGCAACTTGAGCTGCCTCCACATAAGTTTCGGATTTAACCAATATTGTCTGATTTCTGATTAATCTAAAATATTGAGGAGAGTAAACAATACACAATGCCAAAGCCGCGTTAAGGATACCCTTACCCAATACAAAAGCCACAACAACTGAAAGCAAAATTACAGGTATTGAAAAAATAGTATCCATTATTAGTGATAAGCATTTATCAAAAAAACCACCAAAATACCCACTTAATAATCCCAATGGCAAACCCAAACTTAATGAAAAAAGAATAGCTAAGAATACAACTTCTATAGCTAATGATGATCCTTGCAAAGTTCTTAAGCAAACATCTCTTCCTAATCTATCTGTGCCACAAAAATGATTAAGAGAAGGAGGGGCAAAGATATCATTACTTAACATTGAAAATGAATAGCCAAAAAAATTATTGGCTTCTAAAAATTTCATTATTAAAACAACAAGAAGATAAAAAAGTACAATTAAAAATCCAGCTTTTCTGATATTTGCGCCGACACGATTAAATGAGTTAATATCCAAAATTTTTTTTAAGATATAAATGAAATATACCCAATTCTTTTAAAAATAAATAGCTATAAATTTTAAATTAAAAGAAATTACTGGTTTAATTTCAAGACTGCCATAAAAGCTTCTTGAGGGACTTCAACTTTTCCCATTGCCTTCATCCTCTTTTTACCTTTGGCTTGTTTCTTTAAAAGTTTCTTTTTCCTAGAAATATCCCCTCCATAACATTTAGATAAAACATCTTTTCGCAAAGCACTTATGCTTTCACTTGCAATAATCCTGCTACCGATTGATGCTTGAATGGGTATTTTAAATTGTTGTTTTGGAATAAGTTCTTTTAATTTCTCAACTAAACTTCTGCCAATTCCATAAGCCTTATCTTTATGAACAATAGAAGTTAATGGATCTGCTCTTTCTGAATTTATTAGAACATCTAATCTAACAAGGTCATTTTTTCTATAACCAATCAAATGATATTCCATTGATGCATAACCTTGGGTTCTACTTTTCATTTGATCAAAGAAATCTGTAACAACTTCTGCTAATGGAATTTCATAAATCAAGGTAACTCGATCTGTTGTTATGTATTTTATATCTATAAATACTCCCCTTCTTTCCTGACATAAACCCATTAATGTTCCATTAAATTCATTAGGAGCATAAATTTCCATTTTCACATAAGGCTCTTCTATTGATTCTCTAAGTTGTGGATCAGGAATAGTAGAAGGATTATCAATAAAGATATGTTCCTGCTGATTTAAATTAACTTTATAAATAACTGATGGTGCCGTTACGATTAGATCCAAGTCATATTCTCGTTCTAATCTTTCTTGAACAATCTCCATATGAAGAAGTCCTAGGAATCCGCACCTAAATCCAAAGCCCATTGCGCTACTGGTTTCGGGCTCATATTTTAAAGCTGCATCAGATAATTGTAATTTTTCGAGTGATACTCTTAAATCTGGGAATTGATCAGCATCAGTCGGGAATAAGCCACAAAAAACCATAGGATTTGCTGTTTTATATCCAGGCAAAGGATCATTGGCAGGTGAATTTAAAAGAGTAATCGTATCTCCCACTCTTGCATCAGCAACTGATTTTATAGAAGCAGCTAAATATCCAACTTCTCCTGCATGTAATTCATCAACTTGCTGCTGATCAGGCGCCATTATTCCTATCTCATCTAGTTCATAATTTTTCTTACTTGCCATTAATAATATTTTTTCTTTCTTATTTAGAGACCCAGATAACACCCTGAAATAAACAATAACTCCCCTGTACGGATCATAATAAGAATCAAAAATCAGTGCCTTTGTAGGTAGTTTAATTTCATCTTTAGGAGGAGGTACTCTTCTCACGATTGCTTCCAAAATATCTTTAATACCAACTCCAGTTTTTGCTGAACAATTTATTGCATTAGATGTATCAAGTCCAATAATTTCCTCTATTTCTTGTTTTATTTTTTCAGCATCAGCCCCTGGTAAATCAACTTTATTTAAAACAGGAATTATTTCAAGATTATTTTCTAAGGCAAGATAAACATTAGCTAAGGTTTGAGCTTCTACTCCTTGACTTGCATCAACAACAAGTAAGGCACCTTCACAAGCTTGAAGAGATCTACTAACCTCATAAGAGAAATCAACATGCCCTGGAGTATCTATTAAGTTCAGAACATATTCTTGGGAATCGTCAGCTTTATATTTCATCCTAGCGGCTTGTAACTTGATAGTAATTCCTCTCTCTCTTTCAAGATCCATACTGTCCAAAAATTGTTCTTGCATATCCCTTTGCTGCACAGTACCAGTATCTTGAAGCAACCTATCTGCAAGGGTAGATTTACCATGGTCAATATGAGCGATTATGCAGAAATTTCTAATTTTTGAAACCGATATATCAGTCATATAGAAAGAAAAATTCTCCTCTTATTACATCTTGATCAATATTAGCTAATTAGAATTATGGATGGAAACCAAAAATGGAATTATTTCTTTTTTTAATTTTTTTTATGAAGATACTGTAATTTTCAGAGACTGATAGTTCTGGGTAAATTAAGTCATTTATTTTTTTCTTAAGATTATGCTTATCGTTGAAAAATAAAACAGATTTTTCTAGAACCTCAACCATAATTGAAACCGCAGTACTTGCTCCCGGAGAGGCTCCTAACAAAGCAGACAATGATCCATCAGATGAATTTACAATCTCAGTTCCAAATTTCAAAGAACCACCACCTTCAGTTTTTTTAATTATTTGGACTCTTTGACCAGCATTTTTTAAATACCAATCAGAAGGATTAGCTGATGGCATCATATTCTTTAAATTCTCAACTCTTGAGTTATGGTTCTTTAATGATTGTGATACTAGGTAATTAATTAAATCGTTGTTCTTGAAACCAACGTCTAACATAGAAAAAATATTATTCTTTTTAATAGAACTAAATAAGTCAAAATATGAACTTTGTTTTAGAAATTTCGTTGTAAATCCAGCAAAAGGCCCATATAGAAGAAGTTTTTTATTATCAATCCATCTGGTGTCTAAATGAGGCACAGACATTGGTGGCGATCCAATATCAGCTTTACCATAAACTTTTGAGTTATGTCTTTCTGTTAGATCTTTTTTCTCGCAAATAAGCCATTTACCACTAACAGGAAATCCACCATAACTTTTTGCTTCTGGAATTTTTGATTTTTGTAAATAATTAATTGTTTTTCCACCAGCACCAAGAAAAACGTAGCCAGTTCTAATTGAAGTTTTTCTACCTTCAGAACTGATTTCTAGTTCCCATTGTTTTTTATTAATTTTCTTTAAATCTACTAATTCTGTTTTGTAACTTATTTCAACATTTTTATTTAAAGATACTAATGACAAATACTCTTTAGTTAAAGCCTCAAAATTAATATCAGTTCCTCTACCTATCCTGGTAGCGGCAATTTGAGTAGATGGATTTCTATCTTTTGTTATTAGAGGAGCCCATGATGAAATTTCATCAAAAGATGTAGAAAATTCCATATCGAAAAATTCAGGATTTTCGGTCATTTTCTGAAATCTTTTTTTTAAAAAAGAAATATTATCCTGACCAGACACAAAGCTAATATGAGGAATAAATTTTAGAAACTTTTTAATATCAATTTTCCCTGTTTCATACAATGAGGCCCATAAAGACATGGATGTTTCAAATGAACGATTTATTGAGAGCGCTTTATCTATTTTTAGATTTCCTTTTTCATCTAAAGGCGTATAGTTTAATTCGCAATTAGCCGCATGTCCTGTACCTGCATTATTAAAAGCGCCAGTACTTTCACTTCCCGGAGCATTTAATTTCTCTATAATAAGAAATCTTATATCTGGTAAAACTTCTGAAATTAGGAGGGCTAAAGTACTACTCATTATCCCTGCTCCTACCAAGACTGCATCAAAGTAGCTATTGTCATTAGTGGGATTTTTAGATGAAGTCACAACAGAAAATTATCTTTTTTGCAATTAATCAGATTTCTTTCTAGGCTTATTATAAAGTTAAACGAAAATTATGAGTACTGAAACTCTCTCGCTGACAAACGAAAATGTAGAAAAAGTCCTTGACGAGCTGAGACCTTTTTTAATTTCTGATGGAGGTAATGTAGAGATTGCAGAAATAGATGGTCCAATTGTCAAAGTCAGACTTCAAGGAGCATGTGGTAGTTGCCCAAGTAGCACTATGACTCTCAAAATGGGTATTGAAAGAAAGTTAAAAGAAATGATTCCTGAAATAAGCGAAGTTGTCCAAGTTTTATAAAAATTTTTAACTGAAATATATTATTTAGTTTTTAATTCCTTCAACAAAGATGATTCCATATCAAGGCAATCAATTGGAAGTCCTTGACCAATAGCGATTAAAAGGGGTGCAAGAATTCCTAATGTAAAAACTAAATTTGATTGGCTTACATCATATTTACTCAAAGTAAAAGTTATCAAATAAACAATTGAAAAATAAGCATGTAGTGAAAAAAATTCTTTTGGCTTTAACACTGGCCACCTTAAAGTATTTCCCAAGAAATATAAAAAACCTGTCATAAATAAATAGTTAAATGAAGATTAAACCAAATATAAACATAAACCTTTTTAGAGACTATTTATAAAAAAATTTACCTAAGATAATAATTAAAAAAACATTAAATCTTCGTTTCTATTTGTAAAAGCTAGACATACAGTTAAAAATAGGCTTATAATAATTTTGTAGCAATTGCTACTTTTTCGTTCACCCTCATTTGAGGGCGCAGTTCGAGTCATACCATGGAACGGGGGATGGCCGTGTTGACACATCGAAACATGACTACTTTAACTTACAGAGGTAAAAACTACGTTCAAAACAAAGAAGCTGCTAAAAAGCAACTTGTTGAACTTACCTACAGAAGAAACGTATACACCAATAGAATGGATGACGCTTCTTCAAGTAATGAAAAAGCAGAATTAAATTACAGAGGTGTTAATTACACTAAATAATTTAATTAAACAAATTAAAAGCCTCTTTTTCAGGGGCTTTTTTTTTGGCTATATTTATCAAGAGTTCTTTAAAAAATATGTCTGAAAGTTGCTGTAATACAAACACATCGAATAAAGCACCTAATCAATTCGATCATAAAGATGCGATTCAAGAAAGATATGGCTCAGCGGCACAAGAAAAAGAAAGTTGTCTTTGTACACCAGTTGGATTTGATCCCGTTTTACTAGAAGCAATTCCTCAAGAGGTTATAGAAAGAGACTATGGGTGTGGTGATCCAACAAAATATGTTCAAAAAAATGATATAGTTTTAGATCTTGGAAGTGGTAGCGGCAAAAATGCTTTCATTTGTGCCCAAATTGTTGGAAAAGAAGGGAAAGTTATTGGAGTTGATCAGAATCCTGACATGCTTTCTTTATCAAGATCAGCATCTAAAGAAGTTACAAAAAATATAGGTTTCAACAATACAGAATTTCTAGAAGGTTCAATTGAAAAACTTGATGAATTAGATAAAGATTTAAATCCATTAATCGCAGATAAATCAGTTGATATTATTTTAAGTAATTGCGTTTTAAACTTGGTAAGTCCAGAATCTAGAAATAACCTTCTAAACAACATAAAAAGAGTTTTAAACGATAATGGAAGAATTGCAATTAGCGATATCGTCTCTAACAAAAAAGTTCCTTCAAGATTGCAAAGTGATCATGATTTATGGACAGGATGTATTAGTGGAGCATGGTATGAGCCAGAGTTTATAAGTGATTTTAAAGAACTAGGATTTAAAAATTTAAAATTTGCAGAAAGGAGTGCTGAACCTTGGAAAGTAATTGAGGATATTGAATTTAGAACAGTAACTTTAGTAGGCAATATTTAAAAAAATTCAAGAGTTGAAAATATAATATAAATTTCCATGAGAAATAATCTAAGAGATCAAATACCCGCATTAAAAAATAAGTATTATTTCAACTATGGCGGTCAAGGACCATTACCAAAATCTTCTCTAGAAGCAATAGTTAAGACTTGGGAAATTATCCAAGATTTAGGACCATTTACCAATAATATGTGGCCTTTTATTTACAAAGAAATATTGACTACAAAAAGAATCATTGCGCAAAAATTAGGTGTCAATTCAAAGAATGTAGCTTTTACCGAAAATATCTCTTCCGGTATGATTTTGCCCTTTTGGGGAATAAAAGTAAAAGAGGGAGAAGAGTTGTTAATAAGTGACTGTGAACATCCTGGAGTAGTGGCTGCAAGTCGAGAATTTTGCAGAAGAAATAAATTAATATTCAAAATTTTGCCAATCCAAAAAATTAAAAATCTAAACGACGAAAATATAATTTTAGAGATTTTGAAAAATCTAAATAGTAAGACTAAGATCCTAATTATTTCTCATATCTTATGGAACTTTGGATATAAAATTCCTTTAAAACAAATTTCTATCGAATTAAAAAATAATCGAGAAAACTCTTATTTACTTGTTGATGGTGCTCAAACCTTTGGGCACATAAATATTGAAAAAGAAGTTTTTTATTCTGATTTATATTCAATAACTTCTCACAAATGGGCATGTGGACCAGAAGGACTTGGAGCCATTTATGTCTCAGATAGATTTATTCGTGAAACAGATCCAACAATAATTGGTTGGAAATCATTAAAAAAAGAACAAGGCATTTATGAGCCTTCAGATAATCTTTTTCATGATGATGCAAGGAAATTTGAAATAGCTACCTCTTGCATTCCTTTACTTGCTGGGCTTCGGAATTCTTTAGATCTTTTGGATAAAGACTGCCATGAAAAAGAAAAAACCAAAAATATCAAAAGATTAAGTGGAAAACTTTGGGATGAATTAAATCAATCAAAGGGTGTTGAATTAGTTTTAGAAAAAAAATATTTAAATGGGATTGTTAGTTTTAATATCGAAAATATTAAAGATAAGGATAAATATGTAAAGAAACTTGGAGAAAAGAAAATTTGGATTAGAGTTTTAGAAGATCCAAAATGGTTTAGAGCATGCGTACATCAAATGACTACAGAAGCTGAGATTGATTTACTTGCTAGAGAAATAAAAAAAATATTGACTTAAAGATCTATTGATATAAAAAAAATTTAGTTTACCAAGGTATCTCCGAATTGTCCCATGCAATAAATTTTCCTGTAGATTCTGGTGATTGATTTTTAATAATATTGATCAGGAATTGGGAGGATTTTTCTTTACTAAATAATTTATGTTCTGGAACAAATTTATGAAAAGGTCTAGATAAATCAGTATCTACTGTTCCTGGATGAAGCAATGTGATAGCAGCCTTTGGGAAACGTCTAGCCCATTCAATACTTAAAGATTTAAAAAACTGATTTTGCGCAGATTTTGCAGCTCTATATGAATACCAACCTCCAGTTTGATTATCTCCAATGCTACCAACTCTTGCACTTATACTTGCAAAATTAAAATCAAAATCTTTTGGTATAAATTCTTCAATCGCTTTAGCTAACAAAATAGGAGAAAAGGCATTTATTGAAAAACTTTCCATCATATTTTTTTTATCAAGATGTTGTAATCTTTTTTCTGGTTGAAGAGAATCACTATGAAGTCTACCTGTAGCATTAACAACTAGCCTTAATTTTGAAGGATGATTTGATATTTTATTTTTCAAATGCAAAAGGGATTGAGAATCCTCTATATCCAATTCCCAAAAAGGATTAAATTCACTTTTTCTTCCACACAAAACAACATCTAAATCTTTTTCACTTTCATTAAGATCTTTAGCTAGTTGTGTTCCAATTCCACCTGCGCCTACAACTAAGGCTAAGCCTTTCATTTTATTAAAAATAACTTCATTGATTCTAAGAAACTTTTCTTGTGATTTGCGTAAAAATCTTTCTTATTTGATTAGAAAATTTTATTGAGATTTATTTTTTTCTTTTAATAATTTATAAGCTATTTTTCTATCATCAAAATCAATAACTTTATCATTGAGAATTTGGTAGTCTTCATGTCCTTTTCCTGCAATTAAAACAATATCTTTTTTATTGGCAAATTTAATAGATTCATTTATTGCTTTAAATCTATCAATTTCAATTGTTATTTTTTCTCTTTTTTTTATACCCATCAAAATATCATTTACTATCTTTTGGGGTTCTTCTGATCTTGGATTATCTGAAGTTATGAAAAGTTGATCAGACAACTCTTCAGCTATTGATCCCATCAAAGGCCTTTTACTACGATCACGATCTCCGCCACAGCCAAAAACAGTTATTAGTTTTCCTTCACAAAGTTTTTTAATTGATTGCAAAACTTTTTTTAATCCATCAGGAGTGTGGGCATAATCAACAATTACTGTTGGAAGAGATCTCGAAACGTCATTATCATCAATTTGTATTTTCTCCATTCTCCCAGGAGCACCAGGGAAAGATTGTATTAACTTTGATAAATCTTTTAAAGAAAAATTCAGTTTATACAAAATTGTTATTGCTTGAATCGCATTCATTAAATTAAATTCTCCAACAAGTGGAACAAAAAGTTGAATTTTTTCCCTTGGTGTATGAAAAATACAAGTGGAACCACTTTCAGTAAATTTTTTATCTGTTACGAAAAAAAAATCATCATTTTCAAATTCACTTTCAGTAATCTTTGTAGACACTAATGAAGATCTTTTTTCAAGATCAGACGATAATTTAGATATCCAATGGTCATCGTGATTTAATACAGAAATTCCATCCTTTTCTATTAAATAAGGTGGGAAAAACAATTTTCTTTTTGTTTGAAAATAAGATTCCATATCTGAGTGATAATCAAGATGATCTTGAGTTAAATTAGTAAAAATAGTCGCCTTAAATTCACATCCTGATATCCTCTTTTGAGCAATAGAATGAGAACTCACCTCTAATATCGCGAATTCAGATTCTGCCTCAACAGCAGCATTTAATTTCTTTTGAAGCTTATCGGCGAAATCAGTTGTATGAGAAGCAACTTCTGAGAAGCCAGGCCATCTATTAAACAAGGTCCCAAATAATGCAGTCTTTTTCCCTAATTTTTTTAAAAGATATTCCAATAAGAAAGTAATTGTCGTTTTTCCATTAGTACCAGTAACACCAATAAGTTTAAGTTTTCTTGAAGGCCTATTCCAAAACTCAGCGACAATTTGACCAAAAATATAATCTAAATTATCCTCAATAACCAAAATCCTTTCTCGATCAATAGATCCAATTCTTTCTTTTGCAGCAGACCCAATAATGGCAGCCTCCGCGCCATTTTCAATTGCCTCAATACAAAATTTTCCTCCATCAACATTTAAACCAGGCATTCCTAAAAATAAAGTTCCTTTTTGTACTTCTTTGGAGTTAAAAGAAATATTATTGATTTCATGATCGATTAAATCTAATGAAGGAATAATTCCTACTAAATCTAAAAGTTTATGTAATTTTATAGATCTCATATAAAAAAATTATTTCTCCAGAATGGTACTAATATTTTTTTGAAACCAATTCTTTAATTGATCATCTTTTAATCTTGGAGAAATGCGAGGCAATTCTATGATCTCCTCAGACCTAATTCTTTCAATAGCAATAACAGGTACTTCATAATCATATTTTTTATATTTATCTTTATATAAATCGACCCTATCAATATCAATTTCTTTAAGCTCTTCTAGATTGGGGAATAACTCATTAAGATTTATTTTTGCCAGTTTGTTTTTTAATGAATCACAAAGGCAACATCCCTGCCTAACAAAAATAAATATTTTCATTCATTTAGTCAGGCACAGGGTCACATCCACAGGGAGTTAAAGGATGACATCTGCTTAATCTTTTTAAAGTTAACCACCCTCCCTTCCAAGGACCATGTCTAGTAATTGCCTCATATCCATAAGAGCTGCAACTTGGAATAAATCTGCATCTTGGTCCAAAAAAAGGAGAAAACCACTTTTGATAAAACGAAATCATAAAAAGAAGTATAGAAGTTAATGCTTTATTAATAGTTTTGAACACTTTAATGATGTAAAATAATAATCCGAGTAGTAATTAGTTTAATTGAATTTAATCAATTATCCAATTTATTGCAAATTTCTATTTAATTTAAATTATGTCAAGATACCGCGGCCCCAGATTAAGGGTTACGCGTCGCTTGGGAGAACTACCAGGTCTCACCAGGAAAGCTTCAAAGAAGTCTAATCCTCCAGGTCAGCACGGCCAAGCCCGTCGCAAGCGATCAGAATATGCAATTCGTCTAGAAGAAAAGCAGAAACTTAGGTTTAATTATGGAGTTTCTGAAAAACAACTAGTTCGTTATGTAAAAAAAGCTAGAGCTCAAGAAGGATCTACAGGAACTAACCTACTAAGACTTTTGGAAAACAGACTTGATAATGTTTGTTTTAGATTAGGTTTTGGAGGTACCATTCCAGGCTCAAGACAATTAGTAAATCATGGCCATGTAACCGTTAATGGAAAGGTTCTTGATATTGCTGGTTATCAATGCAAATCAGGAGATGTAATCGGAATTAAAGAAAACAAAGCAAGCAAAAAACTTGTTGAAGGTAATATAGAATTCCCTGGCTTAGCAAATGTTCCACCTCATCTTGATTTAGACAAACCTAAATTAACAGGAAAAATAAATGGAAAATGCGATAGAGAGTGGGTGGCTCTTGAAATAAACGAACTACTAGTTGTTGAATATTATTCAAGAAAAGTTTAGTACTACTTTTATTCGGATTATTAAATCTCTCATTAAAAAACTGAGAGATTTAATTTAATTCTTATTTTTAAAAATAATGGGAAATAAGGAAAATAATATCAAAAAGCCAGGTTTTAAGACCCTATCTATTCACCATGGGGAAACATTTGCGGAAGAAACTGGATGCGTTATGCCTCCTATTTTTTCTACATCCACTTTTAAACATGGAAATAAAGATAATTTCGACTACACCAGATCAGGCAATCCAAACTTTAGAATTCTAGAAAGCGTCCTTAAATCAATAGAAGATTCTAAATACTGTACAGTTTTTGGATCTGGAATTAGCGCGGTAACTGCAATTTCATCAACACTAAAATCAGGTAACAAGATACTCTGCGAATCAAATCTCTATGGTTGTACAGTGAGGATGTTTGAAAAAGTTTTCAAGAAATTTGGACTAGAAGTTTTATACACAGATTTTACAAACGAAAATAATGTCAAAAAGATTTCAAACTTCGAGCCAACCTTGATATGGCTAGAAAGTCCAACTAATCCACTTTTGAAGGTACTCGATATTAAGGCGATTTGTGATGAAGCGAATAAACTCGAAATACCAGTAGTTGTAGACAACACATTTTCTACAGCGCTTATTCAAAAACCATTGGACCTTGGTGCAACACTATCGGTTGTAAGCACCACAAAATTCATTAATGGGCATAGTGACGCACTTGGCGGAGCAGTACTTACAAATAATGAGGAATGGAATAGTAAGATGCTTTTCTCTCAAAAAGCTCTCGGGCTTCAACCATCTCCTTTTGATAGTTGGCTCATTACGAGAGGAGTAAAAACTCTTCCTTTGAGAATCGAACAACAAACTAAAAGTGCAGAATTTATTTCTGAAGAATTTGGTAATCATAAAATTATTAGTAAAGTAATTTACCCTTTTAATCAACAACATCCCCAATTTAATTTAGCAAAATCGCAAATGAAATCTGGAGGTTCAATGATCACCCTAAAATTAAATTTAAATAAAGAGGATACTTTTAAATTTTGCAAATCTCTCAAATATTTCTCTCTAGCAGAAAGCCTTGGAGGAGTTGAAAGTTTAATTTGTCACCCTTCAACGATGACTCATGCTTCTGTTGATGACAAAACAAAAATTCTACTAGGGATAGATGATGCTCTTGTCAGATTATCAATTGGATGTGAAGATACAAACGATTTAATCTCGGACATTTTATTTGCTTTAAATAAATTCTGAAAATTGAGAGATTTACTTAAAAAACCTATATGGAAAAATTTAGAATTGGGATATGCAATTCCTGATAGTATTCATGCCGTTTCTGTAGCATTACCAACTTGGAATGATGTAATAAATTACGAAGAAAAAGATCAAGAATGCATGAATTTATTGAAGTCCATTTACCCACGATTCGGGCTAAACCCCATAGTGAAAAGATTATGCGAAAAAGTAAAAAAGCAAAATTACTACAACAATAAAAGTATTTGGCCATATCCGAATGAAAGCATAGCTTTTAAAGCTAAAAAATACATTGATAGAAATACTTCTGAACAATTCTCGTTAATAGAAAAAAGAAATAATTTAGCTTTCTTAATAACTGAAAAAGAAGGAAGTATTTATGCAAAATATTTTTGGCAACATACTGGTCTTGGTCTATCTTCAAGAGCTGCCGCTATAGAACTAGGCCTTGAAGATTGCCCTCCAAAATCTTACGTAAATGAATGTTCTCAAAGAATAAAAAATAGAATTTCTAAATCTACAAAAATTGACTCTAATGATATTCACTTAACTTCATCTGGAATGTCTGCATTGCATACATCATTAGAAATCATATATAAATTATTTCCAGCTAAACCAACACTCCAAGTTGGTTTCCCATATGTAGATGTACTTAAATTACCCATGAAAATCTTTCACGGAGCACAGTTAATTACAGAAGAAAATTGCGCGGATATTGAATTAGAAATCAAAAGAATAAATCCATCAGCATTAATTATTGAACTTCCAAGTAATCCAATGCTCAAATGTGTAAACATTAAAAAAATTTCAAAAATTGCAAAAAAGCTAAATATTCCGTTAATTGTTGACGATACAATTGGTTCGAATTTAAATATAAATTCCATAGAATATGCAGATATAGTTTTTACTTCACTTACAAAAATTTTTTCAGGAAGTGGTGATATTCTTGCCGGATCATTAATACTAAATCCAAAAAGCAAATGGATTGATCAGTTTAGAAATGCATTAAACGAAATTAATATTCCAATACTTTCCGATGGAGATATAGTTTATCTAGAGAAAGTTAGTAGAGATGTAAATCAAAGAGTTTTTGAACAAAATAAAGCATGTTTAGAATTAAAAAAAAGATTAGAGACTCATAGCGAGATTAAAAATATTTTCCATCCTGAAAATTGTCCAAATTTTAATTCTTTACTTACTTCTAATGGGGGATACGGCTGCTTATTATCGTTTGAATTAAATGGAGGATTGAACAAAGCGAAAAAATTTTATGATTCTCTAAAAGTATCTAAAGGACCTAGTTTAGGTACAAAATTTACTCTAGTTTGTCCTTATGTTTTACTAGCTCATTATGACGAGTTGGATTGGGCTGAAAGTTTTGGTATACCCTCGCACCTTATTAGAGTATCAGTTGGATTAGAAGACCAAGATCAATTATGGAAAACCTTTTCTGAAGCACTGAATAATTTCTAAATTCCTAGTATTTACCGTATAGAAACTTATATACTCTTTTTCTGAAAAATAGTTAGTATTAATATATATTTTCTCAATATATAAATGGCAAAAATTTATGAGGACAACAGTTTTGCTATTGGAAACACTCCATTAGTAAAATTAAAATCAGTTACTAAAAACGCGAAAGCTACAGTACTTGCAAAAATTGAAGGTAGAAACCCTGCTTATAGTGTCAAATGTAGGATCGGCGCAAACATGATCTGGGATGCCGAGAAAAGTGGGAAACTTACAAAAGACAAAACTATTGTTGAGCCAACTTCTGGAAATACAGGAATTGCTCTAGCTTTTACTGCTTCAGCAAGAGGTTATAAACTTATCCTTACAATGCCAGAATCCATGTCAATTGAAAGAAGAAGGGTTATGGCAGTGTTGGGTGCTGAAATTGTTTTAACAGAGGCATCTAAAGGTATGCCTGGAGCAATAGCTAAGGCTAAAGAAATTGCAGAAAGTAATCCTTCTCAATATTTCATGCCAGGTCAATTTGATAATCCAGCAAACCCTGAAATTCATTTCAAAACTACTGGACCAGAAATCTGGGATGATTGCGATGGTGAAATTGATGTCCTAGTTGCAGGGGTTGGAACTGGCGGCACAATTACAGGAGTTTCAAGATACATTAAGCAAGAGAAGGGCAAGAATATTACTTCTGTAGCTGTAGAACCATCACACAGTCCTGTTATTACACAGACAATGAATGGAGAAGAGGTTAAATCCGGACCACATAAAATCCAAGGAATTGGAGCAGGATTTATTCCTAAGAACCTTGACTTATCAATTGTTGATAAGGTTGAACAAGTAACAAATGACGAATCAATTGAGATGGCTCTTAGGTTAGCTAAAGAGGAAGGTTTATTAGTAGGAATATCTTGTGGGGCTGCCGCTGCTGCTGCTGTTAGATTAGCTGAACAAGATGAATATGCTGGAAAGACAATTGTAGTTGTTCTACCTGATTTAGCAGAGAGGTATTTATCATCAATTATGTTTACTGAAGTTCCAAGCGGAATCATTCAAGAACCAGTCAAAGCCTAAATCTATTTCTTCTCCAGTAGTGAATCTGGTGAAATATACATCGCATCGCCATAAGAGAAGAATCTAAATTTTTCTTTTATGGCTTTTTTATACAGATCTAATAATCTTTCTCTACCAATCATTGCACTTACTAAAAGTAATAATGAACTTTTAGGGAGATGAAAATTAGTTAATAATCCATCAACTACCTTAAATTTATAACCTGGCTTAATTACTAAATCTACGTATTTAGCTATGGGAATAAAGTCATTAATTTCGTGAGAATAACAACTTTCAAGAGCTCTTACGCTAGTTGTACCAATAGCAATTATTTTTCTATCTGTTTTCTTTATTCTTTTTATTTCCTCCACTACTTCCTTATTAACACTTACCCATTCTTTGTGAAGTTTTAAGTT
Source organism: Prochlorococcus sp. scB243_495K23 (assembly GCA_000635495.1). Lineage (GTDB taxonomy): Bacteria > Cyanobacteriota > Cyanobacteriia > PCC-6307 > Cyanobiaceae > Prochlorococcus_A. The sequence continues at coordinate 36,359 of JFLW01000002.1, read as the reverse complement.
ACTTAAATCTTCTTGATCAATTGGTTTGAATGTTCCATAACCCACGTGCAAAGTTATCGGTAAGATTATTACGCCTTTTTTTTTTAGATTGGTAATAAGACTTTTGCTTAAGTGTAAACCAGCTGTTGGGGCAGCAACTGCCCCCGGATTTGTTGCATACTCAGTTTGATAACTTTTCTCATGAAAAGATTCTTCTTCGGAATTTTTTATATAAGGAGGAAGAGGGATTTCCCCGTATTTATCAAGAAGTTCATTCATTGAATTGAGACAAGTTATATTTTCAGGAAATTTAATAAATCTCCCTCCAGTTTCTTCATCAACTCCATCAAAAATCAAATTAATATCTTGTGCTAATGGAGATTTTAATTTTAATTTTCTATTTATTTTTAACTTTTTTGCTGGCTTTGCCAAACATAACCAAACACTTTCATAGGATCTTTCTAAAACTAATAATTCGACTAATGTCTTATTTTCTAATTCAACCTTTAACCTAGCTTTCATAACTTTAGTATTATTTACAATTACAAGATCCCCTTCTCTGAATTCATCTAAAAGATTCTTGGTAAATTTATTAGTTAAACAGTCTTCTTCTAAAAAACTATTTCTAACTATCATCAATCTTGATTCATGCCTAATTGCAGAAGGTTTACTAGCAATTAATGAAGGATCAAGTAAATAATCATAAGCTTCAAGCTTATAATCTCTCTCATCATTATTAATTTGAGAAATCAATTAAATTTAGGAGACAAGAGTCTCTGGATCATCTTCAATTAGGGAAGCCAAGTCTTTTAAGAATGAAGCTCCATCAGCTCCATAGATCACTCTATGATCAGCTGTAAGATTTACTTGCATTATTTTTTTAACCGATATTGAACCATCACTATTAGCAACAACTGTTGGTTTCGATGATGCTATGGCTAAAATAGCACCGGTACCTGGAGGAAGAATTGCGTCAAATCTATCAACTCCAAACATCCCAAGGTTAGATAAAGTGAAGGTTCCCGTTGAGTATTCATCAGGTTCTAATTGTTTGGATCTTGATCTTTTTACAAGATCTTTCCATTCCCTAGACAATTCAAATAAATCAGTATTGCATGGTTCTTTTAAAACTGGAGTTATTAGTCCACCATCTTCCATCGCAACAGCAACAGCAATATTTATATTTTCTGGATAAGAAATTCCATTCTCTGAAAAACTTGAGTTAACTTGAGGATGTTTCTTTAGTGTCTTTGCAACTGCCTTTACTAGTAAAGCAGTCATAGTAACTCCGTTCTGTTTTACTTTTTTGTAGAAATTATCTAATTTATCTGTGTTAATGGAATAACCCACCCTAAAACATGGCACATCTAAACTAGATTCCATATTTTTATTTACCGCTTTTTGAAGAGTATTAAATTGAACTGTCTCTCCGGGATTACCAAAACTATTTCCTGAAGTTTCTGGTTTACTTTCAACTCCCAAATTTGCACCCGGTATACTTGCAGGAGAACTACCTTCACCTATCCATGGTGTAGAGACTGGTTGGCCATTAGCTTTTAAAATATCATCGGCTTGAATCCTTCCGTGAGGTCCGGATCCATGAACCTTTGCTAAATCAACACCCATTTGAGAGGCAAGTTTTTTAGCTCTTGGAGATGCAATCACCCTCGAAGAAACATTACTCGTAGCAGCATTTATTTGATCACTATTAAAAGATGAGGCAGCCTTTTCACTCATTAATACGACTTCTTTTTCTTGTTTTTCAACAATTTCTCTTTGAACCACAGGTTTTTCTTCAGTTTTATTGCTTACCAATTCAAGTTGATCCGAACTAGAAACTTCGGGTTGATTTCCTTTATTTTGTTCTTGAACAGAAGCTATTTCGTCCTCATTTTCTACAATAAGACCGATAGTCTCTCCTACTGGTGCAGTGCTGCCAGCAGGCATTAAAACAGCCGCAAGATATCCATCTTGAAAAGATTCAACATCCATATCTGCCTTGTCAGATTCAACAACCAAGACAGATTCACCTCTTTCAACTTTATCTCCTGGATTTTTCAACCATTCCACAATCTTGCCCTCCGTCATAGTAGAACTCAAGGCAGGCATGAATATTTCGTGAGACATAAGAAAATTGTTATTGCATAAGTTTCAAGGGATTTCTACCAAACTTCCTAAAGTTTTTATGGTTAAGAACCCTTTAAACTCTTGTTTTAATTATACGAAATCATGTTCACAGTGGGAACTCTTAAAACTTAAGAAAGTAATAATTTAGATCGATTAGAATTTTAAACTTTTCGAAATTAAGATTTACTTATATTTATCAAAAATACTAAATCTTCTCTTTAATTATTATCTATAGATTGAATAACTCCATCCTTAACCGTAATCGATACTTGCATTTTTTCAATAAGATTGTCTCCCACAGTGACATCACAGAAACTATCCACTTGCCCTTGATCAACAATTTCGTCCATTTTTAATTCGCGAACTTGACTCTGTTGTTGAAGAAGATTTCTTTTTTGTTCTTCAATTTCATTTCGTTTTGCTGCGACTTGTTGTTGCACCTGACTAACCTGTTCTTGAACCCTTGGATCTAGAGGATTAACCGATTGGGATCTAACATTATTTACTATTTGCTGCCCCTCTTGCTCCAGTTGCGATAATTGCTGATCAATGTTTGAAATTGCTTTACTTAATTCTTTTTCAGCATCTTCCTTCCAAGTTGGTGTAACTACAGCTTTAATAGCTATTGAGCGCTTTATAGATATTGAGTTTTTTGTTTCCATAAAAAATTAAATTACCTTTTCAATATAGATAGAACAAATCAAATTTTCTTACTAAATTTGTTTTCATACATATTTTCTATTTGTAATGAATACTTTTTTTCTATTTCTTTTCTTTTTTGTTTAAGAGTTTGTGTTAATAACCCATTTTCTAGAGTAAAGGCATCAACAAAATAACAATCTAATATTTGTTCTTCTGATCTTGCTCCTAATCGACTTTTAAGCAAATTATTAATTTGTGATTTGAAAAATGTACCAATTTTCTTATTCAGGTTTAATTTTGAAAGGTCTTCTTCCAAAAACTTGCTTTTAACCAATTCGACATTAGGAACTACAAGGGCTGTTAAACATTTCTTATCTTGTCCTACTAATTGAATCTGATTAATAAATTCAGAACTAAGAATTTCAGTCTCTAGCGGATTCGGTTCTATATTTTCACCACTTGATAGCACTATTGTATCCTTAGCTCTTCCTGTTATAAAGAGAGAACCATTTGGTATTAGAAAACCTAAATCACCTGTATCAAACCAACCATCCTTGGATAAAACATCATTTGTAGCTATTGCATTATTAAGATAACCTTTCATTACTTGCGGCCCCCTAACAAGAATTTTCCCGACTTCTCTGAACTTCAGAATCTTTTTTTTATCATCATTAACTATTTTGATTTCAGTAAATGAAAGAGGCTGCCCAGATGATCCTCTAACATTTAATTCTCTTCTTCTACAAGTTAATACTGGACTAGTTTCTGTGAGTCCATATCCCACCAAAACATCTACACCTAAAGATTCAAAAAAAAGATCTACATGTTCTGGTAATGCACCTCCACCATTAATGGGAAATTTCAGTTTTTCTCCACATAGTTGTTTCAGAATATTCGGCCATAAAAAAATAGTGGACAATTTATGTAAAGGATATCGGCTAATAACAGAACCCATTAAAGGGATTTTTGATTTAAAAGTTATTTGATTTATATCTATATTTCTTATCTTTCTTAGACTTCTTTTGAAAACCGAACTATTACTTATCAAAAACTTAATAAGTTTTTGCTTTTTGAAAGGCATTTTTTTCAAAGCCTGAAAAAAACCATCATGTATTGCTTCCCATAGTCTCGGTACAGTAGCCATGACAACAGGTTTTATTTGTGTAATATCATCTTTAAGAAATTTTGGAATTGTATAGTATTGAGAACAACCGCATGAAAAAAAGAAGTATTCAGCACTTCTCTCATAAGAATGCCAGATAGGCAAAACGCTTAATACAGAGGTTCCTGGTTCTGGATCAGCGATATAGGCTAAATTGATTATTTGATGTAAAAAATTTGCATGAGTCAAAGGCACACCTTTAGGTTTTCCGGTCGTCCCAGAGGTGTAAAGAATAGTAGCGACGTCATCAATTTCTGGATTAAATTTTTCAAGATTATTATTTTGTGAATTTTCTTTTTCTACTGAACTTATGAATGTACTCCAACTTATTAAACTTTCAAATTGTTCATCTTCTAAATTGATTATAAATTTCAGTCTTTTTTTTAATTCTTCTTTGTTGTTTAACCTTAGCCAAATTTCCTTAGATTGAACTATTAGTCCTACTGAATTAGAGTGCCCAATAATATAGTCTAATTCTACTGAAGGAGAATTAATACCTCTCACTGCATTTATAGCTCCTAAACGCATTAAGCCTTGATCTACTGCTAGCCATCTTGGAGAATTTTCAGATATTACAGTAACTACATCCCCCTTTTTTAAACCATAATTTTCGAAAGAAAAAGAGACTTTTGTTATCAAATCAGCCAGCTCAGAATAAGAAAATTTTTCTTTGTATTTCCCTCTTAAATCGCAAACAGCTAAAGTATCACCACATTTAAATTTTAATTTTTCCCAAATTTGATCTATATGATCAAGGTTTTTAATAAAATCTCTATTTTTGGCAAATGTATTTTTTTTAGAAAGAGGTTTGGCTGCAGGCCAATACGCTAAATCACCCATATTAAATTGATTTTGAAATTTTAATTTCTATTTTGATATAAAATCAAAATTAAATTCTTCCTCGATGGTTTTTTTAACAATTGTCTTGACTTCTTGAATATTTAAATTTTTGTTGTAATCAATCATATTTGCCATAAGACAATTTTCTATTCCGCAAGGAACAATCTTATTAAAGTTTTCTAATTCGCAGTCAATATTGATTGAAAATCCATTTATTGTAATCCATCTTTTACACCCAATTCCAATTGATGCGATTTTCTTATTTCCTATCCAAACACCAGTAAACCCTTTTCTAGAGTGACAATCTATATTAAAAGCTCCAAGGATTTTTATAATAATTTCTTCAATTTTTCTTAAGTACCAATTTAAATCTTTATTAAAATTTTTCAAATCTAAAACCAAATACGTTACTAATTGTCCTGGCATATGACAAGTTACCTCACCACCTCTATCAATCTTAAAAACATCATATTTAGCATCATTTAGAGAAAATAGTAAATTATCGTAATTAGATCCTCTCCCCAATGTATAACAGAGTTGATGCTCCCCTATCCAAATAAAATCAGGGTTAGAATTATCTAAAATCAATGCCTCCTGATATTCTTTTTGTAATTTATAAACATCATTAAAAGAAGAAATATTATCAGGTTGTTTAATTATTGCTGTTCTATTATCCATATTTAAGTAGATTTAGAAAGTAAGTAAATATTTTTAGATTTGTTATGAAAATTTTAATCCATGGAAAGAATCTTGAGCTCACTGGAGCATTAAAAGAATATACTGAGGCAAAGATAGAAAAAGCAACACATCACTATAAGGATATCGTTAAAGAAGCTGACATACACCTTTCAATTGAAAAGAATCCAAGAGTCTCGTTCCAAACTGCAGAAGTTACTATTTTTGCAAATGGTACCGTAATTAGAGCTGAAGAAAAAACTGAAAATCTATACTCAAGCATTGATTTAGTTTCAAATAAACTTTGTAGAAAATTACGCAAATACAAAGAAAGAAACAATAAAACAATCCATAATAAACAATTTAAAAATAAAGATTCTTTACCAATTGAAAGTATGGAATCAAATTTTTTAGATAAAGCTTTTTTTAAAGAAGGAACTGAAGCAAGTCTGCCTGAGCCATCTATAAAAAATAAATACTTTGAAATGACTCCAATTTCATCAGACGAAGCAAGAAAACAATTAGATCTAATTGATCATGATTTTTATGTTTTTCGAAACAAGAAAAATAATGAACTTCAAGTTATATACAAGAGGAATCATGGAGGTTATGGATTGATTCAATCTAAATAAGTTTTAAATGCCCAATATTGAATATGAATTAAACGAGAAAATTCACGCGATTATTATTAACCCTTATTTATCATGGGAAGATTTCTGTGTGAATTGCGATTTAATAAGAAAATACAATATCAAAAATATTTCTACTTCACTAAATTATTTAACTGATCTTAAAAACTGTTTGGGTAATTACAGTGCGGATATAAAAGCACTTATTTCTTACCCTTTAGCAGATTTACCAGTTTCATTTATTGAAGAATTAGTTTGTTTTGCAAAAGATAAGGGTGCAAAAGGAATTGAATATATCCCAAACTTTATCAATTTATCCAAAAGAAATTTAGAAACTTTCGCTGCCGAAATTGAGCAAGTTAAATTATCTGGATTACCAGTTTCAATAATCATAAATAAATCAAAACTTCAAGAAGAAGTTTTTATTAATGCGATAGAAATATGTTTGGAATTAGGAATAAAAAATTTTCAATTCGGGGACGGGTTTGGAACTCCTCTTACATCTAATGATGTACTCGAAATACTAAAAATAACAGGCTCTCAAAATCAAATAAAAGTTGTAGGTGGTATAAAAAAACTGACACAAGTTATTGATTTGTTTGATAATGGAATTAGTTGCGTTGGAACTTCTAATTTTTGTGAGATTTTCCAAGAAGTAAATTTTTAAATGTCTGGTTCTGGTGAGTGCAGACTAGAGGGTCTCTGTATTAAAGCTTCTCCATTAGGTGAGAATGATAGATTAATAACTATTCTTACTGATGAGCAGGGGATTGTTCGATTAGCGGTACCTGGTGCTAGACGCCCTAAAAGTAGTCTTGCCGCAGCTACTCCATTAACGTATTTAAGTCTGCAAATTTTTGGGAAAAGTAATCTTAAATCTGTACGTCAAATTAAAATATTAAAAAGCTATTCTGGTCTAGGGAAAAATATTGAATGTCTTGCAGCCGCTCAAGCAATAACTGAATTAACTTTTTTATTAGTAGGTAATAATGATAAGCAACAAAACTATCTATCTTGTGTTCTTGCTCATCTAGATAGGATTTATTTATATGAAGAATCTAAAGAAGAAGATATTAAAATGCTCTCAATGAGTATTCAATCTATAATCCATCTATTAGCCATTGGAGGTATAAATTTACCAATTCATCATTGCTGTAAAACTGGAGAACCTATTATTCCGCCTTTAGGAAATTGGGAATGGCGTTGTTATTATTTGCCAAGTGAAGGGTTTTCGTCAATTGAAGCTCCTCAAAGTAATCTAAAAATAAATGCATCTGAAGTTGCTCTATTACAAAGACTTCTTTTTCCCGAATTACCAATAAAATCTAATGGAGAGTTATTGGGACCTAAAAAAGTCTGGCTTAAAATATTATTTATTATTGAGACTTGGATCTCTTCTCAACTAGAGAAAGAATTATCTTCACTAAAAATGTTGAGAGAAATATATAGTTAAGATTTTCATAAATCATAAAAAAATTTAAAAATTATGATCATAGCGGCTCTTACTGTTAACTTTATAAATAGCTAAATCAATTAATGTGGTTCATATTGCCTGGTTGGGTAAAAAATCCCCTTTTTGCGGAAATGTAACTTATGGCAATTCAACTACTAAGGAATTGAAGGCCAGAGGGCATAAAATTAGTTTTATTCATTTCGACAATCCCTCTAGTTCAAATTCATCAGAACCATTATTTCTTGCAAATGATCCTGATGTAAGTCTCCCATATTTAATTAAATCTCAAGTTTATACAATACCCTCACCAAGGGCAGAAAAAGAGCTAAGACTATCATTGGAAAGATTAAAACCTGACATAGTACATGCAAGCCTAACTTTATCTCCTTTAGACTTTAGACTTCCAGAGCTGTGTAATGAAATTAATGTTCCTCTTATAGGAACATTTCATCCACCATTTGATGCAAAAAATAGAAATCTAACTGCGAGCACTCAACAATTAACCTATCAACTTTATGCTCCATCTTTAGCAAAGTTCGATAAAATAATTATTTTTTCTGAACCTCAAAAAAATGTTCTTGATAAATTAGGAGTACCTACAGAAAAACAAATAGTTATTCCAAACGGCGTTGATGAAAATATTTGGAAACCCTTTTGCGAAAAAAGTAAAAAATATGATCAGGTAAAAAACAAACTTGGAAATGAAAGAATCTTTTTATATATGGGAAGGATTGCAAATGAGAAAAATATCGAGGCACTTTTACGTTCTTGGCGCCAAACAAAAACTCAAAATTGCAAATTAGTTATTGTTGGGGATGGACCAATGAAGCCAACACTTGAAAATAGTTTTTCTAACCTTGGTAATGAGAAATTAATATGGTGGGGTGCCGAATTAGATTTAGAAACTAGAATAGCAATAACGCAAATAGCAGAAGTTTTTTTCTTACCAAGCTTAGTAGAAGGTTTATCATTATCACTTTTAGAGGCAATGTCTGCTGGTACTGCTTGTGTAGCTACAGATGCCGGAGCTGACGGTGAAGTTTTAGATAACGGAGCAGGAATAGTAATTTCAACTGATAATGTGGCTGCACAATTAAAAACTATAATCCCAATTCTTGTAGAGCACCCTTCATTTACAAAAGATCTTGGAGAGAAAGCTAGAGAACGTATACTTCAGAGATACACAATTACTAAAAATATAAATTCACTTGAAAAAGTTTATATGAACTTAAAAGATAATTCAAAAACCTAACGAAACTCCTTACTTCTATTACTAGCTGAAACTATTGATTCAATTAATGCTGACCTTACACTCTTTTTTTCTAAAACCCTTAAAGCAGAAATAGTTGTTCCACCTGGAGAGGTTACTAAATTTTTAAGCTCAGAAGTAGTAAGTTTATTTTCCTTTATTAGAAAAATAGTCCCTAGTATCATTTCCATAACAAGTTCCTCTGAAATTATTTTTGGTAATCCCCCGCTTAATCCTCCATCACTTAATGCTTCTATAATTAAAGCAATAATTGCAGGACCTGATGAAGTTAAAGCTAAAAATATATCAAGGTAATCTTCAGTAAATTCATAAATTTTACTAGTATTTTCAAATAATTTTTTTGTGAATTGTTTCTGATCTTCTGTAATTTCTTCTCCCCAAGAAATCCCTGTTAAACCTTTTCCAATAGTTATTGGAATATTTGTAACCACTCTCACACATTTATGATTAGGAAACTTTTGAGCAAGTCTATTTATTGAAACTCCGGCAAGAATAGAAACTATTAAATTATCCTTATTTTTTATATGATGGGCCTCACTTATGTTATTTAATTGTTGGGGTTTTATCGAAAGAAGTTTATATTGACAATCCCAAATTATTTTTGACTCTTTAGAGCCTGATTTATAAACGTTTATATTATGTTTATAATTATTTTTTATTTTTTCTAAACTTTTATCTGTATTTACAACACAAAAAACATTCTCTGGCAGAATTAATTTGTTATCTAATAGAGGTGTAACTATAGCACTTGCAATATTTCCAAAACCAATTACCGCAATTTTATCTGTCACAGATTAATCATGAATAAGCACTTAATTTAGAATTACCCCATGCTGGTTCAGGAGTAGTATTTTTGCCCAAACTATATTGTGGCGTGTTTTCTGTAGATACAGAAGAAGGAGAAGCTTCGTCTGGGGAAGAACTAGTTACATTTACACAACTTGGAGCAAAAAGAAAAATACTTTCACCGACTCTCTCTTGATGTCCATCAATTGCATATGTGCCCCCAGCAATAAAATCAACCGCTCTTTGAGCTTGATCAGGATCCATCATAGTTAAATTGAGTATTACAGTTTTTCTTTCTCTTAATGCTTGTATCGCTTGAGGCATCTCATCAAAACTTCTTGGTTCCATTAAGCTTACTTCTGAGGATGAATTTGAGATTCCAGGCATACCAACTACTTTTGATGATCTGTTGTTATTCATAAAATCGAATGGATTGGAATTTGCAAGGACATTTGCATTCTTTGGATTTTGTTTGAAATTATTAATATCATTTAATTCATCCTCTGAAGCATAATCCAACTCATCAAAATCATCATCGAGATACTCATCCCCTGCAACTACTGCCTTTAATTTAGAAATAAGTGACACCTTTTAAATCCTCTTGAAATTGATTACTAAGGTTTAAGAACCTTAAGTAATAGATTCATTTTTTAAATGAATAAACTACCTATACTTAAATAACGTTAGTTGAACTTAACTGCAAGTTTATAGATAAGATTTTTATAAAAAAATAACTAATTAGGATCTACCTCCAAAAATCAATGATCCTAATCTTAACCAAGTTGATCCAGCGTCAATAGCTTCCTCCCAATCTCCAGACATCCCCATTGAACAATCTGGTAGTTGCAGTGAATCAGCAAGAGCACGACATTTTTTGAACAACCCTAAATTTTCTTTAGAGCTAAGTCCTTTAGGATTGATAGTCATCAAACCGCTTAATGAAATATTTTTCAACTCTTGAATTTCCCTCCATTTCATTATTAAATATTCAGGATTAAAGCCTCCTTTAGTAGGGTCATTACTCAACTTAACCTGCAACATTATTAATGGATTTTTCTTCTCTTCACGTGAAATATTAGAAATCTTTTGCAACTTTTCAAATGAATCTACTGAATGAATGTATTTAAAATTTTGAACTATTTTCCTTATTTTATTACTTTGTATTCTTCCAATAAAGTGCCAATTTATTTGTTTATGTTCTTTTAAGGTTAATTGTTTTTCAAGCGCCTCTTGAACCTTACTTTCACCAAAATCGTTCTGACCTATATTTTGAATAGTCTTGATTTCTTGACTTTTAAATCCTTTACTTACCGCAAGAATATTTACATTTGAAGGAATTTTATTTTTTATTTCTAAATAATTTGCAGGGTTCACATTTTATAAGAAAGTTTGCGTAAATAAATTCTCCCATTTAGATAGTTCTTCAGATCCTTTTCTTCTAGCTTTTTGAAGGTTTAATTCCGCCTGATTACGAGCATCTAAGTAAGGTATTACTTCAAAAAAAACTTCTCTCTGTCTAACTTCTACCAAAAAAAACATTTTTTGAGCATATAAAGTCGCATAAATATCTCTCCCATCATTTCCAGGAGAGACTTGGTACAACATACCAAATGTTGGATGGTTTAAATAACGCTCAGAACTCAAACCTAAATATTGTGTTATTTATAATGCACCATACAGTTTTCTAAGAAAAATTGCTATGCAAATAAAACAAATCGATAATGTATTAACAATTACATTGAGTGATTTTGAAGGATAAAGAGTTCTAAATCTGTTGGTTTTAATAATAATATTTTTTTTTGAAAGTAATGATTCTGCTCCATGATCAATTCTCAGAAAAATATTTTGAAATAACCTCTCCACTAAAATTAACAAAACATTAAAAGATTTCTTTAATCCTAAATTTCGAAAATTTATTGATCTAACTGAAACTGATTTAATGATATTTTGAAGTTCTTCCTGCACTAGAGGAATAAAACGTAATGCAATTAACAACTGAAACAGCCACTTACTAGTTGGCAATCCAATCTTTCTTAATGGATACATAAACCAACTTAATCCCCATACGATATCTTCCTGCAATGTGGTTAAAAGCATCAAATTTACACTATGAATAACGGTAAATATCAAAGTAGAGGTTTTTATTCCTAGTTCAAAGGCTTTTCTTGATAAGTTATAAGGACCAAAATTAATAAACCATATCTTTTGCGAAGGAATTTGCAAAATATTCCATTCTTTTTGGCTTTCCAGTACTACTTGCAACTCATTGGGATCTCTCAAGTAGCCATCAAGAGATTGAATATCAGAAGAGGCAAGAATTGATATACATCCAATTAGAAGTGACAAGCATGAGAGAAAAAATAATGATCGCCACCATACTCTAGATGGTAAAAAACTTAAAAAAGTAATTAATAGTAAAAAACCAACTAAACTCAATCTCCATATTGGACCTGCCCAGATTGGAGTGATTAAAAATATCATTACGATAATTATTTTTAATCTACTATCTATAATTCTTAGCCAACTTCTATTACCATGAACGTATTGACCAACAGAAAATTTGGTTAGCAAATTCATTAATCTTTTTGAATTAACTCTATATTTTCTCTTTCGACTTCTTTATTTAAAGCTCTTTGCTGTTTCCCTCTCCAAAGTAAAATGAGGGGTGTACCTTCAAAGCCTAAATTTACTCTAATTTGTTTTTCAATATATCTTCTATAAGTTATTCCGAATAATTTAGGGTCATTTACAAAAAGAGTAAAAGTGGGAGGTTTGTTCTTTACTTGAGTACCGTAATAAAGCCTACCTTGCTTTCCGCTTCTCTTCGTTGGAGGACTTTTCCAACTAATTGATTCTTTAAGTACTTCATTAACTACAGATGTTGTAACTCTTCTTCTATGTTGATTTACAGCATTAAGAGCATGCTCAAAAATATTATCAACCCTTTGACCAGTTAGGGCAGATATAAAAATCATTTTTGACCAGTGTAAAAAATAAAGTTTAGATCTAAGTTCTTTTTCTACTTGATAAATTGTTGAACTATTTTTTTCTACAAGATCCCATTTATTAACAACAATTATGCAAGCTCTGCCTTGTTCCTCTATGCGCCCAGCCAGCTTCTGGTCTTGATCAGTTACTCCATCAATAGCATCGATAACTAAAACACAAACATCACTTCTATCTATAGATTTAAAAGCCCTATTAATACCAAAAAATTCAGTGCCATATTTAACATTTTTCTTTCTTCTAATCCCTGCAGTATCAATAATTTTCCAATGATTATCACCTTTTTTAATGAGCGTATCTATTGAATCAGTTGTCGTACCACTAATATCACTAACTATTGCTCTTTTTTCTCCACAGATTGAATTTAACAAACTAGATTTACCAACATTAGGCCTACCAATAATAGACATCATTATCTTTTCTTCATCATCCTGGATATTATTTTCAGGAAGTTCGCCAATAACGAGATCTAAAAGATCACCAGTACCTGAACCATGAATAGCTGAAACAGGGTTAGGTTCGCCCAATCCTAATTTCCAGAACTCTGAAGCTAGGGATATTCCTAGAGTAGTCGATTCACATTTATTAACAGCAACAATTGTTTTACAGCTTGAGTTTCTTAACCATTTTGCTATTGATAAATCACCATCAGTAACGCCTTGATTCCCATCTACCACCAGTAACGCGAGTGAAGCCTCTTCTAGAGCTAAGAAAACTTGTGTCCTTATTTCTGGGAGAAATTCACTATCATCATCAAAAACTAAACCTCCAGTATCAACTATTTGAAATTCCTTACCTCCCCATGAAGCATTTTGATAAGTTCTATCTCTTGTAACACCTGGCTTATCAAATACTATTGCGTCATTACTTTGGCAAAGACGATTAACTAAGGTAGATTTCCCAACGTTAGGTCTTCCGATAATTGCTATTGTAGGAAGAATCAATTCTTCTCTCCAAAGAAAGTAGTATCCATTACAACTATACCTTTAATAGAATCATTTACCTTTTTCAAAAAAACTTATTTAATTTCTGGATCGCCAAAATGTCCTTTAACTGGATTAACAGGGGGTGAACTAGGACTTGGCATTAATCCACTATCTTTTGAAAAACAATCATTTTCAATCGACCAATAAATCAACCAATTTACTGCCGTCGCTCTTCTAGTTCTTCTTGGATAGAGTTCATTAATCTTATAACCTTTAAAATTGAGAAAATTTTTCAATCCCTGTTTATATTCTTTTGGAATTGATCGAGTCAAATGTATTGAGGCTGGTCGCTCTGAAATGATTTGAGGAGCTTTTTCAAATTTTTCTGACCAATAAGAAGGAGTTAATGCGCTAAAGGCCCAATCATTTATAGAGAGTTCTTTAGTATAAAAAAGTCTTTCCCAAACCAATTCACAAACAAAAACGTCACTAACCCTATCTTCGAGGACAAGAAATAATAGATCCTTACATATTGGCCATGTAAATTTATTTTCAACTAATTTTTCTTTTTTATACATTAATCGAACCTTATCAAAATCAAAGAAAAATAAGGCATAAATTCCTTATTATATTGTGATGCATATTGAATAATTTGATCAGGCATCCCAACACTCAAAGCTACTAATGTTGTATTGATGATATCCTCTTTTTTTAAAATTTCCCTAACTAAATTCCATCTTTTGCCAACTTTCATAATGGCCAATACCGTTTTATTTGCCTTACTTTCCCTAATTAGGGTTGTTAGTTCAGATTCTGAAGAAGGGCATTCTTTGATGATTAAAGTCTCGCCTTTTTTTACCAAATCAAAATCATTCAAAGCTGCTGCCGCTGAAATAGAGGAAATACCAGGTATGGTTTTGGTAATAATCTCAGCATGATTATTTTTTATTAACCTCAAGATATTAGAAGAACTTGCAAATAGTGAAGTATCTCCAAGACAAAGTAAAACAACTGATTCGCCATTTTTTATAAATTTCACAATTTTTTCTACAGCATTAGACCATATTTGATCTGGATCAAAATCCTTCCTAGCCATTGGGAAGATGATGGGGATATTTTTTTTAAATTTGGTATATTTCTTGACTATTTCCGCAGCAAAACTCTTTTTATTATCATCTGATATTGGGAAAACTATAACTTTCGCTTTTTTTATTGCATCCACAGCAGCAATTGTTAAAAGTGATGGATCTCCAGGGCCTACACCAACGATGGTGAATGTTGGTAAATCAGTTTTATATGAATTAAGTAAACTTAAGAACTTTTTTATTATCATTTTTATTTTTTTAACTTTAGCTATGTACCCTTGGCAATAAGAAAGTTTCAGCCAATATTGCTGACTCAATTTCAGACAATTCCTCTAACCTTTTGAAAGTTTGATTTTTAGAGAATTTAGTTTGCGCTAGTTTCAAGTAAACTCCAAAATGTCTTGCCTCACTCTCTAGCAGAGACTCATAAAGGGATTTAAACGATTTATCTTCATAATTCAGTGCAAGCAAGCTTAATCTTTCATGACTTCTTGCTTCAATAAGTCCTGCTATTAAAAAACTATCAAGCATTCTATTGGGCTCTTCCTTTCTTATATGCTTGGACAATTCAGCTCCATATGGAGGCGGTTTTAAGGACTCAAGAGAATGTCCAAGATTCTTTAAAAAATAAAGTATTTTTTCAAAATGTTCTAATTCCTCTCTCGCTATTGGACTTAAAACTTCTGCCAGATTTGGTTCTGATGGATATCTAAACATCAATTGAATAGCTACTCCTGCTGCTTTTCTTTCACAATTAGCATGGTCAATAAGAATATCTATTGGATTAGATAATGCGAGTTTAATCCACTCATCTGAGGTAAATGACGATAAATATTTAATATGAGAATTGGGCCTTTTAAAATCGACTAGCATTTAATCTTTAATACTCAAATATCCAATGATTCCTTCAAGAGCTAAGGAATAACTTGATATGCCGAATCCACTAATAATTCCTATAGCTTTATCTGTAAGAAAAGATTCTTTACGAAAATCTTCTCTACTGAAAATATTTGAAATATGTAATTCTACAAAAGGAATTTTTGATCCAATTAAAGCATCACGAATAGAAATCGAGGTATGAGTAAAAGCACCAGCATTTATAAGAATACCTTGGATACTTTCTACAGACTCCTGAATTTTATCTACTATTTCTCCTTCATGATTACTTTGAAAACATTCAAGATTAATACTTTTTTCTTTAGCAACTTTAGTTAAATCTTTTTCGATATCACTCAATGTTTTATTACCGTATATTTCAGGTTCTCTAGTGCCCAAAAGATTAAGATTTGGTCCATTTATCAATAAAATATTCATCATCAATAAAGTCTTTTCTTTACAAATGCTATCTAGAAAGAAACAAAAAAACCAAAACAATTTCACACAAAGTGTCCATTAACTGATAAGTTCAAATAGTGGGGGTCGGTGCCCGAGTGGTTAAAGGGGGCGGACTGTAAATCCGCTGGCTCTGCCTACGTTGGTTCAAATCCAACCCGGCCCACTTTAAAATTGCCCTTGTAGCTCAGCGGTAGAGCACTCCCTTGGTAAGGGAGAGGTCTCGGGTTCAAGTCCCGACGAGGGCACTTGAGCTATTGATTAATATAACTGAGATTTCGTAGATCAGCACTATAACTATAATTCAAATATATTTAACAGAGATTGTCTTTAGTAATGTCACTATCGTCATACCGTATGCACCGAATTTATCTTGCAGCGACCATGAATTATGGTCTTGGTTCTGATGATCCAGAGGAGTTGGCCTACTACAACAAAATCAGAAAAGAGATGGATGATATGAAAAAAGAACCAGTTAAAAAAGGGATACCTCTAAATCGGGATACCCCAGAAGGAATGGATAAATGAACCTGAATACTTTTTTATTAATTGATGGGAGTCTGATGCTTATTGGTCTGCCTTTGCTGATGATTCTTAAAGGTAAAAAAAAGACTCCCTAAGTCATCACTTAACCGCGAAAGTCACTCCCATAACCGCAGTGATGTCCTTCTTGATGGTGGTGGTGTCATAAGATCCCCAACTGCTTACCTTGGTGGAATTAGGAACAGTTATCTGAAAAACTCCAGTATTCACTCTCTTTAAACCACCAACTTCAGATCCTGCCTCAAGAGCGATAGCTTCAGCCCTAACTCTTGCATCCTTTGCTGCCTTAGCAAGCATATCAACTCGTTTATCAGCCAGCTTTGAATAGGTGAATTCAGGACGGCTTGGTTTCACCATTACACCTTTCCCAAGCAATTCTGTTATCTGACTATGAGTCTTCTGGATGTTATAAACATCCCTACTTTCAATCTCAATATTCTGATAAGTAATCCATTCAGTTCTAATGATTTCATTGGTCTTTGGATGCTTGGTTTTATATTCACTGATACTCGCAGGTCCAAGATAAACATCCTGCTTTACACTGTCCTCAATTCCATTGGCTTTAAGGAAATTCATTGTCTTTTCCATTGACTCTTTATGCTTGGTAAATGAGTCAATCTGGGTTTGACCTGAGGTCTTTACCTGGACTGACCATTTTGCAATATCACTCTCGAAACTTTCAGTACTTGCACCGGTAACAGTGATAGTATTCTCAACGGTTCTGAACCCTCTTACAAGCACCGTAGAGGCACCTATAAATCCTCCGAGAGATAATACAGCCATTGCGAAAACAAGTGGCGGAGTGCGGCGTATAACGCCCAGAGAATCGCCCGGCAGCGACCTGAGTCTCTTAATAATTTTCATTGTCTATCAGTATGTGTGTAGGAGCTTTTTAACAGCTGAACCGAAAGAAAAATATTGGAAAATCCCTGACTTTTATTCCTTCAGTTCTATCTGGCCATTAATGGAACATCCAACTCGGATGTGCCAATTTTGGAGTCGGTTACTAATATTGCCAAATGAAATAACGCTTCGCAAGAAGTATATTTGTATTACGAAAATGACTATAAAGAACTAGACAAAATATTTAAAAATCCCCTAATCTAATCCCAACCATAGGGGAAAAACTTTCTGCATCCACCTGAATCAACAAAGAAACCTTCTGATGCATCAATAATAGTTTTCATTTCTTTTGATAATTTCTGTCTTCCATATTGTCCCTTCTCTGTAAACGGAATTGAATAGTAATAATTTTGAGAAAGTTGCGGCATCAATGCTCTAAATTTTCCAGATTTCCTATCTTCTTTTGAAGTCGCTCTTGCTAGTTGATTGCCAACAAAATTCATAAAATGTCCAGTACCTATTTCTTTTGTATTTTTTGTTCTTTCCTGATAGGTTTTTTCTTCGTTTAACAATTCAGGTGAATATGATCTTGCAGTGTAATACTGACCTCCATATCCATTCCAGATACCCACATAGAAACCTAATGAAGGTTTATTTTTATAATTTAGAGATCCTATACCACCGGCGGAACCAGTATATTTCAAAGTTATAGTTACATCTGGTTCTACTTCACTTGTAAGAGTACAAATTTCTTTAGCCATTACTGGAGAAATAAAACCCAATAAAAGCGATGCTAGTAATAAGCGTTTCAAATTAATAACTCTAGTTTTCCTTTTAAAAAGTAATCTACGTATCTAAAACCACTGCCTTTCGTAGTCATTCTTTTTAACATCCAATTTGCTGCTTCTTTATGTAAAGGTGGTTGAGGTTCTTCAGATATTACAGAACAGCAGTACTCAGGTGCTTTTTGCCAATGACTCCACTCTTTATCCCAAAAAATAGCGAAGAGCGAATATACTTCTTGATGATTTGCTTCCCAATGTGGTTCTGTAAATGCTGCGACATAAAAATATGCTTTTTTAGGAGAGTACTTTTCATAAAAGAAAGTTGCTACTGGAATAGCATCTTCAGGGTTGTAACTCTCTAATTTAAGACGTTCAGTTGAATACATCTCATCTTCACTGTGCTCCAGCTTACCTTTGGGATCCATCGCACCACAAAAAGCAACTACCTCATCGTGAACGTAATCTGTTATTTGATAAGTTTCTTTTCCTAAATCTAAAAACTGTTTCTTTTTAGGTTGAAATTCTTCTTCAGTTATTATGACTTGATCTTTTTTCACATTAAGATCTGGATCCACCTCATTAAGACCTGGATAAATTCCACTCCGAATAGCCGAATCAGGAGTTGGAACAATGCACAAGGAAAGACCAGATATTTTTCCCTCATCTACAGAAGCATAAGCAACTCCAAGTAAATTAGACTTATCGCCTTGAGCCATGATAAGGCAATCAGTATGACCATAGGCTGGGCAGACGCCTAATTCAGCATAAACAGAACTCTTAGTTTTTTTTATTGTTTCGAGTTTCGGTCTGATATATTCAATAAATTCATCTTTTGAGTTCATATCGGTCAAGACTTTTTGTGAAGAGTATGAGAAATCTTCTGACAAAAACGATTCAAACTCAGATGAATCAAGAGTATGCATCATTTTCGCGTAGATACTCAAAGCGTCCTTTTCTGTAAGTTGATAAGTTTTGTCTTCCAAGGGGTTCATTTATCCTTTTTTACTTCAGGGAAACAATCTGGAAAAATATCCAGGACTTTCCCAACAGCTTTCATTTGATCTTCTTGTATGGTTTGTTTATTTCCATGAGCACGTTCATGGAGGTTTAGAGCAAATCCCAACATATCTATTTTTTGTTTCATGGTTATGTGATTTCGATCTACTGCATAGCAGACAGAAAGAACTTGACCAAGAAGTATTTTATTAGCTTCAATTTCAGTCATTTCAGATGAAACTTTTTCATTGGCATTAAGTGAATTAGGTAATGCCAAGGCAGCTAGCAGTGGTAGCAGTAGGCGTTTCAAAATTATTCAGAAATCCAGCGGTTAATTATTGTCCCTTCATAAATATGACCCGATGCTTCAACTATTGGTTTAGTTTCTGGATTAACAAAGATGTCGTAACAGGTATTTACTGGTCCTTGAAACATAACGGTTGCTCTTTTTGGGTCTTCAAGTGATTTGCCAATATAAAAGGTTTTTACTCCCATCTCTTTAAACATGGCCTGTTGTTCAGGAGCATTCATATGAGCCTCATATTCCTCAAAAGTATTGCTTAATTTGAAATCTAAAACAGTTGTTTCAATTGTCATAAAAAAGGAGCTAATTGCTCCTTAATTTTAGATCGACTGTCAAGCGCATTTAATAAAGCGGTACAAGTAATAAGCGTTTGATTTACTCAACAAGTTCAAGATTATAAACTGTATCAACGCAGTTATTATCAATATCCCATTGTTTTAATTCTGGTTGTTTAAGCATTGCACCAAACTTCTCTAAATCAGAACAGTTCATAAGAATCATTGCTTTATGTTCATTTACTTTGATAATTTCTAGCTCAGAACAAAAAATGTATCCTTGTTCTTTATCAACTTTTTTTACCATCATTTCAAATTCAGAAAAAGGACAACCAAAGGTCGAAACAACTAATGTATTTGGCATAAAAAAAAGGAGCTAATTGCCCCTTATTTTAGTTCGACTGTCAAACATATTTCATTAGAGTCTGCTGTAACCTAATTTTGACTGAAAAACCTTAAAGGGAACACCAGTTCCTTTCATTACTTCTAAACACTTATCCCCAACTGTTCCATATACTTCAACAGTAAAATCATCCGCAAGTTTTGGATGCTCTTGTAAATATTCACCAATTGCTGGATTAGCCAAGTGCGCGATAAATGCTTCATCGTTTTTATAAGCCTCAGACCACACAAATATCAGAGGATTTTCTGGATCCTGATCAAAAGTATGATGTAGCATTCCTGGCTCAGCAGCCTCAACGGCTTTATCTGTTTTATCCGCAAGTTCTAAATACTCAGAAACTTTATCTTCTTTTACCGTGATTTTCGCTAAAAGAATAAAGGGGGTATCAGCTCCAAAATTTGTCATAAATAAAAAGTAACCTATGTATATTTTATATGTAACTTACGAAAAAAGAGCTTAAAAAGCCCCTTTATCGATCGACTATTAATTTCTAATAAGTATTAGCTAATCCCATAAAGACAAATCTGAATTGCCAGTCGATCTCTGCATCCAATGAATTTTCCAAATCCCCTCAATTTTTTTGAAGATAGAAGTGACTGTTGGCAAATCATCATTAGGAGTTCCTTTATAAGAGAATTTTGCCCCAAGTGTAAAAACACACATTGCTACATCAGAAGAGAGAAATTCAAACTTATGAATTTTTGTAATTTCCGCTTTTTCCTGAACCACATCGCCAGAACTCATCATTTCCTCGAATCCCTTTGCACTTATTGGATTCCCACTAGGCCTTATAAATAGAAAATCTGAAGTAGCGTTATTCACAAAAAATGAGCCCATTTTTTCTGGCGTAGCTAGCTCATACAACATTGACTCAATTGTTTCTCTATCAGTCATAAAAAAATGGGCGCGTTACTATTCAACCTACTTCGAATTTGTAAAGGAAAAATTAATTTATTTTGAATTCCTAAATAAAAAAAGGAGCTATTTGCCCCAGATGCAAACAGAAAGAAGTTAGAAAAGCTGTTCTAGGTATGCCACTAGAAGAGGACTATTTCCGTGACGATATATTTGTAATTGGCTGTATTCCAGACTTTCCTATTAATAGAACTTGGGGCTGTCGTAATTGTGACGCTGCATTTTTTAAAGACACTCCAAGAAACAAAGCTGCTTTAGGTGGGCTAATTCCTCATCAATGGCCAGACTGATTTTTATTTGACAAGTACTCTAAAATTATTGAAAAGAATTAATTACTTTTGAAAAGCTTTATAGTTTCAGGATTGGTAGAGGAATACAGAATAAAAACAAATCTCTTTGCGCTATCTCCTAAAAGTGCTGTAAAAGTTTTCCAGCAAAAATATCCTGAAGCAAAAGATATATACGTTATTCAAAATTTATTCAGAAGAAAAAAGTAATTTCAAAGATATGTCTAAAAATCAAAAAATAAAAAATCGCAAAAGGTATGGAATATGGGCTTGGGTAGGAGCTATATATGGACCGATTCTTTTTTGGGTTATTTTTGTGAATCTTCCAAAAATTGAATGGAAATATGTCTTTGAATCTAATAAAACAAGAGTTGCTCGCCACCACCAAAAAGCAAAAGAAAATGGATTCCCAGGCATCCCTTATTGGAGAAATACTGGAACATCAGCAGTACTTTATGTAAATGAAAAGGGCATAGCATACGCAATGTGCGGTTCTGATTTCTTTTGTTCGGAGAAATTAAATGCAAAAAAAGGTATCCATTATTTGCCTGTTTCTGGTGGGGCTAAGAGAATTAAAAGCAATGTAATATTTGCTTTAAATAGCTATTGGTGCGATAGCTACGATATTAATAATTCTGGCAAATGTAGATCAGGTGGCTGGGTAAATGGTTCAGAAAGATAAGTTCCGAGCAGAGAACTTTTGTAAGAAATTAATACTTGCTTTATTGATAATTTTTACGGTGCCTCTTCAAGCAAATTCTGAAAGTCTAATACCAAGTAGAAAAGATTGTTCTTTATTAAAAAAGAAACAAAGTTATGATTACTATGACAGACAGGAAGCACATGATTTTGGGAGAAAGATTCAAAATCTCATAGCAAAAAAAGATATTCAAGGAATTTATAAAAATGTTCTAATTGATGAACTTCAAAATGGTCCAAGAAGAGAATTCATAAAAAATAAAAGTTTTGATGAAATCTTCCCTAAAGAATGGGTAAATAATGTTATTACTGCCGAAATAGATTGTGATTCTATTGGATGGAGAGGATTCATGATTTCTCATGGTCTAATCTGGTTTAACAGAATGGAAAGTGGTAAATGGACTATTAAATCAATCAACTCGTCATAAAAATCTAATTTTGAAAATATCCAAAAATCTATACATTCTCTAATTGGATATCCTCCTTTAAGATAACTTTCTAATTTAAGTTTTATATTCATTTCTTATCGCTTCTACAAAATAGCTTATCTCAATTAAGTTCGATCTTTACCAAGTTATCATAATTTATAAATTTCTCATCATTAATAGACATAGTCTATTAACTTTTTCAGCTTCATCTACAGTATTAATTAATCCAGTTGCAAGCCTAGGACAACCAATAATAATTGATAGACATTGAGCTCTACTTATTGCTACATTTAATCGATTTGGTTCTAATAAAAAGTCTATACCTCTTGGAGCATTATCACCGGAACTTGAGGTTAAGGAATGAATAGCAATAGGAGCTTCTTGGCCTTGAAAACGATCAACTGTTCCTACTTTTGCTTTACCTTCTAGCCTTTGTTCTAATCTGTTTACCTGAACGTTATATGGAGCCGTGACAAGAATGTCATTGGGTGTGATTTCTCCTGTACGTTTCTCATTAAATTGAGAATATGTATAGCTTCCTCCAAGTAGAGATTCAACAAGTTTTTGTATAAAGTCAATCTCTTCAATACTTTTTACACTACATCCAGAATGTTCAATCGCTTCAAAAACTATACCTTGATTAGGAAATGGATTACCTGATCCTCTTAAGCATGGCTTCCCCCAATTAATAGAATTATTCTCATTAGAAGGATTACCCATAAGTCTTTTATCATAAAAAAGTTCAGAAACAATATTGGTTATAGAAGGTTCCATTCGCCAGCTTGTATTTAAAAAGATTCCTTTATCTTCTGGCACGACATTTGCTCCTTGCATTAAATATTCCAAACAAGATTTTCCTGAATCTCCTGGATGATCAGCTTTAGTTGGTTGTGAAAGTTGCTGCTGATCTCCGACTAAAAGAATTGATTTAGCGCATCCAGCCATTACAAGCAAGTTTGCAAGAGACATCTGTCCTGCTTCATCAATTACAAGAACATCAAAAACATTATTTAATTCCTCTCGTGAGAATACCCAAGTAGTTCCCCCAATAACAGTTTCATTTAAAGTCAATGACGAAGAAGGAATTAAACCTATTCCACTATTTGTAAGTTGTTGATCTTTTTTCTGACTAGTAGCTTTAACAATCTGATTATTAAGACCTTCCTTTTTACAAATATTTTTTACTTTCAATAACAAATTATTTATAGCTTGATTGCTATTGGAGCTTATAGCTATTTTCTTATTTAGTTTTATTAATTCAGATATGAATTTTGCTGTTACAGAAGATTTACCTGTGCCAGGTGGGCCTTGCAAAGCAATTACTGTTTCAAATTCTATTTCTAAAAAATTAGCTAAAAGCTTCGGAAGAGCTTTTGGATTTTCTCGGATATTTTTATTTAGTTCTATTAAACCTTTGACTGATTGACACTCTAGTAATTGATGTATGGCATTTGGTAATTTTTTATTTCCATTAATCCAGGAATCTGCTTGTATCTCGAGACGATCTCGAAGAGGTTTGGCAATATCAGAGGGGACTTTTATTAGAGTGCATGGCTCTTTTGGAATTCCATCTAAAAATCCATCATCTATTCTCTTTTCTTTTTTTTTCCAAGGATATTTAAGAGTGACTTGGCCTCTGTCACTATCAACTTCAACAGCATCAATCTTTAAACCTGTTGATGCTATTTCAAGAGTAAGTCTAGAAGCTCCATCTTGACTGCTATAAAGCTTGAGATTTTGGTCTGGGTTGAATTTTAATGAGTGAAAGTCTGCTCCAGTCCTTACACTTTGTCGCGATTCAGATTTTTCCCAAACAGCACCTTCAATAACTTCGCTATCTTCTAGTAACTCATCAGAATTATAAGAAGCTATCTCTTTTCGATCAAAATATGTCCACCATAAAACTTTTGCTTCTCTGAGGTGAAAGGGAAGAAGGTGAGCTAGTAAAAGTTGTGCCCGCCAAGTCATTCCTCTACTACCCTTCTGATTTATTTTAATAGAGTCATCTCTTAAATCTAATGAGTTTAAAGTTTTACATTTTTCAGGGAGTTCATCTAATAACTTATGACTTAGATATTCAAGAGGGGTTATTATTCCTATATTTTCTTCTTTTAGTAATGGCTCTAAAGGTTGTTCAGGCAAGCCTTTATTCTTTCTTAGATTAAGCAACCACTCATGAAGGAGTTGAGTCGATTCACAGTCCTCTCTGTTGTAGTCTTCAATTATTTGTAGTTGAGGACTTCCTTTTGGAAGTATTCCTGGATTCTTTGGTTCTCCTGAATCGGACCACTTTCGATATGCGACTACTGAATCTCCAGCCGTCTTAACATCTGCATCTCGATGATCCATATATAGTTTCTCAACCTTTTTGATTGAATAACTATCTTCGCCTAAAACAAGAGAGCCAGTAACAACAGGCAAAAGATCAACTAAAAGCGAAGAACGTAACCAGTTATCAATTATTGTCTCCTTAGTTGAATATTGCTGAGCTAATCTTCTGATTGCACTTTTTTCATAACTGCCGTAGTGATAAATTTTTAAATTTGGATATCTTTTTAAACGATTTTCTACCCATTCCACCCAATCTTCAAACGCTTTTTTTTCTTCTGAAGGAGAATGTGCCCACCATGCTTTATAAACAGTAGAGGTATCAGATTCGTTCTGATAACAAAGACCAATAAGATATTCCAACTGAGTTCCAAGAACAGGATCTTGAACACCCTCTAAATCGAACCAGATATCACCTTGATTTTGTTTTGGTAATATCGTTAATCCTTTCCCTTCAATTATTTTTTTTAATATATAGTTTGGTTTCCCATCTGGACCTTTAGGTTTAACTTGTAACTTAGCTTGCTCTTTTAAATCATTTAAAGCTTCTAACCTTAATCCTTGAACTTTTGTCCCCTCTTTTAATTCTGCTAAGTCATCAATAGTATGAATATCAGATTCTTTGAGTTTTAATCTTTGAGTTTGGCGCATTTTTGCTACCGTCACTAAGTCTCTTGAAGCTTCTAATCGTTCCTGTATAAATGCTTCCCAGCTTCCATGATCACCTGGATTATCAATTGGGATGTTATTTGGATTAAAACTATTTTGAAAATCTCCATAACGTTTTCTTAAAAGTTGATACCAATACCAGAACTTATCAGTTTTAAATTCCTTGAATTTTCCACCACCTAGATATAGTTCAAATTGATTTGGTCTCTTTTTAAGTAAGGGTGATAAGAGATCACAATATGAGCAAGCCTGTACTAAAAAAGTTGTTTTAGTTTTAGAAGAAAGTTTGCATTCAATCGGTTGATAACTCCAATCTCCAAAAGGAGAAGAGCCTGGAATTTTTCTTAATAAATCTGCAGAACCTCGCATCTCTTCATTAGTTAATGAAGCTTGCCAGATAAAGTCATAACCTTCAGACATTGCTTTTTTTGTTGCCTTATAATCACTTTCATTTTGCTTGCCTTCTAATTCAGCGATTTGAAATCCTTGCTTTTTTAATTTTTTTATAAGGACTTCTTCATGACGCAAACCATCAATAAATAGTTGTTTATCTAATTCAGTATCATCTGGAAGTTTATCTTTAAAAAGGCCTTGAGATTTTAATTCTTCCCACCAAGCTCCTATAATTGGACTCCGACTAAATAGGGCAAGCTGCGTTGGTGTGAATTTTCGTTTTACTACTTTAATTTTTGATTTCATTGGAAATTAATAACTCAGCTAAATTACGATCTCCTTTTTTAATTTGAGTTAATTGTTCTTAAGATATATTTCGGAGATATATATCAGCCTTTCGATATGAATCTTCAGGACTTCTAAAGACATGTCCTTTCTGATATTTGACAAGACTTTTATTTTCTTTTAAGTTCATATAAGACCTTCTACTATCCTGAATAAATTTTATATCATATTAACATTTTTTAAAAACCTCAGTACGTTTTTAAAAGACTATCTTTCAAGACTAATGATTGATTCGAAATTATCAGAAGGTACTAATTTTTTTATCTGAAATTAGTCTTCAAATAATTCATATGCCTAAAAAAATCGAAATAGTTAATAGAAAATATGAACTTCAATAAAAGAAGTTTTTATAGCTTGATGATTCAGAAGATCTTGGTTTTAATAAGTTCCAATTATTCAATTAGAAAATCGGAATAACTATCTTAATTTAAGATAAATTTCTTTGCAGAGCCGAAACCCTCATCCATGCAGAACACTTTAGATGCTAAAAACGTATTTTTATTCTTCTTGGATTTGATCCTCCTTTATCAAAAATAATCTGCTCTGAAATCAAGTTAAAAATCATGTATCCAGCACATCTCTTCATATAGCATGTTGAGTTGTTCGATATCCTCGAAAAGGGTTTCTACACTATCCATTTCTCTTGTAGAAATCTTTGAGAGATGATTGACATTGACCTACGTTTTCTTTTGGATCTAACTTATTATATCCCTTTATCTTCTTCCAATCAGAATACATTGCTCCTAGTATCCATGCTTGGGAAAGACTCTTAGGTCCGTTCTCAAGTAATTCAAGATACCTTTTATTACTTGTATATTTTTTGTATTCTTCCCTCCAATTGGAGTCATCATAAGGTTTCATAGGTGTGCTTTTAATTTAGGTTCCTACTCATGAACCCTAATGGGATATAGATTAAAAATCCTTATTCAGCAGGAACTTAAGACAGGTTGGTAACTAACAATCTTCTGGAAGATTGACGTTAGTGTTCTGGATGAACTACTTAGCTCTAGAAATAATATATATGATTTTTAAATAATTAACTTTTTACAATTAATTATTTTAAAGATATGTTTAATATTGTTGAAATTACTAATTGGTCAGCATTTATATTTACAGCTTCTAATCGTAGAGAGAAATTATTTTTTACAAGTAAAGGAGCTTTAAGAGGAGAAGCTCTTCAAAGATTTAAAGCTTTGCAGGAATAAGAACAACACATATTAGTCAATTAATAAAAAATGGAATTAAAAAATCATATGGGCGATTTAAATAGTGAACACCAATATTGAATATTTTTAAGACCCTGCTAGATTAAGAAAGAGACAAACCTGACTGTCATAAAACCACTCTTTATATAGAGAACAGGAAAAGAAAAAAATAAGCAAATTGATTAAAATTTTTAGAATATAAAATTCTTTTGAATTTTAACTTCATAAAATATAAAACTTATTTTTTGTATTCATATATAACTTTTATCAACAATGACTGAACATGAAAAATTGAGAATTGAAATCTCAATACAAATGGCAAAAAATGACTTTAAAAAGAGATGGGTTTCAATTAAACCAGAATCAAGATCTGCCATCAGAGAAGAATTTGGAGAATGGATGAATAAATCCTCCTTTAAAAAAGAAGAACTTATTTTTTGGGATTATTTTAATTACTCTTAAAAGTTTTTATCCCTCTAAAAAATAAACTTTCGAATAAAATTTTTAATAAAAAAATTATTCAGACTTTCATTCAAAATTATTACTAACAATCAACAATTAAATAAAATTAATAATCATGGAAAATCTAGAGTTCGTAGATTTTGTTAAGGTAAATATTCCTTCAAAATCATTTTTGATTATTGGATCAAATGGATCTACTAATAAATTAGAATGCAAAGATTCGAAAGAATTTATGCGAAAGTTTAAATTTTTAAAAGAAAATGTTGATGAAGATATTATTAAATTTATTGGTCTAGATTAAATATTTGGTTACCAAAAACTTTAAGAATTATAGTAAATATTTTCTTTCTATTAAAACAAAACTCAATCGCATAATAAATTCCTCTCATGAAAAAAACAAAAATTAAATTACTAGCTTTAAAACCGTTCTCAAAATTTTCATTATTTATATTCTTATTAGTAATTTCTACAAATTTCATTAAAAATTATACAACTATTTTTCTGCCTCAATCGTATAGCCCTCTTCGTCATAACCACTTATATCAATCCAGTCGATAATAATATTCTGACTTTTTAAAGTTATATCAGGAATTTTATTGATTTCTACAACCTTTATATGTTTAGAAAAATAATCTGATCCAAAAATTTTTTTAAATTCCTTATTGTTATAACTCTTATAAAGTTTGTAAAGCCAATGTTTTACTCCAAGCAATTCTAGATTCTCCTTAGTTAGGGAGTAATTAAGGAAGCAATAATCATTAGAAAATTTTAAAAGATTAATTAACATTGCAAACTAATCAAGAACATAAATATTCCTAGCTGAGTTTCCATATTTTGCCTTCATTATCTTAATAGCATGATGTATGGATACAGCCTGGATCTTTTCTTCAACTCTATAGCCCTCAAGAAGTGCTGATACCGTAAATGATCTCATTAAAATTACAAAAGAATCCTACGAATAATAGACGGGAAAATCACTTTTTATTAAAAATTTAATTAATGATTTAGTTTTTTAACTAAATTTTAAGTGCATTGTATTAAATATAAAATTAGTTAAATGTTTTGGTAAAAATGAAAAAGTTTATTGACCATAAAACAAAAACGATTTGGTATTAATCTGAAAGTGGATTTCCAACTTATATGGCAATCAATTCCTATAGGAAAAGAAAACCATCCTATGAACATTTCATTGCAAGTAAAGAAACTTGGGAAGAATTAACTAAAAATCGAAAATATGGTTTAGGAAATCCCAAAAATCATATAGAAAAATAATGAAAAAAACTTATCAACCTTAATACTTTTAATGAATCTAAAGAGAAGTTTTAAAAAGTTTTTAGAAATAGACCTTGCTATATTTTTAAATTAATTATTTCTAAAAATTAATAAAATTGAAAAGAATTGAAGAATATTATTTTTATCAATATAGGCTTAATCTTAATGAAAGGTGAAACCTTTTCAAGTTACTTATTTTATTATTTAAAAATTAAAAACTTAAAAATCTCTTACTTTTAACTATTTATTTTTTGGTTATTATCTTATTTAGATTTAAAGGATTATTTTATAAATGCAATCTTCTGATTTAACAATTAAAAAGGTAAAGGGAAAGGATTTATATCATTTAAGGTATCAAGATATAAATATAGTATGTTTTCATAGTGATGAAGTAATTGAACATCCTAATAAAGAATTATTGGAGTTCATTAGAGATGATCTTTTTAAATGTGGAGAATTTTCTTTAAATTCAAGAAATCAAATTGAACATAAAAAAGTTAATAGTGCTTATATACTTTTTTCCTCCCTAAAATCTCTCCAAAATGAAGAATTATATGAAGGTAAAACTTTTCGAGAATTTATAAAATCTTATTATATTTTTGATTGGATATTAGTAAATCAATCAAATAAAAATATAGAAGAATTAAAGAATGCAAGGGATTATATAAAAAAAATGATTAGTAAAGAATTAAAGAAAGAGAAGTATTTTGAAGAATTGCGTAATTATGCTTTGGGTAGATTATATTTTAGTGATCTTAGAAGTTTTTATTATGAAGAGATGGAAGATATTTTTAATGCAATTTATAATGAAAGTGATTCAATTAAATTTAGAAAAAATAGAATATACTTTAGGACTAAGCAAGATGATAATAATATTGAATCAAATGAAGTAGAAGTTCCATCAGTTATAGAAAATAGTAAATCAAATTCAAAAATACATTTTAGTGAAAGTTATTATTTAAACAACATTTCTGATTTTTTAGAAAATGGTATCTTTACTTCTGAAAATGAATTTTGTCAAAATGAAATCTCCCAAAAAATAACAAAAATATATGAAGATTCTACAGAACCTGAAAAGATAGCAATTTTGACTTTGTTTCATTATTCTGATAAAGAATCGTTTTTACTCCCATTAGCATTTATTAGAGGAGGACTTAATAAGAACATATTTTTAAATGCGTTACTTGTGATAAGGGGAAATCACTTCAATCAAGAAAATAGGCTTTTATACAAAGAAGGATTGAGATATGAGTTATATCAAGAGGCAAATGAACTTGCTACGTTGTGTAAAAATTTTGCGTTAATAGGTACAAAGGAACAAAAAGAAATCTGGGAAAAGGTTCAAATGGAGGAGAATGTATATTTAGAATTTAAAGAGACTTTTAGTATGGATGCTAAAAAGTACAGAGAAGGTGACTTAGATACTGTAAGAAAGAAATCACAGAGACAAATAATAGAGTCCAACACTTTAAAAGCAATATGTGCCTTACTAAATACTGAAGGAGGCGAAATCTATATTGGTGTAGCTGATAAGCCCGTAGAAATAGTTGGAATTAAAAATGAAGTTGATTTCCTTTTTAATTCATCAAATGATGAATATCTATTGCATCTAAAGGGATTTATCAAGAAGAATTTTAGTGATCAAATTAAGCTTATTAGGCCCCGATTAGTTGAAGTTTTTAAGAAAGAAATAATTATTATTAAAGTTAAAAAATCTAAAAAACCTGTTTTCTTTTTAAAAACAGGAGAAAATAAAAAAGAAAAGATTTTTTATATTAGAAATGGCCCCTCATCCGATAATCTTGATATTGAGGCATTTTATAATTATATTTCGCAGAAATAAAACCACTACTAGAAGAGGGGTTTAAGAAAAAACAAATTGATTCTTTCTAATAATCAGCTTTCAAAGCTAACTAAGGTTTCCAGTCCTAATGTTTTTAGTAAAAGATAATTTACTAAAAAAGAAATATAAGCCTAAGATATTAAATTCAATATTTAAGATTTAGGCAACAATCCATTTGAGTTAAAAAGGAAGGAAAGCTTTTTTTAGGGAAAAATATTTTTAGCTGAGACTTACAGCTATACAAGTTTGGAGCGACAGGATTTGAACCTGCGACCTAGTGCTCCCAAAGTACTTATTAATTTCTTGCAAGGTGTTGCATAATTTGAAAAAAATATATTTATTTCTTAATTTTACTTTTATATCTTTATTCAAGATCATATTTAAAGAAAGCAAGCATGATTCTTTCTGTTACCTGACTAATATTGTCCAGTTTCCACTCCTCCTTAAGTAAATGAAGTTTTTTAATTAATCTATTATTTATTTGCAACCTGATCTCAAAATACGCGTCTTCATTTTCTTGTTTTAATCTTTCCTTTTCAGAATTATCTCTCATCCGTTTCAATCCAGTTGACAAGTTTTTTTCGATTATTTCTTTTGACTCATTTAATATTTCTGCGATCTCATCGGTTGTATGCAAAACTTCAAAAGGTTCCCCTAAACCTAAACGTAATTTAAGAACATCTCTTTCTAATGGTGGAAAGGATTCTAGTAGTTTAATATAATATCCATAAGTATCAATTTCTGGCTCTTTATTTTTGTTTATAGAAACTAAATTTCTTTCATCCATTCCTTTTTACCTGACTATTCATATTAATAATTGTATTTACAACCTCATATCAAAAAAAGAAGTTGTGGTGTTTTGAAAACCTTTCCACAAGAAACTAATTCCCTTTATTTTAGATTGCCTTTCAATATTTAATATTTAGGCAAAAGACCTTTTGAGGGAATTTTGAGGGATTACGCTGATAGATTAGATGGTTGATAAAATTAAAAGAAAAACTTAGATTTGATAAGTAAATTTTAAGCAGAATTAAATGTCTATCATTACTGACAATAAAGTACTAGTTAATATTTGCAGCGGTTTAAAATCCAAAAATAAAGTAACTTTAGGTTTATTGGATGCTCTTACTGCAGAAAACGAAGGGCATCAAGTAACTCTTTTTTTATCTATTTAAAAATAATGCCTATAAGTTTTACCAGTTTTTTTAGAAATTCTCATTTCATATGTACCACCTTTTGGACCAACAAATATATGAGCGTCTTGATACTTTGATTCCCCAAATTTATCTAATCTTCTCTTATGTTGTCTCCAATCTGTAGTATTTAGTTTTGGATCACTTTCTCTCTGTTCTGATAATTTTAGTTCTTCTTCACTCAACTCTTCCTCCTCCAATTCAAAAAAATCATCGCTATCTCCTATAAGATCATAAATTAATTCTCCAGTGCCATGAAAAGACTCTGGAAAATCATCTAGCTCTTCTAAATCTCCACTCTCTAAACCTTCGATTATTGCTTTAATAGATAATTCTTCCAACTCCCCTCCAAAGCCACTTTCGCAAAAAAATAAAGGCTGAGGATGATCCTCTTTATCAGATTTATCATACAAAACAATAAAACCGCCTACACCTCCTTCTATCTTAAATAAATATTGTTCTGACTCTGACTTCTCGCAGAGAGTCACCTCTACACCATTTCCAAAATTTTGTGAAACGCCTTCATTTAGATTGAATGCATTAATTATCTCTAATACTTCCCACCATTTCGAATCTAATTTTGAGTGATAATAAATATCTAATTTCTTGACTCCTTTTTTTTTGGTTACTCTATCCATATATGGAGCACCAAATTCAAAGGAGCCTCCAATGATTTCAGAATTTATCAAAAGAGTCCTAGCTTCAGGATTTAGTTCTTTATTATCCTTGGCATCTGACAATTCATTTTCAATCCATTCCCAACATGAATCGCATGACCATCTCCCGCAGAAGTCTAAATCAAGGATTCTATCTTCCTTATTAAAAATTGCATTGAAACCATCTGGCCCGCAATATGTGAAGTGATTATTGTCCTCTAAATTATTTATGATTTCATCAACTGCACTTTTATTTAATTCAGAATCTTTGTCTAAAGATATAGATAAATAACCAGTAGCAATATTTGCCATTAATTGAGTTTTATTTGAATTAAATATATATTAAACTGATTTGAACTATAACTAGAGACAAAATATTCTTCCTAATATTAGTCCATAAGTTGGGCAGAACCAAATACCTGAGTATCTTCTAAACTTATGCCAATTATTCTGGAGAAAATAACTTTTGCGTGAGTTTTGCGTGAAGCAATAATTTGCTTGAATTATGTATTAGCTGAGACTTACTGCTATAACTGATCGGGGGGACAGGATTCGAACCTGCGACCTAGTGCTCCCAAAACACCGCACAAGGTTAGTAGAGCACTAGGTTTTCAAGCTATATCAAATTTCCTGCTTAGATCTGCGAAGTTTGTCATGACAAATTAAGCAATATTTGTCCGCAATTTGTCCGAAATTCTTTCTTTATTTAAATTCTTAGAAATAAATTTAAAATTATTAAATATCAAATTGCTTTATTTTATTTTCAGAAATTTCTTCAGATAATGAAAGACTTGTTTTTTTAGCTGTCAATTCTGCAAATTGCTCTCCTTTTTTAATAGTCGTTTTCAATTTATTATGAGCTTCATTATAAATCGAGGCTGTTTGTTTTATTTTTAAACCAATATCATTAAATCTCTTTAAAAAAGCTTCTAAAGCGTTATTTAACTCTCCCGCTTTATTTGATGCTTCTTGAATACCTCTTGTTAAATTTGCTTGTTCAATATTCATAGAAAGATTTTGTAAAATTGCAAGGAAACTTGTTGGGAAAGTGAGAATTATTTTTTTATCAAAAGCATATTCTAGTAATTTTTCATCATGAGCTAATGCCATTGCCAATGCACCTTCAATTGGAATGAACATAATTACACCATCTAATACGACTCCTTTATTAGTCTTATTATTTGAATATTTCTTTTTAGAAAGCTCATTAATATGTCCTTGAACTTTTTTAACATGATTATCTAAAGCCAATTTATAAGTCCTTTCATCTTTCGCTTTTAAAGCATCCTGATAACTATCGAGAGGAGCTTTGGAATCAATAATAAATAATCTTTCACCAGGAATTGTTATTACACAATCGGGCCTATAAGTCCCATCATTTGTTGTTAATGTTACCTGCTCATCAAAATCGCAATACCTATTAAGACCTACATATTCCATAGTTCTTCTAAGTGTCACCTCTCCCCACCTTCCTTTTATGTTTGGATTACGTAAAGCATTGGCTAATTCTTTAGCGGCACTTTCAACATCCTCATTCTTTGTCTTTAAATCTTTAGTAGTAGTAGACAAGACAGATAATTTTTCTCTCGATTCATCGTTTAGATTTTTTACTTGTTTGGCTAACTTATCTACTTGTTGGTTGAAAGGTTCAGAAACATTTGTTTTTGTTGCTTTTATTAATTCCTCCCTTGATTCTTTAAGCATTCTTGAACTTAAGATTTCAAATTGTGTTTTCAAATCATTTTCAAGTTTTTCTTGAGATTTCAACTTGATATTCAATTCAGCTTCTCTGTTTGTTTTCCAGAAAGATTTAGTCAAAAAGAAACCAGCAAATATTCCGGAAAATACCCCAGTTAGAAAAAGTAAAAAACTATTCATCCTTTGCCTAAATTTATATTTTTAAATTTTAAATAATCTGAAGTAATTTAACCATAATTTTGTTTCCTTTGTTTTTTCAAAATTTAAAAATCTAATTATCAGATTTAGATAAATTATTAAAGACTTTTTGTTTTAAATTTAAATCTTCAAGGAATTTAGTTATTAACTGAGACTGTTCTTTATTATTTCATTTACTGAGTTCCTTACTTCATTAGTTCCAATAATAGGATTCATATTTTTTTTGAAAATAATTAAAATTTGTTTTGCAATTTTTTCTTCTTGACCAGATAGCTTTGCTTTTTTAAGTTTAGGTTTCAATAGTTCTGATATTTTCTTAAGTGAAGATGCTTCAGCTAGTCTTTTTTTGTGAAAAGACTTTGTCTCTCTTGAATCAAAATCCCATTTTGAAATTTCTTTCAGATTCTGGATATTCAAATATTGCACTTCACAGAAAAATAAAAGAGATTGAGTGAATTTTTTCTCACGTTCTAAAACCACCCTCATTTTGTCTTTTATTTCTAGTTGATCCATAACTTGTTGAAATAGATTTTTTTCTCCTTTAATTATTGGATATTCACCTCTTAAATAGTTATTAAGTATCTTCCATGCGATATCTTTCTTCCCTGCAGCATGTAAGTACATTGGTAGTCTTAAGAATTTATCTATGCCATAATCGATTTCACTATATTTCATTCTTTCGTAAGCTTCGTGTAGAGCTTTAAAAGCCATTTCCCAATTTTCATTTTTTTTATGTTCTACAGCCTCGGTTAATTTTTTTTGTGGGTCTTTACCTTTGCTATTATTTTCAAGAGGAAGAGTTAAATAATATTTCTCAATTGGTCCTGATAAGTATCCTTTGTTTTTAGGATTATTTGTTTTATTAATAGTTTTTGTTGAAATATCTTTATCTCTGCCCTTTAATTGTCCTTGATAAGAACTATTTTGAACTTCAGATATTTTGCGAATTTTAGGTGAAGATTCCCTAATGATTTTCTTAGACCTTAGATTTAAAAAAATAAAGATAACTACAACTACTAAAAAAATAAGGGTTACAAACATATTTCAGTGAAATTAAGCTAACCAATTAAAAACTCATAATAGGAATTTGTCCGCAA
The DNA here is from genome assembly GCA_000635495.1 of Prochlorococcus sp. scB243_495K23. GTDB lineage: Bacteria > Cyanobacteriota > Cyanobacteriia > PCC-6307 > Cyanobiaceae > Prochlorococcus_A. Next base: position 610 of record JFLW01000002.1, on the reverse strand, counting down.
TTTGTCCGTGGTTGCTGTGGACAGATTTTCACAATAAAAAAGCGAGTCTGGGTAACTCGCTAGTATGACTTGGTTTTGATTGAGTCGGGGCGACAGGATTCGAACCTGCGACCTAGTGCTCCCAAAGCACCAGCTCTAACTTTTTATTTTTGCTTCTAGACCGATTAATTTCATAAGAACTTTTGCATTACTTGCAACTGCTGAATATTGTCTCTCCCGCATTGCTCTATACATTGCAGTTTCTAAAGTACATACTAATTTTGCTGTCATTTCAGGGCGATTTAAGTCACCTTCCTCAATATCATCTTTCAGCAAAAGATAAGCATTAGAATTGATCTGCCTGGCTCTTCTTCTTGAGATTTCATATTTTGCGGCAACAAAGGAAGTAATAGATGAATAGGCTTGTCCTTCAGCAACTAATTCAGCAGCATGTGCAACTCTTAATTCAGTTTCTTGCTTAGTTGCTCTTTTATTCATAAATCAAACTAATTAAACTTATTATGCACTAATTTTTTGCACTAATTAAGTAATATATAAGATATTTTGCTCTTTAAACTACTGCTAATACTTGATTTTACAAAATAAAGTTTTCCCTTGGTAAGGGAGAGGT
>JFLW01000001.1 GCA_000635495.1 Prochlorococcus sp. scB243_495K23 | reverse complement strand
CCAGTTAAAAAAGGGATACCCCTAAATTGGGATGCCCCCAAAGGAATGGATAAATGAACCTGAATACTTTTTTATTAATTGATGGAAGTCTGATGCTAGTTGGTCTGCCTTTACTAATGATTTTTAAAGGGGGAAAAAACTAATCGCGATTTCTCAAATTTTAACCATATTCAAATTTAATTGTTGATCCTTTATCCGTAATAAGAGAGTACCTCAAACCGTACATATTTATTAGTCGAATGGCCTCTCTAACTAGTTAGAACATTATTGTAGTCGTCATGAGCAAATGTCTACCAAATCCACTCTAAAAGAAGATCTTAAATCTGAGATTGAAGAAAGATCAGAAGAAGAAATTCTTGAGGAAGAAATCAGGAATCAGCAAACATTGGATAGCTTTGTTGAATCTGATAAAAAATGGAGCTGATCAAAACTTATTTATTAGGAGAAAGTTATGAACTTAAAAAGATCACCATTCTCAATTCTGGACAAAGACAAAAGAGAAATGGACTATATCAAAGGAGTTTACAAGAGAAAAATTCAAGCTGAAATTGAATCTTATAAAGACCCCGAAGATGAAGATAAGAGAGACACAATCCAAGCTCAAAACATATTAATGCTTGATAGGATCTCAATCTAGTTATTCTTTTTTTTCTTCTTATTATCCTTTTTTTTCTTCTTTACCTTTTCATAAAGCTTATCAGCCTTCTTTTCGATACTGTCCAGCTTACTGGAGATTTCTTTTATAGCTTCTGCTTTTCCTTCTTTAACTACAGTATCTTTTACCTCAATAATTTTAAGTGGCTCTCCTTTGACTACAGTATCTTTTGTCTCTTCAGTTTTAATCCCAAACTTACCTTTAATAAAATTGGCTATAAAAATAAGAACAGGTACATGAGCTAGACCGCCTATTACTATTCTTGTTTCTGAATAAACCATTTAATAGTTATGAGAACTGAGATATTTAAGCATAAATTTAATTTTTAAATTCCTTTTATTAAGCCAATAAACATTTGTAATCATCTCTTGATTCATAGATCAATAATCTTGCTATTAATTTAATAGAGACTTTTTAAAAAATGCCATTAGACGTTTTTCTAATAAACATGTGTGTTGTGGTAATAGCGTTGCTTATCAGAAGAGAAATCAAACTTAAGAAGGCGAGATAAATTATGAAAACACAAATTTTAAAAGAGCATTACATTCCAAATATCCATGCTATTACTCTTTTACTAATGCTTCTTCTATGCCTGTGGTTACCGCTTGCACTCAGATTCTTATTAATAATTTAGTCGAACTAATTAGTTAATACTCTTATATTTAAACTCAGCTATATCCTAATCAAGTTTTAAAGATCTTATATGGAATTCCTGTTAAGCATTAAACTTGTATAAGTTTGCATAGTTACTTTTTCGACTAATCAGAAACCCAACTTGTGATTTTCGTTGTGCTATAAATATGTCCTCCAGATTCTATATTCTTAATGGTTTCAGGATCTGAAAAAACATGCTTAGCCACACCTTCCTCAGCTTGATGAATAACAATAACTTCTTTTGGATCAATTAAACTTTTGCCACGATATAGAGGAGTAAGTCCTACCGTTTTATGAAATGCATCTATCTCTGGGCTATCAAACATTTTTACCCATTCCTCAAATGTATTTGAAAGTTTAAAGGTGAAAACAGTAGTTTCAATAGTCATAAAAAAAACTAATTGCTAATTATTTTAGATCGACTGTCAATAATCAAGAAAAAACTGGTGGATAAGGTGTTTGTCCATTCATTAATGATGTATCAATTGGTTTACAGATATTCATCAGAGCATCTTGTCCAAACCCTGGACCAGAGGGTCCATCTATAAACTCCTGAAAATCTTCAGCAGAAATACCCTCTTTTACTTCCCAAAAACAATACACAGGACCAGTTTTATTTACGGCATTTGCAGAATGGTTAAAAAATCCTTTTTCTTTATTAGCTGCTACCGCCTCATCCCATCCACCACCTGGTGACATTGCCGCATAAGCTGTTTCCCACCATTTTTCAGCTTTTCCTGCCTTAAATTCATGATGAACAATATAAAAAGTTGATGCCATAAAAATAATATTTAAGCTGAAAATAAAATTACTTTATAAAAGTAAAGGGAAGATTAATTTATTATGAATTCCTAAATAAAAAAAGGGGGCTAAAAGGCCCCAGCGATCGACTGTCAATACATACAATCTAAATCAAAATCCAGATATTGCTTCATAGAAATCAGCGTCAGGCAGTATTTCCTTCAAGGGTTCAATCTCCTTGGCAGGGCCTTGGACCTGCACAGTAATATCTGACACTTCAAAAAGCTTAGGAATCATATGTCCCATATTTTTGAGATGAAATAAAGCAGCGGCACCATTTTTATATGCCTCTCTTACATAAGCCTTATCTGACCCGCATGTAGTGATATTAAAAAAAGGCAGTCTGGTTCATTAGCTTTTGTTAGTGCCAAAATTTCTTCTAAAAGAGCTATGCACTGGTCAATCTTCCCATCCTTGATTGTGAAGTGGGGATGGATAGAAACCATGGATGTATCGAGAGACATGAATTTATAGATATTTCTCCTATCTTTTTAGCAACTAATCTTGATAAACAAGTTAAAAATATAGATTATCTAAAAATTAAGAATTTTAATTTGGTATAGCATGTACCGTTTATGCGTTTTTTGAAAGCTATTAATTGGATATGAGTTATTTTGCTGAACCAAACCATATTGAATATGATGCATGGTTCGATGAAAACATCGACCCAGTGGATCTTGTGAATTACTCAGATGAAAAGGAGTTCAGTGATTCGGTACACTTTAAGTTCCATAAGATGTCCACTAGAAATTTAACGATTGGTTCTTCAGATAATTTTCATTGGTAAATAAAAGGTTTTTCACTTCGTAGATATTTATGAATCTTACGCAGAATATGTTCCATCACTTTCTCTTCTTGCCTTAGCTAATACGATTTCATCTACAACTTTTTCAATCATGTAAGCACTTTTTTTACCAAAACATTTTTCTTTTTTAATACTCTCAAAATCATTTGGGATTAAATCATTATATTCACAACAGTCGCATTTAATATCAATTTTCTTACCTCTGAAAACCTCTAAAGCTCTAGAAAAAATCCATTGCTGAACTGAAATACTTTCCCAACTATCAAAATTAGACCATTCATCAAAATCCCTTTTAAGGACGCCTTTTAATCCATCAGCCTGATTTACATATACTAAGTGTGAATCTTTTCTTGGTTCATCATTTATTCCAATTGTTTTGACAGAATTTTGATTCATCCCAAATACATTGATTAAGTAGCTTTATAAATCTAGAGGATAATTTCAAAAATATAAACAAAAAAATGTTTCAAATAAGATCATTAATTGCTTTATCCAATCTAAAAGTATGATTTGTATTTCTGAGTAATTCAAAATCCTTAAAATCAAAGCCCGGGCCAACACAACAACTCACTAAAGTAAATTCGCCTGTACTTTTTGCAGCTTGCCAATATCCAGATGGGATCATTTCTACTGGATTATTGGAATCTAAAATTAAATTTCTTATTAACTTATTATCATTATCTAGGCACCATAAATTCAGAGGGTCGCCCTTTAAATAAATCCAAATTTCGTCAGCATTTTTTACTCTGTGCCAAGCACTTTTTGCATCTTTCTCCAAAAGATAATAAATTCCCGTAATAAAGTTTCTACTTTGACCATCTTCCCTTATTAGAGAATTCTCACTCCTTACTATTTCTCTAAACCATCCACCCTCAGGATGAGGAGATAAATTGAATTGTTTAATTATTTCTATGTTTTTTTTATTAGGATTCAAATCACAAAATTTCTTTTAAATTTCTCTAATAATTTAAAGCTTACTGAAAAAAAAATCAAAATAAACTATAATTTCTAAAAAATTAAGCACAAATAACTGACAAATCTACAAAATTTTTATTTTCATCCGCCAGTTCAGTAATGATTCTATTGAGCCATTCAGAGGTTGTTTCACAATAGCCTACATTTAAAATAGTTTTTTGCTTTAATGTTTCTTCTTTATTCATAGTTAAAGTATTTTTATATAAATTAGTCTTTAATTAAATCTATGTGAATAAGTCTTAATTACTATCTATTTTAAAAAGTTGTATTGAATACATATTTAAGAACTGCTAGTAAACAAATAAAATTAAATCGTTGACAAGAAAATGTATACAAGTAAGAGTAGAAAAAATTTATTATTTAACCTATGAATAACATCAAGATTGAGGAATTGATGAAAGTAAGGTTCGATGGTATTGCTAATAGAATTGGGCAATTAAGCAAAAGGGAAAGTGAGTCTTTATTACTTGAACATCTTGAGTGGTTGGAGGGAGGATGGGAGACTGAAGAAATCTTATTTTTAAAAAAGCCCTACAGAAAATGGTGGTTCTAACTCCACTTCTATAAAAAATTAATGATGGCCTAAAGGGCCAGGGCCAGTACCTATTTTATAAGAATTTTCTAAAGATTTCTCAACAAATAATTTAGCTTTTTGTATGGATTCAAATAGATCAAAACCTAAAGCCTTGTAACCACAAATAGCAGCACTCAAAGTACAGCCGCTTCCGTGGGTATTTTTTGTATTTATAAAATTATTAAATAACCACTCTTTTCTACCATTTAAGTCAAGGAAAAAATCCTTCCCTTTCATATCTTTTAAACCGCCACCTTTTATAAGTACCGCTTTAGCTCCAAGACCAATAATTTTTCTTGCTGAATTTTCGATATCTTCTTTACTCCTTATTTCTAAACCAGAAAGTAGATTTGCTTCATAAATATTTGGAGTTACCAAATCAGCAATTGGTAATAAGAGTTTTTTATAAGCATTAATAGCAGAATCTTCCAGTAATTTAGAACCAGTTCTTGTAACCATTACTGGGTCAATAATTTTGGTTATTTTGTATGTTTTTAATTTTGAAGCAGTATCAATAATTATCCTTTCATTTAATAACATTCCAGTTTTTAAGGCATCGATACCAAAATCAGCAAATAAAGTATCTAACTGATTTAGTAAAGTATTCTTCTCTACTGGTTGAACGAATGTAACCTCTATACTATTTTGTGCGGTAATACATGTAATAACAGAACATCCATGTACTTTAAGGGCCATGAAAGTTCTCAAGTCAGCCTGAATCCCCGCTCCACCCCCGGAGTCACTACCGCCTATTGAAAGTACAATTTTAGAATACATAATTTATTAACTTGTTTTTGAAAGTACTATAAATAAATTTTAATTTAAATCAGAAATCTGAATATGCATTAAAAAAATCTAACTCCAATTCCATAGCTCTCCTGTATAAATATTTGGCCTGATTAATATCATATGTTTCTTTATTAGTCTCAATAAGATTTTCAAGTGAATCTGCTAGCTTTTCAAAGCTCTCATCAGAATAAGTAACTATCCATTCTTTATATTTAATATCAAAATCCTCCTCATACAAACTTTTTCCTATCCAAGAATAAAGTCGCATACATGGAGTCATTGCAAACATTATTTCAACGGAGCTAAGTCTTTTAGAAGTATCATCAAGAAAATCTGTATAATTTTTAGTGGCTTTTTTTATATAGTTATTAGACAAATCAATATCCCATTCTTTTGAATACGTTTCATGAAGTATTAACTCCTCTGAAACGCCCATTAACAGTTCACTTAACTTCCTTATTGAGTACTTATCTTTTGATTTGGAAACAGCAAGACCATAAGCCTTAGCAAAAGTCTCTAAAAAGAAATAATCTTGAGCTAAATATTCTTGAAATATATTTTTAGGGAGACTTCCATTCTTTAAACCTTGAACAAATTTTGTATTTAAACTTAGTAAAGCAATCTCATAATTATCCTGCCAAAGTTTTTTTGTTATTTTCATTTTTTTGATTTTTAGTTATTCTAAAATTTTTTATATTTTTTACTACAAACTTAATCTTATTTTTCTAGGATTAAAAGAAAAAATTATGAAAGAAATAAATATCTTATGGTTTAAGAAAGATTTAAGAATTTTTGATAACGAAGCTCTCTTTGAGGCTATTAAAGACAATGATATTTTACCTATTTATATTATTGAGTTAGATATTTGGAGCCAAAATACTCATTCAAATAGACAATGGCAATTTTGCAAAGAAAGTTTAATCGATTTAAGAAATGCACTTGCTGAGATTGGACAACCATTAATTATTAGGACTGGGAATGTTATTAATATATTTGATGAAATCAGTTCAAAATTTAAAATCAAAGGTATATATAGCCATCAAGAAACCGGAGATTGGCTTACTTATAAAAGAGATCAAAAAGTAAGAGAATGGGCTTTAAGCAAAAATATTATTTGGAGGGAATTTCTACAATTTTCAGTTTTTAGAGGAAATTTAGATAGGAATAATTGGTCTAAAAAGTGGCAAAAAAATTCCGAAAAAAACTTACTTAAAGCTCCATTAAGAATTAATCCTATTAACTTTAATATTGGAGAAATACCCTCAGACGAAATTTTTTCCTTTAAAAAAGAAAAGTGTCCAGGAAGAATGCAAGGTGGAAGAAAGAAAGGTTTAGAGAGAATGCAATACTTCTTTAGTAATAAATTAGATTCTTATTCAAAAGATATATCTAGCCCAGAAAAATCATTTGATAGTTGTACAAGACTATCCCCATATATTTGTTGGGGATGTATTTCATTAAAAGAAATTTTTAAAAAGGCAAATATATTAAAAAACAATAATTCTAAGATGTTAAAAAGCAGATTAACTTGGCATTGTCATTTTATTCAGAAACTTGAAAGTGAACCAGAACTAGAGTTTAGGGAATACCATCCTTTTTTTAAAAATATTAGAGAAAAAAATAATGAATTACTTTATTCATGGAGTTCAGGTAATACTGGCTTTCCTTTTATAGATGCATGTATGCGTTCATTAAATTTCAATGGATGGATTAACTTCAGGATGCGAGCGATGTTAATGTCTTTTGCTAGCTATAATTTATGGCTACCTTGGCAAGATTCAGGTTCAGAATTAGCAAATAAATTTGTAGATTATGAGCCTGGAATACATTGGAACCAATGCCAAATGCAATCTGGAACTACGTCTATAAATACAAATAGAATTTATAATCCTATTAAGCAGGGAAAAGATCATGATCCTCAAGGTAAATTTATAAAAAAATGGATACCAGAATTAAAAGATATATCACTTAATTTCATTCATGAACCATGGCTATTATCTAGATTTAATCAAGAAGAATATGAACAAATTAATTACATAAGACCAATAATTGACATCCCAATCAGTACTAAAACTGCAAAGAAGAAAATTCAGGAAATCACTAAAAAGGATGGATATTGGGATATCTCAAAAGAAATTTATTTAAAGCATGGCTCTAGAAAAAGGCCTAGAAAAAAAATAAATAATAATAAAAATGTTTCTAAGGAAAAGGAAAAACAATACGAACTAAAATTAGATTTCTAAATTTTAATTGTCAGAAATTTCCAGATTCCTTTTAGCGCCTAGGAAAGTTTTTAAAATTTTGAAATTAAATAAATAATTCCACGATGAACTAATGCAAGCTTTAATGTATTTATTAGATTTTATTAACTATGTCTGAAAGATTTCAATGGGACGATACCAATAGTTCTGGTATATGGTGGAGTACTAATGTAAGTATTAGAGACGAATGCATTTTGCTCAAAGAAGATACTCAATGCGAAGATTCTGATATCGTCGAACTTCTTAGGAGTATTGCACAAAATATTGAAGATAATGGCCTTTAATTTTTAAAGGAATATTCTCTCTTTTAGAGATTTTGAATTCCTTTTACAGCTTTTATTAATTCTTTAGTAATGCCCTTTTCACTCATTGAATGACCAGCATCATTAACAATAATTAATTCAGAATTCTTTAATTTCTTATTTAGATCCCAAGCGCTCCTAACAGGACAAACAACGTCATACCTACCTTGAATTATTTTTGTTGGAATCGATTCTATTGTTTTTATTTTTTTCAAAATAAAATCATCTTCTAAGAAAATATTATTAATAAAATAATGACATTCGATCCTTGCAAATGCATCTGAAAAAGAATTAACTCGAGACTTATCAAAATCGAATTTTTTATTTATTAAATGACTAGTTGAGAGTTCCCATTTTGTCCAAGCTGCTGCTGCTTTTGATCTAAGATTTGCATCTGATGATGTTAGATATTTATAAAAAGAACTTATCAAATCATTTCTTTCTTCTTTTGGTATCACAGAAATATATTCTTCAAATTCATCTGGGAATATCTCACTTGCACCATATTGATAGAACCACAATAATTCAAACTTTCTACATAAAAATATTCCTCGCAAAGTTAAGCTTATAACTCTTGAGGGATTTTTAATTGCATATATAAGTGAAAGTGTTGAGCCCCAAGATCCACCAAACAAATGCCAACTATCTATATTTAATAGAATCCTTAATTTCTCAATATCATCAACTAAATGATTGGTCGTATTTTCTTTTAATTCGGAGAAAGGAGTTGAAGAACCGCAACCTCTTTGGTCAAATTGAATAATATCGAATTTATCTGGATCAAAGTATCTTCTATATCTTGGTTGACTTCCTCCTCCTGGGCCTCCATGAATAACTAGTATTTTTTTACCATTTGGATTTCCTGATCTTTCCCAATAAATCGTATGAATATCACTTACTTGTAAGTAACCCTTTTCACGAACTTCAATTTTAGGAAACAAGACTTGATCTTTCATTGTGAAATATTTTTAAACACTTAATAAATCCATATTATCCAAAAAGAAGTTTAGTTTAAAAGTAATTTGTTAAAAAAAAAAGGACTGGTAGTACAGTCCTTTTTGATATTTGATTTCCTTCTAACAGGATATAAAATTACATATTTTAAAGTCTATTTACTCATAAACCTAGAATACGTGAATTCGGGGATTTCTCTCGATAATTTCAGTCCCTGTTGTCGCTAGTAATTATAAAGCGAAGTCTTATCAGACTAATTGATTGAACTTGAATTTTCGAATAATCCCATTCTCAGGAATACGCTTCCTATATTTTGGAATTTGCTAAATTTCAGGCGGACTATCAATCATTTAGATTGCCTCCGAACTCAACATTTATAAAGTACTCCTTTTTATATTTTCAGTAAATCCGTAAATATGCTGATTTACTTTTTTCTTAATTTGTAAGAGGATTTTAATGATCCTTTGTTTTTTATAGATAAATATAAAAATTAAGGTCTATAATCCCTTATTTATTAAGATTCATAGAGCAAAATAGATTCAATTATTCTTTTATCACTATCAGAAAGTTTATAATCTTCTAATTTCCTCTGAACAAATTTTACACACTCATCAATAGAAGGATTATTATCCCGGCACTTACGCCACTCTCTAATCCAATCTGCCAAGGCAAAAGTTATTTTTGTAGTAATCATATTTACCAATCAGGGTAATTAAAATCTCCTCCAATAGGTTCTTCATAAAATTCACCTTCTTTTATACCTTTATCATATTTTTCAATTATCTTTTTATAAGAAGCTATTGAGGGCACTAAATCTCCTATATATATGGGTTCCATTGTAATTGATATAATATTTTTAATTATTTATTATTTTATATAAGAATTTAATAAATAGATTATTAATATGCATTATGGATTTCATCAAAAAGAACAAGATCTTAACACTAATGGCTATTATTGCCATTTTATCATTTGCATTAGAAAAAGTAGGCATCATACACCCTTAAATTAATTAAGTTTATTTTAAATACTTCCTAATGAAATAAGTAAACCTTTACTATTACTGCAAAAATAAGGAATGGAGATAATAATGTAAAGACTAAAGTTGGAAGATTAATCAGCATAAATTTTAAATAAATATACAAATTTAATAAACATCACTTTTAAGCATTTGCAATAAGTAAAATTTAAATTATTACGATATAAAAAAAATTTGAATAAAGAAAGATATAAAGAAGAATATGAAGAGGGCTCAGACTTACTATGGCCTAGTGATAAAGAAGATAAAATAACTCGGCAATTTTATAAAGATTTATCTAATCTTACAAAAAACATAAATTATAGTAAAAAGAAAAAGCTAAAACTTTTTGAACAAGTAGTTAGAATAATAAAAGGCAAAGGCTGGGTTGACTAATATTCAAACTAAAATGAAAAATGTAATGATACTAATTAGAAGTTTTTTTCTTTTAAGACCAAGATTTTTATCCACTTTATTTTTTATTCCAATTCTTTATGGAATTGGCTGGGCTTTATCTCAGCCACTTTTATTGTTTAATTTTGAAAAAGATAATTTATCCTTAATTGGTACTATTATTACTTTTTTACTTTTTATCTTTTTACTCCCATATTGGTTTTACATCAAAAGAAATAAATCAAGTGCTTGGATAATTCTTGGGATAACAAAAGACAAATTCTTGAAAAACTTTTTCAATTTTTCTCAAGGTATTTTATTTGCTTTAGTTTTAATAATTCTAATTCTGGTTCCACTATTACAAAAAAATTATATTTCTTGGATAGGTGAATTCTCGCCAACAATATTGTTAAATTCTATTTTACTGGGATTAGGTGTTGGATTCGCAGAGGAAATAATTTTTAGAGGCTGGTTACTAGAAGAATTAAAATTTGAATATGGTACAAAAATATCAATAGCTTTACAAGCTATAATTTTTAGCTTCGTTCATAATTTATCAAATGAGATCTTTTGGAACATAGTAGGATTACGTTTGGGATTTATTTTACTTGGGATATTTCTATCATTAGTAAAAATTAGAAATAAAGGCTCTTTATGGAATTGCATAGGAATTCATGGAGGACTTGTGGGTATTTGGTTTTTATTAAATAATGGATTAATAGAATTCAAAGAAAATACAAATTCTTTTTTAGCAGGGCCTTTTACACAAAATATTCCAAACCCAATCGGAAGCTTTAGTGCAATTTTAATATTATTTTTGTTATGTATTTTTTATACAGTAAAATCAAAAAAAATTTTTACTAGACGTTTTAATTAGATAAAAATACCGATTGATTTTTAATTAGTAATTGTCAGATTAGAATAAAGTTTAATACTCATATGAACTTAGAGGCAGGAATAAGATTTATTATTTTTTTAATAATTTTTGGAGTTGCTAACTATCTAATGATGTTGAGAAGATATGAAAACGACATCAAAAAAAAGAAATATTTACAGCAGAAAAAAATTTCCAGGCTATACCCTAAAGGTTCATTTATTTTCTGAAATTAAAAAAAGTTTTTGTAGACTTTCCTCACCATTTTTTATTAGTTTTTTGCCAACCTTCATTTAACAATTTTTGCCATAATATTCTTGCTTCTTCAATAACAATTTTTTTTCTAGTTTTCATTAATGGAGGATTTTCTCCATGAATTCCCATAATAATTCCCTCTTCAATAAACATATAATTAATAGATTTATCAGAATTATCTTTATCTTTGTAGAAACGCATCACCCCTACAAAATTGGAGTCAATTAACCAGAAATCATTAGTTGTATTCAAAAATCCAAAATGAAATTTAATTAATAATATGCTTTCATTACAATTTGCGAGGGAAATATTTATTTAGTTTTTCATATTTGATATGTTTTTTCTTTTTGTCTACTTTTTTTCAATTCGCCACGTTTTTTCTTAACCTCAACTCTTTTCTTTTGTGATGCTTTAGTGGGTTGGGTATATTTTCTTAATTTAAAAGGTTTATTTAAAGCATTTTTTATTATTGAACTAAATTTCATTAAAGCTAGCTGCCTATTTAATAATTGATTTCTATGTTCTTGAACCGCTAAACGTAAGCTATTATTCACTAATTTGTTTTTCAAGTTTCTCTTAAGAATTTGTTTCTGATAATCATTTAATACTTTGGAATCTTCTAAATTAAAAATAATCTCTACTCTGCTTTCAATTTTATTTACATTTTGTCCTCCAGGACCGGAGGATCTGGAAAATCGCCACTTAATTTCGTTGGATGGGATTACTAATGTTTTAGTAATTTTTAAATCCATTTTTAGTTCTTTTTGATTTAGATCTTTAGAATCATCTCCTTAATACTTTAAAACATACCTTAAAATTCGATCGGTAAATACTGGGCGGTTAAGTTAGGTAAACCGAAATTCGGTGTATTTGCCGTATCAATATCTTCGGTATTTATCCTTTCATATTCCAAAGAATTATCAGATATTGAGTTTGTACTAATTCAAAGGTCACTTATGTATTCAATGTTTGATCTTCTTTTTGAAACACCTTCATATCGCCCTGTATATGTTATTTCCGATAGTGAAATGAAGGAGTTAAAGAAAAACCAACATCAAGAAGAGCTTGATGAAATTACAAAACAAAAAGTAAGACTTGAAGATGCTTTTAAAGCTCAACTAAAACATCTTGAAGAGAGAGAAAAAGAAGTAAAAGAAGAACTTAAAGTACTCTCAGCCTCAAAAGATAAATAATTTATTTTTAGGGAAATTACTTTTTCAAAGACGGTTTTAAACCGTCTTTTTTAATTCTTCTAGTTTTAAGGTATCTATAAAATCCACAGATTTTAAAAATATTTTCCATAATTAAAAAATGAATAATAATAAAGAAAAAATAAGAATGTTCTTACCCTTTAGTTGGGTAATTTGTGCAGCAATATCTTTTGCTTATATAAATTCACATTTAATAAATACCTAAAATAAATGTCTTATCCCTCAAGAGACGAAATACTTGCATCTTCAAATGGGTGGGTAGCATCTTTTTTAAACTTTCTTCCTGGTTTAGGGTCAGGTTACTTATATCAAAGAAGATGGAAACCCTACTTTTATACCATCACTGCTAGTAGTGCATGGTTCGCTTTAGGTTTTTTTTTAAATGGAGATTCAGAACCCTCTCAAAGTGAACAAATAATTGGAATTTCTGGTCTTTTTTTTATATCCATAGTTACATTTATAGAAGCAAACTTGGCATACAAAAAAGCAAGTAATAAAACAAAAGCTGAAAAGGAAAAAATAATTTCCTCTAAAAAAAAAGGATGGTTTAAATAATTCAAAAAATTAGATCTAAAAAATATTTAATTAGTTCTCAGTTTCTTAATTTAAATAAATAATTACCATAAATGATTTTTAAGATAATTAAAAATTTTTTTTAGTTATAAAAAAATAAAATTTCCTTTTCTTTAAGTCCTTCCCATCCCGAATCTATTAATAATTGATTCAATGTTTCTTTATCAAAATGCTTAGAACCCGTTTTGACGCACCTATTTCTCATTGATTTTTTAACACCACTCCTTTGTCTTTTATTCTCCTCATTCATAATTCTATTGTATAGATCTAACATTTTTGGAGGGATTGGAGTACCGTCAAGATCCACTCCATTTTGAATAGCAAGATCAACAGCCTGCATTCCCATTTTCTTCATGTATTAAAAAAAAGCTGAAACCATAATAAAACAAAAGTTATTCTTCTCAAATTCTTTGAATAATAATTTATTGATTTTGAATTTCCTTAAGTACTCTAATAGCCTCTTTAATGTGTTCGGGACCATTCAATAAATCTCTAAAAATATGCCTAACCGTACCTTTGCGATCAATAACGTAAGTTACTCTACCATCCATAAAACCTAATACTTTAGGAACTTTAAAAGTTTTCCTAAGAGAGTCATTTGTGTCGCAAAGTAGTGGATATTGTAATTTATTTTTATTAGCAAATGCCAAATGACTTGAGGCACTTCCATTACTTACTCCCCAAACTTGGGCACCTAATACTTTAAATAAGTCATATTTATCTCTAAATCCGCAAACTTCTATAGTGCAACCTGGGGTATCATCTTTTGGATAAAAAAACAAAACAAGGGGACTTTTTAATCCCTTATTTGATCTTTTAACACCATTTTGATCCAGTAAAGAAAATTCTGGAATTTTATCTCCAATCTGCACAACAGTTCTATTAAAATTCCATATTAGAGGTTAATGTGTTTTTATTGTGGCCTTCAAAGTAAATAACTAATATTAAAGTCAGTTTTTTTGTTTTAAAAGATACAAAAAAATTATTGAAATAAACTAGGGTGGATTTGTTAATTCAATAATATGGAATTAATAATTTATATTTTTTTATTCCTTCTTCTTTTTTTAGGAGTTATTTTTAATTTAAAAATAAATAATTTTAAAAAAGTTAAAGAAATACGAAACAAAGCTAAAAATTATTCAAAAAAGAATAATTAAATATTTATTGCTAAGATTAAAATTCAATTTTTTCATTTGGAGTAAATACTGAGCAATATTTTTTTACTAGGTCCTTTGGCTGGCTAGTGGAAGAATTCGTTAATTTTAATTTTAGTTTTTCTATAGCCTCATTAACATCAATCTCACCCAGTCGATATCTTGCACACGTATCCAATACTTTAAACATTTTTGTGGTAACAGCTTCAGCTGGATAAATTAGAAAAAAAAAGTAAAAAACAACAAATAAGTATTTCATTTTTTTTTAATAGTAAATATTTAGCGAATAGTTTCAATAATTTTGAAAAAATTAATTTAGAAAAAGATTAAAATTTAATAGAATAATCTAATTTAAGTAGAATCTAGGATTGCTATAAAATAATAATAAAAGAAATTAAGATAAAATAAGTGATAGTAATAAATAATCTCGGTGCAAATGAGAAAATTAATCAATAGACATAAAACTCTTATAAATTGGTACCAAAAAAAATTCAAATTGAGTGATTATCAATTACTTTGGTTAGTTTTCTTTAAAGGAGTATTAATAACAATAATATTTTTCAAAATTTTTTAATATTAAAAAAGCTGTTCCGAGAATGAAATATTCAGATGATTTGACTATATTTAATAGTAGATTTCCTAATTAGTTAAATAGTTATCAGTTATGAATATTTTTGGTGTAGGTTTGCCTGAGGTTACTGTAATACTTATCTTAGCTCTTTTAATTTTTGGTCCAAAAAAGCTTCCAGAATTAGGAAAACAGCTTGGTAAAACTTTGAAAAGTCTTAAAAAAGCGTCGAATGAATTTCAAAATGAAATCGACCAAGTTATGAACGAAGAAGATAAAGATGAATCTCCTAAATCTATAGAAAGCAATCAAACCAACGAAATTAATCAAGAAAAAATAGATTCAGAAAACAGCAAAAAATAATATCTTGGATAGGCCCATAACCCCCATAGACGAATTTGAAAGAGCATTAGATAAAGCAGCTCTTACTAAAGAAGAATATGAATTGATAGACTACATCCGCTATACAAGTGTTTTTACACAACCTAGTCTTATTAAAGATTTAAAAAGGCCATCAAAACCTCCTCTTTTGTCAGTTCTATGTCAAATTTGCAGAAAAATTGGTTCGGAGATGCCTGATCATTTCAAAAAAGTAATTGAGTGGTCAATTGAAATAAGTGATCACAATACAAAATGGGATGCTCATTTAATTTGTGCAGAAGCATTAAATATAGACAAAACCCCATTAAGTCCTATTCATGGAACAACTTTATTTGATGTTCTTGTTGTACACAAAGAATTATTTCTTGGCTTTGATTGAATTAAATTAAATTAATCATCTAAAGGCACAGAATCAGTATCTATAACTTCAGAATCATCATACTTATTTATTTTATTTTCAATCCAGTTATTTATATAACTAACTAAAGGCAATGAACCTCTAAAAATAAAAATAGAGGTAGGCAAAGCGCTTAATAATCCGACTACAGGACTTTTAAAAAGTAATCTTCCTGCTTTTATGTTAAATAAAATAATAAGCGCTGAGGGGACTATAACTTTAACTACTGTTTTGAGCGCCTCAAGCCAACCAACACGATATATCCACCATATTAAAGTTATGCCAACTATATAGAGAAATAAGTAAGTCATAAAAATAGTATAATGATTATCTATTTATCTTGTTCTTACTAAGAAAAAGATTTTATAAATTTCTTTTACATCAATCAATCAAATTCTAGTAATGAGTTTTTCTGAAATAAGAAATTTTTTAATCAAGATGCAATCTGATGAAGATTTAAAAAAGCAGGTTACATCATCCTCTACAGCGGATGATGTAGCCCTAATTGGTCAACGCTTAGGTTATGACTTTTCCGGAGATGATCTCTTAAGATTTAATGGACAAAAAGTTGATAAAGTTACCGTAAGAAAGGTAGATCATCCAGGAGAATATCACTAAATTAAGACTTAACCCATATTGCAAGCCCTCCGCCCCTTCCTCGAGCACATAACCAATTATCTTTAGTGCTAATTCCTACAAGAGAGAAAAAAGGCATTTTTTTTTCTTCTGGTTTTTTTAATTCCTTATTAAATACTGGAAAACTACTAATACTAATTTTCAATTCTTCAAAATAAAAAGCCAATAAAGGTCTAACCCCTTTTAATTCTGCACTGCCTATAAAAGTAATATTTAATAATCCGAAATTAATTGAATTTTTTATTTCATAATTTATTTGATCCTCTTTATTTTTACTTTTTAATTCGAGTCTTGCCGACAATACTTGGAGAATAGAACTGGGTATATTTTTGATTTCATCTGACTCTTTTCCCCATACATACTTAAACTTCCATATTCCTAACAATTCCTCATATAAAATTCCGCTACCGTTTTTTTGAGAATTTTTTTCTAAAAGTTTTATTTCATTAATATCAGGAAATTGTTTCATAATAGATTTTAACCTAAGAATCAAATACTAAGATAACTCTATAAAAAATGTTCTTAGTGAAGATATCTCCAAAAAGATTTCTTTATTTCAAAATATTTCCAAAAAAATAATTTTATGGCACACATAAGGAACAATATCTCGTTAATATATTTACATTAAGTAACTAAATCAATGGATTTTATTTCTAAAAGCCAAGGATACATCCCTCTAAAGGTAGTCCCTTACATATTTTTCCTAGCTGTTGTACTAAGTGTTACATCTTCAACTAATACATTTGTCTAAAACTAATTAGTTTTGCGAGAAGAGTAAAGTAAATATTTAATGGAAAAGTACGATGTTGTGATAGTAGGTAGTGGGATAGGGGGATTATGTTGTGGTTCGATTCTTGCTTTATCAGGCAAAAAAGTACTTATATGTGAAGCTCATAGCCAGCCGGGAGGTGTTGCTCACAGTTTCAAAAGAAATGGTTACACTTTCGAATCAGGTCCTTCATTGTGGAGTGGAATAGGTAAATGGCCGACAACTAATCCCCTAGGGCAAATTCTTAAATTACTTGATGAAGAAGTTGAACTATTTCAATACAAAGGTTGGCAAGTAATTGTCCCAGAAGGCAATTTTAATCTTGATGTTGGGGAAGAACCCTTTAAACGTACTATTAAAACTTTAAGAGGTGAGAAATCTGTTAAAGAATGGGAATCATTTATTTCAGGAATAAAACCTCTTAGCCAAATAATAAATGAAATACCTTTACTCTCATTTTCTCCTGAATCAATAAATTTCTTAGATTTAATAAATTTAACCTCAAAATTTTTACCTAATATCAATCAAATACCAAAAATTAATAAAGGCTTTGGGAATTTAGTAAATAATCATCTAGAAGATCCTTTTCTCAGGAATTGGGTTGATTTATTGAGCTTTTTGATAAGTGGCATGTCAATGCATGATACAAATACAGCTGCGATGGCTACTTTATTTAACGAATGGTTTGAACCAAATTCATACCTTGAATACCCCAAAGGAGGTAGTGAATCTATCGTAAAAGCTTTAATTAATGGATTTAAAAAAAATGGAGGAGAATTAATTCTTTCTTCGAGAGTAAAGACAATTAACTTCAATAAAAATTTAGCCACAGGTATAACTCTGAATAATGGTTCTAGTTATAGTTGTGAATCTGTTGTCACGAATACTGATGTTTGGAATTTAAAAAAGTTAATTCCAAATGAAATTTCAAAAAAATGGAATACAAAAGTTTTGAACCCTAATAAATGTGATTCTTTCCTTCATATACATCTAGGTTTTGATTCTGATGGTCTTGAAAATTTACCAATACATGCAATACATGTTGATGAGTGGGAAAAAGGTATAACCGCAGAAAGAAATATAGTCGTATTTTCAATCCCATCTGTTTTAGATAAAAATATGGCCCCTGAAGGAAAACATGTTCTTCATGGATACACTCCCGCAAATGAACCTTGGGAAATTTGGGAAAACCTAAATCCAAAGGAATTAGAATATAGAAATTTGAAAGAAGAAAGATGTTCAATATTCCTTAATGCAATGCGAAAATTCATCCCTGATATAGATGAAAGGATTGATTTAAAGATGCTAGGAACCCCAATCACTCATAAAAAATTCACCAATACCTATTGCGGTAGTTACGGCCCTGCATTATCTGCAGCAAAAGGTCTTTTTCCAGGCTGCAAAACTCCAGTGAAAAATTTATTTACTTGCGGCGCAAGTACATTTCCAGGTATTGGAATTCCTGCTGTTTCAGCAAGTGGCGCTTACGCAGCTGAAAAAATTATTGGTAAAAAAGAGTTTAAAACTCTTCTTAAGAAAATAAATTTATGAATCAAGTTATTTTTTATAACTCTACAAATACTTAGTTAAGAAATAAGAATAAAGAAAGCAAAAACGTTCAATAATGATAATCTTTATCTGAACATAAACTTAACTTATAGCTCTTATATGTTTTTCTTATCAATTCCTCAAGCCTGGCATTTAGTTGGCACTTGGTCAGAACAACTTCCAAACCAGTCAAATCTTATAGGAATGGGCCAAACAGAATTAATGATGACTTTGCATTCAATATTCGTTCCTCTCTTACTTGTAATTTCATATTACCTATTTAATAGACTTAACAAAAACGAATCAAAGAAAATTAAAGGATGATCGTTTAAAGTTTATTTAGCTGAACTTCTTCTGACTACTTTTCTGCCTGTAGAAGTATCAACTCCGCTTGAATCTTTAGTTTGTGAATTAGATTCAACATTATCAACATCACTTTTATCCATTTCTGCGCAAACACCTACTACCATGGCAGCTTGCATTTGATCTGGTAAATCTCCAATAGTTAATAAAGCCTTTAAAACTAATTGAAGGCGAGTTTGCCGATCTATTTCAGGTCTTAGTTTTTTTACGGTATTCCAAAGTTCTTGGGTAACTTCTTTTAAAAGTTCTCGATCAACAGCCAAATTAAATCCTACTTGTATTTCTACTAATCTAACAAAAAATTGGATCTCGTAAAATAATCTTCAATAAAAAGATTGTTAGTTAATATTTTTCTATCCGAATACGAGTTGCATTTGTTGGTGCAATGCATTCTTCTCTTGCAAAAGTTTATCTTTTTCAGTCTTTTTTAGAGTAAAAGTTCTATAAAATTTTTTTTGAATCTTTATTGGAGTATTTTCAAACTTTACATTTTTGCTTATTAGAGAATTCCACTCTTTTGAATTAAAAGGGGCATAAGGAGAAGATGAAATCACTTTCATGTCTTAACAATACATCTGTACTAAGAATAGTACAGATTTACTATTTTGCAACAGCTGAGTCGACTTTTCTTAAATTTTAAAATGCCTTTGAGGATGGATTGATTTTTTTTATCTAATTTATGGGAATTATAAGTTTGATAAATGAATAAAAGTATCATAAGTAACTTATTGATCCCTTTTTTTAGTGTATTAAGACTTTTATTGCTTAAAAACCTCTTAAAATAGTTTATTTGTTGAAATTAACATTGACAAGATATATTTAGTAATCGTTCCTATAAAAAGAATAATGAATTAATCGCAAAATGCTTCTTAGTAATTCAAAAAGACTAAAAATCCAAGGAATAATTAAAAGAATTGCTCAAGATAAATCAATTACATTAGAAGAAAGAATATATGTCGAGAAATTTGCACACCATAACTCTACAATTTCTCTTTGGCTGAAAAAAGCTAACAGTTTTAGAAGGAATGGCACGAAAAATGATGGTGGGATTGATAACCTCTTACAATCATTTGGGATAGATGGACTAGATAAAGAAAATCATTTCAACCCTAATGAAGATGATATATCGGATTGGTTTGGCGATGCTCCTGGTTGGCTAAGGAGAAGCTAGATCCATTAATTATTCAATTTACCCAGGCTATCTTACACAAATATAAACTCATAAAAGATATAAATACCCAAAAAACCCATGGTATAAATTTAATCGGAACTAAATATTTTTTTGAAAAGGTTTTCATATTTATTTTCTTTTAGATTATTTCTTCCTTACAGTTTTTGAAAATAGGTTTAATTGCTCTATTTATAAATTAACCAATATTCGAAACCTCAAAGATATTAAATCACTTCAAGTAGATAAACTTAATTAGCCTTAATCTTCACAATCTAAGCAACTTTATTTTCAATGTTCTTTGAAAAATTTACTATTTTTGCTTCATCATGGTCTGAATCATTCCAAAATTTTATAAGTCTTTCTAATTCATCAATCCTTTTTTTGGCATTTGCAATTTTTTCAGTAGTTGTCATATAAAATTTTTATCTATCCAATTAATGCATGAAAAAAAAATATTTCAATGGAAGTAACAATTTTTAGACTATAAATATTAATTTTTGGTTAATTACTTCAATACATAATAGTCCTGGAGCGGCTGAGTAATTATACTTAAAGAAAAACTAAATCTATGAAGAAATTAAATTCTTTGATTTTGAATAGCACAGTTAACTTCTTAGACTTCATATACTCTGGTAGATCTTTACAAAGATTTTGGGTTTTAGAAGTTATAGCGAGATCACCTTATTTTGCATTTCTTTCAGTTCTTCATTTTAAAGAATCTCTAGGAATTAAAAATGAGAAAACAATGATTTTAATGAAAGAACATTTTTATCAAGCTATTAACGAAACTGAGCATCTTAAAGAAATGGAGAAAAGAGGAGGAGATAGGTTCTGGATTGATAGATTTTTTGCGAGACACCTTGTTCTTGTGTATTACTGGATCATGGTTTTTTATTATTTCCTCTCTCCAGCTAATGCTTATGATGTCAACATAAAAATCGAAGAACATGCATTTGAAACTTATTCCAAATATTTAATAGATAATCCAAATGATCAAAAAATAAAAGAAATTGCTCAAGATGAATTAAATCATGTCCAAGAACTTAACGAAGCTTTGTCAATGCTTACAACAGTTTAGATTAGTGCTGAGAAATCTATTAGCAATATTGAGAGTATCACCGAAGAAGAAATTAATCCTAGGCTGATCATTAATGAGACGTAACCTTTTTTTCTAGGCAATTTATAAAAAGATATTCCAATAATTAATATCATTATTAATGAGAAAAAAATTATAATTTTTTCATTTACTAAATTGAGATGTATAACTAAATTTTTTTCTTCAAGAAATTTGAGAAATTCAGATAAAACTAATTCTTCTTCTATTTTCTTAAAATAGTCAAATAAGCTTATAAAAGCAGAACTTAATAAAGATAATGCAACCAGCGCAGTAACTGGTTTTGTTAACCTGTTAAGTGTTCTGTTAAAACTTGCCAATAAAATAATAATAAAAAAAGAGGTTACTAAAGGTATTAAAGGTATAAGAGTTGTTGAATTTATGAAATTTCCCACGGAAAAAATATGTATCTAACTTAAAATCTTATATTATTTCGACGCTTTATTTTACTAAATAAGATTTTTTAAAATCTAAAATGTAATTAGTACCTATTGCATTCTGTGTAAATTGATACCAAAATCAAATTAGTATTGAAAAATAAAATGTTAGCCATTTCTGAAATTATTATTGCAAGTGCTATCTTCCTAGGAGTTGTATATTGGGAAGTCAAATTCCTATATACCAAAACTACTGTAGCGAAATAAATTCACTCAAAACAGGAAAATTAAAAGCGTAGAAAATTTAAATAAAATTTAAGAATTTAAGTTGTCATAAAAAGCTCTAAATATGAGAGAATAAACACAAATATTCAGCCCCTCTAATGAGCGAAGCCCAAAATCCTAATACTAACTCAACTCAGCAGCAGCAACAGCAACAGCAACAATCCTATTCGGACAGTAAAATTAACTCTGCTGAGAGCGAGAGACTTTATCTTGAAATGAAAGAAGCTTGGCTTTAAATTTAATTCGTGTTTGAAATTATATTTATATAAATTTTTTTTTAATTTTGAAGTAATCAATACTTTTTTATTTTCTGTACCCTTTAAATTTTGTTTAACCACAAGATTAATTTGTTGAGAAAACTTAAGCAGTTAGAGAAAATTAACGGAAGGCTCGCAATGGGAGGGTTGATTTATTTAGTTTTTACAAAACTAGTTTCCAGCCGTGCCGACATATTAGACCAGCTTAAATCTTATTTAATTTAAGAAATGAATTAGAAGTATTTATTATCCAGGAATATTTCGTTCTATATAAGCGTCAGTTAAAGCTAAAATTAACCCCAATAATGTTGAAAATATAGCAATTTCAGTTGATTCCATTTTATTTTTGAATTACCCCTAGTTTGCTAAATAATTCAAAGTTCAGCAACAAAACTAATAACTCACTATAGTACGTATATACTATTAGTTATTTATTGTGAGCTCAGCAACTCCTGAGTTTCTTTTCGTTAGGCCTGGTGATTATGTCGCAATTAAAAAAGAAAATTGCGAAAATACTAAGGAAAAGAATGAAAATTATTGGGTCGGTCAAGTTATCGACTGTATTGGAGGAGCTAGAAATCCAAATTCATGGACCTTGTTTCAAGTTGCCAATATTGACAATGGAGAGATCACTATAATCAACGCCGATATTGTAGAAAAAATTTTGAAACCTTCTGGAATTTAATCTTAATCGAATAAACTTCTTTCAGTATTACAGAAACAAAAGGGGCATCAACGTTTTAAAGGGAATCATCCCAGTTCCAAGCAGGCAAGTCCATATACTTGATTCATAGGGCAGGGAGGTTGAATACCTTTATACATTCTGTAAGTTTTTGATATTTCCTCAAATCCCAAACTTGATAAAAGATAATTTGCATAAGGGTTCAGATTAGAGCAATCCAATAAGATTTGAGAATCTAAATCACCAACTAACTCCCTTATTAATAATTCAGCAAGTGGTGGAGTATCCGCTAAAAGTGGGCCAATTCTCCAGCCCTGCTCATTATCCTCCAATACACAAGGTCTTATCCTGCCAAAACCATGGCACATCCCATTATTATCGACAATTGCACTGACATTACCATGAGAATTTTTCAACCAGTCATTTAGAAAATGTGGTCTGGGACTAGGTTCTCTTTGATCATCATAAATTAAGACTGCTTCAGAAGAAATTTTATTACCCGGGACAACTTTAAAAGAATGAAATTGATCTTTATAGAAATTTCTCAATGGCAAATCTTGAGAACCATTTAATTTCCATCGATTTGTAATGGAAGATTTTCTAAACCCCCACTTTGCGTAATCATTTAATCTATCTGGGGCAGCCTCAAGACCAATACAATCAACATTTTTCAAATATTCGAGGGCATGTTTCCATAATCTCACTCCATATCCATTATTCCGGAATTCTTTTTTAACGATAAATAAACCTATAAAACTATAAGAAGAATTATATTTTATACACGCAATAGAGCCTATAGGATTATTGTCTAGACAAGCTACCCATACTCCTTGTTTATCTGTATTTCTATAAATTGATAAATCATCCATTCCAGGAGAAAATCCTTCTAACCTTGCCCAGTTTGTGACTTCTGGTATTTCATTTATAGATATCAATCTAATTGAAAAATTTTCCCTCATAGAAATATACTAACCAAGAAAAATTTGAATTTTTAATAGCAATATTAATAAATTTGATTATTTCTCATAAATCATTCACTTTGATTGAACTGCCTAAAAACCTTAGTTATTTACAATTTATCCTCTGATATATTTAATACTATTCAAAGGTAAAAAATGAAAATTTCTGATAAATTTCATTTAGAAGACTTCTATAAATTAAAAAATACAGTTCTCACTGGTAAAACTGAAGATATAAAATGGCGGATCCATCATATCAATATAGTTTCTAAACTTTTGGATGAAAATAAAAAAGAGATAATTAAATCACTTTTTGTTGATCTCGGTAAATCTGAAATTGAAGGGCTTTCAGAAATACTTTTAGTAAAAGAAGAAATTTCACTTATAAAAAAGAAACTCAATTCTTGGATGCGACCAAAAAAAATTGATACCCCTTTTTATCTATTTCCATCATCCTCCAAAGTTATTTATGAACCTCTTGGGTGTGTCTTAATTCTTGGTCCTTATAATTATCCATTACTTTATATTTTAAAGCCATTGGTAAATATTTTCTCAGCAGGAAATACTGCAGTTATAAAACCATCAGAGAAATGTCCTGCGACCTCAAAACTTATTAAAAAGCTTACTTCCAAATATTTCCGTAAAGATGTCCTAATGACAGTAGAGGGTGATAATAAACAATCCATAAAATTAATTGAACAAAATTTTGACCACATTTTTTTTACAGGAAGTACTGAAACTGGAAAATCTATAATGAAATTAGCTTCAAAAAACTTAACTCCATTAACTCTTGAGTTAAGCGGAACAAATCCTGTAATTGTTTTCAAGAATGCAAATTTAGAAGTGGCTGCAAAAAGAATTGTTTGGGGTAAATTTTTTAATTCTGGTCAATCCTGCATGGCTCCGAATCATATCTTTGTAGATAAAGAAATTGAAAATATTTTTATAGAAAAATTAAAAAAGTACATAGTAAGTTTTTACGGAGATAATCCAATTATTTCCGAAAACCTATCAAAATTGGAGAAAAAACAATTTACATCAACTGTAGAAATTCTCAAACAATATGAAAAAGAAAAAAGAATTTTATTTGGGGGGACTTTTAGTAAAAAAAAGTTGAAAATATCTCCTACAATTTTGAGAACTAAATTAAATGAAACAGATATTTTGCAGAAAGAATTATTCAGTTCACTACTTCCTGTAGTTGGAATTAATGATAAAGAATCAGCTTTAAAACAGATTAGTCAAACATCAAAACCCTTAGCAATCTACTTATTTGGAGGCAATAAAAAAATCCATAATCATATTTCAAAAGTAACCAGCTCTGGAACAATTTGTATAAATGATGTGATGTTGCCAGTCCTTATTCCAAATTTACCCTTTGGAGGCGTTGGGCAAAGTGGTATTGGTAAATTTCATGGAGAAGAAGGTTTTCGAAATTTTTCAAATCAAAAATCTATTACTTTTAAAGGTTTTTTATTTGATTCAAATCTGCGGTATCCCCCCTATGAAAGAGTAAAGAAATTTTTAAAGTTTATTTTTCAGGTTTAAATTACTTAAATTGTTTTCAAAAACCTAGCGATTTTAAATTTAAAGATTATCTTTAAATAAATAGTGAGTTTTATGAAATTTGCATTTTTAGTAATTGCCATATTTATTAATTTTTTTAATCACTCATTAATAAAATCAGAAGAAGAAATATTTTCATCAAAAAACACAATTGAGAATATTGCTAGAAAAGAATCAATTACTGAAGAAAAAACTGAAATAAAAAAAATTCATATTGTAAAAAGTGGAGATACAATATCAAGTATTTCAAAATTCTATTCAATTAATAAAGATTTAATTATTAAATTGAATAACTTAAAAGATGAAAATTATATCTTTGTTGGCCAAAATCTTATTATCTCCGAATCTTCTGAAAATCTTACAAAACAATCAGATTTAATTAAAAATTATCATATTGTTCAATCTGGTGAAAATCTTACTGACATATCGAACAAATATAATTTAAAAGTAAAAGAACTGATAGAGATTAATAATATCAATAATGCTGATTCAATAAAAATTGGTCAAAAGCTCACAATAAGAAAAAAGAACGCAATTAATTCAGAAAAATATGAAACAACTGAAAATAAAAAAAATAATGACTTAATTGAGTTAGATAAAAAAATTTATGGTCCTATAATTATCCAAAGTAAAACATATAAAGATATTAAAGGTAGAAAAGTTTTAAACGTTCTAAATCAGGAAAATAAAAAACTGATTATTTCAATCAATTGTGATAAAAATGAATTAGATGTGAGAATACCTGGTAGGACATGGATGGGAAGTAAGCCTGCTAAAGAAGAATTCGAAAATAATTTAATAAATGATTTTTGTTAAAACTTTAATTAATATGTGTGAATAATTTGTCTAAGAATATTAATGATGAGTTATTCTACAAAAAGTTAAATTAATAGTAATGGCTATTTCAAGAGGAGATCTCGTAAGAGTAAAAAGACCAGAATCATATTGGTACAATGAAATCGGTAAAGTTGCTTCAGTTGATACCTCAGGAATTAAATATAACTGTGTAGTCAGATTTGATAAAGTAAATTACTCTGGGATAAGCGGAACTGATGGTGGAGCAAATACAAATAATTTCGCCGAAAGTGAATTAGAGAAAGCTTAAATAATTGCCTGAATTACCAGAAGTAGAGACAGTTCGCAGAGGTTTAGAGCAAAAACTTAATAACTTTATTATTAAAAAAGTAGAAGTCTGTAGGGATTCAACTGTTGCATTCCCAATAAACAAAGATGAATTCATTAAAGGACTTCTGAACTCACTTATTTATAAATGGGATAGAAGAGGAAAATATTTAATAGCTCAATTAAAAGAAGTTCAAAATGAGAATGCCCAATTTCATCTAGATAATTCAAAAAATAAAGGATTTCTTGTAGTTCATCTAAGAATGACTGGATATTTTAAATTTATTGAAAACTCAAGTCATCCTTGTAAACATACAAGAATAAGATTTTTCGATAAAAATAATAATGAGCTTAGGTACATTGACGTAAGAAGTTTTGGCCAAATGTGGTGGATTAATAAAGACCTATCGCTTAAAAAAATAATAAAAGGATTAGGTTCATTAGGACCAGAACCATTTTCTAAAGACTTTGATGCAAATTACCTTAAGAAAGTTATTTCAAAAAGAACAAAATCTATAAAAGCTATTTTATTAGATCAAACCATAGTGGCAGGTATAGGTAATATTTATGCTGATGAAAGTTTATACTCTGCTGGCATCTCTCCTTTTAGGGAAGCTGGAACAATAAAAAAGAATGAGTTAATAAAGCTCAAGGAGTCAATTGTAACTGTATTAAAAAAAAGTATAGGTTCTGGGGGAACTACATTTAGTGATTTTAGGGACTTGGAAGGAGAAAATGGGAATTTTGGTTTACAGACAAATGTCTATAGAAGAACTGGAAAAGAATGTCGTAAATGTGGAAATTTAATTAAGAGACAAAAAATTACTGGAAGAAGTACCCATTGGTGTCCAAAATGCCAAAAATAAAAAAGGGCTTACTCATCAAGAGTAAACCCTTTTAAATATTTTTACCTGGCATTGAGCTATTTTCTCAAGGGGCTACCCCCTAAATATTTTCGCCGCTGATGCGTTTCACAACCGAGTTCGAGATGGATCGGAGTGGTTCCACATCGCCATGAACACCAGGATAGTGTGAACCTTGAGAACTGCATAGAAAATTATATATTTAAAAACAATAAATTAAGTTTATTTGGTCAAGCCCTCGGTCTATTAGTACTCCTCCGCTGCACTTGTTACCAAGCTTCCACGTAGAGCCTATCAACGGGTGTTCTTCCCGTGACCTTACTGGCTTAAGCCATGGCAATACTCATCTTGAGGTGGGCTTCCCACTTAGATGCTTTCAGCGGTTATCCACTCCGCACATGGCTACCCAGCGTTTACCGTTGGCACGATAACTGGCACACCAGAGGTGCGTTCCTCCCGGTCCTCTCGTACTAGGGAGAAATCCTCTCAATATTCCTGCGCATACACCGGATATGGACCGAACTGTCTCACGACGTTCTGAACCCAGCTCGCGTACCGCTTTAATGGGCGAACAGCCCAACCCTTGGGACCGACTTCAGCCCCAGGTTGCGATGAGCCGACATCGAGGTGCCAAACCTCCCCGTCGATGTGAACTCTTGGGGGAGATCAGCCTGTTATCCCTAGAGTAACTTTTATCCGTTGAGCGACGGCCCTTCCACGCAGAACCGTCGGATCACTAAAACCGACTTTCGTCCCTGTTCGACTTGTAGGTCTCACAGTCAAGCTCCCTTCTGCTTTTGCACTCAACGACTGATTTCCAACCAGCCTGAGGGAACCTTTGTGCGCCTCCGTTACCTTTTAGGAGGCGACCGCCCCAGTCAAACTGCCCATCAGATACTGTCCGCTTCCCGGATAACGGGTAAGCGTTAGAACCCTAGCTCTAAAAGAGTGGTATCTCACCGATGACTCAATAGTACCCACAAGCACTATTTCAACGTCTCCCACCTATTCTGCGCATTCAGAGCCCGAGCACAATATCAAACTACAGTAAAGCTTCATAGGGTCTTTCTGTCCGGGTGTATGTAGTCCGCATCTTCACAGACAATTCTATTTCGCCGAGCCTCTCTCCGAGACAGCGCGCAAATCGTTACACCTTTCGTGCGGGTCGGAACTTACCCGACAAGGAATTTCGCTACCTTAGGACCGTTATAGTTACGGCCGCCGTTCACCGGGGCTTCAGTCGCCAGCTTCACATAAAGCTAACCAGCTTCCTTAACCTTCCGGCACTGGGCAGGTGTCAGCCCCCATACATCGTCTTGCGACTTAGCGGAGACCTGTGTTTTTGGTAAACAGTCGCTTGCGCCTCTTCACTGCGACCAGCTCTCGCTGGCACCCCTTCTCCCGAAGTTACGGGGCCATTTTGCCGAGTTCCTTAGAGAGAGTTATCTCGCGCCCCTCGGTATTCTCTACCACCCCACCTGTGTCGGTTTCGGGTACTGGCATTTGTGTCTTAACGAGTATAGGGCTTTTCTTGGAAGCATGACATCACCAACTTCGCTGCCGTAGCAGCTCGTACTCACGCCTTAGCTCAAGATGTTTTCTCCATCTCTCAAAGCCTCGAACGCTTGAACCAGTAACCAACATCTGGCCTGGTTAGCCTTCTCCGTCCCCCTTCTCAAAACACATCTGGTACAGGAATATTGACCTGTTATCCATCGACTACGCCTTTCGGCCTCGCCTTAGGTCCAGACTAACCCTCCGCGGACGAGCCTGCCGGAGGAACCCTTAGGGTTTCGGGGCATGGGATTCTCACCCATGTTTTCGCTACTCAAGCCGACATTCTCACTTCTATGCTGTCCACGTCCGCTTACGCTAACGCTTCACCCTACATAGAACGCTCCCCTACCATAAATAAATTTATCCGCAGCTTCGGTATAACGCTTAGCCCCGTTCATTTTCGGCGCAGGATCGCTCGACCAGTGAGCTATTACGCACTCCTTTGAGGATGGCTGCTTCTAGGCAAACCTCCTGGTTGTCTGGGCAATCCCACCTCCTTTATCACTTAGCGTTAATTTTGGGACCTTAGCTGGCGGTCTGGGCTGTTTCCCTCTTGACTATGGAGCTTATCCCCCACAGTCTGACTGCCTAGTTACACACAGGGTATTCAGAGTTCATATCGATTTGGTACCGCTTTCGCAGCCCGCACCGAAATGGTTGCTTTACCCCCCTGCTGGAGCACTAGACGCTACGCCTCAACGTATTTCGGGGAGAACCAGCTAGCTCCTGGTTCGATTGGCATTTCACCCCTAACCACAGCTCATCCGCTGAATTTTCAACTTCAGTCGGTTCGGACCTCCACTTGGTATCACCCAAGCTTCATCCTGGCCATGGTTAGATCACCAGGGTTCGGGTCTATAAACACTGACAAACGCCCTATTAAGACTCGCTTTCGCTGTGGCTCCACCATTTCCGGTTTAACCCGCCAGTGCCTATAAGTCGCCGGCTCATTCTTCAACAGGCACACGGTCACCCGATTAGTCGGGCTCCCATTGCTTGTAAGCTCACGGTTTCATGTTCTATTTCACTCCCCTCCCGGGGTTCTTTTCACCTTTCCCTCGCGGTACTGTTTCACTATCGGTCACACAGTAGTACTTAGCCTTACGAGGTGGTCCTCGCAGATTCACACGGAATTCCACGTGCTCCGTGCTACTCGGGATACAGCTAGGTCAACTTATCTTTCGATTACGGGGCTTTCACCCTCTGTGGCACGCCATTCAAACGTTTCTTCTAGACTTGTTGATCCATATTGCTGTCCCACAACCCCGATAGTCAAGACTATCGGTTTGGGCTTTTCCCCGTTCGCTCGCCGCTACTGAGGGAGTCGTTATTTACTTTCTCTTCCTCCAGCTACTAAGATGTTTCAGTTCGCTGGGTTAGCTCGCACCAACCTATATATTCAGTTGGCCGTACATGGGGTTGCCCCATTCGGAAATTCCCGGATCAAAGTGTGCTTCCAACTCCCCGAGACTTATCGCAGGTAACCACGTCCTTCATCGCCTCTGTGTGCCTAGGTATCCTCCGTGAGCCCTTTGTAGCTTGACCAATAACTTCAAAAATTGAAGCATCAGCTTAATAGAATTGTTATTAATGCATTCGCACAAATAATAAATCTGCATCATTAAAGATGCTTATTGTCTTTAAAAAAATCTATGCAGTTGTCAAGGTTCTCTGAAAACAATGAAATTAATTCAATGAGTCCAGCATCTTAATGATTTCATTAGGAAGCTAGATTCGTTCAGAATAATAATCACAACTCAAAACATTTCCTTTCTACCAGTTATGGAAGAGGTGGTAATCAGTGGAGGTAAGCGGACTCGAACCGCTGACATCCTGCTTGCAAAGCAGGCGCTCTACCAACTGAGCTATACCCCCAACATAGAGATATGGGCCATCCTGGACTTGAACCAGGGACCTCACCCTTATCAGGGGTGCGCTCTAACCACCTGAGCTAATGGCCCAGGAAAAATAATGGGTGTGACCTAGAAAAACTTAGGAAATGAAATTCTTAACAAATTAAGAACGTGAGATACCGATCGACCTAAGGTGACAAAATAATAATATTAAACATTTTGTTGTCTCCCTGTTAGGAGGTGATCCAGCCGCACCTTCCGGTACGGCTACCTTGTTACGACTTCACCCCAGTCATTAGCCCCACCTTCGGCGTCCTCCTCCACAAGGGTTGGAGTAACGACTTCGGGCATGGCCAACTTCCATGGTGTGACGGGCGGTGTGTACAAGGCCCGGGAACGTATTCACCGCAGTATGCTGACCTGCGATTACTAGCGATTCCTACTTCACGTAGGCGAGTTGCAGCCTACGATCTGAACTGAGCCACGGTTTATGGGATTTGCTAGCTCTCGCGAGTTTGCTGCCCTTTGTCCGTAGCATTGTAGTACGTGTGTAGCCCAGGGTGTAAGGGGCATGATGACTTGACGTCATCCACACCTTCCTCCGGTTTATCACCGGCGGTCTTTCTAGAGTGCCCAACTAAATGCTGGCAACTAAAAACGTGGGTTGCGCTCGTTGCGGGACTTAACCCAACATCTCACGACACGAGCTGACGACAGCCATGCACCACCTGTCACTGCATTCCCGAAGGCACCCTCAAATTTCTAAGAGGTTCGCAGGATGTCAAACCCTGGTAAGGTTCTTCGCGTTGCATCGAATTAAACCACATACTCCACCGCTTGTGCGGGCCCCCGTCAATTCCTTTGAGTTTCACACTTGCGTGCGTACTCCCCAGGCGGAACACTTAACGCGTTAGCTACGACACCGAAGGGGTCGATTCCCCCGACACCTAGTGTTCATCGTTTACGGCCAGGACTACAGGGGTATCTAATCCCTTTCGCTCCCCTGGCTTTCGTCCATGAGCGTCAGTAATGGCCCAGCAGAGCGCCTTCGCCACTGGTGTTCTTCCCGATATCTACGCATTTCACCGCTACACCGGGAATTCCCTCTGCCCCTACCATACTCAAGCCTTTCAGTTTCCACTGCCATGATGGAGTTAAGCTCCACGCTTTAACAGCAGACTTGAAAAGCCGCCTGCGGACGCTTTACGCCCAATAATTCCGGATAACGCTTGCCACTCCCGTATTACCGCGGCTGCTGGCACGGAATTAGCCGTGGCTTATTCCTCAAGTACCGTCATATCTTCTTCCTTGAGAAAAGAGGTTTACAGCCCAGAGGCCTTCGTCCCTCACGCGGCGTTGCTCCGTCAGGCTTTCGCCCATTGCGGAAAATTCCCCACTGCTGCCTCCCGTAGGAGTCTGGGCCGTGTCTCAGTCCCAGTGTGGCTGATCATCCTCTCAGACCAGCTACTGATCGAAGCCTTGGTGAGCCATTACCTCACCAACTAGCTAATCAGACGCGAGCTCATCCTCAGGCGAAATTCATTTCACCAGTAGGCATATGGGGTATTAGCGGTCGTTTCCAACCGTTATCCCCCTCCTGAGGGCAGATTCTCACGCGTTACTCACCCGTCCGCCACTAACCCGAAGGTTCGTTCGACTTGCATGTGTTAAGCACGCCGCCAGCGTTCATCCTGAGCCAGGATCAAACTCTCCGTTGTGTTCAAATCCTTTTGTAGATAAATCTACTCAAATTGAATTGCTTTACCAAATAAAAAATTGTTTTATTTGTTTTAGCCTCCTTAAATTTTAAGGATTACATTGAGTGCACATTAAAAATATTTCTAAAGTGACTTTCCAAGATCTCAGATCCGTTTGCATCAAAGCCAAAAGTTAGCAATTGATGACATTTTTTTATATTCTTGACGGGACCTCACACCTTTATTGCATGTACATCTCGAAATAACCAACAAAAATTAGTTATTCTCGACGCAATAAAAGCATCAGTTCCTAAGTTTTTAAATTTTCTAGGTGCAGAGTTAAACAACTTGTGAATAACTCAATCAGAAGGGAAAACCCTTCTTCTGGCTGAAAATAATGATCGAAATCAAATCTCCAGAAAATTCAATTATTTACCAAAAATCAGATTTAAGGTATTTACTTGAATGATGCAAAAAGAATATTTTTGCCCAGAAGAAAATACTAAACCATCCCACCGTAATTGTGCAACCTTTTATACAAAAATTTTTTATTAATTTTTTATTTGTTCAAAGTCTCTTTAAACAACTAGGCTTAAATAGAGGGATATAAATGAAATGGCAGAAAGATTTAGTCAAAAAAATCTAAGAGTAAGACCAAGTTCAGATGAAGAGAAAATTGTAACAAATGCAAAAAAACACTTCGAGAAAACTTTGGTTGAGATATCAGGCGAGTTAGTGGGTAGCGTTGCGGCACTGGAACACCCAACAAAAAATAAAAAATTAAATTATGGAGAAATTTTTTTAAGAGACAACGTTCCTGTAATGATTTACCTCATTACCCAAAAAAGGTACGAAATTGTCAAAAAGTTTCTAAGTGTATGCCTTGAGTTACAAAGCGCTAATTACCAAACACGTGGCGTATTTCCTACAAGTTTCGTTGAAGAGAATGGAAAGCTCATTGGAGACTATGGTCAGAGATCAATAGGGAGGATTACCTCAGCAGATGCAAGTTTATGGTGGCCTATTTTATGTTGGTACTATGTCAACAAAAGCGGCGATTATGCCTTTGGAAAAAGTCAAAGCGTTCAAAGAGGTATTCAACTACTACTAGATCTAGTTCTACATCCAACCTTTGAGGGTACTCCAGTACTTTTTGTTCCAGATTGCGCATTTATGATTGATAGACCGATGGATGTATGGGGAGCACCTTTAGAAGTTGAAGTTTTACTTCATGGATGTTTAAAAAGTTGTATAAGGTTAATGGAATTAAGCAGAGCAGATCATGTTAGTAGACTTTTAGACCAAAGACTTATTCTTACAAATCAATGGGTTAAGGATTTAGGAAGTTTTCTTTTAAAGCACTATTGGGTTACCAGCCAAACAATGCAAATCCTTAGAAGGAGGCCAACTGAGCAGTATGGTGATGATCAACACTTCAATGAATTTAACGTTCAACCCCAAGTAGTACCCTCATGGCTACAAGATTGGTTAGAGAATAGAGGTGGTTACTTAATAGGAAATATTAGGACAGGAAGACCTGACTTTCGATTTTACAGTTTAGGTAATTCTCTTGCATGTATGTTCGGAGTACTGCCTCCTGAAGAACAAAGAGCTTTATTTAGATTAGTTTTACATAACAGACAGCATTTGATGGCTCAAATGCCCATGAGAATTTGTCATCCTCATATGGATGTCGAAGAATGGCAAAATAAAACTGGATCGGATCCAAAGAATTGGCCTTGGAGTTACCACAACGGTGGTCATTGGCCAAGTTTACTTTGGTTCTTTGGTGCAGCCGTTCTATTGCATCAAAAAAATTACGGTTCTGATGATGTGATTCTCATGGAAGAGATGAAATCTTTAATAGAGGAATCGTATTGGTGTCAGCTAAATCAATTACCTAAGCAAGAATGGGCAGAATATTTTGATGGACCTACAGGTACTTGGGTTGGTCAACAATCCAGAACTTATCAAACCTGGACAATTGTTGGATTTTTATTGATGAATCATTTTCTAAGGAATGAGTATAACGATCTAGATATGTTTAAAATTTAAAGCTTAAAATAAACCTAGGGTTAGTGATTTATCAATTGGCAAACATGCCCCAATACCAAGGTATATTGTTAGAAAAGTTCCGAATAAGAAAACTGACATTGCTATTGGTCTTCTAAATGGGTTTGAAAATTTATTAACGTTTTCGATAAAGGGAAGAATCATTAAACCAAGTGGAATTAATGTTTGAAGTGCGATGCCCAAAAGTTTATTGGGGACTACCCTAAGTATTTGAAAAACTGGGTATAAATACCACTCAGGGAGTATCTCCAAGGGTGTGGCGAAGGGATTAGCTTTATCTCCCAACATTGCAGGATCAAGAACTGCTAGTCCAACTACGCAAGCAATAGTTCCTAAGATAACTACCGGAAAAATATACAGTAAATCATTTGGCCAAGCAGGTTCACCATAATAATTATGGCCCATACCTTTAGCTAACTTTGCTCTTAATTTTGGGTCAGATAGATCTGGTTTTTTTAACGTTGACATATGAAAAACTAATAATGGTTTAAGTATAAGAGTTTATAAAGGGCCTGAAATACCCTGTTTACGAATCATTAAAAAGTGCATCAACATGAAAACTGCTAATGACCATGGCAATACAAAAGTATGAAGACTGTAAAATCTGGTTAAAGTAGATTGCCCAACACTTTCACCACCTCTAAGTAATTCAACCATAAAGTCACCAATTACTGGTATGGCAGCAGGAACACCCGAAACAATTTTAACTGCCCAATAACCTACCTGATCCCAAGGTAGAGAATATCCTGTAACTCCAAAAGCAACAGTAATAACTGCCATTACAACGCCTGTAACCCAAGTTAATTCTCTTGGCCTTTTAAAACCTCCGGTAAGATAAACCCTAAAGACATGAAGGATTAACATCAAAACCATCATTGATGCACTCCATCTATGCACAGATCTTATTAACCATCCAAAACTTACATCGGTCATTAAATAACTGACTGAGCTATAAGCTTGTGTAACTGTTGGCTTATAGTAAAAAGTCATTGCAAAACCTGTTGCAAATTGAATTAAGAAGCATACTAAAGTTATGCCTCCCAAACAATAAAATATATTTACGTGAGGGGGTACGTACTTGGAAGTTACGTCGTCAGTTATGTCTTGAATTTCAAGCCTTTCTTGAAACCAATCATAAACAGATGAGGAATTCGCCATCCAAAAAAAATTTAGCTTTTATATAAAGAGCTTACTTAAAATTCTTATACTTGGTGTTAACACTTAACCCAATGAATTCATCTTTTAACAAACTTTTAACATTCAAAACTGTGATCACTGCATCAATGATCATAGTTTTTTCCTTCAATCTTTTATTGATTGAAAGGGTGGATGCTCTTAGTGATAGCAGGCAATTAGTACTTGACGCTTGGACCTTGGTAAACGAAGGTTTTTATGATCCAGAAAAGTTTGATGAAATCCAATGGAAAAGAATTAGACAAAAAACATTACAGAAACAAATTGAAACAAGTGAAGAGGCTTATTCCGCAATTGAAGACATGTTAAGACCTCTAGAGGATCCCTACACGAGAGTTTTACGCCCAAAAGATTATGAACTACTGAAATCAAGTAATTTTGGTAGTGAGATTAATGGTGTTGGGCTCCAATTAGGTGAAGATGATGACAATAAAGTTAAAGTTATCTCTACTCTTGGGGGTTCGCCAGCTGAAGAAGCTGGAATAGTAAGCGGGGACTTGATAGAGACAGTGGACGGAATCTCTGCAGAAAAATTAGGGCTTGCAAGTACTGCCTCTAAGTTAAGAGGTGAATCAGGCACAAAAGTTTTAGTTGAAGTATCTTCGAAATCAGGAGAAATTAGGGAAATCGATCTAGAGAGGAGATCAGTAGATCTAAGACCAGTTAGAACCAAAAGATTAAGAGACGATTCCCATACAATAGGTTATTTGAGGATAACTCAATTCAGCGAAAGCGTTCCCAAAAAAGTTGAAGAGGCACTACAAGAGTTAAAAGAAAAAGAGGTTGAGGGCTTGATCTTGGATCTTAGAAATAATTCAGGGGGACTAGTAAGCTCAGGAATAGCAGTTGCAGACTCATTATTGAGTGAGAAACCTGTAGTTGAGACAAAAGATAGAAATGGAATCAAAGATGCAATTATTTCTCAAAAAGAGACATCTTTTGATGGACCAATGGTGACTTTAGTAAATAAAGGTACTGCAAGTGCCAGTGAAATACTTGCAGGTTCATTACAAGATAATGAGAGATCTATTCTTATGGGGGAACAAACTTATGGGAAAGGTTTAATTCAATCCCTAAAAAGTTTGGGAGAAGATAGTGGTATTGCTATAACAGTGGCTAGTTACTTAACCCCCAAAGGTAATAATATTCAAGGCCAGGGTATGACTCCAGACAAATTACTTGATCTACCGGAGGCAAGTGATTATGGAAGTACTGAAGATAAATGGTTGAAAAATGCAGAATTATTTCTAGGGTCGCTTCTAGAGAAAGAAGACGTTTCAGTTCAAACAATTGAATTAAACAATGAAGAAATGAATCTTTAAATGACTAAAGATTGAAAATAAAAAATCTTAAAAATATGAGTATTAAAAGAATTTTTCATGACCCAATTCATAAAGAAATAGTATTTGATGCAGGAAAGCCAGAAGAATTAATGATTATGGAATTAATTGATACAGTTGCTTTTCAAAGATTAAGAAGAATAAAACAACTTGGAGCGGCATATTTACTTTTTCATGGTGCAGAGTCGAGTAGATTTACGCACTCAATTGGTGTTTTTTGTATAGCTAGAAAAATTTATAAGAGATTAATTGAAAGTAAATCTTCATTTTGTGAAAATAAATTTGTTCTTTATGGAGCGGCTTTACTACATGATTTAGGTCATGGACCTTTAAGTCATACCAGTGAAACAATATTCAATCATAATCACGAACAATGGTCAGAAAGATTAGTTAGGAATTATTCTCCAATAAATTCAATTCTCAAAAAGTATGACAACGAATTACCCAGAAAAATTAGTGAATTATTTCAATCAAAACAATTATTTTCAAAACCTTTAAAAACATTGATTAGTAGTGAGATAGATTGCGATCGTCTTGATTATCTTTTGCGCGATAGTTACAACACAGGTACTAATTATGGCTTAGTAGATTTAGAGAGAATAATTTCAGCTCTTACCTTTGCACCTGATGGGAATATCGGAATCAAACCAAAAGGAGTAATCGCTATTGAGCATTTCCTTGTACTTAGAAACTTGATGTACAGAACAATCTACAATCACAGGATAAACGAAATATCAACATGGATTCTGGAAAAAATATTACACACAATAAAACATAAATATGAAAAGAATATTTGGTTAGATAATTCTTTATATAAATTGATTTTTTCACCTTCAAAGGTTGATTTTGATGATTTCATAAGAAATGATGATGTAACCTTTTATTACCATTTAATTAGATGGAAAGATGAATCTTTTGAACCACTTTCTACACTATGCAAAATGTTTATTGACAGAGATTTATTAAAGGCATCAGACATAAGTTTTTTAAGTAAGTTAAATAGATTAAAAATCCTTGCATTTGCCTCAAAATTATGCGAAAAGAATGGTTATGATTCAGAAATATTTTGTGGGATTAAGGAGAGGTCTTTTAAAGGTTTTGAATCTAATAATGCACTAAAAATATGGGACGGCACACATCAAAGCTCGTTAGAAAATAGTTCTGCATTAATAAAAACTTTAATGAGATCCGAGGAAACATCTCTTATTATTTATCCAGATATGATCAAAAATGAAATCAAAAATGAAATTTCCTTAATAAAAAACAATTCAAAGATTTAATTCAATGGAAATCGTTTTAGAAAACACTAAAAGTAAATATTTAGAAATTTTTTCTTTGTTAGATTTAGATAATATCCATGAAACTTTTAAAAGATTTTCTTCCATCAAGGAACCTTTAGATGCAAAAATTTTCGCAGTCAATGAGACAATAAGTTCTAATAAATTTTCAAAATTAAAAAATCATTTTGACAAAATTAATATTCGTTCATTATGCATTTACTCAAATCATAGAGAAACAATCCTGAGTGGAAAATCTTTAAAAATAGATTCAGTTTTTATAGAAGAGCAAAAGATTAAAAATAAGTTACTAATATTCAATTCAAAAAAGAAAGACGATATTCTTCACAAAGGAACAGTACGATCCGGTGAAAGAATATCTTCAAATGGAAACCTATGCATCATTGGAGACGTTAACCCAGGAGCAATAGTTTCCGCTGAGAAAAATATTTACGTTTGGGGCAAATTACTAGGAATCGCGTTCGCAGGGAAAAGTGGAAATAAAAATGCCTCTATTGCATCACTTTATCTAGACCCTTTACAGTTAAGAATTGCAGATGTGGTAGCTATTGGACCAAAGGATAAGCCCAAAAATTGTTATCCAGAAGTTGCGGTAATAGATAAACAAATGATAATTATCAAACCACACTTAATCGAAAATAAAAATTAATCAATAATTTGCAATAAATTAATTCAAACTAGATAAATTTAAGAATTACTTAATCTTTAAAATATTTAACTTTCTGCAAGTGGCTTTATTATTTGTAAAATCTTAAAAATCGTGGGCAAAAATACTCGCACAATATTAATTTGCTCAGGCAAAGGAGGGGTTGGCAAAACAACTTTAACTGCAAACCTTGGCATAGCACTTGCTAATAGCGGAGCAACAACTGCTGTGTTAGATGCCGATTTTGGCTTAAGAAATTTAGATCTTCTTCTAGGACTAGAAAATCGCATCATTTATACGGCTCAAGATGTTTTAGACAAGAATTGTCGTCTTGACCAAGCATTGGTTAGACATAAAAAGGAACCTAATCTTGCTCTTTTACCTGCTGGAGATCCAAGGATGTTGGATTGGATGAAGCCCGAAGATATGAAAAAAATTAGTGAGCTACTTAGTGAGAACTTTGATTTTGTCTTAGTAGATTGCCCTGCTGGTGTAGAAGATGGCTTTAAAAATGCTCTAGCGGCCTGCAAAGAAGCTATTGTAGTCACTAACCCAGAACTATCCGCAGTGCGGGATGCGGATAGAGTAATAGGGATTCTTAATACTTCAGATATTGAGCCAATCCAACTTGTAATAAATAGAGTTCGCCCTAACATGATGGCTAGTCAAGAAATGTTATCTATCGAAGATGTTCAAGGGATACTTTCTTTGCCTTTATTAGGTATTGTTTTAGAAGATGAACAGGTAATAATAAGCACAAATAGAGGGGAGCCACTGACACTTTCAGATGGTAGATCTCCTGCAAAAAGATGTTATTTAAATGTTTCTCAAAGACTTACAAATAAAGATGTACCAATTATCGATCCTAAAAAAGAAGGCAAAAGTCTTAAGGATAAATTCATGAGATTAATGCAAACAAAGGTATTTTAAAATGATGACTCTCAGAGATCTTATCAATAAATTACTAGGCAGAGAAACGTCTAGTGCAAATACGGCTAGAGAAAGATTACAACTTGTACTTGCTCATGACAGAGTTGATATGAGTTCCTTAACAACTGATCTTTTAGATAAAATGAGGAAAGAAATTCTTGATGTTGTTGCTAAATACGTAGAGATTGATTTTGATGAAGTAGCAGTAAGTTTAGAGACTGAGGATAGAATGACTGCATTAGTTGCCAATTTACCAATCAAAAGAACTATTTCAGGAGAAATAAAATTCAAAAAAACTGATAAAACTGATAAAGTTGATAAATCTAACAAAGATATCAAAAAGTAATAAATTTAAAAAAAGCTAAAAAAATACTGATAATTAACCCTCCCTAATTGTAAGATAAAGAGATTGCCGGCTTAGCTCAGCGGTAGAGCAGCGCTTTTGTAAAGCGAAGGTCATCAGTTCAAATCTGTTAGCCGGCATTTTGATTTATTTAATTCTGATCAATATTCTTTGCTGAAAAAAGAAAAAATAAACCTATCAGAGCAATTATAGGAAACAATCTTATTTCGAGAACATACTCAAAAAAAGATGCAAGGGGTTCAAATATCCAATAAGCAGAAAATTGAATTATTAAAACAAAAAATAACAATAAAAACATTAATACAATTCCCTAACTGATACTTCTCCTTCTCTAATCAGTCTCCAATCTCCACTTTTCTTCCAAAAAATAATAGTACTAGCTTTTCCACTTCTTTCTCCCCATGGGATAGGACCCAAAATTTTTAAAGCAGGGAAGTCTCGAGCAATCCCTTCAACTGTAGTTGATCCTTTAAAACCTGAAATATTTGCACTTGAAGTTAACAATGGGCCTGTGTCTCTCATGAGAGATTGAGCCATATATGAATTTGGAATCCTCAACCCAAGAGTAAGATCATTGCTTGTGAGGATTCTAGTCTGCTTTTCTGAAGCAGGAATAACCATTGTCAGAGCTCCAGGCCAATATTTTGAAGCTATATTTTCGTAATCTTCCTTTGCTGATTCGTGAACATAATTGATTAATTGTTGGTATTCTGATCCCATGAGAATTAAGGGTTTGTCTCTATCTCTTTTTTTAAACTCATAAATAGTATTTGAAAATTTTGGCAAGCATCCAATTGCAGGTAATGTATCCGTAGGGAAAATTATAGGTAAACCACTTTTAAGAGTCTTCAAGGCGGATTTGCAGTCTACTAAATTCATTTAGATTATGAACATGTAATGATTTATTTATATCTTCCAATGGTAAACCTTCCAATACCTGAGAGGTCTTTCACAATTTCTATTGATGTAAATTGATTTTTAAGAAGTAGTTGTTTCACTTTTTCACCTTGATCAAAATGATTCTCTAAAATTAGCCAGCCATTCTCTTTTAAGAATAATGGTGCTTTTTGTATTATTTTCTTAATATGTTCTAAACCGTCTTCGCCGCCTAATAAAGCAACCTTAGGTTCGAAATTTTTAACTTCTTTGGGTAATTTTTCATAGATATCTTGAGGAATATATGGCGGGTTTGAAATAGCGAGATCTAATTTTCCTTTAAAGCTTTCAAGAGGTGACCACCAATTTCCACAATAAAATTTCAAATTCGATTGTTTGGAAGAGTTTAAAAAATTTTTAGTGGCTATTTCTAATGCGTCTTGATCTATATCAGTTGCTACTCCATCGCTTGATGGATAAGCCAATGCCAACGCAATACTTATAGCACCTGAACCAGTTCCTAATTCAGCAAAAAATAATTTCTCTGACTTCCTTCGAAATATATTGAAGACAATATCTACTATAAGCTCTGTCTCTGGTCTCGGAATTAGTACTTTTTTTGTAACTTTTAATTTTAGGTCTCTCCAAAAAGTAATCCCACAAAGGTATTGGATTGGGCAAGAATTTAACAAATGATCATGCCAAACAGATTCTAAAAACTCTAATTTTTTTTTTAAATGTAATTTTCCTTCAAGATTTATACTCATCAGGTTTAGATCACTAGCAGATAATCCGCCTATACAATCAAGTAAAACAGCAAAGGATTGTTGATCTCCTCCTTTAGAAAGTTGCTTTTTTTTCCAAATTAAAAATTCTTCAAAAGAAACGCTAGGCATTTATTAAAGCTTTAGCGTTTAGGCCCAAGCTTACCTTTACTTGAGTCAGAATAGAAGCTTGATTTTTCTCCATCTTGAGTAGAAATAAATAGACCTATTAGGAATATTGTTGGTATCCCTACAAATAAAAGACTAGCTACGAATCCAAAGTTAGTTGTTTCCATTTAATCAGTAGTTCTATAATTACGTAATAAGACTATAAACGTATAACTTCGAATAAAGTGGAAAAATAAATAAATTTCATAAACAGATTTACAGTCTTAAACAATTTAGCGAGGTAATTTTTTATTTTCACTAATTTTTTTTAGTTCTTCCAAATTTGAGGGGGGAGATTGTGGTTTTGTTAAGATTACTGAAGAGGACTTAATTAAAGTTTGGCATGCAAGTCTCCAATTTTCTGGTCTATTTTTTAGTTTTTCTTCTTCAACTGATGTTAGAGGGCTCAAAGAATTTTTGTTTCCACCTTCAACTGAAATAAAACAAGTACTACATTGTCCTGCCCCGCCGCAATTTCCTAAAATACCTTTCAATCCATAAAGTTGTAAGTTTTCTTTCATTACCAATTCCCTTAAATTTTCTCCAGGATTACATTGGACTTCTAGATCCTCACGAATAAATCTGATAGTTGCCATTTTTTTAGTTATTTTTCTTATTTTGGCGTTTTACTTTGAGAATTGTGACCAAAATATTAACAATTTTTAGCTAAAAATTCCTTATAAACTCAGTCCTGCAAACTGATTTGACCAATTTTTGCAAGAAAATAAATTTATTTACAAAAATCCCTCAAAGCCAAAAAAACCCTTACTATCGTGATGTTTAGCTGTTTATTCAGCATAGTTACTAGAAATTAACCGATGGGATTGCCTTGGTATCGAGTTCACACGGTAGTTATTAATGACCCAGGTCGACTACTCGCTGTGCATCTTATGCATACTGCATTATTAGCCGGCTGGGCCGGTTCTATGGCTCTTTATGAATTAGCCATTTTTGATCCTTCTGATGCTGTTCTCAATCCAATGTGGAGACAGGGGATGTACGTCATGCCCTTTATGGCAAGACTTGGTATCACAAGCAGTTGGAACGGATGGGATATTACGGGTGCTACAGGAGTTGATCCTGGATTCTGGAGTTTTGAAGGTGTTGCAGCAGCACACATAGTATTTAGTGGGCTACTAATGTTGGCTTCCATTTGGCACTGGACATACTGGGATTTGGATCTCTGGGAAGATTCAAGAACAGGCGAGCCTGCTCTTGATTTACCAAGAATATTTGGAATTCACCTTCTCCTAGCTGGACTTACATGTTTTGGTTT
This sequence comes from Prochlorococcus sp. scB243_495K23, assembly GCA_000635495.1. Lineage (GTDB taxonomy): Bacteria > Cyanobacteriota > Cyanobacteriia > PCC-6307 > Cyanobiaceae > Prochlorococcus_A. The sequence continues at coordinate 290,584 of JFLW01000001.1, read as the reverse complement.
TGGAGCTTTTCATTGTGCAAATGTAGGGATCTGGGTTTCTGATCCTTATGGTTTGACTGGCCATGTAGAACCTGTAGCTCCTTCCTGGGGAGTAGAAGGATTTAACCCCTTTAATCCAGGAGGAATTGTTGCTAATCATATTGCTGCTGGACTTATGGGAATTATTGGGGGAATTTTCCACATTACTAATAGACCCGGTGAAAGACTTTACAGAGCATTAAAACTTGGAAGTCTTGAGGGAGTTCTAGCTAGTGCTCTAGCTGCTGTTTTATTTGTTTCTTTCGTTGTTGCAGGAACAATGTGGTACGGTTCAGCGACTACTCCAGTCGAATTATTTGGTCCGACCAGATATCAATGGGATTCAGGCTATTTCAAGACTGAAATAAATAGAAGGGTTCAAGCTGCGATAGATGATGGTGCGACTAAAGAAGAGGCATATGCATCTATTCCAGAGAAACTAGCTTTCTACGATTATGTTGGCAATAGTCCTGCAAAAGGCGGGCTATTCAGAGTTGGAGCTCTAGTTAATGGAGATGGTTTACCAACTGGTTGGCAAGGTCATATTGCTTTTCAGGATAGAGATGGTAATGAGTTAGAAGTTAGAAGAATACCTAATTTCTTTGAAAACTTTCCTGTCATCCTTGAAGACAAAGAGGGTAATGTAAGAGCAGATATTCCGTTTAGAAGAGCTGAAGCAAAGTATTCATTTGAACAGACTGGAATTACTGCAACCATCTATGGAGGAGATCTTAATGGTCAAACATTTACTGATCCTGCAGTAGTTAAAAGACTAGCTAGAAAGGCTCAACTTGGAGAAGCATTCAAGTTTGACAGAGAGACTTATAAATCTGACGGTGTATTCCGAAGCTCACCTAGAGCGTGGTTTACATATGCACATTTATGTTTCGGATTGCTATTCTTGTTTGGCCACTGGTGGCACGCTTCAAGAACTCTTTATAGAAATTCCTTTGCTGGTATTGATGCTGAGATTGGCGACCAAGTTGAATTTGGTTTATTCAAGAAGCTTGGCGACGAAACCACAAGAAGAATCCCAGGAAGGGTTTAAACTAAACTTTATTTATTAATCTTATGGAAGCTTTCGCTTACGTTCTTATTCTTACTCTCGCAGTTGTAACATTATTCTTTGCTGTCGCCTTTAGAGACCCACCTAAATTTGATAGAAAATGAACCAATAAAAAAAACCTCTTTAACAGGAGGTTTTTTTTTACTTTTCATAATTAGAATATTACTCTACTATTAGAGTTGAAGCGCATCTCATTTCACCACATGCAGTGTCCAACCTGTCAAAACACAGATAGCAGAGTTTTGGAATCAAGATCTGCTGATAGTGGGAAAAGTGTTCGAAGAAGAAGAGAGTGCTTAAATTGCAGTTTTAGATTTACAACTTATGAAAGAGTTGAATCAATGCCAGTCTCAGTTTTAAAGAAAGACGGTGGCAGAGAATTATTTGATAAACAAAAATTATTTACTGGTATATCAAGAGCATGCGAAAAAACCAACTTCAGTAGTGAAGCAATTATTAATTTCGTAGATGGAATTGAATCCCAAATCATTCAAGACTCTAATAAAGATATTAAATCTTCACAAATCGGAGAATTAATACTTAAAAATCTTAGGAAAGAAAACGAAGTCGCTTATATAAGATATGCCTCAGTTTATAGAAAATTTAATGGGGTAAAAGATTTTATTTCTACTCTTGAATCTCTAAAGGGAAGTTCAAAAAACCAATTAGCTTCAATTTCATAAAATTCAGCATCTTAAAGTGTAGAATACATATCACAAACGTTTTTGCTATTGGTTTGCAGGCTAGTAGCATTCCTTTCTAACTACCTTAGGTAGTCTGCGATACAACAAATGAACGAAAATTCTTCCCAAACCATTAAAGAACTTTCCGAGGATCAAGAAATTAAAAATTCGTCTGAGTTAGATAATGATTCAGCATCTCAAAATGAGGAAGATTTATCATTCGAGAAGAGCGAAATACCTTCAGCAGATTCTTCCTCTAGCAGAACAAATACGGATTTTGACAACGCGGGATTCACACAAGAAGAATTCGCATCACTATTGGGTAAGTATGACTATAATTTTAAACCTGGCGATCTAGTTAAAGGTACCGTTTTTGCTCTAGAGCCCAAAGGGGCCATGATAGATATAGGGGCAAAAACAGCTGCTTTTATGCCAGTTCAAGAAGTTTCAATAAATAGAGTTGAAGGTCTTAATGATGTTTTACAACCTTCAGAAAGTAGAGAATTTTTCATAATGAGCGAGGAAAATGAAGATGGCCAATTAGCTCTCTCCATTAGAAGAATTGAATATCAGAGAGCATGGGAAAGGGTTAGACAACTCCAAAAAGAAGATGCAACTATATATTCTGAAGTTTTTGCAACAAACAGAGGCGGAGCTCTTGTTAGGGTAGAAGGCTTGAGAGGTTTTATCCCAGGATCTCATATAAGTGCTCGAAAAATTAAAGATGACTTAGAAGGTGAATATTTACCTTTAAAATTTCTTGAAGTTGATGAAGAGAGAAATAGATTAGTACTAAGTCATAGAAGAGCTTTGGTTGAGAAAAAAATGAACAGGCTAGAGGTAGGCGAAGTTGTCGTGGGTTCTGTAAAAGGTATTAAACCTTATGGAGCCTTTATTGATATTGGTGGAGTTAGTGGTCTATTACACATTTCTGAGATTAGTCATGAACATATTGAGACTCCTCATAATATTTTGAATGTGAATGACCAAATGAAAGTCATGATAATTGACCTTGATTCAGAAAGAGGACGAATTTCATTATCTACTAAAGCACTTGAACCTGAACCAGGCGATATGCTATCTGATCCTCAAAAAGTTTTTAGTAAAGCTGAAGAAATGGCTGCGAAATACAAACAAATGTTATTTGAACAAACTGACGATAATGAAGAAATCTCGACAGCATCGGCTGAAACAGTATAAGTTTACTTATTTATTTTATTTACGAATATCAGAATTTAAGTATCACTATTCTTGTGCAAGTATTATTTAATTTACAATAATTGATTTGTAACGATAATCTATTTTAGGATAAAACTAATTTCAGAATTATTTGTAAATGAGTGATTTTATTTTCACTTCGGAATCCGTTACTGAAGGTCATCCTGACAAAATATGTGATCAAATTAGTGACGCTGTTTTAGATGCTCTATTGACAAAAGATCCAGAAAGCAGAGTTGCATGCGAAACTGTAGTAAATACAGGTCTTTGTTTACTTACTGGAGAAATAACTTCAAAAGCAAAAGTCGATTATATAAAACTTGTTAGAAATGTAATTAAAGAAATTGGATATGAAGGCTATAGAGCAGGTGGTTTTGACGCAAATAGTTGTGCTGTTTTAGTAGCACTTGACGAACAATCACCGGATATTTCTCAAGGAGTAAACGAGGCGGACGATATTAACGATGATTTAGAAGATAATACCGGAGCTGGTGACCAAGGCATAATGTTCGGCTATGCATGTGATGAGACGCCTGAATTAATGCCCTTACCTATTAGCTTAGCTCATAGATTAGCCATTCAACTTGCCAAAGTGAGGCATGAAGAAGTCCTTAATTATCTACTCCCTGATGGCAAAACTCAAGTAAGCATTTATTACAAAAAAGGTTTACCAGTCTCTATTAATACAATTTTAATTTCAACTCAACATAATCCTGAGATAGATGGGATGACAAATGAAGAAGAAATTCGTCAAAGAATAAAAGAAGATTTATGGACCCATGTTGTAATTCCTGCTACTGAAGATTTAGAAATCAAACCAAGCATTAGCCAAACAAGATTTCTAGTAAACCCCACTGGAAAATTTGTCGTAGGAGGGCCACAAGGAGATGCGGGTCTCACTGGCAGAAAAATTATTGTAGATACTTATGGTGGATATGCAAGACACGGAGGAGGGGCATTTTCTGGGAAAGATCCCACAAAAGTAGACAGATCAGCCGCTTATGCTGCACGCTATGTAGCTAAAAGCATAGTTAAGGCGAAATTGGCAAAAAAAGCAGAAGTACAATTAAGTTATGCAATTGGAGTAGCAAAACCAATTTCCATACTAGTGGATACTTTTGATACAGGTGTTATTTCACAAGCTAATTTGACTGAGCTAATTAAAGAGCACTTTGATTTAAGACCCGCAGCAATAATAAAAGAATTTAACTTGAGAAATCTACCAAAAAAAATGGGCGGCAAATTTTATAGAAAGACTGCATCTTATGGACATTTTGGCAGAAGAGATCTTGAGCTCCCATGGGAAAATGTAGAAAAAAAAGCAGCCCAATTAGCAGAGGCTTCCAAGATTTTTAAATAAAAAATTTTTTCTATGCCTGAAAGTTTTTACGGAGGGTTAGATTTTGGAACCAGTGGTGCGAGAATATCAATTATTAATTTTCACAAGAAATTAGTATATTCAAATTCAGTATCCTATTCATACAGCTTTAAAAATCCAAATTCTTGGATCAATTCTTGTGAGAATCTTTTGGCTAGTTTACCTATTGAGGTTAAAATTAACCTTAATAAATTGGCTATATCCGGAACCTCAGGAACTTTAATAGCATCAAATTTGCAAGGAGAGCCGCTAGGAGAAGCAATACCTTATGACCAAGCATGTAGCGAAAATAAGATCCTTCTTGAATCTTTAACTTATGGCGAAGATCATCTGAGAACTCCATACAGTAGTCTTGCTAGAGCATTAAAACTAATTAATGAATATGGGACAAATATACTTTTACGTCATCAATCTGATTGGATCACTGGTTGGTTTTTAAAAGATTGGACTCATGGAGAAGAAGGTAATAATCTAAAACTAGGTTGGGATCTAAAAAAGGAATCATGGCCAAAAAGCTATCTCAATACTTCATGGCAAAAATGCTTACCGCAAATAATAAAAAGCGGAAAAATTCTTGGACAAGTGAATTTTGATTTAGCAGAGAGATTTAACTTGAATAAAAAATTAATATTAATCTCAGGAACTACTGACTCTAATGCAAGTTTAATAGCTTCAGGTTTAGGTAAAAAAGATGGCCTCACTGTTTTAGGAACAACTATTGTAGTTAAAAAAATTATTGATAACCCTATCAAAAAACAAGGAATTACAATTCATAGAGTGAATGGCGATTGGATATGTGGAGGAGCATCAAATTCAGGATGCGGTATCTTGTCTAGGTTCTTTTCTGATTTGGAAATAAAGGAGCTAAGTCGACAAATTAATCCATCGAAAAATACTTCTTTAAATCTTTTACCTCTTAATTGTAAAGGAGAGAGATTTCCCGCTAATAATGCTAATTTAGAGCCGATACTTGGTCCAAGGCCAGTAAGCGACTCACTTTATTTACAAGCATTATTCGAGGGGCTTGCCAAGATCGAATTGAAAGGATGGGAAAAACTAGGTGAACTAACAGGTTCATTTCCAAAAAAAATTATTACTATTGGTGGTGGTTCAAAAAACCCACAATGGAGGAAAATAAGAGAAAAAATAATCAATATACCAATAGTTTCATGTAAAAAAACTACTTCATTTGGTACTGCATTATTAGCGATTAATGCAAAATAATAGTTTTTGAAGATATTTGATGAAGATATAAAATTTTTAATGAAAAGGGTTTCACAAACTACACATCGTAATTTAGAGTATATAGGTTAGAGCCGGGATAGCTCAGTTGGTAGAGCAGGCGACTGAAAATCGCCGTGTCCCCAGTTCAAATCTGGGTCCTGGCACCTTTAAAACCCTGTCTAAGACAGGGTTTTATATTTTCTAGGCATGTAGGAAAAAATTTTTTTTTACTTTATTTTATTTTTACAATTCGGGATTTTTAGTTTTCTACTCTGCAAACTTGACCTATAACACCCAAAATCAATTCATCTCCATTTGGATCTTGCCAATCAGCTAAATCATTGAAATTACTATATATTTCATCAATGGAGACATCAACATCTCTAAACGATTTTTCAAAGCAATTTATATCCATTGTATAGAGTATATCCTCAGTAATTTCAGTTTTTGTTTTGGGAATAAATTTACTCAATACTCTTACAGAGCCATCCTCATTTCTTTTAATACTTTGTCTATCCCATAACTGTTCTCCATATTCACTTTTAGGAACCCCAACCCATTCATGAGGCAAAGCATTTGATTGTTTTATTGAGATATTGAAGGAAACGACTATCGAAAGAAATAAACCAAAGCTATTTCGAATTAATATTGAATTAACTTTATTCTTAGAATTAATCATCTATAGATCTGAGATACAAGAATCTTTTATCAGGAGTAAATATAAGAATAAAAATTTGTAAAAATTTTTATTGAATAGTATTTCTATTATAGATACAATCAAATATTAAATTAAGAATTTACTTCCAATAAATTTACTAAAAAATAATGAATAAAATACAGAAATTTCTTTCAGTAGTTTTTTTTATCGCAATATTTGTTGTATTGATTTATTTAATCCAAAATTATGGGATTGAACCCCTTAGGAACAAAATAGAAAGTATGGGAATTTGGGCTCCTTTTGGAATTTTCATACTTAGAGGAGTAAGTATTATTTTACCAGCTCTTCCAAGCTCAGCTTATTCTCTACTAGCAGGTTCATTATTAGGATTTCAAAAAGGTTACATGACAATAATCTTTTCTGATATCGTTTTTTGCCAAGCTGCTTTCTTTATTGCGAGAAATTATGGTCGGGTTCCTGTACGTAATTTAGTAGGACCAAAAGCAATGCAAAAGATTGAAAGTTTTAATCAAAACCAGCTAGAAGAAAATTTCTTTCTCATGACAGGTCTACTAATGACTGGCCTTTTTGATTTTCTAAGCTACGCAATTGGTATTGGAGGAACTCGCTGGAAAATATTTACTCCTGCATTATTAATAAGTCTTATAATCAGTGACTCTATCCTTGTAGCAGTAGGAGCTGGAGTTAGCCAGGGAGCAGGATTATTTCTAGGGATTGCTCTATTGGGAATGTTTGCTTTAGCGACTATTTCAGGATTGGCAAAAAATAAAATGCCTAAATAACAAAACATTTGATAATTCTGTAATCAAAGAAGAAAGATATGACATTTTCGCAAACAATAACTATATAAATAATGATTCATGCAAGAATAGAAATCGATAAATTTTTAAAGTTATTAGATGACTCCATTTAGACCAACTTCATATGATCGCCCTGGAGAACAAATATCAACTACGCCTTCTGGATTAAAAGTAACTTCTGCAAAGAGATTAATGGTGGATTCAATGGTAAGAATGATACAAAAAGCAGAAAATCATTCAGTAGAAGACAAACTTGACGAAGAATCTAACAATAATTAATCAATTCATTGATAAAAGTATAGGAGAATGGAAATCTATTAGAAGTACTCATACCTTAGCTTTTCAGGAATTTGAAAACTCAACTAGTAGAATATATGTAAAATATATCAACAAAAAAAATAAAAAAGTCGTTGAAATTTTTAAAAATTATAAATTTAGTTTAAACCTAGAGAGCGTAGCCATTTCTATAAACTGGCAAGCTATTAGTGATTGGGACAATGATTATATCAGTGAGGGAGATGAAACTATTCTAATTTTTTTACCCAAAGATGAAAATTCAGGAATTGTTTTAAGAAATAAAGGTTATGCAGAATCCTTTATTTCATCATCCAATTATTTTGTTGATAAACAAAATAATTTACACATTAAAACTATTTATAAATCAACAGTTTCCGAAGAAAGAATTTCCTTTTTATCCACTCATATAAGATCCAGATTTTCTACTATTAGAAATCTAGAAAATAAATCAGTTATACAGACTTCCCATACTTCAGAGATAAGAAATTTAGCTAGTTTAAAAGATTAATTATCCTTTCAAATTGAAACTCAGTTTCAGATATTAATTTAGGAAGAAAGCCTTTTTTTCCACGCATATTATTAACTGTTGAATTCAAATCAGAGATGGTTGCATCTCGCATTAATTCAAAAACCCTTCTTGCATTTCTTAAAGGTACCCCAAGAGCAAGATAAGTATTTTTAAGGTCCTTCAAACAACTTTTTTCTAAAACTGATTCGTCATTAGAAATTAAAAGATAAGCAACAATCCTTAGGATTATTTCTCCATCTCTTAAACAAACGGACATCTTGTTAGTTGTATTTAAAGATATTTTTGAATTGAGTGAATCTTGATTTTCGCAAATCATTGCTGTTACAGCGTCTGCTGCGATTGCATGTGAATTATTGGTTATTGAGGTTATTGCATCTAATCTTGAATTTGCACTATTAATAAATTCTTTTATATTTCCTAAATCATTTAATTTCTTATCTGCTGACAATAGTTGATTATTTTTTGAAACTGACATTCCTGAAGTAAACATTAAAAGGCAGATCTTAAGAATAATACAAAGCTAGTAAAAACAATACAATTTCAAACTTAACGCAACGCTTCTTAATTAATAACTTCATTCCAAAGTGATAGTTGAAATAATTCAAATAAAAAATTTTTTTCCGCTAATATAAAACTACATTTTTAATAAAGTTTTGGATCAACAGGATTTAAAATTATCAAAGAAACTTATTTCCTCATATAAAAAGAGATTGGAAAAAGAAATTCTAAACAGAAGTATGAAATTAAAGATGCCTCAAAATAAATTTGAAGAAATAATTAATAACAATAATGAACTTATAAATTTAAAAAAAGCGTTAGAAGATCTAGAAACGGAATCTGAATCTCATAGTAAAGTCTGATTTTTGAAAAACCCTCACAAAAGTGCCTCAAACCAACAATTTCCTTTTTAAGTCCCTAAACAATCAACAACTTCTAGCAGTAAAACATGTTTATGGACCACTATTAGTTGTAGCGGGTGCAGGTAGCGGAAAAACTAAGGCTCTTACTCACAGAATTGCAAACCTTATTGAAGGTAACTCTATAGATCCCTATAACATTCTCGCAGTCACATTCACTAACAAAGCTGCTAAAGAAATGAAAGCAAGATTAGAGGTTCTTCTAGCCCAAGAATTAGCTTTTAATCAATTTGGTCAGCCTTGGACAACTCTCAAAGAAATTGATCAAAATCAATTAAGAACAAACGTTCACCAAGAGAGGCTTCAGAACCTTTGGATCGGTACTTTCCATTCCTTATTTTCAAGACTTCTGAGATACGATATTGAAAAATATACTGATCCAGAAGGCCTAAAATGGACAAGGCAATTTTCAATTTATGATGAAACAGATTCTCAAACATTAGTAAAAGAAATTATCACTCAAGATATGAATCTTGATACCAAAAGATATGATCCCAAAAAGATTAAAAGATTAATAAGTAATGCTAAAAATCAATGCTTAACTTCTAATGATCTTTTAGAAAAAGCAGATAATAATTTTGATAAAACAGTTGCAGAAGCTTACAAGAGATATAGGATTTCTCTCTCAAAAAATAATTCTTTAGACTTTGATGATCTTCTACTTTTGCCTGTTTTCTTATTGAGGCAAAATGATATAGTCAGAGATTACTGGCACAAAAGATTTAAACATATTTTAGTTGACGAATATCAAGATACAAATAGAACACAATATGAACTTATAAAATTAATTACGGCTGGAAATACTGAACCAAAAAAATTCTTTAGTTGGGAAGATCGTTCAATTTTTGTAGTAGGGGATGCTGATCAAAGTATTTATAGTTTCAGAGCAGCTGACTTCAGAATTTTAATTGGTTTTCAAGAAGATTTTAAAACTTCAATCAAAGACGATACAAAATCATCTTTAATTAAATTAGAAGAAAATTATAGGTCATCTGCCAATATCCTTGATGCTGCAAACTCACTAATTGAAAACAACTCTGAAAGAATTGACAAAGTTTTAAAGGCTACTAAAGAAAAAGGGGAACTTTTAACGTTACTCAGCTGTGATGATGAAATTTCCGAGGCAGAAGCAATCACCAATAAAATAAAATCTCTCAATAACTATAATCAAAACCCAATTTGGAAAAATTTTGCAATTTTATATCGAACCAGAGCTCAGTCGAGAGTATTAGAAGAATCTCTTGTAAGGTGGCGCATTCCTTATACAATTTTTGGAGGATTGCGTTTTTATGATAGAAGAGAAATTAAAGATGCAATAGCATATTTGAAAGTTCTGGTTAATTCTTCAGATAACGTTAGTCTTTTACGAATCATAAATGTTCCTAGAAGAGGGATTGGTAAGACTACTATTCAAAAACTTAATGACCTATCTAATAGATTAAATATCCCATTATGGGAGGTTCTTAATGATAAGCAAAGTCTTAAAGAAACAATAGGCCGATCATCAAAAGGAATTAATAAATTTACTGAAATTATGAATGATCTACTGTGTTACCTAGAAAATTCAGGTCCCGCTCAACTACTACAACTAATCTTAGAAAAAAGTGGTTATTTAAGTGACTTGCTATCTAGTGGGACTGAAGAATCTGAAGATAGAAGAAATAACTTACAAGAACTAATTAATGCAGCCACTCAATATGAAGAAGAAACAGAAAGTGGAGATGTAGAGGGATTTCTTTCTACAGCAGCCTTAACAACTGATAATGATACGAAGAAAAATAATCCTAACTCTGTAACTCTAATGACTCTGCATAATAGTAAAGGTTTAGAATTTCAAAATGTTTTTATCACTGGGCTAGAACAAGGCCTCTTCCCTAGCCATAGATCAATAGATACTCCCTCACTTCTTGAAGAGGAAAGAAGATTATGCTACGTGGGTATTACTAGAGCTAAAGAAAGAGTTTTCTTAAGTCATGCCAGAGAAAGAAGATTATGGGGTGGAATGCGTGAAGCAACAATTCCTTCAATATTTCTTTCGGAAATACCTGAAGATTTAATGGATGGCGAATTACCACAAACTGGTGGTGCTTCAATTAGAAGAGATTGGCATCTTGAGCGTTTAACTAGAGTTGATCGAAACAACCCAAATGAATTTGTTAACAAACCAATCAATGCAGTAAGGAAATTATATTCAGGTCCCAGTAAAGGGAAAAGCTGGATAGTTGGAGATATGCTAATTCACTCAAAGTTTGGGAAAGGTGAAATCATACATATTTTTGGGAGTGGGGAAAAAATATCTTTAGCAGTAAAATTTGGTGATAAAGGAAGTAAAATTCTAGATCCCAGATTAGCTCCAATTCGTTATGTAAGTTAGAACTCATGAACGATATCTCTGATTACATCCAAGGGGAATTAGTCAAAACTCCATTTAATCTATATAACCTAATTGCTAAATACATAGAATTTAATAACAATACTAAAGTAGCTTTTGTTGGCGGTTATTTAAGAGATTTATTAATTAGTAAATTCCACAAAAAATCGTTTTCTAAACCTGTAGATATTGATCTTGTTATTGAAGGATCCTCTATTTCTCTTGCAAAATTTATAAAAAAAAATATTGTAAATGTAGATTTATGTTTAATCAAAGAATTTAATTTATACAACACTGTAGAAATAAATATTAATGACTTTAAAATTGATATTGCTTCTGCAAGAAAAGAAATTTATTCTGCTCCAGGCTTAAATCCCACAGTAAATAAAAGTACTATTGAGGAGGATCTTAAGAGGAGAGATTTCACTATAAATTCAATAGCCTTCGAGGTCTCGACAAGAAAAATCTATGATCTTTATGGAGGAATTTCTGATATAAAAAGTAAAAGATTGAACTTACTTCACAGTAATAGTATTTCAGATGATCCAAGTAGATTAATTAGATGTGCAAAATATGCTTCAAGGTTAGATTTCAATATTTCAAATAATTCCCTCAAACAATCACAAGAAACAGTTAGACAATGGCCATGGAAAAGTTCAGAAACTCATCAGAAAATGATTTACCCTCCTGCACTAGGCATACGAATAAGGATGGAACTAGCTGAAATATGCAAACACGATAATTTGACTAATGTAATTTCGATAATTCATAAATGGGAAATTATCTCAATCTTAAATGAAAATATTAAAGTCGATAAAAAATTTTTAAGAGGACTAAATTGGATTAAGAAGTTAAAGGGAAATCATATGCTTTACTTATTAAAAGATTCAGAAGATTTAGAAAAAGCATGTCAAAGATTTTTGGTAAATAATAGTGAGATAAAAATATTAGAAGATTATATAAATATCAAAAAATTATTAAATAAAAACCAAAAAAATTTCAATCATTTTTCTCCATCAAGTTGGACAGAATTTATTGAGGAAAGAAACCTTAACGATGAGACAGTCAAATTATTAATTTGTGATGGAGTACCATACTGGCGTAAATTGTTTAAGTGGTTATTTATTTACAAATTCATAAAATCAAAAAAAGATGGAGAAACATTAAAAAAAGAAGGATGGCACCCTGGGAAGGAGATGGGAAAGGAAATCAAAAGATTAAGATATTTGGAAATTGACAAATTAAATAGAAATTAATTACATTTTCACAACCTCTCCAACCTTGTACCATTTATCCTTTAGAACATTTTCATATTTACGATTGCAACTAATCAACAAGGGTCCACATGTTTGAGGATCTAAAAGTAGTGATATTCTCTCCTTAAAAGTCTCTTGATCTAATGAATTTTCGTTTAAAAAATTAATTATTCTTTTTTGCTTATTTACTTTATAAATTTTGTCAAAAATTTCTTTATTAGATTCAAAGAAAGTACTTTTAACATCTTTTCTTATTAAATCAAATATTCCAGGATAAGCTTTAAATGCAAATAAATCTAATAAAACTTTTAGTGGCTCAAGATTATTGCTTTGCCTATACAAATTAGATGATTCAACCATTTCTTTAAGATGTCCAATAAATCCATATCCAGTAATGTCAGTCGCCGCATTGACTAATGATTCTTTAAATTGATTTTGAAAAAGATAAATTTCATCAATCAAATATTGTTGACTCTTTACTAAATTATTAATTACTTCAGAAGAACTACCTAGCATATTAATATTTTGCATTTGACCGGCAAAGTAAATCCCAACGCCGAGAGGTCTAGACATCATAAGAATATCTCCATCATTCATGCCAGATTTAAGCCATGGTTTTGCTCCATTTTTTAAAATACCTTGGACAGTTAAAGAAATATCTATTCCTAATGAATAAGGTTTATTTACTAAACTTCTTGCCTCGAAAGTATGTCCTCCAAGTAATTCACCTCCATGATCCTCAACTGTTGATTTAATACCTTGCAGAGATTGAGAAAAGAGGTAACTCTGAAATTCCCTTTCAACTTTTGGTAATGAAATTAAAGCCTGCGCGGATGAAAGTTTTGATCCGCATGCCCACAAATCTGAGCATGCATGCAAAGTAGTAATTTTTGCATTAAGCCAAGGATCACTTACCAAAGCAGGAAATCCATCTACACTTTGCAAGATAATATCTTCACCATTTTGATATATCTCAACTGAATCTTCAGGTGATGAGGCAAAAGAATTTAAATTAGAATTTATTAATGATTTATTCAAAACAAACTGAGAAACTTTAGCTGCACATCCTCTGCAATCATTCAATGACATATTTTTTTCACTACTCTTCATAATTAGCCTTTTTAATCTAAATTTGTTTACAAATTTCAGATCAATTTTGTGTTTTAAAATCCAAAAAAGAAAAGAAGGGCCAAAAACAAAATTGCGATAAATAGCAAAAGCCTTTGAATGATGGCTTGGAAATGTATTAACTATTTGCAATCCGATCCTTTGAGGAAACCACTTTTTTAAAGATCCTCCCTCTACATCCTTTTTTAGATTTTGGACTAATGTATTTACAACTTTTACTGCAAAAACTCCCGATGCTGGTCTTCTTACTGAATCTACAACTGCGCAATCACCCGCAGCAAAAATTCCAGAAAAACTTTTCAACTGCAAATTCTGCTTTGTAATTATTCTGCCATGAGAATCCGAATCTAATAATTTTTTTTGTGCCCATGAAGGCGATGTATTTCCAGTACATAAAAGAATCTTTCCATACTCGAAATTAAGGTTTTCAACTAAATCAATATTGGAATTCCGCAAACTTTTTAGAATTGTAATATTAATTTTTCTTGAATCACATAATAGTTTTAAAGGTCTATCTCTCCATCTTTTTCTCAAAGCATATGACACTTCAATCGCAGCAAGGCCACTCCCAACGATTACAAATGGAAGTTCATTAACTGAATCAAAAATGTCCTCTTTTTGTATTGAGTCATACGCCCTTAAAAAAGGTTTAATTGAAAAAGCATTTCGATTTTTAACTTGTGACTCAAATTCTTTTGGAATTATTGTTTGACTTCCATAATTAAGCACTAACTTCGAATAATTAACTGAAGGTCTATTACTTAAAATAATTTCCCTTAAATTGAAATCAATATCCTTTACTTCTTCTTCTATAAAAGATACTTTTGCATTTGTTGCTAAAGATTTTATATCAATTAAGCTCTCTTCTAGAGTGATTGATTTTGAAAGCACTGATGGGAATATCGCGGAATAAACCAAATGAGAATCTCTGGATATAATTGAAACAGGAATTTCTGGCATTAATTTCGGAAACATTAACCATTTTTTCAATAAAAGAACATTTGTGTGCCCTCCTCCAATTAATACCAGATGATTAAAAGTCATTTACATCACTATGAATAAAGAACATTTATTACCAATTGAAAAATCAAGATTAGGAGTGATTGGTGGGAGTGGATTTTATTCAATGGATCAAATAGAGTACTTAAGAGAACTAGAAATCAATACTCCCTATGGTAAACCTTCTGATTCAATAAAAGTATATAATCTTGGAAATCTTGAGATAGCATTCATTCCTAGACATGGCAGAACACATAGATTAAATCCTTCTGAAATCCCTTACAAAGCTAACATTTGGGCTCTAAGATCAATAGGAGTAAGATGGATCATAGCTCCATCAGCAGTTGGTTCATTACAAGAACAGATAAGGCCTCTTGATATAGTGGTTCCAGATCAATTTATAGACCGAACAAAAAATAGACCTGCAACCTTCTTTAACGAAGGAGCAGTGGCTCATGTAACTATGGGAGATCCCTTCTGCACAAATTTATCACGTATATTAAGTGAAATCGGAGAAAAAAATATTCCTGGAGGTAGACAATTGCATAGAGGGGGTACCTATCTAGCAATGGAAGGTCCGGCTTTCTCAACTAGAGCAGAATCTAATTTATATAGAAATTGGGGATGTTCAATAATTGGAATGACGAACCATACAGAAGCAAGATTAGCTAAAGAAGCTGAAATAGCTTACTCCTCATTATCAATGGTTACTGATTATGATTGCTGGCATCAAACTCATCAAGAAGTTTCTGTAGAGATGGTTTTGGATAATCTTAGATCTAATACTGAAGTGGCTAATAAAATAATATTTGAAGTAGCTAAAATAATTGAAAAAGAGAGACCAAAAAGTAAGTCGCATTTTTCATTAAAAGATGGATTGATAACCCAAAAAGAAAATATCCCAAGCTCCACAAAAGAGAAGCTAGGGATATTCACTGATTCTTATTAGCCTTATTAGTTATAAGTGATTGCCAGGTCAAGCTAAGGATTTATTAGCCTCCAGCTCCAACTCCTTGGTATGAGCCGTAGAAGAATATTCCTAAAACGAAGATAACTGCAATTCCACCTGCTGTAGCAACAAGCCATAGAGGAAGAGTTCCTTCGGTCCATCTTCTTTCCCATGCAACTGCTGGTCTACCGTCGGGAAGTCTATCTGGAATTCTTCCATCAGGTCCTTTTAATTTACTCATAATTTTAATTTAATTGAAAAAGTAACTGGAAAATAAAATTCCCAATACAAAGACTGATAATAAGCCTAAATAAAGGCTTGTACGATTAAGTTCAACTGGAACTTTGTTTGGATTTTCGTTTACTTGCATGATTGTTAAATTTATCGGGCTACGAATTGCATAGCAGCAATGGAACCCAAAAAGAATACTGAAGGAATAGCTAAAGCGTGAACTGCTAGCCAACGAACAGTAAATATTGGATAAACGCGGACTTCCGCAGCCTGCATTGGAGCTTGAGAATTAGACATAGTTATTTTGTTCTTAAATCAAGTTGAGACTTAGCATCAAATCTTTGTGTTACAACAGGAGCTTTTGCTTCAGATGCCTGAAAGTAACTATCCGGACGAGGAGTACCGAAAGCGTCGTAAGCCAAACCTGTGTATACGAATAAGAAGCCTGCTATAAAGATAGCTGGTAATGTTACTGCATGAATAATCCAGTATCTAATACTGGTGATTATTTCAAAGAATGGGCGTTCACCCGTTGAACCTGCGGCCATAATCACAAATGTTTACCATATGATCTTACAGTGTAAAATCATAAGTTCGTGAAGAAATTAACAGCTTGGTTACAGACAGTTGTTAAATTCATCCAAAATTAAGATTTTTTTTATTATTTTCTTAAGTTATTACAGATTTAGCCATTCCATTTAAGAATGTAACCACGCTCGCCAAGTATGAATCCTTTTTGATTATCTAAAGACTCCTTATCAAGAAAAACTATTTTTATATAGTTAGTAGGCAATGCAGAAGCAAGAGGATCTGAATTCCAAGTTTCACCTTGATCTTTACTTACTATTAAAGTGCCATTACCACCGCCAGCCCATATGTCACCATTTGGATCCCATCCCATATCTAAATAATTGTAACCATTAAGAATAGGAATTATAGGCTTTGACCAACTCTCTAGATTATTAGAATCTTCATTAAATCTAATTTCCGCACCTCTTGAAAGCATCCATAAACTTCCTTCTGGATTGAAACCAATGCTTTGCACTCTCTTACTACTTGCTCTTTGGTGAGCAATCCAAGTATTGCTATCACTATCAAGAGTAGAGAAGAAATTACCTAGACTACTAACACTGACATAATCTCCTTTATTAGTTCTTCTTAAATCTCTTATACCTCCCTGTTCCGAAGGGTCTGATACTTTTGCCTCCCATGTTTCACCGCTATTGGAAGTTTCATAAATAGCTGCTGAGGTTGTCGCCAATTGAGCAACTCCTTCATCAATAGTAGTAACTAGGAAAGGCTGGCCTGGTAACTTCCCAAGGGAAAGCCTGGTCCAATTTTTACCTTCATCGAAAGTATGCATTACGAGAGAGGGTTGCCCTATTAACCAACCTTCAGAACCCTTAAAATCAATATCGAGAAGTCGAAAGTTCTCTTCAGCAGAAATATCTAATGATCTTTTTTCCCATGTTTCACCACCATCAGTAGATTCCATAATCAATCTGTTTGAGCCTACTAAAAACCCATGATTATCATCTATAAAATCAACATCTAAAGCATTAGCCTGATCTTCAAACTGAATTGTTTTCCAAGGGCTGCTTTCATTCATCTTGACACCTGTAGATGAACAACTGCTTAAAACAAAACAGAGAACTACAGATAAAAGAAGATTTGGGATACTGGTAAAAAAATTTTTCATTTAATTATATTAATGCAAAGAGTACAAAGAAAGGAATATAGCAGCAGCGAACGCTAACCCTCCAAAAATCAATATATTTTTTTGTCCAGGCGGTAAACTATTAAATCCAAATCCATAAACTAGATTCTCTTCAAATCCACTAGGTTTTGCTCTAGATCCAATATCCTTATAAAAATTTTTACCGGCTCGACAAACAGGGCAAGCAAAAGTATTCCCATCCAATTCTGAAAAAGGCGTATTTTTAGGTATATTTAATTTTTTATTTCCTTCAGACGGATCATAAATGTATCCACAACTTCTACATTCGAATCTATTTTGTTCTAAATTAAGTATAGGTTGCTCAACATTTACTCCTGTTGAGTTTTCAGAAAGGTTTTCTTTCTCAAAGTCTTCAACTATTTTGTTTTCCTCAGAGGCTGGTTGAATGTTTTCACTCACGGTTTATCATTGTTCTTTAAGAACTTTAAAAGATTTTGCTTAATTAAGCGACTTTTATTCAAAATTAATTTTTTAAGATGTTTTTATTAACAGGCTATGAATATTTTTTAGGTTTCCTTCTCATTGCAGCAGCAGTACCAATTTTAGCTCTAGTTACTAATCTTTTCGTTGCCCCAAAAGGCAGGACAGGGGAAAGGAAACTCACATATGAATCTGGAATGGAGCCTATAGGAGGAGCATGGATTCAATTTAATATTCGTTATTACATGTTCGCCTTAGTTTTCGTTATATTTGATGTTGAGACAGTATTCCTTTATCCTTGGGCTGTTGCTTTCAATAGATTAGGCTTATTAGCTTTTATTGAGGCTTTAATTTTCATTGCAATACTTGTTATCGCTCTGGCATACGCATGGAGAAAAGGTGCTTTAGAATGGAGTTAAAAAATTGAATCCACAATTTTCCCCAAAAGCAATAAGAGAAATCCGAGAAGGAACTTGCAATCCTCTTGGTGGACCCCAAGTTACTACAGATTTAAGCGAAAATATCATATTGACAAGTTTAGACGATCTTCATAATTGGGCTAGATTAAGCAGTCTATGGCCTCTCCTTTATGGAACAGCTTGTTGTTTTATAGAATTTGCTGCCCTAATTGGATCAAGATTTGATTTTGATAGATTTGGATTAGTACCTAGAAGCTCGCCACGACAAGCAGATTTATTAATAGTTGCAGGGACAGTAACAATGAAGATGGCACCAGCGCTTGTAAGACTTTATGAACAGATGCCTGAACCAAAGTATGTTATCGCAATGGGTGCTTGCACAATAACAGGGGGGATGTTCAGTGCAGATTCTACGACGGCTGTAAGAGGCGTTGATAAATTGATACCAGTTGATTTATACCTCCCAGGATGTCCACCAAGACCAGAAGCAATTTTTGATGCTGTAATTAAATTAAGAAAAAAAGTTGGTAATGAATCAATTTTAGAGCGCACAAAAACAGAACAAACTCACAGATATATAACATCTGATCATGAAATGAATCTCGTTTTCTCAGAAAATACAGGTGAATATCTAAACAAAACTTCAGCTGACATAATATCCCCCTCCAAAAAAGAAAAAATTACCGAATTACCTGAAAATACCGAAAAAACTGAAATTATTAATTCTTTAGAAAATTAATGGAAAAAGACGGTATAGCCACATCCTCAGATACCTCAATTGAGAAAGAAGGATTTATAAGCCAATCTTTGTCTAAAGATGGAATTCCAAATCAATCTTTATCTGATGACCATATAGGAATTGAAAACATTTCTGTTGAACCTAGCAAATTATATGAAGCAGTATCTGCCTTGAGAAATTACGGTTTCAACTATCTGCAATGTCAAGGAGGATATGATGAGGGACCAGGCAAAAATCTTGTTAGTTTCTATCATTTTATAACTGTTGATGATTTACAAAAAATTGAAAAAATTAAAGAAGTCAGATTAAAAGTTTTCTTAAAAAGAGATTCTGATTTATCAATCCCTAGTTTGTATGAAATTTTTAAAGGAAGTGATTGGCAAGAAAGAGAAACTTTTGATATGTATGGAATAAATTTTATTGATCATCCCAATCCTAAAAGACTATTAATGCCTGAAGATTGGAGAGGATGGCCATTGCGAAAAGATTATATTCAGCCAGATTTCTATGAACTTCAAGATGCTTATTAATTTATTTTTTTTAATTTGCGGTAAATAAACATGACTGCTCTTGCGAGTCTCCTTGGATCATGTCTAAGAGTTGGAGTTATTCTTTTTGAATATAATGGTGCCTGCAAAACATAATAACCTTCAGATAATAACTTTTTTTTATCACATTGGACAGGCTCTGCCCCTCTACTTTCGTAATACTCCACTAATGGAGACTTTTCGAATTGAATCTGAGATAAGATTGAGTTAAAAATTCTATTATTAACTCCAAATGTTGATAATTGTTTTTCTATAGCTTTGATATGTTGATAGACATCAAGCCCATCAGTTTCTCCTGGCTGAGTCATCAAATTACTTATATAAATTTTGGGAGCATTACTCTGCAATAATGCATCTACTATCTCTGGTACTAAGAGATTAGGCAATAAAGAAGTGTATAGACTACCTGGGCCAAGAACAATTAAATCAGCTTCTTTTATGGATTCAAGAGCACTTGGAAGAGCTGAAGGGTTTTCTGGTAGGTAACCAATCCTCGAAATTAATTTTTTAGATTTACTAATCTTGCTTTCACCAAAAATTTTTTCACCATCTTCTAATTCGGCCCATAACATAACATCAATATTTGTTGCAGGTAAAACTTGACCTTGTACCGCCAAAACTTTACTAGAAGCTTGCACTGCTTTTTCTAAACTGCCTGTGATTGTTGTTAAAGCTGACAAGAATAGATTCCCAAAGCTATGACCTTCCAGACCACTTCCCCCTGAAAATCTGTACTGAAATAATCTAGTTAAAGTAGGTTCTTCGTTTGATAAGGCTGCCAAGCAATTTCTAATATCTCCTGGAGGTTGCACACCTAGTTGTTTTCTGAGAATTCCACTACTTCCACCATCATCAGATACAGTTACGATTGCTGTAATATTACTACTGTAATTCTTTAATCCTTTCAGTAAAGTAGATAAGCCTGTGCCTCCCCCAATTGCGACAATATTTGGGCCTCTGTTTAATTTACTTTTAACTCTTAATGCATCAACTAGAAATGTATCTTTTTCTGGAACAAGCGCTTTTTGAATAGAATTAATACTTCTATTTTGTCCAATCCCAATTAATAATAGTCCAACAAAAAAAATCAATGGCCCCATTAATGAAACAGGCAAAATACTTGTTAAACCTGTTATTACCCCAAAAAAGATTTCAATAAGCCAATAGAGTGGTCTTAAATTTGTCCAAATTACCAAGCCTAATAATGTAGTCAAAAATCCTATAGCAGAAGTTAACATCCATCTTTTTATTACCAATCCTGGCAAAAGCCAACTCAAAATTCTTAAGATTTTGTTCAGCAAGACAAAATTAGACTTTTTGAAATTTTTATAGTACCTTTTGATTCTTTTTTTATCCTTATTCATTTAAAAACCTTTTAAATTATTTTTCTCAAATATAAAAAACTATATAAATTCATTATAAATCAAATTCAAACATCCTTTTTTTATTTCCAAAAATAGGCAAAATGAAATATATAAATGTTTTTATATAAGTTTTGAAAAAATCAAAGCCTGCAGTGGAAACAAAAAACCTCTCAATAAGCTGGGGGGAAGTTCATGTGCTAAATCAAATAAATTTTCAACTTAATGATGGAGAGAAATTAGCTATTGTTGGCCCCTCAGGTTCTGGTAAATCAACCATATTAAAAATATTAGCAGGACTAATTTTACCTACAAAAGGAGAATTAAGAATATTTGGTGAGAAGCAAACATATTTGAGATTAGATCAAACTAATCCTCCTGATGTAAGATTAGTTTTTCAGAACCCGGCTTTATTAGGATCTCTTACTATTGAAGAAAATGTAGGTTTTCTTCTCAAGAGAAATAAAAACCTATCGCAAAAGTCAATTCATGAAATAGTACGTGAATGTTTGGCTGAGGTGGGTTTATTTAATGTTGCAAATAAACTTCCTAATGAATTAAGTGGAGGCATGCAAAAAAGAGTAAGTTTTGCGAGGGCATTAATTACTGATCAAACTCTCAATGTAAAGTCTAAACCTTTATTACTTTTCGATGAACCAACTGCCGGCCTTGATCCCATTGCCTCATCAAGAATTGAAGATTTAATTAATAAGACAAATGATAAAGCTAGCGGTTCATCTATTGTGGTTAGCCATGTTCTTAGTACTATAGAGAGAACTTCAGATAAAGTTTTAATGCTTTATGGAGGCAAATTCAGATGGGCAGGCTCGATTCATGAATTTAAAGAGAGTAAAGATCCCTATGTATTTCAATTTAGGCATGGCAAACTTGATGGTCCAATGCAACCCAAAGACATTTAGAAATTATGCGTAGAAGCTTACGAGATTCAATAGTTGGTTTTTCCTTATTAGGGGGCATATTAATATTCACTTTTTTTTCTTTTTGGCTAAGAGGAGTAAGATTATCCTCAAAAAATTGGTACCTCTTTGCTGAATTCAATAACGCAAGCGGTTTATCAAAAAAATCTCCAGTTACTTACAGAGGAATCTTAGTTGGATCGATAGAAGATATCTTGTTCACGAATGAATCGATTAAAGCAAAAATAGTTTTAAATAATCCTGATATTATTCTTCCAAGGCCAGCATTTGCAAGGGTAGTTACAAATTCTTTCCTTGGAGGAGATGTACAAGTTGCTTTAGAAACTAGTGAAAAGGCAATTCCTAAAAATATTGCACTACCTATATCCGAAAAATGCGATACCAAATTAATTATTTGTCAGGGAGACACTATCACCGGTAAGCAACTATCAAGTCTTTCAAATATAACTAATAGAATAAGCCAACTTTTAAAAGAAACAAATCAAGAGAACTTAATTGAGAACATCCTCAACTCAATTGATCAATTTGACAAAACACAAGAAAATCTTGATGAATTAATTTATTTGTCGAAAAAAGAAATAGAAAGAGTTGAACCTCTAATCACAGAAATTACAATTGCTGCTAATCATTTGAATAACATTTTGTCTACTATCGATGATAAAGAAACCCTTAATGATATTAAATTGACAATAAATGCTGCTAGGTCTATTTCAACCAAAGTAGATGATATGAGTGATGATTTTAAAAAATTAACTCAAGATAAAGAATTAACCAAATCTATAAGAGATTTAACGATTGGACTTTCAAAATTCCTTAACGAAATTTATCCATGAGAAATATTTAAAATTCATTTATAGCATTTAGAGCCATAGCTGCGATTGCTTTATCTGTAGCTTTTGGAAGTTGAACATATTTCCCTTGAGCTGCTTCAGCTAATTCTTTACCAAATCCACTTGCAATAAATTTTCTTTCTGTATCTATTATCAAAAGTTTTATCCCAAGCATGGGATATTTTGCTGCAATATCAAGAACCTCTTGCTTTAAATTTGCATTTGTATTTTCGTTTTCTTCAACTTCATTTTGTCCGAGAGACAATCCTAATGGAACATTACCTCTTCCATCGGTAATTCCAACAACAATAACTTGACCTATATCTCCAGTAGAGAGGGCATTTTTTGCTACTTTTGCTGATTGCGTTAGTCCATGAGCTAAAGGCGATCCACCTCCGCAAGGCATTGTTTCTAGCCTTCTTTTCGCTGCAGTTATCGATCTTGTTGGAGGCAAAAGAACTTCTGCCTGATTTCCTCTAAAAGGAATCAGGGCAACTTCATCTCTATTCTCATATGCCTCTGTCAAAAGTCTGATAACTGCACCTTTAGCACTTTGCATTCTATTAAGAGCCATAGAACCACTTGCATCAACAAGAAAAATGACTAAAGCACCCGCCTTTTTTTGTAGCAGTTTTGCCCTAAAATCATTCTCTTCAATAACTATTGATTTATTAGGGTTTCGTAATCTTCGTGATTTTTGATAAGGAGCTGCAGCTCGCAAAGTCGCATCTACAGCAATTCTTTTTACCTTACCTCTTGGGATAATAGGTTTTACATATCTTCCCCTACTGTCACTAAATATTACTGATCTACTTCCACTATTACCTGCTTTTGCTTTGGCTGATGAAAAAAGTAATAAATCAGGATCAACCATACATACCTCAGGATCTAAAATAAATTCTTCAGGGATTTCGGGAGTAGATTCTTCTTCTCCATCAGAATTATCTTCTTCTTGTTCTTGGTCTTGCGCATCATCATTTTCATCAGACTGAGGTTCAGACTCTTCATTGTTTGATTGAGGTGGAGGTGGGGGACTCTGATCCTCTGGAGGGGGGGGTTGAATATCATCATCTTCTGGAGGGATTTGCATTGCTCGTGGGAGAATAACTAACCTAACTGCGACTTTTAGGTCTTCAGAATTTACATTCTCATCGCCTCGAAGAGCTGCATTAGCCTTTGCAACTTTTACTGCAAATAATTCTGACCTATGCCCTTCTACTCCTCCTCTAAGAGCTTCATTCACTAAATAGGTTATTTGTTCTTTTGTTATCTTGACATCCTTTAACCATTGCCTTGCCAAAATTAATTGAGTGGATAAATTATCAGATTCTTCAGACCATTTTTCTGAAAATTTAATATTATTTTCTGCGTGTGATAAAACAGATTTTGTTATCTCAACTCTTTGTGCATTATCAATAGATTGATCTGCGGAAAGCACAATGGCAAAACGATCTAAAACATGATCTCTTAGAGCACCTTCTTCAGGATTATAAGTTGCTATTAAAAGTGACTTACAAGGATGAGAAAGGCTTAAACCATCTCTTTCAATATTATTTTTCTCTCTTCCCGTTGCTTCAAGAATTAAATTTACAATGCCATCATCCAATAAATTTATATCGTCTACATAAAGAACACCTCTATGAGCCTCTGCTAAAATTCCGGGTTGAAAAACTTGTTCCCCCGTACTTAATGATGCAGCAACGTCAATTGATCCAACAAGCCTATCTTCAGTTATGCCAATGGGAACTTGAATAAATGGAGCCTCTCTTACTTTTTTCGGAATTTCTTCAATTTGATTCAAATAATCACTTCCAATTACCTCCCCCAACAATTTATTAGTACTAATATCCCATTCCTCTGGTTTATCTGGATCTAGGTTCCTACCAATAGGTCTTAATGAAGTTCCACTATTTTTCTCAGTTAGCTTTTCCAATATTAATTCATTATCTAATACTTCTATTGGAGGAAGTAAAGTATGTAAACCCCTTGCTAATACTGACTTGCCAGTACCTCTCCCGCCAGCAATAATCACTCCCCCTAAACTAGGATCAACTGCTGCTAAAAGTAAAGATAATTTCAATAAGCTATGACCGGTAATTGCGGCCAAAGGGAAAGCTCTAAAAGAATCCTTCGACTTCATTAAATCTTTTATTTCACCTTTTTCTTTTAACTCGGGGTTCAAAATCACTTTAAAAATGCCTGATATAGAATTTATCCAACAACTTTGTTTTTTGTAGTGGAATTATCAAATCTTAATATCAAAAATGGACTATGTATATCCCTCGGAGCAAATATTGATAGTAAATTCGGAAGCCCTCTCGATTCACTATTAATTTGCAAACCAAAAATAGAGGAAATAATTAATGACTGGGGAGATAATTCCAACGAAAAAAAAGAAGAGAAAAGCGAATTTCATGCAAACTTTTTTTGGTCTTCAATTTATGAGACATTACCTCATGGTGTTGAAAATGAGCAGCCAAATTATTTAAATACTCTATTACTTATAAAAAGTAATTCTTTCCCTAAACCATCAAATAAAAACGCGAAATTACTTTTAAAAGAGCTAAAAAAGTTAGAGAGATTTTTCGGACGAGAAGAGACGCCAAAGGGTAAGAAATGGCTATCAAGATGTCTCGATTTAGATATTCTTTGGTGGGAAGATTTTCATACAGTTGACGAGGAATTAACATTACCTCACCCTAGATTTATGAATCGTAATTTCGTTATCACACCACTATCTGAAATCTTAAGCAGAAGCCAAAAAATCAAAAAGTTTGACGACCCAAAATGGTCTATTAAATGATTTACAAAACCAAAAAATAACTGTTAGGATTTTTTTATTTACAGTAATGAGTAATAATCTTTATTCCAAAAAATCAATTATTAAAGAAAGAATATCTGAGTTGAAAACAAAGAAATTTAGATTTGAAATAAATAGAATTCAACTTCCTAATGGACACGAAGGCGAATATGGTCAAATAATATTCCCTAATGCTGCATTAGCAGTGCCAATTACAGCTGATAATAAAGTTATACTTCTACGTCAATATAGATTTGCAGTATCAAGGTATTTATTAGAATTCCCAGCTGGTACGTTAGAAATAGGCGAAACACCTATTAATTCAATAAAAAGAGAAATTCAAGAAGAGACTGGATTTAGTGCAGAAAAATGGGATAGACTAGGATCTCTAGTTAATGCTCCTGGATATTCAGATGAAGTGATTCATTTATTTCTTGCTCGAGAGTTAAGCAAATTAAATTCCGAGGTTAAAGGAGATTTAGATGAAGATATAGAAGTATTAATGATGGATCCCGAAGAACTAGATAACCTTATCTCCAGTGGAGATGAAATACTTGATGCTAAAACTGTTACTGCCTGGTTTAGAGCAAAACAATTTTTAGATAAATTATGAATAATCCAAGAATACTTTTTTGGCATAGAAAGGATTTAAGAATATTTGATAATCAAGCTTTAATCAGAGCATTTTCATTTTCAAATGCTATTACTTCAACTTATGTATTTGATAAAAATTACTCACACGATTTCAATTCGAATTCAAGAGCTTGGTTTCTAGGAAATTCGCTTCAAGAATTAGGAAATAATTGGAAAAAAATGGGTAGTAGATTAGTTATGGAAGAAGGAGATCCGTTATTAATAATTCCTCAATTAGCAAAGAAAATAGATGCTAAATTTGTTTTTTGGAATAGATCAATTGAACCTTATGAGATTAATCGCGATTTACAAATAAAAAAAAATTTAAAAGAACAAAATGTTCAAGTTATTGAAACTTGGGATCACCTATTGTTAGAACCTTTAAAAATATTTTCAGGAAATAACAATCCTTATTCAGTTTATGGACCTTTTTATAAAAACCTTAAATCAAAAATGAATTTATTAGGTTCATATGACCAAGATAAAGTTGTTTTCCAGTTTAAAGATATAGATAATAAACTCAAAGAAAATAAAGCAATAAATTCATCTGATTCGGTTCTAGAGAAATTTATCAAAAATATTAAATTTCCTGGTTCGAATATTTGTCCATGTAGACCTGGAGAAAATGCTGCCGAAACATTATTAGAAAACTTCATTAACGAAAAAAAAATATATTCTTATAATTCTGCAAGAGATTTTCCTTCCCATAATGGAACATCATTTTTAAGTGCTTCTCTAAGATTCGGCACCATCAGCATTAGAAAAGTTTGGAACGCCACATTAAATTTAAATTCAGATTTTACAAATCAAGAAAATTACCTATCAATTGAAACTTGGCAAAAAGAACTTGTTTGGCGTGAATTTTATCAACATTGCTTATTCCATTTCCCAGAGCTAGAGAAAGGTCCATATAGAAAAAAATGGGATCACTTTCAATGGCAAAACAATAATGAATGGTTTCAACATTGGAGCAACGGAGAGACCGGAGTACCTATAGTTGATGCTGCAATGCGTCAACTAAATAGTACTGGCTGGATGCATAACAGATGTAGGATGATAGTGGCTTCATTTCTGGTAAAAGATCTTATATGCAATTGGCAAATGGGTGAGAAAAAATTTATGGAGACGTTGGTTGATGGAGACTTAGCTGCCAATAATGGGGGATGGCAGTGGAGTGCCAGTAGTGGTATGGACCCAAAACCACTTAGAATTTTTAATCCATATACCCAAGCAAAAAAATTTGATCCTATTTGCGAATATATAAAATATTGGATTCCTGAATTATCTAAAGTATCAAATTCAGAATTATTAAATGGGGAGATATCAAATTTAGAAAAAAATAATTATTCCAGCCCTATTGTCAATCACAACATACAACAAAGATTATTCAAATCACTTTATGCTGAAATTTGAATTTCCTCAATACAATTCTTTAAAACTTTATTTAAATTTTCTGCTACATAAACTTGCTCTTCATAAGAAATTTCAGGAAACATCGGAAGACTAAGAACTTCTGTACAAATTCTCTCTGTATTTATGAGTTTTTTTCTAGAAAAATTTTTATTTTTGTATGCTATTTGTGCGTGTATTGGAATTGGATAATAAATAATTGAATTGATACCTTTTTCAAAAAGTTGTTGTTTTACCAAATTCCTTAAGGAATAGTATTTTTTGCAATCACTATCAAATATATTTGAAAAATCTTCATTTAAACAATATTTATCGTTTCTTAATTTGATGACAAATTGATTCCAAGAATGTGAAATTGAATCAGAGCTAATTTTTGGAAAACTAATAAATGGATTTTTTTCTAATAAATCGAGGTAATTTTTAGCAATTTTTTGGCGATTATTAATCCACTTAGAAATATATTTAATTTTAATGTTTAAAATGGCAGCTTGAATGGTATCAAGTCTGCTGTTATATCCAATTTGGGTATGGTGATATCTTATTGGACTGCCATGAACAGCCAATTCTCTAATTTTTTTGGCAATCATCTGATCTGAAGTTGTTACTGCTCCACCATCTCCAGCAGCTCCTAAATTTTTAGTAGGGAAAAAGCTAAAACAACCTATATCACCGATACTACCAACTTTGAAATTTTCCCACATTGTGCATGTTGCCTGAGCACAATCTTCTATAACTTTTAAGTCATATTTGTTGGCCAAAGATTTTATTGAGGTCATATTCACTGCATTCCCGAATAGATGAACTGGCATAATTGCCTTGGTATTAGGATTTATTTCTTGTTCTATTAGTTCAATATTAATGAGATAAGTTTCTGGATCTATATCTACCAAAACTGGATTAGCACCAACTGCACTAATAGCCTCTGCAGTCGCAAAAAAGCTAAAAGATGAGGTAATTACTTCATCACCCACACCAATGTCTAGTGCGCGCAAAGCTAATACTAAAGCATCAGTTCCACTATTACATCCAATAGTATTTTCCACACCAATCAGATTAGAAAAACTCTCCTCAAATTTAGCAATTTCTTGTCCTCCAATATACTGCCCCCCTTTTAAAACTTTAGAAACCTCACCCTCAATTTCTAAGCCAATTTCTTGGTACTGCCTATTTAAAGTAAATGGAGGTATATGCATAGTGAATATATTAACCCTAAACCATATTTCTATGGGTAAATAAAAATTTTAATTTATTTAAACCAACTTGGTTCTTTACCTGGAGTCCACTTAATATTGCAACCTAAAGAAGGCATCTGATTTGAAGGATAAGAATTATCTTGATTCAAATCTTTTACAGCAGAGCGCAAATCTTTTCCAGACAGGGGGATATTATTACCTGGTCTACTATCGTCTAATTGGCCATGATAAAACAATAAAAAATCACCATCCCCTTCATTTGAAAAAAGATAAAAATCTGGGGTGCAAGCTGCTTTTAATTCCTTAGCAAAATTTTGATTTTCATCATATAGATAAGGAAAACTCCATCCCTGAGAATGTGCTTGCAATCTCAAATTTTCAGGAGAATCTGAAGGATGAGTGATAATATCATTACTAGAGATTGCAACTGTTTGAACTGTATTCTCAATTTCTTCACTTAAGGTGGTAATTTGATTCTCAATATATTTAACAAATGGGCAATGAGCACAAATAAACATTAAAAGTAAATGCCGATTATCTAGATTATGAGAGTTAAAATATACATTATTTGAAGAGTTAGCATTTAACATTTCGAAATTAGGCAATTGAAAACCTAGTTCCAAAACCATAGAATTTGTCCTAACCATTTTAAATTAAATATTCTTTCATATTTGAAAATTATTGTATATTTTGCAGTAATCCGTAAAGATAGGTACTTTTATATAGGAGAATATATAGAAATAGTAAATAAAATGCTTCTAAATCTAACTGGCAAAAAAATTCTTGTTACTGGAATTGCCAACAATCGTTCAATAGCATGGGGTATTGCTCAACAACTTTCAAAAGCTGGCGCAGAACTTGGAATCACATATTTGCCTGATGATAAGGGAAGATTCGAATCTAAAGTTAGAGAACTAACGGAACCTTTAAACCCATCGTTATTTTTGCCTCTTGATGTTCAAAATCCAGCTCAAATAGAAGAAATCTTTCAAAATATAAAAAATAATTGGGGGCAAATTGACGGATTAGTTCACTGCTTAGCATTTGCAGGACGCGACGAATTGATTGGAGATTATAGTGCTACCACTTCAGAGGGTTTTGATAGGGCTCTTAATATAAGTGCTTATTCATTAGCACCTTTATGTAAAGCAGCAAAACCACTTTTTAGTGATGGTGCTGGCGTTGTCTCATTAACTTATTTAGGATCAGAAAGGGCAATTCCTAACTACAACGTGATGGGAGTTGCTAAAGCAGCTTTAGAGGCTTCTGTCAGATATCTTTCTGCAGAACTTGGTCCAGAAAAACAAGTCAGAGTTAATGCTATAAGTGCTGGACCCATAAGAACACTTGCGAGTTCTGCTATAGGTGGCATTTTAGATATGATTCACAATGTTGAAGAAAAAGCTCCTTTGCGCAGAACGGTCACACAAACGGAAGTAGGTAATACTGCTGCTTTTTTATTAAGTGATCTCTCTAGCGGCATTTCAGGCCAAACAATTTATGTTGATGCGGGTTACTGCATTAATGGAATGTAAACTAAGTTTTTTGTATAAAAATGTCATTTCTAAGGCAATCTGAAATAAAAAGAAAAACGAATGAAACCGATATTTCTGTATTTATAAACTTAGATGGCAATGGTATTTCTGAGATTGATACCGGGATACCATTCTTAGATCATATGCTTCATCAAATATCGAGTCATGGTTTGTTCGATTTAAAAATAAAAGCCATTGGAGATACTCATATTGATGATCATCATACAAATGAAGATGTAGGAATCGCATTAGGCAAAGCATTTTCAAAAGCCTTGGGAGAAAGAAAAGGAATAAGCAGATTTGGACATTTCTTTGCCCCATTAGATGAAGCATTAGTTCAAGTCACTTTAGACTGCTCTGGTAGACCGCACCTATCTTATGATCTTCAATTAAAAGCCCCTAGAATAGGAAATTATGATACTGAACTAGTAAGAGAATTTTTTATTGCCTTTGTAAATAACAGCGGTATTACACTGCATATTAATCAAATACGAGGAAGTAATTCACATCACATAGTTGAGGCGTGCTTTAAAGCTTTTTCAAGAGCAATGAGAATGGCTACCGAGATAGATCCAAGAAGATCTGATTCAATTCCAAGCAGTAAAGGAATGTTAGAAAAACAATAAAATAGAAATTTTTTCGAATCAGCCACAATTCAGTTGAATTTTGGCGAAGATGGATGAAGTGATTATTTTGTTGTGACTAATTTACAAGATAAAAAAATTGATAAATTTAATATTTTTAAAAAAGAAGATTGGTCAAGTGCTTATCAAAATGTAGAAAAGGAGCTAACTAAAGAGCCTCTAAAAATTAGCAAAGGTAATAATATCAAAAATTTAAATGGAACATTATTAAGAAATGGACCAGGAATATTAGAGAGAGGTGGACAATGGGTTCATCATCCATTTGATGGTGATGGGATGATAACATCCATAAAATTCGAAAACGGTCAGCCATTCTTAACAAATAGATTTGTTAAAACTAAAGGCTATTTGGAAGAAGAAAAAATAAATAAATTTATTTATAGAGGTGTTTTTGGAACACAAAAAAATGGAGGAATTTTAAATAATGCATTAGATCTAAAATTCAAGAATATCGCTAATACACATGTCATTAAATTAGGAGATGAAATTCTCGCATTATGGGAAGCAGCAGGTCCACATGCAATGGATCCTGATAGTCTTGAGACTATTGGTTTAACATCATTAAGAGGAGTTCTCAAGCCTAACGAAGCATTTAGTGCTCATCCCAAAACAGACCTTAACTCAAATGCATCTTCAGAACTTTTAGTGACTTTTGGAGTACAAACTGGGCCAAAAAGTACTATTAGATTAATGGAATTTGATAATGCTGGTACAAATTCTGGAGGGCTCATCTTTGACAGAAAAGATACCTTTAATGGCTTTGCATTCCTTCATGATTTCGCAATAACAACTAATTGGGCAATATTTTTACAGAATGCTATTGATTTTAATCCTCTTCCATTTGTAATGGGTCAAAGAGGAGCAGCACAATGTCTAAAGTCAAATCCAAATAAAAAGGCAAAGTTTTTTATCATCCCCAGAGAAAGTGGATTATTTAGAGGACAACCTCCCTTAACAATAGATGCTCCAGAAGGATTCGTTTTTCATCATGTAAACGCATTTGAAAAAGATTCCAAAATCGTATTAGATAGTATTTTTTATGATGATTTCCCATCAGTTGGTCCAGACGAGAATTTTAGGGATATTGACTTTGATAAATATCCAGAAGGAAAACTGAAAAGATCAATTATCGATCTAAAGACAAAAACTTGTGAACTCGAAACTTTCAGTGAACAATGTTGTGAATTTGCTGTTGTTAATCCTAAAAACTTAGGATTAAAAGCAACTTTTAGTTGGATGGCAAGTACATCTCAAAAACTGGGGAACGCTCCACTTCAAGCAATAAAAAAAATAAATTTAAATTCTAAGGAAGAAATTTATTGGTCAGCAGGTCCAAGTGGATTTGTAAGTGAACCAATTATGGTTCCATCAGATAACTCTTCAAAAGAAGATGAGGGATTTTTATTTATACTTCTATGGAACGGAGAAAGAAGAGGAAGCGATTTAGTGATATTAGACGCAAAAGACTTAAAAGAATTAGCTGTTTATGAATTACCAATTTCAATTCCTCATGGCCTTCATGGATCATGGGTTAATTGAATTTAAGAAAAAATTTCAATTAAATCTGGAATAATTTTTTTTAATGCTTTACCTCTATGACTACAAGAGTCTTTAATATCATTATTCATTTCTGCGAAAGTTAACCTGGTAAAACTTTCCTCAAAAATTGGATCATACCCAAAACCACTTTTACCTCTGGGGTTTAAAATAATATTGCCATGACATTTGGCCTCAGATTCAATAATAACTTCACCATTTGGGGAACAAACACAAATATTTGCAATGAAGAAAGCACTTCTATTTTGAACTCCATCAAGTTCTTTTAAAACTCGTTCAATTCTCTTCTGATCATTTTCTGCATATCTTGATGAGTAAATGCCAGGCTTACCACCTAGAGCTTCAATACAAATTCCTGAATCATCTGCTATTGAAAAATTATTCGTTTTTCTCGAAACTTCACTCGCTTTTTTAATTGCATTATCTCTAAATGTCAGTCCATCCTCTTCAACTTCTAATGATTCTGGCTGGAGTAACAATTTACAATTAACTCCAGCAAGCAATTTCTTATATTCTTCAATTTTACCTTTATTCTTACTTGCTAAAAATAAATTTTTCATCCTTATTTTCCTGCCAAATTTATAAATTCTTGACCCCACTCTAATACTTCAATTAGATAATATTCTTTTGGTGCTTCACAATATAACCTTAAGAGAGGTTCCGTTCCTGAAAACCTAAAAAGAAGCCAAAAATTTTTATCAATTCTCAACTTTATTCCATCTATCTTTGAGATACTTTTTAACTTGTGATTATTAATATTCTCAGGAATATTATCTATGATAAATTCTTTTACGTTATTTTTTTCTGACTGATTTGGAAATTTAATATCAATTCTTTTATAAAAACTTGGCCCAAAATCTTCTTGAATTTCATCTAAGGATTCATATAAGTATTGAGATTTTTCAGCAATTCCATTTAATAAAACCATCGCTGCATATAGAGCATCTCTTTCAGGCATAAAGTCACCAAAACCTACTCCCCCAGATTCCTCTCCTCCAATAAATATTTTTTCTTTAATCATTTTTTCAGCAATATATTTAAAGCCAACTGGAAGTTCAAAAACATCTCTATTTTGACTCTCTGATATATTTTTAATAATATCTGAACCACTAACAGTCTTTAAAACTGGATAAGAATTATTTTTAATTTCGCCCAAATAACTAATAAAGTATGGGAGTAAATCTTGAGTACTAGAGTATCTTCCTTTTTCATCAATTGCCGCAATTCTATCACCATCACCATCAAATATAATTCCTAAAGTTTTCACTTCATTTGTTGAATTTTTCATTAGTGTTTGTTTTAGATTATCTGCATAATTCAAAAGAGGTTCAGGAGGTTTTCCTCCAAAAAAAGGATCAGCATCTTTCCTGATTTCTGAAATAACTTCTAAATCATTAGAAGCAAAAATCTCAGCCATACAATTTGCAGCTGAACCATGCATAGAATCTACAAAAATTCTCAATTTCATTTTTTTTAATCTCTTGGAAATATAGTCAATATCAAAAAGGGATTTAATTCTATCTAAATGAAATTTCTTAATATCTACCAATTGATTAATACCATCTATTTTTTCAATTGAATTTCCAAGGATTAATCTTTTTTCAACTTCACTTGTAAAAGATTCGTCAACAGAACATCCATTAAAGCTCTTTATTTTCAGTCCTAGCCAATTATATGGATTATGACTTGCTGTAATTACTAACGCTCCAAGACAACCGACTTCTTTGACATAGAAACTACAAGAGGGTGTTGTCACAAAGCTATCAGATAAGATCGGTTCAAAACCACATCCTCTTACAAAAGGCACTATTTGCTTCGCGAATTCACAAGCCATAAATCTACGATCATATCCAATAATAATTTTCTTTGAATTAACTTCTTTATAGTATTGATAATGCAACTCCTGACATGCAGCGACAACAACTCTTGAAAGGTTGGACAGGTTAAAGTCAAAACCAATAATTCCTCTCCAACCATCAGTTCCAAATGTTATCTTATCTAATTTGTCAGCTGTCAAATTTCAAATTTCCTTGATTTCTTTTAATTATCTATACTAATTTATATGAGTAAATTTTAAAACCGCCCTTAAAAAATAATTTGAATTCTCTTCATTTAAAAAGTTTTACAAGATGCAAAAGAAAAGCATGGCTCGATTTTAAGGGTAAAAAATCTTATGAAGTTTGGTCTCCCCATAAAGCTATAGATAAAATTAATCAGTTTCAAATTTTCTCTGAATTTTGTAATGGTGAAATATATACAGGATTAAAAGCCTGTGAGAATGGTTATCAAGGGGTAATTGGATTAAAAATCAAAGGAAATATTTTCCAAAATATAAACGCAGAGATACTTCCACAATTACTTTTTAAGACTAAAGGTAAAAGTAAATGGGGACAATACAAATATTTACCTGCTGTTTATAAGTTAGGCCACAAAACAACTAAAGAACATTTATTCGACTTAGCTTTTTGTTCTATGCTTTTGGAATCTTTTCAAGAATCTAAAATTGAGAAAGGATTAGTAATTTCAACTTTTTATAAAAAAGTTAAAGTTGAAGAAATTTATGTAAATAAAAAATTAAGAAAAAAAGTTTTAAATGTTTTATTAGATTTGAATGAATGCTTGGATGGATTTATACCAGAAATAACTCAAGATAGAAAAAAATGTACTATTTGTTCCTGGCAAAAATTTTGTGACAAAGAAGCAAAAGAAAATGGATATTTAACAGATATAGATGGAATAGGGTCCAAAACGGCCTCGTTACTCAAAGAAAATGGAATAACTAATACCAAAACATTAGCTTCGTACAGCGAAAAACAACTTGGAGAGAAATTATCTAGATTCAAAGATCAGAAGTATGAAAAAGCATCCATATTTGTAAAGCAAGCACAAGCATATATCTCTGGAGAACCATATTTCATTTCTAATAAAAATAATACGGAAGATCTATTTGAAAAAATATGTTCGGGATTTTATATATTTGATATTGAGTCAAATCCAGATGAAAAGCATGATTTTTTATATGGATTTTTAAAAGTAAATAATTTGTCTATAAAAAAAGAAGATCTTATTTATGAACCAATCTTAAATCTTAAAAACAATAAAGGAGAATCTTACAGGCAAATTATTGAAATACTTTTTTCAAACAAGGAATGGCCAGTCTTACATTACGGAGAAACTGAAAAAATATCAATAATTAATATTGCTAAAGAACTAAATTTTAGTTTTGAAGAAATTCTTTCACTTTCCTCCAGATTTATTGACCTACATACCTTAATAAGAAAGTCTTGGATATTACCATTAAAAAACTATGGCTTAAAAAAAGTTTCTAATTGGCTTGGATTTGAATGGGCGCAGAAAAATGTAAGTGGCTCTAAAGCACTTTATTGGTGGATTCAATATCAAATTACAGAAAACCAAATATTTTTAAAGAAAATTATCCAATATAACAAAGATGATTGTTTTGCTACTCTACAAATTGCAGAATATTTAATCAAAAATCGATTAAAGAAAAATTGATCCTACAGATTTATTTATAATGATTTTTCCAAATATTTCTGAAAAAAAATAACTTCCTTCCTCTAAATATTTTCTTTTTATCATAGCTAATCCTTTTATTTGAGAATCTAATTTTAAAAAACTAGTGATTTTGCCTACAGAAATATCTTTGGCAGAATTTATATATAAATTTTTATCTTCTAAGTCTAAATTCAAATTAGATTCAATTGATTTCCAAATTCTTATTTCCTGTTTTAAAGAAGAAACATTTTTTATTTTTGACATTGTTTCTTGTCCTAAATAACAACCTTTATTAAAATCTATAAGATCTTGTAATCCAAGCTCAAGAGGATTATTTTTCCCATTTATTTCCATTTCTAATGAGGGTATTGCCTGATTAATCTTCCAAAGTTTTACATCATTGGGATTTAGTAAATTTAGGTTATTTTTATACATTTCAAATTCTTTATCTTCTGTTTTGAAGAAAATAGGCTGGTAAGTTCTCCATGAACTAGATTCATCAATTTCCTGAATTCTATTTATCAAGGAAGGTTCACTCAGAAATACATCGTCCGCTGGAAAAATAATTTGATTAAAGTAATCAATTATTTCATTTGTGTTACCCGCCAAGATAATTACTTCTAAGCTTCTTTCTAAAAAAATAATTTCAATTAATGACCTTAGAACTCCATTTGGAGTTAACCAACAAGTTTTGATAACTTTATTTTTTGAATTAAGAATATTACTAGTTGTTATTCCATTCAAAAATTTTCTGGCATCTTTTCCAGTAATTGAAAAACAATCAAATTTTTCAAGCCAAAACTTTTTTTTTATATCTTGCATTTTGAAATAATTATAAAAAGTCTTTTATTGTAAAAAGACTCTTTAATTTAACATTTTCATCTTCAAGTGCTTCTAATCCCCCTTCTTGCCTATCAACTATAGACAAAACTTCCTCAACAACATAATTGTTTTCTCGTAATTTTTTTATAGCTTTTATTACTGAACCAGCAGTTGTAACCACATCCTCTAAGACAGTTACCAAAGTTCCTTCTTCTAATATAGGGCCCTCTATTCCAGCTTTGGTACCGTATTTTTTGATTTCTTTCCTAATTATTAAACCATCAAGGTCTAGTCCATTCGAAGCTGCTTTAACAATTAATCCACTTACTATAGGGTCTGCTCCTAATGTCAATCCTGCTACAGCTTTTGACCTTGAGTCCTTTAAATCTAAAAATAATTCACTTATTAAGTTTAAGCCTTCGCCATTTAATGACACTGGTTTACAGTTCAAGTAATGACTGCTTTGTTTTCCTGAAGATAAAGTAAAGTTTCCTTTTTTGTAAGATTTTTCAATTAACTGTTTTAACAATTTTGCTTTATTTAAATTATACATATCCGAAAATTTGCCCATTAGTAAAAGTTTAATTTATATTTAAAGATTAGAAGAAAAAAAAGAAATCTCACAAAAACTTCCTAATGAGGTATTTTTTGAAATATTATTTTTATATTGTATATTGAAATTCAATGTAATTAAAATTACATAAATTCCCTTTGGGGGTGTAGCAATCTGGTGAATGCACCAAACTCATAATTTGGCTAAGGCGAGTTCGATCCTCGCCACCCCCATTATTCATTTGTCATTGAATGAAAATAACTCTACTTTTATTTCTTTTATTTTTACCAGCCTTTTTCGCAGCGAGTGAACTCTCTTTTTTATTAATAAGGCCAAGTAAAGTTTTAAGGTTAATAGAAGAAAAAAAGAAGGGAGCATTTGCAATTTTAAAAATTCAAAAACGCTTTAGGTCTTCATTAATTGCTTCTCAATTTGGAGTGACAATTTCATTAATTGCAATTGGATGGCTAAGCAATAACCTGGCTAATGATTATTGGAAAAGAAATATTTTATCTAATAGATTTTATGATCTTCTATTATTTTTATTTGTTGTTTTAGTTGTTACTCTTGTTTCTGGATTAATTCCAAAAGCTTTAGTAATTAACAATCCAGAATCTGCTGCATTAAAGTTAACTACAATATTCGATGCCGTAAGAAAAGCCATGAATCCTATTGTGAAAACAATAGAATTCTTTGCTAGCGCCTGTTTAGGCTTGTTTAATTTAAATAACAAATGGGATTCTTTAAACTCAGGTTTATCTGCTGGAGAATTAGAAACTCTCATAGAAACAGATAATGTAACAGGTTTAAAACCAGATGAGAAGAATATTCTTGAAGGAGTTTTTGCTTTAAAAGATACACAGGTTAAAGAAGTTATGATTCCAAGATCTGAAATGGTAACTTTGCCAAAGAATATAACCTTTTCAGAACTTATGAAACAAGTCGACAACACTCGACATGCTCGCTTCTTTGTGATTGATGAGTCTTTAGATGATGTATTAGGTGTATTAGATTTGCGTTATCTAGCTAAGCCAATATCAAAAGGTGAAATGGAAGCCGATACATTACTAGAGCCATTCCTTTTACCAGTAACAAAAATAATAGAAACATGTTCACTAGCAGAAATATTTCCAATAGTAAGAGACTACAATCCGTTCTTACTAGTAGTTGATGAACACGGTGGGACAGAGGGACTCATAACTGCAGCTGATCTAAATGGCGAAATAGTTGGAGAGGAAATGCTCAATAATAGAATTTATTCAGATATGAGAATGTTAGATAATTTCTCTAAAAAATGGTCAATAGCGGGAAAATCAGAAATTATAGATATCAATAAAAAGTTAGGATGTTCTATTCCAGAAGGGGCAGACTATCATACCCTTGCTGGATTTCTGCTAGAAAAATTTCAAATGGTTCCAAAGATTGGCGATGTTTTAGATTTTAGTAACATTAAATTTGAAGTTATTTCTATGTCAGGTCCAAAAATTGATCGTGTTAAAATTATTCTTCCCAAAAGCTAAATGTGGCTTCCTATAGAGGATAATGATAATTAATATATGGATTTGAAATTATGCAGCCAACCTCATCACCAGTAAAGGTTGGAGTCATAGGTATAGGGAATATGGGTTGGCATCATGCACGAGTACTAAGTTTGCTCAAAGATGCAAATCTCATTGGCGTTGCAGATCCAAATGAAGAGAGAGGCAAATTAGCTATTGAGCAATTCCAATGTGAATGGTTCAAAGACTATAAAGACTTAATTCCAAGAGTTGATGCTATCTGTGTAGCTGTCCCAACACTACTTCATCAAAAAGTAGGACTAGATTGTCTTAATGGAGGTACTAACGTTCTTATTGAAAAACCAATTGCAGCTAATGAGTTAGAAGCAAAATCGTTAATAGAGGCTGCTAATGCAAGTAACTGTCTATTACAAGTTGGGCATATTGAAAGATTTAATCCTGCTTTTAGAGAATTAAATAAAATAGTTCATAATGAAGAAATTGTTGTTTTGGAAGCAAGAAGACATAGTCCTCATGCAGATAGAGCAAATGATGTATCTGTAGTAATGGATTTAATGATCCATGACATTGATCTAATTTTAGAACTCGTCAACTCCAAAATACAAAAATTAGCGGCAGTTGGAGGCAGAAATAGTGAAGGATTAATAGATTATGTCAATGCTACTTTGGTTTTTAAAAATAATGTTATTGCAAGTTTGACTGCCAGTAAAATGAGTCACAAAAAAATTAGGAGTTTAAGTGCTCACTGCCAAAATGGACTAGTAGAAACTGATTTTTTAAATCACTCTCTTCAAATCCATAGAAAGTCTCATGAATCATACACTGCAGAACATGGAGAATTAGTTTATAGAAATGACGGATATGTTGAAGAAGTTAGCACAACCTCCATTGAGCCTCTTTATGCAGAATTGGAGCATTTTCTTAAGTGCGTTCAGGGCAAAGAAATACCTGAGGTGGATGGTGAGCAAGCCTCAAGAGCATTAAAAATTGCTGATTTTATAGAGAGTGCAGTAGAAAATTCCGGAGATGCAATTTTACTTGAAAATCCAGTCTAATACTAATAATCTAAACTAAAAAAATTTTATTTAAATCCAACAGCAGCTTGCCAAACAAACACTAATAAAAAGAAAAATAAAGGAATCAGTGGAAGAACATCAACGGTTGGAGCAAAGGCCTTATAAGCCTCGGGCAATTCAGCGAATGTATTAAATAGAATGAGCACCTTTTTGATAATTTAATTAATTATGATAAGACGTTACCACGTATGGTGAGCAATAGAGGATGTTTTCCAAGGAGCGAAATCATTTGTAAAACAATTATCTCTAATTGCAGTAGAAATTGCATTGGTAAATCTTATTAAGTGAGCAATATTATGCAAACTTATGAGAGTTAGGCCTAATATTTCGTCATTTCTAATTAGATGATGTAAATATGCTCGAGAATAGGATTTACAGGTTTCGCATTTACAAGTTTTGTCAATCGGAGAAAAGTCATTTTTAAATCGAGCATTTCGCAAATTCAATCTTTCATCATTAAAAAATGCAGTCCCATGTCTCCCTAGTCTTGTAGGCAAAACACAGTCAAATATATCGAATCCATTAGCAACAGCTAGAGAAATTTCTTTTAAGGAGCCAATTCCCATTAAATATCTTGGTTTATTTATTGGTAAGAATTTCGGGACGTAATTAATTACACTATGTATTTCTTCGACTGCCTCGCCAACACTTACACCTCCCACCGCTATTCCAGGAAGATCAAAAGAACTTGTATATTTTGCACTGTATTCTCTCAATCTAGGATACTTTCCACCTTGAACTATACCGAATAATGCTTGATTGGATTTCTGATGAGTCTCAACACATTTTTGCAACCATGAATGAGTTCTTTGTAAAGAGTCCTCAATATCATTTTCGTTAGCTGTATGCGGAGGACAATGATCAAAAGCCATCGCAACATCCGATCCAAGATCCATTTGAATCTGTATTACTTTTTCAGGTGATAAGAAAACATGACTACCATCTCTTGGATTTTTAAATTCCACGCCTTTATCAGAAATATTATTTAATTTGGCCAAACTAAAAACTTGATACCCCCCTGAATCAGAAAGAATAGGCTTCGGCCAATTCATGAACTTATGTATTCCGCCAGATTCTTTAACTAGTTTTTCTCCAGGTTGTAAATGAAGATGAAAGGTATTTGAAAGAATCATTTCTGATCCTGTAGAGGTTAACTGCTTAGATGAAATTCCTTTAACCGTTGCCAAAGTACCCACAGGCATAAATTTTGGTGTGTTTACCTGACCATTTGGTGTATGAAATATACCAGTTCTTGCAGCTGTATTACTGCAATTCGATGTAATTTCAAATTCAAACACGATAATTTATAAAATTTTTTGAATCTTTTTAATCAATTTACCCTATTATTTAATACTGAATCTATTTTTATCTCATCAAAAAATATTTAATAAAAAATTTGGCAGGATCTTGGATTTTCTATACAACATTTCCAAAGATACCTTTAATTAATCCCGAATTTAAGAATATTGCACAATTTGCCCCGCCTTTAGGATTTTTGATTGGAACAATACAGAGTTATATTTTTCTTTTTTTAACAACAAACTCTTGGTCAATTTATGCATCTGCATTAATTTGTTTGGCTTCAGGATATTTAATTACTGGTGGTCTACATATTGATGGTTTAATGGATACTTTCGATGGTATTTTTGCGGGTAAAAAGAAACGTTTAAAAGCCATGAAAGACAGTAAAGTTGGTTCCTTTGGCGTTCAAGCTTTAGTTTTTATAACTTTAATTCAAATTGCTTGCATACTGAAGATTCAAAACCTAGTAATTTTTGTTTTACCTATATGCTTATTTTGGGGAAGATTTTCAAATTTATTTTTTATAGAAAAGTTTAAATATATGAGTTATAAGAAAAAATCTGTTAGTCACAAAAAGTTTTGGAATGGATTTAAAAAAGAATCTTTGATCTCAATTATTTTTCTTTTAATTTTCATTGCATACCAATTTGTTTCAATTACATCCCAAGCAATATTAATTAAATTTTTAATTCTTATTTTGATTGGTATTTTTCTAAGCTATTGTATCCCAAACATACTGGGTAATAAAATTGGAGGCTTTAATGGAGATGCATGCGGTGCAAGTGTTGTTCTAGTTGAA
Organism: Prochlorococcus sp. scB243_495K23; assembly: GCA_000635495.1. Classification (GTDB taxonomy): domain Bacteria; phylum Cyanobacteriota; class Cyanobacteriia; order PCC-6307; family Cyanobiaceae; genus Prochlorococcus_A. Next base: position 248,488 of record JFLW01000001.1, on the reverse strand, counting down.
ACTGCAATGTTATTTATGCATGCAATTCTTTTATAGGTAGTTCTAAATAAAAAATATTTTTCTTCTTAAGATTTTTTGATTTCTCAGTATTATCTACCGAGTTATTTTCCAGCAATCTCAAATCTCCTCCAATTTGTTTTGCTAATTTCCTCGCCAAGAAAAGTCCCACACCAGTGCCTTCCTTTTTTTTAGCAGCAGATCCTCTAAAACCTTTTTCAAAAATTTTCTCGTTTTCATTTTTGGTTATTTTTTTACCATCATCAAATATACAGAGTCCATTACTCGTAATTGCGAGCCCAATTTCAGCATCTTTTTGGGCATATTTAAACGCATTTTCTAATAGATTTGCCACAATTTCAGCAATTACAGCATATTTTGCTTTTAATGGCGAAATAGTCCAATCTGGCCAAAGAGAAGGTTCAGTCCAATCTCTATTCTCTAAGTCCGCATTAGCTTTACCCCTTTCTAATATTGGCCTTAATAAACTCTGAACAGTTATTACCTTTTTATTATCTAAATTTGGTGGTAATAATAATCTTTCCTCTCCAATTTCAAGAGGAAGTTGAATAGGTGAATTAAATTGAGCAAAAGAATCCATATATTGATTAATTTGTTTTTGCTCTATTATCATGCGTTCGACTATTTCAATAGAATCATCATCTGAACCAAGTCTTTTTATTAATAATTTTGCGTATGTTCTAATAGCAGCTAATGGATTCCTTAATTGATGAATTATGACATTGACCTGATTTTTTAAATAATTGACTTCTTCATTTTTATTTTGACGTTCTAATTCGATAGAGACACATTTAGCTAAAGATATTGATAGAGCTTTTAATCTAGAGTCGAGAGATACTGGCCAATTCCCCCCTTTCAAATCAGTTTCTACCCGAAGGACACCAAGTAGAATATCGTTTTCTTGTAGCGGGTACCATCTTCTATTAGGCGATGAAACCTTTAGTGAAGGATCATCTTCTATTGAAGTAAGTATCCGATCAATTTGCGGCCATTGACCAATCATTTCAAAAGATGCTTTAGTTCCTTGCTTAGCTGAAGCAAGATACATAACTAAATTAGTCACGCCCATTGAGCAACCAAAACTCTCTAGCTGTTTTAAAATTAATTCTTCAAATTTTTTTGAAAGATTCATGATTAATGAAATTTTGAGAAATTTTTTTAAAAAAAACTTGAAAAAGGGCTTGTAAAATATGAAAAAAGTATTAAGATATATAAAGAGGTCTGACGTTAGCCAGCCTTAAATATGAATATTTAATCATATTTTAAGCTACATCAGGGGTTGATGGGTCCTCTATGTAATTTGAAGTGAATTTAAAATCACATATATAAGATTAGTAAAAATAAATAAGACTAATCTCATTAATAATTTCAGGAGTACCAATCAATGTCAAAAAAAAGAAAAAGAATCAGCAGAAGAAGATTGGCTGGCCAAAGAGTAATGGCACATGTTCCTATTTATCATATCGAAACTGGCAAACATAAACCAGTTACAGCAGCAAGAAGATTTATAGCTGAAAATGGTCTCTCTGCGCCATCAGTTTTTAATGTAAGAAGAAATGAACACACCACCGATAGATTTTTTTGGGGTGAAAAAGGATTATTTAGCGCCCAATATGCTGAAGAAAATCATTTTCTATTTCCATCACTAAAAGTTGTAGTTGAAGGAATTGGTGAAGAAAAAATATTTGAGGGTCTAGAACTGACTGCAGATGATTGGGAAGAGATTGAAGAATATGAATACGCTTTTGTTTAAAAAATATTACTTATATTTGAACTTATAAAATTAATTAAATTTGAATCAATTTGATGAAATCCATCAAATTCTAATAATTCACAAAATTTAGAAGACTTATTCTTTACCTTTTCATAAATAGTCCTAGAGGCATCTATAGGCACAACGTCATCAAATAAACCATGACTAATAATTAATGGCGAGAATTTTTCTCCTGGGGACCAGTTGGGGTGAGGATAACCACTACAAGCAACAATTAATCCAAAATTAAACTTAAATCCAGCATCAATTGCCATCGCCGCCCCCTGAGAGAACCCTAACAAAATTGTTTTTCTTAGTGGAATCTTATCAGTATCAAAATTTTTTAATGTAACTAAAAGTTTATTTACTTCAACCTCAGCTCCATTCCAATCATGTGGATATAATCCATACCACTGTCTTCCCTGACCGCTTGGGTGTAATCTAGGAGCCCTCAAAGAAATTACCTCAAAATCAAGATTTATTTTTTCAGTCATCTCCTTTCCAAATGTTAAAAGGTCATCTGAATCAGCTCCCCAACCATGCATCAAAATAATTCTATGAGTTGCAGTTTGAGAGCTAATCGAGACAAATTCATGATTGATAGCATATTTCATGTTTATATTCTTAAGTAAGTAAACTTTCCCATAATGTCTCCATTAGCTTTAGTAAGTGTCACTGATAAAAAAAATTTAATCCCATTTTGTAAGGAATTGGTAGAGCAATTGAATTATAAAATTCTATCAAGTGGAGGCACTGCCAAACATCTTATAGAGGCTAAAATTCCAGTTATTAAAGTTGCTGATTTTACTAATTCTCCAGAAATTCTTGGGGGAAGAGTTAAAACTTTACATCCAAAAATACACGGGGGAATATTAGCTAAAAGAACTGATGAGGAACATAAAAAAGATATAGAAGCTAACAATCTTGAATTAATAGACTTAGTAGTTGTAAATTTATATCCTTTTAAAAAAACTATAGATCAGGGAGCTAAATGGGAAGATGCTATTGAAAATATAGATATCGGAGGGCCATCTATGATTCGTTCTGCTGCTAAAAATCATAGAGATGTCTCCGTTTTAGTAGATCCTAGTCAGTATCAAAATTTTCTTGAAGAAAGTAAAAAAGGTGAATTGAAAGACTCATATAAAGCAAAATTAGCCCTTGAAGCTTTTCAACATACAGCAGACTATGACACTGCAATATCTAATTGGATAAGAAAAGAAAGAGATTTACAATCTTCCAAATATATTGAATCTTATCCACTAATCAAAACCTTAAGATATGGGGAAAATCCACATCAAAAAGCTTTCTGGTATGGTTTAAGTAACATTGGATGGAACTCAGCAGAACAATTACAAGGAAAAGACTTAAGTTATAACAATCTATTAGATCTAGAGTCGGCACTTTCAACAGTTTTAGAATTTGGCTACTCAGAAAAAGATGAACTTACAAACAACATCTTTGCCTCTGTTATTTTAAAACACAATAATCCTTGTGGTGCCTCTATAAGTAATTCAGCTTCCAAAGCATTTTTGAATGCTTTGGAATGCGACTCAATTAGTGCATTTGGAGGAATAGTTGCTTTTAATTCAAATGTTGATAGTGAGACCGCAATTCACCTCAAAGATATTTTCTTAGAGTGTGTCGTCGCTCCATCTTTTGATGAGGAAGCTTTAGAAATTTTAAAAATTAAAAAGAATTTAAGAATTTTAAAGTTTTCAAAAGATCAACTTCCAAAAAAGAATCAAAATTCTACTAAGTCAATAATGGGAGGATTACTAGTTCAAAATACTGACGATAGTGAAGAAAAAACTGAAAATTGGATTTCAGTAACTAATAAAAATCCTAGTAATCAAATTAACTTAGATCTAAATTTTGCATGGAAAATTTGCAAACACGTGAAATCTAATGCCATTGTTATTGCAAAAGACCAAAAAACTATTGGTATTGGAGCTGGACAAATGAATAGAGTTGGAGCAGCAAAAATCGCATTAGAAGCAGCTGGAAGATTATGTACTGATGCTGTTTTGGCCAGCGATGGGTTTTTTCCATTTGCAGATACTGTAGAACTTGCAAATAAATATGGAATAAAAGCTATTATTCAACCTGGAGGAAGTCTAAGAGACCAAGAAAGTATTGATATGTGTAATTCAAAAGGAATTTCAATGGTATTTACCCAAAAAAGACACTTTTTACATTGAATTATGTTGATTTTGGATAATATGTAATCTTGTTAGTTTTTCTGAATAAAGATAGCCTACCTGGACCTGCACATAGAAAGTATAAAGAAATAGCCCCATATATAAAAGATAATTCGAAAGCATAATTATGACCTTCAACCACTGCAAGAGGAAAGCCTTCCAGTCCAGTATCAAGGAGATGAAAATAAACTGCAAAAGCCATTGTGGAGAACAGACCAAGAGAAGAAAGCCTCGCAAAAATCCCTAAAGCCAACCCAACTGGGCATACCAGTTGAGTAATTGCTGCTCCAAAAGTCCAAATAACAGGATCACCAGGCAAAAATGGGAAATATTTACCGACTACAAACTCTGCAAAACCTTGCGGATCCTGAAGTTTTTCTAGGCCATGATGAATCATTAAAGCACAAAAACCTATTCTTAAAATAAAAATCGATAGTTCACCAAGGATATTTACTTCTGACCCTGAAGATGAATTGGCAACTACAACTTCAACTTTTTGGGGCGCTTTAGTTCTATTCATACTTGCAGTTTGAACCTGATTAGTTTGTGCTTTGTCTTCCATACTTCAATAATTTTTCATTATTCTAGTTAATAAAGTAGATCTTTTGGAATTATCTGACTAATAAATTAAAAAAACTAAGCAAATTTTTAAATGAATAACAAATTCAGGAAGCAATATCAATTAACTTTTCAATAACATCTGCAACAACTTTATCAGGAGTGGATGCACCTGAGGTAATTCCAACATTAATTTTTCCACTAGGTAGAAAATTATTTTTAAGTTCTAAGTCTGATCCTAGTGGTTTATGAAATATTGAGTTTTCTTTAACTGATATCCTCTCTGGGGTATCAATGTGAAAAGATGAAATATTTTTATTAATTGCTATTTCTTGTAGGTGAGTAGTATTCGAAGAATTGAAGCCTCCAATAACTACTAAAATATCAAGGTCTTCATCAACCAGAGAGAACATTGCATCTTGCCTTTCTTCAGTTGCATCACAAATAGTATTAAAAGCTAAAAAGTGACTATTTAAGTTTTCTGGTCCAAATTTCTTTAACATTGTCCTTTCAAAAACCTTTCCAATTTCTTCAGTCTCGCTCTTAAGCATAGTTGTCTGATTTGCGACTCCTACTCTATCTAAATCTTTATCAGGATCAAATCCATTAGAACAAGCTTTAGCAAATTTGTTCATAAACTCATTCCTATTACCTCTCCCCTGAATATATTCAGAAACGTAGTTCGCTTCTTCTAGATCAAGTACAACTAAATATTTACCTGCGAATGAACTTGTAGCGAGAGTCTCTTCATGTTTAAATTTTCCGTGAATAATAGATGTGAAAATATGTTTTTTATGTTTTTCAACTGTATGCCAAACCTTAGAAACCCATGGACAAGTTGTATCAATAATATGACAACCTTTCTCATGCAAGAGTTTCATTTCTTGAACAGTAGCTCCGAAAGCAGGAAGTATAACAACATCCCCATTAGAAACTAGAGAAAAATCTTTAATTCCATTTTTAGCTGAGATGAATTTCACATTCATTTTTCTTAAATGATCATTAACCGAGGGATTATGAATTATTTCGTTTGTTATCCAAATATTCTCATTTGGATAATGTCTTCTAGTTTCATAAGCCATTGCAACAGCTCTTTCAACTCCCCAACAGAAACCGAAGGCTTGGGCCAACTTTATATTTAGTCTGCCTTTAGTATAGGTAAAATTATTATCCCGAATAGAACTTATCAAATCACTTTGGTAAGCTTCTTCTAACGCTTGAGCTCTTTTTGTTGGAGAATCGAAACCCCTTCTATTGTATCTATCAGAATGATGAAGGGATCTTCTAAAAGCTTGAGTATCCATCTTCCTATATTACAACGTTTTAAATAATTTTTCGAAAAAAAAAAGAAACCTGACATAAGTCAGGTTTCTTAAATCAATTGTCAATTAGATTATTTAGCAGATGCAAAGTCTGGATATGCTTCCATTCCATGCTCTCCTATATCTAAGCCTTGAGTTTCTTCCTCTTCAGATACTCGGATTCCACCGAATAATCCTCCAATTACAGACCAGGCAATCCAGCAAGTAACTAGCGTCCAGATAGCATAAGCTGCGGCACCAAGAGCTTGAACTAGAAGAAGGGTAATGCCTCCACCATTGAACAATCCCATACCTGCTCCATCACCTTGTACAGCTGTACCCCAAAGACCGATAACTACAGTACCCCATACACCACAAACTCCGTGAACAGAGAATGCACCTACAGGATCATCGATCTCAGCGGCATCAAGTGCTGCAACAGAAAATACAACTATAATTCCCCCTACTAGTCCTGCGAACCAGGCTCCAGCAAGAGTCATATCACCACAACCAGCAGTGATACTAACCAAACCAGCAAGGATTCCGTTAATTATCATTGTAAGATCAGGCTTACCAGAAGTTAATGTTGAAACAATAGTTGCACCAATAGCTCCAGCTGCTGCTGCCAAAGTAGTTGTTACAGCAACATATGGAACCCATTGATCCATAGCAAGTTGAGAACCGGGGTTAAATCCATACCAACCTATCCATAGGACTAATGCACCTAGAGTAGCTATAGCCATATTGTGTCCTGGCATAGCTTGTGGTTTCCCATCAGAGTATTTGCCAATTCTTGGCCCAAGAAGCATAGCTCCTACAAGACCCGCCCATGCTCCAACTGAGTGAACAATTGAAGAACCGGCGAAGTCAACAAAACCTAAAGAATCAAGCCAACCACCATTCCATTTCCAGCTACCAGCAATTGGATATATAAATGCAGTTAATACAACAGCAAAAACAACAAATTCTCCAAATTTAACTCTTTCAGCAACAAGACCGGAAACGATAGTTGCTGCAGTTCCTGCGAATGCAGACTGGAACAAGAAATCAACAGTTGGGACTAATCCAGCATCAGTAACCATATCAGCGGTGACTGTTGGATCAAAGAATAAGCCTCCAAAATAAAGCCATCCGTCAGCAACACTTCCTCCGTACATTAATGAATAGCCAATAAACCAATAAGAAGTTACAGCTAGAGCAAATACAAAGAGGTTTTTAGCAAGGATGTTTACTGCGTTCTTAGAACGACACATACCTGCCTCAACCATAGCGAAACCAGCGTTCATGAAGATCACTAAGATAGTAGCGATCAAAAGCCATAAATTGTTAGCAAGAAAAGCTGCATTCAACTCAGGTAAATCAGCTGCATGAGCTGAAAGATTAAAAATACCTAAACCAAACAAAGCTAAAGGAACAGTTGCAAGCCACAACATAGAGCGGTTTGAACTAAATCCTCGAATACTCCTCAAAAGGAGCATAGGTCCATTAACAAGACTTGCATCTTGTAATTTGGACCTAGAGCGCCTTTGAGGCGTTTGCAAAGCAGTGGTCATAAAAAAAAATTAGATCTGCAAAAAAACAGTTTGTGCTGTTTCCTTTCATATTCAATTTTGCTCAAAAAACTTATTAGTGTCTAGTAGTCGTTGTTACCAATTTTATAGTTGCATCTTAAAACTATATCTGTTACATTTAAAAAATTTTTTTTTTCAAATTTCAAATTATCAAGATTTTATTTTTTTCAAAGGTTTAATTCCTTTCCATGATACATGATCTTTATGAAATTCAAAAGAACATGGGATAGTTATCATTCCTGCACTTAAAGATTCTCTAAAAAGACTGCCGTATAAGGGATCTGCATCATCTCCAGGAGCAAAAAAACAAGCATCTTTTCTCGTAATACAAAGTACTAAAACACTTTTACTTGAAGGAATTAATTCCTTTAATTCTATGAGGTGTTTTTGACCTCTTTTCGTTACTGTATCTGGGAATAGAGCTACATTTTCTTTAATCCAAGTCGTATTTTTAACCTCTATGTAAATGTTACGTTTATCAGGATTTGAAGATTTTGGGGTTAAAAAAAAGTCAATTCTGCTTTTTTTATCTTTTCCATAAGGAACTTCAGATTTGATTATCTCTATTTCACCTATTCTTTCTATTAGAAGATTTTTTTCAATAACCTTTTTGATTAACTTGTTTGCAAATAGAGTATTAATACCTACCCAAACCTCCTCATTTTTTGCATTAACAACACATATCTGTTCCCAAGTAAAAGGTAATTTTCTTTTTGGAGAAGGGGAAACACTTATTCTTACTTTTGCTCCCTGACTCAAAAGTCCCCTCATTGGGCCAGTATTAGCACAATGAGCAGTTACTACCTCTCCACTCTCTAATTCAATATCTGCAAGAAACCTTTTATACCTCTTAATTAAAACCCCTTCAATTAATGGATCAAAATCAATTAACCGATCATTCATAAATATGTCGTTGGTTAGAAATCAAATATAATTGAAACTTAAACTCATTGAAAAATTTAGACAATTCCAAATGCATTCATTTTTAAAAAATAATGTTTTTTCAATTTCGTTTGGTACTAGTCTAAGTAAATTAGCTGGATGTGTAAGACAAATATTTATAGCTGCTGCTTTTGGGGTTGGTGTAACGTACGACGCGTTTAATTATGCATATATAATTCCTAGTTTTTTGCTAATAATCATTGGGGGTATTAATGGTCCCTTGCATAACGCAGTTGTTGCAGTTCTAACTCCGCTTAACAAAAAAAATGGAGGGATTATTTTAACTCAAGTAAGCATAAAACTTTCAATATTATTAATAATTTTAGCCATATTGATTTACTCAAATTCCCGTTTATTAATTGATTTATTGGCCCCGAATTTAAGTTACGAAGCTAAATCTATTGCCACATACCAATTACAAATACTTACACCTTGCATCCCTTTATCCGGCTTCATAGGTTTAAGCTATGGAGCCTTAAATTCCCAAAGAAAATTCTTTTTATCAAGTATAAGTCCAGCAATAACAAGCGTAACTATTATTTTTTTTATTTTATTAAGTTGGATTTTCAACCAAGAAAATACATCTTCTAATTTTTTTACTTACAAGGGATTACTAGCATTTGCAACTTTGACAGGAACTTTAATTCAGTTTGTTGTTCAAATTTTGGAAATAAATAAAATTGGTCTCTTGAGATTAGAGTCAACCTTCAACTTATTTAGAGATGAAGAGAGGAGGATTTTTAAACTCATTATCCCAGCTTCTATCTCATCAGGTCTAGGTCAAATTAATGTTTTTATCGATATGTTTTTCGCTTCAAGTTTTCAAGGCGCAGCCTCTGGACTAGCTTACGGAAACTTTCTTATACAAGCCCCCTTGGGCATATTATCTAACTCCTTGATTCTGCCATTACTTCCAAAATTCTCTAAATTGAGAAGTAAAAAAGACGAAAGAGGTCTCCAAAAAAAATTGATCTCAGGGATAGAGTACTGTTTCTTGACAGCTATTTTATTAACTGGATTTTTCATAACATTCAATAATCAAATCGTACAATTAGTTTTTCAAAGAGGATCTTTTGATTATTCAGCAACTTTGAAAGTAAAAAATATATTAATTGCTTATGCAGTTGGCATACCCTTTTATCTTTATAGAGATTTATTAGTAAGAACTTACTATTCAATAGAAAAAACAAACTTCCCTTTTAAATCTTCTTTTGCAGGGATAATATTTAATATTTTTTTTGATTGGTTTTTAATTGGTGCCCCAATTAAGAATTTTGGGAATCTTTCTCCTTATAATTTTGGAGTCGTGGGAATAATTTTATCTTCAGTAATAGTCAACTTTATAGTTTGTATTTTTCTTTCTTTCAATCTGCGCAATGCAAATATCATTTTGCCTAACTTTGAATTATTGAGGAAAATTAGTCTCATGTCATTAGCAGCATTTATAGACAGCACACTATGTTTTACAATTCTCCAAACTACGAATAACTACAATTCAAATCTCGCGGAATTTTCATTATTAATATTTGGAACAGTAACTTTTTTTGTGATTTATTTTTTACTTACAAAATTCTTGAAAGTAAATAAATTTAAAGTTTCAAAAAAAGAGATTTAGTTTTTAAAAAAACTTTCCAAAATCTCCTCTAATTCAAGAATTTGTGAGTTAGTGATTAAATTAATCAGTGGAATACTATTAAAACCATCCCCTACTTTTACTTTTATTGCTTTCAAACTTAATTTTGCAGCCTCCAATGGGCCTTGATCTTTATTGCTGATACATTCAATAGCAAGATGTCTAGCTAGGCCAGCGTCTCCAAGATACAGATTCCACTTTTCTATTTTAATAAAAACCTTTTCGGAAATAACATTTTCTAGATCACTTATACGTATCTGAGAGTCCATAAATATAAATTGATTTAAGTTGATTGTTTTGAAGTATCTTTAGGTTTTTTTATAATTACGAAAAGTAAATGGGAGGCCAAAAGAACTGACCAGACAATTGCAAAATTATTAAAATATCTGATTTCATATTTAATCTCTTTTAAAAGCCACGTGCCACTTACAATCGCAGTAAATATCATGCAATGAATAACAAAATTTACTATTCGTGAAAAATGTTTATAAATAGGATCTTCTGAATCACCATTTCCGTACCACTTTATAGGCATATTAATAATTAGATTGTTAATAATAGACATTTTACCCGAAATCTAGTTGACTAAGAGACCCTGAAACAGAGATATTACATAATTATGCGCCTGTAGCTCAGTGGATTAGAGCACCTGACTACGGATCAGGGTGTCGGGAGTTCGAATCTCTCCAGGCGCGTTTAAAATTATGAAATATTCTTTTTATATTTTTCTTAAAATATCGTCTATATTGTGGGTATAACTAATCAAATTCAATGAATATCCTTCAAAATCTTAAAGAAAGTGATCCAGTAATATCAAACTATATCAACTCTGAAAAAAATAGGCAGGAAACTCATCTTGAGTTAATCGCAAGTGAAAATTTCGCATCAATTGCCGTTATGCAGGCACAAGGATCCGTCCTTACAAATAAATACGCCGAGGGTTTACCTCAAAAAAGATATTACGGGGGATGTGAATTTGTTGATGAAATTGAAGAATTAGCTATTCAGAGAGCAAAAAAATTATTTAATGCAAATTGGGCTAATGTTCAACCCCATAGCGGAGCACAGGCAAATGCTGCTGTTTTCCTAAGCCTACTTAAACCTGGCGACACAATCATGGGGATGGATTTATCTCATGGTGGACACCTAACTCATGGGTCTCCAGTAAATATGAGTGGTAAGTGGTTCAATGCAGTTCACTATGGTGTAAATAAAGAAACTAGTGAATTAAATTTTGATGAAATAAGAGAGATAGCACTTGAAACAAAACCAAAATTGATCATATGCGGATATTCTGCTTATCCAAGAACAATCGATTTTGAATCATTTAGAAATATTGCAGATGAAGTTGGTGCTTTCTTAATGGCTGATATTGCACACATTGCCGGTCTTGTAGCAAGTAAACTTCACCCAAATCCAATACCCTATTGTGATGTAGTAACTACGACTACTCATAAAACATTAAGAGGGCCTAGAGGGGGACTTATCTTATGTAAAGATGCAGAATTTGGAAAGAAATTTGATAAATCTGTTTTCCCTGGAACTCAAGGTGGGCCACTCGAACATATTATTGCCGCTAAAGCAGTTGCATTTGGAGAAGCCTTGCAGCGAGATTTCGTTAATTATTCCCAACAAGTAATAAAAAATGCAAAAGTTCTAGCTTCAACTTTAATAAATAGAGGTATCAATATTGTGAGTGGAGGCACTGATAACCATATTGTTTTACTCGATTTAAGAAGTATCAATATGACTGGTAAAATTGCTGACTTACTTGTAAGTGAAGTGAATATCACTGCTAATAAAAATACTGTTCCATTTGACCCTGAATCACCCTTTGTAACCAGCGGTCTAAGGTTGGGAACTGCTGCTCTAACTACTAGAGGATTTAATGAGAATGCTTTTGCTGAAGTTGGCGAAATTATTGCTGATAGATTACTTAATCCAGACGATTCACTGATTGAAAGTAAATGTAAAGAAAGAGTATTAACCTTATGTAATCATTTTCCTCTTTATGAAGGCAAACTTGAAGCATCAATTAAATGAGTCCTAACTCCAAGGGAGTTGAAATTCTTTCTATTGGAACAGAGCTACTCTTAGGAAATATAATAAATACAAATGCTCAATGGATTTCTGAACAGTTATCTCAATTAGGCTTAAATCACTTTAGGCAATCAACTGTCGGTGATAATTATGATCGAATTGTAAAAGTAATTCAAGAAATATCGAAAAGAAGTAATCTTTTAATTACAACTGGTGGCTTAGGGCCCACCCCAGATGATTTAACTACTGCAGCAATAGCTAGATCTTTTAATGCATCTCTTTTTGAAAGACCACACTTATGGGATGAAATTAAACAAAAACTAACAAACTCAAAGCTCCAGGACGATTCCTCTAGCTTAAGGAAACAATGTTTCTTCCCTCAAAATGCGCAAATTATAAAAAATCCTAGGGGCACTGCCCCAGGAATGATTTGGGAACCAGTAAAAGGGTTTACTATTCTTACTTTCCCTGGAGTACCAAGTGAAATGAAAACTATGTGGGAAGAAACGGCGTATGATTTCATTAAAAACAAATTCTCAGATAGTTATTCTTTTTTTTCAAATACTCTTAAATTTTCAGGCATTGGAGAATCTAGCGTTGCAGAAAAAATTAATGATCTATTAAATCTTAAGAACCCGACAGTTGCACCATATGCAAACATAGGAGAGGTTAAACTTAGAATTACCGCGCGAGCAAAGAATGACCTAGAAGCAAAAAATATAATTAAGCCTGTAAAAGAAAAATTAAAAAAAGAGTTTTCGAAATTTATTTTTGGAGAGGATAATGATACTCTTCCTAGCGTTTTAATAAAAGAATTAGCAGAGAGGAATCAAACAATTGTTTTTGCTGAATCCTGCACCGGAGGCCTTCTATCTTCATCACTAACCTCAATATCAGGCTCATCTCAAGTTTTTCTAGGTAGTATTGTTTCCTATAGTAATAAACTAAAAAATTCATTATTAAATATTTCTGAAGAAAAGCTTACAAAATATGGAGCTGTTTCTGAAGAAGTTTGTAAGGCTATGGCAATTAATGTAAAAGAGAAATTAGGAGCAGATTGGGCAATAGCAGTTAGTGGAATAGCTGGTCCTAACGGAGGAAGTCAGGATAAACCAGTTGGACTTGTCTATATCTCTATTTCAGGACCAAATAATCATATAACTAATATAAAAAAACTATTTAACTCAACCCGAAATAGAAAAGAAATACAAACACTAAGTGTAAATGTATGTTTGAACAGTCTCAGATTAATCCTATTATCGAATAGTAAGTAACTATTTTTACAAATTGAGTCAAGATACCCTATTTGATAAAGTTTGGGATTTACATAAAGTTTCAAGTCTTCCAGGAGGATCTGATCAGATATTTATTGGTCTTCATCTTATCCATGAAGTGACGAGTCCTCAAGCATTTGGTGCTTTAAAGGACAAAAACTTAAAAGTAAAATTCCCTGAAAGAACTGTTGCTACTGTTGATCATATTGTGCCAACAGATAATCAGAGCAGGCCTTTCAAAGATAATCTCGCTGAACAGATGATTGAAACACTTGAGAGGAATTGCTTAGAACATAAAATAAAATTTTTTAATATTGGTAGTGGTAATCAAGGAATAGTTCATGTAGTAGCACCAGAATTAGGGCTGACTCAACCAGGAATGACAATCGCTTGCGGAGATTCTCATACTTCAACTCATGGGGCATTTGGGTCAATTGCTTTTGGGATAGGCACTAGTCAAGTAAGAGATGTTCTGGCTTCCCAAACCATCGCTATCAACAAATTGAAAGTGAGGCAAATTTGGTGTGACAAAAAATTATCTAAGGGTGTTTTTGCTAAGGATTTAGTACTTCATATCATTAATGAACTTGGTGTAAAGGCAGGAGTAGGTTTCGCATATGAATTCGCGGGGCCTGCGATAGATGAATTATCAATGGAAGAGAGGATGACTATATGTAATATGTCTATTGAAGGAGGAGCAAGATGCGGCTACATTAACCCCGATGAAAAGACATTTAGTTACATTAAAAACAAATTATGTGCTCCAAAAAGTGAGCATTGGGATAAAGCGATCACATGGTGGAAATCATTAAAAAGCGATGAAAATTCAATTTATGATGATGTAATTAAATTAGATGCTTCTAAAGTGGAGCCAACTGTAACCTGGGGGATTACTCCTGGCCAGAGTATAAGCATTAATCAACAAATTCCTCTTTTAGATGACTTGTCCCCGAATGATAAATTAGTTGCAAAAGAGGCTTATGAATATATGAGTTTCAAGCCAGGGCAATATATCAAAGATACTCCTGTTGATGTTTGTTTCATAGGTAGTTGCACAAATGGAAGAATCAGTGACTTAAGAGTTGCCGCCAAAGTATTAAAAAACAAAAAAGTATCCAAGAATGTCAAAGCATTTGTAGTTCCAGGTTCAGAAAAAGTAGCCACTAAAGCAAAACAAGAGGGTCTTGATCAGATATTTAAGGATTCTGGATTTCAATGGAGAGAGCCTGGCTGCTCAATGTGTTTAGCAATGAATTCAGATAAGCTAATAGGTAATCAAGTTAGTGCTAGTTCTAGTAATAGAAATTTCAAGGGTAGGCAAGGATCTCCCAGTGGAAGAACACTTCTCATGAGTCCAGCAATGGTTGCTGCTGCTGCAATTAATGGCAAAGTCAGTGACGTTAGAGAATTTATTAAATAATGAAATCAGAGTTTACCCAGCCAATTGGAAAAATTTCAAATATTAACGGGCAATGTATCCCGTTGATTGGTAATGACATTGATACAGATCGAATAATTCCAGCGCGTTTTTTAAAGTGTGTTAACTTTGATTCATTGGGTGAATCTGTTTTTGAAGACGATAGAAAAACTTTAAAAGGAAGGCATCCTTTTGATCTTGAGGAAAACAAAAATGCATCAATACTAATTGTTAATAGCAATTTTGGATGTGGTTCAAGCAGAGAACATGCTCCCCAAGCGCTTATGAGATGGGGTATAAAAGCAATTATAGGAGAGAGTTTCGCCGATATTTTTTACAGTAACTGTATTGCAATCGGAATTCCATGTTTTACGTTACCTAAAAAATCCATAGAAGAAATGCAAAACTATTGCGATAATCAATTTTTATTTTTAGAAATTGATCTGAAAAAATCCCTAGCAAAATCAAAAGATTTAAATTTAAATCTTGAGATTAGGGAAAGCTCAAGAAAAATGTTTTTATCGGGAGAATGGGATGCTACTTCAACACTACTTGACAATGAAAATTTAATAGAAAATAAATTTAACCAATTACCTTATATTAAATTTAACTCTCATTATTCTTAACTATTTAAATCCAAATAACTTGAAAGAGATTCCCCCTGCTTGGTTATGAGGTTGATAAAAAATACCAACTTCATAGGATCTTTTTTTCCAATTTAAAGAAATTTTAGAATCTATAAATTCACCATAATCATTTGAATCTTTTGTTAAATTCAAAATTCCAAAACTTTTGAGAATAATTGGTCCATATAATTGCTGATCATAAGAAATATTTAAGGTTAAGTTCTCATAATTCTGATCAAACTTAAAAACACTTGCGCCACTATCAAATTTATAAAAAGGTAAAAGACTTATACGAGTATAGTCAAAAGTTTTGTTTTTAAAATTACCAAATGTTAATTCTGGGCCTACACCTAGCCCTAAATATTCTTGATGATGTCCATTTTCATAGAAAGAATATGATGCTTCTAATCTTGTATTAAGACTTAATCCTTTAGAGATTGGTTCAGGAATGTACTTATATGAAATATCAATAGATTTCTTTTCAGGATTTACAATACTAATTGGAAATTTCTGATCAAGAGAATAAAACAAATTACCTTTTAGGTTAGTTACAAGATTTTTTGTATTTAAAGCCTCTGCTGTTATGTTGGCCAAAACTAAAGATAAAAATTCTGACTTTTTGATGCCATCAGTAATCCAAGTATTTTCTTTTTGCAATCTTGAACCATAACCAGAGTAAATTTCTGCTTCACCTAATGAACCATTCCAAATCCTCTCTCTATAAACTCCAAAAAAACTTTTTTCCCATACTGAATCTAATAAATCAATTTCTTTACTCAATTTGGTGTTAAATCTAAATGCATCTGAAAATTTATTAAAATCAAGAGAATTTAAATTCTTTTCTATTTCTAAATCCCAATTTTTTAACGTGCCTTTTATCTGGGATTTTAGAGCAAAATAATCTTCAAAACTTGAATTTCTCTTAACCCTATCTGAAGTTATTGATTCCCCCTTATTTACAAAACTTTTTGTATAGCCTTTTAGTGAGCGTTGAATCAAGAATTGAGGTTCTAAATCAAGAACAAAATCATCATAAATGTCTATTGAGTTAATTCTCCTCCCGATAAAATACCCATCCTTATCTAAATTTTCATATCCAAAGTTCCATGTATTTGCAGGTTGAACCTTTTTAAAATCAAAATTTCTACTTCCTAACCAAAAGGGGATTGATACTTTTTCGTCAAGTATTAAATAATTTAATGAGGATTTAAATCTAAGTTTTTCATTAATAGGAAAAACTTCCAATGAATTTATTGCTAATTTTGCTTGTTTAAATTCAAGTAAATCATTACTAAAAATAGCCTTCTTACTCTTCCACTTATCTCCATCTATGGTCATTTTTTCTGTAAAAAACAACCAATTCTGCACATTTTCAGGAGTATTTATAACTTCCTTTTTATTTAAATCAATTAAATTTTCTAACTTTTTAGAATCTGATAAGCTGAAATTTGAAGATATGTCATTAATCAAGGTATTGGTATTAATAACGCCCTTAACATCTAATAGATAACCTTTTTCACTAATAAAGCTGTATTCAAGTTGTGAAACTCTAAAGATTTGATCTCCTAATATGAATGTTATATTGCCTCTTGCTTCAATTTTTTGATTTAACTTGTCGTATATTAATTTATCAGCTTTGAAAAGTTTGCCTTTATAAGAAACGGACACATTGCCCTCTGCATAAATAACATCACTTATTTCGGACTGTTTATCCGATTGAATTATTAACTCTTGTTGATTTTCGACTTTAGCAACCAAAAGTGAATCTGTTTTTTTCTTTAAAAATTTTACATAATCGTTAAAATCATCAAAATTATTACTAAGAGATTTATCTTGATAATTTGATGAATTATCAAAATTAGATGCTTTTGATGAAGTTAACTTTATATTCCGATTATTGATATCTTTATTAATTGTTGATAATTCAGCTGATCTTGATGGCTGAATAAAATTAATAAAAAGAAAAGAGAAAAATATTACTTTTTTTGATATACCTAAAATCAATTTAAGAATTTAATTAAAAAAATTAATCCTGAGGACTTTCTAGGTCTTTTCTGTTTGGGGTTCTTGTTGGGTCACTTGCTAAAAATCCGAAAAGAAATATTCCAACAAAGAAAAAGACGATAGTGTAAACAGAAATTTTTAAGGCGAGCATGGAATTACAAGTGCTGACAGATTTATATTTTATTAAATTTATAATTAAACTATGATTAATTGTTTACTTTTTGTATTTTTGGTAAATTTTGAAATACTTTAAGAGATATTAATCATCATGATCATCCCAAGGATCAGTAAGCTTTGCGGCTTTAGGTCCAAAGGCAGTCCAAAGACCAAAACCGGTCAAAGCTAAAAGTAGGGCAAGAATTGTTACAGCTATAGAAACTGCAGGATCAGGAGCTGATGATAAAGTTTGCATCAATTTTGCTAAGTTTGTAAACAATTTATGTATTAGTTCTTATACAATAGCGAAATAATATCTGATTTTGTGAATTTAACATGGGTCAAAAAACAGCATTAGGAAGTCTTTTAAAAGCAATCGGCAATTCTGGTCAAGGAAAAGTTGTACCTGGTTGGGGAGCAGTTCCTGTCATGACAGTAATTGGTCTACTACTTTTGGTATTCTTAGTTATTCTTCTACAAATCTATAACCAATCCTTACTGCTACAAGGTTTTTCAGTAGATTGGAACGGAAACTAGATTTCTGAAATTTTCTTAAGAAGTTATTTGGTTAATGTGAAAATTGCCAAATAACTTTTTTTATTTTTGTTTTTATTAATCAGTTATAGTTTGTATATATTCATAATTCTCAAAAAAAAGAGATTTAGAAATAAAAAATGAAAGAAATATTTTTAATTGGATTGGGAAATCCTGGTAAAAAATACTCAAAAAGTAGGCATAATATAGGTTTTTTACTGCTTGAAAATTTTTCGAAAAAATATAATTCAAATTTTTTATTAAAAGATAAGCTTAAAAGTTCTTGCTCGGAATTTCAAATCAATGATTCTAATTTCAGGCTATTTTTACCAAATACGTTTATGAACAACAGTGGTGATGCTGTCAGAGCAATAGTTGATTGGTACAAAATAAATTTAGATCAGATTTTCATAATAGTCGATGATAAAGATCTTCCCCTTGGAAAAATAAGATTTAGAAGAAAAGGAAGCTCAGGTGGACATAACGGGCTGAAAAGTATCATTGAACAATTACAGACACAAAACTTTAAAAGAATAAGAATTGGTATTGGATCACCTCCTCTAATAAAAGGAAAAAATAATATCAATACCATTTCACATGTATTAGGAAATATTTCTCTAGAAGAAAAATCAATATTGGATAAAGTATACAAGAGAGTAATAGAATCACTCGAACAACTAAATACTAAAAAAGAAGAATATATAATTAATGAATTAAACTCTTTTGACAAAGACCAACCTTAACAAATGCGTTCAAAACCTGAAACTATTGCAAATGTAAGTGTTAAGGAATATTGCTTCTCAAAAAAGCAAATTCAGGGTGTTGTGGAAGCTAGTCAATTTAAATGGACTTTTACATACTCCTTTAATAAAGGTCTATTAAAGGTAAATCCACCATTAGGAAGAGCATTAATTGAAAATGCTTTATTGAAATTTTTACTGAAAAAAGATTATGAATTAGAAACAGGGAATGAATATAAGTTCACTATTTCAGCCAAGTTTTAAAATCTATATTTTGATTCAAAGTAAACTTCGTTTTGCAATAATCTTCTAAAATTATCAATGCTGATATCGCATCAAGGTTTTTATTAAGAATAAAAACCTCTCTAGGAACTAAAAACTTCAGGCCACTAATTGGAAAAAGTTCGAAATATCTTGCTTTAGCCCTGAAGGTAGTATTTTTTTCCTCAAAAGTTATTATTTCTTTTTTAAAAAAAATTAGTTTTTCTTTGATTTCTTTACTGGTAGTACCATTGCCAATAATAATTTGTGATATATCCTCAGCGGCAATTAAATGTCTGACATAATTCTCTAGTAATTCACTTTTAAGAATAATCGCTTTATAAACTTTTTTTTCACTTATTTCAGCTATTACTAAGCCGCATTTACTTTTCCCAGGATCAATAGTTATAACTCTTGGCATTTAAGATGCAATCTTTAAAATATTGATTTCAACTACTATGGGTTCTACAGTTTTACTATCTCTCAAAGATACTACTTCTAACTTAAATTTGATATTTTGATTTTCTTGAAGAAAGTCTCTAATTTTTTTTATAAAATTTCCATTTGTTTTTATTTCAGTTACTTGTGATCCTTTTGACTTAATTTTATCCCTTGTTTCTCTAAGCATTGATTTAATTTGTAAATCTATTGATTTAAGATTTAAATCACTTTCCCCCAGTATTGAACTTGTAATAAGATCTCCTTTTTTGACTATTAGTTTATTCTCTAATAAATCAGGAGATACAAAAACATAGTTATCACCTTTTAAGACATTTGTTGCTGATTTGATTAGTAAAATCCAATTACCACCATTAGAAGCTATTGTCTGAATTTTTGAAATATCACTGGGTCTCCACAAAAGAATATTTTTTGCTTCTTTATTAGTTGGAGTAACAATTTTCCTAACAAATTTATCAGCTTCATTGTAGATTTTTGGAAAGTCTCGTTTTACATTTGAGTTAGAGTTGATTTCAGCTATAAATAAAGTCTGTCCTCTTTTAATAACAACATTTCCTCTCCTAAATTCTTTAATATTATTTTTTAATTGATTCAACTCCTTTTCTTTTTGAATAATTTTACCTTCAAGTTCCTCTTGCTCTTGCTGTAAAGGGATTAAAGCCTTTTTGCTTTCATCTAAAGTTTTTTGCAAAAAAGGAATATCAACAAAAAGCCTTTGTCTGAATTCTTCGCTTACTAAAATCAATAACCCTATTGATATTGAACTAATAAACCCACCAGTAATAATAGTAATAATAGTTGCTGTTTTTTTCGGTCTTAATTTTAAGATGCTAAATCTTGCTTTACCAATCTTTGTTCCAAGAATATCCCCAAATGGTGCAATTAATCCCCCTAATAATATTAAAAAAACAATTAAAATCCAAGCCACACTTTTGCATATACTCAGTACATCATAATTTATAATGAATCAATTAAATCTTTTTGCAAGAGCAATTGGATCAAACACTGTGATCTTTTTTCTTTCAATATTAAGAAGCCCTGAATCCTTTAAATCTCCCAATAATCTTGTAATGGTTACTCTTGTAGAACCAATGGCTTCAGCAATTGCCTGATGTGAAAGCCTTAAATCTATCGTAATACCTTTTTCACCAGCAACTCCAAAGTCTCTACAAAGGACCATTAAAAAACTTACTAAACGAGAAGACATATCTCTATGTGTAAGAGTTTCTATCATTGTTTCAGTTTGCAGGATCCTACTTGATAGCCCTTGTAAAAGTAATAGTCCCACTGATGCATCTTCCTCTATCGCTCTTAAAACAGAATTAGCAGGTGCTGTTATCATTTCAACTCTTGTGAATGCTATGGAATGGTAAAAACGATCGGATCTATGGCCTGTTAGAAGAGATAAAACACCAAAGAGACTATTCTCTCTTAAAAGAGCAACAGTTATTTCTTCACCTGACTCATAAACTCTTGAAAGTCTTACTGCTCCTCTTCTTATAAGATAAACCCTTTCAGCAGGATCTCCAGGGAAGAATATTGTTTTAGACCTCTCTACCATTTCTGTGCTTGCACCATCTAGACCTTTAATCACTTCCATTAAAGTTCTATTTATTGGAAAACGTTCTCCAACGGAGTTGACTTTACTTTGTCCGGAATGTTGCGAACTAAAGCGGTTGAATCCTCGTGAAGCAGGTATCATAAATATCTTGACTATTAAAAAATTTAAGGAGCCACCCTGAAATATCTTGTATCAACAGTAACAATTTTCAATTCTTATCAGTTTATCAACAAGCTTTTTTCAGTCAATTTCAAATTACTTAACCCTTTTTTAAGTAAAATTACACTATATGCAGTGTCATTAGATTCTAATTATACTGCATGTAGAAAGAATCCAAATAATGGTTATTAGTTCATCTCATATTTATTCCAAACGTAATCTTGATCTTGTAAAAACAAATCCTGCTAAAAAAATTAACGTAAAAAATTTTTCACAAAACGGACAAATTCAAATCTATCAATCTTCATATAGAGGTAGCTACACATCTGTCATTAGAGACTCTCTAAGAAATGCTGCTCTTGGCAGGAAAGTGCTACTAATACAATTTATGAAAGGAGGGGTGAATCAAGGAGTTGATCATGCTGTAAAGCTATGCGGTAATTTAACTTGGTTAAGATCATCACATTCCTTTGATCAATATAATTCTGAAGCAATTGAAAATAATAAAAATTTAAAAAAATCTATTCATGAATCTACTACTGAATTATGGAATTTTTGTAAAAGAGAACTACAGTCTGGAGAGAATGACCAAATCATACTTGATGAGATTTTTTTAGCTATTGACATGAGAATTATCGATAAAGATGATTTGATTTCAACACTTGAAAACCGATTTATATCAGGAGATGTAATCCTTACTGGTACAGATATACCTAAAGATTTATTACTAATGGCTAACCAAATCACCGAACTTCGCTCATAAAACAATGCTAAAAAATGATCTCTGGATAAATCAAAAAGCTTCGGAAGGTATGATAAAACCCTTTCAATCAAATTTGGTGAGACATCTTGAGCCTAATAATAAACAAAAACCAGTTTTGAGTTACGGATGTTCATCTTATGGTTATGATTTAAGACTTTCATCAAAAGAATTCTTAATTTTCAGACATATCCCTGGGACTGTGATGAACCCCAAAAAGTTTAATCCTAATAATTTAGAAAAAACTATTCTTCACCATGATGATGATGGAGACTTTTTTATTCTTCCTGCTCACTCCTATGGTTTAGGAGTTGCATTAGAAAAGATGAAAGTTCCAGAAAATATAACTGTAATCTGTATAGGGAAAAGTACTTATGCTCGACTTGGAATTATTGTTAATACAACGCCTGCAGAGGCAGGGTGGGAAGGTCATCTAACTTTAGAGTTTAGTAATAGTTCAGGTGCAGATTGCAGAATATATGCTGAAGAAGGTATTTGCCAACTACTCTTTTTTGAAGGTGATCCGTGCTCTACAACCTATGAAGATAGAAGAGGTAAATATCAAAACCAACCAGAAAAAGTAACTCTTGCTAAGATCTAGAATGAGTAAAGTTGAACTAATTTCGCTAACTCCTGATGCAGAAAAAACAATGGCTTACATTGCAAGAGTGAGTAATCCCAAAAATCAGGAAAATGAAGACTATTCGAAATTATTGAGTTATTGCATTAAAAATGAACATTGGAGTGTTTTTGAACAGTCATTTATGACATTGCAAATAGAAACTAACAGAGGAATCGCTGCTCAAATTTTAAGACATAGATCATTTACTTTCCAGGAATTTTCTCAGAGATATGCCGATAGTACTCAATTGGGTAATATCCCCTTACCAGAGTTAAGACGTCAAGATTTTAAAAACAGGCAAAATTCAATTCCTGATCTCCCTGATGAGTTAAAAAAAAGATTTAATGAAAAAATTGGTTTACATTTTCAGGCTGCTTCAGAATTATATGAAGATTTACTTGCAGAAGGTGTAGCCAAAGAATGTGCGAGATTTGTTTTACCATTAGCGACTCCAACAAGAATCTATATGTCTGGATCATGCAGATCATGGATCCATTACATTCATTTAAGATCAGCTCACGGCACCCAAAAAGAACACAAGTCCATAGCCCAAAATTGCAAGTCTATTTTTAAAAAAAGTTTTCCTATTGTATCAAAATCTTTAGAATGGTAAAAATTAACCATGACTACGAGGATTAACCTCATAATTTTTATTTTCTTGAATTGTTGAAAATTCAGCATTAATAATTTCCTCATAAGGTTTCTCCTCTTTCTCTAAATTATTAATGGATTTTCTTATTTTCATTTCATCTTGTTTACCAATAAAAGTAGATATTAGATTACCCTTTTTATCAAAAAGATTAACTTGAGGAATCCCGTTGACAGCAAACTTTTGGATGTAATTAGACCATTTTTGATTATCAACATTTAAAAAAACAAAATTAATATCTTTTTCGTATTCATCTTTAAAAGCAGAAACTTGTGGAGCCATTTCTTTGCAGACTTCACACCACTCAGCATAAAATTCCAAAAACGTAGGCTTATTATTTGTAAAAGCTATTTCAGGGTCAACAGATAATTCTCCAAAACTCTTTAGAAGATAAGTTGATTTAAAAAATAGATTTTTAAACAAAAGCATTGAAATAATAACAATAGATATAATCAAAACGAGCATTATTTTTAAATTTGTCTTAAAAATTGGCTCTCGATTTTCAGATTGCACTATTAAGGTAACACTAACTAAAGTTATCTTAAATAAGTTAAACAAATAAAGAGAATTAAAATCTATAAGCTTTTAATCAACTGATAAAATAAGGAATGAATAGTTATCAAAATTTACTTTGATTTCCGAAATCTAATTATGCAATCAATCTTTGGAACTGATGGAATAAGGGGAAGATACAATAAAGAGATAACTTATTCTCTAGCCTACAAAGTAGGTTATGCTCTAGGTTCAACTTTGGAAGACAAAAATCCAATATTAATTGGAAGAGATACAAGAATTAGTGGTGATATTCTTCTTCAGGCAATAACACAAGGTATATATGAAAGTGGCACAAAATTTATAAATCTTGGAATCTGTCCAACCCCAGCTATACCTTTTTTAATCAAACAAGAGAACCTGAGCAGTGGTGTCATGATATCTGCAAGTCATAATCCTCCAGAATATAATGGAATAAAAATTTTTGATCATAATGGTCAAAAAATTACTAAAAATTTTGAGAGTAATATTCAAAAAATAATTGAAGAGTCAAAACAAAATATATCAATTCCTACAAAAGTGGTTCCCCTAAATACAAACAAAGATCTTATGGATATTTATATTAAAAGCCTAATCCAAACAATGGGTGGAGAAAGTTTAAGCGGGTTGAGAATAATATTAGACACATGCTATGGATCAGCGACAACTTGCGCAAAAAAAATTTTTCAGTCTCTTGGTGCTGATGTAAAAGTTATCAATAATTCTAAAAATGGTTTGAAAATTAATTTGAATTGTGGTTCTACTAACCTCGAACCATTAAAAAAAGCATTAAGAGAAAGTCCGGCAGATATGGGATTCAGCTTCGATGGAGATGCCGATAGAGTAATTGGAATCGATTCAGAGGGTAATGTGCTAGATGGAGATCATATTCTTTTTCTTTGGGGTAGAGAACTTATGGAACAAAAAATTCTCACCAATAATTTACTAGTATCAACGCAAATGGCAAACTTAGGTTTCGAAAAGTCCTGGAATAAAATTGGAGGAATTTTACATAGAACTGATGTAGGAGATAAATATGTTCATGACGAAATTAAGAAAAAAAGAGCTGTTTTAGGAGGTGAGCAGTCAGGTCATATACTTTCAAAAATTAATAACTTTTCTGGTGATGGAATATTGACTGCACTTCAAATTTCTAAATTTTGTAAAAAGAAAAATATTAATTTAAATGATTGGCTTAAAAGTAGTTTCGAGCCATTTCCTCAAAAACTAACTAATATTAAATTAGATTTTAATATTAATAAGTTAAATCCAAAAAACAAAATCTTAATTGATGAATCTATAAAAAATTTTCAGGAAATTTATTCAAAAAATTGTAGAGTTTATATTAGGCCTAGCGGTACAGAACCTGTAATCAGAGTTCTTGTTGAGGCCAAAAATCATAAGGAAGTTCATTCTTTATCAAGCGAAATAACAAACAAACTCTTTTTAGAAGTTGATAAAATAACAAATCAACGATGAATTAAATTTTTATATAAATTTTTTCATAAATATCAAGTTGGTTAACAATTACGTACTTTTCCCTATTAGTTTTAACTTTAATTGGATTAAAACTTTCGGAACAATTAAAATCTTTTTTATCTATTGTTTTAAAATGAAAATTACTTGATATAGTCCAATCCATATAATCGAATAAATCCTTTACATCTGTTTTTATAAAAATTAAGGTTCCTTTTTGCAATGAATCTGAGAGCATATTAATAAATCCTGGCTGAATTACACGCCTCTTATAATGCCTCTTTTTAAACCAAGGATCAGGAAAATTAAAAGAAATACTTTTTAGATTTTTGATAATAAATTTATTTTGGACATCATTCAAAATATTATTAGCATTACCAAATATAAAATATAGATTTTTAATTTCTCGTTCAATAACTTTTAATTTAGCATTTTTGACTAATTTCTCACGGATTTCAATTCCTAAATAATTCCAACTAGTATTAAGTAAAGCTAAATCAAATAGAAACTCGCCAGCAGCACAACCTATATCCAAATGAAGATTCGATTTAGAATCATCAAACATTTCGCTCAAAGAAGGTATTCTCTCAATTTGATTGAAATTACTACTAAGGGGATTAACATGCTGTCTCATACAATTATCAATATATTCCTAGGCAATAATATTAAGGATGCATAATATTCATAACTATGACAATAGTAAGTTCAAAAGTAACAGTTTGATGTTTAATTATTATGTGTTTAAAAAGAAAAAGTTTTGAACGTTTTTAATCAACTTTCTATTTGGCTATCCTTTCAACTTTCAATAATTTTCCTTATTGGTATTCCTGTGACTCTATCTTTCTGGTCAATTAAAAAAAGAAATAAAGCAGTTATTAAACTTTTATCAATTTATTGGAAAGTATCCCTTTTATTTTTTATAAGCCTTCTACTTTTAATAGGAAAGTTTAATTATGCCCTTGTGATTACAAATATTTCAACATTATTAATGACAGTTTCAGTTTGGTTTTGGAACGATATTAATGATGAATTAAGAGAATATGATTTTTCTTACTCCCTTACCACAACAACAAAAATATGGAGATGGACGATAACTTTTATATCTCTCAATTTCTTTATTCAAAGTTTACAAAACTTCAACTGCTTTTCATTTATTAATTCGAATGCGTGTGCAATATGGCTTCAGCCTTCTTCAGATTTATATATTACTATAAAAAATTTATTTAATTTTTTCTTTGGAGCTAACTTTACCCAGCCAATATCAAAATTCTTAGGATTATTTTCATTATTAATCTATATTTTAGGCCTTATTCAATGGTCAATAATCAAATTACCTAAAAATGGAAGAAACTCCTGCTTCTCAGAAAATGGCAAAAATTGATTTAATAAATAGTCTTGAAAAATTAAGTTCCGAGATACCTGATAGGATACTTAAACTAGAGGGATTCATTCTAAAAGAAAATCAAAAAGAAAAATTAGAAATACTTATTTTCAGAGGTTTCAGTAGCTCAACAACCCATCCAATTGAAATAGATTCAGAAAAAAAAGTAATAACTTTTTCTTATAGAATTACAAACTTTAAACTTTATAAATCACCGTTAACAGAAACCGAAGAAAATTTTATAAGAGAAAATCAAAACTCAGTTTTCTTTTTGAATCAAAAAAACTGGATTTAAATAGATTCAGAATTAATAATATTTGAACATCTTTTGCATAATTTTGTATTTTGGATTCCATTAAAAGTTTCTTTTTGATAGTGCCAACATCTATCACATTTTTGACCTTGAGCTTTATTTATTTGAATTTTACCAAGTGCATTGTTATCAATAATCAGAGAATTTTCCGCCAAATTGGATACCACTTGGAATTTTGATACTATAAGCCAGTCTCTAAATAAATCTACATCTTGATTGCCAAATTCTTTTAGCCAAGTAAGTGACTCTTTTAAAGCTTTATCTTCAGGTAAATAATTAACTTCAGTTTCCAAAGCTGCTCCAATTATTTGTTTATTCCTACATCCTTCTATAGCCTTGTTAATTTCAACTCTCAAATTTCTTAAATTTGCAATGTGCTCATTAAGTATTTGATTTTTCCATGACTTCGAAAAGATTGGCCATCCTCTTTGAAAGACTGATTTTTCTTCAGTTGAGTATGGAATATTCTGCCAAATATCTTCAGCCATGTGACAAAGTACTGGAGAAATAAGTACGGCTAAATTTTCAACTACTTTTGACATGACAAACTGACAAGATCTTCTCCTAAATTGGGATTTAGAACTTACATATAACCTATCCTTCGCAATATCCAAATAAAAATTTGATAGATCTACAACGCAAAAACTTTGCAAAATTTGGAAAAACTTTGAAAATTCATAATTTTCATAAGCATTTGATATTTGGTCTGTAACCTCAACTAATCTACCTAACATCCATTGATCTAAGAGAGGCAATTGATCAATTTCAAAACTATCAATTTTAGGATCATAATCATGAATATTACCTAAAAGATATCTTGCAGTATTACGAACTTTTCGATAAACATCTGCAAGTTGCTTGAGTATATTTGAACCAATTGGAACATCTACTGAATAATCTACAGAGCTAACCCATAGCCTTAAAACATCAGCACCATAAGCAGGATCAGTTTTTTTATTATTACCTCCATTAATAATTATATTTGGATCAACAACATTTCCTAAAGATTTGCTCATTTTTCTTCCATTTTCATCAAGTGCAAAACCATGAGTTAAAACTTTCTTATATGGAGGTTTATTATTGACTGCAACAGATGTTAACAAAGAAGACTGAAACCATCCTCGATGTTGATCTGAGCCCTCTAAATAAAGATCTGCTGGATACTTTAATTCACTTCTTAGTTCACATACTGCGGCCCAGCTGGATCCTGAATCGAACCAGACATCCATTGTATCTGTTCCTTTTTTCCAAAGATCAGATTCTTTTGCATAATTTTCTGGCAAAAGATTCTTAACATCCCAATTCCACCAAATATCTGCTCCATGTTCACTAAAAAGTTCTTGAATATGATTAATTATCTCTTTGTTAAGGAGAATGTCATTACCATTTTTTTTATAAAAAACTGGAATAGGTACTCCCCATGACCTTTGTCTAGAAATACACCAATCTCCTCTACCAACAACCATAGAATAAATTCTTTTTTTTCCAGTCTCTGGCATCCATTCAACATCTTCGATTGCCTTTAATGCAGATGATCTAAAGCCATTTACAGATGCAAACCATTGTTCTGTTGCCCTAAAAATAGTTGGTTTTTTAGTTCTCCAATCATACGGATATCTATGCATATAATTTTCTTGTAATAGAAGCAAATTATTTCCTTTTAAATGTTCAATAATTAAATCATTTGCATCTTTCAGGACATTTGATCCCTCGAATTGACCAGAATATTTATTTAAGTTACCTTTTTCATCAACGACACATGTTATTGGTAAATCATATTTTTGACCCACATTAAAATCATCTATCCCATGACCAGGAGCAGTATGAACAATTCCAGTTCCTGATTCTGTAGTAATGTAATCTCCTCCAATTACAATTCTGCAATTTTTATTCTTAGAAGGATGTTGATATTCGATATTTTCCAATTTTGAGCCTATAACCTCTAATAGCACCTTGAAATCTTTATTAAGTTTCTTACTTATTTCAGAAGATAAATCCTCAGCAAAAAGGTAAATTTTCTTCTCTTCATCGATAGCAAAAACGTAGTTTATTTTTGGATTTACTGCAACTGCTTCATTTGCAGGTATGGTCCAAGGAGTAGTGGTCCAAATAGTTATGAAAGAATTATTAAAAAAATAATCTTTTTTGATATTAAGGTTTTCTTGGATGAAATTAAATAGAATTTCCTCAGGTATGTTAGTGATTTTTAATGAAACATAAATACTTTTTGAATAATGTCCATCAGGGTATTCTAATTCTGCTTCTGCAAGTGCAGTCCTTGAACTTGGACTCCAATGAACAGGTTTAAGACCTCGATATATATAGCCATTTAAAAACATTTTCCCAAATACTCCAATCTGAGCAGATTCATAACTTTTCTTAAGAGTTAAGTAAGGATTATTCCAATCTCCCCATATGCCCCACCTTTTGAAACCCTCCTTCTGATTATTAATTTGGATATGGGCATAATCTGTTGCTTTTTTTCTTAAATTTAGGGTGTCAAGATTCTTTCTTTCATCAGATTTTAAATTCTGAAGAACTTTTAATTCAATAGGTAATCCATGACAGTCCCAACCAGGTACGAAATGAACCCTAAATCCTCTTAAGGTTTTGTACTTATTTATTATGTCTTTTAAAACTTTATTAAGGGCATGACCCATATGAAGAGCTCCATTTGCATAAGGTGGGCCATCATGTAAGGTAAATATTTCGCCTGAATTTTTTGAACCTAATTTGAAATCAATATCATTATTAGCCCAAAAATTCTGTATCTCAGGTTCTCTTACAACTGAGTTAGCGCGCATTGAGAAGTCAGTTTTTAATAAATTTAAAGTTTCTTTATAAGAAAAGTCTGATTTTTGTTCTTTGTTATTTTGAGATTTCATACGACGATATAAGAAATATTGGTGATCAAAAGAATTATTTAAATAAATCTAATTCATTATATTCTTTCTTAATTGACCTGTAGTTTTTTTGGGATGTTTCAAATAACCAAATTATTTGATTTCAGATTTTTATATTATCATTTTTATCATTTCTTACCCACTTTTTTTGGGTTGTATTTTTATTATTACTACCAAAATTAAATAAATTAGAAGGTTTCGTGAAATCACCAAATACCAAATTTATAGATTCTAATATTTTCAAAAAGTTATTTTTAAACTCCAAAAAGGTTCTTAATTTTTTCTTTTCGTTATCTGTCAATTGGCACCATCTAGATAAAAAAATCTCCACTAGATAAAAAATAACTAGTACTGTAAAAAAAAGGAAAATTACAAAAAATGATTCATCTAATGTTTTATTTTTAATTATTAATATCAAACCTATTAATAAATTTAAAAAAGCTTTTATTAAGTCTTTTGGTTTACCGAGCTCAAGATAAATTATCGGTACAGTTAAAAAAATGGTCCCTACCAAAATATAAAAAGTTCCCAAATAAAATATAAAACTATTCATTAAATTAACTCTTTAATTAAATTATAAGAGTTGATATCAATAAACAAACTATCCATCAGAATTTCCTTAAGTGCGGTCGGGGAGACTTGAACTCCCACACCCGAAGATACGAGTACCTAAAACTCGCGCGTCTACCAATTCCGCCACGACCGCTCAAATATGATAATAATTGAAAGAGGTTTATTTTAAAAATTTTTTTTCTTAAGATGATTAATTTGACACATTAAAATTGAATTAAAAATCTCTCAAAAGAAATTTTTTATGTTTAAGCATGCAATCATCTTAAAATATTAGTTATATTATTTAAAGAATAAAAGAAACGATTTCAAACTTAACCAGTAAAAATACAACGAAAAATACTAATTCTTCAAAAACACTTAATTGGCTAAAAGAGATTAAAAATTACGTAGATCCGCCAAGTTTTTGGAATCCAACATTAGGTTTATTTTTTGGCGGTTATTTTCTCGCTTTTCTTAGCATATGGCAATGGTATAGAGGTGTTTGGCCTTTACCTTTACTTGTAGCCACTGCTTTTTTAGCTTTACATATTGAAGGTACTGTTATTCATGATGCCTGTCATAAAGCTGCTCATCCAGTTCCTTGGATAAATCAAGCAATGGGCCATGGCTCAGCTATTCTATTAGGGTTTAGCTTCCCAGTTTTTACAAGAGTTCATTTACAACATCATATCCACGTAAATCACCCCAAAAATGATCCGGATCATATTGTCAGTACTTTTGGTCCAATTTGGCTAATTGCTCCAAGATTTTTTTATCATGAGGTTTTTTTCTTTCAAAGAAAACTATGGCGAAGATATGAATTACTTCAATGGGGAATTGAAAGATCCATATTCATAACAATTATCTTGGCAGGTTTGAAATTTGACTTTATGAATTTAATTTATAATTTATGGTTCGGCCCTGCATTAATGGTAGGTGTCACTTTAGGAATATTTTTTGATTATTTACCCCATAGACCATTTCGATCAAGAAATAAATGGATAAATTCTCGAGTTTATCCAAGCAAATTTATGAATTTATTAATAATGGGACAAAATTACCATCTCATACATCATCTATGGCCTTCGATTCCTTGGTTTGAATACAAAATAGCTTATGAAAAAACTAAGCCTTTATTGGATAAAAAAGGCTCTCCTCAAAGGGTTGGGATATTTGAAAGTAAAGAAGACATTTTTAACTTTATTTATGATTTATTAATAGGTGTAAGGAGTCATAGCAAGAAGAGGGGGAAAATAAGAAAAATCATAAATTTATATCCAGGCTTTAAGATAAAAAAATTTTTATTAAAGATAGTCAACAAAACATTTATTGGAAGCAACTAACTTAATCATTCATTAATAATTTTTGGTACTTTAAAATATTTACCTTCTTTCGATGGACCCAATTCTAAAAGTTCTTCATTGCAATCAGAATTTTTCTTTTCGTCTTTTCTAAATACATTTACAACCTCTATAGCTCTCGTTGTGGAGGGGACATCATCCGTATTTATTTTTTCAAGTTGTCTTATATAATCCAATATCTTTTCTAATTGTTCTGCGTGATTATTAATTTCATTCTCGTTAAGTTCTAATCTCGCTAAATGAGCAACTTTTTTTACTTCATCTTTAGTTATTTTAGTCATACATTTGATATCTTTCTAATTAAATAATAGTTTATTAAGAACAACTTATTTACATATCCTTTGAATTTCAAATAATTTAAAAAATAATCACATCTTTTTGAAAATCAATATCAATTAATAGCCTTAAGTATTTTTCTCAGCTAAATATGTTATTAGATAGATATTGAAAAATAGAAGAAGAATTCTTTCCAAAAAATTTTTTTTATCGGCACTCTAAACTTGTTGCTCCTGATTTAATAGGCTGTTACCTCATAAAAAAAAATAATGAGATAGATCAAGTTAAAGGGGTTATTGTTGAAACTGAAGCTTATTCACAGGAAGAAGAGGCCTGTCATGGCTACCGAAAAATGACTGAATCAAACAAATCATTATTTGGTAAAGCTGGTACATTTTATATTTACAAATCTTATGGCATTCATCATTGTTTAAACATAGTTACTGATAAAGAAAACTTTGCGAGTGGTGTTTTGATAAGATCAGTTTTTATCTCTAATAAGAATGAAAGATTAGCTTCTGGACCTGGCCTAGTAACAAAAACATTCAATGTAGACATTTCATTTAACTCACTTGAAATTCTTAATAACAAATCTTTATGGATTTCTCCACGAGACTCCACTCTAGAAGAAAAAGATCTTATTCAAACTACGAGAATTGGCATATCAAAGGCAAAAAATATAAAATGGCGTTGGTATCTCAAAAATAGTAGGAGTGTAAGTAAAAGATTAAAAGGTGACAGAACACCTAAATTTCAATAATCATTTATCTTTTTAAAGCGTAATGCAAATTTGGCCTCATAAACATATCCACACACTAGCTAATTTTTCAATTAAAGATTATGAGTCAGTATTTGAATTAGCTAAAAGATTTGATGCACTAAAAAATGCAGGAACAAAAAAGATACCGGCCTTACAAGGGACTTTGGTAACGTCTTTATTTTTTGAAGCTAGTACAAGAACAAAAAATAGTTTTGAGCTTGCAGCAAAAAGACTTTCTGCTGATGTCCAAACGTTTGCTCCATCTTCCAGCTCTTTAACAAAAGGCGAAACAATAATTGATACAGCCATAACTTATTCTGCTATGGGGGCAGATACATTAGTTATCAGACATTCATCAAGTTACATAACCTTTGAGATCGCCAAAAAACTTGATGCAATAAATGCCAAGACTTCGGTTCTTAATGCGGGAGATGGATTACATAGTCATCCAAGCCAAGGATTGCTTGACATCTATACATTGATAAAATTCTTTTCCCCAAAAACACTGAATCCAGATGTTTTAAATTCCAAAAAGATTTTAATAATTGGCGACGTTAATCATTCAAGGGTTGCCAGGTCAAATCTTTGGGCTTTGAGCGCATTCGGTGCTGATATAATTTTATGTGGTCCTAAGAAATTAATACCTGATGAATTTTTCAATTTTTTAAAAACCCCCGCGCCAAATCAAACAGAAGATCCTGTTAAATCAAGAGGGTCCATAACAATTTCTAGATCATTGGAAGAATCAATAAAAATTGCAGATGCGATTATTGTTTTAAGACTCCAGAAAGAGAGAATGATGGAAAATTTACTAAGTAGCATTGATTCATATAGTTTGGATTATGGCTTAACCCCAGAGAAATTATCTTTAAATAATAAAGAAATTCCAATTCTACATCCCGGTCCCATTAACAGAGATATCGAAATTAGTAGTTCAGTGGTAGATCGATATCCTAATTGCTTAATTAATAATCAAGTTGCAAATGGCATCCCTATAAGAATGGCTTTGCTTTATCTACTTCAGAAACACAACAAGTAAATTTATAGCAACTTAAGACTTTCAGTAAAGAAACCATAAAATAATCCCAATCTTAAAGAATCTAATAAAAGTACTAAAAATTTCTTTTTCCTTTCAAATCTAAAATTTCTTCTCAAAACTATTAAAAACTCAATAAAAACTACTGATAAAAAAGCGGCTACAGGATCCATGAGTTCCACAACGGCACTTACCATACCAAGAGAACTTCCAAAAAAGTATCCGATTAAAAGTGTAATCAACGATATTGAATATCTTCGCCATGGATTATTAGCCCAAATACTTAATGTCTGAATATTTTCCACAATTTTTAGCTGAAATTTTGTCTTTTGAGGTTTAACAACCATTTTGCATTAAACTAAGCCGCTTCAGAGTTTGATTGAATTTTAGTATTTCCTTCTATTAATTCAAGTAATGCTTCCAACTGAGCCATTAACCCTCTTAATTCGCCTGGCTCAGGGAAAAGATCATCTTCTTTTATTCCTAAATGCATTTCTCTGAGCTCTTGTCTTAAATAGCGAATGTGACTAATGACTTGCTCTCTTTTTGTTTGCGACATGATATAAATTTTTTATATATTTTAAGGAAGAATATTTTTGAAAAGGAGAGTTTGCATATTTATGACTGAGAATGAAGATAAATGACTTAACAACAATTTGAAAAGATTATGAAAATTGAAAATCATCATATCCTTGAAAATATGTACTTAATTCTTATATCAATTTTAAATAATTACTTGAGGCTTTATTATTAGAGTATATTGACTTTACTCAATATGAAATTCATTTCTGAAAATAAAATTAGTGAGGAACTAGTAAATTCTTTTGATGAAGAAATGACATTTGAGCTCGCTAAAAGGCTAGAGGAAGACAATTATAATACTCCATTTGATGGTTTAAAAGACTGGCACTTACTGAGAGCTCTTGCAATTAATAGGCCTGAATTAACAACTAATTATACCCATCTCCTCGATCAGGAACCTTTCGATGAAAACTAAAAGTAAGGACTCCAAAATAAAAGTTCTTTTATTAATAACTGGAAGTATCGCAGCTGTAAGAATTCCATTATTAGTTAGCCAATTAGCAAAAGAAAATTATGAAATAAGATGCGTTTTATCAAAAAATGCAGAAAAATTAATAAAGCCGCTTTCTCTTTCTATATTAAGTAGAAACCCGTGCATTTTAGAAAATGATCAATGGTCTGATGGTCAATCAACACCTCTTCACATAGAACTAGGTAATTGGGCTAATATTTTAATCATCGCCCCTTTAACAGCGACAACATTAGCAAAATGGGTAACTGGAAATGCAGAGGGATTGATCCCAAGCATCTTAATAGCAAATATAAAGCCAATTATTGTTGCACCAGCAATGAATACACAAATGTGGCTAAATAAAGCTGTCCAAAAAAATTATAAGAATTTACAGAATTACGAAAATGTTTTGTCTTTGCAACCAAGTGAAGGCCTCTTAGCATGTGATGCTATTGGCATCGGTAAGATACCTCCTAATGATCTAATCCAATTAGCTCTTGAATTTATAGCTTCACATAAACAAAATGAATATCGCAAGGATTTACTTAATAAAGAAATTTTAATAACTGGAGGGTGTACCTCAGAGAAAATTGACGCGGCAAGACACATTACTAACAAAAGTTCTGGAGCTATGGGCCTACTTCTTTCTCAAGTAGCAAGGTTCAGGGGAGCACAAGTAAAGTATGTTCATGGTCCTCTGAAAATAGATAAGAATCTTACAGATGGAATAAAAAGATATGAAATTGAAACTAGTGTTGATTTAATTAGGGCACTTAATAATGAAATATCAAATTGCGATTATTTTTTCATGAATGCAGCAGTATCTGATTTCAAAATAACCTCTGATACTTCAGCTAAAATTCCAAAAAATCAAATTAATGCTCATTTGAATCAAAACTTTGAGCTAGTCCCAGATATTTTAAAAACAATTAGTAAATCAAAAAAAGATAACCAAGTTTTTGTAGGCTTTTGTGCCTTTACAGGATCTATAGAAGAAGCACGAATGACAATTAAAGAAAAGATTATCCAAAAGGGTTGTGATTATCTATTCGCAAATCCAATTGATCTTGAAGGCCAAGGATTTGGCTTTTTGGCACAAAATGAAGGTTGGTTATTCGATACTAATAATATGGAACACTACATTAACAAAACATCAAAAATTGATTTAGCAAATAAATTAATAACCCAAATTATTTCATTAAAAAAATAAAAAAAATTTTTTTAATTTGTATTTTTTTGTAATCTTAATCATTAAAAATAATGAGATAGCTTAAAATAATTCCAGTTTTTTAAAATCTAAAAAGCTACGGGTTGTTTCGAGGATTTAATAGTCCTATCTTTTATGGTCCTTTCCCTTGTAATATCCGTACTGAACTTATTAGATGACCTTTAATCTATCGTCACAGAACTTTACTGCAACTTTAATTATGAGAATTCGTTCTTTCTTAGCTTTTGTTATTTCAATTTGTATAACTTTTGCTTTCGTACCTGTTAAAACATTTGCTTTTTCTGAAAGAGGAAATGCACAATTCACAGATGTTGTTAACACAGGAAAAGCTAATGATTGCCCTACATTAGACTCATCTCTTGTCGGATCAATATCTCTGGGAAATGGAGATAGCCTTAGAGGAATATGTATGCATCCAACAGAAGTTTATGTAAAAGTGCCAGGGACAAAACGGAAAGCTGCAGAATTTGTTTCTACAAAAATTATTAGTCCTAGAAATAACACCACAGTGACAGAAGTTTATGGAGATATAGATTCAGGAACTTTCACTGAAAAGGGTGGAATTGATTTTCAACTTATTACTGTATTAACTCCTGGTGGTTTAGAGGTGCCCTTTGCATTCTCAGCAAAAGATCTTACAGCTGATTTACCTTCATCAATCGAGCCAGGCACTGAGGTTAGTGGTTCAACATTTACACCCAACTACAGAACTGGTGACTTTCTAGATCCTAAGGCAAGAGCTAAAAATACTGGTGTTGAATATGCTCAAGGTTTAGTTGCATTGGGAGGCGATGACGAAGAACTTGCAAAAGAAAATATTAAAGTTGATGTAAATGGTACTGGCGTTATTACTCTTTCAATCAACAATGTAGATTCTGACACAGACGAATTTGCTGGTACTTTTGAAGCAATCCAACCTTCAGATACAGATATGGGTTCAAAGGATCCACTTGATGTAAAAATAATTGGGGAGCTTTACGGAAGGAAGGCATAAATCCTACTTTAAGGGAAAAGGGGGTTAAACCCCTTTTTTTTTTTCAAAATTTTTCTTTATCAATTTAAAAAATGGAATTACAACAAAAAACTAAAACAGATAATAATGGACTAATACCGCCTTATGGAGGGGAACTAAAAAATTTAATTATCAAAGATAAAAACCTTAAAAATGATCTTATCTCTAAAGCTAATTATGAGTTTGAATGTAGCGAGAGAAATGCATGCGATGTAGAACTTTTGATGGTTGGAGCTTTTTCTCCATTGGAAGGATTTATGGATGAAAATAACTACAATTCGGTAATTAAAAATAATAGAAATACAAATGGGTTGCTTTTTGGCTTGCCTATAGTATTTGATTCAAATAATGAAAAAGTAAAAGCTGGAGAAACAATATTGCTTACTTATAAAAAACAAAACATAGCAGTTTTAGAAGTTAGCTCTAAATGGGAGCCTGACAAATCCTTAGAAGCTAAACTTTGTTATGGTACTAATTCTTTAGATCATCCTGCTGTTAAGATGATTTTTAACGAGAGAGGGAGATTTTATATAGGAGGAAGAGTTTATGGTTTCGAACTACCAATTAGAGAATTCCCCTGCAAAACCCCAGAAGAAGTTAGATCTACACTGCCATCAAACCATGATGTAGTTGCATTTCAATGCAGAAATCCAATTCATAGAGCACATTATGAATTATTTACTAATGCCTTACTTTCAGATAATGTCTCCTCTAACTCAGTTGTTTTAGTTCATCCAACTTGTGGACCAACTCAACAAGATGATATCCCTGGAAAAGTTAGATATTTAACCTATAAAGAATTAGAAGAGGAAATATCTGATGAAAGAATAAAATGGGCTTTTTTACCTTATTCAATGCATATGGCAGGGCCAAGAGAAGCTCTTCAACATATGATAATCAGAAGAAATTATGGCTGCACCCACTTTATTATTGGTAGAGATATGGCTGGTTGTAAGTCTTCATCAACTGGTGAAGATTTTTATGGTCCATATGACGCCCAGAATTTTGCGAATAAGTGTGCAGATGAATTGATGATGCAAACTGTTCCTTCAAAAAATTTAGTTTATACGAAGGAAAAAGGATATATAACAGCTGAAGAAGCTAAAGAATTTAATTATGAAATTATGAAACTTAGTGGTACTGAATTTAGAAAGAAATTGAGGAATGGGGAACCAATTCCTGAATGGTTTGCATTCAAAAGTGTAGTAGATGTTCTAAGACGCTCTTAATATTGTTTTATTATTAGTATTATAGATTTATTAAAGATTTTTTATCGTGAACAAACGTTGGAGAAACGTAGGACTTTATGTTCTAGCTGTTATTACTGTAATTTTCATTGGTACTTCAGTTTTTGATAAACCTAGTACTGAAAGTTCTACAAAGACCTTGAGATATAGTGATTTTATAGAGGCAGTACAGGATAAAGAAATCAGTAGAGTCCTAATATCTCCAGATAATGCCACAGCTCAAGTTGTTGAAAATGATGGGAGCAGGTCTGAGGTCAATTTAGCCCCTGACAAAGATTTATTAAAAATACTTACTGAGAATAATGTAGATATAGCTGTAACTCCTACAAAATTAGCCAATCCATGGCAACAGGCTTTAAGTAGCTTAATTTTCCCAGTACTTTTGATTGGAGGCCTATTTTTTCTTTTCAGAAGATCCCAAAGTGGTAATGCTGGGGGTGGCAACCCAGCCATGAGTTTTGGCAAAAGCAAAGCTAGACTTCAAATGGAACCATCTACACAAGTAACTTTTTCTGATGTTGCTGGTGTTGAAGGTGCTAAATTAGAACTCACAGAAGTTGTAGATTTTCTTAAGAGTCCAGATAGATTTACCGCAGTCGGAGCAAAAATTCCAAAAGGGGTTCTTCTTGTTGGCCCTCCTGGTACAGGAAAAACATTACTAGCAAAAGCAGTAGCTGGAGAAGCAGGTGTACCTTTTTTCTCAATATCTGGTTCAGAATTTGTAGAGATGTTTGTTGGGGTTGGAGCTAGCAGAGTTAGAGATCTTTTTGAACAAGCAAAAAAGAATGCTCCTTGTATTGTTTTTATTGACGAAATAGATGCAGTTGGAAGACAAAGGGGAGCTGGTATGGGCGGAGGAAATGATGAAAGAGAACAAACATTAAATCAACTATTAACCGAAATGGATGGTTTTGAAGGTAATTCAGGAATAATAATAGTTGCTGCAACCAACAGACCAGATGTTTTAGATTCAGCTTTAATGCGTCCTGGAAGATTCGATAGACAGGTAACAGTAGATCGTCCAGATTATGCTGGAAGATTGCAAATATTAAATGTTCATGCGAAAGATAAAACTCTCTCAAAAGACGTTGATTTAGATAAAGTCGCCAGAAGAACACCAGGATTTACTGGTGCAGATTTAGCTAATCTTCTAAATGAAGCAGCAATACTAGCAGCTAGAAAAGATTTAGATAAGGTAAGCAACGATGAAGTCGGTGATGCCATTGAAAGAGTTATGGCTGGCCCAGAAAAGAAAGATAGAGTAATCAGTGATAAGAAAAAAGAATTAGTTGCTTATCACGAAGCCGGTCATGCACTCGTTGGAGCATTAATGCCTGATTATGATCCAGTAGCAAAAGTCTCAATC
Source organism: Prochlorococcus sp. scB243_495K23 (assembly GCA_000635495.1). Lineage (GTDB taxonomy): Bacteria > Cyanobacteriota > Cyanobacteriia > PCC-6307 > Cyanobiaceae > Prochlorococcus_A. Next base: position 208,774 of record JFLW01000001.1, on the reverse strand, counting down.
ATTCCAAGAGGTCAAGCTGGGGGTCTAACTTTCTTTACTCCAAGTGAAGAAAGAATGGAATCCGGTCTTTACTCTCGTTCTTACCTTCAAAATCAAATGGCAGTAGCTCTTGGTGGAAGAGTTGCTGAAGAAATAGTCTATGGCGAAGAAGAAGTAACAACCGGAGCTTCAAATGATTTACAACAAGTTGCCAATGTAGCAAGACAAATGATCACTAAATTCGGTATGAGTGACAAAATAGGTCCAGTTGCTCTAGGTCAATCTCAAGGTGGAATGTTTCTTGGAAGAGATATGAGTTCTACAAGAGACTTCTCTGAAGACACAGCAGCAACAATTGATGTAGAGGTTTCAGAACTTGTTGATGTTGCCTATAAGAGAGCGACAAAAGTTTTAACAGACAATAGAACGGTTCTTGACGAAATGGCTCAAATGCTAATTGAAAGAGAAACTATAGATACTGAAGATATCCAAGACTTGCTCAACCGCTCAGAAGTTAAAGTCGCAAACTATATTTAACGCGGAATTTTAAATTTTTAATGAATAATAAAGAAGATTCTTTTTCGGAGTTCCTGAAAATTGAATCTTTTTTTTTACTTATAAAACCTGAAGATAATATTTACTCAAATACCTCTATAAGAAATTCATTTTTTGAAGAATTAGAAAACTTAGTAAAATTAGGATTAAATAATATTGAAATAAGTTGGTCCAACAACGAAAATTGGTTCGATTTTGTATCCTATATCAAAATTAAATATCCAAGAATTAATTTAGGCTCTGCCTCCATAGTTAATAAGCAATCAATAGAAGATTCTTTAAAAATTGGATTAAATTTTTCGATGATGAAATTTTGGGATAAAGATCTTTTCAATTATGCGCAGTCAAATAATTATTTATTAATTCCTGGAATTAATAATTTAAAAGATCTTAAGGAAGCGATAGATTTAAATTGCAAAATTATCAAAATTTACCCAATAAAAAGTAAAGATAGTTCGATAAATATACTCAACTATAAAAATGTTGATTTCATTGCTGCTGGAGGACTATCAATTAATGATTTAAAAACTTATAAATCTTTAGGGTATAAAGCAGTTGTAATTGGAGATAACGGTATCAAAAATAAAAAATTTGATCCAAAAATATATGAATGGCTCAAAAATAATTAAGTTAAGGATAAATATTATTTATTCAACAACACTACTACTTATTTATTAAGTCACATTGAGCATGATTTAAAAGCAAATGATCAGCAAGTACTAAAGCTACCATAGCATCAACCATGGGAACTGCTCTTGGTAGAACGCATGGATCGTGTCTCCCTTTTGCTTTCATAAGTACTTCTTTACCTTCAGCATTTACTGTTTTCTGTTCTTTCCCGATGGTTGCTGTGGGTTTAAAAGCTATTTTCATCTCGATATTTTCACCATTACTTATTCCGCCCTGTATACCTCCTGAATTGTTTGATGTTGTTCTTAACTTACTAATATCATCAGACTTGATGAAGGCATCATTATGTTCGCTTCCTTTTAAATAAGTTCCAGAGAAACCTGAACCTATTTCAAAGCCTTTCGTGGCAGGCAAAGACATCAAAGCCTTTGCTAAATCAGCTTCTAATTTATCAAAAACAGGCATTCCAAGACCAGAAGGAACATTTCTTACTAGACATTCAATAACACCGCCACAAGAGTCTCCTAGACGCTTTAATTCCTTAATTCTCTCGATCATTTCTATTGATACCTTTTCATCAGGACATCTAACAATATTAGAATCTATTTTTTTGAGAGAAATCTTCTCTTTATTTATATCAGAATCAATATCATGTATACGCTTTACCCAAGATAGTATTTCAGTGTCACAGAAGGTTTTTAATAATTGTTTTGCTACAGCACCAGCAGCTACTCTCCCAATTGTTTCTCTAGCAGAAGCTCTTCCACCACCAGAACTTGCTTGAATTCCATATTTCAGATGATATGTACCATCTGCATGAGAAGGTCTAAATACCTGCTCCAAATTATTATAATCTCCTGGTCTTTGATCCTTATTTCTTACCAACATTGCTATCGGAGTTCCAAGTGTTAACCCTTCCTTTATCCCACTTAATATTTCAATTTTATCTTCTTCATTTCTGGGCGTTGTAATGTCACTTTGGCCAGGTCTGCGCCTATCTAATTCATTTTGTATCAGATTTATATCTATTTTTAACTTAGGTGGACATCCATCAAGGATAACTCCCACTGCACCACCATGTGATTCTCCAAAAGTACTAACACGAAAAATTTTTCCAAAACTACTACTCATAGAAATATCAAATGTTTTATCTATATATAAACATTATATGAAACCAATTGAAAATTAAACAAAAAAAAGCCCCCAAAAAGGGGGCTTGTAAGTTTAAGAACTTTAAGCTTAACCGATAGCTGGAGCTGAAAGAGCTACTGTTGTAGACTCAGCTGCTGCTAGATCAAGTGGGAAGTTGTGAGCGTTACGCTCGTGCATTACTTCCATACCTAGGTTTGCTCTGTTAAGAACGTCACCCCATGTAGGAACAATCTTACCGTTTGCATCAACAACTGACTGGTTGAAGTTGAAACCGTTAAGGTTGAATGCCATTGTGCAGATACCCATTGAAGTTAACCATACACAAACAACTGGGAATACAGCTAGGAAGAAGTGAAGACTTCTGCTGTTGTTGAATGAAGCATATTGGAAGATCAAACGACCGAAGTAGCCATGAGCTGCAACGATGTTGTATGTTTCTTCTTCTTGTCCGAACTTGTAACCATAGTTCTGAGACTCTGTCTCAGTTGTTTCTCTGATTAGAGATGAAGTAACAAGTGAACCATGCATAGCTGAGAATAAAGATCCTCCGAACATACCAGCAACACCAGCCATGTGGAATGGGTGCATAAGAATGTTGTGCTCTGCCTGGAAAACAAACATGAAGTTGAATGTTCCAGAGATACCTAGAGGCATTCCGTCAGAGAATGAACCTTGACCAAATGGGTATACAAGAAATACTGCGAAAGCTGCTGAAACTGGTGCAGAGTATGCAACACAGATCCAAGGACGCATACCTAGACGGTATGAAAGCTCCCACTGTCTTCCCATGTATGCTGAAATACCAATTAGGAAGTGGAAAATTACAAGCTGGTAAGGACCACCGTTGTATAACCACTCATCTACAGTAGCTGCTTCCCAAATTGGGTAGAAGTGTAGACCAATAGCGTTAGATGAAGGAACAACTGCACCTGAGATGATGTTGTTTCCATATAGGAATGAACCAGCAACTGGCTCTCTAATTCCGTCGATGTCTACTGGTGGTGCTGCGATGAATGCAACGATGAAGCAAGCCGCTGCTGTAAGAAGGCATGGAATCATTAAGACGCCGAACCAACCAACATAAATTCTGTTGTTAGTTGATGTTACCCACTCACAAAACTGTGGCCAACCTTTTAACAGCGAAGAACGCTGCTGCTGAATAGTTGTCATGAGTTCGTAAAGTATGTCTCTAAAGTGAGACGTGTAAATAAAAACGGAGAATTAACTCCGCTTCGAAGATTTTAGACCAAAATTGCTAAAAATGTGTAATTTTTTTTTCTTTAAGTAAACTTATTTTTTGCTAAATCGAAAAAAAGAACCTCCATGTCTTAATATTTTCTTTGTTATTGAAGATTTAACTTGGTAATAATCGAATGGCTTCTTAACGGAAAAAGATCGAAAGAGGTGGTTTCCTTAAGAGAGGCTAAGCATAGAAGACTGCAATTAGAGGCTTTTGGAGCTGTTATTTACTGGAGCGAAAGAATTTAAGGTTTTAAGGATGAAAACTTAACAAAAAAAATAAGAGCATTAAATATTAAATAAACTTATCTTTTAAATAAAAAATCCTTATTAGTTTTCATCAATTTACTGCCCTTGTTTCTTAATTTAAAGGCTTTCAAACTCATATATCCATTGATTGTTAGAACTAATAACTTCTTTCTTCGTATAGCTCATGGCAATGTTTTTTTCCTTGTAGGCAACTTCGCCAATAAAAACAGGCCAAATCAATTCTCCTCCATTATATTTATGTATTATTCCTTGGCTATCAAGAAATAATGGATCTCCTTTTTTAATCATTTTCCAATCTTGGTTTATTCTTTCAGGATGTATTAGGCCATCAATATATCCTTTTTCATCTCTTGGATAATCTACACTCCCTTGATGAACATGAACAACCAATTCCTTTGGAAGTTCTATAAGGTTGTTTTTTAATTTATCTATCTCTTCTCTTAAAGATCTAATGATTATTAAGAATCTATCTATGATTTTTGGATCATAAAAATTTTGTGCGACAGCTCCTATTTCAATAACTAAACCACATGGCCAAGCTTCTACAAGAAAGCCTGTTTGAGCTTTGTCCTTTTCGTGCAAATAAATAGGCAACCCAAATTTGTTCTGAAGTAATGCAGCTAAACAAAAATCTTTGAATCTCCTCCCATACAAAACAATGCTTGTTCCCATATTTGCAGTAGTAGTATGCAAATCAATTGCAATTTGACAGGGCTTAGATCCATGGATTCCAAATTGATCGACTAAAAAATTAGCTCTATCAATTTCATAAACACTATTATTGTATTGATCATGATTTTTAATTTTTTTAAAAGATCTATTTAAATCTACATCTATATATCTGTAACCTTTTTCATAGGCAACAGGATTTCCTATTATGTACTCATACTCGATACCATGATTTAAAATATTTTCCTCTCTATTAAATTTCTTAACCGCCCAAACAGGATTAATTTCATTCCCATGAGTTCCTGAAACGATAAGTATTCTTTGAACAGTCATTTTTTCATTAAAAATTAAATTTTATGCAAAATAAATACCTTATAAAAGCCACCAGAAAATTCTGGTTTTGGTTTTGGACCCAACTAATGAATGGCTTCGCACCATCAGATTTACATGGTAACTACAAAAGGCCTAAAGGTATAACAATTGATAGTGAATACGATATTAATAATGAGAATAGACAAATTTATTTATTGGTAGGGAATTCTTGCCCATGGTGTCAAAGAACTTTACTCGTCCACGCAATAAAACATTTATCTAAAAAAGTTAAAGTTATTTTTTTAAAAGCAGATCTTGAGCATGGCGAATGGATTTTCAATAGAAAGTTTAAGGGATGCATGAGACTTTCAGACCTTTACAAAAAAGCTCATAAAAAGATTATTTTTAGAGCGACTTTACCTCTTTTAATTAGTTTTGTAAAAAATGAAGTAAATATTTTGTCTAATGAAAGTTCACAAATTATAAGATTACTCAATTCAATAAAAATTCAATCAGAAATTCAGATATTAACTATTAAGGACTGTAATCAAAAATTTTTAGATTTAATTAATAACCGCATTAATGATGGAGTATATAAATGTGGTTTCGCCAGAAACCAGTTAGCTTACGAAAATGCAAGTCAAAATCTTTTCGCAGCTATAAATGAAGTTGAAAATTTTCTACAAAAAAACAAAGGTGACTGGATATTTGGAGAAGAGTTAACCTACGCAGATATTTACCTTTTTCCAACGCTTATAAGATGGGAATTGATATATAGCAAACTTTTCAAATGTACTGAACAAGAACTATCAAATTTCAAGAAAATTATTGAATGGAGACTAAATTTTTTTAAATTATCTAATGTAAATAGGACATGCTTCGACAACGAGTGGAAAAAAGATTACTACAAAGCTTTATTCCCTTTAAACCCAAATCAACTAATCCCAGTTTTACCATCGCTAGAGCAAATAATGAGATTAGAGTCCGAAAAAATATAAAAATCAATTCCCAAAAAAAATGATGTTGTAATGAACACTTATTTAGTTCATAGATAATGCAATTTCATTAGAAATTAACTATGTTATGTATGTCTACTAAAGTACGAAAAGCTTAAAATGAAATCCATTGACGAACACATCCAAAAAGATCAATCGGAAATCGAATCTGCAAAAGCAGAGGGCAATCTTCCAAAGGTCAGACATTTAACTGAAGAGCTAAAAGAACTCGAAGAATATAAGGATCATCATCCAGAAGATAAACATGATCCTAATGCTTTGGAATTATTTTGCGACGCAAACCCAGATGAACCAGAATGTCTTGTTTATGATGATTAAGTTTATTTAATTATTAGATAATGCAAAAAAAGGGCTCAAAAAGCCCTTTTTTTAATTCTTGAATTCTTTTAGTAATCCATATTGAAATCTGATGGGCTACCTGTCAGAGAACATACCACCGACTCTTCATTTTTCATTTCCTTAACTTCTACAATCGGTCTTCCCATTTTCTTAAGAACCTCAATATCTTGTATGGTTTGACATCTAGCTATTATTTTTCCTTGTTTATCAAAACAACTGTAGAAATTCATATTAGGTTTAAAGAATTATCTTATTTATGGCTAATTTTCATTATTAAATCAAGTAGATTAATTTACAAAAAAATTTTAAATTTAAGTTAGATCCTTTTCCACACTTCAGAAAGCAGTGAGGATAAACCTTTTTTTAAAGATGAAGAAATAACTAAAACTTTCTTTTTTGATAAATCTTCTAACTTTTTTGTAATTATTTTCAAATAATCATCGTCTACCAGCTCCATCTTATTTAACACTATTATCCTCTCTTTATCTAAAAGACCTTTCCCATATTTTTTTAATTCCTGCTCAATAATCTCAAAATCATTTAAAGGATTTTCTGCAATTGCATCAATTAAGTGAACAAGTATCTTCGTTCTTTGGATGTGCCTTAAAAAATCATGGCCTAAACCTACGCCATCAGCTGCACCTGATATTAATCCAGGAATATCCGCAAAAAGGCAACCATTCCCATCAATTTTTCTTACTACACCTAAGTTAGGTATTAGAGTAGTGAAAGGATAATTTGCGATTTTCGGACGGGCAGATGATACAACGGAAATCAAAGTACTTTTTCCAGCATTTGGAAGGCCTATAATCCCAACCTCTGCAAGAAGTTTTAGTTCTAATTGAACCTCCCATATCTCACCATCTTTTCCTTCAGTGAATGATTCAGGGGCTCTATTTTGATTACTTAAATAGTAAGCATTACCATGTCCACCTCTTCCTCCAATGGCAATAGTTAAACTTTGTTTATCTTTAGTTAAGTCTCCTAAAATGATGCCGGATTTAATATCCCTTATTTCTGTACCGCAGGGGACTTTAAGGATTCTATCCTCACCTGAAGCACCTGATCTCTTATTCGGACCTCCCTTGCATCCATCTTCAGCAATTATTTCACGTTTGAATTTGAAATCTAATAATGTTTGAAGGTTATTATCAGCCATCAAAATAACTGAACCCCCTCTTCCACCATTTCCCCCCGAAGGTCCTCCAGCAGGAACGAATTTTTCTCTTCTAAATGAAACTATTCCATTTCCACCTTTTCCTGCTTTAAGAATAATGTTAGCTTGATCAATAAATTGCACTTAATACGCTTATTAAATTGTTTTCTAGGTATTTTAAATTTTATTTTATCCACGCAATACTGCAACCAGGGCCACCCTCGTTGTTGGCTGCATCTTCAATCTTATCAACATAATTTAAACCTGATAACCAATTTCTTAGTCCTTTTTTTAATTTTCCTGTGCCAATTCCATGAACAATCCATAGCGGTCCATGAAATTTTCTAATTTTCTCTTCAATAATTATTTCGGCTTCATGGACTCTTAACCCTCTTACGTCAATTGTATTTTTACTCGTTCTAATTTTAGAAAAAGAAAAATCTTCTCTTGTAGACTTGATCTCAATTTTTGAACTTTTGAAATTAGGCTTTTCTCCATTAATACCTTCAAAGTCATTTACAGATAATGTGCTTCTAAATGAACCACATTTAATTTCATAAAAACCACCTTTTTTATCAAAATCTACAATTTGTCCCGTACTATTTAGACTTTTAATTTTTACAAAATCACCTACCTGAGGGTTCCACAATATTGACTTTTCAGATTTTTTTTGGGTTAAATGTTCCGTTTCAATTTCCTTTAATCTTTTTCCAATAATTCTCGTATCTTCTCCATTTACATTTTTATCTCTTAATTTTTTAATCAAATCTATCACCTCTTTTTTAGCGGATACAATATGTTTTGATAATTTAGACCTTTCAATTTCCTGGATTTTTTCAGCATTTATTTTTTGATATTCATAATTTCTCTTCAGTTCATCATGTAATATTTCAGTTCTTGCAATCAATTCTGCAGCAGCTTCTGCAGAATTTTGTTGTTTAATCTTCTCTTCCTCAAGTCCTTTGATAATACTGTTAATATTGTCAACTTCTTTTGGCTTTAGATAATTTGCAGCTTCATTGAGTATGCTTTCATCGAGACCAATTCTCTTTGAAATTGACAAAGCATTACTTCTCCCAGGAATACCCCAGTTGAGTATATATTTTGGCTTCAAAGAATCCTCATCAAAGGCAACTGATACGTTTTCAAATCTTGAGTCGTTATATTTTAACGCCTTAATATCTCCATAATGTGTAGTTGCAAAAGTGATATCAGATTTATTTGCAAATTCTTTTAATAAAGCCATCGCAAGAGCACTTCCTTCAAGAGGATCTGTGCCAGATCCAATCTCATCTAGCAAAACAACCGACAATCCTTTCTTATAATCAAGTGAATCTAATATTTCTTTAATGCGGGATATGTGCCCACTGAAGGTAGATAAATTTTCTTCTAATGATTGATTATCTCCTATATCCACATATATATTTGGACAAAAAGGGATAATAGGATTATTAGTTGAAGGTATCAATAATCCTGCTCTAGCCATAAGTAAAGACAAGCCCAAACCTTTTAAAGCTGCTGTTTTACCTCCTGTATTTGGACCTGTAATAGCTACAACTTTAATATTCCTATTTATATAAAAATCGACAGCTACTGGTGGAGGGGCTCCTTTTTTCTTATGTTCCCAAATCAATAACGGATGAGAAAAACCAATTAAAGAAATAATAGGACTTTTCTCAAAAGTAGGAGTTTTGCCTCCAATCCATTTCGAATATCTTGAACGAGTTAGAGCATTTTCTAATCTCAATAAAATGGATGCCATTTCAATAAGATTTTCTGAATTATCACTAACAACCTGGGACCATTTCTTAAGTAATTTAAATTCTTCTGCTGTGATCCTAGCCTCTAAAGAAGCAATCTTATTACCTTTAGTTACTACACTTTCAGGCTCAAAATATACTGTATTTCCTGAAGATGAAGAGTCATGAATTATTCCTTTAAATTTATCTACATAATTAACTTTCACTGCTAAAACAGGCCTTCCATATCGATCTCCAATAGTAGTATCTTGCAAATAAGCTAAATTCTTTTGAATAAATTTTTCAACTAATATTTTTCTTTCAAGTTTCTTAGATAAAAATTCTTTTCTTAGAATAGATAGTTCATTACTAGCATTGTCTGAAATCCTTCCATTCGATTCAATACCTTTTTTAAAAATCGTTTCAATATTCTGATGGTCAATTAAATTTTTTGCAAATGATGAAATATAAGGCCTTTGTTCAAAATCTAATAAGATTTTTTTTAAATTTCTTGCTGCAGAAATTGTTTTCGCTATTTCTAACAATTCAGAAGATGAAATTACACCTCCCTTCGAACAAATTTCAATATTTCTACTAATATCAAAAACACCAGAAAAACTAATTGATTTATCTAAATTTTTTTCTAGCTCATTAATTTCAACAGTTTCATTCAAAAGTCTTTTAGATGACTCGTATTCTGAAGGTATAACAAAACTTAAAATTGATCGTTTACCCATTTCCGTTGAGGCGAAGGAAGATAAATGCGTTTTTAATGAATCCCACTCTAAAAGGTTTATAGATTCTTCTTCTAAGGTGTTATCTGAATATGATTTTTTAGAATAACTTTTCTCTTGCATACAAAAAAAAGAATCAAGTATTCGATTGAATACCCTCAGGAGGAACATAAAGCATCTCAAGCCAGTTTCCTTCAGTATCCTTCATATAAAAAGATGCTGTTCCATCTCTATGCTCATGTAAAGGACCAACTTTTACACCAGAATTTTTGAAATCATTTTGAATATTTTCCACTTCTTTTTTATTTTCAAAATGAAAAGCAAAGTGAGGTCCCGCAGCTTTGTAGCTAGGGCCTAACAACGCAAGTCCATCTTTCCCTTTACCTGCCTCTAAATAAGACCAATCTTTATCATCCCAAACCAATTTCATACCCAGCTTAATATAAAAAGATTTCGCCCTTTCGAGATTCTCTACCCTAAGTGCAATGTGACCAATCCTATTTACTGCTTGTGAAAACTTCAAAACAAAGCAATTAATTTATTACTTACCTAAGAATAAACCAAATTTTTGTTAATAATGAGTTTTTAAGTATCCTGCAACCATTGAGATGCATCACAAGCATGATAAGTGAGTATTAATTTTGCTCCTGCTCTTTTAAAACTAAGCAATGTCTCTAAAACAATATCTTTTTCGTTAATCCAGTTCTTCATAGCAGCAGACTTTACCATGGAATACTCCCCACTAACGTTGTATGCAGCTATGGGCTTATTTGAAAATGTGCTTAGTCTATAAACAATATCCAAATATGAAATTCCTGGTTTTACCATCAAAATATCAGCTCCTTCATACTGATCCAATGCAGATTCAATTAAAGCCTCTTTTGAATTGGCAGGGTCCATTTGATATGTAGACTTATTGTCTGGAATTACTTTCTTACTATTTTCTCTAGGAGCCGAATCTAAAGCAGTTCTAAACGGACCATAATAAGCAGATGAATATTTAGCTGTATAACTAATAATACCTACATCACTAAATCCTTCACTATCAAGAGCAGTTCTAATTGCTCCAACTCTCCCATCCATCATGTCACTAGGGCCAATAAAATCTGCTCCAGCTCTAGCTTGAGTTAAAGCTTGTTTTTTTAAAATTGCAATTGTTTCATCATTCAATATGTTTCCAGTTTCATCAACTAAGCCATCATGACCATCACAAGAGTATGGATCCAAGGCAACATCTGTCATTATTGCCATTTCTGGAATCTCTTTTTTTAATATTCGAATAGCTTTAGGTATTAAACCGTCCTCATTAAAACATTCTGCTCCATCTTCAGTCTTTAAGCTATCGTTAATTTTTGGGAAAAGAACCACACATCTAATGCCCAATTCCCATGCCCTAGTAACCTCCTCTAATAAGCCATTAATATCCCATCTGTAAGTTCCGGGCATTGCGGAAATTTCCTCTTTAAAATCTTTTTCATGAATAAATAATGGATAGATAAAGTCCGATGCCGCCAAATGGTTTTCTCTAACCATTTCTCTAATTGCCTCAGTTCTTCTTAATCTTCTTGGACGAATAATCGAATTCATTTGAATATTATTAAATTAAAAAATATTTACCTAATACATTAATCGCTTGCCTCGCACATAAATCAATCAGAGACTACTTTTGTTCAGGAAAATTAACTAAAATTTATTTAATAAGAGCAAAAAAAGTTACAAAAATATTTTGCACAATCTTCATTTTTCACAAATTTACATCATTTAGAGATAATATCTTTTAGTTAAGTATTTATTTTGAGGAAAGCATCTTTGAACATAATTAATGGATTTCATCTGAAAAATGTAAGAGGCGATATTCTAGGAGGCATCACAGCCGCAGTAGTGGCTTTACCTCTCGCTCTTGCTTTTGGAAATGCTGCGTTAGGACCTGGCGGAGCAATTTATGGACTTTATGGAGCAGTAGTAGTTGGTTTTTTAGCCGCATTATTCGGCGGAACACCTGCTCAAGTTAGTGGACCTACCGGTCCCATGAGTGTAACTGTTGCAGGTGTAGTAGCAGGCTTGGCCGCAGTAGGGGTTCCAAGAGATCTTTCTGCAGGACAAATTTTACCTTTAGTTATGGCAGCGGTAGTCATTGGCGGCTTACTGCAAATATTATTCGGGATTCTAAAACTAGGTAAATACATTACTTTAGTTCCATATTCTGTTGTTTCAGGATTTATGTCTGGTATTGGAGTAATAATCATTGCGCTTCAGATTGGACCATTACTTGGAATTAGCACTCGAGGTGGAGTAGTCGAATCTTTAACTACTGTATTTTCAAATTTCCAGCCAAATGGTGCTGCTATTGGAGTTGCAATAATGACACTAGGTATAGTATTCCTTACTCCTAGAAAAATAAGTCAGTGGGTACCTTCTCCTCTCTTGGCCCTCTTAATAGTTACTCCAATATCAATATTAATTTTTGGAGATGGAGCAATTGATAGAATTGGAGAAATTCCAAGGGGAGTTCCATCTTTAAATTTCCCAAGTTTTAATCAATATTTCCCAATTATTTTCAAAGCAGGATTAGTCCTAGCAGTACTTGGCGCAATTGACTCCTTACTGACATCTCTAGTAGCAGACAATATCTCTCAAACAAAACATAATTCTGATAGAGAACTTATTGGTCAAGGGATAGGAAATGCAGTTGCAGGTCTTTTTTCAGGTTTACCTGGAGCAGGAGCAACAATGAGAACAGTCATAAATGTTAAATCTGGAGGATCAACTCCTATCTCTGGTATGGTTCACTCAGTTGTATTGTTGATAGTTTTAGTTGGTGCGGGACCTTTAGCTGAGCAAATACCAACTGCGTTACTAGCAGGAATCCTTATAAAAGTAGGTTTAGATATTATTGATTGGGGATTTTTAAGGAGGGCTCACAAATTATCTTTAAAAACTTCAGTAGTAATGTATGGCGTACTTTTGATGACAGTTTTTTGGGATTTAATTTGGGCAGTTTTAGTAGGTGTATTCATAGCAAATATGCTCACTATCGATTCAATAACTGAAACTCAACTAGAAGGTATGGATGAGGATAATCCTTTATCAAAAGATGATCAAGCTAAAAATGCATTACCTGCTGATGAAAAAGCACTACTAGATAGATGTTCAGGAGAAGTAATGCTATTTAGACTTAAAGGACCACTTAGTTTTGGAGCAGCTAAAGGTATATCTGAGAGAATGATGCTTGTAAGAAACTACAAAGTTTTGATATTAGATATCACTGATGTTCCAAGACTTGGAGTGACCGCGACTCTGGCAATAGAAGATATGATGCAAGAAGCAAAAAATAATTCCAGAAAAGCATTTGTTGCAGGTGCTAATGAAAAAGTAAAAGATAGATTAGCTAAGTTTGGAGTTGAAGGGATTATTGAAACAAGAAAAGAAGCTTTAGAAACTGCTCTAAATGAAATAGCCTAATAATTTATGGAAATAAGTCCAATTCTGCAAAATGTATTAGCCCCGCCAGTTCTTTTCTTTTTGATTGGAGCAATATCAGTACTCTTTAAATCTGATTTAGAGATACCAGCTCCATTACCTAAACTCTTCTCCTTATACCTACTCCTAGCTATTGGTTTTAAAGGAGGTATAGAGATACAGAAAAGTGGTTTTACAGATCAAGTATTGCCTACTTTAAGTGCTGCAATACTGATGTCACTAGTAATCCCACTGATTGGATTTTTAATTTTAAGATTTAAGTTTGATGTCTTTAATTCAGCCGCGATAGCAGCAGCATACGGTTCAATTAGTGCTGTTACATTTATCTCTGCAGAAAGTTTTTTAGAAAGTCAAAAAATAGCTTTTGATGGGTTTATGGTTGGCGCTTTAGCTTTAATGGAATCTCCTGCAATAATTGTTGGATTATTACTTGTGAAATTTGCAGCTCCAAAAAATAGACCAAAATCAAGAAAAATGCATCTAAGTGCAATATTACACGAATCACTTTTGAATGGATCAGTTTATTTATTGCTCTCAAGCTTGATTGTAGGATTTCTCACTGCTTCCAGTAATCCCTCAGGAATTGAAAAAATGGAGCCTTTTACTGGACAATTATTCTATGGAGCAGAATGCTTCTTCTTGTTAGATATGGGAATAGTTGCTGCTCAAAGATTGCCGAGGCTGAAAAATGCAGGTTCATTCTTGATTGGATTTGCCATTTTTATGCCTTTATTTAACGCATTTATTGGTGTTTTCGTTGCAAGATTTTTATCTTTAGGACCTGGCAACGCACTTTTATTTGTGGTTTTATGTGCAAGCGCCTCTTATTTAGCAGTTCCTGCAGCAATGAGGATGACGGTTCCAGAAGCTAAATCTAGTTATTATATTTCAACTACACTAGGTCTAACTTTTCCATTCAATATAGTTCTCGGCATTCCCATATATATGAGTTTAGTAAATACTATTATCCCACTATCCCCTTTATAAAAATGAAAAGATTAGACTTGATATTTAGTGAAAGAGAACTAGATGCAATCATTAAAACATTAGAAAAAGCTAATGTTCCTGGATATACAATTATGAAACACGCTACAGGCAGAGGACCTGAAAGAGTTGTTACTGAAGATATGGAATTTACAGGATTAGGAGCGAATGCTCATGTAATTGTTTTTTGCGAGCAAGAATTAATAGATAAAATGAGAGATAACATCAGGGACGATTTGAGCTATTACGGAGGAGTCGCTTATATTTCTGAAGCAACACCCCTTTAGATCAAAGAAGAAATATTTTATTTAAGAATGAATCCAATCCACTCTAATATTTTTTCTACTATTTAAATATCTATCAATTGACATTGCAGCAATACATCCGTCAGAAGCTGCAACTACGGCTTGCTTAAATGGTGTGTTTCTTATATCTCCAATAGCCCATACACCATCAGAATTTGTAGACATAAAGTCATCCACAATAACTCCTCCATCTTCTTTTAAAGCAATTTGATTCCCTAAAAAATCAGTAATCGGCTTCGAACCACTCATATAGACAAACACTCCATCTAAATTTAAATTGATAGGATTTTCCTCTTGCTTATTTTTTACAACGACCCCATTAACACCCATATCATCTCCCAATATTTCTAATAATCTTGTTCTACTCCAATGTTTTATATTTGAATTATCCATCAATTCCATAGCTTCTTCGTTATCTGATTTAGGATCACTTGATGTAATCCAATGCACGGTTGATGCGAATTTAGTTAGAACAGTTGCCTCTTCAATTGCCTCCTTGTTTACTCCAACAACGGCAACCTCTCTATTTTTATAAAAAGCCCCATCACATGTAGCACAATAACTTACCCCTTTACCTAGAAAATCTGCTTCTCCCTTAAATGATGCGGGCCTACCCATGGCTCCACTTGCAAGTACAAGTGCTTTAGCTTTAAAAGTGCCTTCGGGCGTGTAAACCATTTTCCATTCTCCACTAGCGTCTATTCCAAACACTTGCGCTCTTCTATAATCTGTGCCGTATTGCACAGCCTGTTCTCTCATTAGGGTAAGTAATTTTTCTCCACTTATATCAACAGGAACCCCTGGATAATTAGCTATTTGATGAGTTATTGCTAAGGCGCCAACAGATGGATTTTTATCTAAAATTACCGTCTTTAAATTTGAACGAGATGTATAAAGTGCGCAAGTACATCCGGCTGGGCCTCCTCCGATAATAACTACATCTGACTCGATGATTTCCAATTTTTAAAAACTCCTTTTGTAGTTAATTAGATGAGTTCTTGGTTAGAAGATATTTTTAAAGTAAATACCTGAACCGTTATATAGATATAAGTTAAAAGAAAAAAGAGAAAAAAGCTTAATATAGAAACAAACTTACATAGGAAAAACATAAAAAATTAATTATTAAAAATGATCAGTTACGTGAAATGTTCTGTATTGATCTATTATTAGATCATATCGAAAAATCAATTGCCGTTGAAACATTATATTTTTCATGACCAACTCTGATTACCTTTTAAAAGCTGCCATTAAGAAAGTAACCGAAAAATTAAACGAAATATTGGTTGAAAAAATTGAAGAAGCAACACATATTGCTCAGGATGCTCCTGAAATTCTCAAAAAAGAATTTGATAGTTTAAAAGAATCCATAATCGAAGAAGCATCAAGACTGGAAAAAGCCGAAAATAATCAAGAAAATGAGTCTACAAATACTTATCAAGATTCCAAAATAAAAAAAGCTTTAAATGAAATTACAGCTATCAATAATCAAATTGATCTCGTCAATAAAACTATGAATAATCAAATTAAATGAGTTATTACATTTTTCATTATCGTTTAAAAAAATTTAAGAGGGCCTTTCTTATTTGGATAACTCTGATTTCGCTTTTAATAAATTTATGGATAGATAATATTAGATTTACAATTTTCCAAACTAAGAACAATGAAAAAAGTAGGGTCCAAATTAAAAGAGCTAGGTGGTTTACTAATGAATTAATAAAGCTTGGATCAGCATTTATTAAAATTGGACAATTATTATCAGCCAGACCTGATTTAATTCCTAATACCTGGATACAGGAATTGTCTAAATTGCAGGATCAAGTACCTAATTTTTCATTTTTACAAGTTCAAGACACTATACGAGATGAATTAGGATCTAAGTTTAATGAAATAGATCAAATAATACGTGATCCGGTTGGATCAGCATCACTAGCTCAGGTCCATAGGGCGACTTTAAAAGATGGTAAGAAAGTAGTATTTAAAGTTCAAAGACCTAATTTAAAAGGATTGTTTATTATAGATTTGGGCATAATGCAACAAATAGCAGGATTATTGCAGAAAAATAAGAATTGGAGTCGAGGTAGAAACTGGGTTGAGATTGCTAAAGAGTGTAGGAAAGTTCTAATGAAGGAACTTGATTTTAATTGTGAAGCACAATATGCCGCAAGATTTAGACAGCAATTTCTTGATGATGAAAATGTTGAAGTTCCTGAAGTAATTTGGGATATGAGCAGTGAAAAAGTCCTTTGTTTAAGTTATCTAGAAGGAACAAAAATAAGCGATTTAGAAAAATTACAATCACAAGAGATTGATTTACCTAAAATTGCAGAAATAGGCGCCATCAGTTATCTAAAACAATTAGTAAATTACGGTTTTTTTCATGCAGACCCTCATCCAGGGAATCTAGCAGTTTCAAATGAAGGTAAATTAATTTTTTATGATTTTGGAATGATGGGCAATATCTCAAATAATCTCCAAACAAGATTAGGGGGGATGGTTAAGGCTGCTGCGTTAAGAGACGCCTCATCACTTGTCAGTCAATTACAACAAGCTGGGCTAATTTCAAAAGATATTGATGTAGGACCAGTCAGAAGATTAGTCAGATTGATGCTTAAAGAAGCCTTAACTCCACCATTTAGTCCAAATATTATTGAAAAATTATCTGGAGATTTATATGAACTTGTTTATGAAACACCATTTCAACTACCAGTAGATTTAATCTTTGTGATGAGAGCTTTATCAACTTTTGAAGGAGTTGGTAGAATGCTTGATCCAGGGTTTAACCTTGTATCAGTTACAAAGCCTTATTTAATAGAACTTATGACTTCAAATAATCAAACTCCCAACGATTTAATTAACCAATTTGGAAGGCAAGTAGGTGAACTAGGATCGAAAGCTGTTGGCATTCCCAAAAGAATAGATGAAAGTTTAGAAAGATTAGAACAGGGCGATTTACAATTGCAAATAAGAATGGGAGAGTCTGATAGGCAATTCAAAAAAATGTTTACTGCTCAAAAAACTTTAGGTCATTCAATTCTTATAGGAAGCTTATCAATTGCATCTGCTTTACTTGTAACCAATAAACAAAATAATTTTGCATTGTTGCCACTTTTTTTTGCACTACCAATAAGTATTGATTGGATAAAGTGCCAATTAAGTATGAGAAAAGGCTCACGTTTAGAAAAACTTAAGCGCTAAAAACTATATATTTTTAGGACCTAAACCTAAAGCTCCAGCAAATCTTGCTTGATTTCCCAGTTCCTCCTCAATTTTTAAAAGCCTATTGTATTTTGCAATCCTTTCACTTCTACTCAAAGAGCCTGTCTTGATCTGACCCGATCTTGTGGCGACAGATAAATCTGCAATTGTTGTATCTTCAGTCTCACCACTTCTATGACTAATAACACTTGTGAAGCCAGACATTTTAGCTAACGCAATAGCTTCCAAAGTTTCAGTTAATGTTCCAATTTGATTTACCTTTATTAGGATTGAATTGGCAGATTTTTCCATAATCCCTTTTCTTAATCTTTCTGTATTAGTGACGAATAAATCATCACCTACAAGCTGCACTTTATTTCCTAATTCTCTGTTTAATTCTGACCAACCCTCCCAATCATCCTCTGCTAAACCGTCCTCTATTGAAACTATTGGATAATTTGTAACTAATTTTGAAAGATATGAAATCATTTCAGAACTATTTAAACTTTTACCTTCATATTTATAAATACCATCACTATAAAATTCAGTACTAGCAGCATCTAAAGCTAAAGATACCTGTTCACCAGGCTTAAATCCCGCTTTTTGAATTGCTTCTAATAATAAGTCACCTGCCTCTTCGCTTGATGACAAATTTGGGGCAAATCCACCCTCATCGCCTACAGCAGTAGATAGACCTTTTTTATCAAGTAATGATTTTAATGAGTGAAAAATTTCAGTACCCATTCTTAATGATTCACTGAAATTATTAACTCCATGTGGGACAAGCATAAATTCCTGAAAATCAAGACTATTTGGTGCATGAGCACCACCATTTATTACATTCATTAATGGGACTGGAAGGAGATTGGATAATGGATCTCCAAGATACCTATATAGTGGAACCTCTAAAGCATTTGCTGAAGCTCTGGCAGTTGCAAGACTTACTGCCAGGATTGAATTTGCTCCAAGGTTAGATTTATTAGGAGTTCCATCAATTTCAATCATTAATTTATCTACTGCAGTTTGATCCAAAGCTGACAAACCACATAAAGCCGGGGATATCGTTTCATGAATTTTATTAACAGCATTTAAAACACCCTTCCCCATATATTTTGAACCACCATCCCTTAATTCATGTGCCTCATGAGCACCAGTGCTTGCTCCGCTGGGAACAATTGCTCTACCACTTGCACCACATTCCAAAAATACTTCTGCCTCTACAGTTGGATTACCTCTTGAATCAAGGACTTGCCTTGATTCAATAGTATCAATAAGAAAATCAATAGTTTCTTTCACAATTTAATTATTACTATTTAAATCCTATTAATAGCTGAACTATTTGGCTAATATCTGAAATATATATGTTAAAAAATTATAATTTTTTATTTCATAAAAGTTTAGATATTAGTTAATACTTTTATTAATTCCAAAGCCCCTGCAACCCCTCTCATAAAAATATTTTTGAAATTCATCTTACAATTTGAAAATTATTGGATGATTATTAATGCAGATCCTATTTAGAATATTAATTAATAATCAACTGTAGTTTTATAGTTTATGAGAGAAACCCTTACATCTAGTCCTGAACTATTTAGCGATATCAGTTGGAACCTTCTTTTATTAGGGGAAGAAACCGCAAAAAAATGGGATCATAGCGAATTTAATATTGAACACATAATTCATACATTGTTCTCATCAAGTGAATTCTTTGCTTTCATTGAAAAATTATCCATCGACCAAGATACAGTTTTAGACATAACAGAAGATTTTTTAGAAGAGACACCAACAAATGAGTCAGATATTTTTACTATCGGAGAAGATTTAGAAATTTTATTAGATAATGCGAATCAGATTAAAACTCAATGGGGCTCTAGATTAATAGAAATCCCTCATTTACTAATTGCTCTTGGAAGAGATTTAAGAATTGGAAATTATGTTTTTGAAGAAGGAAACCTTTCAATTGAAAAATTAGAGGAAGAGTTGAAGTTTTACCCAAATATTAATCAATCAAAAGATTCTTTTAATTATGGGAATGTAATTGAAATAAATAATCAATCTAATTTTGAATCCGACAAAGAAACTTTAGTTAAAGAAGAAAAATTGAAAAAAGCTATTGTTCCATTACCGAAAAGTGAACTTCAAATTGAAACCAAAAAACAAGTTGGAAAAGATGAAAATGCTCTTTCAATTTATGGAAAAGATTTAACAGAATCAGCTAAAAAAGGCTTATTGGATCCCGTTTTAGGAAGAGAAAATGAGATCAATAATTTAATGAGGGTACTCTGCAGAAGAAACAAAAATAACCCTATACTTATTGGGAATCCTGGAGTTGGTAAAACCTCAATTGCAAAATTACTTGCTCAATTAATTGTAGACAAAAAAGTTCCTGATACTTTAAAGGACTTAAAAATTATTTCACTTGACTTAGGTGCATTAGTTTCTGGGACCAAATTTAGAGGTCAACTAGAGGAAAGACTAAGCTTAATAATGCAGGAACTAAATAATCCAAACCAAGGAATGATTCTATTTATTGATGAAATTCACTCAATATTAAGTTCTGACAGATCTTCTACCGACATCAGTAATATCTTAAAACCTTTACTAGCTGAAGGAGAACTTAGATGTATCGGTACAACAACACCTGAGAAATTTCGTGAAACTATTGAAAAAGATCAAGCATTAAATAATTGCTTTCAAAAGATAGCTGTTAATGAACCTTCAGTAGAATTAAGCGCAAAAATATTACAAGGAATCAAAAAGAAATATGAATTACATCATGGCATAAAAATTTCTGAAGAGGCTGTAAACTATTCTGCGAAATTGGCCGATAGATACATCAGCGATAAATGTCTCCCTGATAGTGCAATAGATTTAATTGATGAAGCAGCTGCACAGTTGAAAATCGAGTCTAATAATATGCCTCAAATCATTCTCCAACAAGAAAACCAACTTAATAATATTGATGAAAAATTGAATAATTTGCAAGGAGAAAATATCGAAGCTCAAGAAAAACTATTGAATAATAGAAAACAATCAGAGGCAAAATTGAACGTTCTTTTGGAAAATTGGAACAATTTACGAGAAGAAATGGAGGAATTATCTAGTTTAATGAAAGAAGAAGATAAGCTAGCCAAACAAATTAAAGATAAATCAAATCGCGAAATTGATAATGATCTAGATTATATTGATAATGATCTAGATTATTTAGAAAAGCTTGAAGAAGAGTTAAGTGAAATAGAGAATGACATACAAAAAGTTGAAGAGAATTTTAATAAAATAAAGAAAAATAGAAATTTCCCTTTTAAATATCAAGTTGAACCTGATGATATTGCAGATGTTATATCAAAAATCACAGGTATTCCAATTTCTAAGGTAGTTTCAAATGAACGTAAGAAATTAGTTAATCTAGAAACAGAACTAAGTGAAAAAGTTATTGGACAAGCAAAAGCCATAGAAGCTGTTTCTGCTGCAATTAGAAGAGCTCGAGTTGGTATGAAAAGTCCTAAAAGACCTATTGGATCTTTTTTATTTATGGGTCCTACTGGTGTTGGCAAAACAGAATTAGCAAAATCTCTTGCAACAGCTTTATTTGATGAAGAAGACGCACTTTTAAGATTAGATATGAGTGAATATATGGAGAAAAATGCCGTAGCAAGACTTTTAGGAGCTCCCCCAGGTTATGTTGGTTATGAAGAGGGAGGTCAATTAACTGAAGCTGTAAGACGTAAACCCTATTCAGTAATACTTCTTGATGAGATAGAAAAAGCACATGCAGAAGTATTTAATATCCTTCTGCAGGTCTTAGATGAAGGAAGATTAACGGACTCTCAGGGAAGGACCGTAGATTTTAAAAATACGGTAATCATTATGACAAGTAACTTAGCTGGTAAATCTATACTGGAGTATTCACAAAAGATTTCTAAAAATGAGGGAGAGTTAGAAAAAGATAAACAAACTCTTGATGATTCAATTACTAATGCATTGTCTTCAATTTTTAGACCTGAATTTTTAAATAGAATTGACGAAGTGGTAAAGTTTAATCCATTATCTATTGATGAACTTCAAAAAATAATTATTCTACAAACAGAAGATTTAAAGAACCTATTACTTGAGCAGAAAATAAATATCGCTATAGACAAAAAAGTTATCAACAAAATTGCAAACGATTCTTACGAACCTGAATATGGTGCTAGGCCACTTAGCAGGGAACTTAGAAGACAAATAGAAAATCCCTTAGCTGCAAAACTTTTAGAGGATAACTTCAAAAATAAAAAAAATATAACAATTAAACTTAACCCTGCTAAAAAAGATGAGATAGTTTTCAAACCTAGCTGAGTAGTAAATCAATAAGCTAAAATAATTACTAAAGCATAAAGCTTAATTTCAAAAAAATTTTGTGACAAGTCCTACTACTAATAAAGAACCTCTTAAAAAGGATTCTCCTGGAGTTGAAGAGCCTAAAAAAAAGAATAATTTTTTTAGATCTACCTACGATGAGCTTAAACTTGTCGTGTGGCCTAACAAACAACAACTTTTTAGCGAATCAGTTGCAGTTATAATTATGGTATCTTTTTCTGCTGCAGCCATTGCTTCTGTTAGCAGATTCTATGGGTGGGCAGCCTCGCAAATTTTTGGTTGAATTATCTCCCGAATATCCATTAATAAAGATCTCAATTAAGCTTCCAGAAAAATGAGTAATGAATTAACTACAAACCTTGCTTCTTCAAAAGCAAATACAAGCATCGCAAGATGGTATGCAGTTCAAGTAGCATCTAGCTGTGAAAAAAAAGTAAAAGCGACTCTTGAGCAGAGATCAGTAACTTTAGGAGTTAATAATAGAATCATTGAAATTGAAATTCCCCAAACTCCAGGAATTAAATTAAAAAAAGATGGAAGCAGACAAACTACTGAAGAAAAAGTTTTCCCAGGTTATGTCCTCGTAAGAATGATTTTGGATGAAGATACAATGATGGCTGTTAAAAGTACTCCAAATGTAATTAACTTTGTCGGTGCTGAAGACGGTAGAGGCAGCGGAAGATCGCGAGGTCATATCAAACCTCGACCATTATCAAGACAAGAAGTTAATAGAATCTTTAAGCGCGCGTCAGAGAAAAAAGCTGTAATCAAGTTAGATATTGAAGAAAAAGATCGAATCATTGTAACTAGCGGTCCATTCAAGGATTTCCAAGGAGAAGTTATAGAAGTTTCCGGAGAAAGAAATAAATTAAAAGCATTACTTTCAATATTTGGGCGCGAGACTCCTGTAGAATTAGAATTCTCCCAAATCAATAAACAAAACTAATTTCTAATTGTTCTTGTTTATCGAGTAAAATTATGATTTTCTACTCCAGCTTAAATTATCTAATCTAATGGCAAAAAAAATTGTTGCAGTTATCAAGCTTGCTCTACAAGCAGGCAAAGCAAATCCTGCTCCTCCTGTAGGGCCAGCTTTAGGACAACATGGTGTCAATATCATGGCATTTTGCAAAGAATACAACGCAAGGACACAAGATAAAGCAGGTTTTGTAATTCCAGTCGAGATTTCTGTTTTTGAAGATAGAAGCTTTACTTTTATCACAAAAACGCCTCCTGCTTCCGTCTTAATAACAAAAGCAGCAGGTATAGAGAAAGGTTCAGGTGAATCCGCTAAAGGCTCTGTTGGGAATATAAGTAAAGCTCAATTAGAAGAAATAGCCAAAACTAAGCTTCCTGATCTAAACTGTTCTAGTGTTGAATCAGCTATGAAAGTAATTGAGGGTACTGCTCGTAATATGGGCGTCTCTGTCACTGATTGAGTTCAATACACAATTTCTCACTATTTAGGGGAGGTTAGTTAATAACCGTTTGCACCCAATATTATTATGAAAAAACTATCTAAAAGAATGGCGGCTCTATCAACAAAGATAGAAGATCGCATTTACGCACCACTTGAAGCTCTAAGTATTATCAAGGAAAATGCTAATGCAAAATTTGATGAAACTATTGAAGCACATATACGTCTAGGTATTGATCCAAAATATACTGATCAACAATTAAGGACCACTGTTGCATTACCACATGGTACTGGCCAAAGTATCAAAATTGCAGTAATTACAAGTGGTGAGAATGTATCGAAAGCTAAGGCTGCTGGTGCAGATTTATTTGGCGAAGAAGATCTTGTAGAAAGCATCAACAAAGGAAATATGGAGTTTGATCTACTTATTGCAACTCCAGATATGATGCCAAAGGTTGCAAAATTAGGAAGAGTTTTAGGACCTAGAGGTTTAATGCCTAATCCTAAAGCTGGGACAGTAACTAATGACATTGCTAATGCAATCAAAGAATTCAAAGCTGGTAAGCTCGAATTTAGAGCAGATAAGGCTGGAATCGTTCATGTCCGCTTTGGAAAAGCAAGTTTCACAAAAGAGGCTCTATTTGATAACTTAAAAACCTTACAAGAATCAATTGATAAAAATAAACCAAGTGGAGCTAAAGGAAAGTATTGGAAAACTTTTTATGTAACTTCAACAATGGGGCCTTCAGTTCAAGTTGACATTAATGCTGTACAAGATTACCAACCTGAAGGTTAACGCTTTGTAGTATAATTTAAATTGCAATAATACGGCCAAAGAAAGTAGGTTGATTTAGTTATTCTAAATTTTAAATTCCTACCGAGGACTCGTCTTAAATTATTTCTTTTTGGATCTAATAAAAGCGGCCTCTTTTAAAGAACTTTGCCGCATTTCCTGCTCTCCCTAAATTACGATCCAAAAAACATCAATGGGCCGAACACTAGAGAATAAGCAAAAAATCGTTACTGAGATTAAATCTCTTTTAGACGACTCGGAAATGGCTGTAGTTCTTGACTATAAAGGTTTAACTATCAAAGAGATGTCAGATTTGCGATCTAGATTGCAAACAACTAACGGCATCTGCAAAGTTACTAAAAATTCATTAATGCGCAAAGCTATTAATGGAGATAGTAATTGGAACGATCTTGAATCTTTACTGACGGGAACAAATGCTTTTGTCTTAATTAAAGAAGATGTTGGTGGTGCTGTAAAAGCAATCCAATCTTTTCAAAAAGACACCAAAAAATCCGAAACCAAAGGAGCTTTATTTGAAGGCAGACTTCTTAGCGATTCTGAAATAAAAGAAATTGCAAGTCTTCCATCTAAAGAAGTATTGATGGCAAAAATTGCTGGCGCTCTTAATGGCGTTGCAACAAAAATTGCGATCTCTATTAATGAAGTACCTTCTGGACTTGCTAGATCACTTAAACAACATTCTGAAAAATCAGAATCCTAAATTCAAAACCTAATTAACTTTTAAGAAAATGTCCGCAAAAACTGAAGAAATTCTTGAATCATTAAAATCTCTATCACTTTTAGAAGCATCTGAGCTTGTAAAGCAAATTGAAGAAGCTTTTGGTGTATCTGCTGCAGCTTCTGCAGGTGTAGTTATGGCAGCTCCAGGAGCAGCTGGCGGTGACGCAGATGGTGGCGCTGCTGAAGAAAAAACTGAATTTGATGTAGTTCTCGAAAGCTTTGATGCAGCTGCAAAAATCAAAGTCCTTAAAGTTGTAAGAAATGCAACTGGTCTAGGTCTTGGCGATGCAAAAGCACTTGTTGAATCTGCACCAAAAACAGTAAAAGAAGGAATTGCTAAAGCAGATGCCGAATCTTTAAAGAAAGAGATTGAAGAAGCTGGCGGTAAAGTTACACTTAAGTAAGAGTACATTTTTTCAAGCCGATAACCTAAATATCGGCTTCAAAAATTATGAATAGTGATAGTATTGCGATTGAGGCCGCAACAGATGGAGCCTGCAGTGGTAATCCAGGCCCAGGTGGTTGGGGTGGTTTAATAATTTTTGAAGATAACAGCGAATTAGAAATAGGTGGTTCCGAGCAAAATACTACTAATAATAGAATGGAACTCACTGCGGCTATAAAAACTCTTGAGAAATTAAAAACCTACCAATTAAAAGAGAACTTTAAACTAAGAACTGATAGTAAATATGTCATAGAGGGTTATACAAAATGGATTATTAATTGGAAGAGAAATGGATGGAAAACAAGTTCAGGAAAACCAGTTCAAAATCTTGATCTATGGCAAAAAATTGATCAATTAAGAATTAATGGCCTAATAATGGAATATGTTAAAGGTCATAGCGGGGATAAACAAAATGATAGGGTTGATAAAATTGCAACTAATTACAGCAAAGGTATATCTATAGAAAGTAACTTAAAAAAAGCAGAATCCTCTGTTGATTTTTTTGAAAAAAATGCACCTGCAGAAATTCAGGAATTATTTTCCCGCAATGAATTAATTAAAAAATTTGCAGAAAAAAAATACCTTTTAAGTTCACCTGAACTTGACACCTTATTAGGTGAAGAAAACCACTTAATGGTAAAACAATATGCACTTTTTGAATGGCGTAATTGGAGATTCATTCCTAAAGATAAAAAATATTGGATAATAGAAAAAAAAGAAGCCTAATTTTTTATGAATGAACAGAAGGGGGTATTTAAAAATCTTTATAAAAACTTGATTACCCCTGTATTAAAAAAAGACTCTGGAATTGATGCAGAATACTTAACAAATTTATCTATCAGTCTCCTATCATTCAGTTCAAGGAAATATAATTGGCCTGTAGTTGCTTCTATTTTAAAAAATCTAAATAAAGAATTTTCTGTAATTGATAAAAGGTTAACTCAGAACATATGTGGAATAAATTTTTGTAATCCAATTGGTTTAGCTGCGGGTTTTGACAAAAATGGAAATGCCGCAAATATATGGAAAGATTTTGGTTTTGGATTTGCTGAACTTGGTACGGTAACAAAATTTGCTCAGAATGGAAATCCCAAACCAAGGTTATTTAGATTAGCAGCAGAAGAGGCTGCATTAAATAGAATGGGTTTCAATAACAATGGTGCTGAAAATCTAGTTAAAAACTTCGTCGAACAAGGAATTGAGTTTAAAAAAAACAGGGAGAATATTTGTTTAGGGATAAATTTTGGTAAGTCTAAAATTACAGATTTATCTCAAGCAAAAGATGACTATTTAACTTCTCTAAAATTATTAATTCCATATTGTGATTATGCAGCAATAAACGTAAGTTCTCCAAATACTGCAGGACTAAGAAAATTACAAGATCCGATTCTTCTAAAAGAACTTCTTAGAGAAATTAAGAACCTACCTAATTGTCCACCATTATTTGTAAAAATTGCGCCAGATTTAGGCCTTAAAGATATTGAAGATATTTGCCAATTAATAATCGAGGAAAACATCGATGGAATAATTGCTACAAACACCAGCATTGATAGATTAGGTCTTGAAAATAGAAAGATTAGGCAAACTGGATTATTACTCTCTAAAGAGAATGGAGGATTAAGTGGAAGGCCTCTCCAAAAAAAAGCAAATCAAATAATAAAACATATACATAATATTGATAAAAAGATTATTTTAATTGGGGTTGGCGGAATAGATAGTCCTGAGTCAGCTTGGGAAAGAATTTGTTCTGGAGCATCATTAATTCAACTTTATACAGGATGGATATATAAGGGTCCACAATTAGTACCAGATATACTTGAGGGAATTATAAAGCAACTCAATAACCATCAATTATCTAGTATAAAAGATGCAATTGGATCAGATTTAAAATGGGTTGAATAAAATTAGAGAATGAATAATGAACCTCATGATTACTCAAAGTTAGCCATACAAGGATCAAACTTGAAACACGGTGGAAATGTATATGCAATTGCGAAAAAATTAAATTTATTACCATCCGAAATCATTGATGCAAGTGCATCATTAGTACCCTTTGATCCCCCTCAAATACTAATAGATTCATTAAATACGGAAATTAAGAATCTTGGCTTTAAATATTACCCAGAAAGAAACTTGAGTGATCTGAAAGAAATAATCGGCAAATTTCACGGGATAAATCCAGAGAATATATTGCCTGGGAATGGAGCTTCTGAATTAATAACCTGGGCAGGTTATGAAGCATCCAAATTCGGAATCAGTTGTATTCCTTCTCCATCATTTGTTGATTATGAAAGATCTTTAAATTGTTGGAATAGCAATTTTATACATTGCGAATTACCAAAAAACTGGAATGATATTTTTCCTCAATCATTTCCGCTTCATCCAAAAGGTGATGTTATTTGGATAACAAATCCACATAACCCTACCGGCCAATTATGGGAAAAGAATTCATTGGAGGAAGTTGTAAAAAAATATAAATTAGTTATCTGCGATGAAGCTTTTTTATCGATAACGCCTAATGGAGACAAAGAATCTTTAATACCATTAACCAAAAGATTTGATAACTTATTAGTCTTGAGAAGCTTGACCAAAATCTTCAATATTCCTGGACTTAGATTAGGTTACGTTATTGGCTCATCGAAAAAACTTAAACAATGGGAATTAAATAGAGATCCTTGGCCTTTAAATTCATTTTCTATTAAAGCCGGAATTGATCTACTAAGTAATAAGAAATTCTATGAACAGTGGACAAAACAGATTCACAGCTGGATCAATATAGAAAAAAAGAGAGTATTTGAAAAATTATTAAAAATAGAAAACCTTAAAATTCATAACTCTTCAACCAACTTTTTTTTAATAGAAAGTGAAACATCATTGTCGCCAAATATAAAATACTTAGAAAATAAGGGAATATTGCTTAGAGAATGCACTTCATTTAGATTTCTTGACGAAAAGTGGGCAAGAATAAGTCTACAGAATAGAAAAAATAACACTCTTTTATGTGAAGAAATTCAGAATTCCTTTAAAAAATAATCAATATACTTTTTAATCTCATTTTTAGATTTAATTTTATTATTATTTTCCATATTCTTCTTCATGAGATCTAATATTTCAAAATATTTTTTTCCCTTTTTTGATTTTATTTTAAAAATTCTTTCTAGAGTTTCTTCAAAAACTTCTTTAGACATATTATTCTGATTGATTAAAACTGAGCCTCCACTTGCAGCAAGAATCATGGCATTTTTCTCCTGATGATTATTTTTAGAATATGGATATGGAATTAAAATTGAAGGTTTTTCAGTCTCCATTAATTCATTGATTGTTCCTGCACCAGATCTCGATATTACAAGATCACAGTTTTGAATTAAAGCTGCTATTTCATTAGTAAATTTCTTTTGAATATAATTTTTGGAGTTTTTTGCATGAAAAGGTTTTAGATTAGATCCGCCAACAATATGAACTATCCGAAATTGTTTTTTTATTAAAAACTCTAGAGATTCATAAAGAATTTGATTTATAGCTTTTGCTCCTTGACTACCTCCCATAACAATCAAAAGAGGTCCATTTCCTTTTGGAACCCATTCTGGCAAAAAATTAAATTTATAGAATTGCTCTCTTAAAGGTGTTCCAGTGAAAATTGTTTTACAATTTTTTAAATAAGAATTTGTTTCTTTAAATCCTAAAAGAACATAGTTACATAAAAAACCAAAATATTTCGTGACCATTCCTGGAACTACATTTGATTCATGAATAATGATAGGTATCTTTAGAAGTTTTGAAGCAACAATAGTAGGGGCAGATATATAACCTCCAGTCGTAAAAACCAAGTTAATTTTTTTTTCTTTTAAGATCCTAATTATTTGGAAAGTTGACATTAAAATTTTTATATATTGATAAAACAAAAAAATATTTTTTCTTGGTGTCTTTAAATTCAAAGTCTTCAAATTATATTTTTGGGGAATCAAATGCGCATCAAGTCTTTGCTGAATACCCAACCAATGAATATTCCACTCATCTTCCACCTCTTTAGAAACTGCTAAAGCTGGAAAAATATGGCCTCCTGTTCCACTAGCTGCAACTAATAAATTATTTTTTTTAGACATAAAAACTTAAATTAGTAGAATGAAAATAATAAATAATAAATATGTTGAATTTAAACTTATTCAGAAATATAGGATTCCCTCTCTACTTATTTATTTATCTCATTCTCCCCTATTCAGCAATAACGCAAACTTTAAAAGTTGATTTTATAAGAAATTTAGAAACCTCATTAAATAAGCGAGACTTAGAGTTTATAAAAAAAAATTTTAGAAATGATGAAAACCAAAATATTCCAAAACAATTTTCAAAGATTATTAATGATTTCCCTAACAGCAAATGGAAGATCAAAAGATTAAAATCTAATATTCCAGATGAAGATATTTTGCGAATAAAAGTTTCTGGAGAAAAAATAGTTAACGGAGAAATATATATACTCGAATCCAAATTTGATTATTTATTTTCAATCGTAAATGGAAAAATAAGTGAAGGGATTATCAAAAATTTATTCACCACAATAAGAAACGATAATAAAAAAATAGATATTAGTTTTAAAATTCCTGATAGAGTTCTTACTGGTTCAAAATACGATATCGATATAATTCTAAATAAGCCTCTTGAAGAAGTGATTATTGCTGGAGCTATAAAACCTCATCAAGTTAATTCATTGTTTGAACAAGAAATATTATTGGAACCATTGGCGTCTGGAGGGATTTTTAAAATTACAAGAGCCCCTTCAAAACCAGGGATGCAAATTTGGTCAGGAATCATAGCTCATCCTGAGGGAATGATTACTTTCACAAAGAGCATTGATATTGTTGATGAGATATAGCCTAAGCGTCGTTTAACGCAGCCACACCTGGTAAAGTTTTACCTTCTAAAAGTTCCAAACTAGCCCCACCTCCGGTAGATATATGAGACATTTTCTCAGCTAATCCTGCTTTTTCAACTGCTGCAACTGAATCTCCACCACCAATTATTGTACAAACTTCAGAAAAAGCACTTAAGTCCGCAAGAGTCGTAGCTATTGCATTTGTACCATCTGCAAATTTATCAAATTCAAAAACTCCCATTGGACCATTCCAAATAATTGTCTTACATTCTGCAAGAGCATTCTGAAAAACTTTAATGGAATCTGGACCAATATCTAGACCCATCCAATTCCCACTAATGGCATCAATTTGAGATATTTTACTATTGGCGTCAGGAGAAAATTCATCAGCCAAAACAACATCGGTGGGTAATAATAACTCTACTCCTTTTGCTTTTGCTTTTGCTTCTAAATCTTTAGCAAGCTCGAGTTTATCTTCTTCTACAAGGCTCTTTCCGACATCTAAACCTCTAGCTTTATAAAAAGTGAAAATCATACCTCCACCAATCATGATTTTGTCACACTTATCTAGTAAAGAATCAAGTACTCCTATTTTGCTACTAACCTTTGACCCTCCGACTATTGCAGCCAATGGACGATTTGGGGAATCTACAGCTCCTTGTAGGTATTTCAATTCTTTTTCTAAAAGGAATCCAGCTACTGAGGGACTTAAATAATTTGTAACACCCTGAGTTGAAGCATGCGCTCTATGAGCAGCACCGAAAGCATCATTTACATACATATCTGCATGTGATGCTAATTTTTCAGCAAACTCCAGGTCGTTCTTTTCCTCTTCACCAAAAAAACGAACATTCTCAAGTAAAAGAACATCTCCATTAGATAAGCTATTTGATTGTGCAACTGCTTCATCACCAATACAACTGTTAGTAAGAGCAACATTTTGCCCCAACAATTCACTTAATCTTGCTGCTACTGGAGTTAATCTCATTTTTTCATTTACCTGACCCTTCGGTCTACCAAAATGAGCAGCTAAAATGACTTTTGCAGAATGATTAATAAGATATTCAATAGTTGGGACCGCTGCACGAATACGCGTATCGTCGGTTATTTGACCGTCTTCATTTAATGGAACATTAAAATCTACTCTTACAAGAACTTTTTTTCCTTCTAAATGTGTCTTATCAAGACTGGAAAGAGATAATTTTGACATTAAACAAGCTATATTTATAATCTCAAGAGCCTAACGTTTATTTGGGCTTATTGGGTTAAAAAGTAGTTACTGTTACCTATGCCTTAATAAATTTTAAGAATTAACGATTATAAAAATTTTTTGTTTTTAAATTTATACTAAGATTTAGAAGTAAATACTTTTAAAACTTATAAAAACTAAAAAGAATACAAAATTTTATTTGATTTTTTGAAGTGGACATACCCAAAATCCAATGGTACCCAGGCCATATCGCAAAAGCAGAAAAGAAATTATCTGAAGTTATCAATAAAGTAGATTTAGTTATCGAAGTGAGAGATGCACGAATTCCTTTGTCAACAGGACATCCACACTTAAATAAATGGATAAATAATAAAAAACATATTCTTGTCATTAACAGATCAGATATGATCTCCCCGAATACAATCAATAGTTGGAATAAATGGTTTAATTCTAAAGATCAATATCCTCTTTGGTGTGATGCTAAAAGAGGAATAGGGATTAAAGAAATTTGTAAGTCAGCCAAAGATTCTAGGTCGTCAATCGACGATAGAAGACTCTCTAGAGGAATGCGCATTAGGCCAATTAGAGCCCTTACACTTGGTTTTCCAAACGTAGGAAAGTCGGCATTAATTAATAGAATCGCAAAAAAAAGAGTTGTAGATAGCGCTAGGAAAGCAGGCGTGACTCGTAATTTAAGATGGATAAAATTAGAAAGTGGTATAGATCTGCTAGATGCTCCTGGTGTTATACCTCCAAATTTAGAAGATCAA
The DNA here is from genome assembly GCA_000635495.1 of Prochlorococcus sp. scB243_495K23. Lineage (GTDB taxonomy): Bacteria > Cyanobacteriota > Cyanobacteriia > PCC-6307 > Cyanobiaceae > Prochlorococcus_A. The sequence continues at coordinate 176,418 of JFLW01000001.1, read as the reverse complement.
AAATCAGCACTTAATCTTGCACTGTGTGACGATATTGGAGAAGCTGCTTATGAAATAGAGAGTGTCGCAATTGGATTTATCAAAATTATATCCACTCTCAACAAAGATAAGAATGCGAATATCTCAGTTAAACAAATATCTAATAGATATGGAGTTGATATTACTAAAGGCTTTAAGAGTCCTTCTGCTTGGATCGACGAAGCAGCTTCAAAACATACCTCTGGCGATAAAAGGAGAATGTCTCATAAGTTATTGGAAGATTATAGAAATCAAATGCTGGGTAAAATTGCTTTAGAAGTCCCACTATGGAATTAAATAATCAAAATTCTTTCGGCATTGGAGAAGGTGAGCTTATAGAAATTATTTATGAGCTACCTCTTCCTATGAGGCTAGACAGATGGTTGGTAAGTAAAAGGCCAGAACAAAGTAGAGCAAGAATTCAACATTTTATAAATTCAGGTTTAGTACTTGTAAACTATAAGACTGCGAAAGCAAAGACCCCATTAAAAAATGGCGACAATATTCAAATATGGATGCCTCCTCCAGAACCTCTTATTTATTTGAAACCTGAAAAAATGGATTTAAATATCCTTTTTGAAGACGAGCACATCATAGTAATTAATAAACAATCAGGACTAATTGTTCATCCAGCCCCTGGACACAAATCTGGAACTTTAGTGAATGGATTACTTTTTCACTGTAAAGATCTACCTGGAATTAATGGGAAACTAAGACCTGGGATTGTTCACAGATTAGATAAAGATACCTCCGGATGTATGGTTGTTGCAAAAAGCCAAGAGGCATTAGTAAATCTCCAGAAACAAATTAAAGAAAAAATAGCATCACGCGAATATATTGCAGTAATTCATGGAGCACCGAATTCTGAAGAAGGCCAAATAGTGGGTAACATTGGCAGAGATAAATTAAATAGATTGAAATATAAAGTAGTTGAAGAAACTTCAGGAAGGTATGCCTGTACCTATTGGAAATTAGAAGAAAGATTTGGCAATTACTCATTAATGAGTTTCAAACTAGATACGGGGCGAACGCATCAAATAAGAGTACATTGCGCTCACATTAATCATCCAATTGTGGGTGATCCGTTATATGGAAGATGTAAAAAACTACCATGTAAATTAGATGGCCAAGCTTTACACGCCATTAAGCTTGGACTTATACATCCAATAAATGGTAAAGAAATGATATTTGAATCAGAATTACCATTAGATTTTCAAAAATTACTAAGTGTTCTTAAAATTAAATAAGATTCAAAGAGGAATTTAGAAGCGATTTTGTATACGTGTTTTGAGTTTTAGTGAATATTGTGGAACTTTCTCCTTCATCAACTATCTTTCCGTGATTCATAACTAGCAACCTATCACAAAATCTTTTAGCAATGCCCAAATCATGAGTAATAAAGATAATCGTTAAATTCATTTTTTCTTGCAAGACTCTAAGTAATTCAAGAATCTCTATTTTTACTGAAGCATCCAACATATTAACGCTCTCATCACAAATCAAAATTTTTGGTTTCAACAATAGCGCTCTGGCTAATGAAATTCTTTGCAATTGACCACCAGATAATTGGCTAGGATAAGAATTAAAAAAATCATTATTTAAGGGAAGATTCAAATTTCTAAACATTAATTTAATTTCTTTTTCGATTTTTCTTTTATCTGAAATTTTTTGAATAAAAAATATATCTTCCAAAATACTTTTAATTGTCATTTTCGGGTTCAAACTTGAAAAAGGATCTTGAAAAATAATTTGCACTTTATTGTTCTTTTTAAAAGATTTATTTTTTTTCGATGCATGATTTTTATCATAAATTTTGATTTCACCACCTCTTACTTTAAGAAGTCCAATTAAAGCCCTACATAATGTACTTTTACCACTCCCTGAAGAACCAACTATTCCAAGAGTCTCATTCTCATATAACTTGAAACTAACTTCATTTAAAGCCTTATTCCATTTATTAATGAAAATTGAAGAATTTAATTTATACCAATGTCTTAGGTTATTTACCTCTAGAACGACCTGATCTCGAGCATTATTTTTAGTATTTGGTTCTAATACTATTTTTGAAGCATTTACTAACTTTTTCCCGATATCTGATTTTGGTGATTGAAAAATATCTAATATATTCCCTTTTTCAACAATCGATCCCTTTTCAATTATTGCAACTTTTTTACACCACTTTGCTGCAAGATTAATATCATGACTAATCAAAATTAAAGTTGTATCAAATTCATTACATAGATGAATTATTTCTTGCATAATTTCAAAACTTGTTTTGGTATCTAAGCTTGTTGTAGGTTCATCAGCTATTAATAATTTAGGTTTCAAAGCAAGTGCCATTGCTATAGAAACTCTCTGTCTCATTCCGCCGCTAAATTGATGTGGGAAAGAATCAAGTCTACTTTCTTCTATTCCGACTTTTTGAAAAACTTCTCTTACTAATTTTTTAATAGCTAAAGATGATTTATTTTGATCATGTGTTTTAAATAATTCATATAAATGATCCCCAACTCTCATTAGCGGATTAAGTTTTTTTATAGAGTCTTGATAAATAAATCCAAAATTCTTTCTTCTAAATAATTGTGCATCTTTGTTATTTATTTTCCTAGGATCTACATTGGAAATCGATAGATACCCTTTAGAAGTGGCCTTTGCAGGCAATATATTTACTAATGTTTTTGCAAAAGTGGTCTTTCCACATCCAGAAGATCCTATTATGGCCAAATGATCTCCACTATCTATTTCCAAATTAAAATTTTTGATAATAGGTTGCTGTTTTAGACCATATTTAACAGTAAGATTTTTAACTAAAATAATTTTTTCTTTATTTTTTTCCATGATTTATAGCAAATTTTTCTAGACATAAATAAAATACATCTAAAGCAATATAAAATGTCCGAGGCAGCTGCAAATTCAAAAGAAAAAAACGAAATTGAAGTTTCCAAAACTATTTTGCCTGAAAATAAAAAATATGAAAGTGAATCTTTGAATTATCAAATAAACATTCCCGATTGGCTTCTTAAAGATATTCATAATTTTGAAAAATCAAATAAAGAAAATAATGAGAATCAAAACCTTATAGTAAAAGCTTTTAAACTTGCTTATAAAGCTCACGATGGACAATTCCGTGCGAGCGGCGAGCCATACATTATCCACCCGGTTGCTGTTGCAAATCTCCTTAAAGAAATAGGTGCTAGTTCATCTGTTATTGCTGCAGGCCTTTTACATGATGTAGTTGAAGATACTGGCATTGATTTATCTGAAATAGAAACAAATTTTGGATTAGAAGTAAAAATACTTGTAGAGGGTGTAACAAAATTAGGCGGCATTCACTTTAACAACAGGACTGAAGCACAAGCTGAAAATCTTAGGAAAATGTTTTTGGCTATGGCCAGCGATATCAGAGTTGTCTTAGTTAAACTTGCAGATCGACTTCATAACATGAGAACAATTGAATGGCTAAATGATGAGAAAAAACTAAGAATAGCGAGAGAAACAAGAGAGATTTATGCACCATTAGCTAATCGACTAGGAATAAACAGATTTAAATGGGAATTAGAAGATTTAGCTTTTAAATTCCTAGAGCCTAAAGAATATCTAGATCTTAAAGATCAAATCGCCGTTAAAAGAAGTGATAGAGAAAAAAGATTAAAAGTAACTTTGAATCTTATGAAGGAAAACTTGAATTCAGCGGGTTTGAAAAATTTTGAAATAACAGGAAGGCCAAAACATCTTTATGGCATCTGGAGCAAAATGGAAAGACAACAAAAGCATTTTCACGAGATTTATGATGTTGCTGCCCTAAGAATTATCGTGGACAATTCAGATAGTTGTTATCGAGCTTTAGCAGTTGTTCATGATACTTTCAAACCAATTCCAGGTAGATTTAAAGACTATATAGGATTACCAAAACCCAATGGATATCAATCCTTACACACTTCTGTGATTGGAAGACATCGACCTATTGAAGTTCAAATTAGAACTACTTCGATGCATCAAATTGCTGAATATGGTATTGCCGCTCATTGGCAATACAAAGAGGGTGGTTCTCCTGCTAAAAGTAATGCCGAGAGATTTAATTGGCTAAGACAATTAGTAGAATGGCAACAAGAAGGTAATGAAAGGGATCATAATGATTATTTAGCTTCAATTAAAGAAGATTTATTTGATGAAGAAGTATTTGTAATCACTCCAAAAGGAGATGTTGTTGGTTTAAGGAAAGGATCTACCGCGATAGATTTCGCCTACAGAATCCATTCTGAAGTTGGAAATCACTGTAATGGAATAAGAATTAATGAAAAGCTTTCTCCATTATCTACAGCACTTCAAAATGGTGACTTCATAGAAATTTTGACGAGTAATAATGCTACTCCAAGCTTGGATTGGCTGAACTTTGTAGTTACGCCAACTGCTAAAAATAGAATTCGCCAATGGTATAAGAAAAGCCATCGTGATGAAACGATTAAAAGAGGTAGAGATTTACTTGAAAAAGAAGTAGGTAGAAACGGTTTTGAAGCATTACTTTCTAGTGAAGCCATGAAAAAAGTTGCAAATCGATGCAATTTAAAAACTACTGAAGACCTTCTTGCATCTCTTGGTTTTGGTGGTTTAACTTTGCATCAAGTATTAAACAGACTAAGAGAAGAAATAAAATTACAGACAGAAGATGTAAAAAATGATTCTGACTCTGAAATAGCAAAATCTCTTAAAAGTAATAATAATTTATCCACTAATCAATCTAATACAGCAGCTAAATCACCAATTTCCGGGATAGAAGGTCTTGATTACAGAATAGGTAAATGCTGTTCCCCACTCCCAGGCGAGGATATTATCGGAACTGTGTCGCTCGGCAACCATGGGATAACTATACATAGGGAAGATTGTGAAAATGTAATACCAATTCCAATAGAGAGAAGATTACCTGTCGGTTGGAATCAAGATAATAAAACTGGCGATAATAAGTTTCCAATTCAGCTACGAATAGAAGTAATTGATCGAGTTGGAGTTCTTAAAGATATTCTTATGCGGTTATCTGATAAAGGTATAAACGTTAGTGATGCCAATGTTAAAACTGCTTATGGTAAACCAGCTGTTATAAATCTTTGTGTAGGTCTTGAAAGTTATAATCAACTTCACAAAACAATTGAACAAATTAAATCAATGGCAGATGTTTTAGATATTGCCAGAGTTGGACAAAGTTAATTTTAAAATCAGATCAATCTATCTTTTACTTTTTATCTTATAGATAAAGAAAACAATACTGCCGCAAATCAAAGCTAATAAAATACCTACACAAGATGAACCTAAGAGTAATTTTAAGGAAAAAATTCTACCTTGTTTCCATAAGTCATCAATAACTAAACTTTTTTCAAGAATTTTATTAGAAGGATTATTTAAAAAAATCGAACCAACTTTATAGTTAAAATAATAAAGTGGAATATAAGTAAAAGGGTTGCTGATCCAGGTACCAATTGCAGCTAGAACAATATTTCCCTTGGCTATTTTCGCAAAAAATACTCCCATTAAAGTCTGAAAACCAAAAAATGGAAAGCAACCACTAAATACCCCTATAGCTAAACCTTTAGCATTAAAGAAAGGACTTCCATTCTGACTCCTAAATAATGATAGAATTTTCTTATAGGTAATATCTCTTTTAAATCTCATTCAGAAAGAAAATTTCAAAATTAAATTCTTGATAATCTTACTTAATTATCCATAACAAAGCGAGAGATGGATTCGATAGTTACTACAGAAGATACGATAGCCGCAATAGCTTCAGCTATAAGTATTGGGAAGGGAGGAGTTGCGATAATAAGAGTATCAGGGAAAGACGCAATAAATTCTTGCAAAAAGATTGTTCAAACTAAATCTAAATATGCATGGAAATCACATAGAGTTTTTCGTGGTTTTATTCAGGAAAATAAACAAAATAAATTTATAGATGAGGTTTTAATTTTTGTGATGAAAGCCCCAAATAGCTTCACAGGAGAGGATGTAGTTGAACTTCATTGCCATGGCGGAATTATCATAGTAAATAAAGTTTTAAAGATATTATTATCTAGTAATTCTAGAGTTAGACTTGCAAACCCAGGAGAATTTAGTCAAAGAGCTTTTCTTAATGGGAAAATAGACCTTACTCAAGCCGAGTCGATTAATCAATTAATTAATGCAAGCAATACCAGATCAGCCGAGTTAGCCTATAGCGGGGTTCAAGGAGAAATAAAGAAAAAAATTGATGATATTAAAAATGACCTTATAAATCAACTTTGCGAAATAGAAGCGAGAGTTGATTTTGAAGAAGACTTCACAGATTTTGATTACACCAAATATCTAAAAAACATTAAAAAAGTCAAAGAAAAAATAGAATTACTAATAGAAAATGCAAAAAGAAATTCATATATTCACAATGGAATATCCATTGCGCTTATAGGTAAAACAAATGTTGGCAAAAGCTCTTTATTAAATTTGCTTGCAAAAAAAGAGAAAGCAATCGTAACTAATATTCCTGGAACAACTAGAGATGTTATTGAAGTTAATTTAACTATTAATGATATTCCAATGAAAATAATTGATACTGCTGGCATAAGAGAAACTCATGAACAAATTGAAAGTATTGGAATTAAAAAAAGTTTTGGGAAAATAAAAGAGTCAGATTTTATAATTTATATTTATAGTCTTGAAGAAGGATTTAATGAAGAAGACAAAAAAATAATACAAGAAATTCCCAAAGAAAAATTAATTACTATTTTGGGCAATAAAAAAGATTTAATTGATTGCAAAAATATTAATTCAAATGAGTTAAAAAACACAATTCTTATGAGTATTAAGAATAATGATGGTGAAAGATTATTAACAGACACAATTATAAAAAAATGCGGATTAAAACAAGTAGAAAATATCAATATATTTTTAAACGAAAGACATCTAACAAATTTGTCTGCTTGCTTATCTAATTTAAATGATACTGATGAAATAATTGAAAATAAATTGCCATTTGATTTGTTATCAATTGAGCTGAGAGATGGAATTCAAAACTTATCTAAAATAACTGGTCAAGAATTAACAGAGGAACTTCTAGATAATATTTTTTCTAAGTTTTGTATTGGTAAATAAATTTGAGTTAAATTACATAGTGATATATAGTTGATTCTCTAACTTCAGTTTAATTTTTATTAATTAATTATTTCTTAGTTTAGTGGATTTAAATACTTCAATAATAAGTAAAATCATTGATAATTGGATCGATGAAGATATAGGTAGGGGAGATCTTACAAGTTCCTCTATTACAGAAGAGAATGGTAATGCATATTGGATTACAAAAGAAAAGGGTATATTCTGCGGGGTTGAAATTATAAAAGAAATTTTTAGAAAAATTGATTTAAAAATCAGTCCAAAATTTAATATCTCTGATGGAGATCAATTTGTTAAAGATCAAAAACTCTTAGAAATATATGGGCCTTCAAAAAGTTTGCTAGCTAGTGAAAGAATAAGCTTAAATATAGCAATGCATTTATCTGGAATATCAACATACACAAAGAATCTTGTAAATAAGTTAGAAGGTACAAATATAAAATTAGCAGATACTAGGAAAACGACTCCTGGCTTAAGAATATTTGAAAAATATGCATTCAAATGCGGAGGTGGAGTCAATCATAGAATGGGATTATACGATGCAGCTATGATAAAAGAAAATCACATTGCATGGACAGATAATCTTAATAATGCAGTAAAAAAAATTCGACTAAATTCTCCTTTTACAACTCATATCATAATTGAAGCTGAGAATATCGAACAGGCAAAAGAAGCAGTATTAGCAGGAGCAGATAGTGTCTTATTGGATGAACTTAGCCCTGAAATAATCAAAAAAAACGTTCAAGAATTAAGAGATTTATCAATGAATAGCTTAAAAAAAGAAGTAAATAAAAATTTGATAATAGAAGTTTCTGGAATTAACCCTGAAGAAATTAGTAAATATCTAATAAAAGGTATTGATTTGATTTCAACAAGTTCTTCAATCACCAAAAGTAATTGGATTGATTTGAGTATGCGTTATATTAATTAATTATATAGATAAATAATTGAATAATTAATGCTAATCATTTTTAAAGAATTAACAAAACAATTTGAACAATCTCTTTTAGATAGTCTTGAAAAAAATGATAAAAAAGGAGAATTCGAAATTCTTCGAAAAAATTTAATTACACAATCATCAAAAGAAGAATTTGGTGATTATCAATGTAATGTTTGTTTAAGTTTATCTAAAATATATAAAAAGAATCCAAGAGATATTTCTAATGATTTTATTAACCTTTTAAATAAAAATATAAGCATATCAAAATTATGTAAGAGTCTAGAAATAGCTGGACCTGGATTTATAAATATAAAATTAAAAGATGAGGTTCTAATAAATGAAATTAAGTCAAATATTCAATGCAATAGGGCTGGCATACCTCTATTTAGAAAAGATTTAGATAGTGGTTTGTCCAATAAAGTTATTGTAGATTTTTCTAGCCCTAATATTGCTAAAGAAATGCATGTAGGGCATTTAAGATCAACAATAATAGGTGACTCAATATCTAGAATTTTCGAGTTAAGAGGTTATGAAGTATTAAGACTCAATCATGTTGGTGATTGGGGAACACAATTTGGCATGCTTATTACTCAGCTCAAAGATTTATATTCAAATGATCTAGAAGAAATAGGAAAGATCAAAATAAGTGATTTAGTTGAATTTTATAAAGAATCAAAAAAAAGATTTGATAACGAATCTGAATTCCAAAAAAGATCTAGAGAGGAGGTAGTTAAGTTACAAAGTGGAGATATTAAATCGATTAAAGCTTGGAAATTATTATGTGATCAATCAAGGAAAGAATTTGATGAAATCTATAAAAATTTAAAAATAAAAATAGAAGAAAGAGGTGAATCTTTTTATAATCCCTTCTTAAAATCAGTTATTGATGATTTGAATTTAGAAAAAATATTAGTAGAAGATCAAGGAGCAAAATGTGTATTTTTGGATGGGATGACTAATAAAGAAGGCAAACCTTTACCGCTAATTATTCAAAAAAAAGATGGGGGTTTTAATTATGCCACTACAGATCTTGCTGCTATAAGATACAGATTCAATAAACCTCCTAATGGCGATGATGCTTCAAGAATTATTTATGTAACTGATCATGGGCAAGCAAATCATTTTGCTGGAGTTTTTCAAGTTGCAAAAAAAGCAAAATGGATCCCAGAAAATTGTCAAGTAGACCATGTCCCTTTTGGGTTAGTTCAAGGAATTGATGGCAAAAAACTAAAGACAAGAGAAGGTGAAACAATACGCCTAAAAGATTTGTTAAATGAAGCAGTTAGAAGAGCAAAAGAAGATTTATTGAAAAGATTAGAAGATGAAGATCGTTATGAGACCGAAGAGTTTATAGCAAATACTTCAAGAATTATTGGATTAGGAGCTGTTAAGTATGCAGATTTAAGTCAAAATAGGATTACCAATTATCAATTTAGTTTTGATAAAATGCTTTCCCTAAATGGAAATACTGCTCCTTATTTGTTATATACACTTGTAAGAATTTTAGGAATTAAAAGAAAAAATAATTTTGTTTATGACTCTAAAGATTTTCAGTACGTAAATTATGAACATAAATCTGAGTGGAAACTTATCAGAAAATTACTTAAGTTCGATGAAGTCATAATTTCTATTGAAAAAGACTTAATGCCAAATAGATTATGCAATTATCTGTTCGAGCTATGTCAGACTTTTAATAGATTCTATGATCAAGTTCCAATCCTCAAAGAAGAAAAAAATATAAAAATTTCTAGGCTTAATTTATGTGACCTAACTGCAAAAACACTAAAATTAAGCTTAGAGCTTTTAGGAATTGAAACTTTAGAAAGAATGTAATGAATGATTTTGATCCATTAAATAATCTTTTCCCAAAACCAAGAGAAGAAATAATAAATATGCAGTCTTACTCTGCACCTTTAGAAAATAGAAGAAATTTACTCCGCTTAGACTTTAATGAAAATACTTTAGGTCCAAGTCCTAGGGTTCTAGAGGCATTACAAGCGATAAAATTAGATGAGATTTCAATTTATCCAGAATATAATTTTTTAAAAAAATTTTTATGTGATAAATATCTTGATTCAAGAAGATTTGGTAATGATGAAATCGGAATTTTCAATGGAGCAGATGCAGCAATAAATGCAATTTTCAATTGCTTTGGAGAAAAAGATCAAATATTTCTAACAACAAATCCAACTTTTGGTTACTATTCTCCTTGTGCAGAAATCCGAGGAATGAAAAAAATAAGTTGTTCTTACATTGGAGAAAATTTTCTATTCCCCATCGAAGAATTTAGGGAAAAAATAATAAAGCATAATCCAAAGTTAATATTTATTTGCAATCCAAATAATCCAACAGGCACTGTTCTAAGCTCTCATGAAATAATTAATTTATCCAATATCAATAAAGATTCATTAATAGTTGTTGATGAACTATATGAAAAATTTAATGGAGATAGTCTTCTTGAATCGATAGATTTTGAAGAGAATAAAAATATACTAATAATTCAATCTCTTTCAAAAACTGCAGGTCTAGCTGGTTTAAGAATAGGTTTTACTTTTGGCAATAAAAGTTTAATTCAGTACATTAATAAAGTTACAGGACCATATGATGTAAACAGCTTTGCTATAACAGCTGCATTAGCAGCACTTAAAGACAAATCATATATTGATAATTATGTTTTAGAAGTAAAAAAGGCGAGGGAATGGATTTTAAATAAATTTAAATCAACAGAAATTAGAACTCACTTTAGTGGAGGTAATTATTTCTTAATTTGGCCAAAAAAAGATCCTAAAATCTTAATACAACAGATGAGAGAAAAAGGTATTCTTATTAGAAGTATGGAAAACAAAAAAGATATCGGTAATTCTATTAGGGTTAGTATTGGAACTAAAGAACAAATGATTTTTTTCTGGGACAATTACAAGATATTAGATTTAAAAAATTAATTACTGAAAATATAAATTGTATTTTGATCGATTCTTTTAGGTTTTATTTGAAAATCTTTTCCAACATATTTTACTTTAAAATCTTTCATATTTTCGATAAATAAATCAGCATTTGAGAAATCACATTCTTTATTAATTTTTTTGCCGCGTTCAAAGTGAACAGGAATAACTACATTAGGTTTTAGAAGCTTAACTATTTTTGAGGCTTCTTTACCATTGTAAGATTTTATTCCTCCTCCAATTGAAATAAACAATATATCTGGAGCAGACAAAATAATTTGACTGTTTATATCAATATCACCAGCAGCTCCTCCCATATGAACAATTTTAAGGTCATTCTGCTCCCAACTCCAAACAGTTGCCATCCCAAATCTTCTTCCATCTACTCTGTCATGTGGTACAGAAATTCCATTTAATAAAATATCCTCAAATTGATAGATTCCTGGCTCAACGAACATTAATTGATTATTAGGGTTATATCCTTCATCTGGAAGCCTAGAACTAGCCAAAATAAAATCTACGTTGACTTCTTTTGGCTCCTTTAAATTACTTGCACAACCTATTGCTTTAAAAGGATTTAAAAGAATAGATTTATCTGCACTAGTAATTAAAAAACTACTATGTCCCATACTTTTTATTCCTAAGTTCCTTGCCAATAATGAGGTAGGTAAAAAAGAGCTAACTAATATCAAAAATAAAAAGTTTTTAATTTGAGAAATCATAATATTATTTTTTTTTATTTTACTTTTGTTCAGCCATTTTTAGAAAATTACTAATTAATTTATGACCAAATTGCGTTAACACACTTTCAGGATGGAACTGTACCCCATGTAAATGTTTATATTCTTTATGAGAGATAGCCATAATTGTTGAGTCTTCTAAAGTCGCAGTTATATCGAAACAAGATGGTAAAGAACTTGAATCAACTATAAGACTATGGTATCTAGTAGCCACAAATGGAGTCTCGATATCTTTAAACAATCCTTTTTGATTATGAAATATTTTGGATGTCTTACCATGCATAAGTTCTTTCCCAACTATAACCTTACCTCCAAAAGCTTGGGCCAAAGCTTGATGACCTAAACAAACTCCCAAGGTCGGAATATTTTTAGATAATTTTTTTAGAATTGGCAGACAAATTCCAGATTGATCTGGATTACCTGGACCTGGAGATAAGAGAATTCCACCAGGATTTAGTTTGATAATTTCTTCTAAAGTAATTTCATCATTTCTTTTAACTATTAATTCTTTAGTTATTTCATGCTCAACTGAAAGTTCTCCTAAATATTGAACAAGGTTATAAGTAAAACTATCGTAATTATCAATAACAAGAAACATATTTATATGGATTTAAAATAACAACTTTATTTTAGGAACAAAGATATATACAGCAATAATAACAGAATTAATGGAAGCTAATAATACTGCTCCTGCAGAAGTATCTTTTGAAATTTTAGCCAAAATACTAAATTCTTTTTTCACTACTAAATCAACGATTGATTCAATAGATGTGTTCAATATTTCTAATATTAAAACAGACATTATTGTTGCAATCAAAATAACATAATTATTTAGACTAATTTTTAGTAAAAAACCAATTATTAAACTTGCAACTGCAAAAATTAATTGAATTTTAAAATTTCTTGAAGTTTTTAATACATAACTAATACCACTTAAAGCATACTTAAAACTTATAAATACATTACTAGAAGTTTTGTATGATTCTTTTCTATTTTCTAAATAGTTTATTTTTTTTTCCATTTATTTTTAATCCAATCGAGTAATTAAATATTCTTGGAAATTTAACATACTTTCTAAATCATGCTCATTATTATGTTCCCATCCCAAAAGATGTAAAAATCCATGACTAGCCAACCAGATCATCTCTCTATAGATTGAATGTTTATATTCATAAGATTGCTCAAGTGCCATCTCTAATGATATAAAAATATCTCCCAACTCTAAATGATCTAAATTATTTAGAGATTCATCAGAAATAATTGGAAAAGATAGAACATCAGTTGGACCATTTTTTTGCATCCATTTCTTATTCAAAGAAGCAATTTCTTGATTAGATATTATCTGTAAGCCTAATGAAAAAGATTTTTTTTCAAAAATATAATTTGGTAATTCATAATTCCCTTTTTTTAATATTGTATTTATCCAAGATATAAAAACTTTCTCCCAAAAAATAGATTCAAAAATAAGATGAGTTTTAGTATCTTTTAACTTATTTGAAAATTGAGAGAAATCATTACATTGAAAAACCAAATCTAAATTTATTTCAGAAATAATTTTTTCTTTCATACATTCTTAAACTGGAATATTGGGCTTACCTATTGTGGCCACAAGTATTAATATCCCAATTAAAACTAGAAAGGTTATTGAAAAATGAGAAATACTTTTTGAGCCTTTCCTTACCATATTTCTCATAGCAAGCTTTATAAAGCTTGGAGGAGAAACTTTTTTTTCTAAAATTTCGTTTTTATTTTCCATTAGTTATTCAATAGATTCGTTAGAAGAAATATTCATACGTAATAATTCATGAATAAATGGTTCAAGATCACCATCTAGAACACTATCTAACTCGTTAGTCTCCTGCATAGTCCTAAGATCTTTTACCATTTGATAGGGATGGAAAACATAATTTCTTATTTGATTGCCCCATGCAGCTTCCACAATATCACCTTTAATATCAGCGACTTCAGCAGCTCGTTGTTCTTTAGCAATCACTAATAGTTTAGACTTTAAAAGTAACATAGCTTTTTCTTTATTTTGTAATTGAGATCTTTCTTGGGTACATCTTACTGAAATCCCTGAAGGCAAATGAACAATTCTCACTGCTGTTTCTACTTTATTAACATTTTGTCCTCCAGCACCACCAGATCTACTCGTTGTAATTTCTAAATCTTTTTCAGGTATATCAAGTGAAATATTATCATCTAATTTTGGCATAACCTCTACCCCAGCAAAGCTGGTTTGTCTTTTGCCATTGGCATTAAAAGGAGAAATTCTTACTAATCTATGAGTTCCTTTTTCATGTTGCAGATAGCCGTATGCATATTTTCCATCAATTTCGAACGTTACACTTTTAATACCTGCTTCTTCTCCTTGAGATAATTCATTAATGACAAGGCTCATTTGATTATTATCGGCCCATCTTGAGTACATTCTTAATAATATCTCTACCCAATCCTGCGCATCTGTTCCACCCGCACCTGCGTTAATAGAAACTACTGCTCCTTCCTTATCGTATTCACCACATAACAATCTTTCAAATTCCCATTTATCCAAATTCTCTCTTAATTTCTTTAATCCCAGCTGCGATTCTAAAATCATTTCCTCTTCAGGTTCTAGAGAATAAAGCTCAAGAGAGGCATTAGCATCAGAAATAAAAGTTTTCCATTTATCTAACAATTCGAGTTGGGCTTTGACATCATCAAGGATTAACATTTGCTTTTTAGCTTCTTCTGGATTTTCCCAAAATTCAGGCTGAGCAGAAATTTGCTCTAACTCTTTCCTTTTCGCTTTTAATCTTGGAACGTCAAAGACAATCCTGAGCATTACCCAGGCGCTCTGTTAGTTCCGAAAGATCTTTTTTGAAATCTGTAATATCTATCAAAATAGAATTTAATCGTTATTTATAATCTAACAAGCACTTTTGTTTAATAGTATAAACTAAGTATTATTTTAAAAAAATGCCCAAAGTTGAAATTTATACTTGGCAATATTGCCCATTCTGTATCCGAGCAAAATCACTACTCAAGAAAAAAAATGTAAATTTTACAGAATATAAAATAGATGGCGACGAAGATGCCAGAACATTGATGATTGAAAGAGCTGATGGTAGAAGAACATTACCACAAATATTTATAGATAATGAGGGTATCGGAGGCTGTGATGATCTCTACGCATTAGAAAATGAAAATAAATTAGAAGCATTATTAAACTAGATCTTATGAAATTTCTATTCGTAATAGATCCAATTAAAAATATAAATCCCTTAAAAGATTCAACTGCTGCTTTAATGCAAGCATCATCAAAAAAAAATATTGAAATCTGGAGTTGTACTCCTCAAGACCTTGAAGCTAGAGGTGATGAAGTATGGGCATCTTCCGTAAAAGTTGAAGTAATTCCGTGGATTTCTTTCAAAGAGAATGATTGCATACCTCTCGCCGAATTTAATTGCATTTGGATGAGAAAAGATCCTCCTGTAAATGAGGCTTATTTATATGCAACCCATCTTTTAGAAGTTGCCGAAAGAAAGGGAGTAAAAGTAATTAACAAACCCTCATCGTTAAGAGCGTGGAATGAAAAGCTAGGTGCTTTAAGATACAGCCACTTAATGGCACCTACAATAGTTGCAAGTAAGGTAAAAGATCTTATTAATTTTGCAAATATAAATAATGAAGTAGTCATAAAACCTCTTGGAGGAAAAGGTGGTCAAGGTGTTATAAGGATAAATAAAAATTCTCCAGGAATTAAATCAATCATTGAATTAATCACTTCTCAAGAAGAATTACCAGTTATGATGCAAAAATTTATTCCTGAAGTCATAGAGGGTGATAAAAGAATAATTATCGTAAACGGAGAAGCAATTGGATCAATAAATAGGATACCTCAAGGAGGCGATTTTAGGAGTAATTTAGCGATGGGAGGCAAGGCTGAACCCACATTATTAACAGAAAAAGAAAAAAGTATCTGCTCAGAATTATCTCAACACTTCAAAGATGAGGGTTTATTTTTTGTAGGTATTGATGTAATAAATGGAATGCTTAGCGAGATTAATGTAACCAGTCCAACAGGTTTAAGAGAAATAGAAAATTTATCCAATAAGAATGTTTCAGAGGAAGTTATTGAAAAATTATTGGAAATTATCTAGGACTTTTAGCGAAAAATACTTGTTTTACTATAGATTCAAATTTTAGTTCAATCTCATCTATTTCTTTCTCTAAAACGGAGCCTGAAACTATACCTGAACCGGCAGTAAATTCGATATTTTCTTCAACATACCTTGCTCCTCTTATTGCTAAAAGAAATGAAGCATTGCCTGATGAATCAACCCAACCCATTGGAGAAGCATAATTTCCTCTAGGAAAAGACTCAAGAGTATTTATCCAGTCCAATGCTACATTTTTTGGGTATCCACAAACAGCCGGAGATGGATGAAGGTTTTTAAGCAATTCAAAAGGACAAATATTTTCAACTTTAGAGAAAATAAGTGTTTGCAAATGAGTAATATCTCCAAATGAATTTACCTTGATATCACTTTTTTTAAAGTTTGTTATTTTTGAAACTTCTAAAGATTTAATCAAATACTTTATTACATAATTATGTTCCTTTAAGTCTTTAGTACTTTTTAGGAGTTTCTTAAAATTTGAATTAGTAGAGATAGTTCCAGCAAGAGCCTCTAAAGTTAAATTAGGTTTAGAAAAAGAAAATAATTTTTCTGGAGATGCTCCAAACAAAATATCCTTACTATTCCTTTTCCAAACGTATCTACATGTATTTGGTTGCTTCTTTTTAAATCTTTTTAAAATTTCTACTAAATCAAATTTATTTTTAAATTTTATTTTAATCCTATTCGCTAAAACTATCTTTTCGAGAATACCCTTCTCTACTAATTGAATTCCTCTATTTACTATTTTTTTCATATCTGTTTTAGAAGTTTCTAAGGAGCGTGAGAAATCATCAATATAAGGGGAATCAAAACTAGTTTTTAAGGCAGATGATTTTATTAATTCTGAGCCAGAATTAATAACTTGATTCCTAATTGTCCATATTTCTTCAATTAATGTTCTTAATGATGATTTACCTTCAACATGACCATTGATTCTTAACCAGCAATTCTTATCACTTTTAGTAATTAATATTTTTGGCAAGATGGCTTCCAAACTAGGGATATCTGAAGGTAAATTTTTATTATTCAAATTTTCAGAGAAAGAAAATAAATAAATTATTTTTGAAAGTGCAGAATTATGCGATTCATTAGTTAAGTTAATTAAATTTTTAAAATTCTCAGAATTAAACTGTTTTGCTACTTCAAATCTTTTTGGACCATCAAGAGTAACATATTTACACTTCTCGAAGGCTATATATGAAATGCCATCAGATTCCTCCCAAAATGAAGAAAACGGATATTTATTTATTAACAATTCATAAACATGAAATAAATCAATACAAGGAATCTCAACACATATACTTACTAATCCAGAATTTTCAACTTTCTTATCGAAAGAGGAAAATACATCTTTTAAAAAATCTGTTAAGTTTAAATCATTTTTCATTACTTATTGAAAATAACTAAAAATCATGCAATAAAGTAAAAAATGTAACTCAATTTATAAACTACATTTAATAATTATCTAATTTTGTGTGTTAATTAAAAATGGACGAAGATAAAAAAAAATTATGGAAACAAGCAATAAAATGGCCTCTTTATTCTGTTGCCGTACTTCCAGTTTTAATAACAGGGGCTTATTTTCTTAATCAATATGAAAAGGTAAAAATTTATAATTTGATTGCATTTACTTTAGCTGCAATTTTGATATTAATTTGGGAAAATCTAACTAATGATTTATTCGACGCAGAAACAGGAATCGATGAATTTAAATTCCATTCAATTGTAAATCTTATAAAAAATAAGAAAATAATTTCATTTATTGCATATGCATCTTTAGTTATTGGTTTATTAATAATTTCAATTATTTCAGTATCAACAAGTATAAACATTTTGATTTTGGTGGCAGCTTGCTGCTTCTTAGGATATTTATATCAAGGCCCTCCTTTTAGATTTGGATATCAAGGTTTAGGAGAACCATTATGCTGGCTTGCATTTGGACCTTTTGCTTACTCTGCAGTCTTAATTGCGTTAAATCCATCTAATATTTTCTTTGAAGATATTCCATGGAAAGTTTCTTTATTACTTGGTTCAGGACCTTCCTTGGCAACAACTCTTGTATTATTTTGTTCTCATTTTCATCAAATTTCTGAAGATAAAAAACATGGGAAAAATTCACCTTTAGTTCGCCTAGGTGCAAAAAAAGGTTCTCAATTTGTGCCTTGGATAATTTTTACAATATATATTTTTCAACTTTTCACTATAGTTAATGGATTTATTCCAGTATTTTGTATCCTTTATTTGATTAGCTTTCCTCAAGCAATAAGACTTATAAATTTATTAAAATCTTCATATAAAAACCCTAATGCAATAAAAAATTGTAAATTCATCGCAATAAAATTTCAAACCCTTAATGGAGTTGGCTTAATCACAGGATTAATATTTAATTACTTGCTTAATAAATGAACTTAATATTTCAAAAAAAATCTTATAGCTTTAAGTTATCCGACAAAGTAGAAAATTCTAAAACCACTTACCATACAAAATCGGGTTGGATAATTAAATTAACAAGTAATGATAAAAAAATTGGGTTTGGAGAAGTTTCACCGCTTCATAAAGAAGACTTAAAAAAGTGTGCGACACAACTAGATATGATCCCTTCGTATATAGAAGTATTGAATTTATCTGATCAAATAAATATTTTTCACCCATGCATTCAATCTGCAATAAATTCTGCATTAGCCGAAATAAATGGAAAAATAATTTTTAAAGAAAACTCCTACTTTGATGAAATTGATAAAACAGCCATATTGTTAAATCATAAAAATGTAGTTTCAGATCTAAATAAAATTAAAAAAAGACAATCTGATATTGGAAAATCATTAACCATAAAATGGAAAGTAGCATTAAAAAATAATCATGAGGAAGAAGCAAGTTTAGAAGAAATTTTAAGCCAAATAGGCAATAATATTAAGTTAAGAATAGATGCTAATGGTTCTTGGGGAAGAGAGATAGCTAATAGATGGGCTGATATTTTAAAGGATAACAAAAGTGTAGATTGGTTAGAACAACCTCTCTGTGTTGATGATATTGATGGACTGACAGAACTAAACAAAAAAATCCCTATAGCCTTAGACGAATCACTTTTAAAATTTCCAAATTTGATTGATGAGTGGAAAGGTTGGCAAATTAGAAGGCCCTCTCAAGAAAATAATCCAGTTAAGCTTTTAAGAGAATTAGAAAACAAAAAAGCTTTAATATCTATAAGTACCTCATTTGAAACTGGTATAGGCAAGAGATGGCTTTATCATTTATCGTCTCTACAATTACAAGGACCAACTCCAAAAGTTCCTGGTTTAGCAATGAATAAATTCCCTAATTCGTTTCTATTTTTAAATGAAGCAAAAAAGATATGGGATCAACTATGAAAAATAAAATTCATACTATTGAAGTTGAAAATAACGAAACTCAATCTGTAGAGAAAATTATTGAAAAAATTAGAGAGAACAAAATTATTTATGTAAAAAACAAATTTTATCAAGACAAAGATGTATTAGATTCAATTACTGAAAATGGGCCAGCAATTATATTAAACAGTAGTGGGAGTTCTGGAAAACCGAGACAATGTTTTCATCATTTAGATAATCTTAATCTATCTGCAACTACATCAGGTCGATGGCTAATAGAGCAAGGATTTGAATTACAAAACTGCTTAATTTTCAATACTTTACCCCTGAACCATATAAGCGGATTAATGTCAATTTTTAGAAGTCAAACTTGGGGATGTGATTGTATTAATATTTCTCCGAATTTGATAAAAAAAACGCGAGAACTTTTACTTTTTACAATTAAATTTAAAAAAAACAAAAAACACTTTATTACGTCATTAGTACCTACTCAATTACAAAGACTTTTAGCTCAAAAAGATGGAATTAGTTGGCTAAAAATTTTTGATCTAATCTGGGTAGGTGGAGCTTCAATTTCAGACGAAACTGCAGAACAATGTATAAAAGAAAAAATAAAATTAGCACCTTGTTACGGTTCAACTGAAACAGCAGCAATGGTTACGAGTTTAAAACCAAAAGAATTCTTAATGGGTTTTAAAAATGTTGGAGAAATACTACCTGATACAAATATAAGAATTAACGCACAAGGATTAATCGAGATAAAATCAGCCAGAATTGGAATCGAAATAATAGACTCATTGAAAACTGAAAATTTCAAAAATAAAAATGGGTGGTGGCAAACAGGTGATTTAGGTGAAATTAATCAAATCAATAGTTCTTTCTATTTAAACTTTGTTGGAAGAAGTGATAATGCCTTTAATTCAGGAGGAGAAATCGTTTTCCCTGAAGTAATTGAATCTAGATTAAATAATTTCATTATGAAAGAAAATATCCCAATTAATAAATTCAATATTTCAAAAGTATCTAACAAATTATGGGAAAATAAAATTAAAGTAATAGTTGAATTTAGAGAACTTACAAATAATAAAAATATTGAAATTTCTTTAAATTTATTAAAAAAATTTTCTCAAAGTTGGCCTAAACATGAAAAACCTGAAAAGTGGATTGTTAAAAACAAAAATAGCATTACAGAAAAAATTAACTATAAATTTAAAAAATAATAATTAGCATTCTTTTAAATTTGTACTCACATTAGAAGCCTCTATCCATCTTTCTAACTGATCGGGAAGTCCTATTTTATTTCTTGAATCAACATCTAAAGAACAATGTATAATTTTTCCCTCGGCTACTTTATTTCCATTTTTTATAAAAAAGCTATTTACTTGGAACAAATGAGTATTAATTTTATGAGGGGCAATTTTTACTTTTAATAAATCTCCAATTTTTATAGGCGCAAAAAAGTTTGCTTCACAATTTACTATTGGAAAAATAATTTGACTTTTACGTATAGAAAAATCTGGGAAAATATCTTGAGAAGGAATTCCATAAATTTCAATACTTTCTTCCCAAGCTTCATGCGACCATTTTAATAAGTTATGAAAATGAATTACACCTGCAGAATCACAATCACCAAATCTTACCTTCTTCTGCAATATTAACCAGTCAGCGGGTTTCATTTAGAGAAATTATCTATCAACAGATCCCATAATGACATCTATTGAACCAAGGATTGCCATAATATCAGCGATTTTGGCACCTTTAAGAATATGAGGCAATATTTGCAGATTATTTAAATCAGCTGCTCTGATTTTAAATCTCCATGGGGTAACTTCATTATTTCCTTGAATAAATACACCTATTTCTCCTTTACCGGACTCTAATCTTGTATATAATTCTCCGTTAGGAATTTTAAAAGTTGGAGCAACCTTCTTAGCTACATATTGGTAGTCAATACCAAATATTTCACTTTTCTTATCTTCAGTCGCCATTCTTTGAGCTTCTAAATTTTCTGTTGGACCTCCTGGAATCATTTTGCAGGCTTGGCGAATTATGCTTAGTGATTGTCTCATCTCTTCAACTCTTACTCGATATCTCGCATAACAATCTCCTTCTTTTTCTGAAGCAATCTGCCAATCAAAATCGTCATAACATTCATAACTATCGACTTTCCTTAAATCCCAGGAAACTCCAGAGGCTCTAAGCATTGGCCCAGACAAAGACCAATTAATTGCTTGGTCCCTTTGTATTGTTCCAAGACCTTCAATTCTTTTTCTAAAAATTGGATTATTTGTGATTAATTTTTCGTATTCATCTATCTTAGGACCGAACCAATCGCAAAAGTCTATACATTTTTCTAACCATCCATATGGGAGATCACATGCGACACCTCCTATCCTAAAAAAATTATTATTTATTAGCCTTTGTCCAGTAGCAGCTTCCCAGAGATCGTAGATCATCTCTCTTTCTCTAAAAATATAGAAAAATGGAGTTTGAGCACCTACGTCTGCTAAAAAGGGACCAAGCCATAAAAGATGATTAGCAATACGATTAAGTTCGAGCATAAGAACTCTGATGTAACTAGCTCTTTTGGGAACTGGAATATTAGCTAATCTTTCAGGAGCATTTACTACAATAGCTTCATAAAACATACCTGCTGCATAATCCATTCTGCTTACATAAGGGACATACATTACATTTGTCCTATTTTCGGCTATTTTTTCCATTCCTCTATGTAAATATCCAATTACTGGCTCACAATCAATGACATTTTCACCATCAAGAGTTACAACTAACCTTAAAACCCCATGCATTGAGGGATGGTGAGGGCCAAAATTGACCACCATTGGTTCTGTTCTAGTCTCTAGCTGAGCCATTCGAAATTTTACTTCTAAATAAATCTTAGTCGAAAGTTATGCAAACTGACCTATCTGATTCATCTTTTTTCAATCATCAATCAGTTATGACAGATGAGATTATGGCCTCATTAGAGCATTACCCACTTATACATAACAATCAACTTAAGGGAATAGACGCAACTTTAGGCGGAGGCGGGCACTCTTATCATTTATTGAGAAAATATTCGGATTTAAATATAATTGGACTTGATCAAGATCCATTCGCAAGAAAATCAGCATTAAAAAAACTTGATGAGTTTAAAAGTAGGATTGATATAAGGGCTTCAAATTTTGCGGATTTTGTACCAATAGAAAAAGTTTCTTTTGTGATTGCAGATCTTGGAGTAAATAGTAACCAAATTGATGACCCTAAAAGAGGATTTAGTTTCCAAAAAGATGGTCCGCTTGATATGCGCATGAATCCTTTACTTGATGTTGATGCAGAGAAATTAATTGAGGCTTTAAATGAAAAAGATCTAGCTAACCTAATCTATAAATATGGAGATGAGAGATTATCAAGAAAGATTGCTAGGAAAATAAAATTGGATTTGAAGGAAAATGGTAAATATTCAGGGACAAAAGAGTTAGCTTATTCTATTGCAGGCTGCTACCCACCAAAACAAAGATATAAAAAAATACATCCAGCAACAAGAACATTTCAAGCACTAAGAATTGCTGTTAATAAAGAAATTGAAGTATTAGAAAAATTTTTGCAAGTTGTACCTGAATGGCTTTTGCCAGGGGGTATTATTTCTATTATTAGTTTTCATTCCCTTGAGGATAGGTTAGTTAAAAGTTGTTTTAAAAATGATCGAAGACTAAAAAACCTGACAAAAAAGCCTATAACTCCTTCCGAACAAGAAGTAGAACTAAATAGAAGAGCTAGAAGTGGAAAATTAAGAATTGCTCAATTAAATTAAAAGCCAATAATTTCTATCGTAATGATCTGATCGTATCTGTAAGAATATAAATTGCTTGTTTTATATCTTTTGAATTAGTATTTAATCCAATACTTAACCTTATCGAAGATTCTGCTTCTTTTATAGATCTACCTAAGGCTAGTAAAACATGAGATGGTTCACCGTTACTACATGCAGATCCAGTAGAACAAATTATTTTAGATTTTAAAAGTTTATGAAACTTCGCCCCATTTAAATCCAATACAGTCAAATTTAAATTGTGAGGTAATCTTTTTTCAATGGAGCCATTAATTAATAAACCAGAATTATTTTTTAACAACCCTTCTAAAAGGTCATTTCTATAAAAAAGTAATTTCTCAGCATTATTTTTTTGATTAAAAACTGCTATCTCTATTGCTTTAGCAAAGCCAACTACTAAAGGAAGAGGTAATGTGCCAGACCTAAGACCATATTCCTGACCTCCTCCAACAATTAAAGGCTCAAGATTAATTTCTTCATCAATCAAAAGAAGTCCTATCCCTTTAGGACCATATATTTTATGAGAACTCATGGTTATCATGTTTACATCTGATAAAAGATTGTCTAACGCCATATAACCTAAACATTGTGCAAAATCAGAGTGAAATTTTATTCCTCTCGATTTACATATTTTTGAAATATTTTCTATGGGCTGAATAACTCCTATTTCGTTATTTGCCAACATGACACTTACCAGAAATGTATCTTCTCTTATATTTTTTTTGAATTGTTCTTCTGAAATTAAGCCATCTTTCTCAGGATTAATTTCTGTAACCATAAATCCCTCTTTTTTTAGTTGGTTTAAGGGCTCCAAAACAGCTTTATGCTCCGTTTTTAAGGTAATAATATGTCCATAATTTCCTGTTTTTTTATAGAAATTTCTAGCAAAACCTAATAAGGCTAAGTTATTAGATTCAGTTGCCCCACTTGTAAAAATAACTTTTTTATTCTTAAGAAATAAACTTTGTTCTATTTTTTCTCTTGAGGCTTCCAATATAGCGCTTGCGTTAATCCCCGCCAAATTAGATTTGCTTGCAGGGTTAGAAAATATCTCACTCCAAAAAGGTTTCATAGAATCAACGACATCTTTAGAGCAAGGAGTCGAAGATTGATAGTCTAGTAGTATGGGAGTTGATAGCATTATGTTTAGTATATAAAATTCTGTTTATAACAAGAAAATCAAATTAAAGAATTAAAAAAATGAATGAAATTAATCAAATAAATAATGAACCGGTAAGAAAATCAAGAATTTTATTAGTTGATGATGAGCCTGGCTTAAGAACAGCTGTTAAAACATTTCTAGAAGATGAAGGCTTTGAAATATTTATTGCAGTTGATGGAGAGGATGGTTGGGAAAAAGCTCAAACAATTTTCCCCGATTTGATAATTAGCGATGTTATGATGCCCCGAGCCAACGGTTATGCTTTACTAGAAAAAATTAGAGAGGATGAAAAATTAGGAGGAACTCCAGTTATTTTTCTAACTGCAAAAGGAATGACCCTAGACAGAACAGAAGGTTATCTTGCAGGAGTTGATGATTATATTTCCAAACCTTTCGATCCCGATGAATTAGCTGCAAGAGTTAAAAATGTAATCAAAAGACAAGAACGATTATTAAAAGAAGCGGCACGATTCGCAGATATTGACGTAAGCAAAATGGCAAAACAAATTACTGAAATAAAATCTATGCTCACAGACCAAAACCAGACTAATCCAGAAAATAAAATAAATCTTCCTAGTTTTACTCCTAGAGAAGCAAGTGTGCTTCAACTAGTAGCAGAGGGACTAATGAATAAAGAAATTGCAAGACAGCTTGAAACATCTATTAGAAATGTTGAGAAATATGTAAGTAGACTTTTTATCAAGACAGGTACATCTAGCCGAACAGAATTAGTTCGTTATGCACTTGAAAATCATTTAGTAAAATAAATTATTTAATTTTTTCGAATTCAATAAGTTTTGAAAAATAAAAAGGAGCTTGATTTAATTTCTTTTTAACAACTTTAAATCCTCTTTCTTTAGCAGCATTAATAATTCCCTTTTCTTTCAATGTATATGCTCTTGTAGTTTTACTTGGCCCAGGAAATAATTTTCCAATATTTTTTAAAACTGCAAGAACTGGGGTATAAGGAGCAAAGCTAACGATTAGTTTTTCTTTGCTTAAATCGCATAGATGTTGAACCATTTCTTCTGCAACCGGTTGAGGATAATGAATAAATACATCCAAACAAACTACAACATCAAATAATCCTTTTAATTTTTCCAGATCACAGACTTCATATTCTATTTTACCTTGATTTAAACCTAATTCATGAATGCGTTTTTTTGTTTCTTTAATCATTTCAGAAGAAATATCGCTCATCTGCAGTTCTTTTATACCAAGTCTTAGTAAAGGTATGGAAAGACTTCCTACTCCACAGCCTGCATCACAATAACTTTTTTTTGTTAGTTCAGGATAATTTTTGATGTATGAGACTACATCATCTACAGTTTTTTGATGACCTTTCCTGATATTTTTCTGAACTGTATTAATTTCATCAGATTTGCTATAAATTTTATTCCATCTATCAAAGCCAGTACCATTAAAATACTCCCTGACTTCACTTTTTTCGATAATCTTATTTGACGTCATAATATTCTATGAAAATTTATTCTTTTCATACTAACTAACTGGCGCCAAATTAATTGCGCGCCATTATAGGAAAGAATTGATTTGTTATTTTGTCAGAGTTGAATTCTAAAGAAATTTATAAAATTGCTGTCGTAATGGGTAGTGATTCAGATCTAAATACATTGAAACCAGCCATTGATATTTTAAGAGAATTTAGAATAAAAACTGAAGTTTGTATACTTTCTGCTCATCGAACACCTATTGAAATGATGGAATATGCAAAAAATGCAGAATCAGAAAACATAAAAGTAATAATTGCCGGTGCTGGGGGTGCTGCGCATCTTCCAGGAATGCTGGCATCCATAACTTGCATTCCTGTAATTGGAGTACCAGTAGAGAGCAAGACGCTGAAGGGAATTGACTCTCTTTTATCAATCGTTCAAATGCCTGCTGGAATACCAGTTGCAACAGTTGCAATTAATGGAGGACAAAATGCTGGATTATTAGCAATAGAGATAATCAGTTTATTTGATGAATCCATAAAAAAAAATTTAAAAGAATTCAGAGAAAATCTACATACACAGGTAAGAAATAAAAATAATAAGTTATCAACTATTGGACCTGACAATTATCTTCAAAATAAATGAACTAATATTTTTCTATTAGGCCTTGTTAAGAAAGTTTTCTTTTTTTAGGTAGTTAATAACTTTTTCAACGGAATCATTTAAATCTAACGAACCTGTATCAACAACAATTTCGGGATTATGAGGAGCTTCATATGGACTAGAAATCCCTGTAAATTCCTTAATTTCACCCAAACGAGCTTTCTTATAAAGACCTTTAGTATCCCTATTTTCGCAAACTGTGATATCAGCAGAACAATAAACTTCAATAAAATCCTTAGATCCAATAATTTTTCTCACCTTATCTCTATCGCTAATAAATGGCGAAACGAATGCTGTAATAGTTATTATCCCAGCATTCATAAATAAATTCGCAACTTCGCCAATTCTTCTTATATTTTCTTCTCTATCTTCATCCGAAAAACCAAGATCTTTGCATAAACCGTGTCTAATATTATCTCCATCCAATACATAAGTCGAAAAACCATCTAAGTGTAAAACTTCATTTAAAGCGTTGGCCAAAGTACTTTTACCAGAACCAGATAAACCTGTAAACCAGATAACCATACCTTTATGACCTCTCATTTTTTCTAACTTTTCTCTATCAATAGTTAAGTTATGCCACTTTATATTGGTTGACTTTGTTTGATCTTGTTCTTTCATTTTTTGCATCATCAAAATTAAAAACCTATCCTAACCCTTGCTTCATAAATTATGAAATCCCTCTTTACGAAGAAACTCAATTGATTTCGATACCATATCACCCTGTAACTGGATATTTCTATCAATCAACGTTCCTCCAGTCCCACAAAAAACTTTAATTTTTTTTAGTAATTCTTTTAATGAGATTTCATCCTCAGTACCTAAACCTCTTATTAAAGTAACAGTCTTACCCTTTTTACCTTTTTTTTGTTTTGAAATATTTATTTTTGATCTTTTATTAACAGTATCTACCTTCGCTGCCTCTTCAGATTTTTTTTCTTGATTATCAAATTCGATCCAATTCTTTTTTCCCATTATTTTTAATATAATCTATAGTTAGTTAATACTTATTCTATAGAAAAAGTGGTAAGTACATTTTCTCGCAAAGATCAAAACTATAAAAATGACGATTTAAATCAACCCTCCAAAGAGGGAAGATTTGGAAAATATGGTGGTCAATATGTTCCTGAAACGCTAATGCCTGCTCTTTTTGAGCTTGAAACAGCTGCATCTAATGCATGGAAAGATAAACTTTTTGTAGAAGAATTAAATCATCTACTAAAAACTTATGTAGGAAGAGAAACACCACTATATGAAGCCAAAAGACTTACTGAACATTACAAAACTAAACAAGCAACTCCCAGAATATGGCTTAAAAGAGAAGATTTAAATCATACTGGGGCTCACAAAATTAATAATGCCCTTGGACAAGCTTTACTGGCAATAAGAATGGGCAAAAAAAGAATAATTGCAGAAACTGGAGCAGGTCAGCATGGAGTTGCTACTGCTACTGTTTGTGCGAGATTTGGCTTGAAATGTATTATCTACATGGGTGCTGAAGACATAAAAAGGCAATCCCTTAACGTTTTCAGAATGAAACTTCTTGGAGCTGAAGTTAAAGTTGTAAATTCTGGAACTGCAACACTTAAGGATGCCACTAGTGAAGCCATTAGAGATTGGGTTTCTAATGTAGAAACTACACACTACATTTTAGGATCTGTTGCAGGTCCACACCCTTTCCCAAAGATTGTGCGAGATTTTCATGCAGTTATAGGTGAAGAAACTAAAAAACAATGTTTGGAATCATTTGGATCTTTTCCCGATATTTTGCTTGCTTGTGTAGGTGGGGGATCAAATGCAATGGGGCTTTTCCATCCTTTTGTTAAAGAAACTTCTGTACGTCTTATTGGAGTTGAAGCCGCAGGAAGCGGAGTTGATACTGACAAACATGCTGCCACTATCACTAAAGGGTCAGTTGGAATTTTGCATGGATCAATGAGTCTTCTCTTGCAAGATGATAATGGTCAAGTACAAGAAGCTCACTCAATAAGTGCAGGTTTAGATTACCCCGGAGTAGGACCTGAACATAGCCATTTAAAAGATATAGGTAGGGCAGAATATGGATCAGTCACAGATCAAGAAGCTTTAGACGCTTTGAAACTTGTTAGTGAGCTAGAAGGAATTATACCTGCACTTGAAACTTCCCATGCCTTTGCTTGGTTAGATAAATTATGCCCTACTCTCGAAAAAGACACTCATATAGTTATCAATTGCTCTGGTAGAGGCGACAAAGATGTTAATACTGTTGCATCTTCATTAGATATTTAATCAATACCTTGGTATTGATGGGTCAATATATCTACTCCATCCATCAATACCCTCCTCCAAATTCCATATTTCGCTCACAATATTATTATCCAAGCACCATTGAGAAAAGTTATAACTTCTTATTCCTGCATGACAGGTAACTACAATTTCTCTATCTAATAAACCAGCAAATATTTCTTCAACATATTCACAGGTGACTTTACTAATTGGTATATGTAAAAATTCTTTTGAGAAACGAGCCAGTTCAAGCTCTGACTGCTCTCTTACATCAATCAAGACTGGATCTTCTTTCTCAGAATTAAACCAATCATTGAGACTAGAAGCATTTATAGATTTTGGATAACTTCCCAATTTATAGGATAAATTATGTGTTATTTACAATTTAATAAATTAAGTTGCAGTAGGAAGTTTATTGTTAAAAATAAAAATAAACATTGATAATGAAACTTAGAGTAATAGCAATAATATTTTTATTATCTTTATTACTTTTTTTTGGTTTTAAAAAAATATTTCCTAATAAAAATAAGGAGCAAAGTACAAATATTGAGCAACTAAGTATCATAAAATATATACCTGAAAAAAATAAATTATTATTTATTTCAAATTTAGATAGTTTTAATATTTTTAATAATAATGAAAAGGATAAAAATCAAACAAATAAAGATAAATTTGGTTTAATAAAAGACTCTATATTAGATTACTTAGGAATAGATCTAGGCAACAATAAATTAGAAGATATCTATAATAATGAACTTATAATCTCAACTTTTGAAAATAATAAAAAGCTTGAAGATGATATTTTGATTGTTTTTAAAATTAAGCCAGAAAAAACAATAGATGATTTATTAAATTTGCCTAAAAAAATAGATCAGATTGATGAGATAATTCCAATTAATAGAGAAAACAAAATAAATTTCCTTAACTATATATACCGAACCGACGACAATTATATAATTGCTTCATCAGATAAAAAATTAATCAAAAATAGTATTAGCTCTAGTGAAAATTTTAAGAAAAAAAAATTTCAATATGAGGGAGAACTTGTTGGACTGAACAATGAAAAAAATATATTATTCACAAATAAATTTTTGGAAAGTAAGTTTTTTAATAAACAAATTTTTACTGAGAATAATGGGGATAATGTTGCTACAACTTTTGACTTTAAAAATAAGCAACTAATTTTAAAATCATATTTACTAAATAATAAAAAAAATATTGATATTCTTACTTACGAAAATTTAATGAATAAAGAGAATAGTAATGAAGATAATCCTGAAAATTTAATTTTTTGTGATACAAAAAATTTTGACAAAAATCTTAATCCCTTAATAAATGATTTTCAACTCAGTTTTTTTGAAGAGTTTAATCAAAATAATAATCAAAACATTTTAATTCTCAATTCAAATAAAGATTGGCTTATTACGTTTGAAAAAAATGATGAAGATCAATTTGATATAAGTGCTTTGAAAAAGCTAAAAGATTTCAACAAATATACTTTGAAACAAAATGAAGATACGTATTCGATATATTCCAAAAATATTCTTGAAGAAAAAGACGATGTTATAAAACAATTATCTTTTGAAAATATCTATTCGATAGAATCAGGAGGTTTACAAATCATAAGTAATCATTTAATTGATGGTAAAGAATTTGAGAAAATATCAAAAAAATTTTTTAACCTAAAAACTAATAAAGATAAATCTGCTTTTCTTTATGCAAAAGTTGATATCAAAGATGATAATTCTGATAAGATTGAATATTTTTCTAATTTGCAGGACCTTAATTTTCTCATTAAAAATATTTTAAAAATATCAAATGAAGAATCGCTAGAAATCATAAGTCAGTCTATTCCTGAAAAAAATCCAATTATTTACAGAGAAACAATATTAAACATTCTTTAAATGAAATTTATTCAAACAAGTTTCAAAAACAATCATTTTAATTTTTTGCGAAGTTCATATCTTGTGGTTAATTAAAAATTATTTGACTATCTTTAATCTATAAGTATTTGATATTGAATTAAGCAATTGGATAGTAACAAACTAATTTTAAAACCAGGATTAGAGGGAGTCCCAGTTACTAATTCATCTATATGTGATATTGACGGCAACAAAGGTAAATTATTGTACAGAGGCTATTCCATTGAGGAACTATCCAAAAAAAGCAGTTTTTTAGAAACTGCTTACCTATTGATTTGGGGTGAATTGCCCACAGCTATTCAACTAAGAGATTTCGAACAAGAAGTTCAGATGCATCGAAGGCTAAGTTTTAGAGTCAGAGATATGATGAAATGTTTCCCTGCAACTGGTCATCCTATGGATGCTCTTCAATCTAGTGCAGCTTCTTTAGGGCTCTTCTATTCTCGTAGAGCAATAGATGATCCTAATTACATCTACAACGCAGTCATAAGACTAATTGCAAAAATACCCACAATGATTGCAGCGTTTCAACTTATTAGAAAAGGACAAGACCCAATTCAACCTAGAGATGATCTAACTTACTCATCAAATTTTCTTTACATGTTGACTGAAAAAGAACAAGATCCTATAGCTGCAAAAGTTTTTGATAGGTGCTTAATTCTACATGCCGAACATAGTTTAAACGCAAGTACATTTAGCGCTAGAGTGACTGCAAGTACTCT
This sequence comes from Prochlorococcus sp. scB243_495K23, assembly GCA_000635495.1. Classification (GTDB taxonomy): domain Bacteria; phylum Cyanobacteriota; class Cyanobacteriia; order PCC-6307; family Cyanobiaceae; genus Prochlorococcus_A. The sequence continues at coordinate 145,123 of JFLW01000001.1, read as the reverse complement.
TACAGATCCATATGCTGTCATCGCCTCTGCGGTAGGAACCCTGGCTGGTCCATTACATGGAGGAGCAAACGAGGATGTGATTGCGATGTTAGAAGAGATTAAAACCCCAGAAAATGCTGGGTCTTTTTTAGATAATGCAATAAAAAATAAAAGTAAGATAATGGGCTTCGGCCACAGAGAATATAAAGTCAAAGATCCCCGAGCAATAATTCTTCAAAAACTTGCAGAAGAACTTTTTATTAGATTTGGAGCAGATGAAATGTATGAAGTTGCTAAATCAGTTGAGGCAGAGGCAATACCAAGACTTGGACCTAAGGGTATATTCCCGAACGTGGATTTTTATTCTGGTCTTGTTTATAGAAAACTTGGTATTCCTCGTGATTTATTTACTCCAATTTTTGCCATATCTAGAGTGGCTGGTTGGTTAGCTCATTGGAGAGAGCAACTTGGAGCAAATAGAATTTTCAGACCATCGCAAATTTATACAGGTTCAGCACCAAGAGATTGGATCAGCTTAGAAAGTAGAGAATAATATTTGCAGCTTTTCATAAAAAAACACACATATTGTTTGTGAAGAGTTAATCTATTAAGTAAATAACATAAAAATTTTGGAATACGGATTAGATCTCGAATATAGTTTTAATGAATTCTTAAAAGGTTTTGGCCTTTCCAGCGAAATCGCTCATATAATATGGCTCCCTCTTCCTATGCTTTTGGTTTTGTTAGCGGCAGTTGTTGGCGTTTTAGTAACAGTTTGGCTTGAAAGAAAAATATCTGCTGCTGCTCAACAAAGGATAGGTCCAGAATATGCTGGAGCGCTCGGCGTCCTCCAACCAATTGCAGATGGTCTTAAGTTACTTGTCAAAGAAGATATTATTCCTGCCAAAGCGGATGGAATTCTCTTCACTGCAGGTCCTATATTAGTTCTTGTCCCAGTGATTCTGTCGTGGCTAATCGTTCCTTTTGGACAAAACCTTCTAATAAGTAATGTTGGTATTGGAATTTTCCTATGGATAGCTTTAAGCAGCATTCAGCCAATTGGCCTTCTTATGAGCGGATACGCATCAAATAATAAATATTCTTTATTAGGAGGTTTAAGAGCAGCGGCTCAATCAATAAGTTATGAAATTCCTTTAGCTTTATCTGTATTGGCTGTCGTACTAATGACAAATTCTCTAAGTACTATTGACATTGTCAACCAACAAAGTGGTGCTGGAATCCTAAGTTGGAATATATGGAGACAACCAGTTGGTTTTATAGTCTTTTGGATTTGTGCTCTTGCAGAATGTGAGAGACTTCCATTTGACTTGCCCGAAGCTGAAGAAGAATTAGTTGCGGGATATCAAACTGAATATGCAGGGATGAAATTCGCATTATTCTACCTGGGTAGTTACATTAATTTAATTCTTTCCGCTTTATTAGTATCAATACTTTATTTGGGAGGATGGGGTTTTCCTGTTCCAGTTGAATTAATAGCTAAGTTTCTTAATTTACCTATTAATGCACCCTTTATTCAGGTTTTCACTGCATCAATAGGTATTGTAATGACTGTACTGAAAGCATATCTTTTAGTTTTTATTGCAATATTATTACGTTGGACAACTCCTAGAGTAAGAATAGATCAACTCCTAGATCTAGGATGGAAGTTTCTTCTGCCAATTTCTCTTGCTAATCTTTTGATAACAGCAGGATTAAAACTTGCTTTTCCGCAATTCTTTGGTGGTTAAATTTAAGTAAAAATACTTAAATTCAAAATTATTCCACTAAAATAAAATAACTAAGTAAATTTTTCGAAATGAACAATTTCCTTCAACAAATAAATAGCTATATCAAAGAAGCATTTAATGCGGGCAAATACTTATACAATGGTATATCGGTAACTTTTGATCATCTTCGAAGAAGACCTGTTACTGTTCAATATCCGTATGAAAAATTAATACCTTCTGAAAGATATAGAGGAAGGATACATTATGAATTTGATAAATGTATTGCTTGTGAAGTTTGTGTGAGAGTATGTCCCATAAATCTCCCAGTAGTTGATTGGGTAATGAATAAAGAAACCAAAAAAAAGGAACTTAGAAATTATTCAATAGATTTTGGAGTTTGTATTTTTTGCGGAAATTGTGTTGAATATTGCCCAACTAATTGTCTGTCAATGACCGAAGAATATGAATTAGCTACTTTTGACAGACACAATTTAAATTTCGATAATGTCGCACTTGGCAGACTACCCACAAATGTTACAACAGATCCTTCAGTTAAACCTCTAAGAGAACTTGCCTATCTTCCTAAAGGTATCATGGACCCTCATGAAATCCCAGCTTCAGATGCAAGAGTTGGAAAATTACCTGAAGAAGTTTATGATTGGATGAGGCCTGAATCCAATGAAAATAAAGATAAAGTTTCTAATCCAACTAATTAATTTCCATAATTTATGTCCATTGCCATAACAACACAACTTATTTGTTTTACAGTTTTATCTTTAGTTGTCATTATTGGAGCACTTGGTGTTGTGTTGCTCGAAAGTATTGTTTATTCAGCCTTTCTGCTTGGTGGAGTTTTCATGAGTGTTGCAGGATTATATCTTCTATTAAATGCAAGTTTTGTTGCTGCAGCTCAAGTTTTAGTTTATGTGGGTGCAGTTAATGTATTAATAATTTTTGCGATAATGCTAGTTAATAAAAAAGAAGATTTAAAGCCTATCAATGACATTAAATCGAGAAGAGTTATATCAACATCGATATGTTTAACCCTTCTAAGCCTCTTAATAAGAGTTGACTTGACCAATGTATGGAGCCTATCAAGTCCTCAAAACTCTATTGGAGAAGAATCAACTATTAGGATTGGTGAACATCTTTTTAGTGATTATTTACTCCCATTTGAAGTAGCTTCAGTCTTACTTTTAATGGCAATGATTGGGGCTATTGTTTTAGCTAGAAGAGATGTAATGAGCAAAGATATTTCGACAGGACTACCTGTTGATCAAGAGTTAATTGAAAAATCATCAGAACCATTACTTACAAATAAAAATTAACCTTTTGAGTTTCTTATTATGAATTTAGAATCAATTCCTCTTCAAGCTTTTTTAATAGTTTCTTCAGCACTATTTTGCATTGGTATCTGGGGATTATTAAATAGCAGAAATGCAGTAAGAGTTCTTATGAGCATTGAATTAATGCTCAATGCGGTAAATATAAACTTGATGGCGTTTTCTTCATATATTGATAATAATTTAATTCAAGGACAAGTTTTTACAATTTTTGTGATTACTGTTGCTGCCGCAGAAGCAGCCGTTGGATTAGCTATATTGTTATCTCTTTATAGGAATAGGGTGACTGTAGATATGGAAAGTTTTAATTTATTAAAATGGTAAAAGCATTAAATGAAACTTTCATTAGTGCTCATTGTATATCGTTCAGATAGTTCTATAGCTCAAGAGGCTTCAAAATTCTGTGAACAAGTTCTTAAAGAAAAAAATATTAAATCAAACAGGATTGAAAGTGATTTTCATAAAGATGAAATTGAAAAATATCTTTCTAATTCAGAATCACAACCAAATATTGGCATAGTTCTTGGCGGAGATGGAACCTTCCTGAAATGTGCAAATGCATTAACTGATTATGATATCCCTTTATTGAGTATTAATATTGGAGGTAATTTGGGATTTCTTACTCAAGAAAAAGAATTTTTATTTGACAAATCTTTTGTTGAAATCCTTGAAAACGAAGAATATTTAATTGACTTTCGTAATAGATTAAATTGCAATGTTTGTATTGAGGGGAAAAGTTCTGAGAAAAAAATCATAAAAAGCTATAACGCCTTAAATGATTTTTATTTTAAATCCGTTGAAGAAGATATTTCTCCGACCAACCAAATACAAATTGAAATAGATAATGAGAAGGTAAATGAATATAAAGGTGATGGATTGATTGTATCTACATCTACTGGTTCAACCGCTTACTCAATGGCAGCGGGGGGGCCAATAGTACACCCTAGTATTGATGCAATGATAATTAACCCTATATGCCCAATGAGTTTGGCTAGTAGACCAATTGTCATACCTAATACAAGTAAAGTAATCATTAAGCCAGTAAAAAAAAGTAAAGGGGAAATTAAATTATGGACTGACGGTTCAAAATGTATGACCATTAAGGAAAATTATTATTGTGAGATCAAGAAAGGGAAATCACCCTGCAAAATAATAAAGTTTAAAAAAAGCACAAGCTACTACAATACCCTAATAAAAAAACTTGATTGGAAAGGTGATTTATCTCAAAAAAATTAAATGGCCTTAGAGATAGAAAGAAGATTTCTAATAAAAAATGATAATTGGAAAGAATTCATAAATAAAAAAATTTATATTGAACAAGGATATTTTTCCAAAAGTATAGATGGTTGGATTATTAGGGTAAGGCTTATAGGCAAAAACTCTAAAATTACACTTAAAAAACATATCAAGGGCTTTACTAACTTTGAATTTGAATACTCCATTCCACGAAGCGATGCTGAAATAATAATGTCAAATCTTTCAAATACAATTAAAAAAGATAGATTCTTTCTAGAAATTGAAAAAAAATCTTGGATTATAGATTGCTTTAAAGAAAATAATTATCCACTTGAAATTGCAGAAATTGAACTTTCTAATGAAGAGGAAGATTTATTTCTTCCATCTTTCATTTCAAAAGAAATTACTGGGCTGACCCATTACTCCAATTTCAGTCTCTCTAACAATCCTTTTTCACAGTGGAAAGAAGACTAGTTAACAACTTTCAAAAGTACCTAGCCAAAGGAACCACTCATCCTTTATATTTTCTTTATATTTAAGCAAAATATTTTTTAATTTCTTCAGATGTATGGTCTTTACGACAAAGAAGGTATATTGAGATTTGTTGATTCAGACAAGGATGCTTGTATTGCATATGCTGAACTCTTTGAATTAGGATCTACAAATTATTGTCTAATGGATTTGGCTAATGATACAAAAAAAGTAAAGGGTAATACTAATCTTGATCAGATTCAGGGAGTGTACAACAATTAAATCCATCTCTACAAATCTTGCCGTTGTCCATTGCCCAATTCAAAAGTGCTACTCTGTTTTTAGAACCAGTTTTTGTAAACATATTACTTACATGATTATCAACAGTTCTTTTACTAATAGTTAGTTTTACCGCAATTTCTTGATTTGTAAGCCCATCAGCTACGAGATCAATGATTTCCATCTCTCTTGCTGAGAGACCCATCATATCAATGTTGTTTACTTCTTCTTCAACCATTTGCATTTAAACAGTTCCTTTTTTATATTAATTAAGTTTAGCAATCTCAGTACACTTGTTAACCAACTAGGAAACAAAAGCAATTGAAATCAAAACTTCAGCAGACTTTAGAAAAAAATTCTAAGGTAATAACGGCAGAGTTAATGCCGCCAAGAGGTGGAAGCCCCGTAAGATCTCTTAAGATAGCACAACTTTTGAAAGATAAGGTACATGCTGTTAACATTACCGATGGAAGTAGAGCTGTAATGAGAATGTGCAGCTTAGCAATGTCCAAACTATTACTGGAAAATGGGATAGAACCAGTAATGCAAATTTCTTGCAGAGATCGTAATAAAATTGCTTTACAATCAGACATTCTGGGAGCAAATGCTTTAGGAATTAGAAACATCTTATGCATTACCGGTGATTCAGTAAAAGCTGGGGATCAACAAGATGCCAGGGCCGTACATGAGTTTGAGTCTGTTAGATTGCTTAAACAAATTCAGGCTTTCAATAAAGGAATTGATCCTACTCTAGGAGAACTTTCCGATAAAAAAACATTTATTTTTGCAGGTGCTGCTGCTGATCCAAATTGTGGAAATAAAAGAAGTCTAGAAAATAGAATGAGAAAGAAAAAAGAGGCTGGAGCTGGATTCATACAAACTCAAATAGTTATGGAAAAAGAAAATTTGATAGAGTTTTGTGAAAAAATTAGCAAGCCTCTTGAAATTCCTGTAATTGCAGGTGTATTCCTATTAAAGTCTTACAAAAACGCACTCTTTATAAACAAATACGTTCCAGGTGCCAACATCCCTAAAAACATCTTAAATCGTCTTAAAGATGCTAAAGAGCCATTACAAGAAGGCATTAAAATTGCAGCTGAACAAGCTCATGATTTTATGAATATCGCAAATGGTGTTCATCTAATGGCCGTAAAAGCAGAGCATTTAATTCCTGAGATTATTGAAAAAGCTAATCTTAGTCTGGAATATTAATCAAATCAGTACCTAATAATTCTGCCATAGCTTTCTGCTGAGGCGATGGCTCAGTCAAATCAGATCTTCTTGAATCTGCTATTAACCAATCTAAAGATGCATCTTGCAAATCAAAATGATCTCCATTTTTTCCAACACAATATTTACCAAACACTAACTTATCCATAAGTCTTACACCTTTACCAATTTTAGAGTAATCAAAGATAATTGAGTTATCTATAGTTGCGCCCTCGCAAATGCAACAACTTGGTCCAATCATGGATGGTCCAATAATAGTTGCTCCATCCTCGATCCTAGTCATGCCTCCTATATAAACCGGCCCGGTAATATTAACCTTTTCCCAGTTAGCCGCTACATTCAAGCCGGTAAAAACTCCGGGTTTTATTTCCTTACCTGGTATTTGCACTTGTCTTACCTTACCTTGCAATACATTTCTAATAGCACTCCAATAATCAGGAACTTTTCCAATATCTACCCATTCAAAATCCATTGGTAATGCAAAAAATGGTAAATCCATCTCAACAAGTTTAGGGAAAAGATCAGCTCCAATATCAAATTTCTCTGCTGAAGGTATGTAATTAAAAATTTCAGGCTCGAAAAGATAAATTCCTGTATTTATGGAGTCACTTAAAGCTTGATCAACTGTTGGCTTTTCCTGAAAAGCCTTTATTCTCCCATTTTCATCAGAAACTACGACACCGTAACTTGATACTTGATCTTTAGTTACCTTCTTCGTTATTAAGCTCGCAATAGCTCCTTTCTGCTTATGTTTTTTAACAGCTTGCGTTAAATCTAAATCAACTAAAGCATCACCACATAAAACAACAAAAGTTTCATCAAAGAAATTCTGAAAATCCTGAATTTTTTTTAATCCTCCCGCGGATCCTAAAGCATCACCTATTAACTCCCCATCTTCAATTCTTCCTTCAAAACTATAAGCAATTTCTACTCCAAATCTTTGCCCATCCCTAAAATAATTTTCAATTTCTTCAGCCAGATGAGAAACATTTACCATTATTTCCTTAAAATTATGTTCTCTTAAAAGTTCCAAGAGAAACTCCATAACAGGTTTTTGCAAAATCGGAATCATCGGTTTAGGAATAATGTGCGTAATAGGCTGAACACGTGTACCTTTTCCTGCCGCAAGTATCATTGCCTTCATAAATTCGAACCCATTTTTTTAAATTATACGTTATTACTATGAAGCTTCTAAGCAGCCGAGGTAGAGGCATTACTTACCTCAAGATTTTCTATAGGTAATTGAGCTAAGCCACCATCAGGTATTATTCTTTTAATTTGAATTGGGCCATATAAGGAATTAATTTGTTTAATTTCAATTTTGTTTTCGGATGATAAAAATAACAAAGCCCAAAAAACTCCCAAACGGTCTTTATCTAAATCATTTTTTACTACTGTTTGCCATTTTTTGACTAAATATTCAAAATCTGTCCATTGTAATGCTTTTTCCCATCCCTCAATAAATTTCCCTAATGCTTTAGTGGTTTCTGGAAGTTTCTCGCGATGCGCTAGTGATTTAACTTGAGAAATTAAAGCCCTGTCAGAATATTTTTTATTTCTTTTTCTCTTCATGCGCAGAAGATCTTGGGTTTCTATAACTTCTGCTATGGACTCTAACTGACTTACAAGTTCTCCCAAAGTTGTTGTACGTTTAAGAATTGGTTGTGCAATTGATCTTCTCCTTAGATATTTTTCAGGATATTTCGGAATATCAAATTCTTTATCAATCCAATCTTGATCATCCAAATCAAATTCATCTTCAAAATCGGAAGAATTGTCTTTGAAAACATCAGCTTCCAAAACCTCAGCCTTAAGATTAACTAGTACGGAAGCAGCAAAAAATGCTTCGCTGGTCTCAGCTAAATCCTTCTGATATGAGATTTGACTATTTGAAGATTGATTAAAAGTATGTGAGTATTCCTCTAAAAAACTATCAATTACACTTATTACATCAATATCCCATGGATCAAGCTCACCTTTACCTGCGGCGTCTTGAAGGAACTTAATCAACAATCTAGGACCTAATTGTTGCCTATCAATAGGATTGGAATAAGATATTTTGAGATAGATAAAAGCTACTCACAAGATATCTTTTAATTTATTTAATGCCAAACAATATTGAGTTAATTTAAAAAATTATATTGTTGGAGCTTTTAGGATGTCATTTGTTTTAGTTCCTGAAAAAATATTTGTTTTAACAGCACCTTTAACTGCATTTAAATCTCTATCGACCAAATTATTGATAGATGCAATGTAACTTTCAGTAATTAATCTCGGGTATAAACCTATTCCAATAATAGGTAAAAGTAAACAGGCAATAATATAAACTTCCCTTGGCTCTGCATCTATAAGTTTTCGTTCTTCGATTAATTTAAGATTTTCTTTACCAAAGAAAATTTCTCTTAACATTGAAAGTAGATAAATAGGAGTAAGTATTACACCGATAGCTGCTAAAGAGGCCATCACTACCCTAAACGGCAGTGTATAGACTTCATCAGTAACAAATCCTGTAAATACCATCAATTCGGAAACAAATCCACTCATACCAGGTAAAGCTAAGGAAGCCAGGGAGCAAGCGGTCCATAGAGCAAACATGATTCTCATTTTTTGTCCTACACCACTCATTTCATCAAGTTTAAGAGTCTTTGTTCTGTCATAGGTTGCACCAACAAGAAAAAATAAACTTGCACCGATTAATCCATGACTAACCATTTGCAGCATAGCTCCGCTTGTTCCAAGGCTACTAAAACTCCCTATTCCAATAAGAACGAAACCCATATGACTTATCGAACTGTATGCAATTTTTCTTTTAAGATTTCTTTGAGCAAAAGAAGTTAATGCAGCGTAAATTATATTGACTACCCCAAGAACTATTAATAATGGGGCAAATTGAGCATGAGCAACAGGTAATAATTGTGCATTAAATCTTAAAAGAGCATATCCTCCCATCTTTAATAAAATTCCTGCTAGAAGCATATGAACGGGAGCTGTAGCCTCTCCATGAGCATCTGGAAGCCAAGTATGAAGGGGTACTATTGGAAGTTTCACACCAAATGCAATTAAAAGCCCTACATAACATAATATTTGGAATTTTTGACTAAAATCTTGAGCTGCCAAGTGAGAAAACTCAAAGTTTGGAATTTCTGTACCATAGAAACCCATCGCTAACGCTGCAAGAAGAATGAAGATAGAACTGCCAGCTGTATAAATAATGAATTTTGTTGCTGCATATTGTCGATTTTTGCCACCCCATATAGCCAGTAATAAATAAACCGGAATTAACTCAAGTTCCCAAGTTAGAAAGAATAAAAGCATATCTTGAACAGCAAACACAGCGATTTGCCCACCATCCATAACCAATATCAAAAAGAAAAATAACTTTGGTTTAAACTTGACTGGCCATGCAGCAAGAACTGCTAAAGCAGTTATAAAACTAGTCAATAATATTAAAGGCATAGACATGCCATCAGCGCCAACAGACCAAGTAAGTCCTAAATCAGGGAGCCAACTAATATTTTCTTTAAGTTGAACATTTTCATTACTAATATCAAAACCATTTATATATGAACCTACAGTTATTAAAAAAGTAATTAATGCAATAGACAACGCAAACCATCTCACCTCTTTGCCATCCCCTTTATCAGGAAAAAAAGGTATCACAAATGCACTACCAATTGGGAATAAAATTGAAGCAGATAACCAAGGAAAATTAGACAATCCAGCTCCCAAAGTTCCCAAAATTAGTGTCGAAAAATGTGTATAAAAATAAGTACTCAATTTAATAGGAAATTTATATTAAATAAAGTCTAGAAATTTTCTGTATTTTTTCACCCCAATGGACAGTGAAGACACACAATTGTAATTAAGAAACTTGAGGAGATTGAAAACCAAATATAGCAACTAGTAAAATTACACCTCCAAAAACAATAAGCGCATAAAATTGAGCCCTACCGGTCTCAAAATATTTTAAACCCTCTCCACTACCTAAAGTTATAAGTCCAGTAAGATTTACAACGCCATCAACAACCTTAGAATCAACCTCTAAAACTTCTTTAGCAAGTTTTCTACTACCCTTAACAAAAAGTTTTTCATTAATATCATCAAGGTACCATTTATTTGATAAAAATCGGTTGATGCTAGGAAACTTTTCGGCAAATAAAACTGATAAATTAATTTTTTTCACAAAATATGCTTGATAAGCAATAATGATTCCAGCTGATGCAATAACTACTGAAGCAAGTGCTAAAGGCAAAAATTCTTTTAATTCGAAGGCTTTTGCAGCAGTCTCTGCTTCTTCAGGATCTAGTAAATTTGCAATTTTGCTATCCCATGGAAATCCCATAAAACCAATTATTACAGATGGTACAGCTAGAAATACCAAAGGAAATGTCATTGACCAGGGTGACTCATGGATAGAGCCATGTTCTTCATGCTCTTCTTCATTTTCTTCATCTAGGGTTGTTTGAGAGGCTATTAGAAGCTGTTTTTGCAATTCTTTATTCTCCCCTCTGAAATCTCCTTCAAATGTCAAGAAATAAAGCCTAAACATATAAAAAGCAGTCATACCAGCTGTTAGAAGTCCTACGAACCAAAAAGCGGGAAATGATATAAAAGCATTTCCCAGTATCTCGTCTTTACTCCAAAAACCTGCCAATGGGGGAATTCCACTAATTGCTACACATCCTATTAAAAATGTTGTTGATGTATATGGCATTTTTTTTCTTAAACCGCCCATCAATCTCATATCTTGAGCCAATACAGGCTGATGGCCAACTACTTCTTCCATAGCATGTATTACTGAACCAGATCCCAAAAATAGCATTGCTTTAAAGCAAGCATGAGTTACTAAATGAAAAATTCCTGCAACTGGTGCTCCGCAACCCATTGCGAGCATCATATACCCAAGCTGAGAAACTGTGCTATATGCTAAACCTTTTTTTAAATCCATTTGGGTCAAAGCTATAGAGGCTCCTAAAAAACAAGTAATGGTACCAACTAAAGCAATAATGAACTGAATAGAGGGAAATATTGAATACAAAGGTTGAAGTCTTGCTACAAGAAATATTCCTGCTGCAACCATTGTTGCAGCATGGATAAGTGCAGAAATTGGTGTAGGACCTTCCATCGCATCAGGCAACCACACATGAAGAGGAAACTGAGCGGATTTAGCCATTGGCCCTAGAAAAACTAAAAAACAAAGTAATAAAGCAGCCCAAATGGGTATCGAATGGTCAGATATAGATTGAGAAATTCCAGTAGCTATTTCATTAAAATCAAAACTATTTGTTGCCCAAAATAGGCCAAGAATTCCTAGTAATAAACCAAAATCTCCCACTCTATTAACAACAAATGCTTTTTGAGCAGCGTGTGCAGCGCCATCCCTGTCGTACCAAAAACCAACTAATAAATAAGAACACATCCCAACTAATTCCCAAAAAACATAAATTTCTAATAAATTTGGGCTAACTATTAATCCCATCATTGAACTACTAAATAATGCTAAATATGTAAAAAATCTGACATATCCTTTGTCATGCGCCATGTAACCATGAGAGTAAATCATTACAAGCAAGGTTATTGTTGTTACTAACGCAAGCATTACACTCCCTAACGGATCAAGGACAAATCCCATTGGAATTGTGAAATCCCCTGCATTAGCCCATACAAATAATTTTTCTACTGATTGATAACCATTAACTTGTTCAATTAAAGCTTTATAACTAATTACCGCAGAAATCCCAACGAAAGAAATCAGACCTACAGAAACAATTTGTCTTGAATTATTAATTTTCTTGTTAACGCTTATTAGTCCTAAACCAGAAAGCACTGCTCCAATAAGTGGGAAAACGGGAATTAACCAGGCAATTTCTGAAGCTTGTGGCATTTTTCAAAGAACTTGTATTTTGATTTTAAACTGTCAATTGAAAAATTCAGACAAAAATGATGAATTAAATGTTTTAACAGCAATATTTATATATTGATGAGACCACCAAAGTACGCCTATTGCAATTAATATGCCAACTTGAGACAACCTAAAAAATTCTTTAATCTTAAATTCTTGCCTCCCATCAAGTATTGCCAAGAAAGGGATTATGGAAGTATTTTTTTTAAAATTTTCAAAATCTTCTCCAAATCTATTTGCTAATCTCTTGTCGCCATGCCAGATTGCAAAAAGGTGATGCAAAACTAAGCCAATAGAAGTTACTAATGTGAATGATGTACCAATCCATAAAGTATGAGCAAAACACCAAATTATCTGACCAAATGCTTGAGGATGTCTTGTGATTCGCATTATCCCAGTTCCATAGATTCGTACTTTAGGTTTTAAAACGGAAGGAATTTCTAGCAAATTGTAAGTAGCAGGATATAAAAATAAAAAACTTATTGCAGTTAAGAACCAAACGACTATAAAAACAAAATTATTGCCCTGTAAATTCCATAATCTGATTCCGTCATATCTATGAGCTAAAAAATAACTAATTAAGATAATTGCAGATGGCAAACTTAAAAAAACAAAACATAACCGCCATAATCTTGGACCCATAATAGATTCTGCTTTGATTCTTAAAGCAGCTCCCCCACTATGAATGACCGCAAAAATCAAAATCAAAATAAAGATGATTAGCGAAGTTTTATGAGTCTCCATATATTTAAATTGTTCAAATAATTTTTGTTCTTAACAAGAATGCTACTAAGCATTAGAATTATAAGAAATTGTAGGCATAATAGATGCCAGAATTACCGTTTACGCTCGACCAATTAAGAATATTAAAAGCTATAGCAGCTCAAGGAAGTTTTAAAAAAGCTGCGGATCTCTTATATGTAACCCAACCTGCCGTAAGTTTACAAATACAAAATTTAGAAAAACAACTTGAAATCACAATTTTCGACAGAGGTGGTAGGAAGGCTCTATTGACTGAGGGAGGGAGACTATTACTTGAATATTGTGAACGAATTTTGAATCAATGCGACGAAGCTTGCAAAGCTATTGAAGATTTAAATAGCTTAAAAGGTGGAACTCTTATCATTGGAGCGAGCCAAACAACAGGCACCTATTTAATGCCGAGAATGATAGGACTATTTAGACAAAAATACCCTGATGTATCCGTTCAACTTCAAGTTCATAGTACGAGAAGAACTGGTTGGAGTGTGGCAAATGGACAAATTGACTTAGCCATTATTGGCGGACAATTACCTGGAGATTTGGAAAATTTGCTACAAGTAATTCCATATGCCACTGATGAATTAGCATTAGTTTTACCATCTAAGCATCCACTTTCGACCAAAAAAGAACTTCTAAAAGAAGACTTATACAAATTAAATTTTGTAACATTAGACTCACAATCTACAACAAGAAAAGTTGTTGACAAACTTCTTCAAGATTCTGGGCTTGATATTCAAAGATTAAAAATTGAGATGGAACTTAACTCTCTTGAAGCAATCAAGAATGCAGTTCAATCAGGTTTAGGAGCTTCCTTTTTGCCTGTTGTTTCTATTGAAAGAGAATTATCGGCTGGAACAATCCACAAAGCATTCATTGCTGATTTAGAGGTAAAAAGAGAACTTAAATTAATTACTAATCCGTCAAGATATACATCAAGAGCATCAGAAGTATTTAAGAAAAACATTCTCCCACAATTTGCTAGTTTAGATAGCCCTTTGAGGCATATATAGTTTCGATCAAAACTGAATTGCTTCTTTGTTAATACCTACCCCACCATCTTCAGCTTGTCCATCACCTTTTATTATAAATTTATTTTCATTTACATCAGTCTGATAAACGCACTTAACTATTGGCTTATCTCTTATAGAACCAATATAAGCAAAAGTATTCATCCTTTGCTTACATTCTCTTACATCTTCATTGCTAATTGCGCCCTGTTTTTGTAACACTGTCCAATTCTCTCTTCTTATAACACACCCTGGCTGAAGAGCTGGTTGCGTTACAAAACTCGTAGATGGATTTAAAGTCGTATACATTTCAACATCAATTACAAAAGCACTAGCTCCCCATTGTCTGCAAAATTCAGGATCTGGAACAGCCATATCTAATTGTTGTTGACTCGCTATATTTCCCTGGCCGCCATCAGTTGTACTTGTAATAGCGCTCCCGATACCAACTCCTAAAATTAATACTCCAGCAAGTACGGCAATGGTTCCTGTACTAAAGTTGATCTTTTGTTCAGAAGAAGCAGGCAATCTATTGCTTCTTTGACCATACGGATCCATATCCTTTGAATTTGGTGCATAAAAACTTCTATTTGGGCCTCTTCTTGGCCTTCTATTTGAGGATGATCTATTCACAGCACTTCATTTGTCTTTGGTAAACCCATTGAATAATTCATTACTCTACAATCAGTGTTATAGCTAAGCTGACCATTTTGAAGCAAAAATTTAATCAAACCTTCAATTTCTGATCCTATTTTTCGAAGTTCATAATCATCTAAATCATTTCCTGCTCTTTCTTTTATTAATTCATTGAATTTTTCATTTATTTTGTTTAGAGAATCTTCATTCCAAATAAATTCGTTATCAGGATCTAAATCAAGAGTTAGTTTATTGGGATGAAACTTTAATTCCTCATCTACCACTTCGGCAGTAAAAATTCTTACATGCCTAGTAGTCGATTTTAAAAGCATTTTTTCCATAATTTTACGAAATAATCAACGAAAAAAACTATTATGTTCTAACTTTAATGTAGCTTATTAGTAAGTGTTAATTTATTTCTTGATTTAGTAATGCGTGTTGTAATTGCTGGTGCTGGTTTAGCAGGTTTATCTTGCGCTAAATATTTAGTTGATAATGGACACATTCCGATTGTACTTGAAGCCAGAGAAGTTTTAGGCGGGAAAGTTGCAGCATGGAAAGACGAAGATGGAGATTGGTATGAAACTGGGTTACATATATTTTTTGGAGCCTACCCAAATATGTTGCAACTTTTTAAGGAATTAGATATTGAAGACAGACTGCAATGGAAAAGTCATTCAATGATTTTTAATCAGCCATCAGAGCCTGGAACTTACAGTAGATTCGATTTTCCCGATATACCTGCTCCAGTTAATGGTGTATCAGCAATACTAAGCAATAATGATATGCTTTCATGGAATGAAAAAATTCTATTTGGATTAGGTTTAGTGCCTGCAATGTTAAGGGGCCAAAAGTACTTAGATAAATGTGATACAAAATCATGGACAGATTGGCTAAAAGAGCACAATATACCGGAAAGAGTTAATGATGAAGTATTTATAGCGATGAGTAAAGCTCTTAACTTCATTGGACCGGATGAAATATCATCTACAGTTTTATTAACAGCATTAAACAGATTTCTACAAGAAAAAAATGGTTCTAAAATGGCATTCCTTGACGGAGCTCCTCCAGAAAGACTATGCCAGCCAATGGTTGATTATATTACTGCTCGTGGTGGTGAAGTTCACATGAATAGTCCATTAAGGGAAATCAATCTTAATGAGGACAGCACTGTTAAAAGTTTTACTGTCGCCTCTTTAGATAAAAACGAAAAGAAAGAGCTAACAGCTGATGCTTATGTAAGTGCAATTCCCGTGGATCTCTTTAAATTAATGATCCCAAAACAATGGAAAGGATTAGATGCATTTTCTAAATTAGATGGTTTAAATGGTGTGCCAGTCATTAATATCCATTTATGGTTTGACAAAAAATTAACAGATATTGATCATTTACTATTCAGCAGATCACCTCTCCTCAGTGTTTACGCAGATATGAGTATCACCTGCAAAGAATATGAAGATCCAAATAGATCAATGCTTGAATTGGTTTTTGCACCAGCAAAAGATTGGATAAATAAGAGTGATCAAGATATTGTTGATGCAACTATGGAGGAACTGAAAAAATTATTCCCAACGCATTTCATGGGAGACGATAAAACAAACTTACGAAAATTTAAAGTAGTCAAAACTCCAAGATCTGTTTATAAAGCAGTTCCAGGATGCCAGGAGATCAGACCTAGTCAAAAATCTCCTATAAAAAACTTCTTTTTAGCAGGTGATTATACTATGCAAAAATATTTAGCATCTATGGAAGGAGCTGTTTTAAGTGGTAAATTATGCGCGGAATCAATCAATAAGGAGTATTCCAAAACTCCTCAAAATGTTTCTTCATGAGATTTACATTCCAGTAATTTAAAATTCATCTAAAACTTTTTGAAAAATTCAATTTCTCAACTAGATCAAGCATACGAGATATGCCGAAAAGAAACCCAAAAATGGGCTAAAACCTTTTACTTGGGAACCCTTCTGCTACCTGTAGAGAAAAGAAAAGCTATTTGGGCTATTTATGTTTGGTGTAGAAGAACAGATGAGATTATGGATAGCTTAGAAGCTTCAACTAAATCGCAAGATGAACTTGCAGAAAATTTAAATACATGGGAAGAAAATACAAAGAATGTTTTTAAAGGCAACATTAAATCCGAATTAGATGCCGTTCTACTAGACACCATCGAAAAATATCCACAAAGTATTCAACCTTATCTTGACATGATAGATGGCCAGAGAATGGATCTTAATAAATTTAGATACAAAGATTTCGATGAATTAAAACTCTATTGTTATAGAGTCGCAGGGACAGTTGGTTTGATGACTCAGAATGTCATGGGGATTGATAGTGCCTACACATCCGCTCCATGGAGTGCCAAACCTGACCCCTCAGAAGCTGCTATAGCTTTAGGTATAGCTAATCAATTAACAAATATATTAAGAGATGTCGGCGAAGATAGGCAAAGAGGTAGAATTTATCTTCCTCAAGAAGATATTGAAAAATTTAATTATTCTGAAGAAAAACTTTTAAAAGGTGAAATAAACAAACAATGGAAAGCACTAATGAACTTTCAATTAACTAGGGCACGCGATTGGTTCAAGAAATCTGAAGATGGAATCAAATGGTTATCTTCTGACGCACGATGGCCTGTTTGGACATCCTTACGTCTTTACAGAGGAATATTAGATTCTATAGAAAGGCTAGACTATGATGTCTTTAATAATAGAGCTTTTGTAAAAAATTCAGTAAAAGCTTTTGAAATTCCTATATCTTTTTTAATTTCTCGAATTAAATGACTAAGCAGGTGTCTTCTGATTAGCCAACAAATCTTTTAATTTAGATAGTTCTCCTGCCCATCTTGGATCAGGTGCTTCTAAGTTAGGAGCGTCACTGTGAACAATTTTCTTAAAATCTTTTCTCTTCTTATTCTTATTTGATTTTCCACTATTTCTTTTATTTGAAGCAGAATCTTTCTTTTCTGATAGCTCTACTCTTAATTTAGAACCATTAAATTCAAAACCATTTAACTTTTGAATTAATAAGTTAGCATTATCTTCATTATTAGAAGTCGCAAAACCAAACCCCCTGCATTCCTTGGTTTCCTTATCTAAAACTGCTTTAAATCTAATCGAATCAGAAACTGACTTTAAAAGTGTATCAAATTCTTTTGGATTAAATCCTTGTGGTAAGTTACCAATGTAAATGCGAATACTCATAAATTTTTAAAAATGATTTTGAAGTCTGAACTTCTAAACAAAACTAAGCTATGTGTATTTAATCACATTTTGGCGCATTTTGTTCAATCCATCGCTTTGCTTTATAAATAGCTTCATCAAAATTATTCAATCTCTTATATGCAAGTTCCTTTGAAAGATACTGTAAAAGCTCTCCCAAGATAGGTCCATCCTTGATTCCTAAATTTTTTTTAATTACATCACCATTAACTAAGTTTGAGGGATGAAATAATTTATCATCGTTGTCACGCCATCTGTGAAGCCAATCTAATTGTATTTTTTGAGGTAAATAAAAAATAAAAGATGGCAGAAACATTTCTAATTCTTGATGTAATTTAAATCTTTCAAATTCATTAAACTGAGCGATATTTTTGTTTTTCAAGAAAAGGTACCATTTTCGCAATAACTTAGTTTTTGCAATATCAGCTTTACTAAATTTCAGTTTCTCTAAAGTTACAACATCTAAAATTTGAGCAATAAAAAATGATGGTAAATATTTATCTTTTTCTTCCTGATCAAGTAATCCATAATTAATTTTCTCTAAATCCAAAAAAAATGGATCTTCAAATAAATTTTCAGTATCAAATATATTTAATTTTTTTATCAACAATACTGCATCAAGTGCATTTGCTCCATTTGCTATTTTCTGTATTTCATAATTAATTCTCTCTTTTGCAACAAGAAATAAGTTCCCTTTATTTTTTTTTATAAAATCAACTAATCTTAAATCAATTTTAAAATTCAATTCCGAAACAAATCGAAAACATCTTAAAATTCGTAAAGGGTCATTTAATAAATTATTTTCAGAATGAGTTCTAAGCAAAGAAATCTCAAGATCTTTAAGACCATTTAATGGATCGAACAAACTTTTCTTATCAAATAAAAAAGCAATTGAATTAATCGAAAAGTCTCTAGAACATAAATCTCCTTCTATGGAAGATGAAACTTGATTAGCAATATCAACATAAATATTATTAAGAATAATTCTTACTACTTCTCTTCTTTTATCTAAAATTATAAATTTTGATCCAATATTATCTGCAATCTTTTTACCAATTTCAATTGCATTTAAAGGCACCACAATATCAACATCTAACTTTTCAGTTTGTCTTCCCAAAATAATATCTCTTATATAACCACCAACCAAATATGATCCTTCAGGTAAAAAACCTAATATTAAATCCAAATTATGAAATTTTATACTTGTTTCTAATTCATCAATTATTAGTGTATGATCTGTGTAAAAGCTATTTTTCATATTATTTATTTATTATGTGCATTTGCATCAACTGTAAATGGGTTGATAGATGTATCACTTATCATGATGTTGAGAATAATCATGATGTTGATCATATTTGTGATCTACCTGATTTTAAAGCAAAAAATCCATTCATTCATGTCAATATAGTTAAAGATAATAATGGTGATTATAAAACTGATTGGGATGTTCAATCTTGTGAAAGTTTTGAAAATGAATTTGGTAAATGGTCTAAGTTTAATCCAGGTATGGAATTACCTGTTTAAAGGTAATAGATGACAAATAAACGCAATCAGAGAGAAAATTACTCTACATTAGTGATTCATAGCACAGATAATTCTTTTGGCTTTGGGTATAGAAAAAACAATGACCTAAAATCTGATGAATTGTTTATCAAGAAATTTGATAATGACCTTTGCAACAACTTAATCAATGATCTTAACAAATTCATTTCCAAAGAAAATTTACAAAAAATAAATAAGTTATCTGTCAGCATAGGGCCAGCAAATTTTAATGCTTCACGACTAATTGTAGTTTTAGCAAGAACTATCGCACAACAAATAAATTGCCCTCTAGACAGTTTTAGTTCATTTGAAATAATGGCACAAAGAATCGCATCAAAAAACAATATCTTAAAAAACAAAAAAGCATTCTGGATTTTCAAAAATTTAAAACGTAAGGGTTTTATTGCAGGTAAATATGAAATTTGTGGTAACGAAAAAAACTCCTCGGATCTAATCATTCGAGAAACAATTTTACCAAAAGTTGTCAAAGAACTTGATAGTAAAGAACTTTCTTTTGAAGCTACTTATGATGATAAAAAAGATTTGAAAGAACTATTAGATTTATCAAATAAAAATTTATTAAATTCAAATATAGATTCCTGGAAAAAAGTTTTGCCTCTTTACCCTATTTCTCCAATTAACTAAATATTCATCCAATCAATTTATTAATTTTATCTTGAAGGTGCATTGTTACATCATTCAGATCATGTCTTGATGAACTTTTTGGAGGTTGAACAGGGTTCCCCACTTTAATAACTATTTTTGAAAACAAAGGAATAAAGTATCTAAATCTTATTAGTCTATGTGAATTAACTATTGCAACAGGCAATAATAATTTTTGATTTTTAAAGGCTAATAATGCTGCACCTTGTTTGGGCTTATTCACTCGACCATTTTTTTGACGAGTGCCATCAATAAAAATTCCAATACAATTATCATCTGATAATTTCTTACATGCTGTTTTAATTGTGTTTTTATCAGCAATTCCTCTTTTTACAGGATACGCTCCACAAGCCTTGATAATAAAGCCGAGGCAAGGGATTCTAAAAAGCTCTGCCTTGGCCATGAAAGATATATTACGTCCAAGGGCATGTCCTAATAAAGGAGGGTCAAGTAAAGAACCATGATTAGAAACCATGATAAAAGAATCTTTTTGCGGAATATTGTCTCTACCTATTAAATGACCTTTAAATACAAATTTATAAATAGGAAATACAAAAAGCTTGCTAACTAATTCATAGATTAATTTTTGAATAGTATGATTTTTCATACAAATTAATAAGATATTTGATCAGAAGATGAAACTTGAGAAATTTTTACATCTTTAAGATGTCTTTTTCCTAAACCGCTTAGTACATTAGAAGGGCCAATTTCGACAATATGAAGATCACTATCTTTTGCCATTAAATCCATAGTTTCTCGCCACCTCACTCCATTGCACATTTGCTTTTCTAATCTAATTTTAAGCTCGTTTGGATCGCTACACAGTGAAGGTTCATAATTACTTATTACAGGGAAAGAGGGATTGTTAAATTTAATCTTTTTTAAATATTCACAAAATTTTGATGAAGGTTCATTCATAAATGGCGAATGAAATGCTCCTGAAACATTTAATTTCAAGAATCTTTTACAAGCAATTTCTCTCGATAAATTATCTAAGGCTTCAGTAGATCCTGATAAGACAACTTGGGAAGAGCTATTATCATTAGCAATTACAATATCATCTATTTTTTGCACTAATAAATCAAGTTGATTTCTATCAAAACCAATTACTGCTGCCATAGATCCTTTCCCAGCATTGACCATTAATTGAGACCTTTCTTTTATAAGATAAACACAATCTTCGAATGAAAAAACATCCGCACAATAAAGTGCAGTGATTTCTCCAAGACTATGTCCTGCAACATAAGTTGGTTTAAACCCATTTTCCTTTAATGCATCTAATAAAATTGATTCAACTAAAAAAAGACAAATTTGTGTATTTCTTGTGTTATTTAGATCAAGAAGGGGATTTGTTGGCTCAGTATTTAATTCACAAATTTCAAATAAATTTCTCTCAAATATCTCAGAAGCATAACCAAACCTCTCTTTTGTGATCGGCAGATTTTCTATTTGTTTTGCCATTCCAATTTTTTGCGAACCCTGTCCAGGGAATACCCATGCAACTGTCATAATGATCCTATTTTGTTTTTAACCCCATTTAATTAGGGCTGCACCCCAACTTAGCCCAGCACCGAAACCACTTGTAGCAATAATATCATTTTGTTTAATTCTATAATCTCTTACAGCCTCATCCATCATTAGTGGAATTGTTGCTGCTGACGTATTGCCATATTTTTCTAAATTGCTAAGAATCTTTTCTCTGGGAATTTTTAACCTTTCTCCTACAGAATCCAATATTCTTTGATTAGCTTGATGCAACAAGAGCCAATCAACTTGATTAGAATTGTAATTCATTTTTTTCAACAACTTTTGAAGAATTAGGGGGACTTCTTTAACTGCGAATTTATAAACTTCCTGACCATTCATCTGAATTGGAGAAAAACCTCCACTTAAAAAGTCAATTTCATCGACTATTGAATCCTTATTATTTTTTGATGGAAGATTAAGAAAAGAACCCCTCCCCCCATCAGTTCTCATATCAAAACCTATAAAATTATCAAATTCATTTGTGGCTTCAATTGCTAATGCACCGGCACCATCTCCAAAGAGAATACAACTTCTTCTATCATTCCAATCAACAAAACTTGATAATTGATCTGCTCCAATAACAATAGCCCTTTTAAAACTACCCCCTTTTAAAAATTGTGAAGCTGTTATTAAGGCAAATAAAAAGCCACTACAAGCTGCAGTTAAATCGAAAGCTACAGCATTAGCTGCACCTAATTTAGCTTGAATAGAGGGGGCTGATCCAAATAAATCATGCGGAGTAGAAGTAGCTAAAACAATCAAATCAATCGTTTTAATATCCCAATTAGCCATTTCTATAGCAGTTAGAGCAGCCTTATAACCCATCTCGGTAACATTATCTTCTACGCTCGAGATTCTTCTCTCAGAAATACCAGTTCTAGATTGTATCCATTCATTGCTTGTATCAACCTTTTGACTAATTTTTTGATTGGTTAGGATTTGATCAGGTACATAACTTCCACTTCCCTTGAATGACACTCCAATCTGATTAAAATTTATTCCTTCCAAAAGAGTTTTTTAGTTACTTATATTAGTCAAACATAAATTTGACTCAATATGTTTTATGAATTTAAAACTTGAAGCTTTTGCAGTTGATTTAAATTATCCATAACACCATGATTCACTGCAGAGTGAGCCAATCGAAGAGCACTAACTACTGATAAAGATTTGCTACTTCCATGACCAATAACGCAAATACCATTCACCCCAAGTAATAAAGCTCCTCCATGTTCGGCATGATCTAACCTTTTCTTAATTCTGAGTAGATTACTTCTTAAAAAAGCTGAACCAACTTTCCCCCGCCTTCCACGTGGCAGCTCAGATCTCAAAATATCTAATAAAACTCCTCCCACAGATTCAAGAAATTTTAATAATATATTTCCAGTAAATCCATCACAGACTACTACATCGAAGCTACCTGATAATACATCTCGCCCTTCACAATTACCTCCAAAATCAAAACTTTTTTCAGAAGATAATAATTCAAATGTTTTTAGGGATAATTCATTACCTTTGCATTCTTCTTCTCCAATATTTAGAAGGCCTATTCTTGGTTTTTTTACTTGTAAGACATCTTTTGCATATATATTACCGAGAAGAGCAAATTGATGCAGATAAGATGGCTTACAATCAGTATTTGCACCAACATCTAAAACTAATACTGGGCGTGTTTGATCCCTTGTTGGAAATAATGCTCCTATAGCTGGTCTATCAATCCCTTTCAATCTTCCAATTCTAAATATGGCAGAAGCCATCATGGCACCTGAATTACCAGCTGAGTAAACAGCTTCAGCTTTATTATTTCTCACTAAGTCCATTGCAACGTTTATACTTGCATTTTTCCTTTTTCTGACTGCAGTAGCTTCTTCATTCATCCCGATAGGCTCTCCACTATCAATTAATTCAATACGATTATTATTAATTTCATTTTCTAATAATTCTGCTAAACCAGTTTTTTCTGCTGCATCTTTAACTTTTTCAATTTTGCCGACAAACTTTATATTTATTGGGAATCTACTTATTGCTTCGAGGCAACCTTCTAGAATTGGACCGGGAGCATAATCTCCACCCATACCATCAACTGCAATCCAAATTCTTTTAGATTGAATGTCTTCGACCTTATCTAAAATATTATCGCTATTTTGTAATCTTTTTAATGGGTCAAAAACTAATGGCTGTAATGTATTTTTCGCTATTGAGCTAGCATTTGAAACAACACTGCTGGCAGTATTCACAACAGATTCAGCGCTTGAAACTACATTACCTGCAACATTACCTGCAACATTACTCGCAACATTACTAGCAGTGGTCACAACAGAACCAGCACCAGAAACAACATTACCCGCAACATTACTAGCCGTTGCGGCAGAACTAGCAGCAGTATCTACTATTGAAGTGACAGCTGAATTTCTTTTGTACCAGATAACTAATCTTCTAATAGCTCTGGACTTGTTAATTTTTTGCGCTGTTTCTTTCCCCATTTATTTACCATCAAAAGGTGCAATATCAACAATCCGTTGAAAAAGATATCCTGTACCCCTTGCTGTCAAAATTAATTCAGGATTTGCTGGATCAGCCTCAAGTTTTGATCTTAATCTTGATATATGAACATCCACGACTCTCGTGTCTACATGCCTCTCGGGGGTGTATCCCCAAACTTCTTTCAAGATCTCTCCTCTACTAAATGGCTCTCCTGACCTACTTACCAAAAGCTCTAAGAGACTAAATTCCATTCCAGTTAATCTTATTCTCTCATCGCTTTTAAAAACTTGTCTTCGATTTGTGTCAATTTTTATATCCGTTACCAAAATTAATCCTGAATTAGGCATTCCAGGAATTTGTTCTTTGTCGATTCTTCTAAGAACACACCTAATTCTAGCTTCTAATTCCTTTGGGCTGAATGGTTTTACTACATAATCATCAGCCCCTAATTCTAAACCTGTTATCCTATCTGCGACATCTCCTAATGCAGTTAACATAACAATTGGCACATCAGAATCTTTCCTTAATTCTTGACAAACTCCATATCCATCTAGCTTTGGCATCATGACGTCAAGCACTACTAAATCAGGTTCATAATCTTTAAATAACTTTAGTGCTTCTTTACCATCACTTGCAGTTACAACTTTGTAGCCAATCATGGAGAGACGTGTCTCCAGAATTCTTCTAATACTTGCCTCGTCATCTGCGACCAGTATAGTTTCTTTAGTTTGACTAGATAGAGCCATTTGTTTCTATTAGCTAATCAGTAAGAGAATTTATTATTAACCTAATCTAACTTGTAGAGGGGCAATATCCCAAACATTCTAGTTCCATTCCTTCATTCAGAAACTTAATGTCTAGCAAATTATCGACTTTTATTTGTCAGAATTGTGGATCTGAAACTTCTCAATACTTTGGAAAATGCCTTAATTGCAACTCATGGAATTCTATTGTTGAAGAAATAAAAAGTAAGAGCTCTAAATATCAAGAAATAAAAGATATCAAAAACAGTAAAAAATCTATACCATTTAATGAGATCTCATCAAAAAAAATATCAAGATTCACGAGTGGTTTTAAGGAATTTGATCGAGTTCTTGGAGGAGGAATAGTACCTGGATCTGTTGTTCTACTTGGAGGAGAACCAGGGATAGGTAAAAGCACAATAGTTCTTCAATCAGCAGGAAAAATATCTCTTAAAGAGAAAGTTTTATACATAACTGCAGAAGAATCTTTAGAACAAGTAAAAATTAGATGGGAAAGATTAAATCAAAACAGTTTTGATTTAAAAATTTTTGCAGAAACTAATTTATCCCTAATTATTGAAGAGATCAAACGTGTCAATCCAAGTTTCGCAATTATTGATAGCATTCAAGCCATCCATAATCATGAAATGCAAAGTTCTCCAGGATCGGTTTCTCAAGTTAGAGCATGTTCATCTGAATTACAAAATCTTGCCAAAGACAATAATATTGCGCTTCTAATAATTGGTCATGTAACTAAAGATGGTGCTTTAGCTGGCCCTAAAACTTTAGAGCATTTAGTTGATACAGTAATAAACTTTGAAGGAGATAATATTTCCTCACATAGATTACTAAGAAGTATAAAAAATCGATTTGGATCTACCTTCGAGATTGGAATTTTTGAAATGCTTGAAGAGGGTTTACGAGAGATAAAAAACCCAAGTTCAATTTTTACAAATAAAGAAAACATTTCAGGTGTAACAACTACGATTACAAATGAAGGCACTCGACCATTAGCAGTTGATATACAAGCATTGGTAAATAAAACTTTCTACAGTAACCCAAGACGGACTACAACTGGAATAAGCATAAATAGATTGCATCAAATCCTAGCTGTTATTGAAAAACACGTAGGGATAAAATTATCTGAATTTGATTGTTATGTTGCTACTGGTGGGGGTTTTGAGATTAATGATCCTTCATCTGACTTAGGTGTTGCAATATCAATTTTATCAAGTTTGAAAAATATTCCTCCTTTGGCCAGTAGCTCATTTATTGGGGAATTGGGTTTGAGCGGTCAGGTTAGAAAATCGAATAACCTTCGAACAAAGATAGAAGAAGCTGTAAGACTAGGGATCGAAAATATCGTAGTGCCAAAACTAGAGGAGGAACTAAATAATAATTTTCAAAATTTAATAAATATCAAAGAAATATCAAATATTAAAGAAGCAGTTGACTATTCTTTATCAGTTTAAAAAAATTAGAGATACATATCTATTGAACTTCTTCCTGAGTTTTTCAACCAATTTTCAATATCTAGATAACCACCTGGATATAATCTAACTGCTTTAGACCAGACTTCCGCAGCTTTATCGAACCAAATATCTCTCTGATCTAGATCACCATTTTGCTCAGCATATCTTCCCCTTTTTTCATAAATCAAACCTATATTTTTAAGGCATGATGGCTGTTTGGGATTTTCTACTAATGCTTTTTCATAAGTTTCAATAGA
This sequence comes from Prochlorococcus sp. scB243_495K23, assembly GCA_000635495.1. Classification (GTDB taxonomy): domain Bacteria; phylum Cyanobacteriota; class Cyanobacteriia; order PCC-6307; family Cyanobiaceae; genus Prochlorococcus_A. The sequence continues at coordinate 118,648 of JFLW01000001.1, read as the reverse complement.
CAGATCCTCTTCACCATTACTCATATATATTATTGCCATATTTTTTAGAGTCTCACCCCTATCAATTTTATTTTCTTCAAGTAGTAAACTCTCTTTGTAATACTCTAATGCTTCCGAATAATCCCCATTATTTTGTGCAGCTAGGCCATCTCTATAATATATGTATGCTTTTTTTTCTTTCTCTGCAATAGGCATTATTTTTACTATTGATTCAGCAATAACAGTAAAAGCTTTATCGATAAAATTGTCTCTGTTTTGATTACTAGGCACCGTTCTAAAACTAATAAAATTAATATAGTAATTTAAAAAATAACTATTTAAAAAGTCTATTACATTTATTATTATAGTTAAAAAATAGGTCAAGCATTAATTTGCTTCAATAGTAAAAAATATGGAAAGCATTCAATTAAATATTTCAGGAATGAAGTGCGGAGGTTGTGTTAGTACTGTTGAAAAAATCTTAAATAATTCTGATGGTATTGAAAATGTTTCTGTTAACTTACTGACTGAAAGTGCATATTTTGAAATTACTCAGAAACATATAGAGATAGAAGCAGTTCTCAAAAATCTAAAAGAAAATGGTTTCCCATCAAAGATTTACATAAATGATTTTTCAAAAAAAATAAACAAGGCAGAATTAGAAAAAAAAAAGAAGTGGAATAATCAATGGAAAAAACTAACTTTTGCTTTATTACTTTTATTATTTTCAGGTTTAGGTCATCTAGCAGAAGGAAGATATATAAATTTTCCGATATTAGGTAATATATTTTTTCACGCTTCATTAGCAACATTAGCTCTTGTATTTCCTGGCAGAGGAATAATTATTAATGGGTTTAAATCATTTATTAAGAACCGTCCTGATATGGATTCTCTAGTAGCTCTTGGAGTAACAAGCGCATATATAACAAGTCTTCTATCCTTAATATTTCCTGCTACTGGTTTTCCTTGTTTTTTTAATGAACCAGTAATGCTGTTAGGCTTCATATTGATTGGGCGTTTCTTAGAGGAAAGAGCAAGATACCAAACTGGTTCATCCATTGGAGAGTTATTAGATCTTCAACCTGAAATGGCAAATATCTACACAGAAGATAATCAAATAAAATCAATAAGAGTAAACACTTTAAGACCAAATCAAGAGATTCAAGTTTTAGCTGGAGACAGAGTACCTGCTGACTGCATTGTTACTCAAGGTAATTCATATATTGATGTTTCACATATCACTGGAGAATCCAAACCTATCGAGGTAAAAGAAGGCGAAAATCTATCTAGTGGGTCTTTAAATCTTAATTCAACTCTTAGACTTAAAGTACAAAATGTTGGAGGGGATTCTTCTCTTGCAAAACTTGTAAATCTTATTGAGTCTGTAAATGCTAGAAAACCTCGCATTCAAAGAATTGCCGATGAAATTGCAGGCAAATTTACTTACTTTGTGCTTATTTTTGCTACGTTAACTTTCTTCTTTTGGTGGAAGGGGGCAAGAAACATTTGGCCAGATTTATTAAGTCATAATTATCAATTAATCACTCACTCAAGCCATACACTTCATAGTTCGCTTGGTAGTAATGCTGAGAATTTCCTTAGTTTAGCCATACAATTGTCAATTGCTGTTTTAGTAATAGCTTGTCCTTGTGCATTAGGATTAGCCACCCCAACAGTAATAACTGTCGCATCAGGTAAAGCAGCAAAAAAGGGCGTTTTATTTAAAGGCGGGGACAAAATAGAGATGGCTTCAAAAATTAATCAAATTATTTTTGATAAGACAGGCACTTTAACAAAAGGGAAGCCTTTCATTGTTGATTATAAAAATTGTGATGATCATTCATTTTTATTAAAAATAGCTGCCAGTTTAGAAAAGGAAAGCAGACATCCAATCGCAGATGCCTTAATTCAAGAGGCAAAAAAGCAAAATTTAAGTTTATTTCAAATAAAGAAAATTTTTACTCATTCTGGGCGAGGTATTTCTGGAGAACTTGAATCAATTGATGGACTTATTAATATTGGAAACATTGAATGGCTACTAAGCAAAGGAATAATTATTGATAGTGAGGCAAAAAAAATCATTGAAAATGAAGAAACAAAAACGAACACTATCATTGGAGTAAGTATCAAAGATAAGTTATTGGGCTTTATTTTGCTAGGAGATTTACTCAGAGAAGATTCAATTAAAACAGTTCAAAATTTGAGAGAAAACAAATTTAAAATTAACATTTTAAGTGGCGATAGGAAACAAACGGTTTTAGCTTTAGCAAAAAAAATTGGTTGTAAAGAAACAGAAGTAAAATGGGATCTTCTTCCTGAAATGAAGCTAAAGAATATAGAAAATTTAAAAATTAATAACAAAGTGGCAATGATTGGTGATGGTATTAATGATGTCCCAGCCTTAGCATCCTCAGACTTAGGAATTGCGGTAGGATCTGGTACTCAAATAGCCAAGGCAAATGCAGATGTAGTATTAATGGGAGATCAACTAAATGGATTACCTTACGCCTTGAATCTTGCAAAAAAAACTATAAGAAAAATAAAGCAAAATCTAACATGGGCTTTTGGTTACAACTTATTAGCTATACCTTTAGCCGCCGGCATTTTATTCCCTAAATACGGCATTCTTCTTACTCCCTCATTAGCAGCATTATTGATGGCTATTAGCTCTATTACAGTTGTAATTAATGCTTTATCTTTGGATTAAATGAAAGGAAAATTTATCGTTATTGAGGGTATTGATGGATGTGGTAAAACTACCCAAATAGATGAACTATCTAAATGGCTTCCTAATAGTGGTCTAATAAAGAAAGGGTCAAAATTAATCACGACTAGAGAGCCTGGGGGCAGTCTCTTAGGAAAAAAACTGAGAGGACTGATTCTTGAAAATAATGAAAATAATAAGCCTTCATCTCTTGCAGAATTATTGCTTTATTCAGCGGATAGAGCTGAACACGTTTCCAAAATTATTTCACCTGCTTTAAATAACAATGATTGGGTAATAAGTGATAGATTTTCCGATTCGACACTTGCTTATCAAGGTTATGGAAGAAATATAAATTTAGAAATAATTAAAAATATTGAATCTATTGTGTGTCAAGGAGCATCACCAGATCTCACTTTTTTCTTAGAAATTTCTCCAGAAGAGAGCATATTTCGAAGAAAAAATGAAATTCCAGACAGAATAGAATCAGAAGGTATTAGATTTTTAGAAAAAGTAAATGAAGGCTTCAAACTAATTGCCAAACAAAAAAACTGGAAAGTAATATCTGCTTCACAAAATATTAAAACTATTTCTAATCAAATTAAAGAGACTTTACTAAACAATTTTTCTAATAACAAATGATTGAGGTTAAAAAAAACAATTTTTTCTTGAATGAAGAAGTCAATACCTTTCTTAAGAACATAATTAAAAACAAATCATTAGCTAATGGTTATATATTTTATGGTGCTGAAGGATTAGGCAAAAAACAAACTGCTCTTCAATTTATAAAAGAGATTTTCAAACAGTCTTCACCAAGCGAAAATGTTGAAGAGAGAATTACAAACAATAACCATCCTGATTTTTTAATTATTGAACCTAATTCTCTTACATCAACAAAAAGTGCAGGAAGTTCAGATCTTGAAAAAACAGTAAAAAGTGGATCTGAGATTATTAAAATTGCTCAAATACGTAATATCAAAACTTTTCTTGGTCAAAAATCAATAAACTCAGAAAAAAAAATTGTTTTAATTATTGATGCACATCTCTTAAACGAAGCAGCCTCAAATTGCCTTTTAAAAACCTTAGAAGAACCTAGTAACGGCATTTTTATTTTACTAACATCTAAATTAAATCTTCTCTTAGATACGATTATCTCAAGATGTCAAATCGTCAGATTTCGATCTTTTTCTAGTAAAAAAATAAAGTCAATTTTAAAAGAATATTTAAATACTTCTAAATCAAAGATAAATACAAATTTAAAATTTGAAGATTTAATAAACTCAGCGAATGGATCTCCAAATCAATTATTGAAAAATATTGAAATTTGGAATGATTTTTCAGATGAAATTATAAGTAAATTGGATTCTCCAATTAAAAATAGTCTGGAAATATTAGAAATATCTAAAACAATATCTGAAAAATTAGAAATTTTTCAACAGATTTGTCTAGTAAATTTAATTCAAACAATTTGGTGGAGAAAAACAAAAAATATCGGTTTAGTTAAAAAACTTGAAAATTTAAAATACTTCTTAAGAAAAAACATTCAACCAAGGTTGGCATGGGAAATAGCTTTTTTAAAAATTTCAATGGAGGATATATGAGATTAATCTACCGCAGAATTTATCAAGTCAGGATTTCTTGCTTGCATGAACTCTTGCCTAGCAACTTCCACTTGAGATCCAATAGGTAACTCAAGACAATATCCAGCACCATATACAGTTTTTATATAAACAGGTTTGCGTGGATCAGGTTCAAGTTTAGTGCGTAAATGTCTGATATGAACTCTTATTGTCTCAATATCATCATCAGGTTCATATCCCCATACTTCTTTAAGAATTAGTGCTGGAGATACAGTTTGGCCATGTCTCTGCAAAAGACAATGAAGAAGTTCAAATTCAAGATGCGTTAACCTAACAGGAGATTCAAACCATATAGCTTCAAATCTTTCCGGAACAAGAGTTAAAGGGCCATAATTTAATATTTCTTGCTGGTTAGTAGAATTTAATTGTGCTCTGTTGGTTCTTCTTAATAAAGCTTTTATGCGTACATATAATTCTTCTAAATCGAATGGTTTAGTAATGTAATCATCTGCTCCAGAATTAAACCCAGTAACTTTATCTTTAAGGCCGCCTAACGCAGTTATCATCAAAATTGGTATATTTGATGTTCTTTCGTCTCTTCTTAATCGCTGGCATAAAGTTAAACCATCAACACTTGGTAGCATTAAATCCAAAAGTATTAAATCTGGTGAATATTGAAGAGCTAATGCTTGTCCTTTAATTCCATCTTCAGCTTTTTGGACATCGAAACCAGAATGTTCTAAATGTCTAGCCACCAAATCACGCATATCACGATCGTCTTCAATTAGGAGGATTGAAATTTTCATATTTATAAACTATTAAATTAAAATTAAATTTTAGTACTACGATTCTCTCAAGAATTTATAAAGATTGCTGAATTACTGTAAACAATTTTATCAATTAGAATTATCAAATAACTTTGTGATAGCAATGGATTAGATAGAAATTGCAAATTTTAATAAATTTGAAATTTTAGAATTTCTTTCGATTCTATTGACTTTTTCTTAATAATCAAAGGATTAATAGAAACAAATAATGGTTCAAATTGGAAGAATATTGTATTCAGATTGCAATTATAAGTTTAGAAAAATTGAATTAAATGGATTTTTTCAGTAATCAAATAGTAATTAATTAAGTTTAAAATTTTTCATTTATCCAAAATGTTTAAACGCATAATTTTGTCTATATTAAAAAAAATTTAAGTATCTATGAAAAAGAAGTCTATTATCTATTCTGATTTATCAAAAAAACAACTAGAAACTCTGAAAGAACTTTACATTCAAAAAAAAGTTGAATCGATGAGTCATCAAGAACTCAAAGAATATGTATTAGAAATTATTTCACATCAGATAAACGATACTATTGGCAAAGAAGAGGAAATAGAAGCATGGAGAGAAATGTCAGATTTTTTTGGAGAACAATTTGAAATAAATATTTTAGAAATACAAACAAAATATATTGACGATAAAAACGTAATTGAAACAGAAATAGATTCTCAGAAGCAAAGAATAGAATTACTTGAAAGAAATAATTTAGATCAAGAGAAAAAGGATATGTGGGATGACTAAAATTTCCTGAATGGTGTAGTAATTCAAAGTATATAAACGAAAATATGTCTTAATTTTAAAAAATGAAAATAAATCAAAGAGCTTGTTTTTCACTTTTGTGGAGAATTTTATAAACGTTCTAGTTACTGTTCTTAAAATACTTTTTTTTAATTAATAATCTATCAACTAGTTATATTGGATAATACTAAATGTTCTATATACTGTTCTTAAAAGTATAATAAATATACTTGATTATATCTTCGGCTAACCACTATTTGGCAAAAAAAGTCAAAGAAATAAAAAAGTCACCTTTTTTATAGGTGACTTTGGATAACTTTTTGGGATTTATAAACTCCCCGGGCGGGATTCGAACCTGCGACCAATCGATTAACAGTCGATCGCTCTACCGCTGAGCTACCGAGGAATATAAAATGAATTTAGCTCTTTAAAGTACCTTATGACAAGTACAAGGGTTAATTATATTGAAATTTTGATGGTTCTTGCCAGCTAGATAAAATACCATTTTTCAACTCTGCTACTGCATCAGCATAAGTTAATTCTTCATAACGATGAGTAATCCACAAAGCCGATAAAGGTTTTTTATTGTCACTTGTAAGATTTTTAATAGTTTGCAGAACTTTTAATTGGCTAGTTTGATCAAGTAACGCTGTAGGCTCATCTAAGAGAATAAAATTTCTATTACTAATCAGAGCGCTTGCAATAGTTAAGCGTTGTTTTTGTCCACCGCTCAAAGTATGAACTGGCCGTTTTTCAAAACCAGCCATTCCTACTTGATCAAGCACATATTCAATTTTTTTATTAATTTCATTTTGACTTATATTCTGATTAATATTAATCAGAAGTTCACTTCTACAATTTGGCATCAATATTTGATGATCAGGGTTTTGAAAAACCATGCCAATATTTGCATTAGAGTAGATAACACCATTTTTGGGTTTAATTATTCCATTAATTAATTTTAAAAGAGTACTTTTTCCACTCCCGTTTTTACCTACGACCATCCAAAATCCATGTTTTTTTATTGATAAATTACATTTAAAAATTAAATTTTCTTTTTCTCCAGGATATGAAAAAGAAACATCTTTGAAGTTAATATGAGGTATTTCATTTTCAAGGAAATCTCGCATTAATTCTATCAATCTATGTTGAGAGAAAATCCTGGTCTTTTAGCTCCTCCTGCTACTGAAGATTTTTCATATATCTGAACAGAAATGATTTCTTTAGCTCTTACAGCAATTAATTTATCTTGCACTTTGTCACACTTTAATTCGATCAAGTTTGATGATTCTAAAGTTTCATTCATAGAACTTTTTATTTCATCATAAATTCCTTTAACATCATCAAATTCTTTCTTCTGAATTGATATCGGAAAAGGTGAATATCTCAGACTTAGTTCCAACGAATACATAATCATAATAAAAACTACCTCTTATATTACTAAATATTTTTCAGCAAGAAGTTATTTAAATTAAATTCTTTTGAGAAAATTATATAAAAGAACTTTAAATACAATTATTATGAATGAAGGAGATTTTATTTTGGATTTTAAAAATAATTTCATGGAAATAGCAAATGATATAACTTCTCTAGTTGGAAATACCCCATTAGTTAAATTAAATCGCATCAGAAAGTATTTTGATTGTTATCCAGAAATAATAGCCAAACTAGAAAGTTTCAATCCATCAGCGTCCGTTAAGGATCGAATAGCTTATTCAATGTTATGTAAAGCTGAAGAAGAAGGATTGATAACACCAGATGAAACAACGTTAATTGAAGCAACTAGTGGAAATACTGGCATCGCATTAGCAATGGTTGCCGCGGCAAAAGGCTATAAATTGATATTAACTATGCCGGATACGATGAGTATTGAGAGAAGGGCAATGTTGAGAGCATATGGAGCTGAATTACAGCTAACACCTGGGAAAGACGGAATGAAAGGAGCTTTAGATTTAGCTAATGAGTTGTCTTCAACCATTGCAAATAGCTATCAATTTAATCAGTTTGAAAATTTTGCTAATCCAGATATTCATGAAAGAACGACGGCTCAAGAAATATGGTCCCAATCCAATAACAATTTAGATGGACTAGTTACAGGAGTTGGCACAGGAGGAACAATTACTGGTTGTGCACGTTTTTTGAAAAAAGTTAATCCAAATTGCAAAATTTATGCCGTAGAGCCCAAAAAAAGTGCTGTGATTTCCGGAGAAAAAGCAGGATCTCATTCGATTCAAGGCATTGGCGCGGGTTTTGTACCTAAAGTTCTTAATACTAAATTAATTGATGAAATTATAAAAATAGATGACGATGAAGCATTTTATTATGGGCGTTTATTAGCTAGATTGGAAGGCCTTTTATCTGGCATCAGCAGCGGTGCAGCTTTAGCAGCAACTATAAAAATCGGCAAAAGAAAAGAACTAATGAATAAAAGATTGATAGTTATTCTTCCAAGTTTTGGCGAAAGATATTTATCAACAGCAATGTTTGAGTCTAATACTTCAATTCAAGCCAGAAAAGATGGTTATCTTTAATGCATAATTTATAAAAATGGAAAAAAATTTATATGAAGAATTAGGTCTCAAACAAAATGCAACCAGAAGTGAAATTAAATCTTCATATCGCTCTTTAGTCAAACAACATCATCCAGATGCAGGCGGCGAGAAAGAACGATTTCTTGCAATACAAAATGCCTGGGAAACTCTAAATGACCCTATTAAAAAGAAACAATACGATAGCAGTTTTTCCTTTTCCAGCTCATCATTTGATTCATTAAATGAAAATTGGGAAGAGAAATTTAATTCAAAAAAACATAATTCTTCAATTAAGGACAAAGAAGTTGAAACATGGATTAAAGAAATTTATAGTCCGATAAATAGATTAATTAGTCAAATCATTAAACCTTTGAATAGCGAAATAAAAGAACTATCTGCGGATCCATATGATGACGAACTAATGGAAAATTTTTGCAGTTATATTATTCTTTCACAAAAGAAAATAGAAAAAGTTGAAAAAATTTATAACAAAAAAATAGTTCCAAAGTCTATTTCAGCTTTAGGCCTCGATCTTTATCATTGTTTTTCACAAGTTAAAGATGCGCTATCAGAATTTGATAGATATACACAAGGATACGTAGATAATTATTTATTTGATGGCAAAGAAATGATCAAAGAAGCAAAAAGAATACAATCAAAGATGTCTATAGAGAAAAAAAATAAAAACTTTTAGATATAAAAATTTTATTGAGTATATTCTTTAAGTTGATCTAATTTCAACCAAACATCTGGAACAGGTCTGCGCCATCGAACCTGAGCATATTCATCTTTGACTGAAAGAATCTCTCCAGGACCTTCAAAGACATAATTAGGTAGATCATCATCACTGGCTAGCGCTTCGATACTTTTTATATAATTTTCTCTATCGACAAAAACTAAGCTTCCTTTCTTGAGAGGCTTCTTTTGAATAGAATCTGTCATAATAAATTCAAGAAAGTTATTTGAAATTCATTATACAAAAACTTGTTTGAAAACTATTGAAAAAAATTTATAACGGAATAATAATTACAAACGTCTAAAAAATTTAATAGCCTTAAATGATAAACATCTATAAGATATGCGTCTTTTACTACTTGGCTGCACTGGATTTGTTGGTAAAGAATTAGTACCAACACTACTCAATGAAAATCATGAAATATACATTGTAAGTAGAAAACCAATTAGTAAATTAAAGCTTGATTTAGATTTCAATAAGTTTAAATTTTTTCAAATAGATTTATCAAAAGAAAAAAACTGGAATAACGAAAATCTTCTAAATATTTTAAGAGAGACAGATGGAATTATTAACTTGATGGGTGAACCCATAGCAGAAAAAAAATGGACTTCTGAACAAAAACAGGAGATTGAAAATAGTCGTATTAACACCACGAAATTTATGATGAAGACCCTGAAAAATTTAAAAATCAACCCAAAAGTCATTATAAATGGATCAGCTATAGGTTATTACGGTACAAGTTTGTCTAGTGAATTCACTGAAAATAGTCCTGGAGGAAAAGACTTTTTATCTAATCTTTGCAAAAAATGGGAGGCTGTCGCCGCTGAAAAACCATTTTTCTCAAGGTTAGTTATTTTTAGAATTGGGATTGTTCTAGAGAAAGACGGAGGAGCATTAGGAAAAATGCTCCCTATATTTAAAGTTGGATTAGGTGGACCAATTGGAGATGGTAAGCAATGGATGAGTTGGATTCATAGAACTGATTTATGTGCTTTAATTATTCAAGCATTAGTTGATAAAAAGTATTCGGGAGTATTTAATGCTGTTGCACCAAATCCAGTATTAATGAGAGAATTTTCTCAGACTTTAGGCAAATGTCTGAATAGACCTAATTTACTTCCAGTGCCTGGAGCGGTTTTAAAAATATTGTTAGGAGATGGAGCGAAAGTTGTTTTAGAAGGACAAAAAGTAATTAGCAGTAAAATCAAAAATTATAATTTTAAATATCCTCTTCTTGAGAAAGCAATTTACGCCTCCACCAAGAATTAATACCGTTTACTAAAGCACCAATAATAAGAATTGTTATCAATGGAACTACAAGAGGATTCCAAACTATCTGAATAAAATTAATAAAAATAAAAATCCCATTAAATTGCATGATTATTGCAAAGATGAAAAATATTGCAAAAAAAATGACTGTAAATAAATTTATCAATAACAAATTATCGATAATTTGTCTTAACTTATTTTGATTATTCTCCTTAGTCATTTTTTATAACGATATTCATATCATCAACCATTTTAAGACAAGCTTTGTTTTCACCCAGTCTTTTTTTAGCATTTTCATTACATGAGATCATAAACTTCTCATTTAGCTGTATAAGGTATATTATTTTTATGATCAATTTAATTGTCTGATTGATTTGATCATTTTTGTCTTTATATTTAGTGGCACAAAAAACATATTTTCCTAGCAAACGTCTTTGTGCTTCTGCAAAAGTTTTTGTAAATTGTGGACCTTTACCTTCAATCTGAATAACCGGTTTTCCTAATCCAATCGCTTGCTCTGCTGCTGTTCCTGCCATGCTAATACAGCATCTACTTTTCAATAATATTTTGTCAAAATTATTCCAATATATATTCACTTCTAAAAATTTATATTGGAATTTCAAGAGATTATTATCTTTTATATTTTCTATTTTTAACCATCCTCTTTTTTGAAATATCTCCTTTATTTTTGATGAAGATAGAGCATTAACTATTGCAAAATTAAACTGAATTTTTTGAAAATATCTTAAATCTGACAATGCCTCTAATACCTTTAAAATCAAAACAAAATTATCTAAAATCTCGGGGAATCTACTTCCTGGAAATAATCCAATACTAAATTCATCTTTATTTAATTCTTTGTTTCTAGGGAAAAACTTATCCATAAATGGGTTACCTAAAAAAGACACTTTCTTTTTTAATTGCAATGTTAAATCATTAGCTGTAAGGGAATCTCTCGTATATATTTTTTTTGCTTTTTGTGAGAGCAAGAAAAATTTAGAAGGCCATGGTAATTTCAACTTCCCTTCATAATGGCTGGAATAAGCAACTAGATATGTAAAAAAATCTTTCTTACAAACCCAAGCAAAAAAAACTGGCACAATATCTCCAACTGCAACAAAATGATCATATTTTTTTCTTATTTTAAAAGTTAAATATAATCTTTTTAGAAGATAAAATATTTCTCCTCCTAATATCTCAGTAAGTCTTCCCTTAAAGGAATTATAACCAATTCCTCCTGTTCTAAATTCCTTAGTTTTACCGATAATCTTAATTTTTTCTTTTTCGTAATGGTTTCCCATACCAACAATTGGTAAAGCATGAACAGAATAACCACTTTTTACGAATTGTTTAGCTATAAGACTGCCAGATAGATCTTCTCCATGCCCATTACTTAAAATTAAAATCTTAAACAATTTAAAATTCCAACCATTTTTTTACTTTAGTTAACTCAGGCCAATCTGGATATCTACTTAATCCGTCTTCAACAGATTCTTTCAACTCACTTTTCACATCTGGCATCATCATAGACATTTTTTTTATTAACTCAATATGATCCCTAACACCTTTATTATTAGTAGCCAAAAGAGCTAAAGACAAATTCATTCTTGCTTGTGGATCTTGCTGATTTAATCGAACAGCTTGTCTGGCTGCTGACAAAGCTTCTTCATTATTTTTCAAAAGTAATTGAAGCCATGATAAACAAGTCCAAGCAGCAAAATGATTTGGAATTTGCTGTATAATTTTTTGAAAATCTTGAACGATTGGAATTAAATCTTGCCTTGCTTTATATCTTGATAAAGCTGCATTAAAATCCTCTTCGATGGGATTAATTTCGTTATTCATTATTTATTAAACTGCAAAAGAGCTTCCACAACCGCAAGTTTGAGACGCATTGGGATTTACAAAATTAAAGCCACCTCCAATTAATTCCTTACTAAAATCTAACTGCATTCCATAAATATATAAAAGACTTTTGGGATCACAAACAACTTGAAAGCTTTGATCAACTTTTAATGAATAATCATAAACTTTATCATCGGGATTTATTTCATCAGTTCCTATAAAATCCATCGTATAACTCATCCCACTACAACCGCCAGATCTTACTCCTACCCTTAGTGCTTTTTTATCACTTTGGCCCTTCAATAAATTTGAAATTTGTTCTATAGCATCATTCGTAATTAGGATACCTTTGCCATCATCAGAATTTTTAATTTCCTGTTTAACTTCTACATTTTCCATAAACAAGGGGGTTCTACTATTAATAATATAAAAACTTAATCGATAGGATGCATAGAACAAACGTTATACAAACTTGATTTGTTATAATTTTAAGAAAAAGTGAAAATTGCAATAGTTGGTTCTGGATTAGCTGGTCTTACAGCAGCAGTCAATTTAGTTGATGAAGGCCACGAAGTAGAAATTTACGAGAGCAGGTCATTTTGGGGAGGTAAAGTAGGCAGTTGGGAAGATAAGGATGGCAACCACATAGAAATGGGTTTACATGTATTTTTTTACAATTATGCAAATCTTTTTAAATTAATGAAAAAAGTGGGAGCTCTAGACAATTTACTCCCGAAAGACCATACTCATCTATTTATCAATAATGGTGGTAATTTAAAATCGTTAGACTTCAGATTCCCTTTAGGTGCTCCTTTTAACGGACTTAAAGCTTTTTTTACCACCGAACAACTTACTTGGGTAGATAAGTTCAGAAATGCCTTAGCTTTAGGAACAAGTCCAATCGTTAGAGGATTGATAGACTATGAAGGCGCAATGAAAATAATTAGAGATCTAGATAAAATCAGTTTTAGAGAATGGTTTTTAAACCATGGTGGAAGCGAAAAAAGTTTAGAAAGAATGTGGGATCCTATCGCATATGCATTAGGTTTTATTAATTGCAAAGATATTTCAGCAAGATGCATGCTAACTATATTCATGATGTTTGCTTCAAAAACAGAAGCCTCAAAACTTAATCTTTTAAAAGGTTCCCCACATAAGTGGCTAACGCAACCTATCGTCGACTACATCACAAACAAAGGAGCAAAAATACATCTTAATCATAAGGTAGAAGAAATCATTTATGAAAAGGAATCTTCCGCTTATTCAGTAAATCAATTAAAAATATCTTCTCCTGAAGGAATTAAGGCAGTGTTTGCAGATAAATTTCTAGCTGCCTGTGATGTCCCTGGAATAAAAAAAATAATTCCAAAAGAATGGTATCAATTTAAAGAATTTGAAGGTTTAAAAAAACTTAGAGCTGTAGCTGTTGCCACAATCCAATTAAGATATGACGGTTGGGTTACTGAATTACAAAAAGATAATACTGGAAACGAACCAATTGGACTAGATAACCTTCTTTATTCTGCTGATGCCTCTTTCAGTTGTTTTGCTGATTTAGCACTAGCAAGTCCAGCAGACTATAGAAAAAAAGATATGGGATCGCTTCTCCAATGTGTTTTAACTCCTGGCGATAGATGGATGGGAAGATCCACAGAAAGAATTACAAAAGAGATTGATAAAGAGGTTCGCCGTCTTTTCCCATCCTCAAAAAACCTTAAATTGCTTTGGAGTAACGTGGTACAAATTCCACAATCACTTTATAGAGAAGCTCCCGGTATGGAACCTTTCAGACCCGATCAAAAAACATCTATATCTAATTTCTTCATGGCTGGTAGTTATACAAAACAAGATTATATAGACTCTATGGAGGGAGCTACAATGAGTGGTCATTTAGCTGCCGCGGCAATTTTAGAGAAGAAAGCCGAGTTAGCAAAAAATCTTGCAGTAAGTTAATTAATGGGTACTTGGCTAAAACATGACGTAATAACAGTTGTTAATGCGCCTCTTGAAAATGTATGGGACACATGGAGCGATTTAGACTCAATGTCACTTTGGATGAGCTGGATTGAATCTGTAAAAACAGTTGACGAAGAAACTAATACGTTACCAGATTTAACAGAATGGACTTTAGCTGCAAATGGCTTTCGGTTTAAATGGAAAGCTCAAATTACAGAAAGGGTTGAAAAAAGCAAACTTAAATGGAAATCAATAGGAGGTTTACCAACTGAGGGATCAGTAGTTTTCGAAAGTAAAACTGATCAAATCACAACAGTAAATTTAGCAATAACTTATGAACTACCAAAAATGATTGCTCGGTTTATGGAAGAAAATATTTTAGGAAAAATGGTTACAAACGAATTACAGACCAATATTGATAGGTTCAAAGATTTAGTTGAAAAGAACTATAAAAATTTTTCTAATTAAAAATATTAATTGCTACATCTAGTAGTCCTTCAAAAGTATATTTTTGTGCCTGACTATCAACTCTTCCAAAAATCTTGTTACATATTTTTGTTGTCTGAGGTCCAATAGTTAATAATTTAATTTGTTCAAAATATTCTAACCATTGTCTACCAAGTTTTTTTTCTAGTAAAAAAGCAGCATTTACTACGGTTTTACCGCTTGAGAAAATAATCGCATCGACTTTTCGATTAGAAATAATATCAATTGTTTCTTCCGGAATTGATTTAGGACATCTAGTTTCATATGCAGCAACCTCAAATACACGAGAACCAGCCTTTCTAAATTGATCTGCAATTAAATCCCTACCACCTGTTTGAACTCTTGGTACAAAAACTCGAAGTCCATAACCAGATACTGGGAAATTATCAATTAAACTTTCAGCAACAAATTCTGGAGGTATGAAATCAGCCTTAATCCCAAAATCATCAAGAGTTTTTGAGGTTTTTTCTCCGACTACGGCGATTTTTGTTTTTTTAGAACATTCTTTTAATGAACTATTAAAGTATCTAAGTCTTTTATCCACAAATTTGATCCCATTACTACTGGAAAAAATAATCCAATGAAAATCATTTATTTGATTTAAGGCTTCATCAAGAGGATTCAAATCATCAGGATCAGTAATACTTATTGCAGGTAAATCATATACATTAGCGCCCTTGCTTATAAATATCTTTTTTATATCCAATATGCCTTCTTTTGATCGAGTAATAATTATATTTCTTTGATCAAGGGGTAGATCAACTTTTGGCATCCTTGTCCTCAACATTATGATTTTGATTTTTATTTTTTAATTCATCGAGAAGTTTCAAGACTGATAATCCTTTATCAAGAACTACATCGTCCTTAAAAATTATCTCTGGAACTCTTCTCATCTCAATTCTTTTTCCTAAACTATGCCTTATAGAGCTTTTAGCAGTATTCAAGTTTGATACAATTTCTTTCCTCACTTTCTCTTGAGCAGTTGAGGTTATATAAATTTTACAGTGTTGCAAATCACCTGATAAATCAATCTTAGAAATATTGACGAAATGATCTCTAATAAGATCATTTTCTAAATCATTCTGCAAAATAAGGGTTATTTCTTTCTTCAAAAGAGAAGAAACTTTTGCAAGACGGTAATTATTTGGCATTATGGTTGTAAATTTATTGGGTTTGTCATCGCTTGCAAGACAAAATAAACAGTTATGAAAGCACTTAAGACAGAAGATATCAAACCTACTATTGTGAGTGGATTTGATCTATTCTTGAATAAAGGTTCAAGCAAAGCAACAAGTCCCCCTACAATGATGGATATCAAATACTTTGGATATCTCGCAACATTAGAGAAAAATTCGCCCATCAGCTCCACAAATAGATTACTTTTTTAGCTAAGTTTTAACAAACATTAAACAGCATGATTACATTATATCAATTTAGGCATAGTGCTTTTTGTTTAAAAACAAGAATGGCTCTTCATGCAAAAAAACTACAATATCGAGTTGAAGAAGTAACACCTGGAATAGGCCAATTTGAAATCTTTAAATTATCAGGTCAAAAACAAGTACCTATAATAGTCGATAGTAATGATCAAGTAATTAATGACTCTTCAACTATTTGCGAATATATAGACAAAAAAAATGAAAACAATCCACTTTTTCCGGATGATCCAATATTATTTGCACAATGCAAACTAATTGAAGACTGGGCAGATACTACAATGGCTACAACTTGTAGAAAAGCTTTAATAAAATCTGCAATAGAAAATCCACAGCTAAGAACTGCATTACTTCCAGATGAAATACCTTCTTCAGTTAAAAGTATTGTTGATAAATTACCTTTTGAAAATCTTAGTAAAATTTCTAATGTAGTTTTGTCTTCTAAAGATAATTTAGAACTCCAAAAATTACTGGAAACTTTATCAAAATCCTTGATCAACAAGAAATATTTAGTTGGAGATAGTTTATCAATTGCAGATATTTCAATTGCTGCTCAATTATCTCTTATTAAATTTCCAAAGTCTGCAGGACCAATTCTTTCAGGAGAGGGGAGCCAAGAATACATAAATAACCCTTATTTAGAAAATCTTTTTATGTGGAGGAATAACTTAGAAGAATATCTTTTTAGTGCTAACTCTCAATAAATTCAAACTTTAATTTATATTTATTTGTTTTGATAGCATGAATAGAAGGATCACCAACTTTTGAACCATAAGAAGCAACATATTGCACTCCACAAATTGATGGTTTGATTGAATTATCAACTTCCAATATTTCTTCGGAACATTTTTGAAATTTACTAATGGTCTCTACCTGATTAATCCTTGAAGCGCCTGGCTTATGTGCTGTCTGTATAACTAGCTCATCTGCGAAAAAAATATCATTATCTTGGATCTGATTTCTCCCTGTAATTCTTGAATCAATATAAAAATCATCTTTTAAATAAGTAATTTGATTATTAATAGATTGAGGATCATTTACAACTTTGATTAAGGTTTCACCAAATATTGCCTTTCCAATAGATTCGGAATTTTTTGCACGATTACCAACAATTAAATCTGAATCATTCTTAAAGAAATTTACTTCATAAATAACTGGCTCTTCTGAATCATTAACTATATCTTGAGAAGTAACAAGCCAATTACCCTCGAACCATTTAGGATAAATTAAATCCTTAGAAGTATCCGATAATTTAAAATTTGGCAAATATAATTCTGGCCATTGATTTACACGATTTTCCAAAAACTCTCGTACGTTAGAATCAACTAGAGCAAAAGATCTTTCTAGAAAGATTCCTTGAAAAACCAAGCAAAGAATTAATCCAAGAAGAATTTTCATTATGTCAAATCCACTAATAAGAGCATCAGATCATTATGTATTATTAGAGCCAGATTCAAAGGAAAAAATTGTATCAAAGCAAGAAGCAATTTTATGGTTGAAGAATTGGCTTAGTAAGACAGAAACACAAACAATATATCAAAATATAGAAGATCCTGATCAGGAATTTTTTGAAGAATTATTGGAAAGCACTTATGAATTAGAAATAAAATTAGGATACGTTATCAAATGGTTTGCAGTAAGAATTGAGCCAGATTAACTAATTATTTCTTTATAAATTGCATTAATTATTTTCATAGCAACTTCTTCAATATTTTCCTTTTTTACTTGAATTTTTAAATCTGCTTGAGAATACAAATTTTCTCTAGATTGAAAAATGCTCATATATAAATCATTTAGATTCTTTCCCTGAAGGAGTGGCCTATTTTCAATTTCATTTTTCAATCTTTCAATTGCTATATCCTTGTCGAGATCTATCCAAGCAATTATTCCCTGCCTTAAGATTCCCCAGTTTTCCGATTTAGTGACTATTCCTCCCCCAGTTGAGATTACTAATGAAGGAATTTTGATAGTTTCTTTAAGGCACTTTGTTTCTAATTCGCGGAAATTATCTTCTCCTTCATCATTAAAAATTTGATTGATAGATTTTTTTGCCAACTTCTCTATTAATGAATCTAAATCAATGTATTTATACTTCAATAATTCAGCCAGCTTCAAACCAGTTTGTGACTTACCAGAACCCATCATTCCTATTAAAAATATGCTTCTGCCCTTAATAGCACGAACTGTTTTTTCGATAATGGATTGTTCCATAAAGACAAAAGCGTATTTAAAACCTTAAGATAGTATTATCGCAGACAGGTATGACTTCTACACAATCCAAACCATCTCATGGAAAAGGACGTGAATGCGTCATAACTCGACGTGCCTGCTTTAGTTCTAGTCACCGTTATTGGCTGCCTGAAAAAAGCCCAGAAGAAAATTTATCTCTTTTTGGAAAGTGCAGTATTGCACCAGGTCATGGTCATAATTATGAACTTATTGTTTCAATGGGTGGAGAACTAGACTCTGATGGAATGGTACTTAATCTCTCTGATGTAAAACACTCTATTAAAGATAAGGTTACTGGACAATTAGATTTTCGTTTTTTAAATGATGTCTGGCCTGAATTTAATGTTAATAATCAAGAGGGTATACTTCCAACAACTGAAGCATTAGTAAAAGTTATTTGGAGTCGTCTAAAGGACGATTTACCTCTTACAAGTCTAAGGCTTTATGAAAACCCAAATTTATGGGCAGATTATTTTGGAAAAAACATGGAAGCATTTTTAACAGTACAAACTCATTTTGCAGCCGCACATAGACTTGCAAAAGAAGAGATTTCCTTTGATGAAAATAAAAAAATCTATGGGAAATGTGCCAGAGTTAATGGACATGGTCATAACTATCTTGTCGATATAACTGTAAAAGGAGACATTGATAAAAGAACGGGAATGGTTTGCGACTTATCTGCGCTCCATGAGATAATTAATGACTTGGTTGTTGAACAACTAGATCATACTTTTCTAAATAAAGACATCGAATTTTTCCAAAATTGTGTTCCAACTGCTGAAAATATAGCTTTATATATTTCTGATATTCTTAAAAATCCAATACATGAACTTGGCGCAACATTACACAAAATAAGACTCCAAGAGAGCCCAAATAATGCTGCAGAAATTTATGTTGATCAAAAGCTAACCAATTCATTGAAGTTGAAATTTGAAAATAGTTTAATCTCACAAACTTGAGTATCCCAAGAGTAATAATTGTTATAGCTTCTAGTCTTGATGGGAGGATTGCATTTCCTGGAGGTGGAGAATCGCATCTTGGAAGCGAAGAAGATAAAAAAATGTTAAATCAACACTTATCAATAGTGGACGCCACCATTTTTGGTTTAGGTACTTTAATAGCTCATCAATCAACTTACCTAATTAAAAATCTCAATGGTAATGACGAAGTAACAATATCAAAAAAACAACCAATTTCTATAGTTGCTTCAAATAGCAAAAAATTTAACAGTGATTGGAAATACTTTCGTCAACCAATTAGAAGATGGCTAATAAGCTCAAGTAAAGTTGATAATTCGTCAAATAATGACTTCGAGAAACAACTCTTTTTTGAAGATTCATGGAGTAAAACTTTAATTTCACTTAAAAAACAAGGAATAAATGATCTAGCTCTTTTAGGAGGTGCAAAACTTATAAATTCATTCATAAAAGAGGATCTCATAACAGATATAAAAATTACAATAATTCCACAAATTATTGGAGGTAAATATACATGGATCCCTCCAGAAAAAACAAATGAGATTTTTAATCTCAAAAGACTATGGGAAATAAAATCAGTTAAAAATTTAATGAATAATGAAATCCATATTCATTACAAAAAAATTTGAAATAAATTCAATAATAAATGAACCAAAAAATACATAAAGTTGAAGTCAAATTGTCAATTAAGGAAATCTCCAAGGAGATATGGAATGAATTAATAAATGAAATCAATAATCCATTCTATGAATGGACTTGGCTTAAAAACCTTGAAATATCAAAAAGTGTCTCAAGAGAAACTGGTTGGCAACCTCTATATTTTGTTGCTTATAAAAATGAAGAAATATTAGGAATTGCTCCACTTTTTTTAAAAAATCATAGCTATGGAGAATTCATTTTTGATCAATCATTTGCAAGATTGGCTCAAGAGCTGAATTTAAATTATTACCCTAAATTAATTGGAATGAGTCCTTATAGTCCTGTAAATGGATATCAATTTCTATATAAAAAAAATGAAGATAAGAAAGAGATTACAAATTTACTAATAAATCATATCGAAAGCTTCGCAATTACAAACAAAATTTTAAGTTGTAATTTTTTATATATTGATGAAAGCTGGGGGGACCATCTTAAATCTTTGGGATACCATGAATGGATAAATTCCAGCAGTGAATGGAGGAGTAATGGAGAAAAAACGTTTGATGATTTTCTGTCAAGATTTAACTCTAATCAGAGAAAAAATATAAAAAAAGAGAGGAAATCAATTACTAAACAAGATATTAAAATAAAAATTTTTAATGACATTGATATCAATCAAGAAATGCTCGAAAAAATGCATGATTTTTATGAACAGCATTGTTCAAGGTGGGGAGTCTGGGGAAGTAAATATTTAACTCCTACATTTTTCGAAAAAATTCTTGATAATAAAAAAAATCTTTTACTTTTTAGCGCATCAAAAAATGATTCAAATGATATTTTTGCTATGTCGATGTGCGTTAAAAATAAAAAAAACTTATGGGGTAGATATTGGGGTAGTCAAGAAGAAATATCTAATTTACATTTTGAATTATGCTACTACCAGCCAATTGAATGGGCAATAAAAAATAGTATCCATTTATTTGATCCTGGAGCAGGCGGGAAACATAAAAGAAGGAGGGGTTTTTTTGCGAAAAGCACCATTAGCTTGCATAAGTGGTTTGATAAAAATATGGAAAATATAATTTATCCTTGGCTAAATGAAGTTAATAAACAAACTAAGATGGAAATTGATATTGAAAATAAATCTATACCCTTTAAATAAAAAATTATTTAGCTTTACCAAAGATTATATTAGTAATATAGTTTTTATTAACTTCTAAGAATGGATTCTAGTAAAAGTTTCGATGAAAAAATAAATATTGATGATAATCTATCCAACCGATATATAGACTTAGATCCAAACGGTTATTTTATTATAAAAGTAGATTTAGTAGAAAATAAAATAATTTTGGAGCACTATCTAAATAATATTAATGATGATGGATATGCGCTTGACCCAGAAACAAATGAACCAATCAAATGCGACTCTGAAAATAAAAGAGTTAGTAATGAAGTTTTTGAAGGTATTAGTGCAAAACAACTTGGAATATTAATCACTGAAGAAAGAAACGACTTAATCACCAGATTCGACCATGCTCTATATTTAGGCCGGGAACTACAAAAAGCAGAAGTATGTTTATACAAAAAATTACCATATATCCAAGATTAAGAAATTAAACGAAAAAATCTAATCTTTTCATCTGATGTTAAATTAAATAAAAATAAAAAAATTAATGAACATCATTTTCTATTTTGCATTTATTGGTTTTGGTTTTGGAGCTGCTTTCGCATTAGATAAGCTCTTAAGAGCAGTTAAATTAATTTAAAAAACTACAAAATTTTAATAGTCTTTCCATACAAATCATATTCATCTGCAAAAGAAATATTTGCTTCAACAAATTTACCAATATAATTTTTCAAATCAATTTTATCTTTAACAGATAAAATTACAGTTCCGTCAATTTCAGGAGCGAAATTGTAAGACCGACCTATTAATTCGTTATTTTCTGATATTTTTTCTACCAAAATCTCCATTTTTGAACCAACATATGACTGATTTTTGTCTTTTGAGATATTTTGTTGAACTGAAATAACGTTATCTTTTCTTGCCTCTGCAACCTCTGGAGATACTTTATTTGGCAAATGAAAAGCTGCAGTTCCTTCCTCAGGAGAAAAAATAAACACTCCCACATGATCAAATTTGTGCCTATCCAAAAATTCTAAAAGATGTTCAAAATGTTCTTTTTTTTCTCCTGGGAAACCAACGATGAGACTAGTTCTTAATACAGCAGATGGAATTTCTTCTCTAATTTTCTCCAAAATTGATTCATTCAAAGAAGCTTGCCAAGGTCTATTCATACTCTTCAACACATCTGGATGACTATGCTGAAGTGGCAAATCAAAGTAAGGCACAATATTCTTTGAATCTTTGAAAGCTCTAATAACTTCATCAGTTAAACCTGTTGGATAAGCATAATGTATCCTTATCCAAGGAATTGGAACTTTAGAAAGCTCATTCAAAAGTTTGGCTAATGATGGTTTTCCATAAATATCTTGACCATAATTAGTTGTTATTTGACTAATTAAAATAATTTCTTGAATACCCTTTTTTGCAAGACTTTTGGCTTCTGAAACTATAGATTCTATTGTTCTACTTCTTTGAGGACCTCTCAACTTGGGAATAATACAAAAAGCGCAATTGTAGTTACATCCTTCAGCAATGCGAAGAAAAGCAACAAATTTATTTTTATCTACAAAACGAGGCATTTCTTCATCTGCAATAAATTCAGGTATTTTTGAAACTTCTTGAACGATTTCCCCTTTTTCTACTCTGTCTAAAACCTTGACTATCTTTTGATAATCTCCTGTTCCAACCAAACCTTTTATTTCAGGGATTTCTTTTATAAGCTCATCTTTAAAATGCTGAGCCATACAGCCTGCAACTATTACTTCCTTTCCTTGATTTGTATATTCTAGAATTTTTCTAATAGATTCTTCTCTAGCTGTTTCAATAAAACTGCAAGTATTTACAACAACAACATTTGCATCATTTATATTGCTGTCAACTTCATAACCCTCTTTATCTAATAAGCCTTGCATATGTTCAGTATCAACAAGATTTTTCTCACAACCAACATGACTGAATGCAACCTTAGATAGTTTTTTTTCTTTAACATCGAGACTATTTTCTTTCACAACTAGAAAAATAAGAATTAAAAGATTTAAACAGCATTTCGTATATCACTATCATGCCAAGATAATATTAGGATAAATAATGTAAATAACAAACTTTCTTTTTGTATGGCCCTTAAGACTTTAAACATAAGAAATAAAAAAGATTTGAAATGGCCAAAAATCATAATCGCGATTCTTAGCACTATAGGCATAGTTGATACAGGTTCGATTACTTTAAAAAACTGGGGATTATTTACTTCGCTTTCATGCCCAGGGATACAAAATGGTTGTGAAACAGTTTTAAATAGTCCTTGGGGTACTTTATTTGAAAATAATCAAGTTAATATACCTCTCTCATTAGCTGGATTCATAACATATTTATCAATATTAGTTGTCACTATAATACTCTCGCTTAATTTAATTTCTCCAAAAGAAAAACTAAACAAGTTTTTATGGTGGTTAGTATTTCTAATTTCTTGTGCGTCATCAACATTTAGCTTTTTATTGATAAATATAATGTTTTTTAAGATTCAAGCATATTGTTTTTTTTGTATACTTTCAGCAATTTTATCGTTTTCTATCTTTATAATTTCTATGATTGGAGCAAAGTTCGAAAGTAGAGAACCTATGATTTTTAGGGGTTTCATTATAGCCATTAGTGTCCTGCTGGGGGGTCTAATTTGGTCAACAAACGTTGACCCATCTAATGCTATTGATGTTGTAATCCCCACTGAAAATGTATCGCCAATAATTACCACTTCAAGCTCTCCCCAGAAGGTAAAGTTTGCAAAATTTTTAAGTGAAAACAATATTGTTATGTATAGTGCATACTGGTGCCCGCATTGCCATGATCAGAAACAATTATTTGGTAAGGAAGCAGTTAAAGAATTAAAAGTAGTTGAATGTGCTAAAGATGGCAAAGATAATGAGTATGAGCTATGCCAAACGAAAGGAATCAGTGGATTTCCTTCTTGGGAAATAAATGGAGAAATTATTAGTGGCACGCGTGACTTAAATGAATTAGCAACAAAAACCGACTATCAGGGAGATCTTAATTTTTAATAAATCTTTTTTGAATTTTTTGATATAACTGTTGTCTAGTATGGCATTCCCAATTCTTATCTTTATCAGGAAAATCATCTCTATAATGCCCTCCTCTACTTTCCTCTCTAAATAGACAAGCTTTTAATAAAGTTATAGTGGTTATTTGTCTATTCTTCAAATCAAGTAAAAGATTTAATGCTCTTCTATTGCGTTCACTAAGTTTTATTTTTTGATCAAATTTTATTTTTTCAAGACTATTTAGTAAATCATTTTTATTTAATTTATCTATATCATTTTGAATGTAATTAAAAAATTTACTCATATTTACCTTATTTCGCGATACACCTAAATTTAACCAACATAGTTTTCTTAGTTCATCAATTTTTTCAGCAATTATAGAAATTTGATCTTCTTTAGAATCTTCAATATCAAAATCTTGAAATGATCTATTAAATTTTTTAACTTTAGAAATGTCATTCAAAACTATTGAAGACATTTTTCTTGCGAAAACAAGACACTCCATCAGTGAATTACTTGCTAGTCTATTAGCACCATGCACACCTGTAGAAGCAACTTCTCCAACGGCATATAATCCTTTTCTTGTTGAAGAAGCATTTAAATCAGTTTTAACACCTCCCATCCAATAATGAGCTGCAGGAGCTACGGGAATAACCTCATTTAAAGGGTTAACGCCATAATCCTGACATCGACTTAAGATCGTGGGGAAGCGCTCTACAATTTTTTCTGGATCAATATACCTAAGATCTAAGCCAACATGATCTACATTATTATCATACATATTTTTCATAATTGCTCTACTGACCTGATCTCTTGTAGCTAGATCACGATTTTCAAGATTTTTAACTGGACTTTCACCATTTTTATCAACTAAAATCGCTCCTTCCCCTCTGAGTGCCTCAGATATTAAGAAGCAAGGTGCACCATAAAATTTTAAAGCTGTTGGATGAAATTGCACGAACTCTAAATCTTCGATAGCAGCTCCTGCTTTCCATGCAAGAGCAATCCCTTCACCAGAGGATTGAGCAGGATTTGTTGTATTTGTAAACAAGTGCCCACCCCCACCTGTAGCCAAAACAACAGCTCTAGATTTAATCCAATATAAATTTGCTCCATCAAGAACCTGAACTCCTCTACATTCTTTATTTTCAATGAGAAGTTCAGTTACTCTTACACCCCTGCAGTGAAGAATATTTTTTTGATTCTCAATATGATCTTCTAGAACTTCAACTAATGCTCGTCCAGTACGATCCTTAACATGTAAGACTCTTCTTCGTGAATGGGCTGCTTCCAAGGTAGTAGCTAGTTGATCAGAACTTTGATCAAAAATCATCCCTAAATTCTGTAACCTTTTTACACAACCGGGAGCTTCTTTAACTAGCATTTCTACAGCTTGAAAATCACATAGTCCATCGCCTGCTTTTAAAGTATCCTCAGCATGAAGATCAAATGAATCATCCTGTCTAACAACAGATGCAATTCCTCCTTGAGCCCATCTACTGGAAGAGACCTTACTAGTATTTCTATTTAAAAGAAGCACTTTTAAATTTGAGGGTAATTCAAGACAAGTCATAAGGCCAGCTGCTCCAGCGCCTATAACGATTACATCCCAATTATTTATTGGTATCGGTTCTTGCGAAAATGGAGGCCTTAACATTAAACCAATCCACTAAAAGTTGGTTGCAGAATTGCTAAAACAATAAAAATACCATCAACAATTAATGTCGTCTGAATTACGTAACCAGAAACTAGGAGTGCTTTACCACTATTAGTATTAATTGTGCCAGAATCTAAAATTTCTTTTGAAATAAACCAAAGTATAAGAGCAACAAAAACGATAATAGATAATGATTTTATTTGAATAAGACTCTCTGAAGTTTTTTGAAGAATTATGGGTGCATTTTCAGAATCTGCTGTAATTACCTGCCTCCATTGATCCATGATTCCGATTAAAAATATTGTAATGTCGGTAACTGCGGTTCCTAATAAAGAAGAGATATAAAAACTTGAACCTATTTTCCAATTAGTACCTAATCCAATTAAAGCTAATGGGAGAACTACAGCTTCAACAGGTATGTGTAGGATAGGAAATGGACTTAACCATCCCCAGAACAAACATCCACCAAGCCAACTACCTGATATACCGAGTAATAATGAACTGACAATAAACCACTTATTTGATCCTTTCTGATTCAAAACAATTGCCACTAGGACAATAACAAAAGTAAAACAAAGAGCACTTATTGGTTCTAATCTAACCCAAGGGGCTTGAACAAAAATAGGTAAAATTACAAAAAAAGAAGACCACAATCTTAAAGATATAGGATTTGATAAAAAACTATTTTTGTATGAATCAACTACCTTATGGGATTCATAGTTGAAATTATCTTTTACTTCTAAATTTTTTGTAATTAATTCTTTCAATGAAAAAAGTTATTTTAAGTAATCTAAATCGTGTTTTAAAAAACTGCGAATGTCATATTTTAATAAATAAAAAGCCCATAATTTCATACCTATATTTAGTTTTTTAAAAGTATTTAATACACTTTGAGTCATATATAAGTTTAGAATAAATATAAATAAGAGTATTTGGTCTTAAATTGTGTGGCAAGAAATTAATTACACGGAAGATCCCATTGATCTTTTAGTTCCTAATATTAATTATAAAATAAACCCTGCAGAAATTGAAAGTATTGAAGCTAATTCTATCGCTGAAGAAATAGGATTTGAATCAGGTGATTCAATTATTAGTATTAATGGGAAAAAACCAAGAGATTTAATTGATTATCAGATTCTGATTAGTGAAGAAATTTTAGATATATCAGTTTTAGATAAAAATCATGAGATTCACAATATAAATATTGAAAAAGATCAAGACGTTAATTTAGGTTTAAATTTTAAAGATGCATTATTTGATTCAATCAAGCAGTGCAATAATAGATGTCCATTTTGTTTTATTGATCAACAGCCAAGTGGTAAAAGAAAAAGCCTATATATAAAAGATGATGATTATAGATTAAGTTTCCTATATGGCTCTTATTTAACTCTTACGAATTTAAAAAAAGAAGACTGGGAAAGAATTGCTATGCAAAAACTATCTCCACTTTTTATTTCAGTTCATGCTACTGATCCAGCCATAAGAGAAAAATTATTAAAAAATCAAAAAGCAGGAGTGATACTTGATCAAATTTCGTGGTTTGAAAAAAACTCTATTCAAATACATGCTCAAATTGTTGTTTGTCCAGATATAAATGATGGGGATATTCTTGAGAAATCAATTTTGGAACTTGCTGAATTCTACAAAAAAACCTCTCAAACAGTTCTGTCAGTCGCAATAGTTCCTGTAGGACTTACAAAATTTAGACCTGAAAATGATGGATTGAAATCAATCAGCCCAAAATACGCAAAAAAAACTATTAAACAAGTAGAAAGAATTCAAGCCTCTCTACAAAATACTCTTGGGACTCGTTTTTGTTGGCTAGCAGACGAATGGTATTTAATTGCTGGTACAAATTTACCTAGTTACAAAACCTACGAAAATATGCCACAAGAATCTAATGGAGTTGGGACTATTAGAAACTTTCTAGAAGCATTAAGAGAAAAAACTCAAAACCTTCCCCAAAAAGTAAAAAAGCCAAAAAAAGTTAGTTGGATTGTTGGTAAATTAGTTTATGAAGCCCTAATTCCTACAGTTAAGAAATTAAACTTAATTTATGGATTAACAATTAATTTATATGGTTTGCCAAGTATTTATTGGGGTCAAGATCAAGTTGTTACAGGTCTTCTTACTGGAGAAGATCTTATTTACGGGCTGAAAGATAAGGATTTAGGAGAAGCTGTTTACATACCATCTATTATGTTAAAAATTAATACTGATTTATTTTTAGATGATAAAAATATTCAAGAAGTTGAAAATAAATTAAATACTAAAATTCACGTTCTTGATGATTCAAATGATATTATTAATACTTTGATTGGTTAATCGAATATTTTCGAAAATATAAAACATGCTTAGAAGAATAATAAATCCTTTCTTATTATTGCCACTTACTCTAAGTATAAATACCTTTAATGTTCTGTCAAACGAAACAAAAAATTACATTGATAATATTTTAGAAGAAAAATCAAATATTACTTTTGTTGATTATCAAGAAATAGAAAAACTTGTATTAAATAATCAAGAATTAAAATCATTACAAAACCTAGTAGCCTCTTCAAGTTTTAATCTTTCCAGTCAAATTGCCAAAAGATACCCATCCTTAGATTTTCAAGCCAATGGGTTACCAAAATATGTCGCAGGTAAAAAGTACAATAGCAATTCACCTACTTTAAAAACATCACAATTTACGGCTAATCCCTCCCTTAATATTAAATGGGATGTAATTGCCCCGTTAATAGGATCTGAAATTAAAATTGCCAAAACAAATTACAAAATTGCAGAAAATAATTATGAGATTAAGAAAAAAGATTTAATTCAAGAAGCAAGAATCAGATATCACAAATACAAAAAGTCATATCAAGATATTCAAAATAAAAAATTTACTCTTGATTTATCAATTACAAGTTTAGAAAATGCTAAAGCGAAATTAGATACTGGAATTGGTACAAAATTTGAAGTTCTTGAAGCAGAAGCTCAATTATCTCGAGATCAACAATCACTTAATGAAAAGAAAATAGAACATGAAATTAATAAAATTTCTCTAAAAGAGATTCTTAATATTAAGGGAGATATCGAAACTAATAAAGAGCAAAATCTAATAGGGTTTTGGAATCATAAATTGAATAAGAATATTAATGAAGGTTTGGATAAAAATCTTTCCTTAAAAAACATTATTCTTCAAAAATCAATCAAAAAAAGCCAAGCAGAGAGCTTTTTAGCTCAAAATAAGCCAAATATCTATATCAGTAATTCATTATCTAGTACATTTTCAAAAGGTGACTCTCTAGTAACTAATATCGACTCTGAAAAATCTGGATCTAATTATACAAATACCATAAGTCTAAATTTTGTATGGAGTATTTTTGATGGCGGACAAAGTAAGAACTCCTACAAATCAAAAATAGCAGATGCGGAATCCGAAAAATATGCTTATGAAAATCTAAAAAATGTTTTAACCACAAGTATTAGTAAAGCCTATTTAAATCTTAAATTAAATGAAGAAAAAATAATCTCTTCTCTTAAAGAAATTGAATCTAGCAAAGAGTCCGTAAGGCTTTCCAGACTTAGATATGATGTCGGAATATCAACTCTAAAAGATGTTCTTGTAAGGCAAAGTGAATTAAGTAAGGCGAAATCAAAAAATATTAATGCAATATATAATTACAATCTGAATATAGATGAATTAGAAAGATTAACCTTGCTTGATATAAGTCAAAATTGTTTGGATAGTAATAATACTAAAATTAAAGATACAGAGTCTATTTGCAATATATAAAGATGAATCCACCAAATTTAACTAATAAGCAACTAAGTGAATTAAATTATTTATTTGAATTGGTTAGTCAACGTCAAACAAAAGATTTTGGAAATATTAGCGCCAGCAATAAAGCAGATGGATCATTATTAACAAGTTGTGATTTATGGAGTGACAAAACAATCGTAGATGGCTTAGCTTCAATAGCTCCAGGTGAAGGCGTCCTTAGTGAAGAAGGGCAGAAGTTAATTCCAAATTCAAAAGCTTACTGGGTGGTCGATCCACTCGATGGGACAACAAATTTTGCTGCAGGTATTCCTTACTGGTCTATATCTGTAGCAAGGTTCGTTAATGGTAAACCACAATCTTCTTTTTTAATAATTCCTTCATTGAAAAAAAAGTTTTTATCCATTAAAGGTAAAGGGGTTTGGTTAAATAACAAGAAAATAGATCCCAGCCAAATTAATCGTCAAAGTGAATGCATTTCTTTATGTAGTAGATCAATAAAAATTTTACAAAAAAAACCAACCTCAGTATTTCCTGGCAAAATCAGACTCTTAGGTGTATCGAGTTTAAATCTTACGAGTGTAGCAATGGGACAAACTTTCGGAGCAATAGAGTCAACCCCTAAGATATGGGATATTGCAGCAGCCTGGCTGCTATTAGAAGAACTCAATTGTTCTATAGAGTGGTTAGAAGCAGATCCTTTAGATTTAGTTTCAGGAGAAGACTTGAGCGATGTTAATTTTCCATTAATTGCTTGCAGATCTGTAGAAAAATTTGAAATTTTAAAGCCATGGGGCAATTTATTATTAGAAAAATAGTTGCATCATAAATAAAAAATTGCTTGAAAAATTTCTTAATCAGATACAATAAAAATTAAGTAAATAAATAAAATATTTGAAGAAAATTAATATGCAGAGAAGCTCAACATGGATACTGAAAAGTTTATGGGGAGCTTGTGAGCGATGGAGCAAATCTGATTGTGTTGATTTAAGCGCTGCATTTGCATACTACACACTTCAATCATTTTTTCCCATCCTTCTAATTTCTCTTTCAATAGCTTCATGGTTCTTAGGAAAACAAGAAGGATTAGATCAACAAATAATTACCATTGCTGCACAGATTTTACCTCCTTCAGTAGTTGAGTTAGTAGAAACAACATTATTTAATTTGATAGATCAAGGTTTTGGAGCAGGTATTCTTGGGGCTATGTTTTTGCTTTTTACCGCGGGAAATGCATATCTATCTCTTCAAAGAGGTTCGGATAGGCTTTGGGAGGACGAAATTCCTTCTAAAAAAGTTAATGCTGCTTGGAGAGTGCAAGCTTCGAAGTTTCTCCGAAATAGAGTTGAAGCCTTTTTAATAGTATTCTTTATTGGTTTTTTAATGGTACTAGATCAAATTAGTGCAAATCTTAGGATGATCCCAAGTAACGTTTTAGAAAATATTTCAAAATCTAATAATCTTATTTCTGATTTATTATTAAAGTTGCCCCTATTACAAGTTGGTAAGTTTGCAATACCACTAATTGGCTTTTCTTTAATGGCTCTTTTATTACAAGCACTTTTACCCAGTAGAAAAGTTCCATTGAAACCACTGTTACCTGGATCTTTTCTTATTGGAATTGGCCTAACCACTTTGAACCTAGCAGTAAGTAAAAGTATTCTCTCACTAGGAGTAAGATTTCAAGCTTACGGTTTTATTGGAGGTTTTCTTGTACTTACTTTATGGGTGTGGCTATTAGGAGTGATTTTATATTTTGGACAGTGTTGGAGTGTAGTAATTGCTAGTATGACTTTAGTGAATAAAAAAAGAAAGCACAGATAAGGACAACTAAGGTGAATTATTTTCTAAAAGCTAATAAAAATCTTCTTACCTACTCATTAATCATACTTATTGTTATTCCAATTTTTGGATTTAACTTTTTCATTAGCTTTGTTGGAAATATCCTACTTCTTTTATTTTTAATTCCTCTTCTATTATTAGTTTTAGTATTTATTGGTTTTAACTCTTACAAATCTAAAATTAATACATGCAGTAATTGTGGAGCAATATCATTAGGTTTAAGTGGAACCTGCATGAATTGCGGTGCAGATTTAGAGAATATAAATAAGAAAAATGAACTAGATAAAAAGCCTAATGAAAGTACCATTGAAGTGGAAGCAGAAGAAATTAAGTAAAATACTAACCTATTCCAATTTGTCGAAGAATACTTTGTCCAGTAATTAATTCAGTTCCAAGTCCAATCAAAATACCCATCATTGCCATGCGGCCATTCCAAGTTTCTGCAAAATTTACGAAGCCAAATCTTGGTTGATTGTCATTATTCATAATTAACTAGATTATTTATCAGATTATTTTAACGTTTAAAGGGAGAATTTATGATGAATAATTAATTATTTATTTAACATGTCTAACACCATCAACAGGTCGATACTCATCTCCAGTTAACTCCTCAAATACAATCGCTGGCAATCCTGTATCAAACATTGTTTGCAATGCTTCTTTCAACATGGGATTCCAACCTCCAGTACTAACTTTTCCATGTCTTACAGTCCAGTCCCAAGTCCCTTGAAGATCTCTGGGTAGTCTACCTTCTCTATCTCTTCGAGCGACTAAGTCTAAAGATTCCACTATACCAACAATTATTGGATTTTTGCCGTAAGAAGGAGTAAGACTTAGTTCAAGTCTCACTGGATCTTCTTTAACCATTTTTAAACGAAACCTTGGTGGCAACTTGAGAGATCTTATTACCGCTGAGACAATTTTTGTTCTTAATTCCAATTTTTTTCCTTTGATCTAATTTGATTAATCAGTTGTTGAGCCTTTTTCTTCTAATGTAGTGTCATTTTCATTCGAAAATCTCACTGTTAGTAGTTCCTCATTTGTTATATTTCCTGATTTATCTAAAAGTTCTGGATGAATTGTATACTTTTTTTGTTTAAAACTGGAAGTACTCAATCGTTGATTTTTATTATCGGATATACCCCAACCATTAGACATAACTTTAAAAGCTTTCCAAACTAAATAAGTTAAGGCTGCAGAATATATTATTGGAAATAGAATAGTCATTAAACTTATAAGTTTAGTTAGTTATATGTTAAACATCATAGCTCGAAAAAAAGAAATTTAGCTACTTTAAGTTATTAAATTTTTCTCTAGATTCAATAAATTTAATTAGTAGTTATATTTAAATAACACTGATATAGTTTATTAAATCTCTCGAAGTGCATAAAAAATCAAAATTGAAAAGAGACATCCAAAAGCTATTACTAATTGTCTCATTAATTACAGTGGGGATTAGATATCCTGCAAAAATAATATCCCAACCATTAAGCAAAACAAAAATTAATGAAGTTAATTTATATTCGAACAAATCTTTTATAACTAAAGCTGTAGAAAGAACCGGTGCAGCTGTAGTGACAATTGATACTCAAAGATATGTTAAAAAAAGAAATTTTCCAAGAAATTCTCAACTATTTTTAGACCCATATTTTGAAAGATTTTTTGGATTAGATTTTCCCAACGAAAATCGACCAAGAATAGAGCAAAACCAAGGCAGTGGATTTATATTTGAAGATGAACTTGTAATGACCAATGCTCATGTAGTAAATGGCACAGATAAGGTAATTGTTGGTTTAACCAATGGCAAAAAATTAAACGCTAAACTGATAGGCCAAGACCCTTTTACTGATTTGGCTGTGCTAAAGATTGAAGGGAAAGGACCTTGGCCAAAAGCAAAATTGGGCGATTCTGAAAAGATTAAAGTTGGTGATTGGGCTATTGCAGTTGGAAATCCATTTGGACTAGAAAACACAGTTACGCTTGGTATTATTAGTAATCTAAATAGAAACGTAACTCAATTAGGAATATATGATAAAAAACTTGAACTGATACAAACAGATGCTGCTATTAATCCTGGCAATTCTGGAGGTCCGCTGTTGAATAGCGATGGAGAGGTAATTGGTATCAATACATTAATAAGATCAGGTCCAGGAGCTGGTTTGAGTTTCGCAATCCCAATTAATAAAGCTAAAGAAATTGCCTATCAACTTTTAAAAAATGGGAAAGTAATACATCCTATGATTGGAATTAGCCTAATAGAAGAAAGTATTTTTGAGAGAAAAAATATTGTCGTAAAAGTTGGATATGTAGTACCGAACAGTCCAGCTGAAAAAAGTGGAATCAAGATAGATGATATTTTAATTAAAATAGGCAATAAAAATATTAAAACTGCATCAGACGTAATAGAACAAATTAGTAAAAATGGTATCAAAAAACAAGTAAATATATTATTGAAGCGTAAAAATAAATTTATTAAATTAAAAGTAATACCAACTGATATTACAAATCTACAAAATAATTAAAAAATTTAATTGTCATTCCCTTTAAGTATTTCCACACATCTAGAAATACATCTACCATCCCTTATATCGCAGGAAATAATGCATTCAAAGTAACTTTCAATAGGATCAGAAATTTGAAAATGTTTTTCTTGGAAATCGTAATTTTTCATTTAAATTATTAAAAACTATTTTGTATTTTTAAGATTAATCAAGGACGGTTAACTATGTAAAGATAAATGAGTGATCTTACTTAGCCAATTGTAAATTTTATAGAAAGTAATCAAATTTTTTGGCTTTGAGTTTTTTCTAAAAAATATTCGTAATTACCACCATATGAAATTAACTTTGAATCTTTAATTTCAATAATTCTATTTGCAACCTTTGAAATAAAATACCGATCATGAGAAATGATTAATACTGAACCTTTATAATTTTTAATCGCTAATTCTAAATTTTCCTTAGATTGCAGATCCAAATGATTAGTTGGTTCGTCCAAAAGAAGGAAATTACTAGGATTAATAATCATGAGCGCCAATGCTAATCTTGCCTTTTCTCCTCCACTGAGTTGTTTAATATATTTAAAAACAGTTTCATTTTGAAAGCCAAAACCCCCTAAAAATGTTCTAACTTTTTTTTGGGACCATTCAGGAGACTTATTACATATTAAATCAATAACCCTTTCGTCAAGTGAAAGTGCTTCAGCCTGATTTTGTTCATAATAGCTAGTAATGATATTATGATTACCAAGATTAATTTCCCCAATCTCAGGATATATTTTTTTCATAATAATTTTGAGCAATGTAGATTTGCCGCAGCCATTAGGTCCCAATATTGCGATTTTCTCCCCAGAAGAAATCTTTAAATTAATATCTAAAAAAAGAATTTTATCCTCGAAACTATGAGACAAATTTTTGATATTTAGAACTAATTTTCCTGAGCGTGGGCACTCTGGAAAGTTAAAAACAGGACTTTTTGATTTTGCTATGGGAGCCTCAATTTTAGAAATCTTTTTTAATTGTTTTTCTCTACTCTTTGCTTGAGAACTTCGAGTTGCACTAGCTCTAAATCTATCTATATACCTCTTCTGTAATTCAATTTCTTTTTGTTGTAATTGATATGCCTTATTTTGTGATTCTTCATTCAAAGATTTTTGTTCAACAAAAAAAGAATAGTTCCCATTATATGTTTCAGATGTTCCTCTATCTACAAAAATTATTTTTTTACATAATTTATCTAAGAAATATCTATCATGACTGATGATTATAACTGCAATTTTAAGCGATGATAAATATTCTTCCAACCAAAAAATAGTTTCTAAATCTAAATGATTGGTTGGTTCATCAAGTAAAAGTAAATCAGGTTTTTGTAAGATTATTTTTCCAAGTGCAACTTTCATCTGCCAACCACCTGAGAAGTTGCCAACTAATTTATCAGCATCTTCTAAAGAAAAGCCTAATTTTGGTAATATTTTTTCTACATCAGATTGCATTTTATAACCACCTAAAGCTTCAAATTTTGCTTGATATTTTGCGAGTTGATTTACAAATATTTCAAGTTCATCGGAATTTTTTTTTGTATCCAACGATTTCATTTTATTCTCAATTTCTAAAAGTTTGATGGCAACAATTTGTATATCTTTAAAAGAACTTTCTAATTCCTGTCTCACTGAAAAATTCAAATTACAATCAAACTCTTGCTTTAAATGGGCAATTTTAGGATTTCCCTCTTTGATGATCGTTCCACTTGTTTGCTCTTCCTCTCCAATTAAAATCTTAAATTGGGTTGATTTACCTGCACCATTAGAACCAACTAAGCCAACTTTTTCTCCTTTCTTAATCTCCCAACTAATATTTTTTAAGACAACATCTGTAGAATAAATTTTGCTTACACCTTCAAATCTAATCACTGTTTTAAAAATAGAATTTACAAAATCTGTGGCTTATTTACTAAAAAATATTTTGTGGAATAAAATTAAATTATGAAAAGAATAGAACAAATTGTAGTGATTTTCATAGCTGCAGCTCTTGCAATTCCAAGTTATTGGTTTTTTTGGACTTTGGCTGGTGGAGGTGGCTACAACAAAAGAATAAAACCTATTCCTAATCCAAATAATAATTATTCGAAACCTTTTCCTAAAGACCTCCTCGAGCCTTGATTAACCACATTTTAGTTGCCTCATCATCAATAGTACTTAAATATTCAATAACCTCTTCTTTAGTCACAGAAATATCTAACTCTTTGCCAATATCGCATATTTTATCTAAAGCTTTTTTAGGATTAGTTAAGGCTGTCATAAACAGACTTTGCTTCTTTTTGGAGTCGTTGGCTATTAACTCATAGAGCTTTTCAGCATTACTGGACATTTTTTAAAAATCAATTTATTAATAGATTATTACTTCAAGCTACATTTTGTTCATTATATTTATTATTAGATAAATCATTTTCTACATCTTTTATCTCTTTTGCAGAGGCATCTGCCATACTTCTTGCGTCTAAACATAAAACTTTTCTTAGTTTCGCAAAGTTAGCTGCGTGAGATTTTCTACCATCTTTTTGGGCATAATACTCAGACTGCTGAAGAATATGGTGAAGATGAGTTAACAAATATGGACTAATTACAGCTGATACCAAAACGTCACTATTTTCATTATCTTGAGAATCAGAATTGACTAATCTTTTTTTTGGTTTATCAATTATCGACCTTTTAGGAGAATCAATTTTTCTTGAATTTTTCATGGGACAATAAAACAATTAATTGATACGGACATAAATTTCCTTACTAATAATATACACAAAGATAGTATCCTTGACTAACTGTGTATACTAATAAGTAACAGTTATCAACCTTGACACATGGCTACCCGCCAAAACTCAACTAATGGGAAGCCTAAATCCCCCAGAATTCAAGTAGTTCTTCCAGAATTAATATGTGAGCAATTAACTATTTTGGCCGATAATGAATCTAGGACGGTAAGTAATATGGCAAAAGTCTTAATACAAGAGGGTATAAAAAAATATTTCGAAAAAGAAAGTAAATCACCTGTTTCAGAAAATAATTTAAATACTGATAAATTTAGAGATGAACTTGAAAAACAAAGCGTCAGAAGATTAAAAAGAGCTCCTCAAAGGATTAGATACTATAAAAAATCTGATTAAAAATAATTAATTTTGAGGCAATTTCTGTAAATCTACAGTTTTACCCATGACTACCAAAATATTTCCTCTTTCCAAAATATATTTTGCTGGAGGATTAACTGTTAACTCTTCAGCCGGTCCTGCAGCAAGAACATTTACTAAATAATTTTTCCTCAAATTTAAATCTCTTAAAGATCTTCCAATAAATTCCTCTGGAACAGTTATTTCATCTATACCAGTTTGATTATCTAGTTCCAATCTTTCGATTAGGTTTGGTCTTACTAGTTCTAAACCTAATCTTTCTCCTTGCATCCTAGATGGGAAAACAACTTTATCTGCACCTACTCTTTTTAACATTTTTTCGTGCAAGTCACTGGTAGCTCTCGCTATTACTCTTTTCACTTTGCTACCTTCACTATCCTTAGCAATAAGAGTTGTAGTTATACTTGCTTCAATAGGTTCACTAATACCCACTACAACAGTATTCATTTCGAGAATTCCCGATTCCTTCATAGACTCTTCATCAGTACAATCTACAACTCTCGCTTCTATCGAAGGTTCTAATTGCCTTAAATCATCAATAGCTTTTTCCGAATAATCTGCAGCCAAAACATCAGCACCATTACTAATAAGTTCTCTACAAACAGCGGTTCCAAATCTTCCAACGCCGACAACTGCAAAAGTTAGTACTTCATTTTCTCTCTTTTGAGACCACTGCCACCAATCAGCCATAATAAAACTCAGTCAATGCTAAACATATAGATCAGCCCTAGGATAGCCAATTCTCTTTTGCCTATCTATTCTACTCTTATAAAGAGCCTGCCAAAGTGCACTTAAAAGCAAAAGGATTCCAAGTCTGCCAACAAACATTCCCACAATAATAATAAATTGACCAAAATGATTTAATTTTGCGGTTAAACCAATATCAAAACCAACTGTTGCAAATGCAGATATGCAAGTGAACAGAATTTCTAGGAATGTGAATGATTCTTTTTTAACAAAAGTATTAGTTGTACTAAGCAACATTGCCATTAAAAGAACAAAAAGCAAAGATCCAACTGTGATTCCAACTGCCTTTAGAATAACTTTATCTGAAATTAATCTATTGCTAATAATTACATCTTTCTGACCTCTTAAAGTTGATCTAGTTGCAGCCATTAAAGCAATAAATGTTGTTGTTTTTATGCCTCCACCAGTACCCCCTGTACTTGCTCCAATAAACATAAGCGTCATTAATAATAAGAGGCCAGTATCTGAGATAGAGTTTAAAGAAATCGGAAAATTTGTAAAGCCTGCAGTTCTTGCACTAACTGTTTCGAAGATAGATGAAATTATCCGTTCAAAGAAATTTAAATCATTAAAAAATTGACTATTTAGCAATGATTCAGTGATAAAGAATCCTAATGATCCGAATAATATTAGAGACAAACTTGTCCTAATAACTAGCCTGGAATGAAGGCTCAATTTCTTATAAGAAAGATTTTTTTTATGACTCCAAATATCATCAAGAACCCGCCATCCCAATCCACCCATAACAATAAGAAAAACAAAAACACTATTCACCAAATAATTTGTTCTATAATCTTGAAGACTATTTGACATTAACGAAAATCCTGCATTGTTATATGCAGAAATGCTGTGAAAAATAGAGGACCATAGTCTTTCCCAATTATTCTGAATATCTACAAATCCAAAAGAATATAAGACAATTGCGCCCAAGGAAATAATACTAATTGCAGTAATAGCAATGCTTTGAAAAGTTCGACCAATTCCTCCAACTCCAAATTCATCTAAAGTCTTTCCTTTATCTAATCTAGTTCTTAGCTTTGTTCCCTTTACAACAAACCCTTGTAAAAATGTTGTAATGGCCATTAACCCTAGACCACCTGATAAAAGCATAAAAGCTAAAAAAACTTGGCCAAAGAAATTTAAATCAACACCAATATCTATTATGGTTAAGCCAGTAACGGTTATTGCAGAAGTAGATGTAAAAAATGCTTCCCACAAACCAACCTTTGAAGAAGAGCATAATGGAGAGCTCAAAATTAAAGTTCCAAGGCAAATAATAAATAAGCCTGTAACAATAGTAAATTGAGGTACAGATAACTTTTTGTAAGCATCTTTTAACTTATAAACCTTACTTGTGAAATTCACGATATTACCCGTAATTTAAAATTATCAATGCTGGAACAGTAAATGACATTATAAATGTTAATCCAGCTCCGTATTTTGCGATATCAAAAAATCTATATCTTCCAGGACCATAAACCATTAAATTTGTTTGATAACCCATTGGAGTCAAGAAAGATTGACTTGCACCGAATAAAACAAGCATTATTAAAGCGCTTGGTGAAATTTCTAAAACATTTGAAAATTCAATAGCAACAGGTAAAATCAAAGCAACCGAAGCAGCATTACTTATAAATTGCGTAAGAATAACTGTAGATACAAAAATTACGACTAGTGCAAAATAAAGAGGCATTCCGTTAAGGGCAAAGTTTAGATTTACTGCAATTACATCTGCTAATCCAGTTATCTGCATAGCCACGCTAAAACACGATAAAGATCCCAGCAATAAAATGACGTCTAACCTAATTGATTTTTGTATCTCTGCAGGTCTTAAACATCCGCAAGCAACCATTGCAATCACAGCCAAAAGAACTGAACCTACTAATGGAATACTAGAAACCGAAGGCAAAACCACCATTCCTATTGCAATTGCAATCGATATAGGTTTTTTTATCAAAAAAGGTAAGTCATCTTCGAATTGATCTAAAATAAGTAAATCATTACTAGCTTGCAAACCTCTTATTGAATCTAACGGTGCTTGCAATAATAAAACATCTCCAGCCCTTAAAACAGCTTGACCTAATCTCTCCTGAACAGTTTGTTGACCTCTTCTTAATGCTAAAACTGTTGCATTATGACGCTGCCTAAATCTTAATTCTCTCAAACTTGCACCGGCTAAAGTTGAACCAGCTGGTAACAAGGCTTCAAAGGTCTTAGTACCTTCATCATCTGATAAAACATTAGCCCCATCGAAAGATGTTTTGTTTTCTCCTAACAGAATTGTATGTTCCTGCTGCAGCCTAAATAAGTCT
Source organism: Prochlorococcus sp. scB243_495K23 (assembly GCA_000635495.1). Taxonomy (GTDB): domain Bacteria; phylum Cyanobacteriota; class Cyanobacteriia; order PCC-6307; family Cyanobiaceae; genus Prochlorococcus_A. Next base: position 78,541 of record JFLW01000001.1, on the reverse strand, counting down.
GCCCTAGTAACGCGGATTATTAATCTATCATCCGGCTCAATCTTTCTATCAGCCAAAGGAGGAAGAATAACTTTTCCATTTCGTTGCAATTCCAGAACATCAACGTCAAATCGTCTTTGCAATCTACTATTTCTGACAGATTGTCCAACTAATTCTGAAGTAGAGGGAATAGTAACTTCGGTAAAATATATATTCATATCACCATTTTTAATGAACTCCTTATCTCTCCCTCTATCTGGCAAAAGTATGTCAGAAACTAGAATCATATAGATTGTACCTATAAGCCAAACAGGAATTCCTATTGAAGTCAAACTAAATAATTCCAAACCTCCATAACCTAATTGTTGACTAATATCACTTACAAGAAGATTTACTGAACTGCCTAATAATGTCAGAGTTCCACCGAGTAAAGTAGCAAAAGAAAGAGGTAATAAAACTTTTGATGGTGATATATTTCTTCGCTCGCACCAACTTTCAATTAAAGGTAACAAAGATGCTACTACTGGAGTATTAGGTACAATTCCAGATATTGGAGCAATCAAAAAAGTTATTAAAGAAATTAATTTCCTTGGAGTTCGAATACTTTCAGAAGAAATCAATTCTCTTACTCTGTCTAAGGCACCACTTTTAAATAATGCTGAGGAAACTGCAAATAAACCCATAAGGGTAATTAAAGAAGGGCTACCAAATCCAGCTAAAGCTTTTTCAGGAGAAAGAACCCCAGTAGATATAAATATTCCAACACATAACAAACCAGTCAATTCTGGTGCAATAGTATTTCTAATAAACAAAATTATTGACATTATTAATACAACTACCGTTATAAACGCATCAAAATTATCACTAACTACTGAAATTAAATTCATACAAAACTTATTTAACTCAATATACCCAAAAACAATATTTCAAAAAAGTTTAATTCGAATAATCTTTTTTAAGAAACTTTTTAAAAATAGATTTTTTTTGGAATATCCATGAAGACGCAGATTTTAAGCTTTCAGTAATATCAGGCAACTTAGAAGCATATATAAGTCTTCTTGCCTCAAAAGCCAATTTCCCAAATAAAGTAACTCCAAGCCCAGAAATTGAAGCTTCGCCAATTCCTAAGCTAATCATTTCCCCGTTGTCTTGAAATTCAAAGGGTAAAGGATCTTTTCCTTGAATTAAAAGTTCTAAATTATTAGCAAGATGATTTCCTTCCTGCATAGCGACCTGAGCAGTTATAGGTAAATCCTCCATTCCTTCAATAACTGAAATATCACCAATAGCGAAACAGTTTTTATGGTTTTCAATTTGGAAATTATTATTAACTAAAATTCGTCCAAATTTTTTTGTTATTTGATCAGTTTCTAAGTAAGACAAATTAGGTTTAACACCTGCTGTCCAAATAACAATATCTTTATCCAAGGAAGTTATTCCAACCTCACTAGAAATACTAATCTTAGTTTCTGAGACTTCTTTAACTGTGGAATTCAAAAGAACGTTGATTTTTCTTTTTTCTAATGCCTTCTCTGCTTGTTCTCTATTAAAAATTTTGTTTTTATTGAGGATTTCGTTTGATTTTTCTATTACATTAATTTCAAATTGGTCTGTAAATATATCTTTAATTTTGCAAGCCAACTCGATGCCAGAGGGACCACCTCCAACTATGAATAACTTTTTATGCAACGCAGTATCTTGTGATTTTTTTAAAAAAGAATTTAATTTATTTAAATCATGAACATCATTAAAAAAATAACAATTTTCATCTACACCTTTTATAAAAAAACTATTTGGAATAGATCCTGTACAGATAACGAGATACTGATAACTTAATTTTAATTCGTCACTAAATTCAACAATATTTTCTTTGAAGGAAATCTTGGTTAAACAATTTCTTAAAAAAGTTACACCCGCATCAGAAAAAATATTTTCAAATTTTGGGGTGGCTTCCCAATTTCTTATTTCTTTACTTAAAACTTCATACATTAAAGGTTTAAATATAAAGTTAGTTTCAGAATCAACAACAAGAATCGGTAAAGAAGGATTAAGATTCTTTAAATTCAAAGCAAATGTCATACCTGCAAAACCTGCTCCAACTATTACTATTGGTTTTTGTATTGATTTCATTAGAGAAATATTGTTATGCGTAAATGTATTATTAAACTATACGAATAATTTTTAAATTGAGCGAAATAAAATTAAACTCATAATCAAATTGAAGAATGATTGAAAACATCCACAAAGATATTCAACCTAACTTAAGGAAATATAATCAAGAGCTAGTAGATATGAAGCCTCAAGAAATGCTTACTTGGGGTTATGAAAAGTTTGATAATCAATTTGCTATTACAACAAGTTTTGGCATACAATCATCAGTCCTTTTGAATATGGTTAGTAAATTATTTCTACAAAAAAAAATCAAAATATTTTGGATAGACACAGGTTACCTACCTCCAGAAACATACCATTACGCTGAAAAACTTATTGAAGATTTATCATTAGAAGTAGAAGTTCTGCAAAGTGAATTCTCTCCAGCAAGAATGGAGGCTAAATACGGAAAACTTTGGGAAACAAATAAAGGGAGTGATTTAGATAAGTATCATGAGTTAAGAAAGATAAAACCTTTAGATAATGGGCTAGAAAAATTTAATATTTATTGTTGGGCAAGCGGTGTTCGATCAAGTCAAACAGAAAATCGAAAAAAAATGAAATTCCTAGACGTAATTCGTCAAAGACTATCTTTAAGACCTTTATTAAATTGGACAAATAAAGATATTTTTTATTATATGAAAGAGAATAACTTACCTGCCCATCCACTTTTTCTCAAAGGTTATTCTTCTGTAGGAGATTGGCATTCAAGCAGTCCTGATGGTATCGAAATAAAAGGCAGAGATACGAGATTTGGGGGGATTAAACAAGAATGTGGAATTCATACTAATGATTAAATTGATCATAGAAGGATGGTCTCAGATATAAATTTTTTATTAGTAGGCAATAGTAGGCTTCATTGGGCAAAATATTCTAATAATGAATCACAATTCTTCCATACCAAAAAAGATCAAAAAGTTCCCGAAAATATAGATCTTGATCAATTAATTTGGGCTTCTGTAGGAAAACTACCAAATTTTTTGCTGAAAAAAGAAAATGAAATAAAGACTAAAGATATCCAATTATCAAATCTTCCTGATTATTTGGGAGTTGATAGAGCTCTTGCCTCTATTGCCGCTTTAAAAATTATTGAAAACCCTTTAAAAAAAGATTTGCTAGTTGCAGATTTTGGAACAATATTATCAATAACAAAATTGAATTCAAATGGATCTATTATTGGAGGTCAACTTATTCCAGGTTTTCTAACACAATTAAAATCAATGGAACAAAATACAAAAAATCTTAAAGTTCCCAAAAAATATGATATTCCGATCAAAGATTTTTTAATTAATACAGAAGAAGCAATCTTAAAAGGAGTAATCAACTCTCTTACTGGCGTGATTAATAGTTTATTCAATCCCGAAAAGGATATTTTAATAATATGTGGAGGAGACTCTCAATTACTCACAAAATCTCTAACAACTAAAAAAGAAAATATTATTAATGCTCCTAACTTAGTTATGGAGGGAATGATTATTCACCACCTGTCCATAAAAAATTAGCTTAACCCAAGGTCTGCAATTATATGATCAGCCATTATAGCTGCTTTTACCTTTAAGTAAATTTTTTCTATGTTTCCTTCAGTATCAATTAAAAAAGTATTTCTCATCATTCCCATATATTCTTTTCCCATGAATTTTTTCAGTCCATAGCTATCGTAATCAGAAGAAACTTTGAAAGGTTCAGGATCAGTTAAAAGAATAAAAGGTAAATTAAATTTTTCTATAAACTTCTGATGAGAGGATGCATTATCTTTACTAATACCAAGCACAACAATATTATTTTTTTGGAGTAAATCCCAATTCTCTTTAAAATTACATGCTTCTTTAGTACATCCTGGAGTATTATCTTTTGGATAAAAATATAGTATTATTCTTTTACCTTTGAAATCATTGAGAGAAACTTCTTTCTCAAAAGAATCTTTTAATTTAAATTCTGGTGCTTTGTCGCCAACCTTAAGAGCCATTGAAATTATTAAATGAGTATGAATATAAAATACCAAAAATTTGGTTTTATGAGATCAAAGGTGTGCAAGATGTCGCAACTATAGAAGAAATTAAAACTGCAAAAAACCTAACAAAGTCAAGATCAAAGATTTTCTTAGAAACAAGAGCTTATTTGCGAAAATCACTTTCAACACTTTTTGATTTAGACCCTCTAGAAATTCCAATTAATGCTCAACCTGGAGAGCCTCCAATTTTACCATGTGGCATGGGAAATATCAGTTTAAGTCATTGTAAAGATGCCATTACTATAGTCTGGCATAAAAGCAAAATAGGGATTGATATTGAGAGAACAGATAGAGATTTTAACCATTTAAAATTTGCAAAAAAATATTTTTTTCATACCAATAAATCAAAGCATAATAATTATTTAACAAAAAATATGATATTAAATCAATGGTGTGCTGTTGAAGCGGCTATAAAATGGGATCATGGAAAAATAGCTAAAGACATTAAATATTGGCAATTTTTTGAAAAGCCAAAAGAGTTAATTCATAATAAGAAAAACATACATTTAAATTATTCACAGATTAACTTCCATAATTGGACTATCGCTTTAGCCTACGAAGAAAAAACTTCTTTTAATCCTGAGATTATTTGTTGTTCGAAAAATTTTTAATTTTCTTTTCTTCTAAGCAGTTCTTCATATTGAGTTTTTTCCCATCCATTATTATTTGGCTCCCAAATTTTTAAACCTCTTAAAGATTTAGGAAGATATTCTTGTGCGACCCAATTACCTGGATAATTATGAGGATTGACATAACTATTAGAATTATTTTTTAAATGAAGTGGGACATCAAAAGAATTTATAGATTTGATTCTTTCAATTGCTCTAAAAATACTTTTCGTACTATTACTTTTTGGAGAAATAGCTAAATATAAAGAAGCCTGCGTTAAAAAATATAATCCTTCTGGAAAACCAACTCTATCAAAAGCATCACAACAGGATTGTACAACTACTATGGCATTTGGATCAGCTATTCCAATATCTTCACTGGCAGAAATAAGTAGTCTTCTAAAAATAAAATTAGGATCTTCACCAGCCTCCAGCATATTCGCAAGCCAGAATAAAGTTGCATCTGGATCAGAACCTCTTATGGACTTGATAAAAGCACTTATTACATCGTAATGATTTTGACCATTTTTATCGTAAACAATATTTTTCTTTTGTAGTGCATCCTCGGCTATTGAGAGATTAATATTGATTTCTTTAGCATCATTTTCAGCAGTTGTTTCTATAGCCATCTCTAGCGCATTGATTAATGTCCTTGCATCTCCGCCAGAAAATTTAATTAAATGACTTATAGCATCTTGAGTTAAATAAACCTTTTTTGAATCTTTTTGTTTTGAATAGTGAGTAATAACTTTTTGTATTATTTTCTGCAAATCATTTTCTGCCAGAGGAAGTAATGTAAAAATCCGAGACCTGCTAACCAACGCTTTATTAACAGCAAAGAAAGGGTTTTCGGTTGTAGCACCAATAAAAGTTATAGTTCCATTTTCTATTGAAGGTAATAAAGCATCTTGCTGAACTGATGTAAATCTATGAACCTCATCGATAAATAAAATTGTTTTTCTTTTTGAATTTATTAATCTATCTTTTGCATTAGCGATTTCATTTCTTAATTCTTTAACACTTGATAATACTGCATTTAACTTAATTAATTTTGACCGCGTATTAAAAGAAATAATTTCAATTAGAGTAGTTTTGCCAACACCCGGAGGGCCAGAAAAAATAAAATTACTAATCTTATCGTTTAATATTGCACTTCTTAAAAGCGAATTATCATTCAGGATTAGTTGTTGACCAAAAAAATCTTCCAAATTCTTTGGTCTTAATTTATCTGCCAAAGGCGCATTGTTTTCTATTTGAGAATAATTAGTAAATAAATTTTCTGAATGCATATAAATAAAATCAAAAAATCATTACTTTCAATTCTATGTAATTACTGTAGGAGTTTCCATTTGAGTAAGTTTTGAAATATTCAATAAAGCATCTAAATCATCTATTAGAGGTTTCAAAGCAATCTGAGGATTTAACGAAAGATTCTGTTGAGGATTGAAAAATTTCTCGAAGTAAAGTCTTAATGTTGCACCCTTAGTTCCAGTTCCTGAAAGGCGCACAATTACTCGAGAATTATCATCAAGGACCAACCTTAAACCTTGATTTTCACTTATGGAATTATCAACGGGATCTAAATATGAAAAGTTATCTGCAACTTTAACTAAATGGCCAGCAAAACTATTTCCTTTTAAATTTTCGAGCATAGAAGTTAAATTACCAAAGATTTGATTAGCAATATTTGCGGGAATTGCCTCATAATCATGTCTTGAATAATAATTCCTACCAAACTGTTTCCAATGATTCTGCATCAAATCACTTACCGAAGATTTTTTCTCAGCTAAAACTTGTAACCAATACAAAACTGCCCATAGTCCATCTTTCTCTCTCACATGATTACTGCCTGTTCCAAAACTTTCTTCTCCACATAAAGTAATTAAATTAGAATCTAAAAGATTTCCAAAGAACTTCCAGCCAGTAGGTGTCTCGAAACAAGGTATATTTAATGCTCTAGCAACATTATCAACCGCTGAGCTAGTTGGCATAGATCGTGCCACACCTGTAATACCATCTTTATATCCGGGGACACATTTTGTATTAGCAGTGATAACTGCGAGGCTATCACTAGGATTTACAAAACATCCACTTCCTAAAATCATATTCCTATCTCCATCTCCATCGCATGCAGCACCAAAACTATAAGATTTTTTATTTAATAACAAATCAGCCAAGTGGGATGCGTAAGTAAGATTAGGATCAGGATGTAGCCCACCAAAATCTTTTAAAGGATAACCATTCATGACACAATCAGGTGAGAGACCCATTTTTTCAACAAAAATATTTTTTGCATATGGGCCTGTAACCGCATTCATTGCATCAAAGATTAACGAGAAGTCTTTTTTTAAAAAATCACTAATTTGATCAAAATCAAAAATTTTCTCCATCAAATTAGAATAATCTGTTAATCCATCAATAATTTCTAAGGTAGTTTCGTCGTAAGGATAAGTTCCATATTCACTAAAATCAGGTAATTGAATCTTACAAATTTTATAACTAGTTAGTAATTGTGAAGCCTTGAAAATCTTATTAGTAATTATCTCAGGAGCTGGGCCACCATTAGAGATATTCAATTTCACTCCAAAATCGCCATCAATCCCACCAGGATTATGGCTTGCAGAAAGAATAATTCCACCAATAGCGTTTTCTTTTCTAATTAAATGTGATGTCGCAGGAGTAGATAATAAACCGTATTTTGGAACAATAACCTTTTGAACTTTATGGGCAATGCATATTTGGACAATTTTTTCTATTGCTTCAATATTGCCATATCTACCATCACCACCAACTACTAATGTTGAACCTTGTAAATCTTCTAATGATTGTAAGATTGCTTCAATAAAAACTTCTAGATAATGATCTTCCTGAAACTTTAAAGTACTTTTTCTTAATCCAGAGGTACCTGGTTTTTGATCTAGAAAAGGAGAATTAATATTAATTACACTAACTTGGTTCATATTTTTAAAAAAACTTCCAAAAATCTAACTAAATTAATGAGGCATTTCGGAAGTTCTTAACATAGCGATAAACCATAATGAAGAAATTAATAATGCACTAAGAATTCCGTAGTTAACACCAAACTTAGAAATTGTAATTGGAACTATTAGTGGAAACGTTAATGCCCCAAACAATGGAGTAAAAGCTACAATTTTTTTCAGCATTAATTTAATTTATTAAAACCATTCAGTCTCAGCATTATCTTTTTCATTAGTATCGTCAAGTGGTGTAGTTCTATCAAATTTCATTGATATACTTTTTTCTTGCTCACCAGATACATCAACAGCTTTAATATCATATTTTTGAGTCCCGTCTCTAAATGGAACTTGAATTCTAAAAGTACCATCTGCAGCAAGAGGTACATCTTCTCCACCTATTGTCAGTTTTGCAGAAGGCTCTGTAGCTCCGTAAACAATTAATTCAGCATCAGCAACGAGCCAAAAAGATCTATTTTTAACAATTCCGCTTCCAGAATCATTTAAACCTGATGACCATTTACCAGCACCTGAATCTGTAAGATTATCACTGAGGTTTGTTGATTTTACATTTTCCATAAATTCTTCAGAACCAACTTTTCTTCTGAGAGGAATATTAGTTGCTGCTTGGTATAACCTTTCATGCATACCATTTTGTTCTGAAACAACAGGATTAGAAATATCTGGGATTGACTCAGAAGTAGAATCTAAATTAAAAGGTACGAATTTATCAAGAATTTGCTCAGAAGGATGAGAACCAGGAACATGACTTATCGAAGAAAACGCCAATGACATCCAGTTAAAACCATATTTATAACCTAATTCAACTTTATAATCTCTATCAGCGAGTGGGATTGGCAAGTACCACTCGGTACTATAACTATCAACTGCAATCTCCCTTAGTGTTCCTTGATTCAAGTTGCTTCCTTCAGAACCAGAGGCATCAAATAATCGTAAACATAATTTATTAGCTCCCAAAGATTGTGCTTTTTCTCTATCTGCATCAGAAATTTGCCAAAAAACATAAGCCCAATCTGGATCTCGGGGTAGGAAAACTACATTTGTTTTCACTTCTTCACTACTGTTGGCAACATTGGACTCATGAGTTTCTTCAGATTTTGACTCAAGAGGTATAGTGTATGTTTTTTTTGTAGATTTTTCTTGATATTTAAGTATTAAATCAACTAAAACAGCTTTCGTTTTGCGACTGTACAGCGGAACCGATAATCTACTTGCTTCTTGACGTAATTGTCTGAGGGTTAGTGAGAGTAATTGATCTTTATTCATAATCCCATCAGCCACTTTAAAATCTCCGTTTTTGTTTGGGATCAGTATGTTCTTTTTTTTTAGGAATTGTGTGTCTTTTTAGCCTGTCGTCAGGATCCTCTGACTACTAAAAAATTCTAAAAATTGATATTTCTCTTCAAAACAGTTGGTATCAATGAAATTAATTAATTTTCAGATCTTTTTGAAATGTAAATTAATTTTCTTTTTTTTTAAATTTTATTACCTGAATTTGTTAACGACTCAACAAAAATATATTTTTTCTTCGGGATCAGTTAACTAAAAGGGAATTCAGCGTTGTTCAACTAGAAGTACTAAATCATCTATTTCTAAATCCTCAATACTTTTTCCTATTTTTTTTGAAAAAGTACTTAATTTTTTCGAAGTGGAATCTAACTGCTCATAAAAAAGATCACTAAATTTTTTATCATCAAATTTTTTGGATTGGTTATCACACCATTCTCTCAGGTGATTTTTATTTTGATATTCCAAACTATTATCTACATTGATAATTTTTAAAATTTGAAGGCAATGAGCGAGTATTCTTAAATGATGTTTCTGCATTAAAGGTAGATCAAGATTATCAATTTCTTGAATAGTTTCTATGTTTAATGGGTTAGACAAAGGATCAAGATGATTAGACATTAATTTTTAGTTTTAATAAAGAAAAAAAACTCAATACTGGGGTTATCTTTCGTTAAAGTATATAAAGCTAATTGTAATAAGTTATTTTTGATAACATGGTCAACGAAAATCTAGTTAAAGATGTTGTAAAAGAGCCTTACAAATATGGTTTCGTTACTGACATTGAAACTGAAAAAATAGAAAAGGGATTAAATGAAAATATTATAAAATTAATTTCGCAGAAAAAAGAAGAGCCAAAGTTTCTTCTCGATTTTAGATTAAAAGCCTTTAAAAAATGGCAAAAAATGAAAGAGCCTGATTGGGCAGCATTAGGATATAAAAAAATTGATTATCAAGATATTATTTATTACTCTGCTCCTAAGCAAAAAGAGAAAATTTCTAGCTTAGATGAAGTTGATCCCAAACTTCTTGAGACTTTTGACAAATTAGGAATACCCCTCACCGAGCAAAAAAAACTCACAAATGTAGCAGTAGATGCTGTTTTTGATAGTGTTTCTATAGCCACAACTTTTAGAGAAGAACTTGCTGAACATGGAGTAATATTTTGCTCAATTAGTGAAGCAGTAAAAAATCACCCAGATTTGATCGAAAAATACTTAGGTACAGTAGTTCCAGCTAGTGATAATTATTTTGCAGCACTAAATTCTGCAGTTTTTAGTGATGGTTCTTTTGTTTATATCCCAAAAGGTGTTACCTGCCCTATGGATCTATCTTCCTACTTCAGAATTAATAGTGGAGATTCAGGACAATTCGAAAGAACACTAATCATTGCTGAAGAATCAAGTTCTGTAAGTTATTTAGAAGGTTGTACAGCTCCAATGTTTGATACAAATACCCTACATGCAGCAGTTGTGGAGCTTATAGCATTAGATGACGCATCAATAAAATATTCAACAGTACAAAATTGGTATGCTGGTGATGAAGAAGGTATTGGCGGAATTTTTAATTTTGTCACCAAGAGAGGAAAATGTTTAGGTAAGAGAAGTAAAATTAGCTGGTCTCAAGTTGAAACAGGGTCTGCAATTACATGGAAATATCCTAGCTGTCTCCTTTTAGGGGAAGAATCTGTAGGAGAATTCTATTCAGTGGCTCTCACTAACAATCTTCAGCAAGCAGATACAGGCACAAAAATGATCCATATTGGTCCTAAGACCAAATCAACTATTGTTAGCAAAGGTATCAGTGCAGGTAAATCAAAAAATAGCTATAGAGGTCTTGTTAAAATGGGAACAAAAGCTACAGGATCAAGAAATTACAGTCAATGTGATTCAATGTTAATAGGGGATCAAGCTTCTGCAAATACATTCCCTTACATCAAATCTCAACAACCCAATTCTGAAATTGAGCATGAAGCAAGCACATGTAGAATCTCAGAAGACCAACTTTTTTATCTCCAAAGCAGAGGTATAGAATTTGAGGAGGCAGTATCTATGATGGTCAGCGGGTTTTGCAGAGATGTATTTAATCAATTACCTATGGAATTTGCTGCTGAAGCAGATAAGTTACTGGCACTTAAACTAGAGGGATCAGTAGGTTAATTAATCAATTTCTAAACTGAAATGCAAAGTAAAATGAAAGAATCAGATCCAATTTTAGAAGTTGAAAATCTCTCTGCATCCACTGATAGTCTTCCAATTTTAAAAGGGGTTTCACTTACTGTCTATCCTGGAGAAATCCATGCCATTATGGGAAGAAATGGATGTGGCAAAAGTACTCTTTCGAAAATCATTGCAGGACACCCCTCGTATAATATTACAAATGGCGACATTAAATTTTTAGGTGAAAACATCAACTCTCTAGAACCTGAAGAGAGATCTCAATCAGGGATTTTTCTTGGTTTTCAATATCCAATTGAGATTCCAGGTGTAAGTAATCTTGAGTTTCTTAGAGTTTCAACTAATGCTAGAAGGAAATTCCTTAACAAAGAAGAATTGGATACTTTTGATTTTGAAGAATTAGTTAAAGAAAAGTTAGAAATTGTGCAAATGGATCACGCATTCCTATCAAGGAGTGTAAACCAAGGCTTTTCTGGAGGTGAAAAAAAGAGAAATGAGATTCTACAAATGGCTTTACTTGAGCCCAAGATAGCAATATTAGATGAGACAGATTCTGGTCTAGATATCGATGCTCTAAGAATAGTGGCATCAGGAATTAAAAAAATATCTAATGCAGAAACAGGAATTATACTTATTACCCACTATCAAAGATTATTAGATGAAATTAAACCAAATTATGTTCATGTTATGTCTGACGGACAAATTATAAAAACTGGTGAGAGTGATCTTGCTCTAGAGCTTGAGGAAAAAGGGTATGAATGGACTGATAATTTTATAAAAAAGACCTAAACAAATGGAAATTATTGAAAAAATAAAAACTAATAAATCGAATGAGAACCTAACAGAAATACAAAAAATCTGTCTTCATAAATTACAATCAAGTCCTCTCCCTAATCCTAAAAGTGAACTATGGAGACTTTCAAATAAATCAAAATTGTCAAACTTTTTAGATTACTCAGTTAATGAAAAAGATTCAAAATTTGATATACCATATCCGAAAAATTCTCAAAGTACTATTAGATTAATAATTGGTGAGAATTGCGAAATTAAATTAATAGAGAAAAATTATTCAATACAGCAATTAAGTGAGGATGAATTAAAAAAATATATCAAGGAACAGATATCTTTTTTTAACCAAAACGAAAATTGGAGTGACCTACTAAATCTGTCTTTAAGTTGTAAAAATAATATTTTGGGATTAAAAATAAATGGATCAAAAATTCCTCCAATTGAAATTTTTAGTCATGCATCAAGTAATTCTTTAAACGCAAAAACCCTCGTAATATTTTTAGAAAAGAATTGTGATGTTGACTTATTACAAGTAAATCTTGGTAAAGAAAACTCTTCATTATCTCAATCAACGTTCTTTTGCTTGAAAGAAAATAGTTCCGTAAATCATGGTGTTGTTTCTTTCGGTGAAAGCAGATCCAATCTATTAAATTCTCTCAATGTAATTCAGCAAAAAAATAGTGCATACAACTTAGGATCTTTACATTTCAAATTTAATTACGCGAGATTTGAAATTAGTATTAAACAATCTGCGGGAAACGCTAAAACAAATATAAAAGGTATGCAAATAACAAAAAAAGATGAGCAAATTTCAACCTATACAAAAATAGAATTTAATGGCCCAAATGGATTTCTAGATCAAATTAATAAATCACTTGCTGATGATAAATCACATGCAATATTTGAAGGTTCAATAATAGTTCCGAAAATTGCCCAGAGAACCGATGCTTCCCAATTAAGCAGAAATTTACTTTTATCAAATCTCGCACAAATAGATACCAAACCTCAATTAGAAATAATTGCTGATGACGTCAAATGCAAACATGGAGCCACAATTTCGCAACTAAATGAAGAAGAACTTTTTTATATGCGAACAAGAGGGATCACATTAACAGAAGCAAGTAAACTACAATTAAGTTCTTACTTTCAAGAAGTAATTTCATTTATTCCCATTTCAAAAGATAGATGGGATTTGCTTGATAAACTTTTAAATGAGAATTAATGGAAACGATTCAAAATTTTGCTGAAATAACAAAAAAAGACTTTCCTCTTTTAAATAAGAACTTAAAAAGTAATGAGCAAATTATTTATTTAGATCATGCTGCGACCACACAAAAACCAGTACAAGTCTTAAAAAAAATTGATGAATATTACAAAAACTTTAATGCCAATGTACATAGAGGGGCACATCAATTAAGTGCTAAAGCAACAGAAGAATTTGAAAATGCACGATATTTAACTAGCAAATATATAAAAGCGAATTCAGCAAAAGAAATTATTTTCACAAGAAATGCAACTGAGGCAATCAATCTAGTAGCTAAATCATGGGGCGAATATTCATTAAAAGAAAATGATGAAATTCTCTTATCAATAATGGAGCATCATAGTAATATTGTTCCATGGCAAATGGTTGCAGCAAAAAATAAATGCAAATTAAAATTTACAGGTATAGATAAAGATGGGAAATTAGATTTAGAAGACTTTAAATCAAAACTAACATCTAGAACTAAACTTGTTAGCCTGGTACATATTAGTAATACTCTAGGTTGCTGTAATCCAATCAAAGAAATAACTAAATTAGCTAAACAAAAAGGTTCTTTAGTTTTAATAGATGCATGCCAAAGTTTGGCTCATCAAAAACTGGATGTGATTGATCTTAATATAGATTTTTTAGCTGGATCGGGACATAAACTATGCGGTCCTACAGGTATTGGTTTCCTCTGGTCAAGAAAAGAAATCCTAGAAAAAATTCCTCCTCTCTTTGGAGGTGGCGAAATGATTCAAGATGTTTTTGAAGAGACAAGTACTTGGGCAGAGCTACCACACAAATTTGAAGCTGGAACTCCAGCCATTGCAGAAGCAATAGGTCTTGCAGAAGCAATTAATTATATTAACAATATTGGATTGAATGAAATTCATGAATATGAAAAGACTATTACTAGATATTTATTTGAAAAATTAAATCAAATAGAAAATATTGAAATCATAGGACCATCGCCGGAGATAGATCCATACAGAGCCTCACTTGCCACCTTTTATATAAAAAATATACATTCAAATGATATTGCTGAAATTCTTGATTCAAAAGGAATTTGCATCAGAAGTGGCCACCATTGCTGTCAACCTCTTCACAGATACATAGGAATTAAATCAACAGCTAGAATCAGCATGAATTTCACAACCAATAAGGAAGAAATTGATATTTTTATAGAAAAATTAAAAGATACTATTGATTTTCTAAAAATAAATTCTTAAATATTCAAAGCATTTTTTAAAAATTCCTGAGATTTTTGCATTACTACTTCTCTATTTTCAATATTTCTAAAACCATGCCCTTCATTATCAAAAAAAATAACTTCTGAATATTTATTATTCTGAATCAAAGTTTCTTGAATTCTTAAAGTTTGTTTATAAGAAATAACTGTATCTTTTTTTCCATGAAACAATAAGATAGGTTTTTTTATATTGTTAATATGACTTATCGGTGATCTATTTATATAATCATCGTGATTTTTTGCATAATCTCCTACCAAAGAATTTAAATAATCTTTTTCAAACCTATGAGTGTTGTAGTGCATATCCTTCAAATCAATAACAGGATATTTACAAATTGCTGCTTTAAAAATAGACCCATATAATAAACAATTCAGGGCAGTTAACCCACCAGCACTATTTCCAAAAATTACTACTTTTTCACTATCAACTTTCTTTGATTTAATCAATTCAAGAGCTAATGCATTGCAATCATAAGAATCAACAATACCCCATTTATGATTCAATCTCTCTCTATATGCTTTGCCATATCCCGATGATCCTCCATAATTGACTTCAGCAACAAAAAATCCCTTCGACGTCCAATATTGAACTTCAGAATTATATGATCCGTCAAAACATGAAGTTGGTCCGCTATGTGCTCTAACAAGGAGCGGTGGCTTTCTAAAATTTTCAACAAGCGGCCTATAAAGAAAAGAATGGGTTGATTGAGCTTCAAAACCTTTAAACCAAAAAGATTCGGGTTTTGAAGAATCTTTTATATATTCAGCATTTATTTCCTCAAAAACATTTGATAAAACTTCCTTTTTACAATCAATTTCAAGAAAATTTCCAAGAAAATCATATCCATGGCCTTTCATAACTACTTTCTTCTCAAAAACACTAAAATCACTTATTGAGGTAAAAGGAGTAGAAAATTCTTTAACGAATTGAAGATCTTTATATTGTTCAACTACTAAATTATTTTCTTTTTTTGCTAAACAAAATAAATCTTTTATATCCCCTGAAAAAAATGTTATTCCTGAGACCCACTGAGGTACTCCATATTCAACAAAATTTCTCTCTACTCTTTTTTTAATAAAAATATTCTCAATTTTACTAGCTTCTAAAAACAATAAGTTCCACCATCCAGAACTATCTTCAGAACATACTAAAAGAGTTTCACTTATCCAATAAGGTTGAAAAAAAGAAACTTTTTTTTTGGCATTAATTAGCTTATCTGAGAATTTTTTTATTTTTGTTATCTCTCCATCTAAGTCAATTTGAGCAAAACAAAGATCATTTTTCTCCCAGGGCATGTATGGATAATCCCACTCGACCCAAGAAAGTAAGCTAACAGAAGTATTAGAAGATAATTCTCCAGCAAAATTTTTAAATTTTTTTATTCGGTAAATATCTTGTTTAGTTTTTTTTAAGTTTAAAGAAAATAAATAATCTCTATTTTTTATTTCACAAATACCATACAAAAAATTTTTTTGAGAAATAACAAATGAAGAATCGAAATTTCCATCAATTGATTTAGATAGTTGTCTCGGTTCTTGAACTGAATCGAGATATCTTTTTTGAATTCTATAATTTGATTCTTCCTCTTTAAAAATTTGAAACCATACTGCGTTGGTAATCTGATCTATCCATATCAAATAAAAATTATTTTTTAAATATATACATTTATAAGATTTACCACCATATCCATGAAAGTTATTTTTAATATTATATTTTTTACTTGTTAATTTCTGCGGAAAAGCCTCTTTTTCATTAAATGGTCTTGCAAAAATAGCATTTTCATTTTGATCTTCACCAACAAAATCAACCCAAAAAATGATATTCCTAACAATAGTTAATTCTTTAAAAGATTTTTTTTTAGATACAGTTTGCCTAACTTTTAACTGATCATCATTACTCATTTAAAAAAAATATAGAGAATGCAAATTAAAGTGCTAGTATTTTTATAGCTAAACTCTGAAGTAAAAACCTTTTTTTTAACGTGGCAAACCATTTTTCACAACTTGCAAAAAAGTCAAGAACAAATGGAAACGCAGAAAAAATTGCAAAAGAACAACCAGGTAAGCCATCTCTAGACATTTATAAACTTGGTGATGATGTATTAAGACAAAATTCCAAAAGAATAATTAAAGTCGACGAATCGATTAGAAAACTTGCTAGAGAAATGCTTCAAAGCATGTATGCAGCTAAAGGAATTGGACTTGCTGCACCTCAAATTGGAATCAACAAAGAGCTTCTTGTCATAGACGTAAATTTTGAAGATTCAGCAGCAGAACCTTTAATATTAATCAATCCAGAAATTACAGACTTTGGAACAACCCTTAATTCGTATGAAGAAGGCTGCTTGAGTATACCTGGTGTCTATTTAAATGTAGTGAGACCGTCAACTATAAAATTAAAATTTAGAGATGAAATGGGACGACCACGTAAAATGAAAGCAGATGGACTTCTGGCGAGGTGTATTCAACACGAAATGGATCACTTAAATGGAATATTATTTGTAGATAGAGTTACATCAAAAGATGATTTGAACAAAGAACTTTTAAAAGAAGGGTTTAACGAAAAAGACGTTATCTCAATTAATTAATTTAATGACTGAAACAACAATATTTCAAAAAATCATTAATGAAGAAATACCCTGCGATAAGCTTTATGAAGATAAGTTTTGTATTGCTTTTAATGATATACAGGCACAAGCACCAGTTCATTTTTTAGTGATTCCAAAAAAGCCAATTATTAGTTTATTAGATTGTGTTGAAGAGGATGTAAATTTATTAGGGCATTTACTTTATGTGGGTAGCAAAATAGCTAAATCAAAAAATTTAACTAATTGGAGAACAGTAATTAATACTGGAGCAGAATCAGGACAAACAGTTTTTCATCTACATATTCATTTTTTATCCGGAAGAAAATTGAATTGGCCTCCAGGTTAAAACTCTCGAAAGAAATGTTAATGGGTTATAAATAAGTAAAAACAAAAATGAATACTCCAGATTCCTTAAATACAGAATCCAAAAATTTATTCAATTTAATCTCAAAAAATTGGGAAGAGTTAGACGATTCACTCAAAACTAAGTTAATAAAAATTTGGAAAGTTTTAACTTATAAATGGCAACTACAAATTTTATTTAATTTACCTTTTCTACTGTGGTGGGCATTAGATAAATCTTTTCCAAAAGTTCATGAATTTGATGCAACAATCTTGAACTACTTGAATTTACCTGACTGGGCACTTTCCTTTATTGGCTTTGGTCAATAGACTTGTAAAAGTTACAATTTATCTTATAAAACTTTTGAGTAATGAATACAGTAGTTAATAATAAATCCAAATTTATATTGCAATTACAAAAATTAAGGAAGCTATCTCAGCCGTTTTTTCTTCCCATAGATCAATGTAATGGATTCCAATTCATATGGCTTTTGATTTCCCTTTTATTTTGTGTTGGTGGAGTAGTACTTGTTGGTCTTACAGGAATAATAAGTTTTTTTGAAAGCTTTCAACCAATTTTTCTTGAAAAGTATTTCGGAGGTGTAGTAAGTACTGTCAATTCAATTTGGGCTGGGAGTTGGGGATTGCTTTTCTCTGCATTATTTCTAATTGGATCAGGAAGCTTTTTTAGCTTAAGACGTCAATTAAAAAACCGGAGATGGTTACATTGGTTATTCCTTGCGATAATTGTATTAATGCTTTTAGCTGTAAACGGAATAAACGCAGGTATTGGATTCATTGCAAGAGATTTAACAAATGCTTTAGTAGAAAAACAAGAAGATGGATTTTATCGGATATTGGGGATTTACGCTTGTTGTTTTGCAGTGGCTCTACCAATACGGGTTTCCCAAATATTTTTTACATATAAGTTAGGAATAATTTGGAGAGAATGGCTTTCAAAAAGTCTAGTCAAAGATTATATGACTAATAAAGCTTATTACCAGTTAAATCCCAATGATGAAGAGCAAACCGATGTAGATAATCCCGATCAGAGAATCACAGATGATACACGAGCTTTTACAGGGCAAAGTCTCTCTTTCACATTAGGTATTTTTGATGCCCTACTAACATTTTCACTTAATATTCTTATTTTATGGAGTATTAGTACAACACTTACTTTTTCTTTATTTGGTTACGCCGCATTTGCAACTTCTATCCTCTTAATTGCTGGAAAAAATCTTGTAAAGATTGACTTTGATCAACTCAGATATGAAGCAGATTTTCGATATGGCTTAGTACATATTCGAGATAATGCTGAATCAATAGCCTTTTACTCTGGGGAGAATCCTGAGCGAAGTGAAACTGAAAGACGCTTAGGAGAAGTGGTGAGAAACTTTAATTTACTGATTATATGGAGAGTAATAATAGACGTCATGAGAAGATCCATTAATTATGCTGGAAATTTCTTTCCATATTTAATAATGGCAATCCCTTACTTTAAAGGTGATATTGATTATGGACGCTTTATCCAGGCAAGCTTTGCATTTGGAATGGTTGAAGGTTCGTTATTTTTCATTGTTAATCAAATCGAAGAACTTGCAAAATTTACTGCTGGTATTGGCAGATTAGAAGGATTCCAATCAAAAGTTGAATCCATTAGTCAAACCAACCCAACAAGCAATCAAAACGTTATTTCAGATTATCCCTCAATTCTTATTAATAATGCTGACCTTTGCCCACCAGGATCAAATAAAACAATAATTAAAAATTTAAATTTGAGCATCGACAATAATCAATCACTTTTGGTAGTAGGACCATCCGGGTGCGGAAAAACATCTTTACTAAGAATGATTAGTGGTTTATGGGAACCCGATCAGGGAATAATTAAAAAACCAAAAATTGGGGAATTATTATTCATACCTCAAAAACCATACATGCTACTTGGTTCTTTAAGGGAACAATTATGTTATCCCACAGAAGTCAAGAAATTTAGTGATGAACATCTTACTTCTGTACTTCATGAAGTAAATTTAAAAACCTTATTGGATCGGTATCCTAATCTTGATATCAAACAAGATTGGCCACGAATTCTTTCCTTAGGCGAGCAACAAAGATTGGCTTTTGCAAGACTCTTACTAAATTCTCCAAAATTCGCAGTACTTGATGAAGCAACAAGTGCTTTAGATATTAACACTGAAAAAAAACTGTATAGTTTACTTAAGGAAAGAGAACTTTCTCTTATTAGTGTTGGACATAGACCTAGCTTAAAAGATTTTCATGAGAATATTTTAGAATTAAATGGACAGGGAGACTGGAAATTATTGACCTCTGATAAGTATAATTTTAAGGATTAACAAAAAAAATGAATTCGAAAGAAGAACAAACTAACTCAGAAGTCAATAATCTAGAGAATGAGAGTTTTATAGAACAGCAAAAAGATCGAAATTATATCAATGAACAAATTGGAGATAATCAATTAGATGAAAAAACGATAGAAATTAAAGATGAATATAAATTTGGATGGAGTAGTTATTCTGAAAAAACTAATGGAAGATTTGCAATGATTGGCTTTCTTTCAATAATATTGATTGAACTATTTAGTAAACAATCGTTTTTAAAATGGGCAGGAATCCTATAATTAATCATCAAATCTAGAACTGTTATCTCTAGGTTTTTTCTTGCTTGTTCCCACGTTATATCTACTATTTTGATTTTTTGAACTTGATCTAGTTGAAGAGCTTACTCTGCGAGATTCACGTGGTTTTTTAGCTTGATTAGCATCTTTAAATGAAGCATCTTCTACTTGAGCTGTTGAAGTTTGCTGCCTAATAGGAGATCTAGTAGGTTTCTTTCTTAATGTAGAAGAATCAGCAGGAGGAGAGATATTATCTTGTCTAGAAACTGCACGATTCATTCTGGGTCTTGACCCTGTTTTAACTTCATCGCGAGATAAATTTCTTCTTTCACCAAAGTTATTTATTTCTGGTTGTTTACTATTTCTATCTTCAGAAGTCTGTCTTCTCCTTCTTATAGGTTCGTTATTTTCAAATTGACTTATTTCTCTTGTAGATGGCCTACTTCTACTTGCTGCAGCAGATGGTATGGCTCTTGAAACATTCCTCCTACGAGATCTCCCAATTGTGTTGTAGTCTTCTTCAAATTCATCTTCTTGAGGTTTAAATCTTCTAGATGGTCTTTCAGATTCTTCAAACCTATCATAATCGTCATTAAATCGACCTCTAGAATTTCTTGGAACATCAGAAATAGGATCATCATCAAAATAAGATGACCTTCTAGCTTGATCAGTAGCAACTCCCCTCAATCGCACACTTTCATATGCGAAAAAAACTGTAGTTCCTGCTAATAAAAACTGACCAAACTGAAGGATAGGATCTAACCTCCAGCCTTGAAAAAATAATATTCCTCCGCACAAAAGTCCAATTGCTGCGAAGAAAACATCATAATCACGCGCCAAGGCAGGCTTAAAGGACCTCAAAAAATAGAGACCTCCTCCACATACCGCGAGAACTATACCAACAATACTGGCCCAATTGAGACTAGCATTGACCACATTCTTTCTCCAAAAATTTATTTTTTAAAGGGTTACTTATATCCCCTATATATATAGTGTACTTAAAACTTCTACAAAAACTAGCGTCTTCCAGTAGAAGTACGATCGAGGGAATCTTTCTGGCTGACAAAAATCAAAAATGCAGAAGCTGGAATAACGATAAGTAAGGCAGCAGCAATAAAACTACCTATCATTCCCACTGCGGAATTATTTGCAACTTCAGCAGAAAAATCTGCAGCTAGTAATAAACTTGAGATTTGAAACACTTTTTAAATATTAAATTCTCAATTTATAATACGAATTAAATACGTTTCAATGGGTTATTTATTAAGATGAATTAAATAATTGTGATTTCCTTGCTTGTAAACTCTCTTCAAATTCTAGATATTAGTTTAGGAATTTCTCTTTCATACCTTACTATAGTTTTTCTAATAAGATTAATACTTACTTGGTACCCAAAAGTTGATTTAAGTAAAGGTTTATGGTTATTAGTTTCAATACCATCAAGCTCTATTCTTAACTTAACAAGAAAACTAATTCCTCCTATTGGAGGAGTTGATGTTGGACCCGTAATTTGGATCGGATTTATAAGCTTTTTAAGAGAAATATTAGTTGGTCAGCAAGGGCTTATAAAACTTGCATTGCATACACATATTTCATAGAAACCTTTTAATTATTTCTCAGTAATTTGGCAATAATTCTTCCTCTACATATTTAGTATGTATCTTACCCTGCTTAAATTTAGATTTATTCAGTAAGGTTAGATGAAAGTTAATTGTTGTAGGAATACCAGTTACTGCACATTCATTTAAAGCCCTATTCATACGCTTAATTGCAGTATTACGATCCTTCCCCCAGACTATTAATTTACCAATTAATGAGTCATAGAAAGGAGGGATTTCATAGCCTGTATAGACATGACTATCCACCCTTACACCAGGGCCACCAGGAGGAAGCCACCCAGTTATTTTTCCGGGTGATGGTCGGAAATTGTGAGAAGGATCTTCAGCATTGATTCTACATTCAATGGCATGACCGTTTAAATGGATATCATCCTGATTAAATTCCAAGTTTGCTCCGCTTGCGATTTTAATTTGCTCAGCTATTAAATCAACTCCTGTAACCATTTCAGTAACAGGATGTTCAACTTGAATCCTAGTATTCATCTCCATAAAATAAAAATTATCATAATCATCAACTAAAAATTCAACTGTCCCCGCCCCTTCGTAGCCGATGCTTTTTGCCGCAGCAATAGCTGCATTCCCCATTTTTTTTCTTAGCTCAGTATTAATCGCAGGACTAGGAGACTCCTCTAGTAACTTCTGATGTCTTCTTTGAACTGAACAATCTCGCTCTCCTAAATGAACAACATTTCCCGACCTATCCGCCAAAATTTGAATTTCTACATGTCTTGGCTTCTTTATAAATTTCTCCATATATAAACCATCATTACCAAAAGCTGCTTCTGCTTCTCCTTGAGCTGCTTTAAACATTTTTTCTAGATTATCAGAGTTTTCAACCAACCTCATACCTCTTCCACCTCCTCCAGCAGTGGCTTTAATAATTACCGGATAGCCAATATCATCTGCCAATTTATAAGCCTCATCAACATTTGATAACAAGCCTTTACTACCAGGTACTGTTGGAACTCCAACTGCTTCCATAGTTTCTTTAGCTGTAGATTTATCTCCCATAGATCTAATAGCTTTAGGAGATGGGCCAATAAAAACTATGCCGTGATCATTACACATCTCAGCAAATTTATCATTTTCCGCAAGAAATCCATAACCAGGATGAATAGCATCAACTCCTCTCGATGTAGCAGCAGCAAGTATATTTGGAATATTTAAATAACTCTTATTACTTAATGAATCTCCTACGCAAACCGCCTCATCAGCAAGCTGAACATGCAATGCTTTTTTATCTACAGTGCTAAAAACTGCAACGGTTGCAATACCTAGTTCTCTACAACTTCTGACAATTCGTAAAGCTATTTCTCCACGATTAGCAATTAAAACTTTTTCAACCATTATGAAAATAAAATTGAAGAAATGAAATGACTTTAAATAAAAAATTATTTGCCAAAGTATTCAACAAAATTTTTTAGTGATCAGAGGACATTTTTTACAATACAACCTAAAACGTTATATATGTATAAATATTTGTTTTATGCAATAGAAAAATTATTCAAGATATTCAAAAAAACTCTTTTCGAACTACATGCTTAATTCAGCCAATAATGTATGATATTTTCAAGGTTTAAGCATCCCCCGGCTGCTGAAAACCCTTTGCGGACGTGGCGGAATTGGTAGACGCGCACGTCTAAGGAGCGTGTGGCTTCGGCCTTGCGAGTTCAAGTCTCGCCGTCCGCATTTATGTATTCTGGTTTAACTGCAATGAAAAAAGAAACAGTTGCAGTAGTTATAATTTCCAATGGTCCTGGTGAATTAACTACATGGGTAAATCCTGTAGTGGATGAGATAAACAAAGTAAATAAATCACTATGTGATGAAGATAAACAAGATTTCAATCTTAGATTAGTCCTTGTTCCTTGCCCAAATGCCACTGGTAAAGAATTTTTAGTTGCAAATTCATGGAATAAATTCGAATTAATTACAAAATCCAAAAGTTTTTGGAAATTATTAATCAAGCCACATTCTTTTGCTGATTGGCCAAAAAAAGGGATAGTTATCTTCCTTGGTGGGGATCAATTTTGGAGCATTTTATTAGCTAAAAGACTAGGTTATTTAAATATCACATATGCTGAATGGGTTTCACGATGGCCTAAATGGACCAATGAAATTGCTGCTATGAATGTAAAAGTAAAAGAGTTAATACCTAAAAGATATAAATATAAATGTAAAGTAATTGGCGATTTGATGGCAGATATCAAACTTAATAGCGAAATATCACTAAGAAATAAAGAAAAACACTACATTGCATTATTGCCTGGTTCTAAGAAAGCAAAGCTTTCTATTGGAATTCCTTTCTTCTTAGAAGTTGCAGATCATATCGCTAAAAAAAATCAAAATATAAATTTTATAATCCCCATTGCACCAACTACTGATACAAGTGAATATTTATTTTTTCAAAGCGACAAAAATCCAATTGCTAAATATTACTCATCAAAAATCAAAACAATTAAAAATCTCAAAGACTCTAGTTTTGATTATGTAATTGAAACATCAAAAAAAACAAAGATTTATCTAATCGAGAAACATCCTTGCTATGAAATATTAAAAGAATGTGATCTTGCAATTACAACTGTAGGAGCAAATACTGCAGAATTAGCAGCAATTAGTCTTCCAATGTTAGTTGTTCTGCCAACTCAACATTTAAATATGATGAACGCTTGGGATGGTATTTTTGGAGTAGTTGGAAAAATTTCATTCATAAATAGATTCCTAACTTTTATAATTAAAAATTTCTATTTTAAAAAGAAGAAGTTTTTTGCTTGGCCTAATATTAAAGCTAAAAGAATGATTGTCCCTGAAAGGATAGGGAATATTTCGACAATAAAAATTGCAAGAGAAGTATTATTTCTTATTAAAAATAGAGATCAATTAAAAAGTATTAGGAATAATCTAAACAAAGAAAGAGGTGATAAAGGTGCTGCAAAAAAACTTGCTTCTATAATTGTTAATTCAATAAAAAAACTTTAACAATTACCAGGGATCATCAATTTCAAACTTTTCTGATTTTTTATTATCTTGAACTAAATTTTGTTCATTTAGTGGTTCAATATCTAAAGTTTCAGTTGCATTTTGAATTGGTCTTCTCGAAGCTAAATTAGTAGTTGATTGTTTCTTTTGCTTAAAATCAATGTTGTTTTTTTCATCTATTTGATTAACACTATTTTGACTATGGATCTGATCAGAATCATCATTATCCAGGTATAGCTTTTTTCTATTATTTAGTTCTTCTTCAGAACCCTTTATTTCAACATATTCAAGTTCATCTTCATAATCATCTTCATAATCATCTTCATAATCATCTTGTTCAACAACTTCTTCATATTCCTCGACCAAATTGTTTTGCTGTTCTGATTCAGAACCTGAAAGTAACTGATTCTCAACAGGTACAAGATTTGCTGAGTATCCATTGACTTCCCTTTCATCCCATGAAGAACCCCCGACTCCAAGTTTCTCAAGTAGTCCACTACTTAGTTGCTTCAGTTTTTCTTCCGCACCTTCATAAACAATAATCCTATCAGTACCACTACTTACAATTTCCTCAACAGGTATTTCCCAAGTACTTAAAACTCCCTCGCCTAAAAGGGGCACACCAACAGCACCCATAACAAGAGATATCAAATCCCCAGTCTCAATATCAAAAGAAAAGCCAAGAACTCTTCCCAGAAGTTGTCCGGATTCTGTAATCACTTGACAATTTATTACCTTCCCATACCTTTCTGGAGAAAAACTTTCACTCAAAGAATCTAGGGAGTCAACTAATATGACATCTCCAACTTGCTTAATACTTTCTAAAGGCATCCATTTTGGCAAACCTGGTAAAAATCTTGTAAGTGGATTATCTCTTAGTCCCAAAGCGACCACCTCTCTTCTATCAATATCAACAACAACTTCGCCAACTACGCCTAGCCGTCTTCCAGTATCAGTAGTTATCACTTGTGTTCCCATTAATTCTGACCTTAACCATAAACGTTCACTAGGAACCGAGTTAGGGAGATTCTTATTAGCAGATGTGTTAGACAAACTCATAAATTTCTTTTTATCATTCTGACGTATAAATTTAAAAAAGTGTGTTTATGCAGCATTTGGTAACCCAAGAACTTGAGTATTAGCACCTCTTGCTTGCGCAACCCCAATTGTTCGTTCAGATGCACTAATCATAGGCCTTCTATGACTTACGACTATAAATTGAGCATTTGATGACTGATTTGATATTAGTTTTGACAACCTTTCAACATTAATACCATCTAAAAAACTATCAACCTCGTCTAATGCATAAAAAGGTGAAGGCTTATACTTTTGCAAAGCAAATAAAAAACTTAAAGCAGTTAACGATTTTTCACCACCTGACATAGACGCTAATCTTCTGACATTTTTTCCCTTGGGATGAGCCACTAAAGTTAATCCTCCTTCTAAAGGAGAATTAGGATTTTCAAGTTGAAGAAATCCATCTCCATCAGATAAATTTGCAAAAATTTCTCTAAAATGTCTATCAACTTCTGTAAATGCTTGCATAAAAGCTTCTTGACGCATCGTAGATACAGTTTCTATTCTCAGCAATAATTCAGATCTTTCATTAGATAGAATTTCTAATTTTTCTCGCAAACCATTTAATCTCTCAATTAATTCTTCTAGTTCATCAAGAGCTAACATATTGACAGGTTCTAAGCTTTCTAGTTTTGCATTTATAATCGCAATTTCTGATTGCAAAGATTCAAGACTCTTCCCTTCATATTCTCCAAACTCCGGGGAAGGATTAGGTAGATCTTTTTTATAATTTTCTAATTTTATTTTCTCGCTCCTCATCTCTTCTTTAAGGGAATGCATATCCCTTTCAAGATATTCAAGCTTTAACAGATAGTTATTAAATTCTTGCCTTTTATTTGAAATTGAAGAGTTTAATTCATCTCTTTTCCTTCTCAATAAACCTAAATTCTTCTCTAGAGAATTTTTTTGATTATCGAGATCTGAAAGCTCTTTTTTAAATTGATCCCTTTTTTCTATCCATTCACTATGAGCAATTGCGAGTTGTTTAATAGATTCCTGCAGGTTTTTTTCTTGTAGTAAAGTAATTTTTAATGAATTATTGATACGCTCTTTATTTAAAGCAAATTGATTCTTTTTATCTAGTAATGTATTTCTCTCTTTAATAAGTAATTCAAGTTTTTTATCAAGATTATTAAAATCGTCATTAAAAGCTATTAATGATGATTTTTGATTTTTTTCATAATTTGCCTTTTGAATAGTTTGTAGTTGATCAAACTTATCGTGATAAGGCTTCAATTGATTTTTTAAATGATCTAACTCGTTAACTAATAAATTATTAGCAGTATCAAGTTTATTTAATCTCGATTTACAATCCTCAATTCTTTGCGAGACAGCTTTAAGAGAATCTTGATTTACTTCAATTTCTTTATTAAATGAGGCGCAATCCTCAATTATTTGACTGCGGTTAGAATTTAATATACTAAGTCTATTATTTTTTAGTATCAAATCATTATTTGACTCTTTTAAAGCTTCTTCGATAACTAATAATCTTTCTTTTATAGGAGTGGAATCATCAATCTCATTATTAATTCCAAACTTATAAGCCAAATCTTTATTTAACTTACTGCCTCCTGTAATAGCACCACTTGCTTCTAATAATTCACCACTTAAGGTAACCAACCTATTTTTTTGTGTAGATAACCTTGCTGAGGATAAGTCTGAAAAAACCAAAGTATCTCCAAAAACATATCGAAAAACATCCGAATAAACTTCATCAAAAGTAATTAGATTAATAGCTTTATCAATAAATCCATTCTCCCTGTTATTTTCAAATCTTGAAATCGCATAATTCTTTTTTTGACTTTTAATCCTATTTAAAGGTAAAAAAGTTAATCTTCCCGCTTTTTTCTTTTTAAGAATTTCAATTGCTTTTGCAGCGATATGATCATTATCAACAACAATTTGTCCTAACCTATTTCCAGCAGCAATTTCTAATGCATATCTATTTTTCTCGCTGACCTCTCCAAGTTGAGCTACATAACCATGTATACCCTCTAACCCTGCCTCTAAGAGAATTCTGAGAGCATATGAACCTCTAGATTCATTTAAAGCTTCCTTCCTGCTTTCAAATCTAGATAAATCCTTTTCAAGCCTTAATTGCTCGTTATTTAGCCTTGATTTAGTTTTAATTAATAAATCGATTTCATTTTTTAAAGAATTAATTTCTGCGCTATTACTTGCCAAGTTTTTATTCTTTGTATCGGATGTCTCTTTTTTTCTTTGATTTCCCTGAAAAAGTTTCTGCTTTTCTAAGTCTAAGGATTCGATCTGTGACAATATCTCATCTTTTTGAATATTATTTTGAATAGTTTCTTCTTCAATTTTCCTTTTTTTTATTTCCAAAGGATTAATTTGATTTTTTATACTTTCAAGCTCAGCATTTAATTTGATACTTTGTTTTGAGAATTCTCCAGATTCTCCAGCAGCATCAGAAAGTTTTTTTCTTGATAGTTTGTGTTTTAAAGTGAGATCGTCAATTTGCAAGTTCAATTGATTTAAAAAATTATCATCGAAATTTTCTTGTCTCATCTTTTCTGACTCGATATTCCTCTTAGAAATTGCAATTTCATCTCTCTGTTTTTGTAATTTAATACCTTCTTCTTTATTCAGACTTGATATCCTATCAAGTTCTCTCAAGCTAGAATTAATACTTCCAATATCAGAATTAACTTTTATCAAGTTATCCTCTCCTTTCTCCTTAAGCTCATCAACAAGTATTTTCAAAGCATCTTCTAAAACCGATATTTCTTTACTAATAGATTCTTTTTCTTTATTAAACAAAATTTTATTTTTTTCAATTTCACTTTCTTTTTTTTCTATAGATTCAACATGCTTAACTTGTTTTTCAAAAATAAGAACTTTCTCTAATTCTATTATTTGTAATAGTTTTGCCTTTAACTCTTTATATCGTTTTGCTTTTTCACATTCTTTTTCAAGCTTATTTTTACTAGATTGCAATTCATTTTCTAAAATTTCACATCTTTCTTGTCTTTCAAAAACGTCATTTAATTTTGCATTAGTTTGTTCTATTCTTGTATCAAAAAGTGCGACTCCTGCTAATTCATCAATAAGATTTCTCCTCTCCTTATTATTCATTGATACTATTCTTGTTACATCACCCTGCATAACAACATTGCTGCCCTCAGGATCAACACTAATATCTCTTAATATTCTCTGTATTTGTTGCAAAGTACATTGTTTGCCATCAGAAGTATAAGTAGAAGCATAAGAACCACCTGGCATAAGCCTTAATTTTCTAGAAACTACCCATTCTTTTTGACCTTTATTAAGGGCAATTTCTTCTTCTTCTAGTTCCAAAGGCGGAAGATCCTCTCTTGGAGACCAATCTTGAATATTAAATTTTACTGATACAGATGTTTCTGATGACTTACCCTCTTTGACTTTGGAGTTATTTATTAGATCTGGTAATCTTTCAGCCCTCATCCCTCTACTATTAGCTAAACCTAAACAGAATAAAATTCCATCTAAAATATTACTTTTCCCAGAACCGTTGGGGCCCGTAACCACTGTGAAGCCTTCTTCAAGAGGAATTTTTACATTTCCCCCAAAAGATTTAAAATTTTCAAACTCGACCTGATTGATATGTACCAATCTCAAGTCTCAATAGCTAAATAAGAATAACTAATTTGCAAAAATTCTCAATAGAAATATTACGTTTATTTATAAATGAATATTAAAAATTTTTGCTCAATCTACAAGAATTAGCGGAAATTTCAAACAAACCAGAAAGAAGTTCACCATCCAAAATGAATCGATAATTTTCAGAGTCCAAGTCTGTAGAAACGTTTTTAAATATTCCATGGTCAATTCTTTTTACAAAACCTCTAGTATCAGAAAGTTCATGTTCTATCCTGGATAGCCATATAAGTCTATGATTTGGCTGCTTAGAAATTTCTACAGAAGCTTGATTTAATGAAGGTAGTTTTAAAAATTTCCAAGTTAAACAATCTATTCCATTTTCAACAAGAAAATCATAATGAATATCTTTAGAGTTAGCATTATAAACTTCATGTTCCAGCAAAACCCATTTATCCATTATTTAGTTGATAAATAAATTAAATCTTTTTGCAAAACAAAGTTTAGATAAAGATATTTTTTCTTAAAGATGGTCCCTTTTATTTAATTACCTGCATCAGGAACAAATCTTAAAGCGATGAATAGCAAACTTCCAGCTCCAGCAATAGCTGCAGCTACTAATCCAAAATCTGTAGGGATTGTGCGAGATGCAAAAATTAATGATGCAAATGTAATATCCATGATGAAATTTAAACTCATTTAATAATTCCAGTAATAGCTTAACAAAAGCTTCTTGCAGAACAGAGTAGATAAATAAAATGTAAATAAACTTTTATATGTTTTTATTCTATATAAATCCCACAATTATTTAGATAAGGGTTCCAAATTAAGAAAATGGGTTTAATCTTAAAATAAATAAGTTTGAATAATGGAGACTTACCATCCTCCCAAAGAAGTAGAAGATAAAGAAGATAACTCTAATCTTCCCGAAAGAGAATTTCTCTCGGAAAAATGGTTACTCGAAAAAATTGACAGTTTAATACCTTTAATAAAAGAAAAATGGCCTGACATTGCACAACAAACCCTTGAAGCCACAAAAGGGAGTATTGACGATTTAGTTGAAGTAATAGCAAGCCATAGTGGAACCTCAGCAATTAGAATAAAAAGCCAACTATTTGAAATAATTGATTCAATAAGAGAAAACAATTGGGAAATATCAGAAAAAATTGAGCCTATAGAAAGTCAATTAGAAGAATTATTAGAAGAACTTAACGATACACTTAGACCAAAAATAGAAAGTCCTATAAGAAAAAAACCATTATTATCTGTTGCTATTGCGGCTGGTATTGGTTTACTAATAGGAACACTCCTAAACAGTGGTAGAAAATAATATGGAAAAACCAAAAAATAAAAACTTTGCAAATACCGCCTCCAGAATTTCAGCGATTGCAAGTTCAGTTATGGATTTGCATGTAAGAATAGCTCTTCAAGAAGTAGATAGAGAAAAAAGAAGATTAATTAGTGGTGGAATATTTTTGGCAATTGGCAGCACATTATTATTATTAGTACTAATTTGCATCCATATTATTTTCTACCTTTTTCTAACAAAATATAATAACTGGAATATTGAATATAATTTATTACTAATAATATTTATCGATTTAGTTCTTGCAGGCTTAAGTTTAAAACTTGGAGGAAAATTAGCCAAAGGACCATATCTTCCTCAAACATTAGAGGGTTTAGGCAAGACAACAAAAGCCGTTTTAGGCAAAAAATAAATTACCTTATTAAATACTTTATCCATCTACAATCTATTCCCCCATTACTAACAGGAATTTTCAATGAAGATTTCATTTTCAAATATTTTGTTAGTTTTGGATTTCCACTTAGCAGCCAAAATTCCCAACCTGAAAAATTATTCTTTAGGAAGATTCCCATTTGTTCATATAAATAAATCAATTCATTTTCATCGCCTAATTTTTTGCCGTATGGAGGATTACATATGATTATCCCAGGTGTACAACTTAATTGGAGTGCTAAAAAATCATTATTTATAAGCTCAATATAATTTTCTAGTCCAGCTAATGATATGTTTACATTCGCCTGCTCAAAAACCTTTTTATTAATTTCACATCCTATTATTGTTGGCAATTTTTCATAATTTATAATTTTATTTTTTGCCTTATTTTTTTCATTAAGATAAATATCTTTCCTAAAGTCCAACCAATTCTCAAAAAGATATACTTGATCAATATTTATGGGAACTTCAAGGTATTGGTTGACTGCCTCAATTAAAAAAGTTCCCGAACCGCACATAAAATCTATTAATGGAACTTTGCCATTCCATTGAGTCATATTTATCAATCCAGAAGCTAAATTTTCTTTTAATGGAGCATTTCCAATTGCGGGTCTATAGCCTCTTTTGTGTAAGCTTTCAACGCTGCTTTGAAGACTGAGAATTGCTTTATTATTATTTAAATGCAGATGAATTATAAAATCAGGATTAGCTAGAGAAACATTTGATCTTTTATTCCAAACTGCCTGTTGCAAATCAGTGATGGAATTTTTTACTTCAAGAGCAGTGTAATGAGTATGACTTAAAGAAGATGTTCTCCCAGTCACTTGAACATTAAACGTTTTATCAAAGTGCAACCAATGTAACCAATCAAATGAATCTCTAACCCCCGCATATAAAGATTGCTTGTCATAGCAATTAAAACTTGCAATTTCTCTATAAAAACGAAAAGCTAATCTGGAATAGAAATGAACTCTATAAAAAGTTTCAAAATCACATTCAAAATTAATAAATCTTTTATAAGTATTAATATTAAAGCCGCCTAAATTTGAAATTTCTTCTGCTAAAGATTTCTCTAATCCCGCTGGAGATGATGCCACTACATTCATATACGATAAAACTTAGTAAAAAAACTATTCAATAACCATTTTGCCTGTCAGAATATAAATGTCCAATTGGACTAGGTGATCTCAACCGATGTTTCGGACAGCGGTTCGATTCCGCTCAACTCCACTATTTGGGGTTGTAATGGTTTCGACGGGGCATAAGGAAGGTGACTGAAGCCGGCTCGGTTAGAGCAAAAACACAAATGCTAACAAAATCGTTAGTTTCTCCCGTCAAACAG
Source organism: Prochlorococcus sp. scB243_495K23 (assembly GCA_000635495.1). Classification (GTDB taxonomy): domain Bacteria; phylum Cyanobacteriota; class Cyanobacteriia; order PCC-6307; family Cyanobiaceae; genus Prochlorococcus_A. The sequence continues at coordinate 46,131 of JFLW01000001.1, read as the reverse complement.
CACCAGTTGCTGCTTGATCCTAAAGGAGATGGGGTTATATCAGCCTTATCAACCAAATGATACGAGGAGTCTGGAAGGGCTCCACTTTTTTAAATAACTAAGGAGTTGTAGTAGATAATTTATGAGTGTGTAAATATTGCTGCAATTACTTGTATTAAAAAGAATTTTTTTAATTTTATAAGTATAAATACTGAGAAGATAAGTTTTAAATTAATTTATCTTATTAAGAAATCCAATCTTGCAAAATGGAATCTAATAAAAAACTAAATGACTTGATAATAAATCTCAAACCAAAAGTTATTAGATTCACTGGTGAAAAATTTCCCAATGAACTATGGAATAGTGGTTGTCAAATCAAAAAAAATAAGAACATATCTAGCTAAAAATTTAATTAATTACTCGAAAAAGGATTTTTCGGCATTTTTTTTAAACATTTTTTTGAAGCTTCCTGAAGTACTTTAAACTCATTTTTTTTTAAATTCCAATTAAATACATTAGATACATCTATAACTTGAGATTTTTTTCGCATTCCAACTAGTGGAATAGTTCCTTGATAACAACACCAATTAATTGCTACTTGCGCTTGGGAAACTGATCTTTGATACGCAATTCTTTTTAGACACCTCCGCAATTCATATGTTGGTTTTTTATAGTTTTCAAATAAGGAATTACGAATAAAACTTTTTTCTTTATTTTCTTCTTTATCCGGATCAATACAAAGTATTCCAAAGGACAAAGGACTATAAGCAAAGAAATCAATATTATTTTCATCGCAAATTTTTTTTACCTGATATTGTTTTCCTAAATCGGGAGCAAGCAAAGAAAACTGTATTTGAACACTCTTTAGGTGCTGATCTCTTTTTGCTAAAAAATTAATTAATTTCATCAATCTTTTAGGGCCTATATTTGATAAACCTATTTGAAAATCAAAGCCTTCATCTTTTAAATCGCAAAGATTATTCAACAGCCCTAATTCCTGCCAAGGATTGTATTTTGCAGTTGACCAATGTAATTGCACTATATCTAATTTGTTATTAAGTCTCTCTAAACTTTTCAAAAAAGGTTTATTGAAGCCTCTGTTACCTACTCTCCAGGGATAAGGTGCAAGTTTGGTTGCTATTTGAATTCTTTTTTTCTTTGCTGAAGGAGTATTTAGTAAAAATTTTCCTATCAACAATTCACTTCTGCCCTGAAGATTCCCAGTACCGTAAGAATCTGCAGTATCAATTAGATCGAAACCTCTTCGTAACGCTTCATCATATGTCTCACGTAAATCATCGTCATTTGTAGATTGGTAATTCCAGAAAAGCTTATTCCCCCAAGACCACGTACCTAATCCAATTCTTTTCTCCACTAGCCAATTTAAATAAGGAACTTTATAAGGTTATCTAAAAATATTAACTTCTTTAAAATATTTCAAAAAATAAGTTTTAAAGCATTAAAAATCAATTTCTCTTGACATTAAGAAATTATTCTCCAAAGTAAGAGAAATAAAAATAAAAAATTGTTCATTACCGTTTGCGGACAAAAAGGGGGGGTGGCCAAGACCTGTACAAGTATTCACCTTGCAAGTGTTTGGCATTCTAAAGGTAAAAAAGTTTGCATAGTCGATGCCGACAAGAATAGATCTGCTTTAGCATACGCATCAAGAGGCAATCTTCCATTTCCAGTTTTCCCCGTCAATTCAGCTGCTAAAGCATCAAGATCATCAGAAATTGTAATAACTGATGGCCAAGCTAGCAGTGATCAAGAAGAACTTAAACACTTAGCGTATGGTTCAGATTTAGTTATCTTACCTACAACTGCAAAAGCAAGATCAGTAGAATTAACTGCTGAACTAGCTAATTTACTAAGCAACTTAAAAGTTAACCATGCTGTAGTAATAGTAAAAGTTGATTTTAGACAGCAAAAAGCAGCGCAACAAGCTAAAGCAGCTCTAGAAAATTTTGGTTTATATGTTTTTGATACATTTATACCCTTACTCTCAGCATTTGATAAAGCAGAAGCCTCCGGCAATGCTGTATTTGAAGCTGTAGACGATTTAGGCAGATCAGATCCTCGTCGAATGACGGGCTGGTCTGCTTATTGTTCAATTGCCTCACAAATTCCATGCCTGATTTCGAAGCCCTCATCCGACACCAACAACTTAAACAACCAACAACCAATAAGCGCTTAAAAGTAGTTGATTCTCCTAATTTTGAAGAAGAAAAAAAAGAAGAAGCAATAATTAGACAATCTGGATTATTAGTTAATTTTTTTGGAGGTTTTATAGGCTCTGTAATTGGAACTTTAACAATACTGTTTCTCTATATTAATGAATATCTACCATTAGATTTACTAAAACTCAAGTAGTATATTCGCTATTAATTTCTACCTAGGGCAAATAGTATATACACCTTGCTGTAATCCATTGCTATCACTAAAGCAGTTTTCGAAAAAATAATCACACCATAATCACAGTCGGCAAAATAATAATCACAGTTTTTAACTTTTATATAAAAACCATTGAAATTATTAGGATTAATTTCTGTGATCTTATACGTAATCACAGAATAATCACAGAATAATCACATTTCTACAAATGGTGAGTATTCAGCATTGAGAGGGGAGATAAAAATTACCTTCTACTTTTTTCCTAGATAAAGCAACAAATAATTAAGATTTTTAGAATTTTGTAAGTAAATATACTTACTAATACAAGTATTTTCATATGATCCTTTGAATAAAACTTTTTTAAAATGAAGAAATTAACAAAAAATCTTTTTCATACTTTTATTGCATCATCTATAATTTTCTCACCTTTTACCTCAACAAAAGCAGATACAATCGACACTATTACGAGAGCATTTTCATATGCAGTTGCAGAAGATCCAACTAAAACAATTAGTGGTGGGGGTTCCCAAATCAATATTTATAAAATTGATAGCACTGGTGCAGCATCATTAGTAGTTGAAAATCTTTACCCAGATGGAGGACCAGGAACTTTTAGTGCAGATCAATATGCAATAGATTCTGCTGAAGGAAAGATTTACTTTAGAGAACCGCCTAGGGGTGGCGACCTTCCATTACGGGCAAGAGTCTTTGATATTAAAACAGAAACTCTAGCAGATGATTGGATAACTATTACTGGAATGCCAGATGGAGCAATGCCTATATTCGTTACTATGCCTACTGCTACAAAAGATCAAATTAATAAACAGTGTGAATCTGATAATGGAACTACTTGTAACGCAAATTCAAATGAAATAACGCTTGGAGGAACTGGCACGGACGAATTAATGAAAGTTGATGCAAATGGAATAAGCACTGGAGGAACTTCCGGAAAAAGTTTAGTTAAATATGTTGGAGATGAATTACATATTGGACAAAACTCATGGATTACAAAAGAAGAAAATGGGAGGCAGAAAGTATATGCAAAAGATGCTGCAGGTAACCCAATTCCAATCGATTACACTAACGGAACTAAATTACTGATTAATGGAAGAGATGTAGAGCAATCAATTAATAATGTAGGAGCATTAAGTGCTGCTTTAACTGGATTACCAACAGTTCCTACAGATACAACTCTTGCTTGCGGTTTAGGAAGTGGAACTCACGGAGGAAATTTTGCATTATCAGGTGGGTGCGCTTCTAAAGTCAATAATAAATTATCAATTAACTATGCGGCATCTATGACTATTCCAGGTCAAGATTATGCTGGTGATTTCGAAGATACTTTCTCTGCAAGAGCAGGATTTGTTTGGAAATTAGGAAAACCAGTAAATTCAGAACTTATAAGTATGAAAGAAAAAGAATTCCAAACGAAAATTGTCTCACTTGAAGAAAAGAACCAAGAACTTTTAGCAAGATTAGAGAGACTTGAAAAAGTAGCATTAGGTAAAGTCGGATCAAAAGATTTAGCGACTATAAAATTGCCATAATTGAGTAGAAATAATAATCACAGTATTATCACAGTCGCAAAAGGTGTGTATTCTTTTAGAGATTTTTTATTGTCATATTAAGCGATGCCAGAAATCACAAAAACTACGTCGTATATTCACTATTTATTTCAACATATTTTTTAGAAAGATCGCACCCCCAAGCTGTGCCTTTCGATTCTCCAGAATTTAGATTAATCATAATTTTTACAATATCATCTACCAAATATCTACCTTTCATTCTGGACTTAATATAGTCTGTGACTTTTTGTGGATCATATTTATTTAACTGGCCTTTTTCCAAAATGTGGGCGTTTCCTATATACAAGTCAACGTCATTTAAATTAAATTTAACTCCAGAATTACCTGCAGCAGAAATGATTCGTCCCCAATTTGGATCACAACCATGTATCGCAGTTTTTACCAAAGCAGAATTACAAATAGATTTCGCGAGCATAATTGCATCATCTGTATTTTTTGCTCCTTGAACCAAAACTTCTAATAAACAATTTGCTCCCTCTCCATCCCTTGCAATATTTTTTGCCAAGTTCTGACATACAATATCAATCCCTTGTTGGATGATTGGGAAAAACCTTTTTTCAATTTTATCTCCTGTATTTATTCCAACAAAAGAATCATTTGTGCTTGTCTCTCCATCAACTGATATTGCATTAAAAGATTTTTGCACCGCAATAGCAATCATTTTGTCCCATTCTTCTTTTTGAATACCTGCATCACAGGTTAGAAAAGCAAGCATTGTAGCCATATTGGGGTAAATCATTCCTGAACCTTTTGCAAATCCTGCTATTTTTATTTTTCTACCTTGAATAATCGTCTCTATTGACACTTTTTTCAAAGTCAAATCAGTAGTTAAAATTGCTTCTGCTGCATTTTCAAAATTATTACCCTTTAAATCACTAACTAAATTCGGTAAATTTTTTACTAAATCATTTATTGGTATTGGAACACCAATTACACCAGTTGAGCACATTAAAACTTCTTCTTCTTTTATTGATAAAAGTTCCGCAATCTTTCCTGTAGCAATTTTAAAATGTTGAATGCCAAGATTTCCTGTACAGGCATTTGCTTGACCAGAATTAATTAGTATTGCTCTTACAAAACCTGAAGTTGTTTTAATCCTTTCCTCACAAATATCCACACAACAAGCTCGAACTATTGATTGGGTAAACATCCCACTAAAAACACTGCCTTCTGGAGCAAGTATTAGTGCTAAATCCTTTTTATTAGAAGCTTTTAAACCAGCAGATATCCCAGCAAAAAGAAACCCCTTAGGTGTTACCTTACTGTCATCAACAAACGACCAATTGGAATCTAACTGGCTCAAACTTTTTGGTATTTTAATTCATACTAACTACTCTTTAATACTAAAGAAACTAAGTAATTAGATTATTATAAACTATATGGATATTCTTCAAAAATTAAAAAACGACCAAAGAAGGATTGGTTTAACAGGAGGTATTGCAAGTGGGAAGACAACCATAACTAATTACATTAGAAAACATAAAAACATACCAATATTAGATGCAGATCATTTTTCAAGAGAATTAATCAAACCAAATACATATGGATATAAGAAAATTTTAGATTATTTTGGAAATAAAATTATTGATAATAAAAGCAATTCAGAAAGGGAAATAAACAGAAAACTTTTAAGAAATATTATTTTTAAACATTCAGCAAGCAAGGAATGGATTGAAAAACTACTTCACCCCTTAATTAAAGAAAGAATGATAGAAGAATGCAGTCAATACAGAAATAATCAAACTATAATATTAGTTATTCCATTATTGTTTGAAGCAAAATTTGAAGATATATGCAATGAAATATGGTTAGTTAAATGTCCTAGAGAACTACAAAAAAATAGACTTATCACAAGAGATAAAATAAGCGAGCAAGAGGCAGATGAATTGATAAATTTTCAATTAAGTTTTGAAGAAAAAAGAAAATTCTCAGATATTATTTTAGATAATTCGGATGATCAAAATAAATGGATCAATACGATAAAAGAGCTTCTTTAAGCTTTAGCTATTTAATTTTTCCATAAGAAGTTTATTTGCAAGTTTAGGATCAGCTTTACCTTTTGTTCTTTTCATAAGTTGACCAACAAAAAAACCAAGTAACTTAGTTTTGCCATTTTTAAATGCTTGAACTTCATTTGGGTGTTCATTTATAAGTTCATCAATTATTGGCAAAATACTTGAAGAATCAGATATCATTGCCAACCCTTTTTCTTCAACTAATTTTTTCGGAGAAATATTTTTTTGAATAAGTTCAGGTAAAATTTCTTTTGCAATTTTTCCACTAATTATATTTTTTGAAATCATATTAATCATTTCAGCAAGATTTTTAGGACTAAGCTGTAATTCACTAAAACTTAATTTGTTTGATTTTAAATAGCCCACAATATCACTGGTTACCCAATTTGAAGCTAGTTTGGCCTCGGCACCATTTGCTACTGTTTCTTCAAAAAAGTTTGCCATGCTTATTTCATCAGAAATTACCCTTGCATCATATGCAGACAACCCAAATTGACTTACGTATTTATTTCTTTTCTTTGAAGGTAATTCTGGTAGTTCTTTAAACCATATTTCTTGTTGGGCTTTTGTTATTTCAATTGGACCTAAGTCAGGATCAGGAAAATATCTATAGTCACTGCTACCTTCTTTTAATCTCATACTTTTCGTTAATTGCTTAGCTTCATCCCATAACCTTGTTTCTTGGAAAATTTTTCCTCCATTTTCATAAACTTCTATTTGTCTTGCTATTTCATAATCACAAGCCTTTTGAATTGCAGAAAATGAATTCATATTTTTTATTTCCACTTTGGTACCAAAAGGAGCATTAGGTCCTTTTCTAACTGAAATATTGACATCACAGCGTAATGAACCCTCTTGCATATTTCCGTCTGATACCCCTAGATATCTAACTGTTCTTCTAATCTCTGAAGCATATTCAGATGCCTCTTTACCTGATCTAATATCTGGTTTACTTACAATCTCACAAAGTGCTATTCCGGCACGATTATAATCAACTAAAGAATACTTAGAGCCAGCTAATCTATCACTTCCTGCATGGACTAGTTTTCCGGCGTCTTCTTCCATATGAAGCCTTTCTATACCAATTTTTTTGATATAAGGTTCTTTGTCCTTTTCAATTATTTCAACCTCTAACCAACCATTTTCAGCTAGTGGCTCATCAAATTGTGAAATTTGATAATTTTTAGGGAGGTCAGGATAAAAATATTGTTTTCTATCAAATTTACAATGTTCTGCAACATTTAAATTTAATGCTAACGAAGTTTTTACAGCATACTCAAGAACAGTCTCATTCAAAACTGGAAGAGTTCCTGGTAACCCACAAACTACAGGGTCTATATGTGTATTAGGTGCATCACCAAAAGCTGTTGACGCAGATGTAAATATTTTACTTTTCGTATTAAGCTGTACATGGGTTTCCAAACCAATCACAGCTTCCCAAGATTCCAAATTTTTCATTATCAAAAGTCTCTTTATTAATATTATTGGATATAAAGGAAAAGAGGACCAAAACACAAATAAAAATATTAATTATTAAATGACGCAAGAAACAAAAAATTCAATATTAATTATTGGCGGTGGACTTGTTGGTTTATCTATTGCTTATGAATTTGCTAGAAATAATTTCAAAGTTTTAGTTTTAAGCAAAAACAGAAATGAATCAGCTGGATTTGTTGCTGCAGGAATGTTAGCTACTCATGCCGAAGGACTCGAAGATGAATTACTAAAATTTGGCCAAGAAAGTCAAAGTCTAATTCCAAAGTGGATAAAAAGTATTGAACAAGATAGTAATATTAAATGCGGTTTAAAAAAATGTGGCATAGTAGTTCCTTTTAAAAATAAAGAAGATCTTGAAAAATTTCCCACTTATGATTATGGAAAATATTTAAATCAGAAAGACCTTCAAATAGAAATTAATGGAATGAATTCTATTTGGAAACATGGTTTACTCTTTGAACAAGATGGTCAAATAGATAACCGAAGAAGGCTGATGCGTGCTCTTGAGAGAGCATGCTCCTTGCATGGAGTCGAATTTCAAGAAGGATCAGAAGTAGAGGATTTGACATTAGAAAAAAACAAAATTACTGGTGCAACAGTTTTATGTGCCACTGGGGAACTAAAAAAAATTAACTGCGAAAAAGCAATTATATGCAGCGGTGCTTGGAGTAAAAAAATTTTTAATAAGATTCCAGTCTTTCCTGTAAAGGGACAAATGCTATCAATACAAGGTCCAACAAATTTTTTTAAAAGGGTTATTTTTGGTCCAAAAACTTATCTAGTTCCCCGTGATGATGGACTTATTATAGTTGGAGCGACAGTTGAAAAAGATTCAAAATTTAATCAAGGTAATACTCCTATTGGAATAAAACAACTGCAAGAAGGCATTCTCTCTTTATTGCCAGAAGCTATTAATTGGCCGCAAATGGAACATTGGTGGGGATTCAGACCTTGCACACCAGATCTAAAACCAATAATTGGAAAATCAAAAATTGAAAATCTTTTTATAGCTACAGGACATTACAGAAATGGAGTTTTATTTTCTGCAATAACAAGTGATCTTCTTTTGAAAATAGTTCAAAATAAAAATCTCAAAGAAATAGAAAAAAGCTTTTTAGAAAAATTTAGTTTAGATAGATTCGATAATTAAATTTTAATTTTCAGATCGCCATTTCGAATCAGAAGTTTCCCACTCACATAATTCCTCTTCGTTAAACCATAGATCAATTTCAAATTTTGCTGTATCTTCTCCATCAGAACCATGAATAATATTCCTCCCAATATCAATAGCTAAATCACCTCTAATTGTTCCAGGCTCTGCTTCCAAAGGTTTTGTTGCACCTATTAGTTTTCTAGCACTCAAAATAACTCCTTCGCCTTCCCACACCATTGCTACAACGGGACCACTTGAAATAAAGTCAACTAAATCACCAAAAAAGGGTCTTTCTCTGTGAACTCCATAATGATTTTGAGCAAGTTCTTTTGAAGGAATTAATTGCTTTAATCCAACCAATTTAAATCCTTTTTTTTCAAATCTGCCAATAATCTCAGAAATATATCCTCTTTGAACTCCATCTGGTTTAATTGCAATAAAGGTTCTCTCTTTGGTCATTTAGTTAATAATCACTCTATGTATATTCAACTTTTAGGTGGTAACTTGGCAAGTAATCATTAAAATAAAAGATATTGTTTTGAGTTATTTTCAAAAACATTTATTAATCACTAAGACATAAATTGACCAATTTTGAGCCGAAAAAATTAAAGAATATTTGGACTATTGAAGATAGTATTTCGACTTATAACGTAGACAAATGGGGAGATAAATATTTTTCTATAAATTCCAAAGGAAATATATCAGTAACAAAAGATATAAAATCTGAAAATAAGATTGATCTTTTTAAGCTTGTCGAAGAACTTAAGAGTAGAGAAATAAATCCTCCATTAATTATAAGATTTAATGATATCTTGAAAGATCGAATAAATGCATTACATGACTCTTTTTTAAAAGCAATAAAAACCTATAATTATAAGAACTTTTATCAAGGAGTTTTTCCTGTCAAATGTAATCAACAGAAAAATGTCCTTGAAAAGATAATAGAGTTTGGTAGCCAATGGAATTTTGGTTTAGAAGTAGGAAGTAAATCAGAACTATTAATTGGCCTTTCACTTCTTGAAAACCAAAATTCATTATTAATATGCAACGGATATAAAGATAAAAAATATATTGAGATTGCTACTTTGGCCAGAAAACTCGGCAAAAATCCAATAATAGTTATTGAACAACGAGATGAGGTAAAAAGAATTATTCAAGCAGTTCAAGAACTTAACGCAACTCCATTGATAGGAATTAGAGCAAAATTATCAAGTAAAAGTAGTGGTAGATGGGGTAAATCTATTGGAGATAATTCCAAATTTGGATTATCAATCCCAGAAATTATGTCGACAATAAGAGAACTAAAAGAAGCAAATCTTATCAACGAAATGAAATTGCTCCATTTTCATATAGGCAGTCAAATCAGTGATATTGCTGTGATCAAAGACGCATTACAAGAAGCGAGTCAAATATATGTTGAACTATGCAAACTAGGAGCCCCAATGCAATATATCGACGTTGGGGGAGGATTAGGAATAGATTTTGATGGAACTAAAACCTCCTCCAACACCTCTACTAATTATTCTCTTCAAAATTATGCTAACGATGTAATTGCAACTATTAAGGATTCATGTGAATTAAATAATATCAAGCATCCAACCATAATCTCAGAAAGTGGAAGAGCAATAATTAGTCATTGTTCAGTTTTAATTTTTAATGTCTTAGGAACAAGTCATGTCAGTTCCAAACTACAAATTTTTGATAAAAAAAATCAACAATTAATAATTTCAAATTTACTTGAAACTTTCTATGAATTAAAAAAACTTAAAAATAAAAAAATAAATTTATCTCAAATAATTGAACTATGGAATGATGCAAAAAAGTTTAAAGAAGATTGCTTAGTTGCTTTTAGATTAGGATTTTTAAGTTTAGAAGAAAGAGCTTATGCCGAAGAACTTACTTGGGCTTGCGCAAAAGAAATTTCTAATAACCTGAATAATGATGAAATCAATCACCCTGATTTATCTGAAATTACAGAAACTCTTGCATCAACTTATTATGCAAATTTATCTATCTTTAAATCTATTCCCGATAGCTGGGCAATAAATCAGATTTTTCCAATAGTACCAATACATAGGCATTTAGAGGAGCCGTTCTGCAAAGGCAACTTTGCAGATTTAACTTGTGATTCAGATGGGAAACTAAATAATTTTTTTGATAATGGAAAAATTAAATCATTACTAAATTTACATAAGCCTGAGAAAAATAAAGATTATCTGATTGGAATTTTTATGACTGGAGCCTATCAAGAAGCATTAGGAAACTTGCACAATTTATTTGGTAGTACAAACGTTGTTCATATAGACATAAATCAAGATAATTCATATAAGGTCAAAAATATTATTAAAGAGGACAGTAAATCTGAAATTTTACAATTATTAGATTATAGTTCAGCTTCTTTGGTTGAATCTATAAGAATTAATACTGAAGCAGCAATTGATCAAAAACAATTAACTATTAAAGAAGCAAGGAAATTAATGGATCAAATCGAAATTAGTCTCAGAAAAAGTAGTTATTTGTCAGAATGACTTTCTAATGTTTTTTGCAAATGATTTTTAGCATAATGTAGAGCATCACTTAACTTATCAATATCTTTAGCACCTGCTTGTGCAAAGTTAGGCTTTCCTCCTCCACCTCCTGAACAAATTCTTGCAATCTCATTAATTAATTTACCTGCATGCAATCCTATTTTTACTGCATCATCACCTAAAGAAACTACAAATAACAACTTTCTATTTTCTGGATTTGGTATTCCCCCAAGAATCACTATTGCTTTATTTCCCAAATGAGAAGTTAAATTAAGTGCTGCAGATTGCAAAGAATTCCCATCTAAGCCATCAATCTGATTTACTAAAATTGAAAAAGAATTTACTATTTCTGCGGATGATTTTATAGAAGAGTATTTAAAATATGCGATTTCATCTTTCATTTTTTGTATCTCTTTATTCTTATTAAAAAGCTCTGCTTGCAAATTATTTACCCTTTCAAAAAGTTGATTAGGATTTGCTTTTAACAAATCACTTAGTTGATTTACTAAAGTATTTCTATCACTGAAATAGTCTAATGCTGATTGGCCTGATAATGCTTCGATTCTTCTGACTCCAGCTGAGATTCCTTCCTCACTAATTATTTTAAAAGAACCCAATTCAGATGTGGTTTTAACATGTGTGCCACCACAAAGTTCCATTGAAACTCCTGGTACATTAACAACGCGCACTTCATCATCATATTTTTCTCCAAACATAGCGACTGCGCCCTTTTCAAATGCCTCACTCTTAGACATATTTTTTATTTCTAGGGCATGATTTTCAATAATCCAAGAGTTAACTAAATTCTCAATCTCAGAAATTTGATCTTTAGAAATAGGATTAGAGGAATTAAAGTCAAATCGTAATTTATTAAAGGCAACTAATGAACCTTTTTGTCCAACACTTTCATTAACAACTGATTTAAGTGCTGATTGTAATAAATGAGTAGCTGTATGATTTGCAGCAGCCTTAGCTCTATTAGAGGAGTTAACATTAGTCTTAACTTTTTGTCCAATAGTTAATATTCCTTTTTTGATCGTTCCATAATGTAAAAAAACATTTTTCTTTCGCATAACATTATCAACAAAGACCTCTACATCTTTTGAAAATATCGTCCCAATATCACCAACTTGCCCGCCAGATTCTCCATAAAAAGTTGTCTTATCAAGAACAATTACGACTTTCTGACCTTCACTTGCTTGCTTAACTAATGTTGAATCCAAGAAAATACCCTTTATTTCAGCTTCCGAAAGAAGTGAATTATAACCATTAAAAACAGTTTTCTTAAATAGATCTATTTCTCGCTCTAATGATCCCTCTAATGTCAAATCAATATTACTTGAAGCAGCTTTAGCTCTCTCTTTTTGTGCATTCATTTCTTCTTCAAAACCCTTTACATCTACACTGATACTATTTTCTTCAGCAATTTCTACAGTAAGTTCTAGAGGAAATCCATAAGTATCATAAAGTTCAAAAGCTTCAAAACCAGAAATTAATTTCTGCCCTGAAAAAATTAACTCATCTAGCAATTTCTCTCCTCTTTCAAGAGTTTCCCTAAATCTTTTTTCTTCAATCTTTATCTCATTCAAAATTAAATCATTATTATTTCTTAAATCAGGATAATTATTTTGCATTAATTTGATCCCGACAGTAGCAATATGAGGTAAAAATTCATTTGTTATGCCTAATAATCTCCCATGTCTGACCATTCTTCTAATAAGCCTTCTTAATATATACCCCCTGCCGAGATTACTTGCTGCTACCCCATCAGAAATTAAATGAACAACAGCTCTTGTATGATCTCCAATTATTTTTAGAGAAATTTTGTTTTTATCATCTGAAGAAGAATAATCAATATTTGCAATATCACAAATTTTTTGAATGATAGGAAAAATTAAATCAGTCTCATAATTGTTTTGCTTTTTTTGTAGTATTTGAGCCATCCTTTCTAGACCCATTCCTGTATCAATATTTTTAAATTTTAAATCTGTCAATTTCCCATTAGGATCACGATTATATTGCATAAAAACAAGATTATAAAATTCAATAAAACGATCTCCATCTTCTAAATCAATATTTTGCAGACCCTTTTCAGGATGAAAATCATAATAAAGTTCTGAACAAGGTCCACATGGACCAGTTTTGCCAGATGACCAAAAATTATCTTCCTCCCCTAGTTTCACTATCCTATCTGAATGAATACCAATTTCATCTCTCCAAATTTTTGCAGACTCTTCGTCTTCGTGAAAAACACTCACAATTATATTTTCAACAGAAAGTTGATAAATATTAGTAACTAATTCCCAAGCCCATTGAATAGCCTCTCGTTTGAAATAATCTCCAAAAGAAAAATTACCAAGCATTTCAAAAAAAGTATGGTGTCTGGCTGTAATTCCAACGTTTTCTATATCGTTTGTTCTGATGCACTTTTGGCTAGATGTAGCCCTTTTTGAAGGTCTTTCTTTTAAACCTAAAAAAACTGGTTTAAATGGTAGCATTCCAGCAATTGTGAGCATAACCGTAGGGTCATCTGGAATTAAAGATGCACTTGGAATGATTTTATGCGATTTTTCACTGTAAAATTTTAAAAAAGCGTTTCTTATCTCATCTCCAGTAACTATTTTTTTAATTAGTTGAGATGTCATTTATCCAGAATAAGAAGATTAAAAATTAAAGAAAAGCGTAATTTCGGTTTTTTCCCAAAAATAATCACGCGAATTTATATTCTATATAACTAAAGTTAATTTATAAAGCTAATTATTCTATGATAGCCTCTGCCCAGACAAGTAATTCTAAATTGGCACAAACTAATAACAAGTTGACGGTGCAATCTCAAAACTTTGCTGATGATTCTTGTGCCATAAGATCTTTGGATTGGGATCGTAGTAGATTTGATATTGAATTTGGTTTAAGAAATGGAACTACTTACAATAGTTTTATTATTAAAGGCGAGAAACTAGCAATTATTGATACTAGTCACGCAAAGTTCGAAGAATTATGGTTTGAAGAATTACTGAAAAAGGTAAATCCGCAAGAAGTTGATTATCTAATTACTAGCCATACAGAACCTGATCATTCTGGTTTAATAGGTAATCTTTTAGAATTAAACCAAAACATCACAGTAGTTGGATCAAAATTAGCACTTAAATTTATTGAAGACCAAATACATATTCCGTTTAAACGTTTAGAGATTAAGAGTGGAGAGTTTTTAAATCTCGGGACTAATCCTAATAGTGGTTTAGAACATAATATCGAATTTATAAGTGCGCCAAATTTACATTGGCCAGATACCATATTTTCGTATGATCACAGCACAAATGTTCTCTATACGTGCGATGCATTTGGACTCCATTATTGTTCTGACGAATTTTTTGATACTGATCAAAAAGAAATATACGATGATTTCCGTTTTTATTACGATTGCCTTATGGGTCCAAACGCTAGAAGCGTTATACAGGCAATTAAAAGAATAGATAAGCTACCTGAATTAAAAACAATAGCAGTTGGTCATGGGCCCTTGCTCCATAATCAGGTCAATTTTTGGAAAGGAAAATATCTAGAATGGAGTAGTAATAAAAGCAAAGGCAATGATTTTGTGTCAGTCTGCTACATAAGCGACTATGGTTATTGTGATCGACTAAGTCAAGCGATATCTCATGGAATAAGTAAAGCAGACGCTCAGGTTCAGTTAATTGATTTAAGATCTTCTGACCCACAAGAATTAACAAGTTTAATTTCCGAATCAAAAGCAGTAGTCATTCCCACATGGCCAGTGGACTCAGATAATGAATTAAAAGAATCTCTCGGCACTTTATTTGCAGCACTAAAACCAAAACAATTTACTGCAGTTTATGATGCATTTGGTGGAAATGATGAACCTATAGATTCCTTAGCAAATAAATTAAGAGAACTTGGTCAAAAAGAAGCTTTCTCTCCCTTAAGAGTTAAAAATATTCCAGATCCCATTGTTTATCAACAATTCGAAGAAGCTGGAACTGACTTGGGTCAATTGATCAATAAAAAGAAGAATATTGCCTCTATGAAGAGCCTTGATTCAAATTTAGATAAAGCGTTAGGGAGATTAAGTGGTGGATTATATGTAGTTACAGCTAGCCAAGGCGAAGGTTCTACATTTAGACAAAGTGCAATGGTAGCAAGTTGGGTTAGTCAAGCAAGCTTTTCTCCACCAGGTATTACAGTTGCAGTAGCAAAAGACAGAGCTATTGAATCATATATGCAAGTTGGGAAAGGTTTTGTTGTGAATATTCTGAGAGAAGATAACTATCAAAAAATGTTCAGACATTTTTTAAAAAGATTTGCCCCTGGAGCTGATAGATTTGCAGATGTAGATGTAATTAGCAACATCGCTGAAGGAGGACCAGTTCTTTCAGATTCACTCGCCTTTTTAGATTGTAAAGTTAGTTCCAGGCTAGAGACTCCAGACCATTGGATAATTTACGGAATTGTTGAAAATGGTAATGTTTCTGACTTATCATGCAAGACAGCTGTTCATCATAGAAAAGTTGCTAATCACTATTAAAAAATAAGTCTTTAAAATGTCAGATATTAATATAGGCGTACTTGCAGAAAATCAAGATTTATCAGAATTTGAAATTACTGAAAATTTTTCTTGTGTAAGATTCTTAGACCAAAATAAAGAAAGATTTGAACTTGAATTTAACCTTGAAAAAGGAACCTCTTTTAATACTTTTTTCATTAGAAGTCATGAGGAACTTTTTATTATTCATCCACCAGAAAAACAATATTTTGATTCGTTTAATAAAGTAATTTCTAGGTTTTGCGATCAATTTAAATTAGGTAAAATCAACTTGATTTCTGGTCATATTAATCCCCAAATTATTGAAACTATAAAGAATATAAGTACCCAATTTCAAAACACTACTATTACTTGCTCTAATCCAGGTTATAAACTTATCAGTGAACTTTGGAATCAAAGAAATCCCACCTTAAAAAACTTTATTGAAATTCAATTACCTGAAATAAACATAATCAAAAGAGAACTTAATTTAGAATTAGAGAACATTTCACTAGAGTTAATTCCTATTCCAACAGCACGTTGGCCTGGGGGCCTGATAATTTATGAACGTAATAACGAAATACTTCTTAGTGAAAAAATTTTCTCTGCTCACATTGCTTCTGCTGATTGGTCTGAAACAAATCGAGTTAGTACAGAAATTGATAGGAAACATTTTTATGATTGTTTGATGGCACCAATGTCCAATCAAGTAGTATCAATAACTGAAAAAATTGCAGATTATGACATTAAAACTATTGCACCATTACATGGTCCCGCGATCGAATATAGCTTAAAAAGTTTTTTAAATGACTATATTAGATGGGGAGAGAATCTCTCAACCAATAATCATAAGATAGCTCTGATATATGCAAGTGCATATGGAAACACAGCCTCAATAGGCGATGCTTTGGCTAAAGGGATAAATAGAACCTCTGTAGAAGTTGAAAGTATTAATTGTGAATTTACACCTAATGATTTATTAGTAAAATCCATCCAAAATGCTGATGGATATTTGATAGGCTCACCCACATTGGGTGGTCACGCCCCGACGCCAATAGTTAGTGCACTAGGAACATTGTTAGCAGAGGGTAATAGAGATAAGCCAGTTGGAATTTTTGGCAGTTTTGGCTGGAGCGGCGAAGCTATAGATTTACTTGAAACAAAATTGAAAGACGGTGGTTTTAAGTTTAGTTTTGACCCTATTAGGATTAAATTCAGTCCAAATAAACCAAAGATTAAAGAGTTAGAAGAAATAGGAACTCATTTTGGAAGAAAAATTATAAAAAAAGCAAAGAAAAAACCCAGAAAATCAGATACTGGAATGATTACAAGCAAAACCGATCCAAAGCTACAGGCTCTTGGAAGAGTAATTGGTTCACTTTGCGTCCTAACAGCCTCTAAAGGGAAAGATGAGAATAATATCAAAGGAGCCATGCTTGCATCTTGGGTTAGTCAAGCAAGTTTTTCTCCACCCGGGTTAAGTATTGCAGTAGCAAAAGATAGATCGGTAGAGTCTCTTCTGCAAATAGGCGATTCATTCGCATTAAATATTCTTAGTGAAAAAGATTTTAAAGAACCTTTGAAAAGATTCACAAAGCCCTTTGCACCTGGAGAAGATAGATTTGAAGGAATAAATATTGAATTAACTCCTAATGAACAAATAATCATTCCTGAATCGCTCGCATGGTTAGATGCTTCTGTAAAAGAGAGAATGGAATGTGGAGATCATTGGGTAATTTACGCCGAAGTACTACACGGTAACATACTAAAATCCGATAGTCTAACAGCAGTTCATCACCGTAAAACAGGCGCTAACTATTAAATTTATTTATCTAATTTATGACTGAAACAAAAGATCTGATAATCATTACAGCTAGTTGTGGTAAGAATCTAGAACTTTCCGAAAAATTTCTTGAAAAAAGTAATGAGCTTAAAATAAGTTCTGAAATTTTAGATCTTACTACTCTTGATATTCCATTATTTAATCCAAGAATTCACAGCAAAGAAAATATTCCAAATGAAATAAAAGAATTAAAAAAAAAGCTTTTCCAGATTGATAGATGGGTGATTTGTGCGCCTGAATATAATGGATCTATACCTCCCATTCTCTCCAACTTCATAGCATGGCTTTCTATTTCGGGAGATGACTTTAGGAATTTATTTAATGGTCAACCGATTGCAATTGCAACATTTTCAGGTGGCATAGGGCTAGAACTGCTGACATCATTGCGCATTCAATTAGTACATTTAGGAAGTCAAGTATTGGGGCGACAACTTTTATCCTCATATAGTAAACCTATAGATTCAAAAACTATTGAAGATATTATTCAAAGACTTTTACAAATGAAAAAATTAAAAACATAAACATTTAAAACCTAAAAAAAATTTCATTTTTTTTCATTCCAAACTTTCAAAATTTCTCTAGCCATAGGCAGTGCATGAACAGATCCCCCACCAGGAGTATTTTGTGCAAAAGCAACTACGAGTAATTCACTTTTTTCAGAGGGAGTAAAACAAACGAACCAAGCATGATCTAATCCACCTTCACCATCTTCAGCAGTTCCAGTTTTGCCTGAAACTGGAGGTAAATTTGAAACTCCATAATTGATTGATACTCCTGTGCCGGACTCTACTACTTTTCTGAGACCACTTTTTATTAATTGAATATTTTGTGGATCAATGTCAATTGGAATACGTTTTTTATCTGAAAGATTTTCTTCATCTTTTTTAACTAAATAGGGAGTAACTAGATAACCACCATTTGCAATTGCAGCATATGCTCTAGCTATTTGAATAGGGGTAACTTGTACAACAAATTGTCCAATAGACATACTCGCAATATCTTCTGGCACCCAAGGGGTTCTTCCTGGTTGTCCCCATCCTCTACCTTCTTTAGCCCATTCACTACTAGCTACTAATCCTATATTTTCTTGTTCAGAAATTTCAACTCCAGATAGAGAATTAAAACCAAGCTTTCGTGAGACCTTATGAATTTCATCAACTCCTGCTCCATAACCTACTTGATAAAAAAATGTATTACTTGAAACTCTTAAAGCATCTTCATAACCTATTACCCCAAAACCTAAATCATTATGTTCTCTAAAACATTGGCTCCCATAAGTTATACATGGTTGCGTTTCTAACATGGTTTCTCTAGGGAATTTTCCACTTTCCAAGCCAGCTAAAGCAGTTACAATTTTCCAAACGCTTCCTGGATCGTAGGCATTTAATGCTCTATTAAATAAAGGTTTTTCAGGAGAATTAAAAAGTTTATTATATTCTTTCTCAGGTTTAAAATTCTTTGAGAAAAAATTTAAATCGAATGTAGGTTTACTTGCCATTGCTCTTATTGCACCATCTCTTGGATCCATTACTATTATGGCTCCAGCTTTTTTATCTTTAAGAACTTCCTCCGCAACTAATTGCAGCTTAAGGTCAATTGTTAGTTCAATATCTTTACCTTGTACTGGAGGTCTTATACCCAATGATCTTTGAAATTTTCCTAATGAATTAACTTCAACCATTTCTCCACCCCATTCACCTCTTATAAAATCTTCGTAAACATATTCAATTCCAGTTCTACCAATTAAATCATTTAATTTATAACCTTTCTTAGATAAGAATTTATATTCTAATTGAGTAATTGGCTGAGTATAACCAATTACATGGGCAGCAAGGGATTTATAAGGATAATTTCTAATTAATTTTGTAGCTATTTCAAAACTAATTAAATTACCTTCATTCTCCTTAAATTTTATTAATTGATCCACATTTAAATCATCAAGAATAATTACTGAAAGTTTCTGATTTTTTAGACCATCAGAGTATTTTTTTTGAATTGCATTAGTATCAATATTTAACAAGTTAGAAATACTTGATTTATGTTTTTCCCAATTGGTTTTATTAACAGATTGAGGCTTTATTATCAAAGAATATTTAACTCTACTATCTGCTAAAACATAACCATTTTTGTCTAGTATTCTTCCACGTATTGGCTGAGACGCAATAAGTCTGATCCTATTCTCATCTGACATCTTCTTAAAAGATTCATAATTTAAAAGTTGTAAAAAAATTAACCTAAATAGAATCAATAAAAATGATATGGAAGAAAAAATAAGTAAGACTAAAGGTTGTCTCTTTAATGAAATAAGTTTTTTATTAGGACTTGTTTTTATCAAAGATATAGATTTATTTAAATATTGTTTTTTCTATTGAAGCGATGGTTGACTTTATCTCATTAAGTCTATTTATTAAATCTTTATAATCACTATCTTCATTAATAGGATGAAAGTCATCATTTTCAATATTATTTGAATTTAAATTTTCACTCATAAAACTTTTACTTTTTAAGTAATTATTTCAATTAATAGAATTCTAAATAATAAAATTATTTTTTCAAAATTTTATTTACTTAGATACTTAAAAAGATCAAAAAGAAATTAATTTAATTGTTCTATATTTTGTTCAAAATAAGGATTACAGCTATTCTTTGAAATCCCTAAAGACCATCCAATAAATGAAGAAATAAATATCGTGACGATTAACGGCAAAATGGCTTGTTGAGTATTTTCTAGACTGAACCACTCCCTCCAGCTACTATAAAATCTTTCTCTTTGGAATTTTCTTTTTTCATTTTCTAGCAATCTCGCTTTTTTGGCGAAAGATTTTGTTACCCACTTTTCGAAAGGAATCTTTTTAATGATCGCCATTTTTCTCTCCACTTCTAATAATTGTCCAGCACTAAGATAGGGATGAAATGTACTTATCAATTCAAGAGTTTTTAAAAACATCTCAACAGTTGCATCTTTTATGAGCTTTTGCTCATGACTTAAATCATCCCACTCTATTTCTGGATAAAAACGTTTCCTGTTTGGTGAGATTTGATCCTCTGACATTTGACCAGGTTCTCTAAGCCATCTGTTAGTGTTTTCATCGAATCTCCGCCAATATAAAAAAGGATTAATAAAAATTGTTTTACCAGATAACTTGACTACATCTTGTTGCAGATGATTAGTTATCTTTCTTTCAGAATTTTTCGATTTTATCAAAAGTCTAAATTAATAATCTAATTAAAGATTATCTTTTATTCACTATTTTTCCAGAAATATAAAAAGTTATCCCATTAACATTAATTTATCGACAACTGCCAACGCTTCTTTAAATAATTACAGTATTCGCAATTTAATGAGGGTTTGGGGAAATCATCCGAACGTAATAAATTAACCGTATCAATTATCTTATTTTCTACCCATGAAGTAGAACAATCTAATTTAATTAGATGTACGTCAAAATTTAATTGGTTATTAAAAAACTCTTGATTTTTCTTGCCATTAAAATATAAAAGATAAGCTTCTTTAGCCACTTGAAAACCGTTTTTTTTAAACAACCACTGATACATTTCTAACTGTCTTTTATAAGCTTTTGCATATTCGTATTTATTAAAAGTCTCAAGCCAATCAAAATTATTTCTAGATGTTGCTTTTACATCAACGATAATAAGCTGACCATTTTTTTTCTGCCAAATATCATCTACAGCTCCACCAAAGTCATAGTTGTGTTCGATTGACTTATATCTTATTCCTTGAAAATTACTTCTCCAACGTTCTAAATCTTTGTGTTTGTAAGGCACAGCATCAATTCCATATTCAATAAATAAAGGATGCGGCTCCTGAATTTTTCTATAATAATCAAATTCATTTTTACATAAATTATCTACAGCTATATTTAAAGTGAATGGTAATGATGGCGGTTTTATTTTATATTTTTTGTCTAGGACGCAACATCTTGGGCAACTAATATATCGCTCAACTGTAGATCGACTTAATTTAATAATATCGGGCATTAATTTTTAAATCTCATTTACAAATTTCTTGCTTAAAAAACTTTATATTTTTGAAAAATTTGAAGACTTACTCCCACTCGATGGTTCCAGGAGGTTTGCTTGTAATATCATAAACAACTCTATTAACTGAACTTACTTCGTTTACGATTCTATTTGCAATCCTCTCCAAAATCTGAAAAGGAATTTTTGACCAATCTGCAGTCATACCATCTTCACTAGATACACAACGCAAAACTATTGGCCAGGCATAAGTCCTTTTATCTCCCATAACTCCTACTGTTTTTACTGGTAGCAATACCGCAAAAGCTTGCCAAATATCATTGTAAAGACCTGCTTTTTTAATTTCATCTCTTACTATCCAGTCTGCATCTCTTAAACAATCAAGTTTTTCATTATTCACCTCTCCCAAAATTCTTATAGCTAATCCTGGTCCTGGGAATGGATGCCTTTTTATAATTTCATCCGGCAAACCTAAAGCAGCTCCCACTTTTCGGACTTCATCCTTAAAAAGTTTTCTTAATGGCTCAACTAATTTAAATTGTAAATCTTTTGGCAAACCACCCACATTATGATGACTCTTTATTTTTACAGCTATTCTTTCTCCAGTTTTAGGATCAATATTAGTCCCAGCACTTTCAATAACATCAGGATAAAGAGTACCTTGGGCTAAATACTGAAAAGGTCCCAATCTATTGCTCTCTTCCTCAAATACTCTAATAAATTCTTCACCTATAATTTTTCTTTTTTGTTCTGGATCAGTAATATCTTTTAATTTGGCAATAAACCTTTCCCTTGCATTAATATATTCAACTTTTATCTGAAATTTCTTATCAAAAAAATCCATTAAAAATTCTGGTTCACCTTTTCTCATGAAACCTTGGTCTATAAACATGCATGTAAGCTGATTTCCAATAGCTTTATTGAGAAGAAATGCAAGAGTTGAAGAATCAACTCCTCCAGATAAGGCAAGCAAAACTTTTTTATTACCAACTTTCTCTCTTATCCTGGGAATAGTTTCCTCTATATAGGTTTCAGTTGTCCAATCAGCCGCACAACTAGAAATTTTATAAACGAAATTTTTAATTACCGTCATCCCAAACTCTGAATGAATAACTTCAGGATGAAATTGTACGCCAAATAATTTCTTTACATCATTTGCAATTGCTGCATGGAGTGTATTCTCGGTATGAGCAATTTTATTAAATCCATCAGGCAAACAATTAATAGAATCGCCATGACTCATCCACATAATAGATTTATCTTCTACATCAGAAAGGAGGTCAGATTCTTGGTCTATATTTATTGGTGCTCTACCATATTCAGCTCTTTTGGTTGCTGAAATAACAGATCCTCCAAGTTCTTTGACCATTAATTGCATTCCATAGCATATGCCAAGAATAGGAATTCCTAAATGAAAAATTTTTTCATTACAATTAGGCGCATTGTGTTCATATACAGAATTTGGGCCTCCACTCAAAATAATCCCTTTAGGGTTAATACTTTTAATTTCCTCAATTGAAATGTAATTGCTTACTACAAGAGAAAAAACATTAGTTTCTCTAATTCTTCTTGCAATCAATTCAGAATATTGAGATCCGAAATCCAAAATTAATATTGATGGGTCTCGTTCTTTTTTTAAAATTGTTTGACTCATGTATAAAAGTTAACTCAATTTAATTACAAAAGCATAATGAATCACAAATTAATCTCATTGAAAATAAGAAAAATACTTATTGCCATTTATTCCAGCCCACCTAATTTTCCTTTTTCTATCAAAAATGATTGATGCGATTTCCATATTAGTTTTTACATACCTATTTACATAATTAAATGAACGCTTTTCGATCGTATTTGATAAATTCTTAAATAATTTATCAGCTAAAGATTTATTAAATCTTTCAAGAAGTTGTAATGCATTCTCAAGATTATCTAACTGAGATAATTCAACTATTATTTCAGGTGGTAACTTTTCTTGAACAGCTAAATAAACAAGAATCTCAATTCTTGCATCAGCTAAATGATTATGTGTATGAAAAATACCGCCTGCTAATTTAATTAATTTCCCGTGATAACCAAAAAGAATTACAGTTTTAACTTTTTTTATTGCAGCATCAACTAATAATGGTCCTATCCAATTTCCAATTTTGATAATTGGCAAATTAACATTATGAGTTTTGGCCAAATTTAACCCATTTTCCCCAATAACAAATAAAACTTCCCCTTTAAAGTCTTTTTGAATTAACTTTGCTAGATTATTTTTAGCCTCTTCTAATTGATCAGGTGAAGCACTCGAATAAGTTTCAGCAGAAGTACCAATAATTGATAATCCATTAACAATACCAAATGACTTATTACTAGTTCTTTCAGCTAAGAACGCTCCATTTGGGAAAATAATTTCTAATATCAAATTAAAGCCGGCAGGAATACTATCTAATAAATTTTCATATAAAACTTCTTTGGCAAAATTAGAAATGCATATCTCTGATGTATCTTCTTTTATGCCTACACCAGATCCTGCAATAATATTTATTGGAATTTTTTCAACAGGATTATTAAAAGAAATTTTTTCTAAAGAGGCTATTGTCCATATCTCTAAGTTTTGTGTAATGTCAAGATCTAAACCAGACTTTGCAAAGGTAATTCCTAATGCATGCGAGTCATCTTTAAGTAAGCCAACAGAATGAATCTCAATTTTTATTTCTTTTTTTTCATTAGGAATTTTTATCAGTTCATAATTTTTAAATGGTAACCCTACTAGTTTTTTTAATGCTGCCCTAGCAGCTCCAGCAACCCACAAAGGTAAAGAAAATCCTTTTTTCAAATCAAGTAATTGAAAAATATATAATGAGAACTAATCTAAGAATGACCTATTTAATAAAAAGTGGCCATACAACAAAAATTATCATTGATGATTCCTGGACCTACACCAGTTCCAGAAAAAGTTTTACAAGCATTAAGTAAGCATCCAATTGGCCATCGCAGTAAAGAATTTCAAGATCTTGTAGAGAGTACAACTAAAAATTTACAGTGGCTTCATCAAACTAAAAATGATGTTCTAACAATCACTGGTAGTGGGACTGCCGCAATGGAGGCTGGAATAATAAATACCTTAAGTAGAGGAGATAAAGTAATTTGCGGAGAGAATGGAAAATTTGGCGAAAGATGGGTCAAAGTTGCTAAAGAATTTGGTCTGGAAGTAATAAAAATTGATTCCGAATGGGGTACTCCACTTAATCCAGAAGAATTCAAAAAGGTATTAGATGAAGATAAACAAAAAGAAATAAAGGCGGTTATTTTGACTCATTCTGAAACTTCAACAGGTGTAATTAATGATCTAGAAACTATTAGTTCATATATTCGCGCGCACAACACAGCTTTATCAATTGTTGACTGCGTTACAAGTCTTGGAGCTTGTAATGTACCAGTAGATGAATGGAAATTAGATATTGTTGCTTCTGGATCACAAAAGGGATATATGATACCCCCAGGGCTTAGCTTTATATCAATGAGCAAAAAAGCATGGGAAGCTGTAGAAAAATCTAATTTACCAAAATTTTATTTAAATTTAAAATCATATAGAAAAAGTCTTTTAAGTAACAGTAATCCATACACTCCAGCAGTTAATTTAGTTTTTGCTTTAGATGAAGCTTTAAAAATGATGAGAGAAGAAGGCTTAGATAACATTTTCCTAAGACACAATAAACACAAATTAGCAATAAGCAATGCAGTAAAGGCTTTAAATCTAAAATTATTTGCTGATGAAAAATATTTAAGTCCTTCAATTACTGCAATAAAAACTGAAGAAATTGATGCTGAAGAATTTAGAAAAACAATAAAGAATAATTTTGATATTTTACTTGCCGGTGGTCAAGATCATTTGAAGGGGAAAATATTCAGAGTGGGACACTTAGGTTATGTCAATGATAGAGATATTATTTCAGTAGTTTCTGCTATAAGTAATACACTTCTATCCCTCGGTAAAATTTCAGCCCAACAAGCTGGTGAAGCATTAATTGTTGCATCAAAATATTTAAAGTGAAATTAAGTCAGGTACCTGGCTCTTCAACATTTCCACCTAATTCAACAATCTTTTTTCTAAGAACTATTGATTTTTTTTCATCACCGTTGGTTTGAGCTATTGCAAGAGCAAACTCTAATTTTTCGAGTTGGTGGCCACCCTCAAAAAAAGATAATTTTTTCTTTATGCGGTTTTTATTATCTTTGTATGAAATTTGTGAAGACATAAAAGTACATTCTTTAATTAATATTATGCCAACAAAAGGGGACACTACGGGAGTAAAACAAAAATCTAATTTGAAAATAAACCCAAGCAAAAAAATATTTTTCTAATATTATGTCCAAACATCTCTCAAATTTATGCCAAACATAAACCTAATTTATTATCTGATTGCAGGTGGGATTTTTGGAGCTTTAGCTTTAAAAACTGGAATTCCAGCGGCACCTCTAGCAGGAGCTCTCATAGGCGCAAGCATATTAAGCATCAGTGGTAAAGTCGATATAGCAGAGTGGCCAATTGGCACAAGGACAATTTTAGAAATTGGAATTGGAACAGTTATTGGTACATCTTTAACTAAAGACTCAATGGTTGATCTTCAAAGTTTATGGAGACCCGCTATTTTAATAACTTTTACTTTAGTTATTACAGGATTAGCAATTGGATTATGGACCAGCAGATTACTTAATATAGATGTGATAACAACAATTCTAGGGGCTGCACCAGGAGGCATTAGCGGCATGAGTCTTGTAGGTTCTGAGTACGGAGTGGGAGCTGCAGTAGCCACTCTTCACGCTGTTAGATTAATTACTGTGCTTTTAATTCTCCCTTTAATTGTGAAATGCTTGAATATATTTGGAGTAATTAAATCTTAAATTTATATAGACATATCGACAATAAAAGATATTTTTAAATAAAAGACTAAAGCCTAATGCCAAGATTAAAGAATAAAAAAATAATGATTTTAGCATATGGAATTTGCACGCCTTTAATCCTTACTACGTCAAAAGTAAATGCAAGTTCATTTGGAGCAGAGATTTTTTGTTCTATGAGAGATGGAGGAAATGACCATGAAAGCAGTTGGGATGCAGCTTATTCATATATAAAAAAACAAAAAGGCGGAATTTTCAAAGTTTCACCTAAAAATGCTGCAGCGCAAATTACTGAAACAGTTATCAGAGAAAAAGAAAAATTTAGTTATTGCGTTGAATATTTAGATAAGCTTCATCCCAATAGAAAACTAATACGAGATTTAGAAAAAGAAGCAAAAAGAAAAGAAAAAGAAGCAGAAGATAGAGAAAAGAAAAGAAAAGAATTAGAAAAACAATTAGAAGAAACTAATAACGAAGTTTCTGAAGAATTTACTGATGAAACACTTGATAGATATAGTTATTAATTTAAGTTTTCAAAAGATAATAATTTTTTCTAAATTCAATAAATACTTTTTTGTATCTAAACACACTAAATCATATTTTTACTGGCAAATTTAGGCTAAAAAGCAAAAATATAATGTTGACTTTTATTATATTCAAGCGATTATTTATTTAACTAAATATTCTGAATGCATATTAATGATGCGGTGTTTTTAGAGGATTTATGTCCTAAGTTCAGATTAAGACAATGGCGAAAATCCATTCATAAGTTTACAGGAAAAAGTTGTATATATTGCGGAAAACCATCTGAATCTATTGACCATGTAATACCACAAAGCCAGGGAGGCTTAAGTACAACAGAAAACTGTGTCCCTGCATGTCTTTCATGTAATGGGGATAAATCAGATGAAAATGCTTTGTATTGGTATAGAAGGCAAAAATTTTATGATCCACGAAGAGCAATGGCTATAAGAGCTTGGTTAGAAGGAGATTTAAGATTAGCTATCAGATTACTGCAATGGGCTAATCCAAATTCTAAGGTAAAAAATAAAAATTACATAAAAGATAAATCAGAATATAAAGCAGCTTGACTACCAAACATTACAAATTTTTCTAGAGTTATAATTCTCACATATATTTTCCAATTCTTTTGGCGATTCTGGGATTATTAAAATTGTCGAAAATGAAAT
This sequence comes from Prochlorococcus sp. scB243_495K23, assembly GCA_000635495.1. GTDB lineage: Bacteria > Cyanobacteriota > Cyanobacteriia > PCC-6307 > Cyanobiaceae > Prochlorococcus_A. The sequence goes on along the minus strand of JFLW01000001.1, from coordinate 18,523 downwards.
AAGAAAGACAAATAACTTTTGGTAGAATTTAAAACTAACTAAACTTATTTCTTTCTCTACAAAAAGAGGGTAACTTTTGCAATTACAGAAAGTTTTTGATTTTAAATCGGACTCAAAAGATATCTTCATCATTAATTAATACATATGTACTACCTTAACCGAGCATGAAGAAACCTGCAAGTATACTCGGAAATAAAAATAAATTTTTAATCTTAGGATGTGGTTTCAGCGGTAGTTTTTTTGCAAAAACTATTAGAAAATTCGGTTGCACTGTTTTAACAAGCTCAAGATCTGCAAGCAAAGATCCAAATAGTTTTATTTTCAACAGTGAACACGAGGTCACTCCTGATAAAAAAATTTTTGATGGAGTCACGCATATTCTTAGTTGCATACCTCCCGACGAAAATGGAAATGATCCAGTATTGAAAAGTCTTAAAAATAAACTAGAAAGTTCATCACTAGAGTGGGTTGGCTACTTATCTACAACAGGAGTTTATGGAAACACGAAGGGTGATTGGGTTTCTGAAATTAATGAACCAAACCCCTTTCAAAAACGAAGTTATAAAAGATTAAATTGTGAAAAAGAATGGATTGAATCTGGTTTACCTGTACAAATTTTTAGGTTACCCGGTATTTATGGACCTGGAAGATCCACTTTTGAAGCAATAAAAAATAAAAAAATTCGTGTCATATCAAAAGAAAAACAGGTATTTTCGAGAATTCATGTCGCTGATATTGCTAATGCAATTATCTATCTATTGCAAAACAAAGATTCCTTAAAGTTTTACCAAATCATTAATATTGCAGATGATGAACCCTGTTCTCAGATAGAGGTTATTCAATATTGCTACGATTTACTTGGTTTAACAATGCCAAAGCCAATATTGTTTGAGGATGCAAAAGACGAATTATCTCCGATAGCTCAATCTTTTTGGATGGAAAATAGAAGAGTTTCTAATAAACTTTTATGCGAAACACTAGGATATAAACTAATTTATAAAAACTATAAAATAGGCTTAAAAAATTGCTATCTAAATAGTTAAAAAAATAAATCTGAAACTTTTTATGAATTTTCAAAATACAAATAAACCGTCAAAAGTCGTATTAAGCGTAGGAGATGAATCAGGTATTGGACCCGAAATAATCTTAAAAGCACTCTATTCTAATGAGATACCAGAAAATATTGAATATATATTGGTTGGATCAAAAAAAAATCTACAAAATACGTATGAAAACCTTAGATCCTTAGGATTAGAAAATCTTGCAAATCCCAAAAATTTAAAAATACAGGATATCGAAATTTGTCCATCAAATAATGACCCTAAATCAAGTTACGGTGATTCAAGTTTCCAATATTTAAAAAAGGCAATAGAAATTGTAAAACAATATCCTAATGCAGCATTAGTAACAGGACCAATATGTAAAAAATCATGGTCTCTAGCAGGGCATTACTTCTCTGGTCAAACCGAAGTACTAGCAAAATCATGTAGTGTAAAAAACGTTGGCATGTTATTCACAGCTAAATCACCAATTACAGGTTGGAGATTTAATACTTTATTAGCTACAACCCACATAGCCCTTTCTGAGGTTCCTAAGAAATTAACTAAAGAATTAATCCACTCTAAATTGGATCTTTTCAAAGATTTTTGTATTACCTATACTGATAAACCTACTTTAAAAGTAGCAGGATTAAACCCTCACGCCGGTGAAGAGGGTATTTTAGGTCATGAAGAGAAAGATTGGCTCAATGATGCATTAATTACCTGGAATGAAAAGAATAGAGATATTGAATTATTAGGCCCTTTATCACCGGATAGTTGCTGGAATACTTCTGTAAAAGCTTGGAATGACAAAAATTCTGAAAAGCATGATGGCATTCTTGCTATGTATCATGATCAAGGTTTAATACCAATGAAAGTGATAGCTCTTAATTACTCAGTGAATACCACAATCGGTTTACCTTTTATAAGAACATCTCCTGATCATGGAACGGGATTTGATATTGCCGGCAAAGGAGTTGCTCAATCTCAAAGCATGATTGAGGCTATTAAGTCAGCCGTAGAAATGACTAACAATTCAAGACTGCTTAACACGCATTAAAACTTGACCAAATTCAACTGGTGTTCCATTTTCAACAAGGATCTCTACTATTTCAGCATTAAATTCAGATTCAATTTCATTCATTAACTTCATTGCTTCCAAAATACAAATGGTTTGACCGACCTTGACGTTATTCCCTACTTCGACGAATGGCTCCTCCCCAGGCGCTGCAGCCCTATAAAAGGTACCAACCATAGGGGAAGTAATTTCAGTTAGATCAGAACGCCCCGGGGGCGCCACCTGAGGCGCCTCAGGTTCATTAACAACTGAGATATTCTCATTAATAGTTTTTTGATTAGCAATTGTTTGCTGATCAAATGAAGAATTAGAAACTAAATTATTAACAACTTGATTCTGATCAAATACATTCCTTTTTATTTCGAGTTTAAAATCCTCTCCCTCAAGCGAGAACTCTTGTATATCACTCTTAGAGATTTTCTCTATTAAGCGATTTAAGTCATCATGATCTAATTTCATAGTCATTAATTTTCACGTCCAAGATAACTGTCATTACGAGTATCAACTTTAATCATTTCACCCACAGAAATAAATAAAGGAACCATAACTTGAGCACCTGTTTCTAGAATAGCTGGTTTAGTGCCGCCACTTGCAGTATCACCTTTAACTCCTGGATCAGTTTCAGTAACTTTCAAAGTGATAGATATTGGAAGTTCGACTTCTAGAATTTTACCATTATGAAAAATTACATTTACCTCCATTCCCTCTTTCAAATACTTTGCACCTTTACCGATTTGTTCAGAGGTGAGTCTTGTCTCTTCAAAACTTGTCATGTCCATAAAAACATAATCACCAGACTCCACATAAGTATGCTGCAGGTTAGACTTCTCAAGGATAGCCTGCTGTACTGATTCTCCGGCTCGAAAAGTTTTTTCAACCACGTTGCCGCTTTGAACTGATTTTAATTTTGTTCGCACGAAAGCAGAACCCTTGCCAGGCTTGACATGTAGAAATTCTACAACACGCCAAACTTGTCCATCTAATTCGATGGTAGTACCTGTGCGAAAATCGTTACTGGAAATCATTCCTGTATTACATCCCCAAGGATCATAAACCTGCAAGAGTGCTATGCAAAAATTCTTATCAAATCAGAACAAACTTTTCTTAATTATATCGATTGTAATTTTTCAAGTTTTGCTCTTAAAACCGATTGAAGTACTAGCTGATTTGCCTACTGGAAATGCAGTAAAAGACCCTAGTGCAATCCTCAGAAACGCCCTCCCTATCAAACAAGTTGAGTTACAAGAACTTCAACACAAATTAGAAGAGACTAGTGACCTTGTGAGAGGAGGAAGATGGCCCGCTCTTACGAAAACTGTTACAAAATGTCAATCTTTACTAAAAAAATACCAGAGTAAAATTATTGAAGAATTACCAAAAGATAAAAAGAAAATTGCTGAAAAAACATTTTTAGAGCTTAAAGAAAATTTTGATACCCTTTTAGATTATTCTAAATCAAAGGATAAATATTCGTTTATAGCAACACGAAGAGATGCTTTAGAGAAAATAGGTGGATTAGAAGAATATTTTCTACCAAAAGAATTTCCATATTCTATCCCCCAGGAATTTGATAATTTACCAAGATTAATGGGCAGAGCAAAAGTCAATATAAAAACTTCCAAAGGAGATATGCAAGCTATTGTAGATGGATTTAACGCTCCACTTACAGCAGGGGCATTTGTAGATTTATCTTCAAAAAACTTCTATAAAGATTTACCTATCAACAGAGCAGAAGAATTTTTTGTACTACAAACAGGTGATCCAATTGGTGAAGATATTGGTTACATAGATCCTGAAACGAACAAAGAACGTCACGTTCCCTTAGAAATAAGAATTCCTGATGAAAAAGATACTTTTTATAATCAAACTTTTGAAGATTTGGGTCTTTACACAGAGACGCCAACATTACCTTTTGCAACACTTGGAACTCTAGGATGGTCCCATTCAAATACCGCAGTTGATGATGGCTCATCGCAATTTTTCTTCTTTTTATATGAAGCAGAATTAAATCCAGCAGGTCGCAATTTAATTGACGGGAGAAATGCTGCCTTTGGTTACGTTGTAGATGGATTTGATGTATTAGAAGAGCTTACTAAAGATGACACAATAATTTCGATTGATGTTTTAGAGGGAATTGAGAACCTCAAGTTAAATGCATAAAGAAATATTAGAAGACATAGGCGAAAAAGAATTAATAAATAGGCTAGGAAAATTTATGCCTAAAAACCAAATTTCAGATGATTGCGCTTTAATCAAAACTAAAAATGAAAATTTACTTGTTAATACTGATTCTTTGGTAGAAAATGTTCATTTCAATGACATTATTATTTCTCCTGGGGACCTTGGGTGGAAAGCAGTTGTTAGCAACATCTCTGACTTATTATCAAGTGGAAGCAAAAAAACTATAGGAATTACAATAAGCCTAGTTCTACCTTCTAGAACTGAGTGGATTTGGGTTGAAGAGTTATATAGAGGAATAAATAAGGCTTTAAAAGAATATGGCGGCATAATTCTTGGAGGAGATTGCTCAAAAGGGAATCAAAAAGCTATATCAATTACTGCCTTTGGGATTCAAGGTGAAATTGAATTACGAAGAAACGCATGTAAGTCAGGAGATATCATTTTAACGACAGGAATTCATGGTCTTAGCAAACTAGGATTTTTAATTAAAAATAAAATTTATTTTGATAATGATATTTCTCTTAATAAAAGATTAATCAGTAAATCTATTGAACATTTTTGTCGTCCTAAAGTTTACCCAAATTTTCTAAAAAATCTTATAAAAACTCGCTCAAATAAAAAAATCAAGAGAATAGGATGTACTGATAGCAGTGATGGTCTATTTCAAGCTTTACAAGATTTAGCAAGTGCTAGTAAATGCAAAGCAATTATTAATTATGAAAAAATACCCAAAGATAAGGATTGGCCAAGAGGAAATAAATGGGACGAATATTATTTTTTTGGGGGTGAAGATTACGAATTAGTTTTCTCCTTGCCCAAAAAGTGGGCAAAGAATCTAACTAAACTTGATAAAGAAATTAACGAGATTGGTTTTTTTACTGATGGTGAACCATCAATAGAATTTAAAGATAGTAAGAAAAACAAATTATTAGAAATCACACCTTTCAAGCACTTTTAATTATTCCCAATTTTTTGCAACAATCTCTGCTAAATCTACAACTCTCTGACTATAACCCCATTCATTGTCATACCATGCAAGCACCTTTACAAGATTATCTCCGATACACATAGTGAGGTCACTATCTACAATTGATGATTCATTGGTACCTGCATAATCGCTTGATACTAATGGTTCATCTCCATACTTAATAATGCCTTTCATTGAGCTTAGAGATGATTCCTTGAGAGCATTATTGACTTCTTCAGCTGTCACAGATTTAGAAGATTCAAAAACAAAATCTACTGCTGAAACGTTAGGGGTTGGAACTCTCATAGCAATTCCTGTTAATTTGCCTTTCATTTCTGGGTACACCAAAGCTACTGCCTTTGCAGCTCCTGTAGAAGTAGGAACGATGTTTGTAGCAGCGGCTCTAGCCCTTCTTAAATCTCTATGACTATTGTCTAAAATTCTTTGATCCCCTGTATAACTATGAATTGTAGTCATCAATCCTTTATTAATCCCAAAAGTTTGGTCTAAAACTTTAACTACTGGAGCTAAACAGTTCGTTGTACAACTAGCATTACTTAAAATATCATAATCTTTATGTTTATATGTATCAGCATTGACTCCAACTACATAAGTACCAACTCCATCACCTTTACCTGGAGCAGTCAAGATGACTTTTTTAGCTCCTACCTCTAAGTGCTTACTTGCACCTACATCTGTATTAAATACTCCAGTAGATTCAATAACCAAATCTACACCCCAGTCTTTCCAAGGGAGATTCATTGGGTTTCTATCAGAGAAACATTTAATTGTCTTGTTGTTAATTACAAAAGTATCATCAGTATATTGAATATCAACACCATCAAGTTGACCAAGAACTGAGTCATATTTCAATAGATGAGCATTAGTCTTAGGATCAGAGGTAACGTTAATTCCAACTACTTCAATATTGGTGTAAGCCCCTCTACTAAGCCAACAACGCATAAAGTTTCGACCAATTCTGCCAAAGCCGTTAATTGCAACACGCAAAGTCATAACTAATAATTTCTAAATGATTAACCTAAGTTGCTGATCATACTGAATTTTGTGCAATAACGTAAGGTTTTTTTGCTTTATTAAGCAAATAAGTCTAGTTTTGTATTAATTCAAGAAAAAAAAACATTTTTTTTTAAGAAAAAATAGCAAAATTTTACCTAGAAGTTATTTTGATTTAAGTAAAAGACAAACATTGGATAAAAAATTACTGTTGAAAAGTCATTTTCATTTTATTGGGATTGGAGGGATTGGGATGTCAGCATTGGCAATAGGTTTACTTAAAAAAGGCTGTTCAGTTTCAGGATCTGATTTAGTTAAAAACGATGAAACTCAAAATTTGGAGAAATCAGGTGCAGTAATCTTTACTTCTCAAATTCGACAAAATATTGATTTTGTTATTTCAAAATTTAACAACAAATTGATTAATTTTGTTGTAAGCTCCGCGATCAAGCCAGAAAATGAAGAATTTTTGTACTGCAGAGAAAAAAATTTATCAATAAAACATCGTTCAGAAATACTTGCAATGCTAATGCGCACTTATACATCATTAGCGGTAGCCGGCAGCCACGGAAAAACATCAACCAGTACATTTCTATCTACAATACTTGAGTTATGTACACGTAATTCTTCTTCAATTACTGGAGGAATAATTCCTATTTACAACTCTAATTGTCATTTAGAAAATACAAAATTCTTAGTGGCTGAAGTTGATGAGTCTGATGGGACAATTAACAAATATAAGTCTGATATCGGAATAATCAATAACATTGATTTTGATCATTGCGATCACTTTTCTAATTTAAGTGAAGTCATATCTTCTTTTAAAAGTTTTGCTAAAAACTCTAAAAAATTACTACTTAATTTTGATTGTGAAACCTCAAGAAATAATTTTTATTCTAATTGTAATTGGTCAAACACTACGGTTAAAAACGTAGCTTATGCAATAATTCCGACTGAAATTAATTCAAAGTATACAATTGGAAATTATTATGAAAATGAAAATTTAATTAGTAGTTTAAATATTCCAATTCCAGGATTACACAATCTATCCAATATCACCGCAGCAATAGCAGCCTCAAGAATGATAGGAGTAGATTTTGTAGAAATTAAGAAAAATATAAAATATCTGAAACTCCCAAAAAAAAGATTTGAATTTAGAGGCCAAATACATGAAAGAAGTTTATATGATGATTATGCACATCACCCAAACGAAATAAAAGAAACGATTAAATTAGGAAGATTATTGATTCAGCAAAATAATTATAATGAATTTCAAAAAAATAGATTAATAGTTATATTTCAACCTCATAGATACTCTCGAGTAAAGCAATTTACTGAAGAATTCGCTGAAGAATTATCAAAAGCAGATGTAATTTATGTAACCAGTATTTATGGAGCAGGAGAAGGAAACGAAGATAAAATTACTTCGAAAATTATCACTGATTTAATTTATAAAAAAAATAAAAATGTTAGTTACATAAATAATTATTATGAAGTTACGAAGAATTTTTACGAATTAACTCAAAAAGGGGATTTAATTTTGAATATGGGAGCTGGTGATTGTCATAATTTATGGTCAATTTTGAATAAAAAAAATTATTAAAATAAATAACTAATTTATGAATAAAAAAAATTTTTCTGAAAACTGTAATTTAAGTAGTTATACAACTATAAAAGTAGGAGGAGTGGCTGAATATTTTGCTGAACCAAGAAGTGTTGAAGAACTTTCATATCTAATAAAATGGGCTAATTTAAACAAACAAAGATGTCAAATAATTGGCGCAGGTTCAAATCTTTTAATAAATAATATTTTCATAAAAGGCTTAGTTGTTTGTACAAAAAAATTGAAATCACTAGAGATAAAGCCATATTCAGGAATTGTTGAAGCGGAAGCAGGTGTAATGCTTCCAACATTATCTAATTCTCTTGCTAAAAATGGATTACAAGGAGGGGAATGGGCTGTAGGAATTCCAGGAACATTAGGAGGAGCAATTTATATGAATGCTGGCACAGGTAATTTATCGCTAGCAAAAAATCTTATTTCCGTAAAAGTTATTAACAATAAAACTCTTGAAAAAATTGAAGTTGAAAAAAAAGATATCGATTTTGAGTATAGATTTAGCTCTTTTCAAAGAAATGATTTAACAATTATTAGTGCAAGATTACATTTTGAACCAAATGGAGATCTAGAAAAATTAATACAAACAACCAAAAATAACCTTAAATTAAAAACAGAAACACAACCATATCATCAACCAAGTTTTGGTAGTGTTTTTAAAAATCCTGAAAATAATTATGCAGCAAAATTAATTGATGATATGGGTTTAAAGGGATTTAAAATTGGCGGTGCTGAAATTTCTACAATGCATTCAAATTTTATAATTAACACTTCTTCAGCAAGTTCAGAAGATATTTATGAATTAATAACAGTAATTCAACAAAAAGTACTACAAAACAAAGGGATTTATTTGCAACCAGAAGTAAGAATGATTGGTTTTGACTATCCTAACTAAAGAAACGTTTTTACAAGATGGCTGGTTTTGGACTTCCTAACTTTGGACAACTTACAGAAGCTTTTAAAAAAGCTAAACAAATTCAGCAAGATGCTCAAAAATTGCAAGATGAACTAGAAAATATGGAGATTGAAGGCAAAAGTGATGATGAGATGATAAAAGTTTGGATAAGTGGCAACCAACTTCCGTTAAAGGTTGAAGTACAAGAAAATATCTTAAATGCAAATAAAGAACAAATAGAGCAAAACATTCTACAAGCTATTCAAAAAGCTCATGAATTATCAACTACAACTATGAAAGAAAGGATGAATGATTTGACTGGTGGATTAAATCTTAATCTTCCTGGTTTTGATAATAGTGACTCTTAGAAGACTCAATCATTTCTTTATAAAAAGAATATCTTTCGAAAGATGTATTTAAATTACATCCCTCATCATTTAAGTGTAAGCAGTTACGAAATTTACACTTAATTCCTTCTTCGATTACTTGTTTATATATTTCTGAATAAAGATTTGGTAACAACTTAATATCAACCTCTAAAGGTTGCATATTAAAACCAGGAGTATCAACAATGTAACTTTGATTCGACATAGAAAATAACTCAACATTTCGAGTAGTATTTTTTCCCCTCTTAATTTTATTGGAAACTGGAGCAGTACTATTTTGAAGACCAGGAATAATCATATTTAACAAAGTAGTTTTGCCAACTCCAGATGGACCCATAAAAATTGAACATTCTTTTTGCTTTAGTTCGGCTAATAAATTTTTAAAGCAATCAGATTTCTGTAAATTTAAAGTTATTACTTGGTAACCCCATTTCTCAAATTTATCAATTAGATATGATCTTCTTTTATCAGAAATTAAATCACACTTTGTCAAAACTAATGAGACTTCAACTCCCATTGATTCTGCTGATATCAAAAACCTATTAACTTGAGATAAATTTAACTCTGGTTCTTCAACGGAAAAAGTAACGTATATGTTAGAAATATTTGCAACTGAGGGTCTAACTAATAGATTTTTTCTTTTTTTTAGACTTGTTATTACTGCACGTTTACTTTTAAAGTCAATTTTTTCAATCCCTACTTCGTCTCCAACATAAATTAATTGATCCTTGAAATTTATAGACTTCTTAACCTTACATAAAAATTTCTGGCTATTTCCAGAGTTTTCTTGATTTTTTAAATCAACTAAAAAAAAATCATTAAATTTTTTCGTAACTAAACCTAAATATTTACTATTAGTTTTCATTCAATATTTTTATTTTTATAAATTTTTCATTTTCTTTGATTTGTTTAAACAAACATCCCATCTCTTTTAAATTATTTAATACCATTTCTTCTGGTTCACCTTTATCTAGTTCAACAATAAGTTGTTCATTTTTAGATAACTTCTCCAAAGCCAATTTAATTTTGACAACATTTAAAGGACATGGAACAGATTTAAGATCCAAATGCTTTAAGGAAGTCATTAAGATTCTTTACCAAATAATTTACTAAACAGTCCACTACTGGAATTAATATTTTTATCTGAATATTGAGAAGCTAAACCCTCTAAAAGCTCTCGTTCCGAGTCGGTTATACGAGTTGGTAATTTTACTTTTACTAAAACTTCATGATTTCCTCTCGCAACCGGATTTCCAAGTCTAGGTACGCCTTTATTCTCAAGTGAAAGAGTTGTATTTGGCTGCGTACCATTTGGAATTTTTAAATTAACATCTCCATCGACTGTAGTGATTTTTACAGTGTCACCTAAAATAGCCTGTAAATAACTCACTGATATTTCTGAATAAATAGTTACACCATCTCTTTTAAGTTTTGAATCATTCTTAACCTTTATAAAAACATAAAGGTCTCCAGGTGGACCCCCTTTCAAACCAACATTTCCCTCGCCGGAAACTCTTAATTTAGTGCCAGTATCAACTCCTGCAGGAATATTAATTCTTAATTTTTTTCTGACTTGCTTCACGCCATTACCGCCACAAGTTAAACATGGATCTGCAATTATCTGGCCAGCCCCATTACATGAAGGACATTCAGCTACTTGTGTGAAATTACCAAAAGGTGTTCTTGTAGCTCTTCTAACTTGTCCACTTCCACCACATGTTGAACAAGTTTTGGGTCCTGTTCCTGGTTTTGCACCTGTTCCCCTACAGACTTCACATGTCTCCAAATGAGGAATTTTAATTTCTCTTTGTTGGCCAAAAATTGCATCTTTAAAGTCAACATTAAGATCATACCTTAGATCATCTCCTTGTTGAGGGCCTCTTCTTTGTGTTCTTCCTCCTTGTGGATTTTGCCCACCAAAGCCATTAAAAAAAGTTTCAAATAAATCTGCAAAGCCACCCATATCGCCCATATCAGGCATCCCAGCTGCACCTCCAAGGCCAGCTTCTCCAAATTGGTCATATCTTGCTCTAGTTTCAGGATCAGCTAATGCTTCGTAAGCCTTACCAATTTCTTTAAATTTATCTTCCGCACCAGGTTCTTTATTAACATCTGGATGGTATTGTCTTGCTAATTTTCTATAAGCCCTTTTTAAGGTATCCGCATCAGCATCTCTTGAAACTCCAAGTATTTGGTAAAAATCAGCCATTAGATAATGCTCAAATAAGAATTTGGAATTTATACATCTTCAGAAGTATTTAACTCTGAATTAGCATCCCCTTCAACTGTATCCTTTTCTACTTCCTGTTGTGAATTTTGTTTACCTGGTCCCATAGAAACCTTAACCAATGCATGCCTCAAAACCTTACCTTCTAGATGATATCCTCGCTGCAATTCTTCAATAATAAAATCCTCTTCAAACTCTTCACTAGGTTCTCTTAATACAGCTTCATGCAAGTTTGGATCAAATTGCTGACCAACAACTCTCATGGGTGACACTCCCTGTTGTTTTAAAACTTCTACTAGTTGTTTATACAATCCTTGATAACTTCTATGAAGAGCTTGAGCTTCCTCATTTTCTGGTTTAAGTTGTTGTCTTGCTCTCTCAAAATTGTCAACAATAGGAAGTATGGCAGTTAAAGTCTTGGAAACAAGTTGAATTTTTAAATCATCCTGATCCCTAGACTGCCTTTTTCTGAAATTATCAAAATCTGCTGAAATCCTTACATATTGATTTTTTAATGTTTCATGCTCTTTTTCTAATTGTTCTAATCTTGCATCATTATTAGAAATAGTATTTTTTAATTCTTCAGTATTAATTTCTTCTGTTTTTTGAGAAGGTAATTCATCATTTTCAGTAGGTGAATTTTGGCTAGATAATATATCTTCAGGAGAATTATCCTGATTACAATCATCATTTCCTTTATTACCAATATTGTCTGATTGATTTTCAATCATTTTTCTAAAATTTAATAAAACTATTTTCCAATAAAGTGAAGCACAAAACAAGTTGCGGAAGGCCGCACAAATATTTAGTCAGGAACAAATCGTAACGCTAATCCATTGTTGCAGTATCTTTTACCAGTGGGAAGTGGCCCATCATTGAAGACATGACCTTGATGACCACCGCATCTAGAGCAATGATATTCGGTTCTAGGGACAATTAACTTAAAATCAACTTTTGTTTCTACTGACCCTGGAATTGAATCCCAAAAACTTGGCCATCCTGTACCACTATCGAACTTTTTATCTGAGGAAAAAAGTGGCAAATCGCATCCTGCACAGTAAAAAATCCCTTTTCTTTTTTCATTATTTAATTGGCTGCTGAAAGCTCTTTCTGTCCCTTCCTCCCGCAAAATATAATAGGATTCTGGACTAAGCCTAGTTTTCCATTCCTCTTTTGAGAAATTCCACTCACCTTTAGAAGCAAGTGAAGATGCTAATACTTTCATAGGCTTAAAGATTATTTTTAAGATTGACATAGTAGGAATTAGAATAAAAGCTCTTCTGGATAGGAATTGATTCATATATTTAAATCAAAAAAACAATGAAAATTATTCAATCTAATTCTATTAAAAATATTCATAAATTAAGTATTGCTCCAATGATGGATTGTACTGATAGGCACTTTAGGATGATAATGAGAAAAATAAGTTCTGAGGCCCTTTTATATACGGAAATGATTGTGGCCCAGAGTTTGGTTTATACGAATAAAAAAGAAATTTTTCTAGATTTTAATGATGAAGAACACCCGATATCGATTCAGTTTGGTGGAGACGATCCTAAAACCCTCAAAGAGGCAGCTAAAATGGCGCAGGATTGGGGTTATGACGAAATAAACTTTAATGTTGGTTGTCCGAGTCCAAGGGTCTGTTCTGGAAATTTTGGCGCTTCACTTATGAAAGAACCTGAAAAAGTAGCAAAATGTATAGAATCCTTAAAAAATAATTGCAATTTGCCGATTACCATCAAACACAGAATCGGTGTAGACAATGATGATAGTTTCGTTAATTTGAATAATTTCGTAAGAATTATCGCAAATGCTGGTGCAGACAGATTTGCAGTTCATGCAAGGAAAGCCATATTAAAAGGTTTAAATCCAAAACAAAATAGGACCATACCGCCACTTAATTATGATGTAGTAAAAAAATTGAAAAAATCAAATCCAGAATTATTAATAGAAATCAATGGAGGTTTAACAAATATCGATGAATCATTAGAAGCCTTGAATGATTTTGATGGGGTCATGATTGGACGGTCAATTTATAAACATCCCTTGAGATGGTCTGAAATTGATCAGAGGATTTATGGAATTAATAAAAAAACCAAATCTGCTTCCAGTGTAATATTTTCCTTAATTCCATACATAGAAGCGCATTTAAGTAATGGAGGAAAATCTTGGGATATTTGTAAACATCTTATAAATTTAGTTGAAGGTATACCAAAAGCAAAAATTTGGAGAAATCAAGTTTCTAATAAATCTTTAAAAAAAGAATTAAATATTGAATATCTATTTAAATTAACGACAGTTCTTGAAGAAATGGGTTACTAATTTGTCTCGTTTGAAGTATTGCTCTTATTGGACACTCCCCTTTTTCTTCTGCTCCTACCATTTTCATATTCAGAGTTGTCAGAAGCATTTCCATAACTTCTGTCTTCCCAACCTTCTGCTCCAGAAGATTTATTAGCGTTAGAGATATTAGATCCATTATTTCCGCCGCCGTAGCCGCCACCTCCATAGCCGCCATTATTGCCGCCGCCGTAGCCGCCACCTCCATAGCCGCCATTATTTCCGCCGCCGTAGCCGCCACCTCCATAGCCGCCATTATTTCCGCCGCCGTAGCCGCCACCTCCATAGCCGCCATTATTGCCGCCGCCATGGCCGCCTCTTCCTCCTCTACGAGATCCACCAGAACCTCTAGGTTCAGCTTTATTAATTCTTAATGGTCTACCCATAAGTTCCGTTCCTTGCAAACCATCAATAGCTTTTGACTCAATCGCTTCATCTGCCATTTCAATAAATGCGAATCCCCTTTTCCTACCAGTATCTCTCTCCAATGGAAGAGAACAATTTAAAACCTCACCAAAAGGGGCAAACAACTGTATAACATCTTCACGCTCTGCGCGGAACGGCAAATTGCCAACAAAAATGCTCACTTTAAACTCAACAAAAATTTACCTTATAAAAAAACTACAATGAGTAGTCTCATAACGTTGCTTTATTATTCTACTTCAAAGCATACCCTTGTTGTAGAAAAATTATTGAGATTCAAAGTAACAATCTTTTTTGCCAATTATTTACCTCTTTTTCTACTTGAACAAAACCTGTACCACCTTCGCTATTTCTTGATTTAACGACATTAAGAGGTTTAAGATCTACAAAAACATCCTCATCAAATTCGGGATGAAATTTTTTAAATTCTTCAATTTTAAGATTTTTAAATAACATTTTTCTCTCCAAGCAATATTTAACCATTTGACCAACAACTTGATAAGCGGTCCTGAAAGGGACGTCTTTATCAACTAAGTAATCTGCCAAATCAGTAGCATTAGAAAAGTCGTTTTCTACAGAATCAGATAGATTTTCAATATCAAATTCAATGCCCTCATTAATTAAAATAGTCATTGCTTTAATACAAGAAGATATTGTTTCTGCAGTATCAAATATTGGCTCTTTGTCCTCTTGAAAATCTTTATTATATGAAAGCGGTACCCCTTTAACCATCGTTAACAATGCCTGAAGATGACCATACACTCTTCCTGTCTTGCCTCTTATCAATTCTGGAACGTCAGGATTTTTTTTCTGCGGCATTAAGCTACTTCCTGTGGCACATTTATCTGTTAATTTTGCAAAAGAAAATTCATCAGTTACCCATAAAATTATTTCCTCTGAAATTTTACTTAAATGAGACATCAATATAGCAGATGCAGAAACAAACTCTATACAAAAATCTCTATCACTCACTGCATCAATACTGTTTTTATATATCTTTTTAAAACCCAATTCTGCAGCTGTAAAATGTCTATCTATTTTTATTTTTGTTCCAGCTAATGCTGCAGCTCCCAAAGGAGAAATATTAACTCTTGAGCGTACTTCTTTATACCTTTCACGGTCTCTTTGGAGCATTTCTATGTAAGCCAATAAATGATGAGCCAAAGATAATGGTTGCGCTCTTTGCATGTGGGTATATCCAGGAATTAAGGTATAAATATTAGATTTCGCAAGATTCAAGAAAGATTTTTGCAATTCAGTTATTAAAATTTCAATATTGTCAATCTCTTTTCTTAGCCACAATCTTATATCTGTACCAACTTGATCATTTCTACTTCTACCTGTGTGTAATTTTTTTCCAGTTTCACCAATTAAACTTATCAGCTTTTCTTCTATACAATAGTGAATATCTTCAGAAGGTGGACTAGGAGAAAATTTACCCTCCAAATACTCAACTTTTATTAATTCTAAACCATTAATAATTTGGTACGCCTCGGAAGAGGATATAACTTTTGTTTTGCTAAGCATTTTCGCATGAGCAATCGAACAATCTAAATCTTCTAAAATAAGCTTTCTATCAAAACCAATTGAGGCATTAAACTTTTCAATAAAAGGGTCAAGTGCATTATCAAACCTTTTACTCCAAACTTTTGCCATATCAATTAGTAATGTTAAGTATCTCTACTAAAGCATTTTTTTATATAAGTGACAAAAATATCTATGTCAATTGAAAAATAACCATCGAGGCATCATCTTCAAGATGTCTATTTTGCCCGGTAAAATCATCTAACTTTTTAAATAATTTATTTAAAATTTCTTGGGATGTATAAGATTGCTTGCATAATTTTGCAAGAGTTTTAATTAATCTTTCCTCATCAAATCTTTGTCCTAAAGAATTAGAAGTATCAATTACTCCATCTGTGTAATAGAGAACCAAATCATTTTGATTAAGCTTGATTTCGCCACAATGATATTCAGCATCTTTTTGTAGTCCAAGTACAAATCCTTTTGAATCTAATTTAATAATTTTCTGATCAGAACTTTTCCAAAGCAGAGGGGGATTATGTGCTGCATTAGCGAATCTCAATTTTCTAGTTCTGGGATCATAATCTGAGTAAAATAATGTCACAAATCTATGCGATTGATCTAAATCATTTATTGCTAGTTGATTCAAATCATGCAAAATTCTATCTGGAGGCAGACCAGTAAGAACCTCTGCACGTAACATACCTCTTAACATTGTCATTAAAAGACCGGCTGGGATCCCTTTACCCATAACATCACCTATAACAAGGGCCCATCTTGATTTTTCTTTCCTTTTTTCAGAGATATTCGTCTTTAAGCACATAAAATCATAGTAATCTCCACCTAGCTGAAGAGCTGGTCTACAATGTGCAGCCATATCTATACCATGGATAATTGGACAATAATCCGGGAGCAATTGAGATTGAATTTCAGCACCAGTAGAAATTTCTCTATCTACATTTTCATGCTTTTTCTTTGTTTTTATTAAGTAGTGATTTTCTAATCCAACAGCTAGACAATTTTCAATAAAATTAAAATTACTATCTTCAGTAATTGAATGTCTAGAAATATCTGCGCTAAAAATATAAATAAATCCCCTGCATTTCCCTCTAGATATTATTTTTTTTGATTCAATTTTATATTCTTTAAATTTATTTTTTAAAGCATTTTCAAAAGTTAAAATTTCTTTTATTTTAAAATTTTTTGAAAAATGAAATTGATTCAAAAAACAATTAATCTCTTCTTCAACTGTTAAATATTCATAATTAACAGAAATTTTGATATTTTCATTCCATATCTCTCCCTCATAATTTAAAGGAATAATTAAAATTATATTCTTAGAAAAAATATGTTTAAAAATTAAGGATACATAATCCAATAATTTATTTATATTTGAAAATGATTTTAAATAATAGGCTAAGGAAGACGCAATTTCAGCAAATTTATATTTATTTTGAATTACTGTAGGTTCATTTTCTAAAAAATTTTGAATAAATTTGTTCGAAAATATTTTTTCTCTTTGATTATTTGTCAAAACAAATTTAATAGATAAATATGTTTTAACATTATATTTTATTTTTCAAAAAAAATTAATTAAATATTTATTTATCTGCAAGCAAAGCCTCTACAAATTCATAACTATTAAATGGCCTCAAATCTTTTATACCTTCTCCTGCTCCAATAAACCTTATTGGCAAATTTACTTCTTCAGATACCGCTAAAGATACTCCTCCTCTAGAAGTACCATCTAATTTAGTAATAATTGCTCCACTTAAATCTGCTGATTTAGCAAAACTTTTTGCTTGCTTTAACCCATTTTGACCCTGACTTGCATCTAAAACTAATAATGATTCAACAATTGCATCTGGGGCCTTTTTATCAATAATTTTTTTTATTTTTGCTAATTCATCCATCAGATTATTTTTTGTTTGTAACCTACCCGCCGTATCAACAAGTAATAAATCAACATTTCTTTTTTTTGCAGAATTAATTGCATCAAAAACTACAGCAGCTGGATCAGCATTTTTTGATTGATTAGATATAACCTCAACATTACTTCTATCTCCCCACACTTTAAGTTGTTCTACTGCAGCCGCTCTAAAAGTATCAGCAGCAGCAATCAAAGTTTTATAATTACTTCTCGATGACAAATATGCTAATTTTCCTAATGTAGTAGTTTTACCAACACCATTAACTCCTACTAATAACCAGACATTTAACTTACCCTTTTGTGGGACTAAAAGATCAAAACCCGAATTTTTTATTGGTTTATCGATAATTAATTTTAATTCCTTCTTCAAGAATTTTATTCCTGCTTCTCCACCCACGACTTCCTCGTTTAATTTTGTTCTGAGAGAACTTATAACTTTATCGGTTGAATCAATCCCTACATCAGCTCTTATTAATAAAGTCTCTAAATCATCAAGAGATTCAGGAGTAAGAGGATCATCTCCTAATTTATCCAATAATTCAGTAACAAATCCTTTTCGGGTTTCTTCTAATCCTCTCCTTAATTTAGTTAACCAATCAATTTCATCAATCGATATTTGATTTATTTTTTTTCCTTGAGCAGCTAATACCATTGCAGACCAAGTAAAATTATCATCAAATTCTCCTAATTCAGGCTCAGCAGTAGTTTTTGACTGTCCAGCAATATTTTCTTTATTAGAAATATCACTCAATTCTTGCTTTTGCTCTTCCTGTTTTTCTAATTCTTGCTTTTGCTCTTCCTGTTTTTCTAATTCTTGCTTTTGCTCTTCCTGTTTTTCTAATTCTTGCTTTTGCTCTTCCTGTTTTTCTAATTCTTGCTTTTTTGCTCTTCTCCTGT